>CAWKOX010000037.1:0-13431 GCA_963851095.1 uncultured Gammaproteobacteria bacterium | reverse complement strand
CCCCCAATAAAATTCTGCCCCAGGCTTCTTTTGGCCAATCAATGTTGAAAGCCAATGCCAGTAAGACAAAGCTCAATAACGGGTAAGCAGCATAAAAGGCCAATTGCTCAAACCAAAACATAGGTGTTAGCTCTATGACATGGGTGAGCAAGCGAGACGCCGCAAAAGATGCGATGAGTAAGCCACTGCAAAATGCAGCGGCAAACCAACCCGGTTTTTCATCTTTTGGTGGCCAGGTTTTTAGCATCCAAGCAGCAGTGATCAGCATCAGTAGCTGACCAGTAATCGTTAATATAAGCGACATTTTATTTAGCAGCGCTCATGTTAGCAAATACCACATCAGCGGCAGCGATGGTATCGTCGATATCTTTTTCGCTATGAGCCGCCGACATAAAGCCAGCTTCAAATGCAGAAGGTGCTAAGTAAACCCCTTGCTCTAACATTCCGTGGAAGAAAGCTTTAAAGGCTTCTTGGTCACATTCACAAACTTGAGCGAAGTTGTTAACGCTGTTGGCTTCAGTAAAGAAGAAACCAAACATAGAACCGGCGTTATTGGTGGTAAATGGAATGCCATGTTTGTTGGCCGCCGCTTGTAAACCGCTACATAACTGTTCAACACGGGCCCCAAGCTGTTCATACAACCCGTTTTTCTGAATTGACTTCATCATGGATAAGCCAGCCGCCATGGCAAGCGGATTACCCGATAACGTACCCGCCTGATAAACAGGGCCGATTGGTGCTAGGTATTCCATAATCTCGCGTTTACCGCCAAAAGCACCAACTGGCAAACCACCACCGATTACTTTACCCAGCGTTGTTAGGTCTGGTTGAACACCATAAAAACCTTGAGCGCCGGTTAACGATACGCGGAAGCCTGTCATCACTTCGTCAAAGATTAATACCGCGCCGTGTTGATCACACACTTCACGCAAGCATTGTAAGAATTCTTTACTCGGTGGAATGCAGTTCATGTTACCGGCAACAGGCTCAACGATGATGCAGGCCACTTGATCGCCTTCTTGTTCGAAGTAGGCTTTTACATCGTCAATATCATTGAAGTTCAGGGTAACGGTATCGTTAGCAACGCCTTCAGGCACGCCCGGAGAAGAAGGAACGCCGAATGTCAGTGCGCCAGAACCGGCTTTTACCAATAAAGAGTCGGCGTGGCCGTGGTAACAGCCTTCAAACTTAACCAGCTTATCGCGACCGGTAAAACCACGGGCTAAGCGAATCGCGCTCATGGTAGCTTCGGTTCCAGAGTTCACCATGCGAACCATGTCCATGCCTGGCATGAGGCCACAGACCGTTTGTGCCATTTCAATTTCGATTTCAGTGGGCGCACCAAAACTTAGGCCTTGGTCTAACTGCTTTTTAACGGCTTCGATGACATCACCACGAGCGTGACCCATAATCATCGGACCCCAAGAGCCCACGTAATCAATATAGCGGTTGTCATCAGCATCAAAGACACAAGAGCCTTCACCACGAACGAAGAAAATAGGGGTTCCGCCGACGCCTTTAAAAGCACGTACAGGAGAGTTAACGCCACCGGGAATAAATTCTTGTGCGCGTTCAAAAAGGGTTTCTGATTGTTTGATTGAATAAGACATAAAGGACTCGAATTCGTTATTGAATGATTAAGTATTAAATCTGGCAATATGAGAGCGGGCAGGGTTGAGTGTTTATGGAGCGAGTGTGTGAGGCAGGAGCCGAGCCCAAGCCTACAGGGACCGTATTCACGGCGTCTCGTGGAATAAATACTCAACCATGCTGGCGGTTATAAAACCCATTTGTGTGTTCGCTCTTGTTAAAAGCATTAAAACGGTCTTACCACCACCAGGATGACAATGGCGATCAAGAATAAAACCGGTACTTCATTAAACCAACGATAAAACACATGGCTTTTATCGTTAATATCTTGGGCAAACTTTTTCTGTAGCGCGCCACACATAAAGTGATAGCCGACTAAAAAAGCAACTAACGCCAGCTTGGCATGCATCCAGCCAGCGCTTAAATAATATTCTGCATTTATTGTGATCATCCAAATACCTAAGGCGATCACCACAATCATAGAAGGGGTCATGATACCCCGATATAATTTACGTTCCATAATTTTGAAGCGATCTTTACTGATCTGATCTTCAGACATAGCGTGATAGACGAATAATCGAGGTAAATAAAACAGCGCCGCAAACCAAGTAACAACGGCGACAATGTGGAAGGCTTTTAGCCAAAGCATAAACAACTCTCTTGTACTAAATTTAAGATTCTATCGTTTGCGGTTGATAGCGATAATATTGTTCAATCATTTCACGGCTAACAATGCCGACAACATGATTGAATTGTTCATCACGATGAACGACCAACCATTCTATGTGGTGCTGTTGCATTAGGTCTAAAGCATTTTGCAAATTAGCCATCAGAGAAATGGATTTTACCATTTTTCGATCAGCCGGCAGAAGCAAACAATCTATTTCTAAGTGATCTGGATCAGCAGTATTAAATTTCTCCTCATTCTCATCTTGAGTATGAGATTCAATAAAGCGCACTAGGTCGGTGGATAATAACAGTTGCTGGTCGTTCTCCAAGTAAATCCATGATGGCTGGTTACTGAGTATGAGCTGAGCACTTGCAAGGTTAATCAAGCGCTCACTGGTATTGAAATCTTCCGACATCACCTGGCCAACCCAAGTATTACGCAATAACTGGCGAACGGGATCATTATTGACGGCAAGATTGGTTTGAATTCTAAAAATAGACGGTAGGTGAAAGATTTCACTGACCGTTAAGCTGGCAATCACAATCGCCATCATTCCGGGCATAATAATATTAGGATTGGCGGTGAGCTCTAATAACGCCATCAAGGCGGCCAAGGGAGCACGCAAAACGGAAGCCATCATTGCCCCCATGCCGAGCATGGCATAGAAGCCTATGTTAATCGGGTACTCAGGCATTAAATGAGCCGAAAGCTGACCCATGACCGCACCAATCGCAGCCCCCATAAATAAGCTCGGGCCTATTAAACCGCCGGGAAATCCAACCGCAGAAGCCCAGCCCGATAAAAGCAGCTTTGCAAACAGTAAGACTAAGGCAATACCGATTACAATCTCACCCTGTAGCCAAGAGTTTACGCTGTCGTAACCAATCCCCATTATTTGGGGCAAGTACACACTGGTGAACGCAGCGCAGACACCCAAAAGCCCCCATGTTTGCCAAATCGGGCGTACATTCCAGCGCTGCATAAATTTAACGGACGCAATATAAAGGCTACCCAGTCCACCACAAATTAGCGCTAATAATAAAATGTAAGGGATTTCTAAGAGTGACCCCATTTCAAGTGAGGGCACAATGAAGGCTGTTTCATTACCGAATACTGCCCGGCTAACAATAGCGCCGGTGACAGACGCTAGTATGATAGGAATGAAGCCCTTGATGCTGTATTCCAATAGGACCACCTCCATAGCAAAGATCACTCCCGCCATGGGGGTATTGAATGAAGCAGAAATAGCACTCGCAACCCCGCATGCAGTCAGTACTCTTAAACGATGATGAGGGGTTTTTAACCATTGGCCAAACTGGCTGGCGGTTCCAGCACCAATGTGGACGGCAGGCCCTTCACGACCAATACTATGGCCACCAATAAGCGCAATGATGCTGCCAAAAAATTGGGCGAAAATATTAACACGGGGTAAATACCCTTGATGCTGCTCGATCCGCTGTAATACATGAGCAACGCCGACTTTTCTTTGGTGGGGTTGTAAGCGGCTAAAAATAGCAATTAATAACGCGGTAGAGCCTAATAAAAGAAGAATGCGAGTTTCGCTAGATAAAGATTCAAAACCTTCATGGCTACCATTAGGCATCCAGTGTTCTAGCGGCATCTCATAAGCTAGGCGGAATAACGTAATAATGCCAGCGCTTAATAAACCGACGAGGGTAGCGAGTAAGGCGAGTGATATTTGGCTTTCTTTTACCTTCATTGGGCTGCCCTTGTGCCTCCTCATTATTATTGGATTCCGTTAAGTTTTGTCTACTACAGCAAATTATACGAACTTTTTGACGCTCTGAACTAACAATTCTTTATATAAGGCTTATTATAAGCACTTTATATGTCCTGTATCTCAGATTTAGAGGCGCGCAAGTGATTAAAGTAGGTATTGTTGGTGGCACGGGTTATACCGGCGTTGAATTATTAAGACTGTTAAGTCAGCATCCTGAAGTTGAATTGACGGTAATCACCTCTCGTAGTGAGAAGGGAATTCCCGTTGCGCAGATGTTTCCAAACCTGCGTGGCCATGTGGATCTGTGTTTCTCTGAGCCAAGCGCAGAGAACCTTGCACCGTGTGATGTGGTTTTCTTTGCCACGCCTCATGGAGTAGCTCACGGGTTGGCTCAGCAAGTATTGGATCAAGGTATTAAAGTTATCGATCTAAGTGCTGATTTCCGCCTGCAAGATGCCGATGAATGGGAGAAATGGTACAACCAGCCGCATGGTGCTAAGTCTTTATTGCCAGAAGCCGTATACGGATTACCAGAAGTGAACCGTGATGCGATTAAACAAGCCCGCTTAATTGCCGTGCCAGGTTGCTATCCAACATCAGTTCAGTTGGCGTTACTGCCGTTATTGGAAAATAACCTGATCGAAACAACCGGCATCATTGCTGATTGTAAATCGGGTGTCAGTGGCGCAGGGCGTCAAGCAAAAATGGGGGCTTTGTTCTGTGAAGCAGGCGAATCCATGATGGCTTACGCGGTCTCCGGGCATCGTCATCTACCCGAAATTCGTCAAGGGCTAGCACGCGCCGCGGGCAGTGATGTGAGCTTAACCTTTGTACCTCACTTAACGCCGATGATCCGTGGCATTCACTCAACCGTTTACGCGCCGAGTAAATCTGCGGCTGTTGAGGCACTAGGTGTTGATGGTTTACAGGCTTTATTTGAACAGCGTTATGCCAATGAGCCTTTTGTTGATGTTATGCCAGCCGGCAGCCATCCAGAAACTCGTTCGGTAAAAGGCAGTAACATGTGCCGTATTGCGATTCATCAGCATAAGGATACGGGCTTGATCGTTATTCTTTCGGTGATTGATAATTTAGTAAAAGGCGCATCCGGACAAGCCGTTCAAAACATGAACATCGTTTTTGGCTTGCCAGAAGATATGGGCTTACAAATAGTAGGCTTACTTCCTTAGCGGCAAGTTGAAAAACTAATAGATAGCAAAGGATTATTGAATGGCCGTAGTAAAAGGCAGTAAGCAAGATCGGTTGAGCTTAGTACGCTACGACCCTTGGCAGCGATTTTGGCGTAGTGTGTATCTGTTTATTTTTATCGTTTTAGTGGCGGCCTGTTGTTTCTTTGGTGGCCAGTACGCCAGCTTGGACCAAGTGAACAGTCTAACGGCCGAGCGCGATCAGTTACAGTCGCAGATTATTGCCGCTAATCAGGAGATTAGAGGGTTTAGTCAGCGAGTCGGAGTGCTGGAAAAAGGCGGAGAAGTCGATCGCCAAGCAGCAGAAGGTATTCGACAGACGGTGAAAGCGCTTAAGGTTCAGATTGCTACGTTAGAAGAAGAGGTCTCGTTCTATAAAGGCATTATGGCACCCGGCGGGCAAGATAAAGGGCTACGTATCAGTAAAATTGATATTCAGCCGCTTGAACAAGCTAATACCTATCGCTATAGCATTATGATGACTCAGGTTGCTGATAACTCTAGCTACATCAAAGGCTTGGCCGCGGTAAATTTTGTTGGTATAGAAGCGGGCAAGCGTAAGATGATTCCACTGCGAGAGCTAGATAATGACATTAGTGAGCTGGGTGTGAAATTTAGCTTTCGTTACTTCCAAGAAGTAACAGGCGAAATTACAGTACCTAGTCATTTTAAAATAGAACAAGTACAAGTGGTTTTACAGTCAACGGGTAGCAAAGCCCAGCGCGTAGAAGAGACCATTGAGTGGTTAAAAAAGGACGCATAGCACATGTTTAGTAGTAAAGATAAAGCGGCCGCCAGCCATTACGATACTCTGATCTCATCAAAAACAGAGATCACAGGTGATGTGACATTTAAAGGTGGCTTGCAAGTAGAAGGTGTTATTAAAGGCAACTTAATTGCTGAAGCGGGTAGCGGTGCTGTAGTGCGTATTTCAACCAGTGGCCGTATTACCGGTCAGATCACAGTGCCTAATGTTGTGATCAATGGTACTGTTGAGGGAGACATTTATGCATACGAATACGTTGAACTTGCGAAAAAAGCACGCATTAAGGGAGATGTGTATTACCACATGATGGAAATGGTTCTGGGTGCTGAGGTGAATGGGAAACTTATTCACCAAGCGAAGGACGAATTGAAAAAATCAAAGAAACCGATGTTGGAAACTCAGGTAGCCCTTGAAAATAAAGGTGACCAAGCTGGCGATAAAGTTGACTAAAATGGTTGGTTAATTCGATAATGGTCACGTTAGTCTTTGTGAGATAAAAAATGAACGCAGTAGTATCAGCCGAGCCGATTGGGTTAACCCCCGCGGCAGAAGAGAAAATTAGAGCATTATTAGTGGAAGAAGCTGATGATGAGTTATGCCTACGCGTCTTTGTGACGGGTGGCGGTTGCTCTGGTTTTCAGTATGGCTTTACCTTTGATGATGAGCGTAATGAGGATGATAGTATCATTCTTAAAGAGGGCGCTCGCGTGCTGGTGGATTCATTAAGTTACCAATATTTGGTCGGCTCAAACGTCGATTACCAAGAAGGCCTTGAAGGTTCGCGTTTTGTTGTGAATAACCCTGGCGCGAGTTCAACCTGTGGCTGTGGTTCATCATTCGCCATTTAATTTAGCTGATTCAAATACTATAGGAGCGCCGCATGCTGGGCAAAAAGGGGTTTATATCCGTTTGTGCACTGAGCTTATTGCTGAACAATATAGCCCACGCGCAAGATACGGCGACCAAGCCAAATGCTCAATCTGAGGCGCCACTGGTAGCAATAGAAACGGTTGTTAGTGAAGATACTCTTCAACCGTCAAAGCTGCAGGCGAATATCGAACTTCATACGCTGGAAGAATTAAAGCAATTATTGGTTCAAGCCGAGATGATTGCGAACGATGAGGCGAGCAGTGAGTATGATACTGACGAGCCTATCTCAGTTGTTCTGCATGGTGAAGAAATTCATGCATTTGTACGCAGTAACTATCGCAATAATAAAGCACTTGTCGATTTAGCGGCGCGTTTAGATGCATTTAATGTGATTGAAGTGAAGGTGTGTAAACGTTGGATGGGCGCTAATGGCATTATGGAAAGTCAGCTTCCTCCCTTTATTGAACCTGTTCCATTTGGTTTGGGTGAGCGTGAACGCTTACAAAAAGCAGGCTATGCCTATTTTTAACTGCGCTTAAGTGCTAACTAAATTTAAACCGGAAGGTAAATTTAAGCAGGAAAGATTGAACCCAATACTCTAGGACCGATCGCACCAGTTGCATTAGCGAGATTGCCAGGTAATCTCGCCATCGTTCGATACGCTAGCCAAGCAAATGCGCAAGCCTCTACCATATCTGCAGGAATCCCTAAGTCATCCGTACGTCCTAATTTAAGCGCGGGTAAATGATATTGAATGCGATCAACAAGGTAGCCATTCTGTGCGCCACCGCCACAAAGGTAGAGCTCGCCGTTATTATAGCCCCACTCCTTAACTCCCTTCGCAATAGATATAGCCGTTAATTCTATAAGGCTCGCAAGTATGTCTGCTTTGTTGGCCTTATTCATCTCTGGGCTAATACGTTCAAAGTGAGCAAGGTTGAACAGTTCACGGCCTGTACTTTTAGGCGGCTGCTTAGAAAAGTACTCAAGCGCTAGCCACTTGTCTACAAGTTCGGTTTGAATTGTGCCTGTACGCGCAATGTCCCCGTTTTTATCAAAGTCCAACCGCCAGTGCTTTGTAACCCATTCATTCGAAAGCGCATTCGCAGGACCTAGATCAAAGCCAAAGGTATGAGTAGGGTCTGGGGATAATACGGTGATATTCGCAATACCGCCTAGATTTAAGACTTGTCGCTGACTGGCTGAATGTTGAAATACTGCTTGATGAAAGGCGGGAACCAGAGGAGCACCTTCTCCTCCGGCCGCAATATCACGGCGACGAAAATCAGCAATCGTTGTAATGCCAGTGAGTTCTGCAATGATATTGGCATCACCAACTTGTAAACTGAAGGCATTAGGGCGTGGTCTATGACGAATGGTTTGCCCATGGTTGCCAATGGCTTCAATATCGCTCGCTATCAAATTTTGCTTCTCAAGCAGTGCTAAGCAGCAGTTGGCATACAAATGCCCCAGTTCTTTATCGAGTGAAATTAGGTCTTCAAGCTGAACATAATCAGACTGACTCAGGTTAAAGATACGTGCCTGAAGTGATTTGTCATAGGGCAGGTAATGGCTTGCGACTAAAGAAGGCATGCCTTTATCATCTATGTTTACCAACGCGGCATCGATACCATCTAAGCTCGTGCCCGACATGAGGCCTATGTAAAGCACGGCAGCTCCTTGATGTTATGCGTCATCTGTTAAGTCGGATGGACTCTGTGTTAATGAAGGGGAGCCATCATTGGCACGAACGTTATCTCTTTGGCTTTTAAGCCATTCAATCATACGATCAGCAACCGCTTGATAAGCGCTCTTTTGGTTTTTCGCAATAGAGCGAGATTTAGGCAGTTTAATGCGTAAGGAATCTCGGTGAACGCCATCAACTCTGAATTCGAAGTGAAGGTGTGGCCCCGTCGCGAGTCCTGTGCTGCCGACGTAACCAATGACTTGGCCTTGCTTAACTCTTCGACCTTTACGGGCACTTCTATTAAATTTACTTAAATGTGCATAGAGCGTTTGATAGCGGCTACCGTGTTGAATGATCACGCAGTTCCCAAAGCCACCTTTACGGCCTGCAAAAATAACTTTGCCATCGCCGGTAGATTTAATGGGAGTGCCAGTTCTTGCAGCGTAGTCGGTTCCCCTATGAGCTCTGAATTTATTTAATACGGGATGCTTACGTTTCAAATTAAAGCGAGAACTGATGCGGGCAAAATCGATAGGGTTTCGTAAAAACTCTTTGCGCATGCTATGGCCGGAGGGATCATAGTACTGAGCATCACCTTTCCCATCTTCATAGCGGATTGCCGTGATTTCTCGGCCACGGTTGATGAACTGGGCAATCAATATATTACCAAATCCGATACGCTCTCCATCTAAAAAGAGTTCTTCATAAATAAGACTGAATTCATCATCAGGGCGGATATCCAATGCAAAGTCGATATCCCAGCCAAACAATCCCGCCAGCTCAATCAAGGTTGATTGCGGAATATCCTGCTTTGCACCATCTAAAAATAAGGAAGACTTAATCGTCGCATGGGCAAATTTAGGGCGACGATCCGCTACTTTTTCATCCAGCTGATAATCGTAATCACCTTTAATAGTGCGCTCAAAAACATGAGCGATTAGAGGTGACGTCTCGATACGCATGCGCGTTACATTATTGCTTTCACTACTTTGCCATTTAATAATTTGGCCAGGTTGCAAATTAAGCACCCGCTTAGGCGCACTAGAAGCAATAGCAAGAGCATCTGCAGCACTCAAGGAGTGACGAGTGAAAACGCGCGATAAATTATCGCCGGATTTAAGCTCGGTCTGTTGCCAGGTTTCGACGGCTTCAACGCTGTTGACAACCGCTTCGCTATTAAGAACTAAGGTCTGAATTTCGCGCTTTTGCTGAGTATCTGAGCTTTTACCGATAGCAAAAAGAACAATAATAGTAATAAGACTTATTGCTGCAATATGTGTTTTGGGGAAGTACCGCCACTGGCCAAGGACTGCCATAGTTATTATTGTTCCTAAAAATGAATCTTTTCTATGGTGGACAGTGTACAACAAAGTTCCTCAAAAAGTTTCTTAAATAGTCGTCATTAACAGTATCCCTATTGCATTTATTAACTGATTCGGTATTGTGACGATCGCTTATTTTCCCACTATAGACTGACAAGAGAACGTCATGACGGCAGCATTGATCGAAGATTTAAAGGCTCGAGGCCTTATTAGCCAGACAACGGCAGACGAAGAATTTATTGAATATCTAGAAGGTGGTTGTCGCACGCTTTATTGTGGTTTTGATCCTACTGCTGACAGCTTGCACATTGGTAGTCTTGTACCTTTATTAGCATTAAAGCGTTTCCAGGAAGCTGGACACAAACCAATGGCATTAGTAGGTGGTGCCACGGGCTTAATTGGGGATCCAAGTTTTAAAGCTCAAGAACGTAAGTTAAATACCTCAGAAGTTGTGGGTGATTGGGTTAATAAGCTAAAAGCTCAAGTAAGCAGCTTTATTGATTTCGACGCTGGCGAGAAGAGTGCAGTGGTTGTGAATAACCTAGATTGGGTTGGACAGCTAAGCATCCTTGATTTTCTGCGTGATGTTGGCAAGTATTTCTCAGTTAATAATATGATCCAGAAAGAGTCGGTCAAGCAGCGGCTTGACCGAGAAGGCGAAGGTATTTCCTTTGCTGAGTTCACCTATATGCTATTGCAGTCGTATGACTTTGCTGAGCTGTCTGAGCGAGAAGATTGCAGAATCCAAATTGGTGGTTCGGATCAGTGGGGGAATATCGTGGGGGGGGTTGATCTCGCCCGTCGCATGTACGGAAAGCAAACTTTTGGTTTGACCCTTCCTTTAGTAACAAAATCAGATGGTACCAAGTTCGGTAAAACTGAGAGTGGGACTATTTGGCTTGAGCCTTCTAAAACATCGCCGTATGCATTCTATCAATTTTGGCTAAATACAGCCGATGCCGATGCTTATAAGTTCTTACGCTACTTCACTTTCTTATCGATTGAGCGCATTGCTGAGATTGAAGCCCATGATGCAGAGATACAGGGTCGCAAGACAGCTCAGGGAATCTTGGCTGACGAAGTAACTCTCTTGGTTCATGGGCAAAATGCCTTAGAGTCCGCAAAGCGCATAACAGAAGCGTTATTCTCTGGTGATCTCGCAACGCTGTCAGAAACAGAGTTAGAGCAAATAAAGCTGGATGGGCTACCGTCGAGCGATCTATTGCTTACTGATATTGCAGACAAACCGCTGACAACTCTATTCGCAGAATGCGGAATGGTTAAAACCGGAAGAGAAGTTAAAGATGCACTTGGCCGTAACGCAGTACTTATTAATGGTGAGGCAAAAGGTGCTGCAGATAATATGAGCACAGCGCAAAGCTTTACCGCAGACAAAGCGCTTTATGGCCGTTTTTTCTTAGTGAAACTGGGTAAGAAAAAGCACCATTTGTTTGAAATTAAATAAATGGAAAGAAAACGGTTGACGGCGCTTGTAGAATCCCTATAATGCGCCGCTCACTTGTTAAGAACAGTGGTTCGAAAGAACAACTTGAAAAACAAATGAAAATAAAGGGTTGACTATTTAAAACGAATGTTTAGAATACGCCCTCCTTTGAAGAGAAGCTCGTAAGTCTTTGAAAACAAAGGAAAAAAGAGGTTGACATGGTCATTAAGCAATATATACTGCGCCTCACTTTGAAGTGGATTAATTCGGAAGAATGGTTCGACTGAAAAGAAAGTTTTAAAAAGCTGTTGACATGATGATTTAGATCATTATAATTCGCAGCCCGCTTAAGGTGAAAGCCTAAGCAATGTTCTTTAACAATATATTTAGATAATTCGTGTGGGTGCTTACCTTGATTGAGCCGAGACAGTTATTCAGCCTTCTCTTTTATTAGGGTCTGCTAATAACATCAAAGCATAAAACAAGATAAGAACTCACGAACTCTACTTTAATTAGGTGAGTATAAAAGTTAGTTTTTATTTTGAGTAAGATTTTAAACTGAAGAGTTTGATCATGGCTCAGATTGAACGCTGGCGGCAGGCTTAACACATGCAAGTCGAGCGGAAACGAAAGTAGCTTGCTACTAGGCGTCGAGCGGCGGACGGGTGAGTAATGCTTAGGAATCTACCGAGTAGTGGGGGATAGCCATTGGAAACGATGATTAATACCGCATATATCCTACGGGGGAAAGCAGGGGACCTTCGGGCCTTGCGCTATTCGATGAGCCTGAGTGAGATTAGCTAGTTGGTGGGGTAAAGGCCTACCAAGGCGACGATCTCTAGCTGGTCTGAGAGGATGATCAGCCACACTGGGACTGAGACACGGCCCAGACTCCTACGGGAGGCAGCAGTGGGGAATATTGCACAATGGGCGAAAGCCTGATGCAGCCATGCCGCGTGTGTGAAGAAGGCCTTCGGGTTGTAAAGCACTTTCAGCGAGGAGGAAAGGTCAGTAGCTAATAATTGCTGGCTGTGACGTTACTCGCAGAAGAAGCACCGGCTAATTTAGTGCCAGCAGCCGCGGTAATACTAAAGGTGCAAGCGTTAATCGGAATTACTGGGCGTAAAGCGCGCGTAGGTGGTTTGTTAAGTTGGATGTGAAAGCCCAGGGCTCAACCTTGGAACTGCATTCAAAACTGACTCACTAGAGTACGAGAGAGGTTAGTGGAATTTCCTGTGTAGCGGTGAAATGCGTAGAGATGGGAAGGAACACCAGTGGCGAAGGCGACTGACTGGCTCGATACTGACACTGAGGTGCGAAAGCGTGGGGAGCAAACGGGATTAGATACCCCGGTAGTCCACGCCGTAAACGATGTCTACTAGCCGTTGGGAGACTTGATCTCTTAGTGGCGCAGCTAACGCGATAAGTAGACCGCCTGGGGAGTACGGTCGCAAGATTAAAACTCAAATGAATTGACGGGGGCCCGCACAAGCGGTGGAGCATGTGGTTTAATTCGAAGCAACGCGAAGAACCTTACCTACTCTTGACATCCAGTGAACTTGCTAGAGATAGCTTGGTGCCTTCGGGAACACTGAGACAGGTGCTGCATGGCTGTCGTCAGCTCGTGTTGTGAAATGTTGGGTTAAGTCCCGTAACGAGCGCAACCCTTGTCCTTAGTTACCATCATTTAGTTGGGGACTCTAAGGAGACTGCCGGTGACAAACCGGAGGAAGGCGGGGACGACGTCAAGTCATCATGGCCCTTACGAGTAGGGCTACACACGTGCTACAATGGCATGTACAAAGGGTTGCCAAGCCGCGAGGTGGAGCTAATCCCATAAAGCATGTCGTAGTCCGGATTGGAGTCTGCAACTCGACTCCATGAAGTCGGAATCGCTAGTAATCGTGAATCAGAATGTCACGGTGAATACGTTCCCGGGCCTTGTACACACCGCCCGTCACACCATGGGAGTGGGTTGCTCCAGAAGTAGATAGCTTAACCTTCGGGGGGGCGTTTACCACGGAGTGATTCATGACTGGGGTGAAGTCGTAACAAGGTAGCCCTAGGGGAACCTGGGGCTGGATCACCTCCTTAAACGATATTCTCAGCCAATCTTGGCTAAGTGCTCACACG
>CAWKOX010000036.1:0-12901 GCA_963851095.1 uncultured Gammaproteobacteria bacterium | reverse complement strand
GGGGGCGGGCTGGATCACGCGGCGCATCTGGGCAGGGTCGATCATCGGCAATGGCTTAACCGGCATCCCCTGATGGATGCGAAGCATGACTTCGTGCCAGATTTCGGCGGGGAGCCCGCCGCCAGTGACACCCGACAGCGGCGTGTTGTCGTCGTAACCCATCCAGACCCCCGCCACGTAATCGGCTGAAAAGCCCAGAAACCACGCATCGCGCGCCGCCTGCGTCGTGCCGGTCTTGCCCGCGACAGGTCGGTCCGCCAGGTTGGCGCGCTGGCCGGTGCCACGTTCAACCACCTGGTTCATCATGTAGACCAGCTGGCGCGCCGCCATTTCCGAGATCACCCGCTCGCCCATGCCGCCGACCTGGCCCATCAAGGGCGTCTGTTCGCCGACCAGCCGCAGTTCCGTCAGGCCATAGGGCCGCACCGACGAGCCGCCGTTCAGGATGCCCGCATAGGCGCCGGTCATCTCCATAAGCGTGGACTCGCTGGTGCCCAGCGCCAGCGCGGGCCCCGCGGCAAGATCGCTTTCGATGCCGAACTGTTCGGCGACCAAGCGCACTTTTTCGCGCCCCACAGCCTCTGAAATCCGCACGGCGGGGATGTTGAGTGAGCGCACAAGCGCCTCTGTGAGCGTCACCTGACCTAGGTATTCACGTGTGTAATTCTTGGGTGACCAAGGGCCGGATCCCGGAATGTCGATCGTCAAAGGTGTGTCCATCACTGGATCGTCAAAGCGATAACCAAGGTCCAGTGCGGTGGCATAGACAAAGGGCTTGAACGCCGACCCGGTCTGCCGCTTGGCCATGATCGCGCGGTTGAAATTTCCGGCGACGCCTTTGAACTTGACGCCGCCAACCATGGCACGTACCGCGCCATCTGCCGACATCACCACGATCGCCACCTGCGCCTTGGATCCTGGTTTCAACTTGGCCTCTAGCACTGCGCGCAGGCCGTGCTCGGCAGCACGCTGGATGCGCTGGTCGAGTGTAGTTTTGACGATCACGTCTTCGGTTGTGTCCTTGGTCAAAAAGGACGGGCCACGCTCCATCACCCAATCGGCGAAATAACCCCCCGCGCGGGCCTCAGCGGCCTCTGACAGTTCGGCAGGCGCGGCCTTGGCGGCGGCAGCATCGGCGGGGGTGATATAGCCCTGCTCTGCCATCAGGTTCAGCACAACCGATGCACGCTCTTGAGAGCGTTGCAGGTTGTTCGTCGGGGCGTATCTTGACGGCGCGACCAGCAACCCGGCCAACATCGCGGCCTCTGGCGCGTTCACCTCTGCGGCGGATTTGCCGAAATAGCGTTGGCTGGCCGCCTCGAACCCGCGTGCCCCTGCCCCCAGAAACGCACGGTTCAGGTAGATCGTCAGTATCTCATCCTTGGAGTAGCGCAGCTCCATTGCAAATGCGAAAGTCATCTCCTTAAATTTGCGCCACATTGACCCTTGGCGGCAGTCGGCCTCGTAATCCGTTTCCGACTTCCATTTGTCGGGGTCGTAGGGCACGCCAAGACAAAGCAGTTTGGCGACCTGCTGGGTCAAGGTGCTACCGCCATGGCCCGACAGCGGCCCGCGCCCTTCGCGAAGGTTGATCCGTACTGCGCTGGCGATGCCGCGCGGCGACACCCCGAAATGGCGGTAAAACCGCTTGTCTTCGGTGGCGATGATGGCGTTTTTCAACACCGGCGCCACGGTTTGCGCGGTTGCATTGCCACCGAACTGTTCACCGCGCCACGCAAAGACGTCGCCGTTTCTATCCATCATAGTGACAGAACCGCGCGTGCGGGCATCCAGCAGGTCGGCGACAGGCGGAAGATGTGAGTAGTAGTACCAGGCTGCCGTGCCGACGATCAGCGCGATAACGAGCGTGCCGCGCCAGGCGAGGCTGAAGAACAGCCGGACACTCCAGCCAACGATTCTGCGGAAAAAACCAATGACCGGGTTACGCCGGTTCTTGCGCGGCCTCCGGGCGGGCGCAGGTTTACGAGCTGTGGGTTTGCGATTGGCGGCCGGTTTTCGGCGCGTATTCACCACACGCGGTGGCGTGCGCTTGCCTGAGTTGCTCATGAATTGCCCTGCCCGGGTTTTCTGTGCGCGAAACATAACCCGTCACAACCGAAATGTGCACCCGGAACTAAAGGAAATAATGGGAATCCACTCCGTAAAGGGCGGAAAAAGCCCTTAACAGAGCGATGGGCATCCCGACGCATGATTTTTTTGTCTGCATAAGAATTAAGCTAAACGACCAAAAAGTGCAAAAAACGTGCATAATGCCAGATTTTCGGCATCTGCCCACACCGGACTCCGTTGTCTTCGCTGCGACGCGGCGCTGAGTTTCCTTCGTGGGATTTCGGCAGGGACTGCCTGCGAAACGGAAGGGGAAGAAAGTGAAACTGATCATAGCAGCGATCAAGCCGTTCAAGCTGGAAGAAGTGCGCGAGGCACTGACCGGCATTGGCGTGCGCGGAATGATGGTGTCAGAGATCAAGGGCTTCGGCTCTCAATCCGGGCACACCGAAATCTATCGTGGCGCGGAATACGCGGTGAATTTCGTGCCCAAAGTGAAACTTGAAATCGTGGTCCCGGCATCGCTGGCCGACCAGGTGGTCGACACCATTCAGGCCACTGCCAAGACCAGCAAGATCGGCGACGGCAAGATTTTCGTGCTCGACGTGGCACAGGCCGTGCGGGTGCGCACCGGCGAAACCAATGAAGACGCGCTGTAAGCCCCGGGCACAACAGCGTAGCGAAAGGATGAACGCGATGAACTTTAAACCCTGGATGGCCGCGGCCGCATTGGTCGCCCTGCCTGCGATGGGCCTAGCCCAAGAACCCGACGTGACCCCGCCAAACGGCGAAATCGGCTATATCTTTACCACCTTCATGTTCCTTGTCACCGGCGTTCTGGTGTTCTGGATGGCGGCCGGTTTCACCATGCTCGAGGCCGGTCTGGTCCGTCAGAAAAACACCACGATGCAACTGATGAAGAACATGGGCCTGTTCAGCTTTGCCGCCATCGCCTATTATATCGTCGGCTACAAACTGATGTATCCCGGCGATGCCTGGAGAATCGAGGGAATGCTTGGCGCCTTTGGCCCCGCCGCGATGGAGCCGGTAGGACTGGCCGACACGGAAACCGATCTGACCTATGCCTCTGTCGGTTCGGATTTCTTTTTTCAACTGATGTTCTGCGGCGCCACGGCCTCGATCGTATCGGGTGCCCTGGCCGAGCGGATCAAGCTGTGGCCCTTCCTGATCTTCGTCATTATCCTGACCGGTCTGATCTACCCGATCCAGGCAAGCTGGAAATGGGGCGGTGGTTTCCTGGATGCGAACTTCGGGTTCCTTGATTTCGCCGGGTCGACCGTTGTGCATTCTGTCGGGGGCTGGGCCGCTTTGGCTGGCGCGCTGATCCTGGGGCCGCGCATCGGCAAATACGGCAAGGACGGGCGCGTGCATCCCTTCCCGGGTTCAAACTTGCCGCTGGCTACGCTGGGCACATTCATCCTGTGGATGGGCTGGTTCGGCTTCAACGGCGGTTCGCAGCTGTACATGGACACCGCGGCCAACGTGGCCGACATCAGCCGGATCTTTGCAAACACCAACACGGCGGCCGCCGGGGGTGCGTTGACCGCGATGATCCTGACGCAGTTGCTGTACAAAAAGCCTGACCTGACCATGGTGCTGAACGGCGCGCTGGCCGGTCTGGTGTCGATCACCGCAGAGCCGCTGACCCCGTCGCTGGGCATGGCAACGCTGATCGGTGCCGTGGGCGGTGTGATCGTGGTCTTCGCGGTTCCGTTCCTGGACAAGCTGAAGATCGACGACGTTGTCGGTGCGATCCCGGTTCACCTGTTCGCAGGCATCTGGGGTACGCTGGCGGTGCTGCTGACCAACAGCGACGCGACGCTGGTAGGTCAGGTTGTGCCGATCATCATCGTAGGTGCGTTCGTCTTTATCGTCAGCCTGGTGGTCTGGTCGATTCTAAAGGGTACCATGGGCATCCGGGTCGACGAAGAGACGGAAATTAACGGGCTCGACACTGCCGAACTGGGCATGGAGGCCTATCCTGAATTCTCCAAGGGCTGATCTCCTCCTCCCTTCAGCCTGAAACTAAAGGCCCCGGACGTTTCTGTCCGGGGCCTTTTTTTGTCTTTGAGAAGACTCTGTCAGATGCCGGTATCGACGATGGCCCTGGCAAGGATTGGCACCGTCGCGGCGTTAAGACCCGCGATGTTGAGGCGGCTGTCACCGATCATGTAGATGCCGTGATCGTCGCGCATCTGCGCCACCTGTTCGGGGGTTGCGCCAAGGCGGCTGAACATGCCGCGATGCTGAGCGATGAACCCAAACCTGTCGGACCCGGTCAAGCGGCGTAGCTCATTCGCCAGCTGTTCACGCAGTTGCAGCATGCCAAGGCGCATGGCCTCCAGTTCGGCCTGCCAGTCGGCGCGCAGGGCGTCGTCGTTCAGGATCATGGTCACCAGCCGCGCACCATGGTCCGGCGGGAACGAGAAATTCTGCCGGTTGAGGTGGTTGAACGTCGCCTGCACGCTGGCCTTCTTGTCGGCGCTGGGTGCGATGCCCATCAACAGGCCAGTGCGTTCACGGTAGATGCCGAAGTTCTTGGAGCAACTCGCGGCGATCAGCGTCTCGGGGCATTCGCGCGCGATCAGGCGGGTGCCCTGCGCGTCATCCTCTAGTCCGTCGCCAAAGCCCTGATAGGCGATGTCGATCATCGGCGTCGCGCCCTTGCCATTTAGGTGGTCCGCAACGGCCTGCCATTCGGTCAGGTTCAGATTCGCGCCGGTTGGGTTGTGGCAGCAGCCGTGCAGCAACACGACGTCACCTGCCTTTACTCCGGCAAGGTCGCCCATCATTCCGTCGAAATCCACCGCGCGGGTGTCATTGTCGAAATAGCGGTAAAGCCGCATCGTCATGCCAAGATGGTTTAGCACCGAAACATGGTTGGGCCAGGTCGGGTCAGACACCCAGACCGTGGCGCCGGGGTTTTCCATCTTGATCAGTTCGAATGCCTGGCGCACCGCGCCGGTGCCACCGGGCGTGGCAGCGGCGGCCACGCGGGCACCATCGACGGCATCGCCCAGGATCAACTGGCGCATCGCATCCGAGAACCCCGGATCACCCGCAAGGCCGGTGTAGGCCTTGGTCGTTTCGGCCTGCCAGAGCTGCTGTTCAGCGGCCTTGATCGAGCGCATCACCGGCGTCACGCCCTCGGCGTTCTTGTAGACGCCAACCCCTAGATCCACCTTGTCGGCGCGCGTGTCGGCGCGAAACAGGGTCGCTATCTCAAGAATCTTGTCCTTTGGCTGTTCGGTCAGGTTTTCAAGCATCTGTCTACTCTCCAGTCGCGACCTTCAGGTCGCCATACATGCCCCATTCAGACCACGACCCGTCATAAAGCGAATGCCGGTCATGGCCGATGCGTTCCAGCGCAAGGTTGATGATCGCCGCCGTGACGCCCGATCCGCAGGTTGTGATCACCGGCTTTTTTAGGTCGACCCCGGCGGCGCCAAAGACGGCGCGCAGGGCGGCTATGTCCTTCATCGTACCGTCATCATTCAACAACGTGCGATAATGCACGCATTTGCTACCCGGAATATGCCCGCCGCGCAGCCCTTCGCGCGGTTCAGGTTCCTCGCCGCGGAACCGGCCGGGCGAACGTGCATCGAGAATCTCGTGATCGCCGAGTTTTGACGCGGCGGCGACCTGGGTGACGTCTTTAAGCAGATGATTCTGCAGGCTGACGGTGATATGGCGGTCGCGCATGATGGGCGGCAGGTCTTCGACCTCGCGCCCCTCGGCCTGCCATTTGCCGAAACCGCCGTCGAGCACCGCGATATCCGTCTTGCCCATCAGGCGGAACATCCACCACACCCGCGCGGCAGACAGCAGGCCCGCGCCGTCATAGACGACAACCTGGTGCCCGTCGCCGACGCCCATGGCGCGCATCCGGCTGATGAATTTTTCGGTTGGGGGGACCATATGCGGCAGGTCCGACCGCGCATCGCTAATATCGTCGATGTCAAAATAGCGCGCGCCGGGGATGTGCGCGGCATCGTACTCAGCGCGCCCATCTCGGCCCATGTCGGGCAGATACCACGACGCATCGAAGATACGCAGATCGGGGTCGGACAGATGCGCTGCCAGCCATTCGGTGGAAACAAGTGTCTTGGGGTCGTCTATTGCCATGTTGGCCTCGGGAAATGTCACGCGAACCCTGCCTAGCGAGGCAGGGCGGCAGTGACAAGTCCCGCAAGGTCGCGGGTGGGGTGCGTCTTACTTGCCCATCGCGTACTTGATGACGCTGACGACGGCCAGCTGCGCACCGCCGCCGACACCACCCGAAGCGATCTGACCGCCTATGGCACCGATATCCATGCCACCCGCGACACCTGCTGCGTCAGCCACTCCGCCCGCGCCCAACGTGTACAGCAGCTGCCCGCCGATGCCGCCGATTGCACCTGCGATCGGGCTGATAACTAGTTCCATGTTACCTCCAAAAGGAATCCCGTGCCCCATCAAAGAGGCGACGATTGATCAATGGTTGGATCAAAGCGGTTGGACAAAGATTTCTCTCTGAATTTTCCGGGGAAAACGGGAAAACGGTAACACTGGAAAGCACAATCGGCTTAGCCAGTGTAAACCGTCGACGGCCTAATCCCCGTGCCGCAACAGGCGTTGTTTCTGGCGGCCCCAGTCGCGTTTCGCCTCGGTCGCGCGCTTATCGTGATTCTTTTTACCCTTGGCGATGCCGATCTTCAGCTTGGCGATGCCGCGGTGGTTGAAGTACAACACCAGCGGCACTAGCGTCATGCCCTTGCGCTGGGTGTCCGACCACAGCCGCGACAGTTCCTTGCGCGACACCAGCAACTTGCGGCGGCGCTTTTCGAAATGGCCGAATGTCTTGGCCTTGTCGTAAGGCGCGACATAGCTATTGACCAACCACAGTTCGCCATCCTTCACCTCTGCATAGCTTTCGGCGATGTTCGCCCCGCCCTCGCGCAGCGATTTCACCTCTGACCCTTCCAGAATGATGCCGCATTCAAGATCGTCCTCGATTGCGTAATCATACCGGGCGCGCCGGTTCTCGGCGACGATCTTGTAGTTGGGATCTGTCTTTGGTTTGGCCATAACCCGCCCGACATAGGCAGCTGTGAAGACGGTGTCCAGTGGTCGGGACTTGACCATGGCTGCGTCGGGGCGGATACCGGTTGCCATGATTTTGCAGATCTTTCTTGGCTCCATCCTGATCGTGGGATCGACCTTTGTCGCGGTGGTCGGATTTCTGGCGTTGGAGGCGGTGCTGACGCGTTACCAGAAATGGCTTCTGCGCCCGCCACATGCAGTCAAGATGCTGATCTTGCTGTGCGGTGCGGTGATGTGGTTTCTGATGATCGTTTCGGCGGCCGTCTGGATGTGGGCGATTGCGTTTCTGCTGCTGAAGGTTTTCATCACTGTCGAGGCTGCTGTCTATTTCTCTATCGTATCCTTCACCACACTGGGCTTCGGCGACATTCTTTTGCCGCAGGAATGGCGACTGCTGGCGGGGATGGCAGCCATCAACGGGCTGCTGATGATCGGACTGCAGACCGCGATGATTATCGAAGTGATGCGCCGCGTGCGCACCATTCAGGGCAAGAACCGCGATTGGATCAGCTAAACGATCTGAACGCGACCCGCCGTTTCCGGCAGTTCATTGGCCCCGGGTGCCTGCCAGATGCCTTCCATGGAAACGAACATCTCGCGCGTAACCTCCAGTGCGAAGGTCGCGCCGCGTTCGGAGTTGCTTTGCTGGACACGACCCCAGCGGGTTTCGGTATCGACATCGACGAAATGGAGACACACCGGTTCGCCCAACGCTGCCGCCCAATCATAGAATGTCGCGCGTTCCTTGCGGTCGGTGTAGCCGCAGTCGAACACCACCGGGCAGCCGGCATCGAGCACCTGTTCGGCGGTGTCGCGCATCTGAGTGCAGCTGCGCTGGACCCGTTCGTAGAACCAGTCGAAATCGGATGTTGGATCGCGATCCATGAAAAATAGCCGCGCGTTCCAGTCGTCGATGCTGAATCGCACAGCCCCAATGTCACGCCGCAACTGTTCGGCATAGGTCGATTTGCCTGCGCCCGTCAGGCCGCAGATCATGTGGATACGTTCCGACATGGTGAAACCCTAGTTCAGCAACCCGGCATGGGTCATCGCACCGCGAATCGCGGTCTTGGTGTTGTCCATCAGTCCAGTCAGCGGCGACCGCACCTCTTCGGTGCATTTGCCCAACAGCGACATGCCGTATTTCGCGCCCACCAGCCCCGGTTCGGTGAAGATGGCTTTGTGCAGCGGCATCAAACGGTCCTGGATTTCCAACGCCTTTGCGTAATCACCAACGGCGCAGGCATCCTGCAAATCAGCACAATGCGCAGGGGCTACGTTGGCGGTAACCGAAATGCAGCCAACCCCGCCCTGCGCGTTGAAGCCATGCGCGGTGGGATCCTCGCCAGAGAGTTGGATGAAATCCGGCCCGCAGGTCATGCGCTGCATCGACACGCGGCTTAGATCTGCGGTGGCGTCCTTGACCCCGGTGATGCGGGGCAATTTGGCCAGTTCGCCCATCGTCTCGGGCGTCATGTCGATGACCGACCGTGGCGGGATGTTGTAAATGATGATCGGCAGGCCGCAGGCGTCATGCACGGCGGTGAAATGTGCGATCAGCCCGCGCTGGGTGGGCTTGTTGTAATAGGGCGTCACAACCAGCACGGCATCGGCGCCGGCGGCCTCGGCGGCCTGCGCCAGTCGCACGGATTCAGCGGTGCTGTTGGACCCGGCACCAGCCACGACAGGCACGCGACCGGCGGTGGCCTTGACCACGGTTTCGACCACGGTGTCATGCTCTGCATGGCTCAGCGTCGGGCTTTCGCCGGTGGTGCCGACGGGCACAAAGCCATCAGACCCGCTGTCGATATGCCACTCGATCAGCTGTTTCAGCGCATCGAGATCCAGCTGGCCGTTCTTGAACGGCGTCACCAGGGCTGGAAGGGACCCTTTGATCATGATGCGCTCCTTTATAGTCGTGGGCCGAAGGCACCATGCCACGGCCAAAAGTGAGCGGACACTAGCCAATGCCGCCCATGTTGCCAAGTTTGTGTGTTTTACTTGGGCTTCAGGCCCGCTACCTTGTGGCTTGCGACGCGTCAAGGGCAGGAAGCCATGCTGACTATGCGGATATTCCAGATCGGGCTTGGCCTTGTGCTGACCGGCACTCCCACGCTGGCGCAGGATATGCGCCCGGTGCCACGTCCGACCCCGGAAACTGCGGTTTCAAACACGGTGGTTCTGTCGTCGAAGTCGCCCACGCCAAGGCCCGCCGACCTGCTGCAGGGTTTTAAAATGCGCATGGCGCTGTCTGCCGCGCGTCAAGGCGATTGGGCCGCCGCGGGCGAAATCGCGCGGGACGACGGTCAGGTGGCCGCCGATATAATCGAGTGGCAGCGCCTGCGCGCGGGCAAGGGGACCTTCGCCGACTACCGTGTTTTTCTGGATCACAACCCCGATTGGCCGGGGCTGGAGCTGCTGCGCAAACGTGGCGAGTCAACCATTCCCGAAGAGTCCGCCGCCGTTCATGTGATCGACTATTTCGCGCAGCAGCCGCCGCAAACCGGCTACGGCGTGTTGCGTCTGGCGGAGGCGTTGAAGGCCAATGGCGAGCCGGCAAAGGCCAAGGCCGAACTGGTGCGGGCCTGGCAAATGCTGGGGATGTCGGCGGGCGAAGAGGCGGCGATCCGCGCGGCGCACGACGATATCGTCAATCCGCACCACCCCGCGCGGCTGGATTTCGCGCTATGGGCCGAGGATATCGCAACGGCCAAACGCATGATGCCGCTGGTGAATGACGGCCAACGCGCGCTGGCGACCGCGCGGCTGGCGTTGCAGCGCGGCGCGGGCAATGTCGACGGGCTGATCAAGGCGGTGCCAAAGACGCTGGCGGACGACGGCGGGCTGGCGCATGACCGGATGGGCTGGCAGATCAGCAAACGCCGCCGTGAAGCCGCTGCCGACATGATCATCACGCATAGCACCAGTGCCGAGGCGCTGGGCAGCCCTGCGCATTGGGCCAACTGGCGGCGCATTCTGGCACGCCAGGAAATGCGCGCTGGCAATGGCAAGCGTGCTTATCAATTGGCCAGTACACACTTTCTGGAATCGGGGTCCGATTTCGCCGATCTGGAGTGGTTGTCGGGCTATCTGGCGCTGCGCTATCTGGAAAAACCCGCTCAGGCGCTGACACATTTTCGCCGCTTCCGCACCGCCGTCTACACGCCCATCAGCCTTGGCCGCGCCGGCTATTGGGAGGGGCGCGCGCTGGAAGACATGGGCGAGGCAGAGGCGGCCAAGGCCGCCTATCTGGACGCCGCAAAATACCAAACCAGTTTCTATGGGTTGCTTGCTTCGGAAAAGGCCGGCGTGGCTATGGACCCGGTGCTGACCGGGCGAACCGAAATCACCTCATGGCGCGGATCGGAGTTTGAAAAATCATCGGTCTTCATTGCTGCGGGGCTGTTTTTTGACGCGGGCCAGACTTGGGAAACCGCGCGGTTTCTGCGCCATCTGGCCGAAAACACGGCCAAGGACGAACTGGTCGGGCTGGCCGATTACGCGCTGAGCCTTGGCAACCCCTACCTTGCCGTGCGTGTGAGCAAGCAGATTGCGCGCGAGGGTGTGGTCGCGCCGCGTGCCTATTACCCGCTGACTGATCTGGGACCGGAAACCCTGCCGGTGGCAGAGGAACTGGCATTGTCGATTGCCCGCCGCGAAAGCGAGTTTCACATCGCCGCGCGCAGTGGCGCCGGAGCGCGTGGGTTGATGCAGTTGATGCCACCGACGGCACAGTCGATGGCAAAAAAGCTGGGCATTCCCTATACGCCCGCCAAGCTGACGACCGATCCGGCGTACAACGCCACGCTTGGCAGCGCCTATCTGGCGCATCTGATTGAGGAGTTCGGCAACAACATCGTTCTGGTGTCGGCGGGCTATAACGCGGGTCCACACCGTTCGCGCACATGGATCGAGGCGCGCGGCGACCCGCGCGCGCCTGACGTCGATGTGGTCGACTGGATCGAACATATCCCGTTCCGCGAGACCCGGAACTACGTGATGCGCGTTGCCGAAAGCCTGCCGGTCTACCGCGCGCGGCTGACTGGGAAACCGGTGCCGATCCGCCTCTCCGAAGAACTCAAGGCGCGCTAAGACGCCCGACGGTCATATGCCGCTTGTGCCCGAAACCGGGCTGGCGTTCCACCTCAAACCCGGCCGCCTCAAGACCGCGCCGCACGAACCCGGCGGCGGTATAGGTGGCGAATGTACCGTCCGGCGCGCTATGCCGCGCGACCTGCGCCATAAGGTCTGGCTGCCACAGTTCCGGGTTCGCCGCCGGCGCGAATCCATCCAGAAACCACGCATCTGCATGCCCTTGCCAGTCGGGCAGGGTTTCACGCGCATCGCCAAGGATCACTTCGGCCAGCAGATCGTCAGTGACAATCCGGGTTTCGCCTGCACGCCATGCGCTCAGCAAAGGCGCCGCCACGGACTGCACCTCGGGGAAGGCGCCCAGCGCGCGCGCCATGTCGTCGGGCGACATCGGGAACGCCTCGAAGCTGGTGAAAACTAACGGGCCGTACTGGCCCGACGCCCGCCAATCCAGCAGCGCGGTCAGCATGTTCAATCCGGTGCCGAACCCCAGTTCGGCGATGTGAAATCCCGGGGCAAATCGCGCGGGCAGGTCGTTGCCCGCCAGAAACACGTGCCGCGTTTCCGCCAGCCCGCCTTGCAACGAGAAATACGGGTCATCGAATCTGGTCGATACCGGGACAGCGCCATCGCGCCATTCGATCCGAGCTTGCTGGTTCTTGCGCATGGGGTGCCTTAGACATGGGGCGTGGTGACAATGCGCAAGGGCGACGGATTTGGCAATGATCGACTTGACGGTGATGGGCGGCGGGATTTTCGGCCTGTCGATCGCCTATGTTAGCGCGACACGGGGTGCGCGGGTGCGGCTGATCGAACGCCGGGCGATTGGCGCAGGCGCCAGCGGCGGCGTCGTCGGCGCACTGGCGCCGCACGCACCCGAGAACTGGAACCCAAAGAAAGAGTTCCAGTTTCAAAGTCTCATCATGGCGCAGGGGTACTGGGACGGGGTGCATGCGGTGTCGGGCATCTCACCCGGCTACGCCCGCAGCGGACGGCTGCAGACCATCGCGGACGAGCGCGCGCTGGAACTGGCGCGTGGCCGGGAACAGACTGCGGAAGAGCTGTGGCGCGGTCAGGCGGATTGGCAGGTCGTGCCAGCCGGGCAGGCGGGCGTGTGGCAGCCGATCAGCCCCACGGGCCTGTTCATCCACGATACATTGTCGGCCCGATTGCACCCCCGCCGCGCCTGTGAAAGCCTTGCGGGCGCGATCCGGGCGCTGGGGGCAGAGATCGTGATTGGCGAGGATAAGGCCGAAGGTCAGGTTGTCTGGGCGACAGGATACGAAGGCTTAGGTGCGTTGTCGGACGCGCTGGCGAATCCCATCGGAAATGGGGTTAAAGGTCAGGCGCTTAGCCTGCGTCACGATGCCCACGACGCGCCGCAACTGTTTGTCGACGGGCTGCATATTATCCCCCATGACGATGGAACGGTGGCGATCGGCTCGACCAGCGAACGCGACTTCGGCTCGCCCACAGACACTGACACACAGGTCGATGCGCTGCATGATCGCGCGCTAGCCGCCTGCCCCATATTGCATGGCGCGCCGGTGGTGGCGCGCTGGGCGGGGGTGCGGCCGAGGGCGAGGTCTCGGGCGCCGATGTTGGGGGAATGGCCTGGCCGGGCGGGGAGCAATGGGTC
>CAWKOX010000035.1:0-81278 GCA_963851095.1 uncultured Gammaproteobacteria bacterium | reverse complement strand
CCGCTTTGTCGATTGATTTATTATCAAAATCGAGTGTATTTGGATCTATACCCTGTTCTTCAAGTTCGGCAATTTGTTCGTCTGTTAAACTTTTGCCACTAATACCTTCGCGTAAAAATTTAGTGGTATGAGTCACTACTTTGAAGGGTGCTAGGTTTTTATCTTCTACCGCTTGCTCCAGCGGATAGTTAGCCGTTGGCATTTTGTAATCACAGCCAAATAACTGGCTGGTTGAGCGACTGATCATTTCTACAGGGGTTGCCGTTAGCCCTAGCTGGCGCGCGTCGAAGTAAGCAAAAATATCACCGAACTTGTTATAAATAGAGCGGTGAGATTCGTCGGCGATGATTAAGTCAAAGTAGCCTACGTCAAACTCTTCCATGATGTTCATCATGCCTGGGTAGGTTGATACGTAAATTCTAGCATTTGCAGCATCTGACTTTTTACTTTTACCCACCACGTACAGGGGTTCAGATAAGAATTCTTTGTAGGCTTTGGCGGCTTGTTTTCTGAGCTCTTTGCGGTCACATAAAAACAATACTCGCTTGGCCCAACCTGCTTCGAGCATGCGCTTTGTTGTGGCAATGGCAACTCGAGTTTTGCCTGTACCCGTTGCCTGAACAACCAAGGCTTTGCGGTTATTTTTTGCGTAGTGTTCGCAAACTCGTGTAATGGTTTCTATTTGGTATGAACGCCCTGCGATATCTGTATCGATAGGGGTTTTCAGTAAATCTTTTCGCTCTGTGCGTTGACGTATTAAATACTCAACACTGCTCTTGCTGTAATAACCGTAGAGTTTACGAGGCGCTTCACCTTGGGCATCGTTCCAAAGGGTAATATCTCGGCCATTGGTATAAAAAATAACAGGGCGTTGTCCAAATTGTTTTTCTAGGGCATCGGCATAGAGCTTGGCTTGCTGCTGACCTTTTTGGGCATTTTCTCGCGCACGTTTTGCTTCAATCACTGCAATCGGTTTGCCATTGTCGCCCCACATCACGTAGTCGCAATAGCCTTTGCCTGTAGGCGTTGGTTGATCGCTTACTTGGTATTCACGAGAGACTTCTTCTGTATCGCCATTGGTTAATAAGTCGATATGCCAATCAGCTGCTCGTAGGTCGTTATCGATTAAACGTCGGCGAGTTTCGTCTTCGTTATAATCTAGAATCGTACGGGCTTTATCACCGCCCTGCTTGAGCTGTTCTTGGCTCTTGGCTTGCTGCTGTGCCGCTTGTTCTTGTGCTTGTTGATCTTTACCTTTTAGCTCTTGCTTTAGCTGGGCATTTTCTTGTTGCGCTTTAAGCTCTGCCTGTTTAGCCGCTTCTAATTCAGCCAGTGCCTGACTAAGACGGGCCTGGTGCTTATCTAGCTCTACTTTGGTCGGCTGTTTTAATTGTTCTGGCGATTGAAATGGTTTTAGATCTTCTTTGCTGCCTTTTTCGGTGACAATAAGCAACCAGCTAGCAAGAATGTGCGCTTCTTTTAATAACCAAAGTGGTGCGCCTCTATCGAATTTACCTTCATGGGCGGCTCGGTTACCAACTTTTCGAATGGCATGCAGCTTATCGACAATGCCGCTATCAACCATGCTGGTGAAGCTGTGATTATTTAGACGATCGATGAACTTTTCAGTCGCATAAGATGAGATTTGATGATTTTCATAAACAATCCCCACCAGCTTTTCGGCAAAGCAGCGTAACTTGATAAGTGAACTTTGAGGATCACTAAAAGCATATTCTTCTGCATGACCTGCAAGGTTTGCTAAATCTTCCCAGTGCGGGCGCAAGAATTCAAAGTTAATCGATTGCATAAATAATATTCTTTCCATGTACCACCTCTGTAATAACGATAAGCATGTACTACAAAGGTTGTGCCAACTTTAATTGATTCCGTATTTTTCTAAGCGTTTGTTGTAGTTTTGATAACTACCTAAGCCTAATAACTCAGCAGATTTTTTCTTTTGCCCAGCGGTTTTATCCCAAGCTAAACGTGTGTAATGCTCTTCGACTTTGTCTAACACCCCTTGTAGATCGAGGGGTTCAGACAGATCATGGGATAGTAAATTATCGCTAGCTACCTGCTGATTAAACATCGCTTCTTTTAAGTCTTGCTCGCTGATACTTTTCCCTTGCGACCACAAACAAGCACGCAACAGTGTACTGTAAAGCTCTCGCACGTTGCCTGGCCAGCTATGACTGAGGATAAGATTTTTTGCATTAGGAGAAAGTTTCTTATCCTTTACTCCTGAGTCTTCTAAACCCAACTGTTCTTGTATCTGCTTGAGTAAGGTTTTGGCCAGTAGCGTGATATCGCCTTCACGATCTTTAATCGGAGGCAGATTGATTACCCCTACGGCGATGCGATAAAACAAGTCTTCTCTAAACTGCCCATCAGCGATCATACTCATAAGGTCTTTATTGGTGGCGCAGATAATTCTGACATCGACTTTAGTATCTCTTCGCTCACCGACTCGTCTTAGTGTGCCATCTTGTAAAACTCGCAATAAGCGCACTTGAGCGGCTAGCGGTAGCTCACCAAATTCATCTAAAAATAAGGTGCCGCCATGAGCGGCTTCAAATACACCTTGTTGATCACTTACAGCCCCGGTGAAAGCACCTTTTTTATGGCCAAATAAAATACTGTCTATTAATTCTGCTGGTATCGCGCCACAGTTAACAACTTGTAACGGCTTATCGCTGCGTGAGCTGGCGTTGTGTATCGCGGTAGCAAAAAGTTCTTTACCCGTACCTGAATCACCATTAATTAGAACCGGTACATCGTGCTGGGCTAATACATTGGCGCGTTGCTTGAGGGTTTTCATGTGGGTATTGCTGGTAATTATGTCATCAAAAGCAGCATGGGTTGGCACATTGGCTTGAGCAAGGTTGTTTAATTGCTTCGTTGCAGACTCTGTACCACTACTTGGCAGGAACTCGGCGGAAATGGCAAAAGGGATATTCGCTTTATGAACACCCTGCTCGACGCTGGTTTGTAAAAACTCAACATTTGGGTATTTGGTTTTACCCAATAGTATCCACACAGCCTGCATAGCCGGTGTGCCAGGGGTAATTTGTAAGGTAACTAAGGCCTTGGGATGTTCGGTTCTGATAGTGCTCAATAATTTATCTGCGGCGAGGTAAATCTCACCTAAATCTTGCGGACTGGCTAACGGAATATAGGTATCTTGAATTTCGGCTTTGGTCTTACTTTTGAGCCAAGCGATATACTTCTGCGCATCTAAGTGTGCTTCATTGTAGTTGTACAGAAAGTAAACATATTGATACGGCTCAGCTTCGCTTTGAGCCTGCAGCGTGGATAAGATGGGGCCTGTCTTGTCTTTTAAACCATTAAGGATATCTTTGCCGCCAATCCAGGCTACGAGTATATTTTTTGTACGCTTCATACTATCCGTGTAAGGCTTATTGAGTGTTTTACTAATGATTACTTATTAAACCATACCCATAGAAAAAAAGGCAGATTGGAAAGTGGCTAAATCTATACTTAAGTAGCACAAAGTGATTAGAGGAATCTCTAAACTCCAGACATAAAAAAACCGCATAATCTTTGCAGACAATGCGGTTTTTAAGAATTTTGGTAGGACTACCCAGATTCGAACTGGGGACCTCTACCATGTCAAGGTAGCGCTCTAACCAACTGAGCTATAGTCCTAAAGTGTGTGCAGTCTAATAAAATGCCTTTAAGCTTGCAAGGCATTTTTATCAATTCCGTTCGAAAGCCATTATTTGTAACAATCTGATTAAAAATCAGTCTGTTAGCGCCGCCAAACAGCCTTATCTATACATCATCACCCCACTATGCCACGGGCTCGTTTTTCTACTTCTGGCCAGTTATTCGCTGTTAACAGACGCCCTTCGGTAATCCAGCTGCCGCCTACGCACATTACGTTATCTAGGCTTAAATATTCTTGATAGTTTTCAGGGCTAATACCGCCAGTAGGGCAAAACTGTATGTCTGCAAATGGCCCAGACCAAGCTTTCAATAGCTTTACACCGCCGATGGCACTGGCAGGGAAGCATTTAAGTTGGGTGAACCCTGCGGCTTTCGCTTGCATGACTTCGCTGGCGGTGGCGACGCCGGGTAGAAATACGCCGCCCCATTTACCTTCTTTCTGTACTTGTTGTGCTTTTTGGATCAGTTCTGGGGTTAAGCCAGGGCTGACAATAAATTGTGCGCCGGCGTCGATGGCTTGTTGATATTCATCGGCATTACACACCGTGCCTGCGCCGACAATGGCGTCGGGCACTTGTTCGCTAATTAATTTAATCGCGGCTAATCCAGCGTCTGTGCGCAAGGTGACTTCTAATAAATGAAGTCCTCCTGCGACTAAGGCTTTTGCCATGGGGACTGCGTGTTCAATGTCTTCTATTACAATAACGGGAATCAGTGGTTTAGTGTTTTTTAACCACGTATTTAATCTTGTCATAACGGCATCCCTTTTAGTTTTTTACTCTACCCAAGCAAGCGATAATGCACCTTGGTCGGCGGAGGTCACATTGGCTCTAAAGACACTGAATAATTCACGCCCTAGTCCCATGCTATTTTTTATACGCTGATGCTCAGACTCTCTTATGGAGCCTGAAGTTAAAGCTGAATCTGAAGTTCGCTCGCTGTGGTTTTTAACCAAACTTTTGTGTGCGTCTATTTCTATAATGTCGTCTTGTTGAATTAAATTAATCGCGCCACCTAATAATGCTTCTGGGCAAAGGTGTAATACCGCAGGGACTTTTCCTGACGCACCTGATAAGCGGCCATCGGTTAATAACGCGACGTTAAAACCGGCATCTTGTAAGTTGGCTAACACCGGCATAAGTTTGTGCAGTTCGGGCATACCGTTGGCTTTTGGGCCTTGGTATTTCACCACGATCACGCAGTCTTGATTCAGCTCGCCTGCTTCATATGCATCGACCACTTGATACTGGTCGGTAAAGACTTTTGCAGGGGCTTTGGTATACCAGCGCGATTCAGGTACGGCGGATATTTTTATTAAGCCACGTCCAATATTGCCACTTAATAATTTCAGTCCACCTTCCCTCATAAACGGCGCATGGGCGGGTGATAATACATCGAGGTTTAAACTTTCAGCATTAACATCGCGCCAGCCCAGTTGTTTATCTTGCTCGCCATTATCGAGGGTTTTAATAATCAAGTACGGCTCTTGGCAATAAGCGCGTAGCCCTTTGCCTAATGGTGAATCAGAACCTAATAATGTTTTTACATCGGGGTGTATTAACTCGGCTTCTAATAGTTCGCGAATTAAAAAGCCCATACCACCGGCTTGTTGAAAGTGATTAACGTCGCCTTCACCGTTCGGGTAAATACGGGTTAATAACGGCACCACATCGGATAAGTCAGAGATGTCTTGCCAGTCTAAAATAATGCCCGCCATACGCGCGATGGCCAATAAATGAATGCTGTGATTGGTCGAGCCTCCGGTGGCTAATAATCCGACAATGGCGTTCACAAAACTTTTTTCGTCGAGCATTTGCCCTAGCGGAATATAATCACTGTCTAGTGCCGTATGCTGGCTTAATTGCGCGAGTGCGTATTGATTTAATAACGGTCTTAACGGATCTTGCGGATGTAAAAATGAACTGCCGGGTAGTTGCAGCCCCATCATTTCCATCAGCATTTGATTGGAGTTTGCAGTGCCATAAAATGTGCACGTGCCGGCGCTATGATAGGACTTTAATTCTGATTCTAGCAGCTCTTCTTTACCGACTTCTCCGGCCGCGAATTTCTGTCGGGTTTTCGCTTTTGCCGAATTGGTAATTCCCGATGACATTGGCCCTGATGGTAAAAAGATGGCGGGTAAATGCCCAAAGCGCAGTGCGGCCATTAATAAACCGGGTACAATTTTGTCGCAAATACCTAACAATACCACCCCATCAAATACGTCATGAGACAAACCAATAGCCGTGCTTAAAGCAATGGTATCTCGGCTGAATAATGACAGCTCCATGCCATTTTGGCCCTGGGTAATGCCGTCGCACATTGCCGGAACGCCTGCAGCGACTTGGGCGACGTGGCCGAGTTTTCCGAGGTGTTTTTTTATTTCATCAGGATAATTTTTATACGGCTGATGCGCCGATAAAACATCGTTATAGGCGTTAATAATGCCAATATTCGCGGCGCGACTGCTTTGTTTTAAGATCACTTTTTCATCGTGTTCTTCGGCAGCAATCGCATGAGCAAGGTTGGTGCAGCTAATACCATGGCGCGCAGGTTGTTGTTGCAAGCGCTGAGCTTCTTCGGCAATCAGGTTCAAATATTCTTGGCGGGTCTTTTGACTGCGCGTAATAATTCTTTCGGTTACCGCCGCAACGATAGGATGCATATTCATTCCTTTATTATTTCGAGTTGCTATTCAGTTCGATAAACACTGATGCCAATACCGTCTTGGTGCAATACATGAGAGACCGGTAGTTGTTCGCTCACTCCGTCACAAGCTTTTTTGAAAACACTGTTTTTTTCTTCGCCGCTAAAATGCAGATAAATCTTTTCAGCTCGCTTTATAAAACGCCAAGTTAAGCTCATGCGGGGCTGTGGTAAAAAGTCATCTTCTACCGGTAAACACCACGCGGATGTTTCTGCGTCTAATAAAGCAGGTAGCTGTTTTGAGTCGGTAAACCACGAAGCTGTATGACCATCTAGCCCCATGCCTAAAACGACCACATCGATATGATCAATTTGGGTACGCAGTTGGGTTTCACAATCCATAATGCCTTCACTAGGAAGCTCTGCATCATTTTTTAAACCTAAAAAATAGGCTTGCTTGGCGTTATTTTGAATTAAATGATCACGTACTAATTTTTCGTTACTGTCAGTATGATCGGTGGGTAACCAGCGTTCGTCTACTAAAATAATGGTGACCTTAGACCACTCGATAGTTTGCTGGCTTAACTGCTGAAAAAAAGCAATGGGGGTTTTACCACCGCTCACCGCTAAGCAGGCTTTATTTTTGTCATCAATACAGGCATTCAGTTGCTTACTCACAGACAGCGCTAATTTTTGCGCTAAAACCTCTTCACTATCACTGATTGTTTCAGTCCACATATCCTACTCCAATAATTAATATTTTATGCTCGGCTAGTTGTTTTCATTCCAGAGGCGACCATCTTTTGCTAATAACAAAGTTGCAGCCGCGGGGCCCCAAGTGCCTGCGGTATAAGATTCTGGTGCGCTTTCTGATTCTTGCCACGCTGCTAAGATAGGGTCAACCCAATCCCAGGCTTCCATTAATTCGTCATCGCGTAAAAATAACGTTGGGTTGCTGGCTAAGGCGTCGAACAATAATCGCTCATACGCTTCTGGGACACGAGCAGCATTTTGATCATCAGGATTCAAACTCAGTGTCATCGGTCGCACCTTCATGCCGCTACCCACTTTTTTCTCGCATAACTGCAAGCGAATGCCTTCGTCTGGCTGAAGTCTAAAGATCAGTTTATTCGCCATCGTTTTTTTATCTTGTAATGAAAAGATAGAATGGGGGATTTCTTTAAACTGCACCACAATTTCACAAGAACGTTCGGCCAATCGCTTGCCCGTGCGCAAATAAAACGGAACCCCTGCCCAGCGCCAATTTTCTATTTCGACTTTCATCGCCACAAAAGTTTCGGTCAGGCTGTTTTCATCTACCCCGTCTTCATCACGATACTTTGGCACAGGGTGACCATCCGATACGCCCTTTTTGTACTGGCCTCGAATAACGTTATCTAAAATATCCTGCCCTTCTATCGGGCGCAGTGCTTTGATGACTTTTACTTTTTCATCGCGTACTGCGTCAGGTTCCATTTTGGCGGGCGGTTCCATTGCGACAATACACAGCAATTGCAGCAAGTGGTTTTGCATCATGTCTCTAAACGCGCCGACCTGCTCATAAAACCCAGCGCGCTTTTCTACGCCTAGCGATTCAGAAATCGATATTTGAATATGATCAATGTATTTCTGATTCCATTGGCTTTCAAAAATAAAGTTAGCAAAACGCAACACCATTAAGTTCTGCACGGTTTCCTTACCTAAATAATGATCAATTCGATAAATTTGTTTTTCATCAAAGTATTCGGCAACCGATTTGTTGATCTCTTTTGCCGAGGCAAGGTCGTGACCAATCGGTTTTTCTAAAATGACTTTTGCCGTTGGTTGAATTAATTCACTGGTATTTAAGTTGGCAACGATATCGGCGTAGAGAGATGAAGCCGTGGCTAAATAAAATAATCGATTGGGGCAGCTTTCATCAAGCTGCGCGGCTAGCGCAGTAAAATCTTCTGGATTCTGTCCGTCTAAACAAACGTAACTTAACCGCTTAGCAAAGCGCTGCCAGCAATCACTATCTTGATAATCTGGCTGAACATGGCTAAAAACCGCTTTTTTTATCTGCGCGATAACGGCCTTGTGCTCGAGTGCTTTACGCCCAATAGCGAAAATTCTGCCTTCTGGCAGCCGTTCATCCAGCTCTAGTAGATAAAGCGCAGGAAATAACTTACGCAATGCTAGGTCGCCAAGGCCACCAAAAAGCACTAACTCGTAAGGCTGTTCAATTTGCATACAATTCCATCCTTAGTGCACATTTAAAGTACCACCTATGACTAAGTGTGCACTATAAGTCAGCATTTGCCAGTTCTATTGATGCCGAAGTACGGCTTAATGTTGCGCTCAACTTAAACACAGCAGTAATCATGCCCACAGCCCTAAACTGGCGACCATTCAGGCACTTGAACCTTGTGATTCCCCCTCAAAACGCTACAATGCGGCATCTTTTTAGGTACAACATTGTCCGCATTCCCTCTTTATTAAAAGTTAGTCATCAGCGCTTGGCCTAGTTCATGCTGTTACTACTGATCGCAAGCGTTATAAATGCGCTTGATCGATAAAGTATTATCGATAATGTTAGCCAAACTATTTTTCATATATGACAAGGATTGAATTATGATCAAGAAATGCCTTTTCCCCGTTGCAGGTTACGGAACACGCTTTTTACCCGCCACTAAATCGATGCCAAAAGAAATGCTGCCTGTTGTTAACAAGCCTTTGGTTCAATATGGTGTTGAAGAAGCCGATCAAGCGGGGCTTTCAACCATTGGCTTCGTTACTGGTCGTGGTAAGCGTGCTATTGCCGATCATTTTGATATTAGCTATGAATTAGAAGCTGAAATTAAAGGTTCAGGAAAAGAATCTTTATTGACCTCTATTCGTGACCTGATTGAAAAGAACGATTTCGCTTTTACTCGCCAAAACCACATGAAAGGTTTAGGTCACGCGATTCTATCTGGCCGCAATTTAATGGGCGACGATCCTTTTGCGGTTGTTCTTGCCGACGACTTGTGTGTCGCTGCTGAAGATGGCGAAGGTGTGCTTTCTCAGATGGTTAAGATTTATGAGCAGTTCCGCTGCTCTGTCGTCGCAATCCAAGAAGTCCCTGCTGACCAAGTACACAAATACGGTGTGATTGCCGGTGAAGATATGGGCAATGGTTTGTATCGTATTAACGATATGGTTGAGAAACCGTCACAAGAAGATGCGCCTTCTAACCTCGCGATCATTGGTCGTTATATCTTAACCCCAGATATCTTCGCAAAAATTGAAGAAACAGAGCCAGGAAAAAATGGTGAAGTTCAAATTACCGATGCGTTAATGAAACAAGCTCAAGAAGGCTGCGTTATGGCGTATAAATTCCGCGGTAAGCGTTTTGATTGCGGTAGCATCGAAGGATTCGTGGAAGCGACTAACCACGTTTTTGAGAATGTTTACCTTAAAGAACAAGCTGAGCTAGAAAAAGGAAATAAATAATGGGCGATTTATTAGCATGCTTTAAAGCTTATGATGTTCGCGGCCGTATGCCGGATGAGCTTAACGAAGATATTGCCTACAGCATTGGTCGTGCATTTGCTGAATTCCTAAAACCTAAAACCGTTGTGGTGGGTTATGACATTCGCTTAACCAGTAAGCAAATGTGTGACAAGGTGATTGAAGGCCTACGGGATGCCGGTTCTGATGTTTACAACATCGGCATGTGTGGGACCGAAGAAGTCTATTTTGCCACATCTCACCTGAAAGCCGATGGCGGCATTTGTGTAACTGCGAGTCACAACCCAAAAGATTACAACGGCATGAAGTTCGTACGCGAAGGGTCTCGACCTATTAGCGGAGATACTGGCTTAAAAGATATCGAGATCTTAGCTCATGCTAACGATTTTGCAGAAGTCGATGCCAGTAAGCGCGGCAAGTTAGAGCTGGTTGATACTCGCCCTGCTTATACTCAGCACCTTTTGAGCTACGTTGAAGCCGATAAGCTAAAGCCATTAAAGATTGTTTGTAATGCTGGTAACGGTGGTGGCGGTTTAGCGCTAGATGCCATTGAGCCTTTCTTACCGATCGAGTGGGTTAAAGTTCACCATGAGCAAGATGGCAACTTTCCACACGGCGTTCCAAATCCTTTATTAGAAGAAAACCGTGCACCGACTATTAAGGCGATTGCCGATTCTGGTGCTGACTTGGGTATTGCTTGGGATGGCGACTTTGATCGCTGTTTCTTTTTCGATGATAAAGGCACTTTTATTGAAGGCTATTACATCGTTGGTCTATTGGCTGAAGCGGCACTGCTTAAAAATCCAGGTTCGAGTGTGGTTCACGATCCGCGTTTAACTTGGAATACTATCGAGATGGCTGAAGCCGCTGGCGGTAAAGCGATTCAGAGCAAAACCGGCCATGCTTTCATCAAAGAACGTATGCGTTTAGAAGATGCGGTCTATGGCGGCGAAATGAGTGCTCACCACTATTTCAAAGATTTCTTCTATTGCGACAGTGGCATGATTCCATGGTTGCTTGTGGTTGAATTGATCAGCAAGTCTGGCAAGTCGTTAACTCAGTTGGTTGAAGAGCGTATGGCGAAATTCCCTTGCTCGGGTGAGATCAATAGCGTTCTAGACGACGCTCCAGCAACCTTGGTTAAAGTAGAAGCCCATTACGCTTCATCCGGTGCTGAGATTGATCATACTGACGGTTTGAGCATGAACTTTGGTGATTGGCGCTTTAACTTACGCGCGTCCAATACAGAACCTGTTGTTCGCTTGAACGTAGAAAGTCGTGGTGATCAAGCATTAATGGAAGCTAAAACAGCTGAATTATTAAAATTAATGAAGGGTTAAGCAGCCTTTTTTTACTTTGTTGAAATAAAAACTGTAAGCGGTTGAATTAATTACAGTTTTTTATTCTAACAAGTGTTGACATAGACGCATGGTCTACGTATTATGCGTCCCGTTGCCAAGACATTCCCTGATAGCTCAGTTGGTAGAGCAGTAGACTGTTAATCTATTGGTCGCTGGTTCAAGTCCAGCTCAGGGAGCCATTTATTACCTTGTAGTGAATTGGTTCACTTGCAACAGGTTCGGGATATAGCGCAGTCTGGTAGCGCGCCTGCTTTGGGAGCAGGATGTCGGGAGTTCGAATCTCTCTATCCCGACCATCTTTATCTAAGATGGTCATCTTATGAAATACTCCATTTCAAATTATCAAAATCAAATATACTTTTTTATAGCCTTTATATTTTTATAAAATATATTTTATTGCTAGAATTTTGTGTGCATAAGCAACCCCCTTATTTTATTAGAAATAAATTTTAGGCAAAAAAAAGCAGCCTAATAGTAAGCTGCTTATTTCTTCACTGATCCATTCTCTATTCAATTAAGAAAGCAAAACCCTAGTCTGTTAAAGAGTCTTTCTCGTAAAAATGACTCAATACTTTAGCCAAGCTATGCGCATCCTCACTACCCGCAAGCTCACGGATAGAGTGCATACCAAAAGTCGGCACACCAATATCAATTGTATCCACTCCCAACTCAGAAGCGATTGCTGGGCCAATGGTACTACCACAGCCTAAGTCGGTACGCGTAACAAACGATTGATACTTAACACCAACGTCGTTACAAACCTGTTTAAAGACCGCAGCGGTATAGCTATTGGTTGCATAACGCTGATTAGCATTTACCTTAATAACAGGCCCCTGATTGATAATAGGCCCGTGGTTTTCATCGTGCTTATCAAAGTAGTTAGGATGAATTGCGTGCGCATTATCTACCGAGATCATCAGCGAGTTCGCCATAAGGCGATTACGATCTTCGATGCTTGGCCAGATTCTTTCAATAGTATGCTCTAAGAAAGGCCCCTGTGCGCCACAAGCACTCACAGAACCAACCTCTTCATGGTCAGTACATACAAAAACTTTATTTTGACCCGGACCCGAGCTTAATAACGCCTGCAAGCCAACATGACAACTTAATAGGTTATCCAATCGAGCACTGGCAATAAACTCATTGTCTAAACCGATCACCGCTGGCGGCTGCGTATCGTAAAAGAATAATTCGTAATCTAAAATCGATTCAACCGAATCAAACTGCTTGCGTACTTCTGCCATCAAGATCGTATTTAAATCTTGTTTATTCTCACCCACAATCGCCAATACTGGCGGCAAATCAGTTTGTTTATTAATTGTGCGAGAACTATTGGCTTCGCGATCAAGGTGAATCGCTAAACTTGGAACCGTCGCAATCGCGCGTTCAAAGTTAATCATTACCGATTTAATTTTCCCATCAATTCGGGCATGCACACGCCCCGCTAGGGATAAATCACGATCAAACCAAGGCGCTAACAAAACTCCGCCGTACACCTCAACACCCAATTGAAAATAGCCTTTGCCAGTCATATTGGCGTTAGGCTTTACTTTTAAGCAAGGACTGTCGGTATGAGCACCCAACAAGCGTAAAGGCTGAGCTTTATCGGCTAACCAAAAAGCGACAATAGAAGAATCATTGCGGCGAACAAAATAACCCGCCTGCTCTTGTAACTGCCAAGCTTGATCTTCAAATAATTCGGTATAACCCACAGATAATAGAATACTCGCCATGCTTTCGGTCGCATGAAACGGTGTAGGACTGGCTTGTAAAAAGCCTAATAGAGATTGGTTGAAATCAGGTAATGATAAAAGAGAATGTGACATCAGAGTTCCTAAGCGGATCCATCATATATGAGGAAAGCCCGCTTAGGACTTGGTCATTCAAAACATGATGACATGCTTCAAACGATCAAATAAACAGCAGGCTTAGCCTTCTTGTTTAACATCCAACAATTCTACTTCAAATACTAGAGCAGAGTTAGCTGGAATTTTAGGGCTTGGGCTTTGTGCGCCGTAAGCCAAGTCAGCTGGGATATAAAGCTTCCACTTATCACCAACAGACATCAACTGAAGTGCTTCAGTCCAACCCGCGATAACGCGGTTAACTGGGAATTCAGCAGGAGTACCACGCTCAACAGAGCTGTCAAAAACAGAACCGTCAGTTAAAGTACCATGGTAATGAACCGATACAGTATCAGTAGCAGCAGGCTTAGCACCACCTTCTGCAGCAGCAGTAACTACTTCATATTGTAAACCAGACTCTAAAGTAGTAATACCTTCTTTCTTAGCATTTTCAGCTAGAAAATCAATACCAGACTGAGCAGCTGCATCGTTCAATGCCGCTTGCTTACGCTCTTGCTCTTCACGAATTTTTTCGAAAGCCGCTTGAAGTGTTTCTTGATCAATACGCTTCTCTGCACCCGACAATGCATCAGAGATACCTGCAGCAATTGCATCAACGTTTAATTCTACTGCATCGCGCGCTAGGCTTTCACCGATATTAAGACCAACACCATAGCTTGCTTGATCAACATGATTTTCTAATTTCACTTCTTTCTCCTGGCTACAACCAACCAATATAAGAGCACCCATTGCGAGTAAAGGTGCTTGTTTGAAAAGTTTCATCGTTATTCCCCAAAGGTTTCATTTTTGATTATTATTAAACGGCATAACACTACACCATTTATTCAACAAATCCCATTACAGAACAAATGTCTGAAAGTGATATGGTACTCAAATTTTTAAATTCAAGACGTCAGCATAGAAAAATACAAATCCAGGTCCAAATACACAACCTCCTATAAAGACAATTGTTTATATTTTGACCGAGTTAATTATATTTCAAACAGTACTAGCATTCGTAGCGGCCAAGCTTTTGACGACGCTGACATTCACGTTTGATGTTTTTACACACCTGAAGTTCCGGCGCTGTTAAATCTAATGCATTTTCGCAATCGTAAAAGCGCTTACGCAACTCACTCTTGTCGATAGAAGCCATTCGACCGTCACACGCCGCTATCGAAAAACAGGCCATGAAAATTGAAGCTGTTAATAAGTATTTCACTAAGATTAACTCTATATTTTTTTTACAGCGTCGCACAGACTTACTTATTTGTCTAGAAGTGACAGAAAAGCCAAAGAAATCTGGGAGTTTGACTAAGCCTTTGAGACTCAGTGAATAACACATAGATAAAATGAATAAATTTCGAGCAATCCCTCGAAAATCTAAACTATTTTAGTGATAATATGGCTATCGATATCATTCACCTTTAAAAAACAAAAAAGACAGCCTTATGAATTCCGTGACCAAAGTCATCATCACCTCGGCCGCATTATTATTAGCCGCATGTGGTCCATCAAAAGAAGAACTAGCACGCATAGAGCTTTTGGCCCAAGAACAAGCTCGCATTGCAGCAGAAGCTGCGCAGCAAGAAGCCAGTGCACGAAAAATGCGTATTAGTACTCGCTTACAACGTGCTGATATTCACTGGAAAAACAAAGACTATCTTAGCGAAGAGAATGTTCAGTCACTCTTCAGCTCTCAAGACCGCCGCTTCGCGGGTTTAACTGAAGAAGAACTTGAGCAGCAAAATACCTACTTCATAAACTTTCCTCTGCAAGCAGCACGATATAACTATAAGAAGGGATTCCACCCTTTCAATATCGTAGGCATTCGTAGCCTGCCTAATAGCGGGCCTTATAGTAGCCTTTTCCCAGATGAAGCGGCTGACTACGCCCCAGGGCATTCCGCCAAGTCAGTGGTTGAATTTACCCTGCATCAAGATTTAGAAAAAAATCGTTTAGGGCAAGATGTATTAATGAAGAACGGCCACCGCTGGGTTGCGACCGTTCTTAACTTTAAAAACTACCCTGCGTTAAAAGCCTACAACCGTAACTGGCAGTGGATCCCTGGCGTATTTGAAGACATCAAATGGAATGCCGCGCCAGAAAAGACTCACAGCCAAAGCGATGCGCGCGCGTTAGAAGTTCAGCTAGGGTTGCGTTTCTGTACACTAGAAGATCGCTGCTATAGCAACATTGATTACCAAGGCCACCCTACTCATGCGGTACGTGCTGAAGTGATCAGTATTTATGTCGGCAACCGTGAAAACGGTGAGATCCTTGCTAAGTTTGTTCGTGAAGCAGAATAAAGAGCTGAATAAAGAACAGAATAAAAAGTTCAATTCATGGCTCGCCGGTTAAACGGCAGGCATAAAAAAACCGCTACGACTTTCGTCTAGCGGTTTTTTTGTTTCTAGTATTAGCTAAATGAAACATGCCTATAAACTATAGGCTACACACCCATACTACAAACCAATGCTACAAACCAATCTTACAAACCAACAGAAACATTCAAGCCAAAGAATAAGCCAGAAACATCAACATCAGTATCGATATCCATAGAGTCTTCATCTGTTGTCAGGTTCAGTACACGGTGACCCGCTTCAAGGTTGATATCAACCATTGGAATCGGTAGTGGTAATGTATAACCTACTGCAAGCTCCATATCAGAGACGCTATTACCATCGTAACCAATCGCGTTTAATTCAGCACGCGCATACACACCAAAGTGTGAATCAAAATCTACGTTCAAATAACCCATTGGTAAAACGAAATCTAATATTTCTTCTCGATTTATTTTGCTGTGTTGTTTTATCTGTTACCGAAACGATACCATCGAACTGACGAGCCGTTAAACCGAAGTTAATATCAAAGAATGGAATTGGAAGAGGCACACCCCAATACAAGGTTAAATCAGTATGAGATAAATCAAACTGAGAATCTGTTTCACCGGTAAATGATTGGTTTAAGAAAGTGTAGTTTGTTTTACCTTCACCGGTTAAATCCAAATCTGTCTTCTTAATTTTAACGTTTGGAATCACAGGAACTGGATGTTCAAAAGATACAAACAAAACGTTATTATTTTCAGAGTCTAAGTTTAAACCATCTTTACCCACGTCAACATCATCATCAACATCACCCGAGGCTTCAGCATTCCACATGCTCGCACCGGCATCAACAGTAAATAACAAATCAGCTTGCGCCATCATAGGTGTAGCAGCGGCGATCGCAATGGCCAGTAACTTTTTCATAGGTCTTCCTTTAATTTAATTATTATCAATTATCAGGCTAGGTGACAATTATGGGATTTTCTCTAGTTTGCCTCGTTTTACACGCAAAATTCAACTAATCTCATTCAAATAGCAGAAATTAATCTCATTTCGAGGGAACTTTTTACATATTTTACAGATGCAGAAGGCAAAACCCTTAAACCAGTTCACGCCAACCGGTACTCTCACCTTGTATTGCAGCATCGACTTCTTGCCACTCACACTGCAAAACTTGAGCAAATTCTTTCTGTACCAAGTCAAGCTGATTGTTCTTATCACTAATATGACTGGCCAATACATGCTGAATACCTGGCCATAATAAACGCGATAATAAATCAGCGGCTTGCTGATTATTAAGATGGCCAAAATCACCCGCGACTCGGCGTTTTAATGCCGGAGGATAAGGGCCTTGCTGTAAAAGCTGAAGATCGTGATTGGCTTCTAATAATAAACCATGGCAATTTTGGTAGGCGTCTATCAAATAAGGCGTCAAAGAGCCTAGGTCGGATAGAACACCGACCTTAAAACGATCATTAGAAACAACAAATTGTACCGGTTCTTGCGAGTCGTGAGGCACGACAACCGTTTGAATAACCAGATCATTGACCTGAAAGTGTTCATCACTTTCAATGCATCGCCATAAAGGGTGCTCTAACCAGCCTGCTGAGCGAGCAGTACCATAGGTTGCATAAAAGGGTTTATCAATAGATTCACAGACTAGCACCACGCCTTTAGCGTGATCGCTGTGCTCATGACTGACCAATATCGCATCAATGTCGGTCAGATCAAGAGACAGTTCTTGCAAACGAATGCGGGTATGTTTTCGATTAAAGCCGCAATCGATTAAGATGCGACTTTTTCCACTATCGATAATCGTAGCGTTACCCTTGCTACCACTGCCTAGCGATGCAAATCTCACTTCACTAAGAGTTTTTGCAAGTCGGTCAAAAAGCTTACCGCAAGGGCATCATCGGCGAGAGTTTCAGTATCTTTTTGTAGGGATAAATACACACCTAAGCGCGAGCGGTTCATTCTCAACAAATAGCCTACTTCAACACCTAACTCATTACTATTCGTTAACCATTGCCAAAAACTTTTTTCAGGGCGTTCTGCCAATGGATCATAGATAGTAATGTAATACGTACCCGTTGAACGGTTTAAATCGGTCAAGGTGTAATCACTTACCGCCAAGGCTTCTGCAACCGCAGTCCAAGCAAAGGCAAAGTGACCGTTTAAGCGCAGTACTTGAGTACCCGCACCATCACGTTCTAAACGCGGGTTCAACGCCGTTCCCTGCGACTCAACCAAAGACATAGATTCTTCGTCATCAACCAGAACCAATGCTTTAGGCCCTGGCACCACAAAGTCGCCGTCTTCGTCTAAAACAATCGCAGAGGCCGTGGTCATTGTGACTTCTGGAATGATATAGAGGTCTTGAATTGGTAAGTCTTCTTGGCCTTCGACTGGCTGCATTCTATCTTTGGTTTCAGCGTCCAAATAGTCTTGAGCCCTATCATGAAACGTATCGCCGAAAATAGCCGTGCAGCCACTCAAGCTAATAACCAATAATAAAAATACAGTGCGAATCATCAATTATTTCACCAAGCCAAAAGAGCTCAAAGCATTTTGTAACGTATCACGATACTGAGCCGCCAATGGGGTTAATGGCAAGCGAATACCCGCCGTCATGCGACCCATTTGGTGTAAAGCCCACTTAACAGGGATAGGGTTAGACTCCAAAAACAACACACTGTGCATGGCCATTAGCTCAGCATTCAAAGCTTCTGCTTCTTCTACTTTACCCGCTAAAGACAAGCGGCAAAGCTCAGCCATTTTTTTAGGCAGTACATTGGCGGTCACAGAAATATTGCCATGACCCCCTAATAACATCAGTTTATAAGCGGTTTCATCATCACCAGAATACACCGCAATTTTATTACCCACCAAGTCGATCACTTGCTTCGCACGATCTAAATCGCCAGTGGCTTCTTTTACCCCAATGACTTGATCAATTTCAGCAATACGAGCAATCGTATCAGGCAACATATCGACCGCAGTACGGCCTGGTACGTTATAAAGAATCTGACCCAAATCAACCGCTTTAGCGATGGCTTGATGATGTAAGAACAAGCCTTCTTGAGTCGGCTTATTATAATAAGGCGTTACCAGCAAACAGGCATCGGCGCCTAAGTGCTTAGCTTCTTGCGTTAATTCAATCGCTTCTGAAGTAGAGTTAGCACCCGTGCCCGCAATCACAGGAATTCGGCCTGCAACAGTTTTGATCACTCGATCCATAACTGCGCAATGCTCTTTTGTATTAAGCGTCGCAGATTCGCCTGTCGTGCCTACGGCTACGATAGAGTCAGTGCCTTCTTTAATATGGAATTCAACTAGACGGTCTAGGTTTTCCCAATCAATGTCACCGTTATCGTGCATAGGTGTTGCTAATGCAACAATACTGCCCGTAATCATCTGCTAAGACTCCAAAATTATACGATTCAATCAAACTATTCAATTAAACTAGACGCGCATATTACTCATCAGCGCCTTTGCTTACAAGCAACAATCAACCCTCAGCGTTTGATTGCATCGGTTCCACCATTTTTACTGCCTGTGGCCAAGCCGTCAAAATAGCCTTAAATAAGGTGGCCAATGGGATCGCAAAGAAAATCCCCCAAAAACCCCAGATACCACCAAATGCCAATACCGCAACAATAATCGCAACAGGGTGAAGATTGACCGCTTCCGAAAATAATAGAGGAACTAAAACGTTGCCATCCAATGCCTGAATAATTCCATACACTAATAAGCAATAGAACAGCGTTTCGCCATAGCCAAACTGAAAATAAGCAATGACCGCCACCGGCACTGTTACCACGGCCGCCCCAATATAAGGAATCAATACCGACAGACCGACTAAGATCGCCAGTAATTCAGCGTACTGCAGACCAAATATCACAAAACCAATATAAGTAACCCCACCCACAATGATAATTTCTACCACTTTACCGCGAATATAGTTGGCAATTTGAACTTCCATTTCAGCCCAAATCGTATTCATTAAACGGCGATCTTTCGGTAAAAAAGATAAGAAAAATCGGGTTATCTGCGTGCCGTCCTTTAAAAAGAAAAAGACCAAAATAGGCACCAATACCAAATAGATCAAAATCGTGATCGCACCCGGGATACTGTGGAATGAAAAAGACAGTAACCACTGCCCTAATGAGGCCAGCTCTTTACCAACCTGCCCTGTCCACTCTCTAACCTGTACCGCCGTGATCAGGTCAGGATAACGCTCTGGCAATAACATCAACAAGTCTTGGCCCTTAGTGAGCATTTTAGGAAGCTCATAAAACAACTGCCCTGCCTGCGAGATCGTCGCCGGAATCACCACAAATAAAATGGCCAAAAAGAGACTAATAAACAGAGTAAACATGATCAGAGTCGATAGTAAATTCCCTATTCCTTTCTGCTTACAGTAGTTCATACCGCCCTGTAAAAGATAAGCCAAGATAATTGCAATAAATACGGGGGCTAATACAGAGCCAAAGCCAATAATGATCGCAAAGAACGAAATTAGAAGTAATAAAAATATCAGCGCCTCTTCATCTGAAAAATAGCGCTCCATCCATCCTTTGAATACTTTTAACATGCTCGCTCACTAACCTTTTTTAATAATAAAATGGTATGACTCTGCCAACGCCTCTGCGTTCACTAAAGAATTACCCGTAATTTCAGAAAATTTATGAAAGTCGGCCCAAGAGCCGCCATCCGTTGTTTCGACATAAATTAACTGCCCAACTTCCAACTTCTTCAAGGCTAACTTCATTTTTAATAAAGGCAAAGGACACGCCAAGCCTTTTAAATCGAGTTCTAGAGAAACTTTTTGTTTATTTTGCTCTAACACGTTGGCACCTACCACAAATGTAAGGCAACATTATAGCAGTGCAATGATCCGAGAATCATTTATGATTTTCACTGTCTATACTATCCAGAGCTTATTGATACTCCAGTTAAGTCTACTCAATAAGCCCACTAGATAAGCCAATAAAGGAATTCTATTACCGATGGCCACCAAAACGCCACGTTCAGCTTCATTAATATTCATCATTGTCGCCATTATTTACACCGCATTAAGCGCCCAATTGAGTTTCTCTGCCAGTAATGATTTACCTGAACTCGGTGATTCGACTTCTGGCCTTGTTTCCCAGGCCCAAGAACATCAGCTTGGACGTATTTGGCTACGCCAGTTAAGAGCGCAAACCAGAACTATTAACGACCCCATTACCCTGTCTTTTGTCGAAGATTTAATTTTTCGTCTAGCTCCTCATAGTGAAGTTCGCGACCATCGGTTTGAATTTGTCGTGATCGACCAAGGCGACCTAAACGCATTTGCTGTGCCTGGGGGGATTATCGGCATCAATATGGGTATCTTTTTACACGCCGCCGACGAAGATGAAATATCCTCGATACTTGCGCACGAGCTAGCCCACTTAAGTCAGCGTCACTTTGCCCGCCAGATTGAAAATTCCAAACGCCAAGCCCCCATTGCCCTGGCCTCTTTATTGGCAAGCATACTGTTAATGGCTTCTAATAATGCCGATGCGGGTTTTGCCGGCCTTGTCAGTACCCAAGCAGCCAGTATTCAGAATCAACTGGCCTACAGCCGTGAATGGGAACGAGAAGCCGATCGTACCGGCATGAAGACCTTAGTAAACTCTGGTCTCGATCCTCATGCAATGCCCTCAATGTTTCAGCAGATGCTGGCTGCTAATCGCTACAGTCAGCGCCCTCCTGAATTCTTAATGACTCACCCTATTACCGATACTCGTGTTTCTGATGCCGCTAACCGCGCTCAAGCGTACAAAATTAAGCAGCGTACGCGCAGTTTTAATTTTTTGATTTTACAACAACGCGCAAAAATTCGATATTTATTGCCAGAAGAAGACCAGTTGGCGTATTTTGATCGTCTAATAAAAGCGACGACAAACGAAAAAGAAAAAGACAGCTACCGCTACAGCGCAGCTTGGATTAATTTTCATGCACGAAACTATCCACATGCCCTCGATTCACTACTGGCCATCTCAGCCGACCATATAGACCAACCTGCCGTATCGATTTTAAGGGCGCAAACGCTAAACCAGCTAGGTAAGAGCGATCAAGCGATTGCTGGTTTACAAGATGCCTATCAATTACGCCCCGACAGCTACCCTATTGCAATCAGCTTGGCCGAGTTAATGAGCGCCAACAACCAAGCCCAAAATGCTCTTTCTGATATTCAGCGCTGGTCAGAGCGTCGACCAACCGACCCTATTATCTGGAATCAACTGGCAGAGACGGCAAATGCCGCAACGGATTTAATACTCTCATATCGAGCAAAAAGTGAATTTTTCTATTTAACAGGACAAAAAAACAAGGCGATCAAACAACTTAAATTTGCCATTGAATACGCCGATAAACAAGGAAGTTTTCAGCAACAGACTCGACTAAAACAACGCTTATTACAGATTACAGAAGCTAAAGAGTCACTCAACTTTTAAAGATTGAGTGACTCTTTAGTGCCTAGCGTCTAGTGCTTATTGCACTCAACTCATAGTCGAACGTTATTTATTAGGCGTAAAAGACAGCATTCGGTTTAGCGACTTAATAGCCTCTAAACGAACAACCTCCTCAACAAAAATTTCTTGATCGCCTAATTTTAGAACATCGCGAAGATTGGTCAGTCCATTCATTGCCATCCAAGGACAATGCGCACAACTTTTACACGTTGCACCATTACCACCCGTTGGCGCTTCAATTAATAGCTTATCGGGAGCAGCTTGCTGCATTTTATAAAAAATGGCTTTATCAGTCGCAACAATAAGCTGCTTATTTGGCAAGTTTGCGGCAGCGGCAATCAATTGCGAGGTCGAGCCTACCTCATCAGCAAGATCAACCACACTCTGTGGCGACTCTGGGTGAACTAAAATTGCAGCATCGGGATAGACCGACTTTAAGTCCATCAACGCTTTCGCTTTAAACTCATCATGCACGATACAAGCGCTATCCCACATCAACATGTCTACACCCGTTTCTTTCGCGACATAGCTGCCTAAGTGCTTATCTGGGGCCCAAATAATTTGCTCGCCTTGCTCTTGTAAATGCTTAACCACTTGCAAAGCAATGCTAGACGTCACTACCCAATCCGCTCGTGCTTTTACATCTGCTGAGGTATTGGCATAAACAACGACAGTGCGCTCAGGATGCTGATCACAGAAGTCAGAGAACTCATCAATAGGGCAACCTAGGTCTAACGAACACGTTGCCTCCAGCGTCGGCATAATCACGCGTTTTTCTGGGCTTAATATCTTCGCCGTTTCGCCCATAAACTTAACACCCACAACCACCAAGGTTGAAGCTGGGTGATCACGCCCAAAGCGCGCCATCTCAAGCGAATCAGCTACGCAACCGCCCGTTTCTTCTGCCAATGCTTGTAATTCAGGCTCTGTATAATAATGAGCAACCATTACCGCATCTTCTTGCTTTAGAAGTTGTTTAATTTCGGCAATAAGTTGTGTTTTTTCTTCAGTATCAGTGGTCACTACAGCTTCAATTTTAGCGCTTAGGTGATCACGAACAAATTGTGATTTTTCACTTACAACGGAGCTAGTCATAAAGGCAAACTTTCCTACGGAGCTAGATGATTAAGGACCCTAGAGATCGAGAGTGTAAAAATATGGAGGCGCAGTATACCACATTCAAGTGAAAGGCTAGTGACTTGGCTATATTACAGGCATAAAAAAAGGGGCAAGCTCTACGCTTGCCCCTTCTTTATATAGTGGTGGGCCGTGTGCGACTTGAACGCACGGCCAATTGGTTAAAAGCCAACTGCTCTACCAACTGAGCTAACGGCCCAAATTCTTTTAGAATTTCAATAACTTAATATAAGTTATGAGCTTCTAGAACTCGGTGGTAAGTCACTACGCTTACCTAAACTTGATGCTTAGTAGTATACTGAGTTAATAATAAATGTCAACGTTTTCAGTAACTTACATCAATATATTTTCAAATATATTCCCGCTTAATGGTGGGCCGTGTGCGACTCGAACGCACGACCAATTGGTTAAAAGCCAACTGCTCTACCAACTGAGCTAACGGCCCTTAAGCGAGGAGGCATATAATACTGATTTATTTTTCGTGCGCAAGCCTTTTTTAAAAATAAATCTATAAAAGACAAACACTTGCATAAAATCACTGTATTACAATGCCACGACTACTTGCTTTCTGCAGCCTGCAATCTAGTCAAATAGCGTTCTGCAAGACGAACGGCCGAATCAGACGTTCCAGGGTATTGCTTAACAACCTGCTTCAAAATTTCTTTAGCCTTTGCAGCATTACCTTTACGATCGTATGAGACCGCTAGCTTATAGTGTGAATCTGGCGCTTTATTATGCGCAGAATGCTGCGTAACAACGGTTTCGAATTGTTTAATCGCGAGATCGTAATTACTTTCCGCCAACTGAACTTCTCCAGACCAATAAAGTGCATTGGCTGCTAAAGCATGCTGAGGATAGGTTTTAGCAAATACATCTAACTGAGCAAGCGCCTGAGTAAAATCTTTCTTCTTAATGAAAGACATCGCACTGGCGTACAAATCATCGGCGGGTAATATGGATGCTTGAACAACGTTATTACCTTGGTCAGCCTGAGCAACTTTTGATGCAGTCGGTGCCGGTTTAACCACTCTGGTCGGATTTATTAACAGTTCAGCCATACGCCTATCAAGATCGAGATATCGCTGCTGTTGCTGTCTTTCTAGCTGCTCAATTTTATGATTTTGCTCTTCAACCGTGCCTCTTAATCCAGCAATTTCTTGCTGCATCACTTCCACCATATTTAATAATTCAACCTGCAATGATGATTGAGTGGGTGAACCACTGTTCATGCGAGGAGCATTATTGACGGGAGAGGTACGAGTAGGTTGTGATGTCACTGCTGATACGGATTTAACAGCGGGTTTAGCAGTAGGCCCTTGGCCTACGGCTACCCAGCCATCTTCCGCTGCACTGAACATAGAGATGAGCAGTGCTAGAGGTAAGACTGTATATTTCATTAGAAATTAACGGCTCTGGTATTTGATCTCAACACGACGGTTTTGAGACCAAGAATCATCGTTATGACCCATCAAAGCTGGACGCTCTTCACCGAAGCTTACCGTTTCGATTTGTGAAGATGCTGCACCGTTAGCTTGTAGGAAACGGCTAACAGACAATGCGCGACGCTCGCCCAATGCTAGGTTATATTCAACAGTTCCACGCTCATCAGCATGACCTTCAAGTACTACGCGAGCTGAAGAGTTAGCCGCTAGATACTGAGAGTGTGCGATCAAAGCATTTTTGCTATCAGCTTTAATGGTTGTATTATCAAAACCGAAGTAGAAAACAGTCGCTTTCATCAACGCAGCCTGAGCTTCGTTTGCTGCAGCATCAATCTGCTCGCCAGCAACCGCTTGAGCTTCAACGCCTTGTGTTTCAATATCAGCCGCTGTGCTTTCTGCAGAAGCCGTTGCTTCTTGACCAGCAGCGTTTAATGGTTGTAGCTCTTCACCATCAGCCATATCACTATTACTTGCACATGCAGTCATCAATACTGCGCCTAAAGTAACACCTAATGTTTTAACTAATGCACGTTTTTGCATAATATTTGTACTTCCCATTTTAAGTCTAAGTTATTTTTAATTCTAAATTTTTTGCTTGGCTTGTCTGTAAAGTAACTTTTTTATTACTTTATCAAAGGAGACCAAGCAGGCTCACGAACATCACCATATTTAGATGGTAAGCGGAATTTAACCTCTCCATCTAGTGATACGGCAGCTAAAATACTGCGATCACCCATACTTGCTGCATAAACTACCATACTTCCATTCGGCGCAACACTAGGAGATTCATCCAATTGAGTATCTGAGGTTAAAATTTGTAAAACGCCCGTTTTCATGTTCTGAGTCGCAATATGAAAATTACCACCATTTCTGTGAACCATGACCATTTTACGCCCATCTGGGGTAATTCGAGCTCGAGCATTATAATCCCCTTCAAACGTAATTCGCTTAGGCTTGCGGTGTGTTAGGGATACTTTATAAATTTGAGGTTTACCAATACGACTTGAAGTAAAGATCAAGTTTTTACCATCAGGCATCCACTGCGGCTCGGTATCAATTCCATAGTGTGTTGTTATACGGTCGAGTTTGCGTGTTGCAAGATCCATGACGTAAACATCAGGATTACCATTACGTGAAAGTACCATCGCCATTTTAGTGCCATCCGGTGAAAACGCTGGAGCACTGTTAGAGCCTTTAAATGAGGCTATTTTTTCACGCTTGCCACTGGCGATCTCTTGTATGAATATTTCACTGCGGCCATTTTCAAAGCTGGTATACGCAATTTTTTTACCATCGTTAGACCAAGCCGGTGAAATAATTGGCTGCTTTGATGAGAATATATTCTGCTCACGCGCGCCATCAGCATCAGCATAACTTAAATTAAATTGCGTGCGCTCACGGTTGGTTGTCACATAAACTAACTTCGTCGAGAAAGCGCCAGGTACACCAGTCAATGCTGCAAAGATTCGATCACTCATAAAGTGAGCGATATCGCGCAGCGCCGACGCACCGCCGGTTAATTTTTGATTCATTAATACGGTACGGGTATTCACATCGATTAACTTAAAGTTAATCACATAACCACCGCGGCTATCTTCTTTAATAGCACCAATGACTAAGTAGTCTTGCTTTAAAAGTTCCCAATCACGATAGAAAATTTCTTCTTCGGTATTGGGTAGACTCAACATCTGCGTTTTTGGCAGACTATTAAAATAACCACTTCTTCCTAAATCGTTAGCGACAATTTGAGCAACATTCTCTGGCAAGGCTCTTAACCCTTTCCACTCAAAAGGCACCACGGCTACCGGAATGGCACGCTGATTACCCTGGGTAATTTCGATCACAAGCTCAGCACGAGCCTGCAAAGCTAATAAACTCATTAATACAATTTGAAAAACTAACTTCATTACCACACTGCATCCTCAGGCCTAAAGGCCATTACAAAACTTCTAAACTGTTGTTCAAATAAGCGCGTATCTTTTGGCACAGGCAAAGGCTGAGCTCGATTTACAGCGGCCAATACAGAACGATCCAATGCTTCATTACCACTACCAGTAATAATCGAAACATCAATCACTTCCCCCGTAGGCACCAGCTGTATTCTCACAACCACTTCCATATCTGGACGTGCACTGGGTGGATAACGCCAAGATTTAGAGATCTTTGCGCGAATCTGAGCAACGATGCCATCGGTAATCGCGGCATTTTCTTTTGCCTGCTGTTCTTCGGCCATGGCTTTTTCCATAGAGCGCTGCTGCTCTTCTTCTGCCAATGACTCTAATAACGCTTGTTCTTGTTCTTTTTCAAAGGCTTCTTGCTCAGCAAGACGCTTCTCTTCTTCAAGCCTTTTTAGCTCTGCCGCTTTCAACTTATCAGCCTCAGCTTTTTTAGCTTTGGCAATTTGCTTCGCTTTATCGGCCAGTTTCTTATCGGCAGCCGCTTTATCTTTTGCCGCCTTTAACTTGGCCGCTTTTATCTTAGCCGCTTTGTCACGCTTGGCTTTCTGATCGGCTAAGCGTTTTTTCCGCGCAGCCTCTTTACGACGCTTATCCGCCCTGGCTTTCTGAGCCCGCTTTTTCTTTTCAGCCAACTTACGTTGCTGCACTTGTTTATTTTCGACCTGAATGACTTTAGCCTGAATATTCTTCGGCGTCGGTTCAGCAATCTGTCGCTTTTCTTTTGGCCATTCAATTGCAAACAGCGCAATGACGACCACATGAAAAATTACCGCCAGTGCAATCGCTAATCCATAGCTCTGCGGATCGAGTAATTTTTTTAGCCAAATCTTAGCCCGCATATTTACAAACCTGCTTTAGGGTCGGGCGCTTCTGTGATCAAACCAACAGACCCTGCCCCTGCAGTTTGTAAGCTGCCCATTAATGCCACCACAACCCCATACGGGACACTTTCATCACCGCGTACTAATACATCGGTTTTTGGCTGACTTTTTAGCAGAGTAGCTACGTATTGTTGAATATCGGCCAGCGCCATCGCTTTTGGCTCATCACTGCCACGTTCAAGGTAATACAACCCTTTCGCTGAAACAGACACGATCAACTGGTTTTCATCTTGCTCAACACGCACCGGGCTCGCATCCACATTAGGCAGATCAACATCGACCCCTTGATTGAGCATCGGTGCCGTAACCATAAAAATGATTAGTAGTACCAACATAACATCAATGTAAGGAACAACGTTGATCTCGGCCATTGGCTTACGTTTAACGCCTCCAGGCGGGGCGAATGGTGATACCCCTGGCATTATTCGTTACCTTTCTTTGGCTGCTTCATGCGGTGAGTCTGACGATATAAAATAGAAGAAAACTCTTCGCCAAACGTTTGCATACCAGAAACCAGCTGCTCTACTTTCGTGGTAAAACGGTTATAAAAAATAACCGCCGGAATTGCGGCTAACAAACCCATCGCAGTCGCAACAAGTGCTTCTGAGATACCCGGTGCGACAGAGGCAATGGTTGCTTGCTTCATCATCGCTAAACCTTGGAAAGAATGCATAATCCCCCAAACCGTACCAAACAGACCAATATAAGGACTGGTTGAACCGACCGTTGCTAAAAACGAAAGGTGATGTTCTAGCACTTCTGTTTCACGGCTAATAGTAATACGCATTGCACGATGAGTGCTTTCCATAATAGTGTCTGGTTCTTCCGGCGCTTGCTGTCGAATTTTGCCGAACTCTTTTAAGCCGCTGGTAAACACGTTTTCTACGCCAACAGGATCAGGATTGTTCTGACATTCTTTATAAAGCTGATTCAAGTCGATTCCCGACCAAAAGCGTTCTTCAAAGGCATTTAGCTGCTTACGGGTTGCCGCAAGTAGACGCCAGCGTTGAACAATAATGACCCAAGAGGCTACTGAAGCCGCCACTAAAAGCAACATAACCAACTGAACGACAAAGCTGGCATTAACGATTAAAGACATAATCGACATGGATTGTTCTACGGATGCTTGCTCCATGAAATTTCCCTTACACTGTATTAACTGGTTATTTGTTCGAAACTGAACCCTTTTTAAAGTTCAATCTAATCTGTGTTTTTTCGGTACTGATATTTTATTCTATTTTCAATCACTAGAATTTGTTGGTTCGGGCAAACCGAAATGGCGATATGCCAGCTTGGTTGCTGTACGTCCTCTTGGTGTTCGCATCATATAACCTTGCTGAATTAAATAAGGTTCTAAAACGTCTTCAATCGTATCGCGTTCTTCACTGATGGCCGCGGCTAAACTGTCTACCCCGACCGGCCCACCATCAAACTTTTCTAACAGTGCCAATAATAAACGACGGTCCATATGATCAAAACCTTGCACATCAACTTTTAACATATTCAATGCAGCGTCGGCGCTTGCCTTGGTAACAATACCATCGCCCTTTACTTGTGCGTAATCTCGAACTCTGCGTAATAAGCGATTAGCAATACGAGGCGTTCCGCGAGAACGACGTGCAATTTCTGCCGCGCCTTCTGGCTCAGATTCTAATCCCATTAAGCGTGCAGAGCGAGCAACAATGTGCGATAAGTCGGCGATATTATAAAACTCTAAACGCTGAACGATACCGAATCGGTCACGTAATGGCGACGTTAATAAACCTGCACGGGTCGTTGCTCCGACTAATGTGAACGGGGGCAGTTCTAGCTTAATCGATCGTGCAGCTGGGCCTTCACCCACCATTATATCCAACTGATAGTCTTCCATCGCTGGATATAAAATTTCTTCTATCGCAGGGCTCAGACGGTGTATTTCATCAATAAATAGAACGTCGCCTTCTTCAAGGTTGGTGAGCATTGCGGCTAGGTCACCGGCTTTCTCTAAAACAGGGCCAGACGTACTTTTTATATTAGCGCCCATTTCGTGGGCAATAATATTGGCCAGCGTCGTTTTGCCTAAACCCGGTGGACCAAAAACCAAGGTATGGTCCAATGCTTCTTCACGGGCACGGGCAGCGCCGATAAAAATTTCCATCTGTTCGCGCACCACCGGCTGACCTTGATAATCGGCTAACGTATCAGGGCGAATGGCTCTATCTTGTCGATCTTCACGTTTGGGTGAAGCAGCACTCTCGCCTAGCGATCCTATATTGGATGTGGCACTTACAAAGCGATCACTCTCGATCATAAAAACATTTGTTCCTATTAATTTTAACTCATGCCTGTTGATTTTTTATATGACGCTAGTTTACATCATGCCCTTCAGCGCACGACGAATCATCTCTTCTGACGAGTCAATTTCATCAGGCATTTTACTGAGCATTTTAGCCGCTTCTTGAGGTTTATAGCCCAAAGAAATCAATGCTGCTTCCGCTTCAGATAATAAATGGTTGCGATTGGCTGAAGCGGTTTGCTCAACGGCTGCCCATAATGGCGCCTGAGTTTGCCATTCTTTTAGGCGATCTTGCATTTCCACGATGAGGCGTTCAGCGGTTTTTTTGCCGACGCCTGGTAATTTGGTTAATGCAGTCACTTCATGATTTTGAATACAGCGAGCAAACGTATCGGCATCCATACTGGATAAAATTCCTAACGCTAGCTTAGGACCAACGCCGCTCACCTTTATTAAAGTGCGAAACATAGTGCGCTGCATTTTATCGCTAAAACCATATAACAATTGCGCATCTTCTCGAACAATAAGGTGCGTTAATAAGGTGATTTTACTCCCCACCGCGCCTATATCTAAAAAACTCGATAGCGGTGCTTGAACTTCGTAGCCCACACCATTCACATCAATTAATAAATCGGGGGCTTGTTTTTCAATCAATACACCACTTAATCGTCCGATCATGTTCGGTTATTCTCACACTATTTTAAAACGCTAGCCTAACAGTTTCGCTTAGCGCATGCGACCTCGACTAAATTTTTTCAGACCGATATTCGCCACCAGATTAGCACGAGTATGAGCATGGGTAATTGCAATAGCCAGCGCATCGGCGGCATCTTCTTGTGGTTTTCCGGGGAGTTTTAAAAGCAATTCAACCATGTGCTGAACTTGAGTTTTTTCGGCACTGCCTTTACCTACAACGGCTTGCTTCACGCTACGCGCCGCATACTCCGAAACCGGTAAGTTATGCTGAACAGCCGCCACAATGGCCACACCTCTTGCTTGCCCTAATTTCAGAGCAGAGTCGGCATTTTTTCCCATAAAGACTTGTTCAATCGCAAATTGCTCGGGGGAGTAGGTTTCGATAATTTCATTCACACCATCAAAAACCTGCCCCAAGCGCTGCGGCAGTTCTTTTTCTGTGATGCGAATACAGCCACTGGCGATGTATTCTATTTTTTGCCCTACGGCATTAATCACTCCGTACCCTGTAATTCGGGAACCCGGATCAATACCTAATATAATGGCCATATCGAATCTTTGTTTTATCGTTATTAAAACCGCATTCTAAACCGCTACCGGCCTTTCAGGTAGCATTAATAAGCAAATAGCATTAATAAGGCCAGCGACCTAATACTCGTCCTTCAGGATTGATTAAACTGAATGATTTAATGCTTTTCGGAATTTTTACCATGACACACGGAGAGGTCATTACCATGGCGTTCAATTTACCTGCTTGCGGCGCGCGAGTGATTCGCGTGACTTGCCAATAGTCTTGCTCTAATAACCACTGACTTAATTCAATATCATAACCCGCTGTATTTTTTTGCCCCAGACTAACGATTAATACATTCTCTTTTATCCAATCAATCTGCTCTTGCTCAAATTGCTGGCGAGCTTGCTCGGGTAAGCCTAACCATTCATCTTCTTGTTCAAGCCAAATATAACTTTCTGACTGAGTAATATTACACTGCTGACTGTAAGCGCGTTGTGGTACTGAGTACGAAGGCTGAGCTGGCTGAGAACCACAGCCAACCAAAATTAAGAGAATTGCGATAGCCAGAAACAGCGGGCGGCAATGTATCCGTTTTGTATAAGTCATACTGCTAGTTTCCTGTTATCGCTTTGATGGCAGAATCAGAGACCGAGTTAACGTCAGCCGCCTTACGAACTCTTAAGCCCGGCTTATTTTCTTCTGTATTCACCGCTGAATTCGCACGACTCATATTCAAATAACCTACCGCCATATTGGCTGTTGCCTGAGGCTGATCTTCTGAGATAATCACAACTTTCGGCTGCTCTAATGTTGGGTATTGCCCGCACGACTCGCCGGGGTCACAAATAAAGTTATCTAGATCTAAGTCAGACCCTGTGGATACAAGATAGCGACCTTTTTTTAGCCCCCTTATTTGATAACGGTATTTACCTTCAAAGGCGACTAACGGAGGGCTTAGCGCAGCACTGTAGAGATTACCCTCAGCATCTGGTTCGGCGTCTTCTTGAATAATAAACACATACTGCACACCAGCATTAGAAAATACAGTCGAGTTCCCTACCTGCAATTGCACGGTTATGGTGATATCCGCTACCTCGACTAAAGAAGAGCTGACGATCAATTCGGCCTGATAAACGCCCTCTAATAAGTCCGTCCGATCAACGGTGACTTGATAAAGCCCTAGACCGAGATTTTTATCCAACGATATCCAACGATCATCGGGATTAGCATCGCTGGTATTACTCTCACCACCTACAATTTGCACACTAATTTCACCCAGCGCTGCATTATTATCAACACCCGCGGCGGTTAAAGTAAAACTCTGAGTGCTTCGAATGCCCTGACTAATATTAAAGAATAAACGGTTATTTGAACTTATGATTTGCGGCTCTGGCGCTTCTTGCACTAATAGAATGGCTTTCTGAGCATCGATTAAACCCCAACCAAAAATATTATCTTTGCCATCAGCGCCTAAGTCTTGGGTTAACGCTCCGCTCTTTAAGTGCGTTAAAAATTCGCTTTGAGTTAACTCTGGCTTTACCGATTTCATTAATGCCACAACACCCGCTACATGAGGCGCCGCCATTGAAGTACCTTGCAATGAACCGTAGATCATTTCAGTTGTGCCATGCTGGTCATCGCCCAACGTGCTCAGAATGCCACTATCGACTAAAAAGTCACCACCAGGTGCTGCTATGTCGATAGCAGAACCAAAGTTCGAATAATCGGCCTGCTCACGATTTTTATTCACCGCCGATACTGATATGACATTATTATAAGACGCAGGGTAAAAAGCCGCCGACGTTGATTCATTACCCGCCGCCGCAATTACAATAATACCTTTCGCAATTACTTCATTATAAAGTGCATTCTCGATATCCGAATAACCTGGCCCACCTAAGCTCAAGTTGATCACATCACTCGCGGTTGAAGCAGCACTGGTATTATTACAGGCTGAGCTTCCAGACTGCTGCGTTGATAAACCCGCGGCGTAACAAACCCCTTTTATAATGTCGCTCGCAAAACCACCACCTTGGCCTAATACTCTTACGGGCATGACTTTAACACCCGCCGCAATACCGACGCCGCCGATACCATTTCCCGCCGAAGCAGCAATCGTACCTGCGACGTGCGTACCGTGAAAACTGCTGCGCTGCCCATTAATTGATTTATCGCCTGGGTCATTCGCATCGGCGTCGTCATCGACAAAATCGTGACCTGCCACTAAATTGCCCAGTAAATCTGGGTGACGGGTTAAGACTCCGGTATCAAGCACTGCCACGATCACATCATTATCCCCTCGACTACCCATGGCTTGCCATGCTTGCGGCACATTGATCATATTGTAATGCCACTGCGTGCTGTAATAAGGATCATTAATCGGTGTTAACGCCGCAGGGTAACGTTTCCAATTGGGCTCGGCGTATAAAATATCAGGGTGACTCGCAAGAGCTTCTATCACTTGCAATGTTTGCCAATGACGATACTCAGCGTTGATGTTTTGACTGCTGCTGGCAACAAATAAGCGATTGGCAACCGTTATGTTTTGGCTGCTTAAAAAAGCCTGCGCATCTGCCAGAGTTAGGGTCTTAATGCGGCCTAAATCCATCTTGGTTGTTAGACCTTGTGCTTGGTACTGACGATCAGCCTTAAGCATAATATTGACTTCATCTAGGGCGTAGCTGCCTAGCGCACTGCTTGCGGCGCTATTGGGTGCATCAATCGCTAAGGAGTAAATATTATGACTCAATATCGATGGTCCAAAGCCTTGATTGATTATACGAGGACTGATCGCGCTCACTTTTATATAATAGCTGCCTGTTGTAGGCGCAATCACGATGGGTGAGTGTTGGCCTGTATCAAGATCGGTTTCAACCATAATATCGGCAGACGTTTGGTTGTTTATAGTGGCTGTCGCGCTATAAAGTGCTAAGCGCACAGCCTCAAAACCGCTAGGCCCTTCTTCTGTAATACCGAGGGTTATTCGTTGGCCACTCTGCAAATACACCTGATAAAAATCTTCGCGGTCGTATTGATCGACAACCCCTGATAATCGAGCACTAGAAGAGATGATTTGTGCATCATCAAAGCTATTATTATTAACATACGGTTCATTAGGATCTCGGGTATCGACATCCACATCCGTATTCAGTGCTGCAGTGATCGTGCCCGATATACTGCCCGCCCCGATAATAACTTCCGATTCAACACTGCTCTTTGCTCCACCTCCAGTGGTATAGCGCAAGCACACACGGTAGCGGCCTGGCTCCTTAAAAGTATGCTCTGCGGTCCGTGTATAAGTAGGATTAACTTGGCTGTTAGGGTCATCACTGAAAGACCACTGATAGGAAACAAGCTCAAAATTTTCGACCGGTTCAAAAACCCAGGTCGCAGGGGCAATAAATTCTGGGGTACCAACGGTGCTGATTCTGACACCAGAATCTTGATTATAAGCGCTGCTACACGCACTTGATTTATCATCAGGTGGTGTGCAGCCAGCCAATAAAAAGATGAGCATCGATAACGCTAAAAAGGAAAGCTGTTTCATAACAACAGTAAGATTCAGTGATGAGTAGAGATCCAGTTTATCGTTCTTTGCCGCTGCATTCTAATATCGAAGCACATCTTTTCTTACTAAATAGACATTCAGGGTATTTAATACCCAATTATCATACTTTGGACCTACTAACCGTTTTATGCTCAGCGCTATTTACTCTACTATTTGTCCCACTATTTATTCCACGATTAACTATGCTTTTGAAAAAACACTCTGTGTGATTTTTAGCCGAGTAAATTCTTCTAACAGACTATCCGCAACGCTCTTTCGTCCCATACTCGCTAAAAACTCGATCAAGTTTTTTAATAAGAACTCCGCTTGTTTTTTCGCTTCATAACGATGACTCTCAGGTTCAGCCACATCGACCATCATCGACAGCATGTTGAAATGAGCATCCGATAACACTTTTTCTGACTGAGGCTGCTGCTGGTAGCAATTCAACGCTTGCGCCAAGTTCATGCTCGCAAGAGAATAATACTGCATAAAAATTGCCTTCTCAGTCTTACATTTAAGCCCTGAACGCGCATAGTCAAGCGCTTTTTCAAACTCTAAGATAGCCGCTTGATAATCTTTTTGATGATAAAAGTTACTACCAAGGCATGTGCTGTGTTCCCACCCTTTTAAAAACGCCTGTAATTTTTTACTAGAAGGCGACTTACGCTTATTAAATAATGGAAAATTAAACATAACCACAACCCCTTTAAATGATAATGATTATCATTTAAGCATTTAAAATCCAATTACTCAAGCACTCTATCAACGAATGACCTCCCTGCACTTATGTCAAAAATCATCACCATTGATTCTCATACTTATTCCTTATTGAGAAATAGTGCGTCTTTGAAGCATTAGTCTAGAATTAAAGTCATGCATCAATACTTTTAAGTATTACCGCATACTGATTATTGCTATCACATGGAGTTTAGGGTGCAGGATAAAGAACTTAGAAAACAATACAGCTTGCAAATACCAGGCTTGTTGGCCGATTTAAAAAAGGCGGCACAGCAATGGATAGATGAACCTAAACAAGCACATTTTGATGAATTTTTTACTAAGATACTAAATATTAGTGGCAGTGCTGCCATGTTTGGTCATATCGAGATTGGTAATATTGCTAAACTAATGCAAGACGAAATGTCTCCCTTCTTTCACTCTGACAAGCACCCTACGGAAACTGAAATACAACATATTATAGGCATCAACCAGCAACTTCTTAGCATGATGCAGCAAGCGGAAACGGACCCTAAAACTGAAATTCGTGAAATCCAATTTAAAGCCAAAATAATCGATAAAGAATTCATGCACATCATCGTTTTAGAAAACGATCCTGTATTAGCTAAAGATATTAAGCAAAAATTAACCAGCACTAGCTTTGAGATTTCAACCATTTCCGAGATATCTCAAATTACATCGAGTGTTCAAAAAAATACTGGCTGCATTATTGTTAGCCTTGATAGTTTGCCTGCTGAAGACTTGATCACATTGGGTAATATTGAAAGAATTCGTGTTTCTATCCCACTTATTTTCATTTCCGAAAGTAGTAGTATTAACGCTCGCTTAAAAGCGGTTCAAGCGGGGGGGCAAGCATTTATAAGTAAGCCTTTGGACTACACTCAAGTGCTACGCTCAATTGATTCATTAACAGAGCGCCAGCAACAGCAACAATATCGTATATTAATTATTGATGATCAAAAATCACTCTCCGATTATTACGCAAGCATTTTGGAAGCATCCGATTTTGAAGTGCTGTCGGTCAATAATCCAGAGCATGAATTAATGCCTGCACTAGCCGATTTTGAACCAGACTTAATTTTATTAGATCTTTACATGCCTTATTGCAACGGCCAAGAACTTGCAGGAATTATTCGCCAAATGGATAATCTTCTAAGCATCCCATTGGTTTTTCTTTCCGCTGAGGCCAGCACTGATTTACAGCTTCGAGCAATGTCGACCGGTGCTGATGCTTTTTTAACGAAGCCCGTTTCACCTGATGATTTATTATTAACCGTTCATTCCCGAATCAAGCGAGGCCGAGCTGTTTATGATCTTGTGACTAAAGATCCTTTATCAGGATTGTTAAATCGCCGTGAAAGTATTCGAAGACTAGAAGAGGAAATTTCTCGCAGTCGTCGTAAAAATACCCCTTTATCGGTTGCTATGGTTGACCTTGACCACTTCAAAAAAATCAACGATACCCTTGGCCACTCGGTCGGCGACTGGGTCATTAAATTTTTTGCACGCAGCATGCAATTAATTTTTCGTGAGTGCGATATTATTGGGCGCTATGGCGGTGAGGAATTCATTATTATTTTTCCTGATACACTCCCTGAAGCAGCGCAACTGGCATGTAAACGACTCAAAAAGTACATTATCGCCAGCACCCGTGACCTACCCACGTCGTTTACTTACAGTGGTGGCTTAGCTCTGCTAAACGATCAAGATGATAGTAAAGCAATTTTAGACCGTACTGATATCGCTTTATATAAAGCCAAAGAAAAAGGCCGTAATAAAGTTATTACGGCCACTGATAATCCAACACACTAATGAGCGAATGAAAGCAAAGGCCTATCCGGTGATAAAAACCAACCTGCCCTCAATCAAGTCAGCCTTAATATTATCTCCTGGCATAAACTCTCCTGACAAAATAGCCTGAGCAAGAGGGTTTTCAATCCATTGCTGAATGGCTCGCTTCAACGGTCTTGCGCCATAGACAGGGTCATAACCCAGTTCCACCAGCTGAGTGGTAGCCGCATCGGTTAATGTCAGGGTTAACTCACGCTCTGCCAATCGTTTTGATAGTGACTGCAACTGAATATCGGCAATGCCTCGAATCTGATCTTTAAGCAATGGATGAAATACCACGGACTCATCAATACGGTTAATAAATTCAGGACGGAAGTGTGAACCTACAATTTCCATTACCGCAGCACGCATGCCTTCATAATCTTGATCAACATTGCCACTTTCAGACCCCAAGGCCATGGTTTGAATCACATCAGAGCCTAAGTTCGACGTCATCACCAATACCGTATTTTTGAAATCAACACGTCGCCCTTGACCATCGGTTAACTGCCCATCATCAAGTACCTGAAGTAAGATATTAAACACATCGGGGTGTGCTTTTTCGACTTCATCCAACAGAATCACCGAATACGGTTTACGACGCACAGCTTCGGTTAAATGACCGCCTTCTTCATAGCCGACATAACCAGGAGGCGCACCAATTAAACGGGCAACTGAGTGCTTCTCCATGTATTCCGACATATCAATTCGGATCATCGAATCGTCGCTATCAAACAAGAAGGTTGATAACGCTTTGCATAACTCTGTTTTGCCCACGCCAGTTGGGCCTAAAAACAAGAACGAACCGTTCGGACGGTTAGGATCACTCAAACCTGCACGAGAGCGCCTTACCGCATTAGAAACTGCCGTAATAGCTTGTTCTTGACCAACGACTTGCTTGTGCAGTTCGTCTTCCATGCGCAATAATTTCTCACGCTCGCCTTCAAGCATTTTGCTCACTGGCACACCCGTCCATCGCGAAACAACCTCAGCAATTTCTTCTTCGGTTACCTTGTTTCGTAATAGCTGAAATTCTTGCGTTCCTTGAGCTTCTGCTTCGTCTGCGCTTGTCAGCTTTTTCTCTAATTCTGGAATAATGCCATATTGAAGTTCTGACATTTTTTGCAAGTCGCCACCGCGACGCGCTGCTTCTAAATCAGCCTTCGCCGCTTCTAGCTTCTCTTTAATATCAGACGCGCCTTCTAATAACGCTTTTTCATGCTTCCAAATTTCTTCAAGCTCTAAATACGCACGACCTGTTTTATTAATGTCTTCATTAAGGTCACTCAATCGCTGCTGAGCGGCATCATCCGTTTCTTTACGCAAGGCTTCACGCTCTATTTTTAACTGAATCAAGCGACGCTCTAATTTATCCATTTCATGAGGTTTGGAGTCAATTTCCATGCGGATAACCGACGCCGCCTCATCGATCAAATCAATCGCTTTATCCGGCAACTGACGATCAGGAATGTAACGAGTCGACAATTTAGCCGCAGCAATAATCGCGCTATCAGTAATCTGAACACCGTGGTGCACTTCATAGCGTTCTTTTAGACCGCGCAAAATAGCCACGGTATCTTCTTCATTAGGCTCATCAACGATGATCTTTTGAAAACGACGCTCTAGAGCCGCATCCTTTTCGATGAACTCTCGATACTCATCCAGCGTCGTTGCGCCCACACAATGCAATTCGCCACGGGCTAGTGCAGGCTTCAACATATTACCTGCATCCATTGCACCGTCGCCTTTACCTGCACCGACCATGGTGTGCAATTCATCAACGAAGACGATGATCTGGCCTTCAGCTTTCGCCACATCCTTCAATACAGACTTAAGGCGCTCTTCAAATTCGCCACGATATTTCGCCCCTGCAATCAAGGCCCCCATATCTAACGAAAGAATACGCTTATCTTTTAATCCTTCTGGCACCTCCCCATTAATAATGCGCTGTGCGAGACCTTCAATCACGGCTGTTTTACCCACACCGGGGGCGCCAATTAATACTGGGTTGTTCTTAGTGCGACGCTGCAATACTTGAATCGTACGACGAATTTCATCATCACGACCGATCACCGGGTCGAGCTTATTTTGTTCAGCACGTTCGGTTAAATCGATACAGTACTTGTCCAATGATTGGCGATTATCTTCTGCGTTCGCGTCGTTCACTTGCTCTCCTCCACGAATAGTATCAATGGCTTTATTTAATATATTTTTATTCAGCCCTTGTTGCTTCATCAATTTGCCGACAGCATTTCTCTCTTCTAAGGCAACAATCAGAAAGAGCTCGCTCGATACAAACTGATCACCACGGCTCTGAGCTTCTTTATCGATAAGATTTAATAAACGCCCTAACTCAGGGGCAATTTGAATGCTGCCATCAGGAGAGGTTACTTTTGGCTGATCGTCCATTATTTGAGTCAATGCCTGTTCAAAGCCAGGCACCTGTATTCCCGCAGTACGCAAAACGTTACGCACCGTACTGTTGGTTTGCTGCAGTAATGCTAATAAAAGATGCACACTGTCGATTTGATTATGATCATGCCCAAGCGCTAGGCTCTGCGCTTCATTTAAAGCATTTTGTAAGCTGGTAGTTAAACGATCCATTCTCATCAATATGACTCCTAGATAACGATAATAAGAAGAATAGGAAGAAATTCTTTGTTCTGCTTTAGATATGGTAATGGATTATTATTTTTCAAGTAATTGTTATTTGATATGAGTCAATTTCATGTTTATTTCCCATTAAACCCTCTCTCATCCATAGCTAGCCGATGAATCACCTAAGGATTGCTCTTAAGCAACTAATTTTAATACTGGCTTAAAACCGTCATGAAGTTGGCCTAGAGTGACGTATCATTTTCTGTCTAATGGCATAAAGTATAGATACGATAGTGATACGATTGTACCAGTCAAGATACTCTCCAAACTATCTACTTTTGCCAGTGGTTAAAATGAAATCAATACGAATAATAAATTTCTTTCACCTTGGTAATTAATGCACATTTAACGAGCGACCACCGTCATTAATATAAGTGTCGAAGAACTACTGTATTAATTGGAACTAACCATTCCTAGCTCAACATGATCATATAGGATAAACATTATGTTCCAACATACGATTAAGAAAGGAATCTATGCTTTATTGATACTCGCGGCGTCACAAACTTGGGCAAGTAATTCTAATATTGATATTGCAGCAGACCCAAGCTTAGGCGCGATTAATCCAATAAACGTACAAACACTCACCGGTGAATCTGAAGGAAGTAAATTTTTATCTTTCACCGCCAGCATTCTGGAAACATTAGACAATAATATTGCGAGCACAATCTCTGACGTAACGGCCCCTTTTGAAGAATGGAGCTATAACCGCGGCATGGGAATATTACCCAATAGCTGCCAAGAAGGTTATTCCGCCAATAGTGGTATGTGTGCTCAAGACTGCCCCGCAGGTTTTGATTCAGTTGCAGGGGTTTGCTGGCAACAGTGCCCAGAAGGTTACTCCAATGGAGGTGCTTTTTGTACGCAATGGGGCTGGTTACCAAAAACAATTACTAAGCAATCTTGGGTCCAATCAAGAGCCAGTATGACGTGTGAATCGAGTATGCAAAATGAGGCTGGCTTGTGCTATGAACCTTGTGCAGAAACCTTTACTGGAGTTGGACCTTTGTGCTTTGGCCAATTAGGGGGGTTAACCGATCAGCAACGCATTCTCGATCAAGCAGGTACTCAGCAAGCCGCTGCACTTGCGGCAACAGGTCAAGGAGGGATTGTTATCGGTGAAAATCAGATTCCCAAATTAAAAACCGACATGTCTTTCACTCCCATTGTCTGTGGCTTGGATGCGATTGAAGGTGCGTTTGGTTTACCGATTCCAGATCCTGTTAATATCGGCGGCAGTATTGTAAATGCAGCAGGAGATGGTATCACTGGCGCAATCTCTGATAGCATCGCTCAAAATACCAATAGCGCTTGGTTTGTGCCTTCGCTTTCTCAAACTGTTTTATTTGATTTTTCTGCGGAAGCAAGCTGTGAAGATGACGGCACAGTCGCAACAGCCGCGCTTACGTTTAAGCCCAGTGTCACAGTGCAAGCCAGTACGCGTATGTTTGATACCGCATTGCATAACTTAACCGGTGTTGACGTAGGTATTATGCAAGTTTCCCTTTACGAACTTATTCCTTTTCGCGTGTACGGTACGGTTGGCACAACGCTAGGCGCTGATACAACCATCGCTTCAACCGTTGACCGTTCGCAACCCCCAGTCATCATCGATGGCAAACAGCACGCCAACTCAACTCGCTTAGATGTGCTTCCATTAATGGATATCTGGCTTTCATCTCAGGCTTATATTCGCATCACGAGTTTCTTAAGCTTTATTCCTGATCTATTGCAAGTAGGTGCTGAGTTCAAGCTGTGGGTAATGGAACTAGAACTCCCTTACTCACTAGAAGAAGGTGTGCGTAACGTTGCCGGAATGGATGAAGTCTACAAAGCTGAATCGCTGGAAACTAACATCGAATCTGGTCGTGGCTTTGTAAATACTTTCTTAAAAGTACTAGGATTTGATATTAATGCATTTGGGGATGATGCCGATGTCAACTGGGACGGCGTTCGCTATCACAAGGTAAATTTTGCAACTGAAGAAGCCACCGCAATCGCCTTGTAAGCCAGCTAGTTTGTAGATTAGTTAAATAAACTGCTCACATAAAAAGCTCTTAGTTTTCGAAACTAAGAGCTTTATGTGAGGTTTTATTATTCACCGATAGCAATTTAATAACTAGCAATTTAATAACCAGCAATTTATAAGCAATCAAATGAATATAATAAAAAAAATAATAATTTTTTTACTCTGCTCTTTTACTATCATAGCGACGGGTTTCTACCTTTACATACAAACACTTCCTAGCGCACCACCGGATTTTATCGACAGTAGTGAATTAAACAATGCGGCTGCTACACCGTTTAGCTGCACCCATAAAACACAGTTCAATTATGCCTATCAGGTTCATGTAGACATCGAATCGATTATCAATGATAAGCAGGTATATCAGTCGTCACTTCAATTTAGAACACAACTCAGTCAAGCAAATGATGCCATTATTCGTGGGCAAACTAGCCAAATTCTAATCAACGAAGGCCAAGGCAACGTTGATATACAAGATGTCTATTACCTCAGCCGAGTTAATCCACAACCCTTCGCTCTCTTCACCGCCTTTAATGATTTAGGCTTACCAGAAAAACACCCAATGAAAATTATTGGCCAGCTATTAAAAGCACTTTCTGTCGGTAAAGAAGGAAAAAAATATCACTTTTCTTACGACTCTATGCAGCGTACTTATAGCTATCAACATAACCATAAAGCCGTTAATCGTAGCGCAAGTATAACAACCGCTAACTTAAGCAAGATGGCTTCCAGCTTGCAAATGACCACCCCTAACACAGCCACGAATAACAGCTGGGAAGTAGTTTTAGGTGATGACTGTATGCCGCTTTCTTTAGCATCAGAAGAACGACAAGGCATTTCTGCTGCAGGGCATACAGGTTATATTCGATTTTCAATTCATGCCAAAAAGATAACGCCCTATGCCGACTTATCCAATCTTAAACTTACCAATTTTACCAATGTAAATAATCTATGGCAGGTTAAATCTATTGCCGCGGAGAACTTTGAAAAAAGGGTAGAAAATGAAGAAGAGCTTTGGGCCATTATCGCGAGCTTTTCTAGCAATAAAAACAGCGCCCAACTGATAAAAGCCGCCGATTATTTAATCGACTACATCTCTGCAGAGTCGTTAAGCGATGTATTAATCAAAGATAATATGAGTGATAGCGAAAAGCGAGATATTGCCTTTGCTTTAAGCTTATCGGGCCACCCAAGTGCTGAAAATTATCTCATTAACTCTTTAGAGCAGCTCACAGAAAATGGGATTAAAGGGGATATTAATCACGATCTACAAAAGGTACGCTTAATGGTTGCCCTATCCGGTAACGGCCAAGTGAGCGAATACGGTTTTCAGGCACTTTCAAGACTTGCAGCCGATACCACCGAAAGTAACAATATTCGAAATAATGCATTAATTAATCTTGGGTCAAGTTTCCAACAAATGGAAAATCAAGGTCATACTCCATCTGGGCTATCGGATCAACTCACGGCAACGTTGGCTAAAGCATTAACTGAAGATCAAGCCTCATCGGCAATCCTAGCCGCAGGTAATGCAAAATTAACCAAACTTGATGATGCAATTGTTTTAAAGTTAGCATCAAGCAATAGCAAAGAACGCTACGCAGCAGGAACCGTACTTGCGCGCAATCCTCAACACACAGATACACTACTTAAGCACCTTGCGAATGAGCCATCCAACCTTGTTAGCTATGCGATTCTCACAAACCTAGAAAAAGAACAGCTATCACCTCAGCAGATTTATACTCTAGAAGAAATTGCCAATAACAGCAGTAAGGATCTAGCACACGTTATTAATCAGTTGATCCCGTAAACTAAATGCAGAGCTGCTAAAATAAAGGGGCTTATGTGCTTAGCATAAGCCCCTTTTATTGTGAATCAGCGAGTGATGGTTTGTTGATGTGCAATATGATGTTCGCCATCAGCATTGACTAAGTATGCCGTACCGCGAAATTCATTTCCTTCGATTTCTATATAATAAAAACCTAACGTTTCATCCGCTTGCCAATAAGCTTCATTACGATCGGGGTTACTAAAGGTGCGTGTCTTTGCACCTGCCCCAGATACCATATGGAAGGTTTTTCCGCACGACGATACCGGCGCTAGCCACTGCATATCATGATCATGACCTGCAATAATCACATCTACTCGGTTACACACTTCCTGCTCAAGAAAATCTTGATAAACCCCACCTAAGCCAGCAACATAATCATACAGGCCTGCATTACCATGACTCCCATTTGAAATATAAGGATGGTGAGCAAAGGCTATTTTCCAAGCCCCTAACGAAGACTTAATGGTTTCATCAAACCAAGCAGCCTGCTGTTTTTTATACGGCAATTGCCAATATTTTTTATCGATGTCAGACAGCGCCGCGAGCGGGTTAGAATCTAAAGAAAAGAAATCAACCAAAGGCACGTTTTCGGTCAAGCTCTCGGTTTCGGTCAAGCTCTCGTTTTCAGTCAAAGGTGCGCTGAAATGATAATACCGCGCAGGCATGTTCCACTTTTCACTAAAACGGCCTTTTTTATAATGGTAATCAACCTGAAGCTCACCCTTGGTATTATCTAAACCACCGCCGGCAAAATACGAATTATCATGATTGCCCAGAGTCATATAAAAAGGCATATTCAGGTTCTGATACGGTTTTTCGAATTTATCCAGCCACTGCACATCATCAATCGAATCAACCCCCGCTTCATATATATTGTCACCCAGACCCAGTGCAAAATCACAGCCTCGTACGGCACACACAGATTCAATTGCACCAGCTACCTGATACTGTCCTTCTTTTCCCGTTCCAGTATCGCCAACCGCAATAAAGCGGACTATTTTGCCTGCTACGGGGGTTACCTCGACACTATCTTTGGGGGTATTCGACATGGCTATTGCTTGGCCTGAGAACATAGCTACAAAGACTGGCAATAGTGTAAAAGGTCGTTTCATACTGTATTTCATCATGTTTGGCTCCTGCTGCTGTATTTTTTAACTCTATCTGTGGTTTATGACCAGCATTTTGATAGTAGTGGCGAGTTATTACAGCTTTGTTATTATTAATTATTATGTCTTTAATAGAGAACAAGAGAATATTGAAATAATGCGCTCTTGTGTTTAGGTACGATTATACCAAGTATAATTTAGGCGGCTTCGACTTTACTAGCAATAGCCCTGTCCCAAAACCCTACACCCATTTGAGCCAATGTATGCAGTACCTGCCAGCCTCTTGCCAACAACTGAATCAGTTTTATAAACAGAACAAAGATAAAGCCAGAGCTAAACCTCAAGACTTTATGTACGCTGCCATTAACGATGAAGGCGAAACGTGCGCTGTTTTAAGGTTGCTACGATACGATACAAGTTACGATATTAGTCACGATACGTTTTTATTTCTCCGCAGTGTATTAACCGCCAGCGACCATCGTGGTCAAGGTATTGCATCTAATTTAATTCTTCATGCTCTGAAGCATTACGAAGTACCTATTTATACCCTGCCAACACCTTTAGCGATTTCTCTTTATCTGCGTCTGGGATTTGAGCCTATAATAACGAAAGATATTCCTGCCCCGTTATTAGCCAGCTATCGGCGCTTTAGGCATGGAGATAAAGGCGCTAGGGTCATGGTGATTAATACTCGACTCGGGTAATATGCCGCCATCATTAATTCTGTTAAGAATTTTTACTTCAAATCCATATAGGGCGCACCTCATGGCTAAACAAAATCGTTTGAGTACAGTTGTTAATATATTCCAAAAGCTTCCTGAATCACTTCGTTCTTTTGCGTTGTCTAAGGCGATGGGACGTGTTGTCAAATATGCAGGAACGTCTGGTCTTCGTTTCGAGAAGCTAACACCAAATGAATGTATTGTCGTTATCCCCAATCGTAAGAAAGTTCAAAACCACATCGGTAGTGTTCACGCAGCGGCCATGGGCTTATTAGCCGAAACAGCTACTGGTTTTATGACCGGCCTAACCGTTCCAGATAATCGCATCATCGTGATTAAGTCGATGAACTTAGAATATTTAAAGCAGGCTTCTGGTGATATGACCGCCGTCGCATCGTTCAGTGACGAGCAGGTAGAGTTTATTAAAAATACCGAAAAAGGTGATATCAATGTACCTGTTGTTATTACCGATGCGAACGGTGTAGAAACCGTTAAGGCAACAATGATCTGGGCTTGGGCACCAAAGCGCAAATAGCCTAAGTGTTATTTATAAGGGCTTGATGACCCAATACAAAAAAGCCGCAACGTTCATTGCGGCTTTTTGACCCTGTACATAATTCTGTGCAGCGGACTTTCATTGGCTTAGCTGGCTAATCTTTCAGTGTATTTTTCGAATAAACGGCCAATTAAACTTTCCAAGTACGTACTGTCTCAAAACCATATTCGTTGATCCAGTCTTCTAGCTGACGTGGATTACGCTTAATTTTCTCAATAATTTCATGAGTTGCAGGGTTTTTATAGCGTCCTACCTCGAGTTTCGGCTTTGGCAATGTTGAGGTCTTCTCTTTTTTACCGTCTTTACGTGCTTCTTTTTTAAGCACTTTTTCGAAATGCTTTTTTAAAGTTTCATAAATACGGCCAGGTCGCTCATTCTGTCCCAGCGCTTCGATCCAGCTAATGATCTGATCGCCGCGAGAAACATAAAGCTCCGCTTCTGTAAGCGCCATGTTATTGCATAAACGCTTAATCGTTTGATCAAATTCGACAAAACCTTCGATTTTCTTCTCTTGGTCAAGCTTTAGTTGCTCTAACTCTGCAATTTTTTTCTTATGTAATTCAATTTCTTTATCAAGTTCTTGCTGAATTGCGCGCACATTAACTCCTAATAATCGATTATTTCAAGCGGAATAGTCTAAATTTTGACAAAATTATACTCAGAAAGTGCCTTATTGAAAGCAGATTGTCCTGAACAGATAATAATCTGATTTTTACTGGTATTTAAGTGTTGTTTCTTTTCTTCCTGCGCTAAAGTCTTATTTATACTTTTTTGTCTACTCAGTCTATTAACTGAGTGATCTCTAGGGTAGAATTCGCGCGTTTTTCATCCGACGGAGGAGTTATGGAACTTCTAGCCGAACAAGGGCATATTTTTATTGCTCTAGCATGTATTTTTGGTCTATTCATGGCATGGGGTATTGGTGCTAATGATGTTGCAAACGCAATGGGGACCTCTGTAGGTTCTAAAGCAATCACGATCAAACAAGCAATTCTAATTGCGATCGTCTTTGAGTTTGCCGGTGCGTTTCTTGCCGGTGGTGAAGTTACCGCGACGATTCGAAAAGGGATTATTGATCCATCCGCCCTTGACGGCTCTCCTGAATTACTCGTATTTGGTATGCTGGCTTCCTTATTGGCGGCGGGCATCTGGTTATTAGTTGCCTCAATTAAAGGCTGGCCAGTTTCAACGACCCACTCAATCGTGGGCGCGATTGTAGGTTTCGCTGCTGTCGGCATAGGCGTAGAAGCCGTTGCTTGGGGAAAAGTAGGGACAATCGCAGCCAGCTGGGTTGTTTCTCCGATGCTCGCCGGTAGTATTGCTTTTGTTTTATACAAAACGGTACAACACTGGATTCATGATGCCGACAACCCTTTTGCGCAATCCAAAAAGGTGGTTCCTTTCTATATTTTCCTAGTGGGCTTCATCATTTCGATGGTAACCCTAGTAAAAGGCTTAAAGCACATCGGCCTAGACATAGATTTCCAGCAATCTATCTTGTTCTCTATATTAGCCGGTATCGTCATCACTATTATTGGTATCTTCTTCGTTAACCGTGTTCATGCGGACACAGAAACAAACGACGAAGTTCATTTTGCTAATGTAGAGAAAGTATTTGCCGTATTAATGGTATTCACGGCATGTGCCATGGCCTTTGCACATGGTTCTAACGACGTTGCCAATGCGATTGGCCCTCTTGCTGCGATTTACAGCGTCGTCAACAGTGCTGGCGAGATCGCCGCGAAAGCAACTGTTCCAGCTTGGATCTTACTAATTGGTGGTATTGGTATCGTAATCGGCCTAGTAACTTACGGACACCGAGTTATTGCAACGGTGGGGACCGGCATTACACAACTAACCCCTAGCCGTGGCTTTGCAGCCACTCTAGCAGCGGCTACAACCGTTGTTGTTGCATCAGGTACTGGCTTGCCGATTTCAACCACACACACTCTTGTAGGTGCTATTTTAGGTGTGGGTCTGGCAGTAGGTCGAGAATCTCTCAACTACCGCCAAATTGGTGCCATCTTTATGTCTTGGCTGGTGACCCTGCCAGCCGGTGCAGCACTGTCTATTTTCTTCTTCTTTATCTTCAAAGCAATTTGGGGATAAGCACACAAGATCTAATGAACCGGGCATGGCCCGGTTTTTTTTTGCTGTTAATTATATCCAAGAGACTCAAACACCCGCATGGCCATTAAATCAACCGTAATCAAGCTCGACCTCACCATCAGTGACATGGACAGAGACTATTATCAGCAACACAGCTTGACAATGGCTCAGCACCCTTCTGAAACTGAACAAAGATTAATACTGCGTACTATTGCGTTTACGCTATTTGCCCGTGAAGACCTTCAATTTACAAAAGGCTTAAGCGAAGATAGCCAACCTGACATTTGGCAGAAAAGCTTAATTGACGATATTGAATTATGGATTGACCTTGGCCAACCCGATGAAAAACGCATCCGTAAAGCCTGTCATAAGGCCAAGGAAGTGATTATTTTCAGCTATGGGGATAATGCTGCAGGAATGTGGTGGAAAAGCGTAGAAAACAAGGCAAAGGGATTTAAAAATCTATCGGTTTATCATATCAGTACTGAGCAATACAATTCTCTTGATCAACTAATGCAGCGCCATCTAGTCCTAAATGCGAGCATTCAAGATGCCGAGCTCTGGCTGAGTGATGATAAGCACAGTTTGCATATTACTCCGCAAAAATGGCTATAACATTTATCCAAAACCAGTAATGAAAGCCTAGCATTACCAGTCAGTTAATCGCTTGAGTTAACGCTCAAGCCTTAATCGAGCTCGCTTTGTAGGTCAGGCTCGTCTTCTGAATCGCACTTATCATTCACACCCAGATCACGGCTCTCAACCCGATCACGTCCCGCCGTTTTGGCTGCGTATAAGTAACCATCGGCAGTCGCGTATAACGTTTCTAAATTTTCGCCATCAACGCCATGCTCTGCAATGCCAATACTAACATTTAAAGAAATGCACTTGCCTTTGCCAACATAAGGATTCTCCGCAATATTTTTACGGATATCTTCAGCTATTCGCAACGACTTACGCAAGCAAGCCCCCGGTAATAAAACACCAAACTCCTCACCTCCTAAGCGACAAGGTAGATCAGTCTTGCGTAAGCGACCGCTAATAACCGCACTGATATGTTTAAGCACTTCATCCCCAACATCATGCCCGAAGGTATCATTAACACGCTTAAAATGATCAATATCTAATAACAGCAAGGTTAAATCGGTTTCATTTCGTAGGGCGTGATTTCGCTCTCGCTCAAAGACATCTAAAAATCGAGTTCTATTGGCCAGCGATGTTAAGCTATCGGTGGTTGCTAAATGCAACAGCTGGCGATGAGCTCGGGCACGGTTAATTTCGTAAACTTGAGAAAAGACTATTGCCGCAATGCCAGACAAGGCCAAATTACTCACAGCACCCAGATTATAAATAGCAGGGTTATGTTGAAACCGAATAAGAAATAAAACAAACCCTATCGACATAAAAAAGACTGACATAGCCAAACCATACCAGCGGCCTAATAATAGATGCGACAATACAGGAACCACTAATAACCAAACATAGATGGTTTCTGATGTTCCTGATAAAGAGATCGCAAACAAAACTAGAGTATAAAGGGGGATTAAAAACAGGACTGAAAGTATGATCTGTTGCTTAATATTTCTAGCAAAAAACAATAATATTAGGGAATATATCGCTAAGATTAAATCTGCTAGCGATAAAGAAAAATTAACCTTCCAATTCAAAAAACTAAAAAAAAGGCCAAATAACGCAGTTAACCCTAATAATAGCTGCAGTACATCACTGCGATGCTGCTGATTGGGTAATTCAACGACAATGCTAGCGATACCTGAGGTTGCTGCATTACCTTGCTCATCGTGACGCTCATTGTTGCGTTTGTTATGCTCAGGTTGATTCATTCAACGCCCAGTCTACTATTCATCATGCACAATCCCTTTTCACAGCATTAAGTCTAGACGCTATTGAGTGTTCTGCCGGATCAATTCTGAGCTATTAATTTTGAGTCATCAAAAAAATTTCGACCTCGTCGGCCCAAGCCAGCCAAGCTTTTTCACCTAAAATACCACGACGTAGGGTTAAAAATGGCAATGCTAGCTTGCTACGTTCAAGGTCGCTTAGCGTCTGGTACTGCTGTTCAATTTCTAACATAATCGACAGAGCTTTATTATGCTGCTCTCTGTGCGCTTGTATCTCTTCCAGAAGTACAGTGCTGTCTAAGAGGTGGCCACCATATAATTTGACCAACAAACTGTCATTGATCTTTTGCGGCTTACACGCCTGATTCAGCCAAGAGATTAGCTCTTTATGCCCCGCTTCCGTCATCACATAGATCTTACGATCTGGCTTACCTTGCTGGTTATCCACCGAATAATCGATTAACCCTGCTTGATGCATGACTTTTAATTGCTGATAAATCTGCTGATGGCTCGCTTGCCAGAAAAACCCCAAGCGTTGCTTAAAGCGTTTTAATAAATCGTAGCCACTGCCAGCCTCTGTTTCTAGAAGAACCATGATTGCGTGCTTTAATGACACCGAATGACCTCACATACTGCTGAATTTAAGATTTAAGAATATCACGTTAATATGCAACTTTTTGCATACTTTTTCTTCCAAATATCTAATTTATTGGTTAATCTAAACCAATCATATGCAATAAGTTGCATAAAAATAAAAATTGAGGATTTCCCATGGCCAAAGTAAAGGTTAAGACAGGCAAACGTTTTCGCGCGACTCGCGCAGAAAAACACTACGATACGATTGTTATAGGTTCGGGCATTGGTGGTCTAGCCAACGCTGCCTTCTTATCTTTATTAGGCAAAAAAGTCTGTGTGCTAGAACAGCACTATACCGCTGGCGGCTATACCCACGCTTACGAACGAGAAGGGTACGAATGGGATGTGGGCGTTCACTACATCGGAGAGGTGCATAAACCCTCAACGCTACGCCGAGTTTTCGACGTCATCAGCGAAGGTCGCTTAGAATGGGCGGCCATGGAAGATGAGTACGATAAAGTCATTATTGGCAAAGAAGAATACGGTTTTGTCGCGGGTCGAGATAATTTTGCCAACATGCTGAAATCACGCTTTCCTGGCGAAGTAGAGGTCATCAATCGTTACATCGAATTGATTCGCGACATCAGCCGCTATACACCCAAGTTTTTTGCTGGCCAAGGCATGCCACGCTGGATGGCTGGCTTGTATAATAAAATTCGCCCAATGCTGGTGCCTAAGCAATTCTTTCAAACCACCCGCGAAGCACTAGAAGACTTAACCTCAAACCAAGAACTAATCTCAGTATTAACCGGTCAATGGGGCAACTATGGCCAAGCCCCTGTCGACGCCGCCTTTTTGATGCACGCGCTTATTGCCAAGCATTATCTTGCTGGCGGTGCTTATCCGGTAGGTGGCGCTTCACAAATTGCCCGTACAATTATTCCTACCATCCAAAAAAGTGGTGGCGAAGTCTTTACCTATGCCGATGTTGAAGAAGTACTGATCAAAAATAATAAAGCCTACGGTGTGCGTATGGCTTGTGGTGCAGAAATCACCGCCGATAACATCGTCAGTAATGCAGGTTTTTATAATACGGTTAAAAAGTTGTTACCCGCCGATGTACAAAATCGCCTAGGCGTCGATTCTTGGTTGAAGAACGTTTCTCCTTCATCTGCACACTTCTGCATTTATGCAGGTTTCAAAGGCACCGCCGAAGAATTAGGTTTAACCACGACCAATCTGTGGATCTATCCCAATGGCGATCACGATAATAATCTAAAAAAATACCAAGCCGATCCCGATGAAGAGTTTCCTCTGGTCTATATTTCATTCCCATCTGCCAAAGACCCAGATTGGGAAAACCGCTACCCTGGCAAATCAACGGTTGAAGTGGTGACCCCTGCCAATATGGATTGGTTTAAACAATGGGAAGGTAGCCAGTGGCAAAAGCGCGGGGAAGATTACGATACTTTTAAGGCTAAATTTGCCGAGCGCTTAATGGAAAAGCTATACCAGCGTCATCCACAGTTGCGTGAAAAACTGGATTACTTTGAATTGTCGACACCGCTTTCAACCAACTGGTATCAAAAGACCAGCGCAGGTGAGATGTTAGCCCTTGATCATTATGTTGATCGTTTTAAACAACCGTTCTTACACCCTATTACCCCGGTCAAAAATCTGTATATGACAGGGTCTGACATAATGACCGCGGGGGTCGGCGGCGCAATGATGGCAGGCATGATGACGACCTGTGCGATGCAAGGTCGTAAAGCGGGCGAGGTGGTTAAACTGCTAAAGAACTATCAGGAAAATCCACAAAAGAAAAACAAATAGTTCTTATAACCAACGTCTTACCGACTGGCAGTATTGAGTAAACGGTTCACCAAACTTTTCTAACATCACGGCTTCTTCAGGCTTAATCTGAAAAGCTGTGATGTATACAAAGAAAAATAACGCGCCAGAAAATCCTAAAAAACTGTCTAACAAATCTCCTAGCCCCAATAAAACAATCAACATACCCAAATACATAGGGTTGCGCGTTAATTGGTACACCCCTGAGTTGACCAAGCTGGTTGTACGATTAGGATCGAGTGGATTCACCGTTGTCTGTTGAGCGACAAATTCTTTCACCCCTAAAATAGCAACGGCTATACCCGCAATAAAAAAGACCAATGGCCAAATCAAATTTGTCATATCCGCAACTTGCTGTTGCATAAATTCTAAGCCACGCTGTGACAGCATTAAAGACAGTGCACCTGAGATAAGCATCACGATTGGCGGCGGGCATTTGAGTTGTAAAAATTTCATATAAAGCCTTCTAGTTTTTTATTGTTTAATCAGATGACGAATCATCAGCTGCACACTTTGCATACCTCTAAATTCATTAATATCTAACTGATACGCACAGTGAATTTTTTGGCAATTATCATCGGTCCATTCATCAAGATCAATATTAAACGCAATCGCGTCAATGACCTGCTGTGTGCCAATAATACCCAAGGTTAACTTCAAGTGATTACTGCCGACTATTTTTTGGTTAATGATTAAAAATTCACCATCAAAAATAGGCTCAGGAAATTGCTGGCCCCAAGGCCCTGCGTACTTAATCATCGCCGCAAGATTTAAATTAAAATCTTCAGTTCGCAGCTCACCATCACTTAAAATAACTTGATCCAGCTGATCTTCTGTCATTAATTCATGACAAACTTTATCAAATTCCGCCTGAAAAGTAGCATAGTCTTTCAGCTTAATGCTCAACCCCGCTGCCATGGCATGGCCACCAAATTTGGTTAGAATATCCGGGCGGCGTTTAGCAATCAGGTCTAATGCATCACGAATATGCAAACCTGGAATGGAGCGCGCCGAGCCCTTAATTTCTTGCTCTTTATCATCACCTAGCTCGGCATTAGCAAAAGCAATCACCGGGCGGTGCACCTTGTCTTTAATACGCGATGCTAAAATACCAATCACGCCTTGATGCCAATCAGCGTCATGCAAACACAGCCCCCAAGGCAAATGCTGATGCCCTGCTTGCTGATCAAACTGAGCAAGGCTTTGCGACTGTAACCACGTCATCGCTTGTTGCTGCATACCACGTTCAATATTTTTACGCTCTTCGTTTAAGGTATTCAATTCTTCAGCGTATTGGTCGGCCAGTGCATCGTTATCGGTTAATAAGCATTCAATGCCCGTCGCCATATCGTCTAAGCGCCCAGCGGCGTTTAAGCGTGGACCAATGGCAAAACCTAGATCACTAGCAACAAGATTAGTCCGAGACTTACCGGCAATTTTTAATAACGCATTAATGCCCGAAATGGCTTTGCCCGCGCGAATGCGCTTCAAGCCTTGATCGACTAATATGCGATTATTTTTATCCAGTGGCACCACATCGGCAACCGAGGCTAAGGCCAACAAATCTAAAAACTGCGCCATGTTAGGCTCTGCTCGCTGAGCAAACCAACCGCGCTGCCTTAACTCCGTTCTTACCGCGGTCATAACATAAAAAATGACCGCACAACCGCACGCCGCTTTTGATTCAAACTCACACGCGGGCTGATTAGGGTTAACAATCGCATCAGCGTTAGGCAGTTCATCGGCGGCTAAGTGATGATCTGTCACCACCACTTTTATACCCGCCTCTTTCGCTGCTTTTACCCCCGCCAAAGAAGAGATGCCATTATCCACGGTAATTAATAGCTGAGGCTGCATGTATCGAGCCACCTCGACAATTTCTGGAGTTAGCCCATAGCCGTATTCGAAACGATTAGGCACTAAGTAACAGGCTTCATGCGCGCCAAATTGACGCAGCGCACGAATGGCCAAGGCGGTACTGGTTGCGCCATCGGCATCAAAATCACCCACAATTAAAATGCGCTCTTGCTGCATAATCGCGTCGGCAATAATCGTCGCCGCTTTTTCGATATCAAATAAACGATGATACGGCAGCAAACCTTTTAATTCGTATTGCAGCTCTTCTACAGATTCAATACCACGAGCGTGATAAATAGACGATAAAATAGGATGAGTATTGGCGAGTGCGGGGCTTGCAGCAGTTAGAGCATGACGCTCAATTTTAACGGACATAGTATGCGCCTAGAATCGTGATAGCAGCAGTTTACAAGGCTTGCTGACCGTCTTCTAGGGCATAATCTGAATTAGCAGAAATTAAGCGGATTGATTAAAATAAATTCATCAATTTTTCTTTTGCTTCTTTCTGCAGCTGCTTTTTCTTTTTGTCCGCTTTTTCTTGTGCTTTCTTTTGCTCTGCTTTTTTCTTTTCATCTAACTTACGCTGAGCATCGGCTTTTTGCTGATCGGCAAAAGAGGTTAGTTCGGAACTTGCCATCTCTTTTAACTTAGCTTGCTTATCAGCCAAAGAACCACCTGCTAAATCCATCGCTTTTAACTGATCTTTATAATCACCCGCATAAGAAAGCAGTTTCTCGTTTAGCCCTTCTTTTAACTTCACCTCAAGCTCTTGCTGCTTTTCTTTAAGTCGCTTATTAAAGGCGTCACTTAATTGCGTATCAAGATTCGATTGAATATCAACGCCCGGCGCTTTCAATTTTCCTTTTGCCGTGGCTCGAATATCAAAGCGATCAATTTTAGCCAACGCTTTCGTCGTTTCAATCGCAACCAGTGTTTTATCCTTAGAGCTAAACTGAGCTTGGCTAAAATCGGCAACCGTATTAGCATTAATCTCGCCCGAAATTAACTCCGCATCACCCACAACATTCAACTGACTGCGATCCAGTTTCAATCCCATCGCGCCGACATCATAGTTATTCAATGCCATACCTTGCATCGATAAATCAAAAGTATCTTTACCCGGTGAGACTCGACGATCGAGGGTGCCGTTTATCGCCAAAGATTCAATGTTTTTAAGGGAATTACCTTTAGCAATAATGCGAATCGGTTTGCCAATAACGGCTTGCTGATGTGTGATATCAAAAACTTGAACACCCACTTCACCCACCTCTAGCTGCACCGACAACTGAGCCTGTCGTATTAATAAATCAGGCAGTGGACGATCGGTTTCATAGTGAACAAAACGCCCTTGTGTGCGCTCAATCTTTGCTTCTTCAGTCTCTTGATCGCCATCATCATCCGATACCAAGAACGGACTCACCTTTTCGTACCAGTACAAACCTTTTTGTGACCATTCTCCGACTTGATCGCCAAACAATAAACGACTTAGGTTGGCAACACCGGCACCATCAAGCTTATATTTGCTTTTTAAATTACTAAAATCTTCACCAGGTGCTGCTTGCAGCCCTGACCACTGACCTTGTAGCGTTTCTTTACCATTAGCAATCACTTTGCTCGCTTCACTAATAGCCTTCTGATCTTTTTTAATGCGTTTCTTTAGTGCATCAAATTCTTTCTTACGCTGCTGAAAATCTTCTAAAGACTCAAAACGCCCAGACGTAATACGATTAAATTCATCTTCATACGAAGCTAACGCATCACTATCTGGCAAGGCCGCAATGGCTTTATCAGAATCGGCTTTAATCGTCGTAAAACTATTTTTAAAGGCCTTACCGCGCTGCTCAGTTAATAACGGTTCACGACTCAATAACTCATCAGCGGTCGGTAACGTTTGCTGAACGCCAATTTCTTTATTTTCTTCCTTGTCACTCTCTTCGTTATCATCCGAGTCATCATTACTTGCACTTTTTTCCAATGCGCCTGACGTTTGACGCGGTGTTGAAAACGCGATGCCTGTTAACGCGACTTCATTAACAATCCCTTTACCCAGCAATAAAGGCAGCAGCTCTAAGTCCGCAACCGCACGCTCAAATTGCAGAAGGTTCTCCATGGGGTTATCAGCATTGGCAACCGTCAACTGGTTAATTTCGATACCAAAAGGATCAAAGGTTAACGCTACGCCTTCAACGTCCACTTTTGCGTTAGCGGCTTGGCTACCAAAACGTTCAATACTGTATTTAATAATGGGCCCTGCGGCAAAAAGCCAACCCAGTACCAATAACGCCGTAATAGCAATAAAACCTACCAACCCTGACCAGCGAATCCATTGTTTCATCTTCTTCCCCTTATTCCGCTAGCGCTTGATAAACTTTATAAAACTTACTGGCTTTTAAAATCTTAGTAATTTTAAGTTTTTCAACCCAGGCCATCACCTTATGGCGATACACGGTGATTAACCAACGAGCCAGTAGTAGCACAGGGATAAAGCCGATCATAGAAATAATAAAACTGCCCATCACCAAGGTATTATTGAATCGCGTTGCGCGCCAAAAATCACTTTGATACAACTCAGTCAAAAACCCTTGGGCCGCTGCATGGGTTAATACCGACTCGCCTAATGCGATTGCTGCTGGATCTAACAAGTACGCTAAGCCACTAAAGAACAGCGTACCGAGCAAAAAAGCACCAAAATTAATGCGTACAATACAGGCGATAAAAAGCACAAATACATTATGCAAACTAAACAGCGGCGTCAGCCCTGTAATTAACGCCAAAGCAAATGCTAAGGCAATTTGGCCAGGGGCTGAATCTGAATTTAATGCTTTTAGCAGCTTGGCTAACATAGCAATCATAGACGTTCCTTATTATGGGAAAACATTGAATTACCGTTATCTTAGTAATTGCAGAGCAATAATGAAAGGGATTCGCTCACATTCAAACTTTCTTACCACGAATCGCCAAGGTAATACCGACTAAAATAAGCAGACAAGCTAATAACAGCGTCGTCGATAACGGTTCTGATAAAAACAAAACCCCCATGATTAACGCCAAAACAGGCACGACTAACTGAACCTGCGCTGCATTTTGCAATCCTAACTGCGGTAAGACCTTATACCAAAGCGCATAACCTAACCCCGATGCAATCGCACCTGAGACGACTGCCAATAAGATCCCCTTAATACTACTGCTCTGCCAATCCGCCATAAAAAACAGCGGTAAAGATAAAATAAGTGACCAACGAAATGCGATCGCCACCTCTTTCAGCGGCTCAGTACTCTTACGTCCAGCATAAACAAATCCTGCCCAACCTAACCCTGCCAACATCATAATCAAGGCTCGATCAAAATCCGGCGCAGACTGCCCAGGCAATAACAAAATAACCAAACCCGTAAAGGCCACTAATATACCTAACAAGGTCAGCGCTGTTGTTTTCGCTCCAGTGAATTGAGCAATGAGGTTGAGCACAAGTTGAATTGTCGCGAATAGAATCAGCGCACCCATGCCGGTATCCATCCCCACATAAGCCCAAGAGAAAGCGTAAGCATAAGTCGATAGCCCGATTACAGATAAGGCAGACATTTTATTATCGCGAATATTCACTATCTGCTTTATTTCACTCACGCGAGGTTTTACCAACAACGCTAGCAGTGCAGCGCCGGCAAAAATTCGGATGAGGGTAAACGATAAAGGGTCAATTGTTTGGTCAACAAACGCCATACGTGAGAGCAAAGAGTTGGCCGCAAAAGCAAACATTGCCAAACTCGTTAATAGAAACAATTTCATAATCAGCCTAATGACAATTCTTTGGTATAGTATAGAAAGGATTCTGACAGCGACTTAAGCAATAAGTGCCTGATGGTATTTTAATCAGTTTTCAGCTAATAGACTGAATTCTTTATTATTGTTCCATATTCGTCAACAACCAGTCCCGCAAATAGGGACTAGTGATGACATCAAAATACCGCTTTAATATTGCCATACTCAACTTCTAATAATTAGGTTTGAACATGAATACGACATTCACACGTCATAAGCGACGCTTATCCACTTTAGCACTTTCTAGTGTATTGCTATCGCTTACACTTTCAGCCAATACCTTCGCACAAGGTCTACCTGCTGAAGTAGTCCATGCTAACAAACAAAATGTACCCAGCTATATCGAAGCGGTAGGCTCACTTAAGGCCAACGAATCATTGGTTTTACGCCCTGAAATTACCGGACGCGTCGAGACAATCACCTTTACCGAAGGCCAAGAGGTCAAAAAAGACGCAACATTAGTTCAATTTGATGCAGCGATGTATCGTGCTCAGGTGAACGAAGCAAAAGCGCGCGTTGCGTTAAGTGAAACTGAATATCAGCGTGTTAATAAGTTATTTAAAAATGGTTCTATCTCAGAAACCGTTCGCGATTCTGCCAAAGCCCAAATGCAGATCAACGAAGCTCAGCTAGAACAAGCACAAGTCAGTTTAAACAAAATGACCTTGCGCGCACCGTTTACTGGCATTGTGGGCTTGCGTCAGTTTAGCCCAGGTGACTACATAACCGCCGGTGCTGATATGTTAGAAATTGTTGATATCGACAGTATGAAACTCGATTTCAGAATTCCTGAAGTGTATTTACCACAAGTCGCCAAAGGTCAAAGCCTTATCATCAGCCTAACGGCTTTTCCGGGTGAAAAGTTTGAAGGTAAAGTAACCGCCATTAGTCCACAAATCAGCGAGCAAGGCCGTAATATTTTAATTCGCGCATTGCTAAAAAATACCGACAAAAAACTGCGCCCTGGCTTATTCGCTAAAGTACAGTTACTGGTTAATGAACAAAGTCTTATTGTCATTCCTGAAGAAGCCCTTATCCCACAAGGACAAGGTTTCTTGGTCTACACCTATAAAGACGACAAAGTAACGCCTGTCCCTGTTCAGTTAGGTCAGCGTTTAAAAGGCAGCATTGCCGTTACTGGCCTTAATCAAGGTGATGTTATTATCACGGCTGGGCAATTGAAACTTCAGCCTGGCTCGCCGATTACACCCATTTTTGTTGATGGTACTGCACCCGCTCCCGCAGCCAAAAAGCAGTCAGCGGATCAGGAGTAATCTTTAATGAAAATTTCTGAATTAAGTATTTCACGGCCCGTTCTGGCGACAGTGATGAACATTCTGGTGGTTTTGATTGGTATTATTGCTTACCAAGCTCTACCCGTTCGCGAATACCCAAATATTGACGTGCCTGTAATTACCGTTGAAACAGCCTACCCCGGCGCGAACGCAAAAATCATGGAAAGTCAGGTCACTCAGATTTTAGAAGATTCTTTATCGGGTATTGAAGGCATTGATTTTATGTCATCAAAAAGCCGCTCTGAAAAATCTCAAATCACGTTGACCTTTAAACTGGATCGCGATCCTGATTCTGCTGCCAGTGATGTGCGTGACCGAGTAGGCCGTGTGCGCGGCTTATTACCCACCGATATCGATGAACCTATTGTCGCTAAAGTAGAAGCCGATGCGCAGCCGATTATCTGGTTAGCCTTCTCGTCAGATCGTCACAGCCCTTTGCAAGTAACCGACATTGCCGAGCGCCAAGCGCGTGACCCATTACAAACAGTTCCAGGTGTTGCCAGCGTAGCGATTGTTGGTGAACGCCGTTACGCCATGCGCATCTGGTTAGATCGTACTCGTATGGCCGCCTACAATATTACCAGCCAAAGTGTAGAAGCCGCACTGCGCAGCCAAAACCTAGAAGTACCGGCGGGCCGTATTGAAAGTACCGAGCGTGAATTTACCGTATTAACCCAAACCGACTTGAATACAACTGAGCAGTTCGAAGACATTGTTTTGCGCAATGAGAATGGCTACCTAGTGCGTTTAAAAGACGTTGCTAATGTTGAAGTTGGACCAGAAGCTGAGCGCGTTATTTCTCGCTTTAGTGGCCGCAGCGCGGTGGCACTTGGGGTCGTTAAGCAATCAACGGCTAACCCACTCGATGTATCCAGCGGTGTTAAAGAATTATTAATCGACATTAATAAGAAGCTGCCTGAAGGTGTTGCGGTGAACATCGCTTATGACTCTTCGGTATTTATTGATAAATCCATTCAGTCGGTACAAACCACTATTTTTGAAGCGGTTTTGCTGGTGATCTTGGTGATCTTTATTTTCTTACGTAATGCTCGCGCCACCTTGATTCCATTATTAACCATTCCAGTTTCTTTGATTGGCGCATTCGCCATCATGAATTTGTTTGGTTTCAGCATCAATACCCTAACCTTGCTAGCCCTTGTACTAGCCATTGGTTTGGTTGTGGATGACGCGATTGTAGTATTGGAAAACATCTATCGTCACATTGAAGACGGCATGGACCCTGTTCAAGCGTCGTTCAAAGGCATGAAAGAAATTGGCTTTGCTGTTGTCGCAATGACCGTCACCTTAGCCGCCGTATTTGCGCCTATCGCCTTCTCAGAAGGCAGAACCGGCAAGCTTATTTCTGAATTCGCCTTAACACTGGCGGGTGCGGTAATCGTTTCTGGTTTTGTGGCCTTAACACTGTCGCCCATGATGGCGTCGCGCATGCTTAAGCATAATGCCAACCCTGGTAAGTTCTACTTATGGGGCGAAAAAGTGCTGAACGGCATGGCCAACGGCTATGAAAAGTTCTTACGTAAAGTGCTAGCATTCCCACGCTTAATTGCCTTAATGGGATTAATCACTATTGCCTTAAGTGCTTTGGTTTATACCCAGCTTCCGCAAGAACTATCACCTTCAGAAGACCGTGGTTTTGTGATTGGTTTTGCCCTTGCACCTGAAGGGGCGTCGATGGATTTTGTGGATAAATATACTCGCAAAATCGAAGGCGTATTAAGCTCAGTGCCAGAGGCAAATAATATTTTCTCTATCGTTGGTTTCCCAACCAGTACCAACAGTATGCAGTTTGTGCAGTTAGCGTCGTGGGAAGATCGCGAGCGTTCACAGCAAGAAATTGCGGGTAGCTTAATGGGTCCCATGTTCGGTGGTATCACCGGTGTCATGGCGTTCCCAATGAACCCACCATCATTAGGACAAAGCATTGTTTCGCGCCCGGTTGAGTTTGTTATTCAAACCACAGGTTCTTATGAAGAGCTGCAAGCGCTAACGTCTCAAGTGATGATGAAGGTTTGGACGAACCCTATGTTCGCACAACCTGATATCGACCTTAAATTGAATAAGCCTGAACTTTCAATCGACGTTGACCGTGAAAAAGCAGCATCAATGGGCGTGGGTGTTGAAACAATCGGTCGTACTCTTGAAACCATGATTGCGGGTCGTGAAATCACTCGCTTCAAGCGCGAAGGTGAGCAGTACAATGTTATTGTTCAAGTAGCCGACATTGATCGCTCAAATCCAAGTGATTTAACCAACGTCTATGTGCGTTCTAGTAATGGCGACATGGTACAGCTAGCAAACCTGGTGAAAGTCACAGAGACCATTGCTCCGAAAGAGCTAAACCACTTTAACAAACTGAAATCTGCAACGGTTCAAGCCGCGCTTAACCCTGGCTACAGCCAACTGCAAGCGAGAGAGTTTTTGGATGCAACAGTGGCTGAATTGACGGCTGATAAAGCGGGTTTCCAAGTGGACTACGCAGGTCAGCTTCGTGAATTCATCAGTGCTGGTAGCAGTTTGAGTGTGGCTTTTGGCCTAGCACTTATCTTTATCTACTTGGTATTGGCAGCTCAGTTTGAAAGTTTCCGTAGCCCATTGATCATTATGTTCTCGGTACCCACCGCTATGCTGGGCGCCTTGTTAGCATTATGGTTAACCGGCGGCTCTATCAACATTTATAGCCAAATTGGTTTAATTACCCTTGTCGGATTAATCACCAAGCATGGTATCTTGATTGTTGAATTCGCCAACCAATTGCAAGAGTCAGGCTCTTCAAAACTGGAAGCGGTTATTGAATCTGCCAAGCTGCGTTTACGCCCTATTCTGATGACAACCTCAGCCATGGTGCTGGGTGCAATTCCACTAGCCCTTGCCAGTGGCGCCGGTGCAGAAAGCCGCGAACAGATTGGTTGGACCATCGTAGGTGGTATGACTCTGGGGACGGCCTTAACGATTATCATTGTGCCAGCGTGTTATTTATTAATCTCTGGTAAGGTGAAAGAGCTGGTTAAGCCAGACGAAAAATCGGCATAAGCAGATTGATCGTCTGAGCGAATAGCTCTGTCAACTTGACTCAATCTTAGCTAATATAATTTCACTTATATTCGCTAAGATTGATGCTCTAATGCCCTTCTATTTTTCATTCTTTTTCGCGCTTTCTTTAGTGCTTATGCTCATCAGCCCGACTCTGGTTCACGCTGAATACTGGCTAAGCGATCGTCTTTTTATCGACAATCATCAGCAGCTTCTAATCAATAGCAAAAGTAATAACAACAACAGCACAAATCTCCATGGGCAGTTATTACCCGAACTCACAATGACCCAAGGGCTGAACAACAGTGCATTTGTTTTCGGTACTAAACTGAACCTGCAACGCCACCAAGTCGATGCCACTATTAACAATGCCAACCTGCGCTTTTCGCCCCAGTTTTTAAATCCATTTTTACCTGAATCACTCACCTCTCGTATGCTAATCACATTGGGCCGACAAAAAATTAGCTATGCACAAACAGATTTGTTCGCCCGCAGTTTAACTAAAAACGACGATCAGACAGCTGCGTTAAATTACAGCCAAGGCTTAAAAATACGTCATCGCTTAGGCTTTATTGAACAGAATATTTTCTTTAATCAATATGCGCGCAGTGATTCATTGAATGCTCCTGTGAGGCACCATGGCACGGGTACGCACTATCAACTTAAAGTCGGAGTTCCTGGTTATATCGTTGGCCCAGCGGTACTGGTTATAGAGTCGCCTTCGCAGCGTGATGGCCAGCGTGATAATCCATTACGCGCAATGCTAGGATCTGCTGTACAACTTCCATTAAGAATCGTGCCGGGGGATTGGCAGTGGGCATTTCAATATGCTAGCGAACTTTCTGATAGCAAGCCCTCTCATAAAAAACAAAAGGCGTGGCAAACGAGTATATCTTGGTTAGGTTTTATACCTCAGCATAAAGTCGGCATTTTATTTAGCCATAGCGATGACGGCTGGATATATTCTGATGATTTTAAGTCTGGTCAAGATCGAATCGAAATACGCTACCAATGGACCGTTAATCAGCGCGCCAGTTTTGAATGGGCACTGTCTGAGTCGAATATCGATATGAACTCTAAGACTAAAACAGAAAAGGCACTCCAAGGTCGATTTACATTTTCTATTTAAGCGAGTTCGCGATCACAACTCATTTCTGATGCGCCAATAACGAGCAAATCTTGGCTTGCCTTTAGAGGTCAACCCTGAATATTGAAACGTAATAAGGCTGCCAATTTTAGGAGGATGCTGCCGGTCTTTATCACTAAAACCCGAGCCAATTTTGAAGCGTTGTTTGATCTGCTCGCCGACATTATTGCTAATAATTGTCTCTACCCACAAAGCGCCCATCATACCTTGGTATTTTCCCTTGCCCGGTTCATACCCTATCACCGTCGCTTCACTATCAAAGCTGGGTTTCAGTTTTAGCAGATCATCGCTGCGTTTGGCAGCATAATACGAACGCCCATCGTGCAGCATTAAACCTTCTGCTTTTTTCGCAACAAATTCAGCCAGCTGATCCAGTAATGCCGCTTCACTTTCAATACGCCATTGCGGAACAACGACTAGGTGTTTGGGTAAATGACTTGGTAAAAAAGAAAGCGATCGCAGTTCTAATAAGCGCTGATCGAACGTGCCCGTATGATGAGGGAGATCAAATACCATATAGCGCACCTGCCGCCATTCAGCATCAATAGGTTGCTGCTTACGAACAATGCCACTCAAGCGATCAAACTGATCTCGGGCCAACCAAAGTTCGCCATCAAGGGCAGTAAGAGGAAAATCCTTAATAAACCACTCAGGTGCATGATACTCATGACCTTGGCGTGAAATTAAGCGCTCGCCGTCCCAGTACGCACGCACACCGTCGTATTTTTCACTCACCCAATAGTGTTCAAGATTTATATCTGAATCGGTCTGAAGGACGTTTGCGAGCATTAAGGCGGGTTTAATCTCGGCCAGTAGATTGGCAGAAGTAAAGACTACGGCGAGCACAATTAAGATTTTGAACATAAGACATCCTTGTCTATTAATGAGTGTGTTTTACATCATGGATGAAAACCAAAAGACATCATGATTACCGGGCTATCCGATATTCCGACATCTTGATTTTGCTGATTATCGGCATCGAGATTTAACGTTCTCGCAAAACTTTGGCCTACTTCAATCGTAGCCCATAATTTGGGTTTTATTTGATAACGAATGCCGGTCGCGGCAATCCAGCTAGAGTAAGAAATATTTAAGCGTTCGTTTTCTTGAGATTCATAACGCCAGTTGCCCCCCACAGGGGCAATCGAAGAATAGACCGACCAATCAGTCTGCCAACGGTATTCCGCTTTGGTCATAGGAAAACCAACATCAAGCTGAATATGTTGATCAATTTTATACTGATAAGACAGCAAAGGAATCGGTTTGTAAGTACCGAATAAACGACTAAACCCTACCCCCATTGTCCAAGTACTAATATCGGTCGATTTAAAGCGCCAGATAGCCAGCCCCATTAATGAAAAGGCATCTTCATCAATGGCATCTAAGTCGGTATGTAAACTGGGGGTAACTTGAATGATACGAGTCCATTGATCATCTGTCGGTGTCACCACCATCAGTTGCGCCTTTAAGGTATACACCTCTTGATTATTGGCATCGACATTATCAAAACGAAAAGCCGTTTTTCTCATCGCCAGTTCAGGCACAAAAAAACTACGGCCTAAATCAAACTTTCCTAATGGCAATTTTAACAACGTACTGTCCATCGCAAACTTTGCTTTAGTATCCTCAAAAGAAGCAAAGGCATAAGAACGATGACTCACTCCCAATGCCAAACCTCTGGGGGCAGTTTTATTCTGAGCAGTTTCTTTTTTAACAGTTTCTTTTTGAGCACTCTGTTCAAGGTCTGCCAAACTAGCGTTAGCCCATAACAAGCACATCAAGAATCCTAAAATAGGCATACTACGATCAATATTAATGTTATTTTTCAAATTGAGGCCTATAAAATAGCAGAACTAAATAAAGAACTAAATCAAAAAAACCGCTATTCATTGACTGAATAACGGTTTCTTTATAAGACCAATCTAAAGACTAGCTTGGCGCTCAGAACTTATGCAATGCAATACCCGCATTAAGCAAATGTTTTATCCGCAATAAACTGATGAACCGCTTTAAGATCTGCAGGCAGTACATCCATACGCTCTTCACGTTCCATCAAGTTGGTTAAGTGATGCGGAAGTTTAGGCATTTCAAAGCCTGCACGTAAAACCGCTTCTTCAAACTTAACCGGATGCGCCGTACCCAAAGTAATCATTGGGATATCTCTTGTTACGACGCACTTCACGCGCGGCTTTAACACCAATCGCAGTATGTGGGTCTAACAAGTAGCCGGTCTCACCGAATACATCTTGCATGATCTTGATCGTTGCATCTTCATCAACTGCGTAGCTGTCGAATAACTCACGTGCTTTCGCCAGCTTCTCTTCGTCTAGCTCAACCACGTCAGTTTTAGCATTCATACGACCCATTAAGCTCAGACAAGGCTGCGCCATCACGATCGTACAAATCAAATAACAAACGTTCGAAGTTACTTGATACTGCAATGTCCATAGACGGCGTAATCGTATGCATCAATGGATGAACTTCGTATTTATTTTTACTCATCAAACGGTGCAATACATCGTTTTTGTTAGTCGCAATAATTAACTGCTCAATCGGCAAGCCCATTTTCTTAGCCATGTAACCAGCAAAAATATCGCCAAAGTTACCGGTAGGAACCGAGTAAGCCATTGGGCGCACAGGGCCACCCAAGTTCAATGCAGAATAGAAGTAATAAACAATCTGCGACATGATGCGTGCCCAGTTGATGCTGTTAACAGCCACCAACTTACGCTCACCTTTAAGGAAAGACTGATCGCCGAAGCTCGCCTTAACCATGTCTTGTGCTTGGTCGAAGTTACCTTCGATAGCAATGTTATAAATGTTATCGCCGGTAACCGTCGTCATCTGACGACGCTGAACTTCAGACACTTTACCGTGTGGGTGCAAGATGAAGATATCCACGTTCTTACACGCTTTAGTCCCTTCAATCGCTGCTGATCCCGTATCACCAGACGTCGCGCCCATGATCACAACTTTTTCGTGACGACGTTCTAAAACGTAATCAAGCAAACGGCCTAGCGTTTGTAGCGCGAAATCTTTAAACGCAAGCGTTGGGCCGTGGAACAATTCCAATACGTATTCGTTATGGTCAATCTGCTGTAATGGCGCAACGGCTTTATGGCCAAAACCACCATATACTTCAGATAAAATTGTTTTCAGTGCGTCTGATTCAACACAACCTTCAACAAACGGATAAATCACTTTATGCGCAAGCTCGGCATAAGGAAGATCACGCCAAGATTCGATTTCTTCTTTCGAAAAAGTCGGGACTTCTTTAGGAACGTACAAACCGCCGTCAGTCGCAAGACCCGTTAACAAGTACTTCTTCAAAGGTTAACTCAGGAGCGTTGCCGCGAGTTGAAATATATTTCATCATAATTAAAAAACTCTTAAATTTTTACAATCTTAAACTAAATACTCAACACGAATGCGCGTAACCGCACCTTCAGTTTCTTCCAAGGCTTCAATCTCAGCAATGGCATCGTTCATAATTTTTTCTTGAATGATGTGAGTCAGCAAAATAACCTGCACAATCTCTTCACCTTCAGCCTGCTCTTTTTGAATCAACGCTTCGATGTTAATACCGCGCTCACTCAAAATGGTTGCAATTTTAGCCAATACGCCGGTTTTATCGAGCGCAGGAATGCGCAAGTAATAAGCGGTTTCAATTTCTTCGATTGGCAATACCTTAGTATCATCAACGTCTTTATAGCCTAAGTGATGAACACGGCTTGAAGCCGGCGCATCAATTGAACGGGCTAGATCGATAATATCAGCCACAACTGCAGAAGCCGTTGGACCCGCACCAGCACCAGGGCCAGAGAACAAGGTATCGCCAACTGCATCGCCGTTAACCATAACTGCGTTCAATACGCCGTCGATTTTAGCAATAGAACGTTTTTCTGGAATCAGCGTTGGATGCACACGCAAATCAATGCCTTTAGCACTGCGGCTACTCACACCTAAGTGCTTAATTCGGTAGCCCAGTTCTTCGGCGTACTGAACGTCTTCTGGCGTAATACCACCAATGCCTTCACAGAAACAGTTTTCAAACTGCAATGGAATGCCATAAGCAATAGAAGAAAGAATCGTTAGCTTATGCGCGGCATCAATCCCTTCAACATCAAAAGTAGGATCCGCTTCGGCATAACCCAGTTCTTGCGCTTCTTTCAATACATCAGCGAAGTCACGACCTTTGTCGCGCATTTCGGTCAGAATGAAGTTGCCTGTACCGTTAATAATACCGGCTAACCAGTTAATCTTGTTACCGGCTAAACCTTCACGCAACGCTTTAACAATTGGAATACCACCCGCAATACCGGCTTCATACATTACCGAAACGCCTTTGGCTTCAGCGGCGGCAAAAATCTCTGTACCGTGCTCAGCAATCAACGCTTTATTCGCTGTTACAACGTGCTTGCCGTTTTCAATCGCCAGCATCACTAGCTGCTTAGCAACGTCATAGCCGCCAATCAATTCAACAACAATGTCGATCTCTGGGTTGGTAGCAACCTCAAAAATATCACGAGTAATATCGGTATTAGAGGTATCCGCAGCGGGGTTATCACGACGAGCACCCACCTGCTGAATAATAATTTCGCGACCTGCACGGCGAGTAATGTCTTGCGCATTCTGGGTAAGCACATTAAACGTGCCGCTACCGACGGTTCCTAATCCACAGATTCCTACTTTTACCGCTTTCAAGGTCGACTCTCCAACATAAACTTACAGATAGATCAAAATTGCGAGATATTCTACACGAGAACCGTCTTAATGTAAGTTCAAACAGGGCTAAGCACTGCGAAAATGCGGCTTAAATATCACAGAATGAATGGGATGCAAGACAGCTAAGAATTTATTTGCTAGCGTTAGCCTCATAAATAGACAAAGTAAGGAATAAAGATGTCGAAGTTTCTAGTTTTAACCATCATTGCAGACGATAAACCCGGTATCGTAGAAACACTGGCCGCCACCATTGCCGACCAAGGTGGCAACTGGCTTGAAAGCCGCATGTCGCATATGGCGGGAAAGTTTGCAGGCATATTACGCATCAGCATTCCAGAAGAAGAATCCAATAGCCTTCGCATTCGTTTATCAGAGCTTGCCAGACAAGGTATTAGCGTTGGGGTAGAAGTCAGTGCAGACGCCGGTGAATCGATCGCGACCAAAGATTTAACCCTCAACCTAATTGGCAATGACCGCGCCGGTATCGTTAAAGAAGTGTCTCAAGCACTGGCCAATCTTGGGGTCAATGTATTAGAGCTAACAACTAATTGCGAAAGCGCTCCGATGTCGGCTGATTTATTATTCAAAACCGAAGCGCATTTACGTGTTCCTGCGGGCTTTGATGCCGACGCATTAACCGATGCGTTAGAAGCGATATCAAATGATCTTATGGTTGAAATCACCTTAGACTAAGTTTGAAGAACCCCCTAGCGCTTAAAAAACACTCAATCCCCTTTCTAGAAATATGACCTGAAAGGGGGTCTTGTTCATTTTATTTTGCAAAACTACTGCTTTTTCTTCTGTTCAACTACGAAGCCAGTTAAACTCCCTACTTTGTTATTCCTATAAGCCTTCTGGAGCCACCATGTACCAAGATATTAACTTAACCATCGACAATAAAATTGCACTGATCGAGATTAACCGTCCAGAGGTTTTAAACGCAATTCGTGTTCAAACATATCAAGACTTGATCGCTGCGTTCAAAGAAGCCGACGCTTCTGACGACGTTAACGTTATCGTATTGACCGGTGCTGGCGGTAAATTTACTGCGGGTAACGACTTATCCGATCTTGTTGCGGGTGACGACGTTCGCCAAGGTGTTATGGACGGTGTATCAGGCATTTTCACAACCTTGAGCCGTGTTAAAAAGCCGGTTATTGCAGCGGTTGAAAAGGTAGCGGTCGGCATCGGCACAACCATCCTATTACATTGCGATATGGCGTTTGCCGGTGCTAATACGCGCTTCCGCCTACCGTTCGCAAACTTAGGTGTTAGCCCTGAAGGTGCTTCATCTATGTTACTAACAGAATCTGTTGGCCCTAAAATCGCTAACGAATTATTGTTAACAGGTCGTTTCTTTGATGGTAGCGAAGCTGAAAAGTGGAACATCATCAACAAAGCAACTGAAGATGGCCAAGCACTAGAAACCGCCATGTCTGTTGCTCAAGATCTAGTTAAGCAACCACTAGCGTCTTTGATTACGACTAAGCAATTATTAAACGTTGGCAACTCTGAAGTCATCGAAGAAGTTGTAACTGACGAGCTTGAAGCCTTCGCATTATTATTGCAAAGCGAAGAAACTCAAGCACGCATCAACCACTTGGTAAATAGCAGCAAGTAATCTCGTATTAGTGCCTGTTTTTAACGCCCCATCTGTATTATTAAAGCTGGGGCGTTTTTATTTTTCTGCTAACCTTATTTAAAATGACAAGAAAACGAATGGGCAGGAAATGGGCAAAAATAACAAAACCAAACAGAGCATTTACAGCAACGAAAAATCTGGCCATTGGATACTCATGGCAGTCGGTTTCTTTTTCTGTTTACCCTTTATTTTTCTAGCCAGTACCATTTTTCAAGAAGTCAGCGTAGGAGAATACGGCATATTGTTCACCCTACTATTTCCCCTTATAGGCTCTGCATTAATACTTTCTAGCTGGAAAATGCGTAAAAGTTTTCTCTATTTTGGCCCCACACCACTCACCCCCTCTCCTTTAATGGGTCAAGTCGGTGGCCAAATCGGTGGCCGTATTGAGATAAATAAACCCTGGCAAGAAAGAAACCTAGACATAACTCTAAGCTGTCTGCATACCTATTCAACCGGCAGTGGTGACAATAGCCGAAGCCATACTGATATTTTATGGCAAGCTCACGACAAACCACTAGACCGCACTAATGATAATTCTAATAGCAATGGCAGCATTCTGGAATTTGTATTCGATGTACCCGCCAATAAACCAACCGAAGATACTCACAACGGCCGAGGCAGCATTACTTGGCAAGTCACCGTTAAAGGCATCATTGCCGATCAAGAATTCAACCGCAGTTGGAAAATTCCAACGCAAGTTGGTAGCGAACATTCCTCTATAATTATCCCCAATACTCATAAAGAAGCAGCGCATTCAGCCAAGCTAAAACAAGCGGAGTCCAGTATTGAACAGCAAATACACACACAAGAAACCGCATTGGGTTTAGATATTGTTTCCGATCAAGGCCGTAACAAATCCATGAGCATCATGATGACCCTTTTTGGCACAGTATTTACTGCTGTTGGCTGCTTTTTGTTTTTTCAAGCAGTACAAGGAGAAGCCATGCTATGGCTGATGGCACCTATTTTCTTTGCGGTAGGTGCTCTTATTCTTTGTTATGGAATCTTTTTACTCGGACGAAAACTCGAATGTAAAATCATCGACGATCAAGTTCATACCCGTCGTAGCTTTTTCGGAAAGATTATTTATACGCGACAAGGAAAGCTCACCTCTCCCGATCAACTTATTCTTAAGTCCACCATGACCAGTACCCATAACGGCATAAAAACAGAGTATATGGGAGTTTATGCCACGATAAATATCAATGGCCAGAATGGCTCGCTGAAGAAAGAAATAAAGCTGGTTGAAGGCATTGAAGGAAGGCCCGCTGGAGAAGCTATGATGAGAAAGCTTACAGATGCCTTAATAGTAAACAACAACAATTTAAAAGGTGAGCTAGAAGCACTATAATGCTTCTAGTACTGGCGAACACCGCAAAATTTCTTCGGTGTTACCCCAAACCAAGATTTAAACGCACGATGAAAAGCACTTGGCTCGGAATACCCTAAATAGGTCGCTACCGATTCTATTTCAACGTTATCTTTCAATAATAAATTAGCGGCTTGTTCTTTCAATACCGACTCTTTCACTTGTCTAAAACTAGTGCCTTGCTCAGATAGATTCCGTTGTAAGGTTCTTTTATGCATGCCTAGTGATAACTCCACTTCCTCACTGCTCACTCTAGAAAACCCATTATTTTCGATTAAGTGCTTAACCGAATCAATCAACGCAAGTCTTGCTCTTTTTGCTCTTAGTAACTCTTCTGCATAAACAATATTTATTTGATAAAGATGGTGATCACACCCTAATAAAGGTTTATTAAATTGTTCCGAATAAAAGTCGACCGCTAGGTTTCCATCTCTATTCTCAACCTCACAAGCTAACGCTTTAGATATCAAATCAGCATCCAAACTTAAAGGAATATAAAGCCGTTTTACTTTGATTGTATTATTAGAAATAGCCTGAATAATGCCAACTGTCCCTATCACAACCGCTAATATCTGATGAGCATTTGCAGGTACACGATTAGGTACAGCAACATATTCGCACTGAATAACCCACTCTTCACCTACGAGAATTTGATCAACTTGAAAACATCCACTCTCGCTGATTAAGGTTTGAAAGGTGACTATATTATTCAAAGCCGTGCGTGCATCTGGACTGTGCCAAATAACGGGAGCTAAAACTCCCACTGCTCGATAATCTTGGCTTGATCCAATTTTTACGCCTAATAAAGGGTCTTGCGCTATCTTATCCGCCTGATGCCACATCTGCCTAGCATCATTAACCTCAAGTCGATAACCTGGAATGAGCTGCTCATTTTCAAACCCTGCGATGCCTTCGACGATAAGCCGAGTATCCAACCCTAAATTAGAGAAAGTACGCATCAGGGCGTTAATCCATTCTCCTTCAATATAGTTTTTTTTCACAAGTCATCAACTCATAAATTACAGTTTACGATAAATATAGACTAACATTATGTCGTATAAGGTCAATTATAAGTAACTCCGGTCAATGACCTCAGGGCCAATATAAGGAATACTAGAAAATAATAACAATAATGAATGAGATTAAAGTATGGGTGAATACAACATAAATGGACTGGGCATCCCAATGTTCTTGGTCTTCATGACTCTTGAATACCTATTCCTTAGATTAAAGGGCAGAACTCTACATCGCTATAGCGACACTGTGACGAGTCTATCTATGGGGCTTTGCCTGCTAATCTCGGATGCTTTATTAAAGACCTATACTTTTGCAGTCTTCATTTACTTATCAAAAAATCATGCAATATTTGAGTTTACAGCCCAAGAACCCATCACTTGGATCTTCTTCTTTTTAGCACTGGATTTGTGTTACTACTGGTTCCATAGAATGGCACATGAAATCAACGTGCTATGGGGAGCACATGTAGGGCACCATCAGAGCGAAGAATACAACCTCACCACCGCGTTAAGACAAAGTGCCTTCCAATACGGTTTTTCTTGGGTCTTTTATTTACCGCTCGCAATGCTAGGTTGCCCACCAGAAGTATTTTTAGTGTTATTTGTTCTTCTAAAAATGTATCAATTTTGGTTACACACCCAATCCATTCAGCAAATTCCTTTCATAGAAGGCATCTTCTCTACCCCTTCAAGTCACCGAGTTCACCATGCTAAAAATCCTATGTATATAGATCGTAATTACGGTGGCACCTTAGTGATTTGGGATCGCCTATTCTCCACTTGGCAACCTGAACTAGACAATGATCCTTGCCACTATGGAACAACGCAGCCCCTAGATACACTGAACCCTATCAAAGCGAATTTTCAACACTGGGCAATACTCGCACAAGATACTCTGCATACTCGTTTATGGCGCAATAAAATAGGACTGTGGTTTAGGCCAACAGGATGGCGCCCTAAAGACTGTATTAAGCAAAATTCCAAGGGCGTGCCATTACAAAAAACAGGATGTGCCCCGCGTGAAAAATATGATCCTCAGGTATCTAAATGGACACGATGGTATAGTGGTTTTTCTTTCCTATGCATCATCGTCGTTTCGATTATGTTTATCTTTTTAGCACCCTCGCTATCGGGCTTAATGCAGCTGTTGGGTGCCGCCATTATCGTTTATGGTTTGGTCGTCGTTAATGATTTATTAGAAGGTAATAAAAGATTGGCTTGGATAGAAGTCATCCGTTTACCTGTCATGATTTGGTTAGCCAGTACGTTGTGGCTCAGCACTTCTACTACGCGTATCGTCGATACGATTATTATGGATAAGCCTGCGGCGCAAGTGCTTACTTACGCAAGCACACCTTCCTTATGGCCCCAGTGGCATCCTCAATCATCTAAGGTTTATGAACACTCTCGGAGTCCGTTAAAGAAAGGTGGAGAAATTTGAAGAGGATATAGAAACAGCCCTTGGTCAAAACCATCTCGCCTGGGAAGTGATACAAAGTACAAACGAACACTGGGTTGCTCACGCAAACAATTTAACAAACGGCGCTAAGATTAAATTGCAATATCGTGTTCGTGACTTAGGGAATCAAACAGAATTCGAAAGGACATTGGATTACACCCTTCCCAACATGGCTCTTGTGGCATTAAATGCCATTTTTTATAAATCCCAGGTTGAGAAAAAATCTGAACAAGCGCTATTGCGCTTAAAGGCCGCTATTGAGCTCTAAGATCCAGATTCAGATCCAGCGTCATAATCATAGTCTTACCCCCTTGTGAATAACGTTTATCTCAAGGGAGATCTCATTCATCAATTTGTAAATCAAAATAACGACTCTCTCCACTTTCGTGGAGAGAAAAACAGTCTCGATTATTAAATTTCAAACTCTTCTGGCATTTTACCCAACACTTTATACAACACGGGGACCACTATCAGTGTCAGCAGAGTAGAAACCAAAAGCCCACCAATAATCGCCCAGCCCATCGGTGACCACATACTAGAACCCGATAGCGTTAGCGGTAATAACCCACCCACCGTCGTTAACGTCGTTAAGATAATCGGCACAAAACGTGTTTTAGCCGCGGCCATAATCGCATCCATTTTTTCTAGCCCATCGCGGCGCATCTGGTTGGCATAATCAACAAGAATAATCGAGTTATTCACCACAATACCGACCAGCGACGTTAAGCCGATAAACGCGGTAAAACTAAAGGTATAACCACTAATAAATAACGCGATAAACGCACCGATTAAAGCAAAAGGAATGGCGGCAAAGACGATGAGCGGCTGCACAAAAGAACGGAACTGCAATACTAATACCGCAAAGATTCCGAATACCGCCAGCAAGACTGTTTTGGCCATACCGCCAAACGCTTCTTTACGATTTTCTTGCTCGCCACCAATGGCATAATGAACCCCATCAGGAAAGTTATACGCATCCAACTTTGCGATAATGTTATTAGTCACGTTTTCTGCAGTAAATCCGGGTAAAACATCGGAGGTAATACGTGCCATACGTTCTAAATCATAATGCTGAAAGCGCGCAATACTGGTTTCTAAATTCAAATCAGCAATTTGTAATAACGGTACAAGCGACCCTGAATTTGAGCGTACTTTAATGTCTTCAAACGTTTCAATTTGAGGCTGTTCGTACTGCGACAATCTCAATACCAAAGGAAAATCCTCGCCTTGATCATCACGGAAACTACCCATATTAGTACCCACCAATGCCGTGCGCACCGTACGGTCAACTTGCTGCAAAGGCACATCCAGCATGGCAGCTTTATCGCGATTAATATCGACCTTTAAATCAATTTTAAAATTACCAACCGGATTATCAATGCCAACCGTTCCTGGAGTATCAATCACTAGCTGTTCAACATCCATGGCGACTCGCTGAATATCTGCCAGTTCTTCACCAACGATCCGAATACTAATCGGCGCAACTAACGGTGGCCCCTGCATGAATTCTTTAACCGTAATCTTTGCGCCTGCAATATCCCCCACCTGACTACGAATGGTTTCAACCAAAGGCTCTACAGAAGACAATTGAAAATCATGAAGCGTGACAAACAACTGAGCAAAATTAACCGTTTGTCGAGTTGGCATAATATTGTAATAAATACGCGGATTACCACGACCAACATTCAACGCAACATCATCAACCAGCTTATGCTGACGTACTCGTTTACTCACTTCATCAGCAATGTCTTGGGTACGCGTAAACGTCGAGCCTTCTGGCATATCAATGTTCACCAAAATCATCGGCTTTTCTGCTTTCGGAAATAAACTGACTCCGATATACGGAAATAAAGCCAAACTGGAAACCAGCAATAATACCGAGATACCAATGATTTTTGCTGGGCGATCAAGTGCCCAAAGTAATAATTTGCTATAGCTAGTATCCGCAATCGATTCTAATTTCTTTTGCGCACGGGTCGTTTTTTTAGCAGAGTTGCCTAATTTACTGGCCAATAACGGCGTCAGTGTTAATGCAATTAATAACGACGCAAATAACGTCACAACGACCGTTACCGGCATGGCGCGCATAAACGTGCCCGAGCCATTTTGCATAATCAGCATCGGTAAAAAAGAGAGCACTGTTGTTAATGTTCCACTGGCGACCGCCCAAGCCACTTGCGAACTGCCTTTTACCGCAGCTTCGGTTGGGGTATCACCATCACGCAAATGACGCGATACGTTTTCAACCACAACAATTGCGTTATCAACCAACAACCCCAGCGCAATCACCAAGCCAACAATCGACATTTGCTGCAAACCAAAACCCGCGAGATCAACCCAGCCAATGGCAATAAAAATCGATAGCGGCACCGCAGATACCACCACTAAACTCGGCTTAAACCCTAAAACAATAATGCTTAAAATAGCGACTAAAATAAGCCCCATATTTAAGCTATCAAAAAATCCACTAATCTGTCGCTCAACACTCACCGATTGATCCATCACCGTCAGTAATTGAATACCACTGGGAATGCGCGGTTTATATTGATCAATCTGCGCTTGAATGCCTTCCATCACATTAAATATTTGGCTGCCTTTACGCTGCACCACAGAAATAAAGACGGCTTTTTCACCGTTTAATTTTGCACGATACGTAGGTAGCGTTTCACCCTGGCTAATAGTGGCAATATCACGCAAGTAAATAAACTTACCTTGCGAGCCACGAATCACCGTATCTTCGATTTGCTGTAACGATTGATAATCACCCGAGGTCCTAACGGTAAAACGACGATCACCACCATTCGCATGACCACCGGGTAAATTTTGCGCCGCATTTTGCACCGCCACAAAAACTTCATCGAGACTAATGCCCAACGCATTCACTTGGCGCTGATCAACTTTAATTTGAACTTCTAACTGCGGCAAGGCTTCAACATCAACACGTTTCACGCCCGAAGCACGCTCTAAGCGCTGTTCCAAAGCTTCTGCATGACGTTTTAGTTCACTATAACTGGCTTGCTGCGAGACAAGTGCTAACTGCAGAATACTGACATCTGCCGGTGAAATTTTATCGATTTTTAACGCCACAATACTAGACGGTAAATCACTGCGAATACGCGCAATACTGGCAACAACTTCATCGTATTTTTCATCCGGATCTGTGCCGTATAAAAACTCAATTCGGGTAACGACCAAACCATCTTCAACATTGGTTTTTATGTTTTTAATATCTTCTAATTCATTCAGCGCTTCTTCTATCGGGTCAACCACCAGCTTTTCCATATCCATAGGAATGGTGCCAGGGCTGACCACTTTAATAACGGCGGCCGAGAAATCAAATTGCGGGTCTTCAGAGCGGGGCATGGTAAAAAAAGACACCACACCCAACATCACTAAGAGTAAAAATAACACCGTCGTAAACTGGTGGTTTCGTATCGCTAACGCAGGTAATTGCATGTTGTTAACCTTTTAAATTACTGTACGGCGACCGAACGGCCTTCAGATAAATACGGAGCACCTTGAATAACGATGCGCTCCCCTTCTTGAATACCTGCACGCACCGCCATGCGGCTACCTTCGATAAACGCCACATCGACTAAGCGCATATGCGCCTGGTCATATTCATCCAATACATAGACTTCTGCTTGCTTACCATCGGCGCGCAATAACGCCGTTAACGGCAGTAAAACTAAGCTTTCTTTTTGGCTAGGATAAATACGACCATGACCGACAAAACCGGCTAATAAATTTTGCGGACCACTTTTACCTGAAACCGTATTTTTAGACATGCCGGTTAAACGCAATTCAATTTTAAACGTTTGGGTGGCGGCATCCGCGCGCGCGGCCACTTCAGAAACCGTCGCAGGAAATAAGTGATTAGGGTAAGCATCAAAATACAACTCAGCCATATCACCCAATTTCGTGCGCACTATGTCTTTATCAATAATACCGGTACTCAAAACCCAACCAGTTTTCTTCGAGGCGAATACAAACACAGGCTGACCTGCTTTTACCAACTCATTGGGTTCAAGTGCACGATTCAAAATACGACCGGCTGCAGGCGCTTTAATTACCGCATGACGACGGTTAAAAGTTGCCACGGTTAAATCTGACTGGGCTATTTCCATGCGCGTTTGGGCAGACTGCAACTGATCCATTGAAAGTGCATTTTGCCCTTGCAATGATTGAAAGCGCTCTAAGTTTCGTTGAGCATTGGCCAATACCGATTTTGCTTTCGCGACCTCCGCATCAATTTCTTCTAAATCCAAAGACGCCAATAACTGGCCCTTTTTCACAAACTGCCCTTCATCGACATAGACGTGGCTAACAAGCCCTGGGACTTTAAAGCCTAGCGACTGCTCTGACTTATTTTCCAGTAAGCCACTGATACGAATGGCTTTTGCATATTCTGCATAGTGAGCGCTAACCACTTCCACTGGCACGGCCTTGATTGCGGCCGCTTGGGGTTCAGCAGCCATCACATGAGTGTTTATGCTCAGGCTAATAGCCAAACTCAGCATTAGGAACACCAGCGCTTTAAAGCGCATGGTTTATCGTCGTGCTGTTCATCATACTGCTGTTCAAGGACATCGTACTGCTATCACACAAAAGGGCAGATGAAGGTTCGGTCGAAATATCAGTCAAAATATAAGGTACTGGTTTCATAAATAAGCGGCCTGAATTGAATACGTCATGTTGACAGTGAAAACATATAGCATTACATTCTATCTACGCAATGTGTTCACCGTCAACACTTAATCAATTTAGAACAGGGTAATGCAACGAATGACCGATGTAAGTAAAGGCGACCAGTCTAAAGATGGCCACAATAAAGACAGCGCCGTTAATTATCATCACGGCAATTTACGCTTAGCCTTACTAGACGCGACGGTGGCTCAGATAAAAGAAGTGGGGGTTGAAAAACTAAGCTTACGTGGCATTGCTCGCATTGCTGGAGTCTCTCAAACGGCCCCCTATCGTCACTTTAAAGACAAAAACGAATTGCTCGCCGAAGTCGCAACCCAAGCCTTCATTGACCTCTACCAAGCCACCTCCCAGCAGTTGACTCCGCAACGCACTACCTGCGAAAACATTGAAGCGACTGCCCTAGCCTATATAAACTTTGCCATCGCTAATCCAGAAAGATACAAATTGATGTTTGGCCCCAGCATTCAAAATCGTCGCAGTTATAGCAATATGCTTGCTGCGGGTGAAAGATCGTTTAACGTATTAATCAGCCAAGTTGAGCACGGCATCGAAGAAGGTATCTTCCTCAATGACTGCGCCATGATATTAGCCAATACGTTATGGACACAGGTTCATGGAATAGCGTCTTTAATTATTGATGGATTTTATCAAAACCGAGAGCTACCCATGCCCTTTGATGAATTTTTACGTATACAAATTAGCATCGCCTCGCGCGCCATTCAGATTAATCCAACAGCCTATACTGCCAGTAAAACCTCCGCCAAAACTGACCAATAAGTCAGGTTCAATTAATTTGTCGATTTTCTATCGAGCACCAAAGTGTCAAGCTAGAATTAGTCCTTCTTTTGAAGTACTATCGTGCCAATAAGGCTATTTTTAGCCCTCACAATTAATCTGCGAGATGCCAACCTCACTCTTTTTCGGTATACTTGCGGGCCTTTTTTAGCGCCACTCGCTTTTACGGATATTAAAAATATGGGTAAGCAAACACCTCTGTACCAACAACATCTAGATGCTAACGGCAAAATTGTCGATTTTGGTGGTTGGGATATGCCGATTCATTACGGCTCTCAATTACAAGAGCATAATGTCGTGCGCGAAGACGCTGGCATGTTCGATGTTTCCCACATGACCATCGTTGATATCGAAGGTCCAGAAGCTCTGGCTTACCTACAAAAATTGCTCGCCAACGACGTCGCCAAGCTAACCGTGATCGGTAAAGCGTTATATACCGGTATGTTGAACGAAGAAGGCGGCGTAATCGACGACCTAATCGTTTATAAAATGGATGGCTGGTACCGCACCGTTGTTAACTGTGGCACCCGTGAAAAAGATTTGGCTTGGATGACCAAGCAAATTGAAGGCTTCGACGCGACACTAACCGAACGCTCTGAACTTGCCATGGTGGCCGTTCAAGGCCCGAACGCGATCGCAAAAGTGAAGCAAGTACGCGCTGAACAAGCCGACTTGATTGACTCATTAAACATATTCCAAGGTTTGCCTGACGGCGAATGGTTCTACGCACGCACCGGTTATACCGGTGAAGACGGCTTAGAAGTCATCGTACCAGCAGACGAAGTCGTTGATTTTTGGCAAGCATTATTAGCCGCAGGTGTTGCACCTGCAGGTTTAGGCGCACGTGATACCTTGCGCTTAGAAGCCGGCATGAACTTATACGGTAACGAGATGGACGATTCAGTATCGCCATTGGATGCAGGCATGGGCTGGACCATCGCTTGGGAACCATCAGATCGTGACTTTATTGGCCGTAAAGCATTAGAAGCACAAAAAGCCGATGGTTTAACAACTAAGCTAGTCGGTATTGTTTTAGAAACTCGTGGCGTGATGCGTTCACACCAGAAAGTGGTTGTTGAAGGTCTTGGCGAAGGCGTCTCTTGTGAAGGAGAGATTACCAGTGGTACTTTCTCTCCAACGTTACAGCATTCTATCGCAATGGCCCGTGTACCGCGCGGTGCAGGCAGCGAATGCAATATCGAAATGCGTGGCAAGTTAATTCCAGCCCGCATTGTAAAAATGCCATTCGTTCGTAACGGCAAAAAAGTTTTCGAATAACGGTTTCTAGAATTAGAAAAATTTTAAAATTTAGATTGAGAGAATATTAAAATGAGCAATATCCCAGCAGAATTAAAATACGTTGAATCTCACGAATGGCTACGTAAAGAAGAAGACGGCACCATCACGGTTGGCATCACTGACTTCGCACAAGCAGCCCTTGGTGACGTCGTATTTATTGAATTGCCAGAAGTTGGCGATGAAGTAGAAGCTGATCAAGACATCGCAGTTGTGGAATCTGTTAAAGCGGCTTCTGACGTATACGCACCGATCGCCGGCAAAATTGTTGCGGTAAACGAAGCATTAGTCGACGCACCAGAAACAGCCAACGAAGACCCATATGGCGATGCTTGGTTCTTCCGTATGGAACCTGTTGATGCAAACGTATTAGATACTCTAATGACCGCTGATGAATACGCTGCAAAGTGTGACTAATTAGCAAACTAAGCCCTGCTGTTTCAACATAAGAAGTATCGGGGCTTTTTTATATGTGAATTTTTTTCGTTCATACCCTAACTTTCGTACACTTTATAGCATATTACGAGCAAGCCCATGAGCACACAAACCCTGGTACAACTGGAACAGCGCGACAACTTTATTGGTCGTCACATTGGTCCTGATGCAAGCGAAGAAAACGCCTTATTAAAAGCCGTTGGCGCGACAAGTTTAGAAGACCTTTCTACCCAGATCGTTCCTTCTGACATTCTGCGCGAAGAATTTTTAGACATCAAAGATGCTCGCACAGAATTCGAAGCCATTAATTATCTGCGCACTCTTGCAGACCAGAACAAGGTTTTCAAAAGCTACATTGGCATGGGTTACAACGACACCATCGTTCCGCCCGTTATTTTGCGCAACGTATTGGAAAATCCAGGTTGGTACACCGCTTATACACCTTACCAACCAGAAATTGCTCAAGGCCGTTTGGAAGCACTATTAAACTTCCAAC
>CAWKOX010000034.1:0-6844 GCA_963851095.1 uncultured Gammaproteobacteria bacterium | reverse complement strand
GCCGCCAGTGATAATTGCCGAGCAATTAAACTGGCGCGATAAAGCTCTCCCGCGACCTGCGACGCGGTAACAGCTGATTTGACAGGGCTGTATTCTTTAACCATACGCTTAAACTATCTACTAGCTTCTTAGGGAGTTATGAACAAAGCATAGTCGAGCTTATGAATGAACGACTGATAAATACACGATTATTTACTACGAAGAACCAACAAAGAGAGCAAGATGGCATCTGGGCGCTTTACCCGCAAAATGCATAACTTGCGAGTAAAGTAGGACTATTAATCGATTTCTTACAAGAAAATCTAGTTTAGTCATTAAATTTTTCAGGTATCAAACTCTAATATCAAATTCTATTGTTCGTTAACTTAAGAATTTACGCTTTAGCAGTCTATCGATAGAAACAGCACCAGGGCCCCATAAAACGATCTGTGCTAGTAATACACCCCAAAGAACATGTAAAGTAAATGCAGCAGGCGCTATGGTTTCCAAACTCACAACAGCAACGATATTTACAATAGAAAGACCTGCAGCGGCAAAACGTCCACCCAGCCCAAGCACCAATAATACCGGCAGTATTAATTCTCCCGCCGTACCAAGCCAAGCAGCAAGTTCAAAGTTAATAAAGGGAACGGCGTATTCTTCTTCAAATAAAAATAGAGTACTTTCCCAGTCACGCAACTTCGTCAATCCCGACACGAAAAATACCCAGCCGACATAAAATCGTGCGGCTAATAGCGCTAATGGTTGAAGTAAATTTAATTTATTGATAAAAGCAAAGTATACTTTCCCTAATCGCTCTGCTTTTTTAACATAGTTATTCATAATATATTCCTCATCATTAGTATTAAATATTTTCTAACATTTCTGTAGGCTTAAAATTAAATTTTGTTGAATCGCTAACGGTAACCAGCTCTCTAAGGAGAATTCTTGATCCTGTATAAGCAATGCATCCAAGGTTTGTCCAATGCTCTTTCCCTGCTGTATTAATCTAAGCCAATTTAATTCAGCCGAATCAAGTGCGCGTACAAGAGGTTTAAATTGTGGACGATAAATCAAACAACTTTGGCCTATATTATTGGCTAATTTTTGCTGCGCTTTATGGAGGTATTTTTCTGCATGATCAGACTGATTATTAGCTTTATAGATTTCAATAATGGGATAATCCGACTCTAGGATTCTAATGGCAGGATTCAATACCAGCCAAAGCTGATCCAATTCACATTCCGCAAGCAGTGTCATCGAAGTCATATCTATACAAGCATCCTTCTCTCGGCCCTGGAGATGCATTAAAAAATCAAGACGAGCAATATCAATAACAGAAGGAAAATCGTGCAATGCTGGCAAAGTCTTTAATAGCTGTGGAAAGCCTTCCCCCCATAACCCCCAATCACCGGAATTAGGAAGCTCTACTTTCAACAGTTGTTTCGCCGCATGAGTGAACAAATCGTCACCAACCAGCTTTAATACCGTTGGATAACTAATTTGCAGAGCACGCATGGCACTGGCCTGCAAATTTCTTCGATAAATTGCCAAGCCTTTTTCATCGAAGCTATAGCTTTCATCAAAATCAGAGCTTTCATCAGGACTAGAGTTTTCATTGAAAATTGCGCTAACTAATTGTCGCTGCTCATTCATTAGAAATCACCGACTCAGCAACCAAGCGGGCTTTATGTGCTTCTACTAATAATTCATGCCAGCTGGGTAAGTTATTGTCCCATTCTATTAACGTCGGCACTGCGCCAAAGCGTTGTAATGCCGATTGATATAGCTGCCAACCGATTTCACTCACAGGTTGACTATGGTCATCGATGGCAAGCTCGCCTTCAGCGACAGGGGTAAAACCAGCCAAATGGATTTCGCCAACAACATGTGTCGGTATTTGTAGTAACCAATCCTGAGCATAATCGTATGCTGATACATCAGAAAAGTTATTAGCATTAACAACTAAATTATTTAGATCGATTAATAAACCACACTGAGTCAGCTCCGTTAATCTAACTAGAAACTCGGTTTCAGCGAGTGCTGAGTTTTTGGGTTGTAAATAGGCAGACAAGTTTTCAATTAAAAGTCTTTGCCCAGTTAATTGCTGCACAGCATCAATATTATTCGCCATATTTTTCAGATTTTTTTCATTAAATACAATTGGTAATAAATCACCCGCATGCACAGATTTTCCATCGAGTTCACTCCAAGAGAATGCAGCATGGTCTGACATTAAGAAGGGATCTACGACGTTTGCTAACTCCTTCAAGGATTCTAAATAACCACCTGAAATACTGGCTTTTGAGCCTAAACCTAATGCGGTACTGTGCAAACTGATAGGGTATTTCTCTGCTACTTCTTTAATCAATGCACGGCTTGCGCCGCCTTGAGCAAAAAAATTCTCAGAATGTACTTCAACAAAATCAACCTTCATTGAATCATTTGTTGCAGCATTTAAAGACGGGGCCAATACATCAGCATAATGTGGATGGCGTAAACCAACGCCGATAGCCACTTTATTTTCAGATCTAAATTCAGTAATCGTCTTCACTGGTATTGGCCTCTCTTCAAATGTTTCACTTCTTATGCGACTTAACTTTTTCTGAAGCTACTTATCCGCGTTGTATTGACGCTTTGCTTCTGACTTTGTTAATCCGCCTAATTCAAGACACGTTCCTTTAGCAACGATTTTCCACTCGCCAGGATCGTTATCAACCGTTGATTGACCTGCGCACGAGTGAGTTCCTGCTAAGTTTGCACAATCATTTTGACCCGCTGCTGCGACGCCATAACATTTTTCTTTTCCTGCGGCGTGTGCAGGAACTGCTGTACCGGCTGCTAACACAGCCAGTAAAGCAGCATTAGCAATAAGTTTTTTATTCATGTTCTCGCTCCTCTACTGATCATTTTGAGAAATTAGCCTTCGTTTAGAATGGCGGCATTTTGGTTTTTAATTTCAGGCCAGTTATGCTCTGAAGTTTCTATGTAACCCGGTACGTCTGAAAGCCATTTTTTCTGTACGGCTTTGTTGAGGTTTAAATACAACTTATTACTTTCGATGTACCAAGCAGTAGGATCAACCGTTAGCTTCTTCTCTAACGCAACACCCATTGCACAGAAACCGCCGTATTGAGGCGCATAATATTCTGGGTTTGCACGAAAGGTATCGCGGTTTTCAGCACTAGAGAACTGATAGATAGCGTTCTTATAAGTGGCTGTATATTTCGCACTCCCCAAAGTTGGCTTGCTATCGGTAAAATATGAAACAGTGTCATATCCACCAATAGCGATATCATTGTCATCTGCACTCATATCGATATCGGCCGCGAAAGCAATACTGCTTAACGCGAGAGTGCTAACAGCAAAAACGGATTTAATTGCACGGGAAAGGGTCATAGGTATTACTCCACTTGATTTAACAAAGAGCCAGTTATGTTTGGCAGTGAAGCTAGATTACGGGTTTATTGAGTTTTAATGGGATGATATAGTCCAGACTTTGAGTCAAATCGTCCCCAAATGGATCATTAGCAACAAAATAACGTTACATAGAGGCATCTGATGGATCGCTTATCCGAAATACTTATTCGTTTTTCAATGAATGCTCAGGTTTTCTTTAGTGGCAACCTATGTGGTATACATCCCTTTGGCGAAGCTGATAAGAGTGAAGGTCATCTGCACTTGCTCAAATCAGGAAAACTCACCCTAATCGATGCCCATGGGGAAAAGACTGTTTTTGAACGTCCTACCGTTATTTTCTTTCCTCAGGCGACCCCGCATAGAATTATTTCTAACGAATCTGATCAAGCAGAGATGGTATGCGCCAGCATTCATTACAATGATGGCTTTAACAATCCACTTGCCAGCGCATTACCCAAGTTTTTGCACTTTGATATTGAAGAGTCACAATACCTAGGACAAACCGCTAATTGGTTATTTGAAGAAGCCTTTAATGAACGCTGCGGTCGTCAGCCAATGATTGATCGCCTGAGTGATATATTTCTGATTCAAGTATTACGGCAAGTGTTAGAAAATGGGGCTGTTGCACACGGCATGCTTGCGGGCTTATCTCACCCCCAGCTTAGCAAGGTGATGACTAAGATTCACGAACGTCCAGAGGAGAATTGGAGCTTAGACTCTCTGTCGAGTTTAGCGGCTATGTCACGATCAAAGTTTGCTGAGTTATTTAAAGAAATCGTCGGCCAGCCTCCAGGGGATTACATCACCGACTGGCGATTATTTATTGCACAGGGATTATTAAAAGAGAACAAATCAGTAGGACTGGTTGCCAATGAAGTTGGCTATGACAATGGGTCTGCACTAGCCCGTGTGTTCCGAAAGAAAACAGGGCTATCGCCAAAAGAGTGGCTCGATAAGTTTAAGTCACCCTCTTAATAACCATTGAATACTTACACTACATCATCTCTTTAACAGTACCGATTGCACTACCAACACCGACTTTCAATTTAAGCTTAAACAATTCATAAGATTCACCTGCGGTAAGTTCTTCGTTATCGCTGCAGCGTGGATCGGTTCGTTGAATTAAATCAATCACTTCTTTGGTGATTGGAATGGTTTCACAACCGTGGGTATCTTCACAGACCATATCCCACTGAGGCTTAGCTTGAATGTGACAAGCAAAACAGTTACCACCAAAGCGGTTCACGACATCAGCAAAGCCACGCTTTCTGATTTCAGATCCTTCTTCCGAAACATCCAGCTCAAAGAACTCCCAGTCTTTAGTTACAGGGCTATAACCAACTTCATGTTTAACCATCACTTCACCAGGCACGAGCTGGACTACAGATCCAGGGGGATAAATACCGCCTGTTTTAGAGTTCGCTACGGCTAGAGTAGCCTCAAGATCCCCTTTTAAATTATCCACATAAAAGCCACGCACTTTCGTCATGTCACGTATGCAGGTAAACGTTTCACTTGTAACAGGAAGTTTACCAGGCTCCAATAACACCTCGTCTGGAGACGCAACGGCCGTTAAGGTACTTCCTACCGAGAATAAGAGAACCGCGAGCCCTTTGTTAATCAAATATTTCATATCAGAATTGCCTCAAATAAGTATTGCCTCAAACTATATTGTACACAATACAATTAATGGTAAGTTAAGGTCAACCTATTACTCTTTAGGCATATCTCGACGATAATGCCTAAAGAGTCAATTCTCTGCATTCCACGCTTACTATTTTAGCGCTTAAGCCATGACACCGTCTGGAAATAAGCAACAGGTAGTACCAGCAAAGTCAGTATCACCACACTGATCATTCCACCCAACATTGGGGCTGCAATGCGGCTCATTACCTCCGAGCCAACGCCTGAGCCGTACATAACAGGCACTAGACCTGCGATAGTGGCTAATGCTGTCATCATCACCGGGCGTACTCTGTGCAGCGCTCCTTCTAGTACGACCTTCTGTAGCACGATCTTCTGCAATACTTGTGGGTTCTCAGACCGATTCCCCAACAATTGGTTGTCTGACAATTCATGATCCAGCATCGCTTGTTTAAGATACTGCAGCATAATCACTCCAGTTTCTGCTGCAACACCCGCCAAAGCGATAAAACCAACCCCGACTGCGACAGAGAAATTAAATTGATAATAGAGCATCATTAAAATTCCACCGACCAAGCCCATCGGTAAGGTTAATAGAATTAAGGCAACGTCGCGGGTATTGCGGAAATTTAGATACAGCAACAAAACAATAATGCCGAGAGTGAGTGGCACCACATAACTGAGCTTTTCTTTTGCCCGTTGCATATATTCATATTGCCCCGCCCAACGCAGGGCGTAACCGGTGGGTAAATTAAACTCGCCGCTGTCGATCTTTGCTGCCAAGACATGCTTTGCATTGGCAACATAACTACCAATATCAATAGCGTTTTCACCGCTGGTTTCAATATCGATATAGGTCCAACCATTGAGACGCGCATTTTCACTCTTAATCATCGGCGGGCCATCTTCAATACGAATATCAGCGACATCACCCAAGGTAATGTTATGACCACCTTTAGTTAGCAAATCGGTAACGATTGGCAAGCGTTGAAGTTTTTCTGGTGAATCACGATAGTGTTGTGGATAGCGTAAATTAATCGGATAACGTTTATCCCCTTCGACCGATTCAGAAATATTCATGCCGCCAATTGCGCTGCTAATAACCTGCTGCACGTCTTTAATACTCATACCATATTGCGCCGCTTGGCGACGGTTGATATCAATTTTAATATAACGTCCACCCGCTACGCGCTCTGAGTACACCGACGCTGTGCCTTTCACATCACCCAAGATCTGCTCTAACTGCTGACCAATGTTTTGAATCACATTCAAGTCTGGGCCAGATACCTTAATGCCCACCGGGGTTTTAATGCCCGTTGCTAACATATCAATGCGGGTTTTAATCGGCATCACCCAGGCATTGGTTAAACCAGGGAATTGTATTAAATGATCAAACTCGTTGCGTAAATCTTGGCTGGTTAACCCTTCACGCCATTGATCTTTCGGTTTGAGTTTAATGAAGGTTTCTATCATGGTCAGCGGTGCTGAGTCGGTCGCGGTATCGGCGCGGCCAATTTTGCCAAACACATGCTCAACTTCAGGCACAGTGGCAATCAACTTATCGGTTTGCTGCAATACTTCACGCGCTTTACCCACCGATAATGCCGCATACGTAGTGGGCATATACATTAAATCCCCTTCGTCTAAATCGGGCATAAACTCACTTCCGATTTTACTGGCAGGATATGAGGTAGCGATGACAATCACGAAGGCGGTTAATAATGTTGTTTTAGGAAATTTAAGCACCAAGGTTAATAGCGGTTTATAACCCGCTATTAATAAACGATTTAACGGATTTTTA
>CAWKOX010000033.1:0-332127 GCA_963851095.1 uncultured Gammaproteobacteria bacterium | reverse complement strand
TTTACACTCATGTGATAGGCCAGCATTTCGCTGGCACCAACAGCCCTCTCGATAATCTTACAATATAGAAAATTAGAGAGCGCTATAAAGCAGATTTAATCGTTAGCAATACGGCTAAACACAGCGCCTTTTTGGCCTTTGTATTTTGCATCTACGCGTTTGTTATAAGGGCGAAGTGCTGGGCTAGATAAGGTTTCAAAAGACATGGCACATATCACCATTTCTGGGCGCAATGCTAATGGCAGTTTACCGTTATTAAAAAACTCTAATACGATCTGTCCTTCCCAGCCAGGGTCGATTCGGCCTGCGGTTACGTGAACCATTAAACCAAGTCTTGCTAATGAACTGCGGCCGTCTAACCAACCCACTAGGTCATCAGGAATGGTTACCGATTCTAATGTTGCGCCTAGTACTAATTCACCTGGGTGAATAAAGAAAGGCTCGTCGTCTTCTACGATAATTTCTTTACTCATAATACGCACCATGTCGCGCGTAAGTTGTTCGCGTTCGCCCGATAAATCTAGGTGCGTAACGGTATTATTGCTAAATACGCGAAAGCTATTCGCCAACCGTAAGTCGACGCTAATACCTGCTATCGATTCTGGCGCTGGAGCAGGTTCTATTTTGATTGAACCTTGTTCGATTCTTTGTTCAATATCACCATCACTTAAGCGCATGGGATCTTCCTTCTTTTAATTTAAAGCCAGCGAGCTAGTCGTCTGAAATACTAATATTTGGAATTTGTTGGTCGTTTGCCGTTCGTTTTGCTAAGGCTACGGCGACATTGCGGGCAAGGTTACGATACATTAGGGCGACATCGCTATTTTCTTGTTCAACCACGACCGGCGTTCCTGCATCGCTTTGTTCGCGAATAAACTTCGATAACGGTAAAGCGCCTAGTAATTGTGTATCGTATTGATCGGCAATTTTTTGTCCACCGTTTTCACCAAAGATGTGTTCAGCATGGCCGCAGTTTGAGCAGATGTGCATGCTCATGTTTTCGATAATACCCAATACTGGAATGTTCACTTTACGGAACATTTCGATGCCTTTTTTCGCATCCAATAACGCAATATCTTGCGGGGTGGTAACAATCACAGAACCGGCCACTGGGAATTTTTGCGAAAGGGTCAGTTGAATGTCGCCCGTACCCGGTGGCATATCGATGATTAGATAGTCCAGTTCGCCCCAAGCGGTTTGGGTCAGTATTTGCATTAATGCGCCAGACACCATTGGGCCACGCCATACCATGGGTGTGTCATCGGTGGTCAGGTAGGCCATCGACATGGTTTTTACGCCATGCGCTTCGACAGGGACAAACCATTTATTGTCGATGGTCGCTGGGCGGGTGCCTTCTGCAACGCCCATTAATAGACCTTGGCTTGGGCCATAAATGTCGGCGTCTAGCAGCCCAACTTTTGCACCGTCTTTAGCGAGTGATATCGCAAGGTTAACGGAGGTTGTGGATTTACCTACGCCGCCTTTACCGGATGCTACTGCAATGATGTTTTTTACTTTACTAATGGCTTCAACGGTATTTTGTGATTTGTGCGCGCTGACTTCCCAGCTGATGTTAATGTCGACGCTTTCTACGCCTTCTACATTACCGACCATTACTTTAAGAATTTCTTCTGTGCCGCCTTTTACAAAATCAGAGGGGTATGGCAGGTGAATATCGACAGTGACCTTACTGCCTTGTATATCTATTTTTTGTACAGCACCAAAGCTGACAAGGTCTGTATTTAAGTAAGGATCTTGATAAGACGATAACGCCTCTTCAATGCTTGTCTGAGTTAAAAGAATATCAGTCATAGATTACCTACATGCAAAGATGAATGCCAAAGATGAACGCTAGGGTGCAAATGCCGACATTGTATACGAGTTTTTGCACGGATATGGAGCTATTTAAAGCAGATATAGAGCTATTTAAAGGAAGTAAGCTAACTAGCGCTATACATATAACAAAATGAGCTTAAAATATTGAAAAACATGCTTGAAAGAAATAACGCCTATTTGGGATAATAAGGCGCCGAATTTCCAGCTGTGTTTATTTTTTATACAATCCACAGCCAACCGTTAAGTTTCACCAAGACGAGAGTGAGCATCAGATTATGACCGATTATTTATTAATTTTGGTCAGTACGATATTAGTGAACAACTTTGTACTGGTTCAGTTTTTAGGTTTATGCCCTTTTATGGGGGTTTCAAATAAGTTAGAAACCGCGATAGGCATGTCAGCCGCAACAACGTTTGTTTTAACCTTGGCTTCTGTGTGCAGCTATTTGGTTTATACCTACTTACTGATTCCTTTAGAGTTGGAATATTTGCGTACCATCAGTTTTATTATGGTGATTGCGGTGGTGGTTGGCTTTACCGAGATGGCCATTCGCAAAACTAGCCCATTATTATATCGAGTATTGGGAATTTTCTTACCGCTAATCACGACTAACTGTGCAGTACTGGGCGTTGCCTTGTTAAACATTAAGCGTGATAACAGCTTTGTTGAATCCATTCTTTATGGTTTTGGCGCGGCCGTTGGTTTTTCTTTGGTTATGGTTCTTTTTGCGGCAATGCGTGAACGTATCACCGTTGCAGATGTGCCTAAGCCGTTTCAAGGTTCTGCGATTGCGATGGTAACAGCAGGTTTAATGTCGTTAGCCTTTTTAGGCTTTACTGGATTGGTGAGCATTTAATAATGAGTTCTATTTTAATTGCCATTGTGCTGTTGGCGACGCTTGCCATTATTTTTGGTGCTATTTTAGGGTTTGCAGCGGTTCGCTTTAAAGTGGAAGGCAATCCTATTGTCGACCAAATTGACCATTTGCTGCCACAAACTCAATGTGGACAGTGTTCTTATCCTGGCTGTAAGCCTTACGCCGAGGCAATTGCCGCTGGCGAAAAAATCAATAAATGCCCTCCTGGTGGTGAAAGCACCATTATTGCTCTGGCCGATTTATTAGGTGTTGAACCAGAGCCACTTGATGCTGAACATGGCGCTGAGAAAGATGTGCCTATGGTGGCCATAATTCGCGAAGATGAATGCATTGGTTGTACTAAGTGCATTCAGGCCTGCCCTATTGATGCCATTATGGGCGCCGCCAAACAAATGCATACGGTTATTACTGATGAGTGCACGGGCTGTGATTTATGCGTAGAGCCTTGCCCTGTCGATTGTATTGATATGGTGCCGATTGCAACAACGTTACAAAATTGGCACTGGGATAAACCTGAAGATCTAATTGCGACGACAGAGAAGCCACACGAAACACCCCATGAAACACCTCATGAAAAGGAAGTGCACTAATGCAACCAATTACTTTGCACTCTTTTAGCGGTGGTATTCACCCTCAAGAAAATAAGCATCAGTCGACTCAAACACCGATTACTGCATTGCCATTACCGTCGCAGTTGATAGTACCTGTTGGCCAGCACATTGGTGCACCCGCCGATGTGATTGTTGCTGTGGGCGATCGTGTATTAAAAGGTCAGTTAATTGCTCAGCCTAAAGGCTTTGTTAGTGCGGCGATTCATGCGCCTACCTCTGGCAAGATCGTAGCGATAGAACAGCGTGAGTTACCTCATAGTTCGGGCCTTCAAGGCACTTGCGTCATTATTGATAGCGATGGTCAAGATACTTGGCTAGAAGAAATCGCTAACGGTTCTCGTGCCATTGCTGATTATTTAGAGGCCGATAACGAGGTTTTAATTAACCGTATTCGCGACTGTGGCATCACCGGTTTGGGCGGCGCAGGCTTTCCTACTTCGGTAAAAATGGCGGTTAACGGTAAGAACATTGAAACCTTAATCATCAATGGTGCGGAGTGTGAGCCGTATATCACCGCCGATGATATGTTGATGCAAGAACGCGCATTAGAAACAATGCGTGGCATTCAAATTTTATTAAAGCTTACTGCGGCCAATCATTGCTTAATCGGAATTGAAGATAATAAGCCTGCAGCGATTAAGGCGATGAAAGAAGCGCTTCATCACGTTCATGGTGAGCACTTTATTAGCGTTGTTACTATTCCCACCAAATACCCTTCTGGTGGCGAAAAACAGTTAATCGAAATTTTAACCGGTAAAGAAGTACCCAGTGGTGGTATTCCTGCTGAGATTGGTATTGTTTGTCAGAACGTAGGGACTTGTGAAGCGGTTTATCGCGCAGTCGCCGAAGGCAAGCCGTTAATCTCTCGCATAACTACCATTACCGGTGAGTCGATTGAGCAACCACAGAATGTGGAAGTATTAATCGGTACTCCAGTAAAACACCTATTAGACTTTGCAGGCTTTAAACAAGAAAAAAGTTTGTTCCAGAAGTTTTGGCATTCTATTGGCGCGGGCTCTGATAACAGTGCAGCTTCTAGCGCGAAACCTCGCATCATTATGGGTGGCCCAATGATGGGCTTTACGCTTAGCAGTGATGAGCTGCCTATTTTAAAATCGAGCAACTGCATTTTAGCGCCGAGCCAAAAAGAACTTCCGGCAAACGATGTTGCTTCTGCCTGTATTCGTTGTGGCTTATGCACAGAGGCTTGCCCAGCCGATTTACTACCTCAGCAGCTGTATTGGTTCAGTAAGTCGGGTGAGTTAGATAAAGCCGAGCAACATAACATTGCTGACTGTATTGAATGCGGGGCGTGTTCTTATGTTTGCCCAAGCCAGATTCCTCTGGTGCAGTATTACCGTCATACCAAAGGTGCGATTAAAGAAGAGCGTGCTGCTCAAGATAAATCGAATCGCTCTAAAATTCGCTTTGAAGCGCGCCAAGATCGTTTAGATCGTGAAGCCGCCGAGAAAGAAGCGAAACGCCAAGCCCGTGCAGCCGCGGCTGAAAAAGCCCAAGCTGCGAAAAAGGCAGCGGCCGCCAAAGCAGCCGAAGACGCTGCTAAAAATGGCGATTCAAACCCAGACGAATCTTCTCCCACTCAAGCGGCAGTCAAGCCTGAGCCTGTTGATTTAGACAAACTGCAAAAGCAATTAGACGCGGCGCAAGCTGGCTTGAAGAAGTCGATGGATAAAGTAGCCGAACTCAAAGCGGCTGCGGCGACTGAAAACAATGGCGATACTGAAGCGCCTATTGCAGCGCCCATTGAAAATATGGAAGTCTTTGAAAAAGCAGTCGCTACCCGTCGCGATAAAGTGAAGTTATTAGCACTGCAACTTGCAGAAGCGAAGAAGTCTGCACCCGTGGTGAAAAAAGAAATCACGCGCGACGATATCGAAAAGAAATTACGCGCTCAGCAAGATCGTATTGATAAAACCAAACAACGATTCGAGCTAGCCCAAGAGCAAGGTTCTGAAACCTTGCCAGCATTACAAAAAGGCTTAGATAAACAAATGCAAAAATTAAAAGAGCTGGAAGAAGAATTAGCTCAGTTTGATAAGGCAGGTGCATAAGATGGCTCTTTCTAATTCAGGCTTTGTGAAGATCACTTCTCCTCATACCCATGGTGGCAATACCACTAGCCGCATTATGCTGCTGGTTATTTTAGCGACGGTGCCAGGTATTATTGCACTGACCTATTTCTTTGGCTGGGGTACGTTAATTAATATCGCACTGGCCAGTGTTACGGCATTGGCATGCGAAGCGCTTATTTTAAAAATTCGTAAGCGCCCTATTAGCTTTTTCTTAAAAGATAACAGTGCACTATTAACCGCGGTTTTATTGGGTATTGCTTTACCCCCTCTCGCACCTTGGTGGGTCACGGTGGTTGCGGTGAGTTTTGCGATGATTTTTGCAAAGCATCTATACGGTGGCTTGGGTAATAATCCATTTAACCCTGCCATGGTCGGTTATGCCTTAGTCCTAATCTCTTTTCCGGTACAAATGACGACAAACTGGGCAGTGCCTTATTTTATGAGTGGCGCAGAAACGATTCCTTTTACCGATAGCTTGAGTGTTATCTTTTCTGGAACTGCAGGTTTATCGGATGCGTTCACTGGCGCTACGCCGTTAGATACTTATAAGCATTTAGCTAAAAATGAAACAGCTGTAGAGATTCTTACAAAACCCATTATTTTCTAGCGATGTTGCTGGCGCAGCTTCTGGCGGTTCGGCCAATAACTGGTTCGCGGGTGGCTGGGAGTTCGTTAATATCGCGTTTCTATTGGGCGGCTTAGCCCTATTAGCCTTGCGTATTTTTACTTGGCATATTCCGTTTAGCCTTTTAGCCGCGCTGGGTACTTGTTCGGTTATTTTTGGCTGGGATGCTGATTTATACGTGCCTTGGTCGCTGCACATATTCACTGGTGCGACAATGCTTGGAGCGTTCTTTATTGCCACCGATCCGGTGACCGCTTCAACAACACCACTGGGTAAGATCATCTACGGGGCAGGCATTGGTATTTTAATTTTTGTGATTCGTACTTGGGGTGCTTACCCTGATGCGGTGGCGTTTGCCGTATTGCTAATGAACTTTGCCGCACCGTTGATCGATACGTATACCCAGCCAAGAACGTATGGCCACGAAAAAGCGAAGCGTGGCATGCCCGCCAAGCCTGATACTTCAACAACCGATAGCACCAGTAAGGAGGGTTGATCATGAACGAACTGCTTTTATCCATTCGTAAAAATGCAATCGGCCTTGGCTTATTTGCCATTGTGACTGCTGGCTCTATTGGTATCGCTCAAGTGGCGACCAAAGACAGTATCGAAAAAAATATTCAGATTGCTCAAACCAAAGCGCTGCACGAGATTGTGCCGGAATCAGAATACGATAACGATTTATTAAACGATACCGTCGCCCTTGCATACGATGGTATTCATAGTGAGCTAAATGTTCGTTTATTAGGCCCTATCGCCGACGACGCCGTTGCTTACATCGCTCGTAAAGATGGCAAAGCACATACCGTCATTTTACCGGTAACGGCTCCTGATGGTTATACCGCCAATATCGATATGATTGTCGGCATTAAACTCGATGGCAGCCTGGCCGGTGTTCGAGTCGTTAATCATAAAGAAACCCCAGGCTTAGGTGACAAGGTTGAAGCGAAAAAGCATCCTTGGATTCTTCAGTTTTCAGGCTTGTCTTTGACTGAGCCAAAAGAAGATAGATGGGCAGTCAAAAAAGACGGTGGTGAATTTGATCAATTCACTGGCGCAACCATTACTCCTAGAGCTGTTGTTCGCTCTGTTCGCTTAGCGCTTAACTTCTTCCAGAAGCATGGCAAGGATATCGTCGAGCGATCTAACGAAACCAAGCAAGAGGTTACTGCACATGGCGAATAAATCTTTACAAGAGATCTCATTAGACGGTCTGTGGAAAAATAACCCTGCCCTCGTTCAGTTATTAGGCCTTTGTCCGTTATTGGCGGTAACAGGAACCGTCGTGAATGCCATCGGCTTGGGCTTAGCGACTATTTTAGTATTAGTCGGCTCTAATATTGCGGTCTCGCTGATTCGTAACCACGTTGCTGACGCAGTTCGTTTACCAGCGTTCGTTATGATCATTGCTTCATTCGTAACCGTGACCGAGCTAGTGATGCAGGCGTTAACGTATGAGCTGTATCAGATTCTTGGTATCTTCATTCCGCTTATCGTAACGAACTGCGCTATTTTAGGCCGTGCTGATGCGTTTGCTTGTAAGAACGGTGTGATTCCTTCAGCGGTTGATGGCTTAACCATGGGCCTTGGTTTTACGGTTGTCTTAATACTGCTAGGAGTTATTCGTGAAGTCATTGGCCAAGGCACGCTCTTTACCAATATGGATTTGATCTTTGGTGAAATGGCGGTGAATTGGAAGATTGTTATTTTTGAAGATTACCCTGATTTCTTGTTTGCTATTTTACCTCCTGGAGCTTTTGTGGCGATGGGGTTGATTATTGCGGTTAAGAATTTAGTCGATACGCATTTGGAAGAGAAAGCGGCAGCCAATAAAGCAGCGGTTGAAGTGGGATCTAAACGCGCTCGGGTTACAGGGAAGATTAGCTGATTGTGCTGATTGTGCTGATTTGATATTGATTGAAGCTCGACTTGAAGCCAGCCTTGTTGCTGGCTTTTTTGTGTGTGGCTTTTGGGCTTAGGAGGCTAGTTTCTGTGTTTACCACCTAGACACTTAGAGTTGTAGGAAGATTAAGGGAAGAGACTAAGATATTTACCACGGAGTTCACGGAGGCGCTTCGCTTCACGGAGAGAGGAAAAAGGTAGAAGGCAGAAGGAATTGTTGGTGTAAAGATGTGAAGATAGAGGGTTTTCTCGATTACTGGGACTGATGATTAATCTTGGTTTATTTTGGTTAATTTTGAGTAAAAAAAACCGGCTCTCATATTGCTATGAGGCCGGTTCTTTTAATCATCTAACGTCTTGGCTAATTTAATACTTAGCTTAAGAAGCTGATCATTACGCCTGCTGCTACTGCCGAACCAATAACACCCGCAACGTTTGGACCCATTGCGTGCATTAATAAGAAGTTCTGACCGTTCGCTTCAAGGCCAACCTTGTTCGATACACGGGCTGCCATAGGTACTGCCGATACGCCTGCAGAGCCGATCAAAGGGTTCACTTTTTCTTTAAAGATTAAGTTCATGCCTTTGGCCATCAATACACCTGCCATTGTACCCACGCAGAATGCTGTCAAACCAAGAATTAGGATACTTAGCGTATCAAAGTTCAAGAATTTATCAGCACTCATCTTAGAGCCAACACCTAGACCCAAGAAGATGGTTACCACGTTGATCAAAGCATTCTGTACAGTATCGCTTAAACGATCTACTACACCCGATTCTTTCATCAAGTTACCGAAGCAGAACATACCTAATAGCGGTGCTGCTGAAGGTAAGCATAACGCTACCAATACAAGCACAACGATTGGGAACATGATTTTTTCAGACTGGCTTACTTCACGAGCCTGAACCATAACCATTTTACGCTCTGCTTCTGTCGTGAACAGCTTCATAATTGGCGGCTGGATCATAGGAACCAATGCCATATATGAATAAGCAGCTACCGCAATAGCACCTAATAGTTCAGGGGCTAACTTAGAAGCGATAAAAATCGACGTTGGGCCATCAGCACCACCGATAATACCAATTGCTGCTGCTTGCTGAATGGTGAAATCCATCAAGCCTGCATCCGTTGCTAATACCGCGCCCGCTACCGTACCAAAGATACCGAACTGAGCGGCTGCACCGAGCAATAATGTTTTAGGATTTGCTAATAACGGACCAAAATCCGTCATTGCGCCTACACCCATGAAGATCATCAACGGGAATAAACCCGTTTCAATACCTGCATGGTAAATGTAGTACAGCAAACCTGCTGGACTATCTAAGTGGCCATCAGCCGCGTAAACAGCCGGTGCATAAAAATCTGCACCAGGAATGTTTACAAAGATAGTACCAATAGCGATTGGTAATAACAGCAAAGGCTCAAACTGAAACTTCGGGTGAATTGCTAAAAACAGCAATAAACAACCGATTGAAATCATCGCAAATTGGCCAATCGTCAACTGGTAAAAACCCGTGTCTTGCCAAAGATTAATTAAGCTTTCCATTAATCAGCTCCTTAAGCGATGGTATACAAAGTATCGCCAACCTTAACCGCAGCGCCTTCACTCGTAGTAATACTACCAATGGTGCCTGCTTTAGGTGCACGAATCTCAGTTTCCATTTTCATTGCTTCAAGAATGACAACAACGTCACCTTCAGCAACGGCTTGGCCTGGCTGAACAAGTACTTTCCAGATATTACCCGCAAGAGGTGCTTTCTGTGGCTCACCACCACCGACTGCGCCTGTAGGAGCCGCTGCTGCTGGAGCTGCGCCACCCATGCTCATTGGCGCGCCATTAACGGCAGCCATTTCGGTAACATCACCACCATCGTCAACTTTAACAACGTATTCGTTGCCATCAACTGAGATAGTGAAGGTATCTTCTTCTTCGCCTTTAGGCGCAGGTTCGAATGCGTCTGGGTTACCACGGTTTTCCAAGAACTTAGGAGCGACCTGAGGGAACAAAGCGTAAGTCAGTGCGTCATCGATCTTGTCTGCTGCAAGCTTAAAGCCTTTCTCAGCGGCAAGTTTATCAACGTCAGCAATGATTTGATCCATTTCGTCATCGATCAAATCCGCTGGGCGACACGTAATGACTTCAGCGCCGTCTAATACGCGAGCCTGTAATTCAGCGTTCATCGCTGAAGGTGCTGCGCCGTATTCGCCTTTCAAGATGCCTTGAGTTTCTTTCGAGATTGACTTGTAACGCTCGCCCGTCAATACGTTCAATACTGCTTGAGTACCTACGATTTGAGAGGTTGGTGTTACCAAAGGAATGAAACCTAGATCTTCACGTACACGTGGGATCTCAGCCAATACTTCGTCAAACTTGTCAGATGCGCCTTGCTCTTTTAACTGGTTTTCCATGTTCGTTAACATGCCACCAGGAACTTGAGCAACTAGGATACGAGAATCTGTACCGCGTAGAGCGCCTTCAAATTTAGCGTACTTCTTACGAACACCGCGGAAGTAAGCAGCGATTTCTTCAAGCAACAATAGATCGATATTAGTATCACGACCTGTGCCTTTTAATGCCGCTACAACAGATTCTGTTGCAGTATGACCATAGGTCATAGACATAGAAGAGATAGCAGTATCTACGCGGTCAACGCCCGCTTCAGCGGCTTTCAGGATTGTCATATCAGACAAACCAGAGGTCGCGTGAGCGTGTAATTGAACTTCTAGATCAGTTTGTGCTTTTAACTTAGAGATAAGTTCAAAAGCATCATACGGAGTCAGAACACCGGCCATATCTTTAATGGCGATAGAGTCTGCACCCATATCTTCAATTTTCTTGGCTAGGTCTACCCAAGAGTCCAGAGTGTGTACTGGGCTAGTGGTATAAGACAATGTGCCTTGCGCATGTTTACCTTGTTTTTTAACAGCTTTTAAAGCGGTTTCAAGGTTGCGCGGATCATTCATTGCATCAAATACGCGGAACACGTCTACGCCATTTACGGCAGCACGTTCAACGAATTTTTCTACAACATCATCTGCGTAGTGGCGGTAACCCAACAGGTTTTGTCCACGAAGAAGCATCTGATGCGGAGTCTTTGGCATCGCTTTCTTGAATTCACGAATACGATCCCAAGGGTCTTCGCCCAAGAAACGAATGCACGAATCAAATGTTGCACCGCCCCAAGATTCAAGTGACCAATAGCCAACCTGATCAAGTTTTTCGGCGATAGGAAGCATGTCGTCAATGCGCATGCGTGTAGCCAGTATAGACTGGTGTGCGTCGCGTAATACGACGTCTGTGATACCAAGAGGTTTCTTAGAATCGGTCATGGGTGATGGCCTTTTCTTCCGTTAACGTTGTTGACGTATAGGTGATCCGAATTCGTGCACTACTTTTGGCGCGCACGATGCTCTTTTACTGCTGCTGCTAATACTTTTAGCAACTGCGGGTCTGCGCCTTGAGTCGGTGCTGTTACCACGGCCTGTGGAACAACAACGGGTTCAGGTGCAAACTTATTTACTATTATGGACATCAGGTTGGTAGCGAAAATGAGTACTACCAAAAAGGTAAATACTGTTCCCATACCAAAGACCATCAGTTCCAAACCACTCGAAACTAGCTCAGACATGCCGGCTGATCCTCATTAAATAAATCTACTTATCCATTTTTTGAGCGTACTACGCTCCCCTAAATCGACAAAAAGGGTGGTCAATGTACTTAAAAACCATCTTTTTGACAAGTTTTATGACACCTTTTGATACATTAACTGAACATTATCTTTACAAAAAATCGCTTAACAAACAACGCCTCATAACAATCTGGCCATTTCATCCTAACGATTTTCATTCAATTTTTTATCAAAAGAAATTTAACCACATGACCCTAACATTACCTTTTAAAGAGAATAGTAGAAATAGTAGCAAAACTGGAATTAAAAAAGAAAGAGCTGAGAACTAAAAAAGCAGGAAGCTAGGCAACATACGAGCTGGAAAGAACAAAAGGCTAGAAAGACAAAGAACTGAAAATCACAAAGATCTAGAAAGCATCAGCAATTAGAAAGCTAGCATTTAAAAAATATGTTTTTTGGGGATATTACAGAAGAAAAAATGGTGCGCTTGGTAGGAGTCGAACCTACGACCACCTGGTTCGTAGCCAGGTACTCTATCCAGCTGAGCTACAAGCGCATATCAAAATTTGCTATTGGCGAAAAGTAATTTATTACAGGAGTAATAAATGGTGCGCTTGGTAGGAGTCGAACCTACGACCACCTGGTTCGTAGCCAGGTACTCTATCCAGCTGAGCTACAAGCGCATTTCAAAAACTTTTCTATCACGACGGTTTTATTATTTCAGAATAAATAATAAATGGTGCGCTTGGTAGGAGTCGAACCTACGACCACCTGGTTCGTAGCCAGGTACTCTATCCAGCTGAGCTACAAGCGCACACTGTGTGTTAATTTACCCTTTAATGTTTGACAACATTAAAGTGGCGGAGAGGGAGGGATTCGAACCCTCGATAAGATTTCTCCTATACACCCTTAGCAGGGGCGCGCTTTCAGCCACTCAGCCACCTCTCCTCAACACGGCGCAAATAATACCATATTATTTGCTCTTGCATAGTCCTATTTATAAAAAAGTTGGATTTTTTTCATAAATATTAATACGTTAGAAGTTTCCGCTTGGTTCGCCGTCACCATTTTTCTCACGCTGAATACGCTGATAGATCTCTTCACGGTGCACCGATACTTCTTTCGGGGCATTAACACCGATGCGAACTTGATTACCCTTAACCCCTAAAACGGTTACGGTAACTTCATCACCAATCATAAGTGTTTCGCCAACACGGCGCGTCAAAATTAGCATTAGATTCTCCAATCTTTACTTTCGTAGTACTTAAAAAAGTACGCGTACTACAGTGCGAACTGCTTTGTTTCTAGGGTGTTGTCTATTTACATCGATTTGACATACCTAAACGAGAAGTTTCCCTACTCTATTCCTAAGTATTGCCCACATACGGCAAAATGAAAGAAAAAGCAGGGAATAATCCAGAACTTTTAGTGCTGTAGGGGCACTCCGGCCCTTACTGAAGCATATATCAGACTAATGCCTGATATTACGCTTCGACCTTAGCATCAAGGTCAAACGCTGTGTGCAAAGCGCGCACTGCTAGTTCTAGGTATTTTTCTGCAATAACAACAGAGATTTTAATTTCTGACGTTGTAATTGCTTGAATATTGATGGATTCATCCGCCAATACTTTAAACATTTTGCTAGCAACGCCTGCATGAGAACGCATACCAACACCAACCATAGACACCTTACAGATGTCATCGGTTCCCGATACACTACGCGCACCCAGTTCAGAAGCTGTATTTTTCAAAACTTCCAACGCTTTTGCGTAGTCGTTTCTATGTACGGTAAACGTAAAGTCGGTTGTACCGTCTTCTGCTACGTTTTGCACAATCATATCTACTTCAACATTTGCATCACTAATTGGACACAAAATCTTAGAAGCCACACCTGGAATATCAGGTACGCCCTTAACAGTAACCTTAGCTTCATCGCGGTTAAACGCGATACCGGAGATAACTGGATTTTCCACAGAGATATCCTCTTCCATTGTGATGAGCGTGCCTGGGCCATCATCAAAACTAGAAAGTACACGTAGTGGTACTTTATATTTACCCGCAAATTCGACTGATCGAATCTGTAATATTTTTGAACCTAAGCTTGCCATTTCTAGCATTTCTTCAAACGTCACTTTTTCCATGCGACGAGCATTAGGTACAACTCGAGGGTCGGTGGTATACACACCATCGACATCTGTATAAATCTGCGCTTCATCAGCACCTAAGGCGGCGGCCAATGCAACACCGGTTGTATCTGAGCCACCACGACCTAGCGTTGTAATATTGTTATTACAATCTACGCCCTGAAAGCCTGCAACAATACAAACGTTGCCAGCATCTAATTGCTCTTTAATGGCAGCGGTATCGATATCTTCAATACGGGCTTTCATGTGTGAGCTATCAGTTTTAATCGCTACTTGCCAACCGGTAAACGACTTAGCACCCACACCGCGTTTTTGTAATGCCATTGCTAATAAAGCAATCGTTACTTGTTCGCCTGTTGATATTAAGACATCCATTTCGCGTGGAGTAGGATTATCTGTTATGCCAGCCGCCAGAGCGATAAGACGATTTGTTTCACCACTCATTGCAGAGACTGCAATCACCATCTGGTGACCAGCATCATGGAAGGACTTTACTTTATCAGCGACATGCTCGATGCGCTCGACGGTGCCTACCGAAGTCCCGCCGTACTTTTGTACGTATAACGCCATGATCTTAACTAGCTAAAGAAAAAAAGGGGCTCAATTAAACACTAAATCTGTTTAATATTAAATCAAAAGATAAGAAGCTAAATCAAAAAAAGGCGATTGATTCTATTATCAATCGCCTTTCAGTGTTTTAGCTACATTAAAGATAATAACTTTACAGTATTTAATCTAAGTCTGACTCTGATTCGAATCTATATTAGGTTAAAAATAGCTCTAAAGCTTGGCTACCATGGCACCAAATGCCTCTAAAGCTTGTGGAATACCTTCAGCATTTTTACCACCGGCTTGAGCCATTTCTGGTTTACCGCCACCACGACCATCAACATACGGTGCACATTCTTTAACGATGTCACCGGCTTTTACCTTACCGATAAGATCTTTGGTAACACCCGCAAGCAAGGTTACTTTGCCTTCGGTTTCAGCGGCCAACATAATCACCGCTGAACCTAGTTTATCTTTAAGCTGGTCTAGGGTTGTTTTCATGGTCGGAACATCGGTGCCGTCGATGCGAGCAGATAGCACCTTAAAGCCGTTACCCTCTATCGCTTGTGAAGCTAAATCAGAACCTGCTGAACTAGCAAGCTTTGCTTTCAAGGCTTCTAATTCTTTTTCTAGCTGACGGTTTTTAGCAACCACCAGCTCAACTTTTTCACCGACATTTTCACTGCTGCCTTTTACTGAGCGAGCAATGGTCAATAATGTCTGTTCTTCAGCATTGATAAAGTCTAATGCCGCTTGACCAACAACCGCTTCAATACGTCGAACCCCTGCAGCTGCACTGGCCTCAGAGGTAATTTTAAACACACCTAGATCACCAGTGCGCTTAGCGTGAGTACCACCGCATAACTCAATTGAGAATTGCTCAGCACCCTCACCAGTACCCATCGCTAGTACACGCACTTCGTCGTCATACTTCTCGCCGAATAATGCCATCGCACCACTATTTTTAGCATCGTCGATGTTCATTAAGCGTGTAGTAATTTCACTGTTGTCACGAATCTCTGCGTTAACGCGATTTTCAATCGTCGCAATTTCTTCTTTCGTCATCGCTTCTAAGTGAGAGAAGTCAAAACGTAATTTATCATAGGTTACCAATGAACCTTTTTGCGCAACGTGCTCACCCAGTAAACCACGTAGTGCAGCATGCAAAATGTGCGTTGCTGAGTGATGCAGTGCCGTAGACGCACGCTTTTCAGCATCCACTTCTGCAGTTAGCTTATCACCGGTATTAACCGTGCCTTCCACCAAAACACCCTGGTGTACATGATTACCACTTTCTTTAACCGTGTTTTTCACTTGGAAAACAACACCGTCGGCCTTTAAGAAACCACTGTCGCCAGCCTGACCACCCGACTCGCCATAAAAAGCCGTCTCATCTAAAACGATCAAAGCTTCAGTGCCAGCTCCGTTGTTAGAAGAGATGCTATCAACTTTATTACCATCAACAAACAAGCCCTGAACAGAACCTTGATTCACTAAGTTTTCATACCCTAAAAACGTGGTTTCACCTTCAAGGTTTAGCGATGCACCGCCCTTCATAGAGAAGTTGCCAGCCGCACGCGCCGTAGCACGCTGATGATCCATTGCGGTTTCAAAACCCGCTTCATCAATTTTTAAACTCTTTTCACGCGCAACATCGGCGGTCAAATCCATTGGGAAACCGTAGGTATCATAAAGTTTGAAAACCGTTTCCCCTGGAATGGTATCGCCCTCTAGAGAGTCAATCGCATCGTTCAGTATGCCCATGCCTTTATCAAGGGTCTTAGCAAATTGCTCTTCTTCTAAGCGTAATACTTTTTCTACCTGCCCCTGCAGCTTAACCAGCTCAGGATATGCAACGCCCATCTGCTCAACTAAAGAAGCAACCAACTTGTGGAAGAAGCCAATACTTGCACCCAGCATGTGGCCATGACGCACAGCACGGCGAATGATGCGGCGTAATACATAACCACGGCCTTCATTCGAAGGATATACACCATCAACAACTAAGAAGCTGGTTGAACGAATGTGGTCAGCAATAACGCGTAAAGATTTATTTTCTAAATCCGTGCAGCCCGTAACTTCAGCCGCTGATTTCAATAGTGCTTGGAATAAATCGATTTCGTAGTTGCTATGAACGCCCTGCATAATCGCAGCGATACGCTCAAGACCCATACCCGTATCAACGGATGGCTTAGGTAAAGGATGCATCACACCGTCTTCGGTGCGGTTATTTTGCATGAATACCACGTTCCAGATTTCGATGAAACGATCGCCATCTTCTTCTGCTGTACCCGGCTTACCACCCCAAATATGTTCACCATGATCGTAAAAAATTTCAGTACATGGACCGCAAGGACCGGTATCACCCATCGACCAGAAGTTATCCGATGCGTACTTAGCACCTTTATTATCACCAATGCGAATGATCTTATCTTCGCTTAGGCCCATTTCTTTGTGCCAAATGTCATACGCTTCTTGGTCATCGGCGTAGACAGTAACTAATAGCTTTTCTTCTGGAAGGTTCATCCACTCTTTAGAGGTTAAGAACTCCCAAGCAAACTTAATCGCATCTTGCTTAAAGTAATCGCCAAAGCTGAAGTTACCCAACATTTCAAAGAATGTATGGTGACGTGCGGTATAACCTACGTTTTCTAAATCGTTATGTTTACCACCGGCGCGAACGCAGCGTTGTGAAGACGTCGCACGCGTATAACTACGATCATCCTGGCCTAAGAAAACATCTTTAAATTGAACCATACCCGCATTGGTAAACAATAAGGTTGGGTCATTGCCCGGAATAAGTGGGCTAGAGGCAACAATTTCATGGCCTTTAGAATTAAAGTAATTCAAAAATGCTTGGCGAATATCAGAGCTTTTCATAGTTAACACGGTCCATTACATACTGGATTAAATACAGGGATCACAGTTTGGTAAAAATATTTGGGCAAGATTATAGCTTGCCTCGTGGGGAATAAGTAGATCCCAGAAGAAACTAAGCGACTGTTAAGACCATTATTTTAGTAAAGGTAAAGATAGTTGACTATTAAATATAACTAGATAAGAATATAGAGATATAAAAACACCATTAACTACTGGATTACCCTATGAACATTGACCGCCTAGTTTTTGCCCTTGCGGGTACTTTTATTCTTTTAAGCATTGCGCTTTCTCAACTTCATTCTATTTATTGGCTTGGATTTACAGCGTTTGTCGGTATCAATATGCTGCAAGCATCGTTTACTGGCTTTTGTCCTCTCGCCAAAATACTAAAAGCATTAGGGCGCCCAGTAGGACCCGCGTTTAAATAGAACAATAAGATATTGATGTATTTAATGCGTCGTCAGACAGGCTAAAAACGCTTCGTCTGGCGTAAATATACTTATCTGGCTTAATCCAACCCCACGACTAAGTGTATTTTCTTTTATAATGCCTCCATATTTTATATCAGGAAATAAGCCATGCGCTTGCGTTTATCCGTCTTTATTACTCTTTGTTCTGTTGCCTCTTTTTCGTTCGCTGACTCTCAATTAGCAGCCGCTCAATTAGACACTAATCAACTAGGCAGCAATCAACTAGATGCCTCACAAGGAAATACTTCGACTTGGGCACCTTATCCAGAGTCGTTACCACAATTTGATTATTCCGGAGACTTGTTAGCCAAGAACTGGCCTATTCTGTCCGCCGGCACTCAATTAGCTTGGCCAGATAGCGCACAGATTAAATATGCCATCGAAAAATACCCGCAGCTATCGCAACAGTTAAACGATCTTGCGAGAAAACCAGATAGCCACCCCGCACTTCAATTAACGTTAAACCATAACTATCAACCGTTAGCCAAGGCCATTCAGCAAGTATGGCGTCTGCATTACCAAGGTCAATTTGAACAAGCCTACACACTTGGCATGGAGCTTGGCCCAGCGGGCTTATTACCTGCTCTCTATTCAAAGCTAATTCATACGACGCTTTTAGTTTCAAAAAAACACAAAGAAGCTAAATTCTTAGAAATAGATGCCCTGATGCAGCCTTGGGTGGTTGAATTTAAAGATTTTGAATTTTTAGCCTTGGGTGATTTGTATCAAAAGATGAGACGCTTAGAATTATTATCCACAAGCGCCGCTTCGAGCTCAGGCTTAATAGACCCAACACAAGACAGACTTGAAAAGTTGCATAAGAATGCCCCCAATCATCCGATTTATAGCGCCATGCTTGCTGGCATTAAGGCTGGCATCATCGAACGAGTTGGCGGATTTCTTGGTAGCATGACTTACGGCGCCGATGAAGATACGGTAATTGAATTATTTGAAGATGCACTCTCTAAAGAACAGAGGCTCGCGGTGCTCTATAACGAATACAGTTTAGCACTCATTCGTATTGATGATTCTGACTACAATACACGACTCAAAGCGCTATTAAACACCTGTATAAGTCTCACCGTTTATAGTGCAGAAGAAGCTTTAAATCAGCAAATGTGCAAAAAGACACTTAATAAGTTGTAACCCAGATTCAAATCTTTGTGCATACATGAATATTTAATCTACAAAAGTGACGCACATTGACCTGTTAGTCGGATATAATGTGGGTAACTCCCTCTTTCATAGGATTTTAGCGTGCAGAAAATAGTTATAGTTGGCGGCGGCGCAGGCGGTTTAGAACTCGCTACACAACTGGGTCATAAATGGGGTAAGAAAAATAAGGCTGAAATCCATTTAGTGGATAGCAACCATACACATTTATGGAAACCCCTACTGCACGAAGTAGCGACTGGCGCACTTGATTCTGGTATCGACGAGCTAAATTATCAGGCGCACGGCAAAAAGCACGGATTCAACTTTCATATTGGAAGAATGAAAGGTCTCAATAGAGAAGCTAAAACCATCGAGTTAGCGCCTATTTATGATGACGGTGAAGAAATTCTAGCTCAGCGTGAAATCAGCTATAGCCAATTAGTAATAGCACTAGGCAGTGTGACGAATGATTTTGGAACCAAAGGCGCTGCTGAGCACTGCTATTTCTTGGATGCACGCCAACAAGCTGAAGTTTTCCATCAGAAGTTACTAAACCAATTCATCAAGGCTAATGGCAGTAATAGCTCCGAAGACCTGAGTATTGCTATTGTCGGTGCAGGCGCTACTGGTGTTGAGTTATCAGCCGAGCTTTACAATACCACTGAAGCGTTCGCTAGTTACGATACTAGTCAATTCAGTACCGACAAGCTTAACGTTTCGTTAATTGAAGCAGGCCCTCAAATACTACCTGCCCTACCAAGACGCATTTCTAATGCAGCCAAACGTGAACTCGAAAAAATTGGCGTTAGTGTATTAACAGAAACCATGATCACAGAAGTGACCGAAGAAGGCTTTGTCACAAAAAGTGGCGATGTGATTAAAGCAAAATTAAAGGTATGGGCAGCCGGTGTTAAAGCACCTGATTTCTTAGCGAATATTGCAGGGCTTGAAACCAACCGTGCGAATCAATTGGCGATTAAAGCGAGTCTTCAAACAACGTTTGATGACGACATATTCGCCATCGGTGACTGCTCTTTCCTTATTCAAGAAAATGGCAAAGCAGTCCCTCCTCGTGCTCAAGCAGCTCACCAGCAAGCAAGTCACCTTCTTAAAGTCTTATCAGCATTACGTGCAGGAAAGACGGCACCGGATTTTGTTTATCGAGACAAAGGCTCACTTGTATCGTTAAGTCGATACAGCACAGTAGGCAGTTTAATGGGGAATTTAAGTAGCGGTTCTATGATGATCGAAGGTCGCATTGCGCGTCTTGTCTATGTGTCTCTTTACCGCATGCACCAAATTGCTTTACATGGATACAAGCACACTTTATTACTATCACTTGTTGGCCACATCAACAAAGTTATTAGACCGCGCCTGAAGCTTCACTAGGCTTCACAAACCCTACTCAGAAAAGTGAGAGTAGACAAAGACGGATAAAAAAGGGCTGACAAAAGGGGAAAAGTATTGAAATAAAATTAGGGTTTAAGCAGATTCTAAATTTCTCGATACTTCACCCAGCTCTTTATTACTGAATTGATGCTCCGGATTATCCGTTTTCTCTAAATCAGATACCGTCTGACGATAGTCACCAGGACGCTTGCCCGTCCAACGACGAAATGCCTTATAAAAAGCACTAGGCTCTGTAAACCCGACCAAAAATGAGATCTCATAAAGAGGAATGCTTTTTTCTTTTATCAGACTCAATGCAAGTGCTTCTCGGCTATCATCTAAAATCGATTGATAAGTCACCCCAACCTCCTTTAAACGACGCTGCATATTTCGGATGGTTAGATTCAATTGCTGAGCGACATTTTCCTGCGTTGCATTTCGCTGCAACAAGCAAGCTTCAATGGCAGCACGAACCTCAATATAGAGCTCAAGACGCTGCTTGCGCTTGGCAATAGCCCGACCAACCTCAATAATGTTTTTATCAAAAAGGACTTTATTCGCGCAGGGGTTTTCTCGAACCAGTAACGATCTTGATATTTCTAAGTAAGTATCGTCACTTTTGCAGATAGTACAATCCAGTAGTTCTTTATGCTCATCTCCCGATACAGCTCTCGCATCAAAAAAATATTTGATATGTTTATTCGCATCAGGAAATAAAAAAGAAAACCAATTATAAATGGAAGTGAAGACAACATCTTTCTGATAGTTGCTAAGAATTACACCTTCATTTCTATGAAATGATAAGCGTACAACCTCGTCACCAATGTCAGAGAGTTCAAAAAAACCTGACTCCGAAATCGCAGAAGAATGACTCAATAAAGCCTCTAATCCACTCTCTAAAGATTGCGATCTTAATAACATATCCGAGATGGCAATATTAGATTTTGCAATATGCTGGCCTAGGCGGATACCTAAAGAATGATCTTCGGTTGATTCAACAGCAGCTTGGTGTAGTCGAGCCATTTTATGACTGGATATACCAAATTTACCTTTGCCTTCAACTTCAATGTCGGCACCTACAATATCATCAAGAATATTTTTTGGCACATTGTGATCCAGCCAAAACTGATACAGCAGGCGTACAAATGGCAGGGCCACTTGTGGCAAAATTGGCATAACTTACCTCAATAGACTGTATGACTATCGTGCGTTTTCTTAAAAAAATCCACATTAGTCATCGACGCGCTACTTCTTATTCCATCAGAGTAACTGTCTTTATAATTATGTTAGTAAGATATTCGTTCAGCCGCTAATCTGTCAATGGACTCAGGCGACAGGTTACAGGGAAAGGCTGTCATAGAAGGCTTTCAAAGCTAAAAGTCTAAAAACAGAGTTCTATATAACTGTTATATTATGACTTTTGTAATTCTAGGTAATGATCTACTGCGAAATGTATCTGATCCATCGAAAATCCACGGTAGGCTAAATAACGAAACGCTTTTTGCTTCTCTTTATAATCATAAAGATCCAAGGAACGAAATTTTCTTAAACCGCATTCATATGCCAGTTCAAACCAATCAATTTCGACGGAAAAGCCCTGCTCGATCAAGTCTTGTTCAATGCCTTTTTCTTTCAGCTCACGCTCTATTCTCATCTGGCCTAAACCACGATTGATGCGTGATCGAATAAAAGACTCGGTAAAACGCTGATCGCTTTGATAGCCAGCCTGAACGAGTTGATCTAATAATTGGAGTAAATAGGTCTCGCTAGGGGTGCGAGTAATAAGCTTTTGATAAAGCTCATGACGGGAATATTCACGACGTGACAGCAAATTAATTGCTGCCACGCGTAATTCACTTTCAGAGAGTTCTATTGGTTTAAAAAACTCTGAAGTATTTTTATACACAGTAAATCCTAAGACTCACTTTTTTCTTTAGGTTCTTTAACTTTGTCAGACTTTTTATCGCCTTCTTTATCACCTGATTTTTCAGCGGTTGGGCTAGCCATTAGCTGCAAGCGAATTTCTTTCTCGATTTCCTCAGCAATTGCTGGGTTATCTTGCAAGAACTTTGCAGCATTCGCTTTACCCTGGCCAATTTTATCACCTTGATAGGCATACCAAGCACCTGACTTATCAACCAAACCACACTTCACACCTAGGTCGATAACTTCACCCATGTGATAAATACCTTCACCATAAAGGATCTGGAATTCAGCTTGCTTAAAGGGAGGAGCAACCTTGTTCTTCACAACCTTTACGCGAGTTTCGTTACCCGTTACTTCATCACCCTGCTTTACCGCACCTGTACGACGAATGTCTAAACGAACAGAGGAGTAGAACTTAAGTGCATTACCACCGGTCGTTGTTTCTGGATTACCAAACATCACACCAATTTTCATACGAATTTGGTTAATGAAGATCACTAAGCAGTTCGCGTTCTTAACATTTGCAGTCATCTTTCTTAATGCTTGTGACATTAAACGTGCTTGCAAACCAACATGGTGATCACCCATGTCGCCTTCGATCTCTGCTTTTGGTGTTAGCGCGGCAACAGAATCGACTACGATCACATCAACCGCACCTGAACGTACTAGACTGTCAGTAATTTCTAAGCCTTGCTCACCCGTATCTGGCTGAGAAACGAGTAAAGTATCTAGGTTAATACCTAACTTTTCAGCATATAAAGGATCAAGTGCGTGCTCGGCATCAACGATAGCTACCGTTTTACCTTGCTTTTGTGCTTCAGCCATCACAGACAGACAAAGCGTTGTTTTACCTGAACTTTCTGGACCATAAATTTCAACGATTCGGCCATATGGCAAACCACCTATGCCGAGCGCTACATCCAAGGTCAAGGAACCTGTTGATACTGACGGAATTGCTTCGCGTGGCTGGTCGCCCATTTTCATAATGGAGCCTTTACCGAACTGACGCTCAATCTGACCTAGTGCTGCATCAAGTGCTTTTTGCTTATTTGCATCCATTATGACGTTCCTTATATTTAGCTTTGATAATCAGATTATTCTAATCATCTTCTTCTTTACTGTAGATTTAACCAGTATTTAAGCATAGCTTATGAGATAGGCCAAGTCATAAAATTGATTTTATGTAACAAAAAACAATCAACTCCTCTACAGAGCCCATGAATAATGAATCTCAAGGTACCAATTATTTTTTTAATGCAAATATTTTTCAGGAGCCGAGACAAAATATACAGTATTTTACCCAGTACTTTCTTCTCATTAATACAGTACTTTTTAACGCCTACGTTGTCATTTGTAATAACTTTACTGATTAGCATTACGCAGATGCTTTGTTCAAAAGCCCCACAATCCCTTACAATGCTGTTTTTGTTATTTTCAATTAGGAATTCAGCGCACATATGAGTAAGTCAGCAGCTACCACCCACACGCCGATGATGCAGCAATACTTCCGCCTCAAGGCAGAGATTCCTGAGATCATGCTTTTTTATCGCATGGGGGATTTTTACGAGCTGTTTTATGATGATGCGCGCAATGCTTCTCGCTTATTAGATATTACCCTAACGGCTCGTGGCCATAGCGGTGGTGAGCCGATTCCTATGGCGGGTATTCCTTATCATGCTGCTGAAGGTTACATTGGTAAGCTTGTTCGCTTAGGTGTTTCGGTCGGTATTGCTGAGCAAGTCGGTGACCCTGCTACCTCGAAAGGCCCTGTTGAGCGTAAAGTTGTTCGGGTTATTACCCCTGGCACGTTAACTGACGAAGCCTTTCTAGATGAACGCCGCGATAATTTATTAGTGGCCGTTAACAAACAAAAGCTCAATAAAGACGTTCTGTATGGCATTGCCATGCTCGACATCAGTTCTGGCCGCTTTGTCGTCATGGAAGTATCGAGTGAAGATTCTTTATTAGCCGAACTAGAACGCATTAAGCCTGCCGAGCTTTTATATAACGAAGATCAAGCATTCCCAGAGGCGTTAACTAACCGCCCTGGCGCTAAGTCTCAAGCCCCTTGGCATTTTGAATCCGATACTGCCCTGCGTTTATTAACCACTCAGTTAAAAACTAAAGATTTGTGTGGTTTTGGTTGTGAGCATCTTGTGGTTGCGATTCAAGCAGCGGGTTGTCTTTTGCAATACGCTCAAGAAACTCAGCGTTCAGGCTTGCCACATATTCGTACCTTGCTCATTGAGCAGCCTGATGACGCGATTATTATCGATCCGGCTAGCCGTAAAAACCTTGAGATTGATATTAATCAGCAAGGCAGCACGGACCATACTCTTGCGTGGGTAATGGATCGTACCGCCACCGCAATGGGCAGTCGTTTATTGCGCCGCTGGTTGAATCGCCCGATTCGTAATCGCGATACTCTTAATCAGCGTCAGCAGCTAATTGCTGAATCAATTGAAGATTACCACTGGGAATCTTTGCATCAACAGCTGAAAGGCATTGGTGATATTGAACGTATTCTTTCGCGCGTCGCATTAGGTTCAGCTCGTCCTCGTGATCTTGCTCGATTACGCGATGCCTTAGCACGTCTACCTGAATTACAAACACTTCTAACCAGTTTAAGTGCCGATCGCGCAAAAGAACTTTCGGCGTTGATCAAACAGTATCCTCAATGGGTTGAAGAGTTACAGAAAGCGATCATTGATAATCCTCCTGTGATTATTCGCGATGGCGGTGTGATTGCGACGGGCTATGACGAAGAGCTAGATGAGCTTAGAGCCATAAGCCAAAACGCCGGTGACTATTTATTAGAAATCGAACAGCGTGAAAAAGAGAAAACGGGGATATCGACCTTAAAAGTCGGCTATAACCGCGTTCACGGTTATTTTATTGAAATCAGTAAAGCGCAATCTGAAGCCGCTCCTGTGGAATACGTTCGTCGTCAAACGCTTAAAAATGCCGAGCGCTTTATTACCCCCGAATTAAAAGAGTTTGAAGATAAAGCACTCAGCGCCAAAAGCCGCTCGTTATCGCGCGAGAAGCATCTGTATGAAAAATTGGTTGAACGCTTAGCGGAAGACCTTTTCACACTACAAGATACAGCGACCGGTTTGGCCGAGTTGGATGTATTGATTAATCTAGCCGAACGCGCCAGTACGCTGCGCTTTACGCCTCCTAAGCTTGTGGCTGAGCGCGGTATTGAAATTACTTCTGGTCGTCACCCGGTGGTTGAAGAGATATTAGATGATCCGTTTGTGGCTAATGGATTAGAGCTGAGTTCTGAGCAAGACATGCTTATTATTACCGGCCCTAACATGGGCGGTAAATCGACCTATATGCGCCAGAATGCTCTGATCGTTTTATTAGCGCACATTGGCAGTTACGTGCCTGCAGATTCAGCGGTGATTGGCCCTATTGATAGAATCTTTACCCGTATGGGTTCTGCGGATGACCTTGCCGGCGGTCGCTCTACGTTTATGGTAGAAATGACTGAAACTGCGAACATCCTTCATAACGCGACACCTAATAGCTTGGTATTAATGGATGAAGTCGGCCGTGGCACCAGTACCTTTGATGGGCTATCGTTAGCTTGGGCCGCTGCTGTTCATTTAGCCAAAGAAGTTCATGCGCTGACGTTGTTCGCAACTCACTACTTTGAAATGACGACGCTGCCCGAGCAAATGAACAATGTTGTGAACGTGCATCTAACCGCTACCGAGCACGAAGACCGCATTATATTTTTGCACAATGTTGAATCAGGCCCTGCAAGTCAGAGCTACGGTTTGCAAGTTGCGCAGTTGGCTGGGGTGCCTAAAGAGGTGATCGAGCAAGCAAAAGAAAAGCTGCACTTGCTTGAGAAAGACAGTTTTCATCCTGCTAACACTGTTCAGTCGGTGTCGTCGAATAATACGGAGCAATCTAAACCGTTAAAAGCTGAGATCTCGCAAGTCGAGCAAAAAAGTATCAGCCCAATGCAATCTGACATGTTCGATCAAGGCCCTTCCGAGATCGAAATAGCGATCTCGGAATTGGTCGCTGACGACTTAACTCCCAGACAAGCACTGGAAGAAATTTATCGACTTAAATCAATGTTGCGATAGAAATATCTATTATATGCAACAAATTGCATATTAATATCACATTATGATATAAGTTTATTCAATATATAACCTTGCGGTATTAAGGCAGCATCTCTAGAATGACGCCACCGTGATGGGCATAGACCCAATGAGATGAGGAGATAGACTGCAATGACATTTGTAGTAGGCGATAATTGTATTAAGTGTAAGCACACAGACTGTGTCGAAGTATGCCCTGTAGATTGTTTCTACGAAGGCCCTAACTTCTTAGTTATTGACCCTGATGAGTGTATCGACTGTGCGTTATGTGAACCTGAGTGCCCTGCACAAGCCATCTTCTCTGAAGATGAAGTGCCTGCAGATCAGCAGCAGTTTATCGAATTAAACGCAGAGTTATCTGAAGAATGGCGTGATAACAACATCACTGAGATGAAAGATTCTCCGGCTGATGCAGAAGAATGGGACGGTGTTCCAGATAAACTTCAGTATCTAGAAAGATAGCATTGCACTATTTATGAGTGAGTGGATTTAATTTGCCAGTGCATTCAATTTGCAAGTGCATTCACTTCGCGTATCCATTTCGTGATTTCTATCTCTTGAAATGACGCGCATAAAAAAGGGCTACTTAACAGTAGCCCTTTTTATTTGTCTTAATTTCGATTCACCGACTTCCGCCTGTCGAATAAAACATCGCCAATGACCTATGTAAGCACGTCTAATGGCGTTTTAAGAAAGACGTATTAAGCATCACCAAAGATAGTGCTCGCATTTAGCCCCTGGCCTTCCATAATCTCACGTAGACGCTTTAAAGCTTCTACCTGTATCTGACGGACACGTTCACGTGTTAAACCAATCTCACGGCCTACATCTTCTAAAGTGCTGGTTTCATATCCGCGAAGACCAAAGCGACGGGAGACGACCTCACGCTGCTTCTCAGTAAGCTCATCTAACCAATCAGACAGGCTACCGGTAATATCGTTATTTTGAAGAGTTGTACAAGGATCGGCGCTGCGATCGTCAGCCACTGTATCAAGTAGACATTTATCTGAGTTTGGGCCTAATGGCGTATCAACCGAAGTCACACGTTCATTCAATGCAAGCATACGCTTAACATCCGCAACCGGGCGATCTAGTAATGCTGCAATCTCTTCTGGGGAAGGTTCATGGTCTAGCTTCTGCGCAAGCTCTCTTGCTGCACGAAGATAAACGTTTAATTCTTTTACTACGTGGATAGGCAAACGAATGGTACGAGTTTGGTTCATAATCGCACGTTCAATGGTCTGACGAATCCACCAGGTTGCGTATGTTGAGAAGCGGAAACCACGCTCAGGATCAAATTTTTCAACAGCGCGAATCAGACCTAAGTTACCTTCTTCAATAAGATCTAATAGTGATAAACCGCGATTAACATAACGACGTGAGATTTTAACCACCAAACGTAGGTTACTTTCAATCATACGTTTGCGGCCTTTCTCATCACCCTTACGAGCTAGACGAGCAAAGTGTACTTCTTCTTCTGGGGTTAAAAGTGGCGAGAAGCCAATTTCGTTTAAATATAGCTGGGTAGCATCTAAGGCTTTTGCAGAACTTGGCTCAGCGATAAATCGCTCTTGGGGTGCCTTGCTCGTTCGTTCAACAGGCGATGTTGGTTTTTTTGCTTTTACTTTCGTAGGTGCTTCAATTACATCATCGAAGGTTTCTGCGTTAATTTCCTGTTGAGCTGCCATGTCACGTCCCGCCTTTTTATTCGTTCTGATTGTTTCTGTTATGATTCATTTTTCATACCAGAACGATTGATTAAACTTTATCCTCCTCCAGAGTACCGTTTTGGTAAAAACTGAAGGGGATCTACTGGTCTGCCGTTCCGACGTATCTCAAAGTGAAGTTTCACTCGATCCGTCCCAGTAGAACCTATTTCGGCAATTATCTGCCCCGCTTTAATTTTTTCTTTTTCGCGAACCAGAATGCGGCTTGTATGGGCGTATGCGCTAAGGAATTTTGAGTCGTGTTTTATGATCACTAAGTTGCCATATCCACGAAGTCCCTTCCCTGCATAAACGACCGTCCCTGCCGCAGCTGCATTTACAGATTCCCCCAAATTACCGGCGATATCAATACCCTTGTTTTGTGAGTTATTGGCTAAAAAGCCCTCTATCAGCTTGCCTTTTGCGGGCCATTTCCAACCTTTTTTAGTGCCTATTGATGGTTCTTTTGGCGTATTTAGACGGGCTGGGGCTGCGCGTTTAGTAACCTTTTCCTGCTTGGGCTTCCATTTTGACGTTTTTCCGACACTAGTAGTATTTGCTGATTTTTTAACCAAGGGGCGATTCGCGACGTCAATTTTTTGCCCTGCATAAATGGTGTAAGGGTGACGGATTGAGTTAGTGTTAGCTAACTCGCGATAATCCCATCCATAAGTCCATGCAATAGAGAACAAAGTGTCACCTTTTTCCACTATATGGAAACCCGTCACCTTTTTCCTTTCACTGAACTTCTCTTCAGTTGATATAAATTCTCGACTACTGAGGCAACCTGTCATAACTACACAAATTGCTATGATTGATACATAACTTGCAGTCTGAAACATTCGGTTTCGAAAGATATTTTTTTGACACATATAAATAACAGCTTTATGACTTTTGCAAATGCATGTAATTGTCTTAACCTATAGGTATTAAAACAACTCTTTATATTCTTTATTGATCTAAAAACGACATAAAAAATCGTTTTTATTTTGTAACTACGACTATCATTCAGCGATTTTTTGTCTAGCGAGGTGAAAAAAGCGACTCCCCCCGCGCAAGCCATTTAACTAAGTGATGAGCTTTTTAGTCTTTATCCTGCTGTTTTGATACTTTTTCTAACAAGAAGACACAGCTAAAACCAATACAAGCCATCAAGCAAGACAGCAGTATCTGATCATTATTCACCCATTCAGGCAAGCGATTGAGCTGTTCGAAGGGCACTTCTAGACCTTTACTGTTCATACGAACGCTAATGGTTTCTTTCCAAGGCCATACTTTTAGCAAGGCGCCCAGCATAAATCCGGTTAATAAACTGAACATCAAGTCTTGATAACGGTGCAATAACCAACTTAATAAACGTGAAAACATCATTAATCCAAGCCCTGCTCCTAGTGCGAATATCAGCATAATGTCTATTTGAAAGCCTTTAACAGCTGCCAGAACTGGTGCATATAAGCCCATTAATAGCAGAATAAAGCTGCCAGATATTCCTGGTAAGATCATGGCACAAATAGCAATGCTGCCTGCGATGAAGATATTAAGGTAACTTGCTTCAATACTGGTAGGGCTTGCAATACTGATGAAACCTGCACATACCGCTCCTAACAATAAGGCTAGATAGGTTTTACCGCCCCATTGGGTAATCTGTTTGGCCATATGCAGGCTGGAAGCTAGGATCAAGCCAAAGAAGAATGACCATAGCAAAATGGCATGATGATCTAATAGATAATGAATCAGCTTGGCCAGTGTCAAAATCGCACTCAAGATACCGAGCAATAAAACCAATAAGAAGGTGCCATTAATCGCTTGCCATGCGGCCTTCGGGCCTTCTTTAAATAAAGTAACCAGTGCGTTGATATTCACAGATTTAATTGAATCTAATAACTCAGTGTAAATACCGGTAATAAAGGCAATTGTGCCTCCTGAAACCCCTGGGACAACGTCGGCACTGCCCATTGCGATACCTTTTAAATACAACCATAAATATTTCATATTGCTTCCTTACTGATCATCAGCATCAGCTGTGTGCTAAAAAAAAACCTGCAATTGCAGGTTTTTCATTTAATTTTTTCACGTAATCGTATGCATGCACCTATGTGAAGTGCCACGTTGCGATTAAGATTTTTTAATACCTGCTAGAAAAGGAACAAAATTAACCTCTTCTAAAACCGTTCTTTGCCACTTATCCCCAGCACGTGTCACCAATACTAGGGTTTGCTTATCACCTCCAACCGGCAGAATCATACGCCCACCGTCTGTCATTTGATCGAGCAGACCTTGTGGTATTTCTTCGGGAGCAGCCGCTGCAATAATGCCGTCGTAAGGGCCAGATTGTTCCCAACCCCAATGGCCGTCAGACAGTTTAAAGGTTACGTTGTTAAGTTTTAATTGGCGAATGCGAGCGCGTGCTTTAGTTAAAAGTGGCTCTATACGTTCAACGCTATAAAGTCTTTTAACTAACGGCGCTAAAATAGCCGTTTGATAACCAGAGCCTGTGCCAACTTCTAGCACATTATTCAATGGGCCAGCGGCTAATAGCAGCTCGGTCATTTTAGCAACGATATAAGGCTGACTGATCGTTTGGCCATTACCAATAGGCAGAGATGTATCCTCATACGCTCGATGCGCAAGTGCCTCATCAATAAATAAATGCCTTGGCGTCGATGCCATGACATCGAGTACTTGCTGATTTTCAATACCATTATCGCGTAAGCGTTGTACTAAACGATTACGAGTGCGCTGAGAGGTCATCCCAATGCCAGCTAGTTGCTGATCATTCACCTGAGGATCCTTGTAAAATCATCCGCTATCGATTTCTCTGCTTATTTAATTGTGTGCTAATTGAGATAAGCATTCTAATGCATTTCCATGCGTCATATCTGCATGAATTGGCGTAATACTGACTTTTCCCTGCTCAATGGCGTGAAAATCGGTGCCTTCTCCTGCATCCGCCCCTTCACCCGCTGCGGAGATCCAATAACATTCTTTACCGCGAGGGTTAGTAGTTAGTACCGGATTATCAGAACGCGCTCGATGCCCTAAACGTGTCACTTCAAAACCTTTAAGCTGCTCATAAGGCACATCAGGAACGTTGATATTAATAATCGTACGTTCTGGCAGTGATAACGCTTCTATCTTTGGCAATAAATCGACAAGACTTTTGCGGCGGTTATGAAGTGGGTTTTTCCGACTAACGAAATCGCAATAGGCGCTTTATCTAAAAAGCGCCCTTCCATTGCTGCGGCAACCGTTCCTGAATAAATAACATCATCTCCGAGGTTTGCACCGGAGTTAATACCTGCGATCACGCGATCGAGGTTATATTCTTCACCACGATACAAGGCATTTAGCCCTAGGTGCACACAATCGGTAGGCGTGCCATTAATGGCAATAAAACCATTATCTAAATACAATGGATGTAATGGTCGATCGAGCGTTAATGAGTTTGAAACCCCACTGCGATCACGATCAGGGGCAATCACATGATGCTCATACCCAGCTTCTGTTAAAGACTTGGCTAACTGTGCTAATCCTGGCGCGTGCGCGCCATCGTCATTGGATAATAGAAAGGCCATTATTTGCTCTCTTCTTTACTATTAGCGTCTTTTGTTTCGCTGCCGTGATAAACAAACGGCTTCCCTTCAAACTTATCTTCAAAGCGATCCGGCTCAGTTACGCTGATAAATTCTTGTAATACCGACGTTGCATAGTGGCCCGATGCTAGGGCGAAGCTGATGTTCAAATCATCGTTATCCAACCACTGCCATTGCATATTTTCGATGCTAGACACAATTTCACGTCGCTCTTGGTTTAAACCCGCGTGCTCCATACCATTACACAAGTCTTGCAACGGCTCTGATATTTTTTGCTCAAGTGCCAAAGTATCTGTGTGTGAATTCAAACGACCACGCCCCCACATAGGTGCTGTCGCTTGATTAGCGTTTTGAGTGTCTTTGGCGGCAACATCAATATCGCCAGCCAAAGATTTCCCCCACAAACCTTGCTCGATACGCGCCGCGAGAACTTGGTTAAAAATGTAAGAACGAGCGGCTGACAGATACATACTTTTCTTTTGACGATTTTTTTCACGGCGCTGGCCTGTCAGCATGGCGAGTGCTTGATCCATATTGCCACCACCACGACCAAAACGTTGCAGGCCAAAATAGTTAGGCACGCCATTTTCTTTGATCGCTTCTAGGTTTTGCTCTATGGCGGCCTTTAAGGTTGCAACCGGACTGCCTTCTACTGATTCAGCTTCAGCAAATTTAAGATCGCGTAAGACGATATTAAAACGGTTGCCTACAAGGTCGCCACGACGTAATTTTTTACTGTGACGTGTTTGCGTAAGAATTTCGATATCTTCATCAGGAAAAGGACGCGCTTCTAATGCGATATCGATTTTAGGAGCGTAGATGCTAAACCATTGTGTGGTCACAGCATAACGATCTTTTTGTCCGGCGTAGCTTACGTCGTGCTCTTTAACACCAAATTTTTCTGATAATAAACGCGCAACCCAATGAGTATTGACTTCGCGCTTTTTAATGTGAAGATAAATATGTTCGCCTTCACCGGCGGGAATCATCAGTGGAATTTCATCAACCTGAAAATCTTCGGGCTTAAGTTTTAACATGCCTTGAGCATGTGTTTCAGGGTAGGCTTTTGGCCAATCAAAATTCCACATTATTTGTTCTCTATGTTCTGTCTATTAATAAAGCAACGGCGTGTACGGAGATGCCTTCTTTGCGGCCTTCGAAGCCCAGTTTTTCTGTGGTGGTTGCTTTTACATTGACTTGATTGATACTGCAATTAAGATCGTCTGCAATTAAATTACGCATGGTTTCTATGTGCGGTGCCATTTTTGGCGCTTGGGCAATAATGGTAATATCAACATTGCCAATCTTATAACCTTGCTCAGTTACCAGTGTCATCACATGACGTAATAAACCACGACTGTCGGCGCCGGCAAATTCATCGTCGGTATCAGGGAAGTGTTTGCCAATATCACCTAACGCACAAGCACCTAATAACGCATCCGATAAAGCATGTAATGCCACATCACCATCAGAATGGGCAATCAAACCTTGGCTATAAGGAATTTTAACGCCCCCCAGGGTTATGAAGTCGCCTTCGCCAAATTTGTGTACATCAAAACCATGACCAATACGCATTCAAAGACTCTCTTTATTCATTATGATTTAAATAAAATTCGGCCAATTTTAAATCTTCAGGGCGAGTGATTTTTAAATTATCACTGCGTCCACTGACCAATTTGGGCTTTGCCCCTGCAAACTCCATTGCAGACGCATCATCGGTAACTTCAAAGCCATTGGCTAAAGCGGCTTGTAGATTGCTTAATAACGCCGTTAACGGAAACATTTGCGGGGTAAGCGCGTGCCAAAGCTGTTGGCGATCGACGGTATGATCGATAAGGTTTTCATCTGCAGAAGTGCTTTCTTTAGGTTGATGGCCTTGCACTCCGCGTTTCATCGTATCGCGCACGGGGGTTGCCAGAATGCCACCGTCGGAATAATGGTTAAGCGCTAAAAACAAACCATCAAGATCAGCATAAGATAAACATGGGCGAGCAACATCATGCACAGCAACCCAAGCATTATCGTTATGCGCTGTTTGAGTAATCGCAGTCAAAGCGTTTAAAACGGAATAACAACGCTCACTGCCACCATCAACAACTAGAATTCGCGGATCTTTTTCATAACTCCGAGCTAGGCTGATATCGTGCCAATACGGATCGCCTTTTGTAACTACGACAACGATTTTATGAAAGCCAGAGCTATTTAAACCAGAGCTATCAGAGTCAGTACCATAATTTAACAAGTGATCTAACGTAAATTCGATCACTGTTTTTGTTATGCCCTTTACCGTCATATCTAAATACTGCTTCGGACGGTCGGCTTGCATACGCGAGCCAACTCCAGCAGCGGGTAAGACCAACCAAGTCTGGGGGAATTCTTTTTTAGCCATGTTCATTACACAGGTAGACACTTAGAAATCGTACTCACTTATCGAGAATCAAGTAGAAGCTTTCATCTTTACCAATAAAGCCTAGGTCTTCTCGCGCCTTTTCTTCGATCAAGTCATCGCTGTGGCGTAAGCTATCCACTTCGGCTTTTAGCCAATCGTTGCGAACGTGTTGCGCGCTGATGTCTTGTTCGAGTTCTGTCATTTGCTGCTGTAATTTCCAGCTAGCCACTACGCCAGTATCATCAAACCAAAAGCGATACTGCAAAATCAGAATAAACACGATAGGCACTGTTAAGGATAAAATCCATTTCCAAGCCATGTACTTTCCTTCGTCAAAATCAGATTTTCAATGATAGCTTAATATGCAAAAAGGGAAGTGACTTTTTATTATCGAAATAAAAACTCAACTTCCCTTTTTTATGATCTGCAATCAATCAAGCTGCTTAGATAGCTTATGTCGACGATCTAACAATCGATACCATAAGCGACCTAGATTTAATAATCCGAAGATTACTGACCTTTGATTTCTTTCAAACCATTGTAAGGTGCTTTACCTTCCAATTGCTCTTCGATGCGCAATAGACGGTTGTACTTAGAAACACGGTCAGAACGACATAGAGAACCTGTCTTGATCTGGCCAGCACACGTACCAACAGCTAAATCAGCAATCGTTGTATCTTCCGTTTCACCAGAGCGGTGAGAGATAACAACGGTGTAACCTGCGTCTTTAGCCATCTGAATCGCTTCTAGCGTTTCAGTCAAAGATCCGATTTGATTGAATTTAATCAAGATAGAGTTAGCAACACCTTTCTCGATGCCTTCTTTCAAGATTTTGGTATTGGTTACGAACAAGTCATCACCCACCAACTGTACTTTTTTGCCTAGGATATCAGTCTGGTATTTCCAACCATCCCAATCAGATTCGTCCAAACCATCTTCAATAGAAGCGATTGGATAAACGTCGCATAACTCTGCAAGGTAATCAGAGAACTGGTTAGACGTGAAAACCTTGCCTTCACCCTTCATGTCATATTTGCCATCAACATAAAATTCAGTTGCCGCGCAATCTAATGCAAGCGTGATGTCTTTACCCAATTCGTAGCCAGCATTGGCAACAGCTACTTTAATGGCAGCAAGTGCATCCGCGTTAGACGCTAGGTCTGGTGCGAAACCACCTTCATCACCAACAGAAGTACTCATACCCTGTTCGCTTAATACTTTCTTCAAGCTATGGAAGATTTCTGCGCCAGCGCGAAGTGCTTCAGCAAACGTAGGAGCAGCTACCGGTTGCACCATAAATTCTTGGATATCAACGTTGTTATCAGCGTGCTCGCCACCGTTGATGATGTTCATCATAGGTAATGGCATAGAGTACTGACCCGAAGTACCGTTTAGATCAGCAATGTGCTCATACAATTCAACGCCTTTTGCAACAGCAGCCGCTTTGGCAGCAGCCAAAGAGACAGCCAAGATCGCATTAGCACCCAAAGTCGCTTTGTTGTCTGTGCCGTCTAGTTCAAGCATCTTGTTATCAAGAGCGCGCTGATCTAGAGCATTCATGCCGATTAGAGCAGGTTTGATTACATCGTTTACATTAGCAACGGCTTTCAATACGCCTTTGCCTAAATAACGGCTTTTATCGCCATCACGCAATTCTAACGCTTCGCGAGAACCGGTAGATGCACCAGAAGGAGCGCAAGCTGTACCGAAAAAACCACCTTCCAAAGTAACGTCAGCTTCGATGGTAGGATTACCACGTGAATCCATAACTTCGCGTGCTTTGATGTTTATAATGTTAGCCATGTAACTATCTTCTCCGTAATGTAATCTTTTACGCCGCGGATACGAATAACGATCAACGCGGCATGCTCTAATGTTTAAACAGTTTTAACGTAACTCAGTCTGCTTCTGTAAATGTAAGCTATTAATTAAGCTTTATGCTCAATCGCCGCATTAATGAAGGCACTAAATAATCCATGTCCATGACGTGGAGTCGAGGTAAATTCTGGGTGGAACTGGCAACCGACAAACCATGGGTGATCAACCACTTCTACAACTTCTACTAAGTCACCATCAATAGAGCGACCTGCAATGCGTAAGCCCGCTTTTTCAAGTTCGGCAATGATCGTCGCGTTGACTTCATAACGGTGACGATGACGTTCATTAACAACATCTTGGCCATAAGCAATCGCTGTATTTGAACCTTCAGCTAAACGACACTCTTGTGCGCCTAAACGCATCGTGCCACCGAGGTCAGAACTGGTATCACGTACTTCGGTATTACCCGTCGCGTCAGTCCATTCAGTAATCAAACCCACCACTGGATGTGTGGTATCAGCATCAAACTCGGTTGAGTGAGCATCTTCCCAACCCACAACGTTACGCGCGAATTCAATAACCGCAGACTGCATGCCTAAACAAATACCCAAGAAAGGCACCTTGTTTTCACGGGCGAACTGAACCGTGCGAATTTTACCTTCAACACCACGATGACCAAAGCCACCCGGTACTAAAATTGCGTCTTTACCTTTTAGAATATCAGTGCCTTGGCGTTCAATAACCTCAGCATCAATAAACTGAATATTAACCTTAGCCTTATGATGGATACCGGCATGATCGATGGCTTCAATCAACGACTTATACGCATCCAACAACTCCATGTACTTACCGACCATAGCGATATTCACTTGCTGCTCTGGATTTAACTTAGCATCAATAACGCTATCCCAATCGGTTAAATCAGGTTCATGGCAGCTTAAATCGAATTTTTCAACGATCAGATCATCAAGACCGGCTTCGTGTAATACGCCAGGGATCTTGTAGATTGTATCCGCGTCTTCCAAAGGAATAACGGCACGCTCTTCTACGTTGGTAAACAAAGAGATTTTACGTAAAGAAGAAGCATCAATTTTATGATCACTACGACAAATCAAGACATCAGGCTGTAAGCCGATGGTGCGCATTTCTTTAACAGAGTGCTGTGTTGGCTTAGTTTTAGTCTCGCCAGCCGTCGCGATATAAGGAACCAAAGTAAGGTGCACAGATAACGCACGCTTAGAACCTAGCTCTACTTTCATTTGGCGAACGGCTTCAAGGAAAGGTTGTGATTCGATATCACCCACTGTGCCGCCGATTTCAACCAAGGCAACATCAGAACCTTCAGCACCGTCCATGACACGGCGTTTAATTTCGTCAGTGATATGAGGAATAACCTGAACCGTACCACCTAGGTAATCGCCACGACGTTCTTTAGCAAGAACATCGGTATAGATACGACCCGTAGTAAAGTTATTACGACGTGACATCTTAGTATTGATGAAACGCTCGTAATGGCCCAAATCTAAGTCAGTCTCAGCACCATCTTCGGTGACAAACACTTCACCGTGCTGAAACGGGCTCATCGTGCCCGGATCGACGTTAATATATGGGTCCAACTTTAACATGGTGACCTTAAGGCCACGTGCTTCAAGAATTGCGGCTAATGAAGCCGATGCGATGCCTTTCCCTAATGAGGAAACAACACCGCCCGTGACAAAAATAAAACGTGTCATACAGGATCCGGGAACTGGAGAAGAATTTTAAATTACAGAACGCAAGATTCTGTACAAGATGGCGCTACATTATACGGATATTGGCCCTTCCGGACAAATGAAACTTGTATCAAATGGTTAAAAAGTGTCGAAACTTGTATTATTCGCCTCAACAAGGATTAACCAGCCGACGAGCCCCCCGCATTATGTCTAATTCAAGTATCAATACCGCCAATAAGCAAGGGTTTGCTTTCGCCATTGGCGCGGCTCTGCTGTTTTCCTGCAAGCCCATTATCATTAAATGGGCTTACACGTATGGTATTGACGCCCTCAGTTTAATGTTACTGCGCATGGTGCTTGCGCTACCCGTCTATTTAGCCATAGGGATCTTGCTAATTCAGAAGCAAAAATTGATACAACAAAACAAGCTGACTTTTAAACACGGACTGACTGCAGCCTTTGTGGGCTTATTTGGTTATTACCTTGCGAGCTTGTTAGACCTCAAAGGTTTAGAGCTGGCCAATGCTCAGCTAGAACGTATTATTTTATACGCCTACCCCACTTTGGTAGTGATTCTTGGCGCGGTCATTTTCAAGCACAAAGTAACTAAACAGCAATTAGGGGCACTGGCTTTATGCTATGCCGGGATTATCTGTATTTTTCTGCAAGACCTCAGCCTACAGGGTAAACAGGTTATTCAGGGCAGCCTGTTAATTCTATTAAGCGCATTGTCTTATGCGGTTTATATGTTATTCAGCAAGAAGCACATTGATCGTCTTGGCAGCTTATTATTCACCTGCATCTCAATGACCAGTGCTACGGTGGCGACCATTATTCATACGGGGTTAGTACTTACTTTCAACGCCCCTGACTCTTCAGGCCTTGGCACTACGGGCTTTAATAATGATAACTGGGAATTCAGCCCCGAGCTGATGGCCATTGTATTGTTATTAACCTTTGCCGCTACTGTTGTACCCTCATTTATGATCAGTGAAGCGGTAAAACGTATCGGCGCAGCCAACGCAGCCCTAACCGGAACCGTTGGCCCGATCATGACCAGTATTATGGCCGTCGTATTATTAGGCGAGGTTTTCACGCTTTATCATGGCTTAGGAATGGTATTGGTGATTTTAGGCGTGAGTCGGCTAAAGCCTAAAAACATAACCACAAAGGCAGCAAAAATCGCATGAACACCGTTAATAGAGTATTAATTATTGGTTACGTTTGGCCAGAACCGAACTCATCCGCTGCCGGTAGCCGAATGATGCAGTTAATCACCGCCATGCGCGCGCAAGATTGGCAGGTCACTTTTGCCAGTCCTGCTCAACTCAGTGATCACATGGCAGATTTAAGCGAGCATGATGTCACCTGCCAAGCCATTGAGCTGAATAACGAAAGTTTTGATCAGTACATTACCGAGCTAAACCCTGACATGGTGATCTTCGATCGCTTTATGATGGAAGAACAATTTGGCTGGCGGGTTGAAAAGTTTTGCCCCAGTGCGATGCGGGTATTAAATACCGAAGACCTACACAGCTTACGGGAAGCACGCCAGAAAGCGGTAAAAAAAGGGGATTCCTTTCAGCTTGCGAGCGCCCAATCTTCTACTTCTGAATTTTCCAAAGGCGAGCAGCTTGCTCAATACCTGCATTCTGATTTAGCCATTCGAGAAGTCGCCGCTATTTTTCGCAGTGATTTAACCTTAATGATTTCGCCTGTAGAAGTTGAACTATTAGTTGAACATTTTAAGGTTCCCCAGCAACAGCTGATGTACTTACCGTTTATGCTAACGCCGCTATCAGACGATCACATCGCTGCATTACCGACCTTCGCGGACAGAAAACATTTCATCACCATTGGTAACTTTCGTCATGCCCCTAACTGGGATGTTGTTTTGCAATTAAAACAACACATCTGGCCATTGATTCGTAAGCAGCTACCTAAAGCTGAAATGCATATTTATGGCGCTTATCCCCCACCCAAAGCAACACAACTGCATAATGCAAAACAAGGCTTTCATATTAAAGGCTGGGCAGAAGATGCTAAAGCGGTGATGAAACAGGCGCGGTTATGCTTAGCCCCGATTCGTTTTGGTGCAGGCATTAAAGGCAAGCTGAGTGATGCAATGGAGTGTGGTACGCCCAGCATTACAACCGAACTAGGTTGCGAAGGCATGCTGCAAGATCAGCTTTGGAACGGCGAGATCATTAATAGCCAAGAGATGATCAATAACCCTCAAATCTTTGCGGATGCCGCCGTAAAAGCCTATCAAAACGAATTGGCTTTTATTCAATATCAACAAAAGGGCTTTGCTATTTTAGCCAAACAATACAATGAAACGTATTGGCAAGAGCAGTTTATTAATCGTTTAATCGAGCAATCTGAAACATTAGCCAGCAGCCGAAATAATAATTTTTTAGGTTTAATGCTGCGCCATCATTCAATGAAAAGTACTCAGTACATGGCGCAATGGATTGAAGCTAAAAATAAGAAAAGTGAAGCCTAAGATGTGTATATTCGTTCAAATTACTCAGTCTTAGATTTCTTCTTTTTGCGATTAGCCTTTGCGTCTAGCTTTTGCTGTTTCTCACTTTTTGCATCCCAATCACTCGCACCTAAAAATATCAAGCGCACTTGCTTGGTACAGCGCTCACGAATCGCCTCAATCATATTGGCACTGTTTTCTGGCAGGTCTAATATTTCTGTCGTATTGCCAAAAACTGTCTGGATCGCTAGATGCCCTAGCATGTTCATATCGGTGCCACTGATATTGGGAAGTATCCCTAGGCGATTCAGGTCTGTCACCATTTCATTGGCAAAGTGTCCCAGTTCATTGCGCATGGCTTCTCGCATCGCTGGCGAGCCCCCGGTAATACTTTGTGCCATAAACCGAAACAAAGCAGGTTCTTTTTGCACATACTCCACATAGAAGTTAACCGAATCAGAAATCATGCTATCTGCGGCCAAACCTTGTAATCGAGCTTGTCGCATAATCAGTCGCAATAACAAGCCAAATTCGTCCGCTAACGCCAATCCCAACTCATCTAAATCTTTAAAGTGCCGGTAAAAAGCATTCGGCACGACGCCCCCTCGCTTAGCCACTTCACGTAAGCTTAGGCTGGAATAGTGGCTACCTTCTGCCACCAACGCCAAAGCTCCATCCATTAGGGCTTTACGGGTTATTAACTTTCTATCGACTTGACTGACCATCACCCTTCCCATTTATTAAACGGCTGCATTTTGCGGCACCTAAATTTGTGCTCAAGTGTACACAAAAAACAATAATTAACGATCTTTCGTCACAAAAACTCAATATAAAATCAACGCCCAATCAACCTAATTGTAATAAAGTTCTCACTTGTACACTTTTTTCAACAATAAGATATAACCACAAGTCATTGTTTTAATTAGATTATTATAAATACACGTGCAAATACGCCAAATTAAGTACTGGAATAATAAAAACAATAAGTGTACAACTGTACACACTAAAAGGCAGGAGGACGATCAATGTCCAATATACAAAATAAAAATACATGGCGACATAAGGCCTATACCGAATTTTCAATGGCGCTCGTCAATAATGCCAATTTAAAATCCTATGCCGAACCCTTGATTCAACCCCTATTTCCGCTATGGAGCGCCAACGACTACCGTGCCCGTGTGAAACAGGTGCGCAGTGAAAGCCAAAATTGCTATACCTTAGTCCTTAAGCCCACTAAAAAATGGCCAGATTTCCAGCCAGGACAATATGTCGAGCTGCACGTCATCAAAAACGGCGCCAAGGTATCACGCTGTTTCAGCATCTCTTCACCGCCCGAACAGTTCGCTCAGCTTGGCACCATAGAATTAACCATCCGTGCTCAAGACAAAGGCCGTATCACTCCATGGTTAAAACAAGCCCTAACTGAAACCAGTACCGTGGGGCTTTCTGCGGCTCAGGGTAATTTCATGATTAAAGATAGGTCACGCCCTATTCTTATGATCGCTGGCGGTAGTGGCATCACGCCATTTCGCAGCTATTTACACAGCCAGTCAATGATAGAGCCGACTCAAAAAGCAAGCTTGCTCTATTACGCCCGCCATGAGGGTGAGCACTTATTCGAGCAAGAGCTGAACAGTATCAGTGATGGTAATAAACACTTAACAACGCATCTTATCAACACCGCAGAAATGGGGCACTTTTCACTAGAACAGCTGCAGCAACAGTGCCCTAATTATCTGGATTACGATATTTATATCTGCGGCCCAAACAGCATGATTAAAGCAGTCAATAACGTACTGTTAGATGCCAAGGTCAATGAAAAAAATATTTATATTGAACGCTTTGGGCCAGCACCTGTTGATTTCAGCAAGTTAGACAAAGCAGGCACCGTTAACTTCAGCCAATCACGCAAGAGCGCCGAGCTTGGAAGCCATACCAGTCTTTTAGCGTTAGCAGAAAACATCGGCATGCAACCAGAATCTGGTTGTCGCATGGGCATTTGCCATAAGTGCTCGTGCCGCAAAAAAAGCGGTGTAGTTTATAACACCTTAACCAATAGCTACTCCGATACTGGCCAAGAAGACATACAACTGTGTGTGTCTGTTCCTATCGGCGAAGTAATAATAGAGCTTTAGATGGATACTAAAATGCAAAAAACTAAACCTAGCGCAGAGCAATTATTATATTTAGAGCAATCGTTTAATGCGATTCGTGATGACGTCATCTCCGATTTAGGTGATCGTGATGCCAAACACATACACAAGATAATCCGCATACAACGCAGCTGTGAAGTAAGTGGCCGATTACTGATCATGTTCGGGTTTAATCCAATCCCCTGGGCATTAGGCGCTGTATTATTAGGGCTTTCAAAAATATTGGAGACGATGGAAATTGGTCACAATGTAATGCACGGCCAATACGATTGGATGAATGACCCTAATATAAATTCCAAGACTTACGACTGGGATACCGCCTGCCCAGGAGAATCCTGGAAAGAAACGCACAATCACGAACATCATACTTATACCAATATATTGGGAAAAGACCGCGATTATGGTTACGACTTATTGCGTTTAACGCATAAAGAAAAGTGGCACCCCGCTAATATATTTCAAGTTATTTATTACGGCTTACTCAGTGTGTTTTTTCAATGGGGCGTTGCGCTGCATGAATTGAATTTTGGCGGAATCCTAAAAGGTGAAGTGAGCCTAAAAGAAAAGATACCATTTTTAAAACAGCTTGGACGCAAAGGTGCGCGCCAAATATTTAAAGATTACATATTTTTCCCGCTCATTGCGGGTCCGTTTTTCTTGCAAGTATTATTAGGCAACATCGTGGCTAACCTTATTCGCAACTTATGGACTTCAACGATTATTTTTTGTGGTCACTTCCCAGAAGAAGTAGAGACTTTTTCTATTGAAGAATGTGAAAACGAAACCAAGGGACATTGGTATTATCGTCAAATGCTAGGATCGGCTAACTTTCATGGCAGCACGTTATTACACACGTTAAGTGGCAACCTTAGCTTTCAAGTAGAGCATCATTTATTTCCGGACTTACCGGCTCACCGCTATGCCGAGATTTCGCCAAAAGTGCAAGCAATAGCAAAAGAACTCGGTATTCCCTACCATACGGGATCATTTTTTAAGCAATACAGCGGAGTAGTTAAACGTATTTTAGTGCACTCATTACCTGAGCCCAAAACAGCTTAGGGTGAATTAGAGTAGCTTTTAGAACATATAAAAAAGGTGGAGCTAAAAATAGCCTCCACCTTTTTTACTTAGCTTTTCTTACTTAGCTTTTTAGCTAAACCTTCTTAGCCAAGCTTTCCTAGCTGAAATTTTCTACCTAAATTTCAACCTTAATCGCGCTGATAACATTTAACGCTTTACGCACAGCGTGGCCTACTTCAGTGCCACGGGCTAACGCAACACCCATGCGACGCTGACCAGAAACCTCTGGTTTGCCAAACAAACGCAGCTGGGTATTAATTTCAGCCAAAGCCTTATCCAAACCCGAGTAACGAATAGTATTCGACTCTCCTTCCACCAGCAGTACTGCAGAAGCAGAAGGGCCATGCTGAACAATGTTCGGAATCGGCAAGCCTAAGATAGCGCGAACGTGCAAAGCAAACTGTGACAGGTCTTGAGATATGAGCGTTACTAAACCGGTATCATGAGGGCGTGGAGAAACCTCGCTAAAGATAACGTCGTCTCCTTTGATAAATAACTCAACCCCAAAAATGCCACAGCCACCAAGCTCTGTTGTTACTTTTTCAGCCACATCTTGCGCTCGCTGCAAAGCAAGTTCAGACATCGCTTGCGGCTGCCAAGATTCTTGATAATCACCATTTTCTTGGCGATGACCAATAGGCTGGCAAAAACTTGTCGTTAAACTACCTTCTTTGACTTTTGTTAAATCGACATGGCGAATGGTCAATAAAGTAATTTCGTAATCAAAATCAACAAATCCTTCAACAATTACTTTGCCGGCACCCGCACGGCCACCTTCTTGTGCATATTCCCAAGCGCTATCAATTTGATCTGCGGTCTTAACCAGGCTTTGGCCTTTACCCGAAGAGCTCATGATTGGCTTAACCACACAAGGCAAACCAATATTGGCAATGGCTGTTTCGAATTGTTTTTTATCGCTTGCGAACTCATACGCTGATGTCGGTATGCTTAACGTTTCTGCTGCTAACCGACGAATACCTTCACGGTTCATGGTTAATTGAGCAGCGCGTGCAGAAGGAATCACATTAAACCCTTGCTGCTCTAATTCTGCTAACGTATCCGTCGCAATCGCTTCAATTTCAGGAATAATATAATCGGGCTTTTCGTCTTTAATAATTTTTTCTAGCGCAGCACCATCTAGCATGCTTAATGTATAGCTACGATCGGCGACCTGCATAGCCGGTGCATTATCATATCGATCGAGGGCGATGACTTCACAGCCCAAACGTTGAAATTCAATCGCGACCTCTTTGCCCAGCTCACCTGCTCCGCATAATAAAACTTTTGTTGCCGAAGGCGAAAAAGGTGTCCCTAAAACAGTCATAGCTAATCCTAATATTTAACACGTTATAAAATAAATTTAATCGCTAACGATTTAATTAAAACTTCATCATATTGCCGCTTTCTTGCTCTCGCTCGGCAACTTTTTTCATGACGTTTTTACGCTCATCATTATTCATCGCCCCCCAACCTGTAATTTCATCACAAGTGCGAAAACACCCTAAACAAACGTCTTGTTCATCTAAGCAGCAAATATTGACACAAGGAGATTTAACAACTCCAAGAGCCTTATTTACCGCTGAGGTTTGCTTGCTCTTGCTATCCACAAATACGCCCTTCTATTTTTGTTCACTTATCGCCTTATTCAGCGCTATCGAGTAAAACGTCTTCAATGCTTAACGGTGCCAGTTCTTTATTATAGCGCTGGCCATTTTGCACATAATGATAAGCGCCTAGTTCAAGCATTTTTTGCTGCTGTTCTGACAATTGACGCTTCACGACTGCAGGAGAGCCGACCACCAACGAACCATCGGGAATCTCCATTTTTTCAGGAATAAAGGCATTCGCACCAATTAAGCAGTGCTTGCCAATTTTAGCACCGTTAAGTACCACGGCATTGATGCCGACCAATGTAAAATCATCTATCTCGCAGCCATGCACCATTGCATTATGGCCAATCGTAACACCTTTACCCAATGTCAGCTTAAAACCCGGATCGGTATGCAGTACCGCGCCATCTTGCACATTGCTATCTTCACCAATCGTAATCACGTCGTTATCGCCACGAATAACGCAGTTAAACCATATACTGGCATTATGTTTCAATACGACCGACCCAATAATACTGGCATTGTCAGCAATAAAATGTGCGCCTTCAATCACAGGCTTGCGCTTGCCTAATTGGTAAAGCATAGGGACTCTCTTATTATTTAGTCTGTTTAAAAACGAATATTAATATCGGCATTTAGATGATTATTAACCATTTCTGTAATCATCATGGAGGTCAAACCCCAAATGCGAAAACCGTCATAATGAAAGCTAGGAATCGAAAAAGAGCCGCGTTCAAAATAATCGTGGGGCTCCGTCTCTAAAAAGAAACGTAATGGCACTTTGAATACCGCATCTAACTCATCAAGATTGGCCGTAAATTGGGTATCAGCGGGAATCACCCCCACAATGGGCGTCACAACATAACCAAAACGAGATATAACCTGATCAAGCTGGCCCACAACGGTCACATCACACGAGGCAAGATTAATCTCTTCGTGTGCTTCTCTCAAAGCAGTAAAGATAATATCCGGATCAGTATCGTCACGTTTACCACCGGCAAAAGCAACCTCGCCGCTATGAGTACTTAAGTGATCAGCACGACGGGTTAAAATTAAGTGCGGATCAATTTCGTCCGTTATCGCCACCAGAACGCCTGCCTGCAAAAGGCTAGGCTGTTGGATAATTCGGCCTTCGTACTGTTGTACACTGGTGACCAGCTGATTTAAGAGTGTTTGATTGTTCATTTGTCTATTTTACGAGCAATACTGTTGTGAATACAGGGAAATCATTATTATTCAATGCCTCTAGGCGCTTGCTTGGCAATTAACATTAGCCATTGCTTTAAACATCACCTAAATGCCATACATCATATGTTGGTTCTTCAAATGAGCTCAGTGCGTATTTTTTTCTAAATCCGTTAGGATCAGCATGGCTTCATCGTTGCTCGACCCACATACCCATTCTTCTGCACCAAAAGCTGCACAGACCTTCGGTCGCTCGGGCTTACCAAATAATAGGCATAAATTGTTATCATCAAGCTGAATACAACGTTGTCCTGCGGCTTTTCCATTCGGCATACCTGGAATAGCGGACGAGATGGATGGGGCTATGCAGCAAGCGCCACAGCCTAGGCGGCAGTTCATACGTTCGTCATCGTAACCATTCTTACGCCCACTATCTTGTTAAATGACCGCTATTAATACCGATAGCGGCGTTGCTGTTCAAGCTTTTCCGCTTTAATCAGTTTCAATAAAACTAAGTTATAGCGATTAGCATAGCGTTTTAACTTATAAAAATGCCTTAATGAATCCGTCTTTATTTTTTGTTCTGGTTTTAACGCTGGGTCTGATAGCGGGTGTGCATTAAGCTCGCTAATACCATATTGGTTGCGTATGCCCTCCACTTCTTGAACCTCTACACCGGGTAACAATAGCTGACCGCCAGTCAGTTTTATTGCAAGAAATCGGGTATTTCCTTCAGCGTACGCTTCTTTCGCATCTAATACTGGGCTAGTGAGTCGATGATTGCTGCGATCACCGTATTCAGTTGTATAGCGGCTTGAATCAGAGGCGACAGCGAACATCGCCATCAGCCATGACACCACAATAATCATTACCCTACGTTTTTTCACTCGATGCCTCCATTTTATAATACTGATATAAGTATCGTTTAAATTGAGAAACTTGCTATGATTTACTGTTGTTATTTACTATTGTTATTTGCTATCTACTTTCATTATTAAGCCTTTCAGATACAATGCGCTGCCGCTGGGCTAGCTATTCAAAAGCCTACTGAGTTTATAGAAGAGAATTAGAACCATGATCAACCCTGTTGCCGTTCAATACATGTCAAAAGATGAAATTGAACGTTTGATGTACAGTTTCAATGCCAGTAAAGATAACGAAGAAGCACAAACGTTTGAAGCGCTTGTACGCCGCTTATTGACGATTTTAGAAGAGCAAAACCGTTAATGACGCATTCTGCAGCCCGCGAGCAAGCGATTCCTCTTATTCATAATCACACAGATTGGGTAATCGTAAACAAGCCAGCGGGCATTAGCATGCAACAAGAACAAGGAGATACTGAGGCCTTGAGCTTGCAGCAGTGCGCATTAGCGGACGTCCAAAAAATAGACGCTAATGTCACTCGCCTTTGGCCCGTTCACCGTCTGGATAAAGCAACTTCTGGCTTGGTAATATTCGCTAAGAATGCCGCAGCAGCAGCCACATTTGGCCAACTGTTCAGTCAGCACCAAGTGGAAAAGCACTACTTAGCCATCGCCCTGGGGAAACCTAAGAAGAAACAAGGCTGGGTTAAAGGTGGTATGGAAAAGGGCCGCAATGGTAGCTGGTTTTTAACCCGTGATACGCAAAATCTAGCGTCAACCTACTTTACCTCTACTGCGATTGACACTGAGCAAAAGATGGCTAAGCGCTTGTATTTGATTCAACCTAAAAGTGGTAAAACGCATCAAATACGCGTTGCGTTAAAAAGCTTAGGCTGCCCTATTTGGGGAGATCAGCGCTATAAAGGAAAAGAAGCTCAGCGTTGTTACCTACACGCATTTTCACTTCAGTTTAACTGGCAAGATCAACGGCTGAATTTCCAGTGTGAGCCTGAGCAAGGCGAGTGGCCAAAGCTTGACGACATTGAATTGTTAGCCCCGTTTTATTTGTAGCAGTTCTATTCTTAGCAGCGTTATTCTTAGTGGTGCTCTTGCTAACAGTTTCTTTTGCTTACCCTACTCTAAGGTAAAAAATATTAGTCTTTATCTGTAAGATTTGGGCTTGGATTTGGATTTTCAAGCACATCTGCGGCCTTACGTCCTTTATCGCCCTGCCGATCTTTTTCATAAAATGCACTGGGTAATACATCAACACCAAAACGACGCCCTAACTTTATTATGAAAGGAATGGTAATAGGAGCAAATGGCAGTGTAGCAAAGATACCAATACCCAATCCTTTAAGAACATCCACAAATTGCTCATTCGCCGCTTTCATTTCCGCTTCTGTGGCTTCGCCATGAGTGAACTTTCGATAAACGACTAGCATTTCACGAGTTTCTTGCTTTTCTTGTGCAAGCGCCAATTTAATTGATAGTAAGTCTCGACGAATTCGACGCTTGCTGCGTTTATGCCCAACACGCAGCAACTTTACAGGAGAACGAAATAGATGATAAAAAAATGCTCTCACTGCCTGCCCCATGTGTTAGTTAGAAGTATTCATTAAAAACGAAAATAATAAAGTGTTATAAAGGGACATTATACCTGACTCACGAATAATAGTTATGACCTTAAAAAATACTACTGCTGGCGCACTCGCTTATGCTCTTGTCGACAGTGCTCGACCTAAAACGTTATTGGTTTCTATCGCGGTGATTTTACTCGGACAATCTTTAGCATGGAATGACCTTCAGCGTGAAGCTAGCCTCTATTTTTTTAGCAGCTCAACGGCATTATTTTGCTTTCTAAGCTGTGGTTTTCTACAAATATCGGTAAACCTAGCTAACGATTATTTTGACGGTAAAGCCGGTATTGACCAGCCGAATCGATTAGGCCCTATTCGCCCTAGCCAAGCAGGTACACTAAGCCAGCAGCATTTATTAACGGCCATTACTGGCAGTAGTCTAATTGCAGTGATTAGCGGTTTATATTTGGTGTACTTAGGAGGCTGGTTATTCTTATTACTGGGATTTTTATCATTGGCGGGTGTATACAGCTATAGCGGTGGCAAAACGCCTTTGGCATCCAATGCATTAGGAGAACTGGCGGTATTTTTGTTCTTTGGCTGGCTAGCGGTGATGGCGAGTTACTATCTACAAACTTTTAACTTTAAATTTGCATTGTTCTTCCCCGCCAGTGAAATTGGATTGTTAGTCGCCGCTATTATGCTTGTGAATAACATTCGAGATATTTCAACCGATAAACGTGCGGGTAAGGTGACGCTGGCCGTACGCCTAGGCCGAGAGAGAAGTTCCTTTTTGTATTGTTTATGCTTGCTTGTGCCTTTCTTATCCATTCCTTTCAACCCTTACTTCCCTTGGCTGAATACCGTATTATTTCCGCTTCATTTCTATTTATGCTGGGTTATTAGAAAACGCTCTGGCTCTCGACTTAATACTCAGTTAGCACAAACGTCATTAGTCGTTTTGTTATGGGCACTTGGATATTTAGCTTCATTTATATTATCTCCAGCCTTCTGAGCTTTCTATATTTAAGCTTCTGACATTTACATCTAAGGCTTCAACTGGTTTTTTTAGGGGTGCATGCAGCTGATAAGACCACTCTGTTTCTTCCTTCTTCTTTCGCTGTATACAAGGCATCATCCGCTTCTTTTAGCCATGTCGTTGCACTAATATCAGCAGCATAGCCATCACTCCCTGCAATGTTCGGAGTGTCCCCCATAATGCCAATCGACATAGTGATAGAAAAAATAACCTCTTTGCCTTCGACATAGGCTTCTAGTTGTATTTCACTCACTTGCACTCGTATCTTCTCAGCAACCTTCACCGCACCTTCTATATCAGTCGCTGGTAAAACTATGGCAAACTCCTCTCCACCATAACGTGCAATAATATCAGTCGTACGATTGACGACCTTTCGCAGAATACTTGCAACCTTACGTAAAGCTTCATCACCAACCTGATGCCCATAGTCATCATTGACCTTTTTAAAATGGTCGATATCCAACATTAAAATTGCAAGCTGTTCATGGCCTCGTGATGCTCGGTTAAATTCAAACTCAATGGCCTCATCAAAATAGCGACGGTTACGCACCCCTGTTAGTGCATCAGTCGTACTTAATTTTTCTAATTTTTCATTTACTAACTGTAATTCATTTGTTCGCTCTCTAACTTTATCTTCTAAGGTTTCATTTGCTTTACGTTGTATTTCTAAAGCTCGCGCTTGAGCCTCACGAGCTTCTCTTTCATGAATTAAGGCTTTTTCTTGTGCACTACGAGCATTACGTTCTTGCTCTAGCGCTTCCGCTTGAGCATTTCTCGCCGTCCGTTCAAGACCCAAAGCTTGAACCTGTGCTTCGTAACGATCTCGTTTCTCTTGATTCAGGCGATCAGCTAACGCAAATGAAAGTAAAATTACTTCAATGGCCGAACCCAGCTGCACGGCGTTTTCAGTAAAATAATTTCTTGGAATAATATTGAATTTATTTAAAGCTAAAATTGCACCACCTAATAACATGGATGACCAAGCAATAGTAAAGAACCGAGCAGGACTGAATCCTTGTGACCAACGAAGGATGCCAGTATATGTAACTAAGCATATGACTAAGAAGGCCAGGCCAATTAATACTTTAATTAATAGATAATAAGGAAGGAAATTAACGGAAATTATAATAATGACAGCAAGAAAAGTTGCCAAGCCAAAAAGATTATATAAAGCTTTATGCCCACTCTTTAATGCTAAAAAATCACGAGCAAATAGGCAAGCAAAAACAACGACCCCCGCCAACATAACAACAATTGAGCTGTCATTCCAATTGGTTGCCATCGGCCATACGTACTGAAAATTTAGCCCTTGTAAACTGGCTAGAAATCCTGCCATCGAGGCAACATAAAATACATAAAACAAATAGCTTTTTTCTCTAACCGAAAAAAACACCACCAAGTTATATAAGATCATGATAAGCATAATCCCATAATACAGACCCATGCCCATTATCTTAGCCTGATCTGTTATGAAGAATGCGCGCTCTTTCCAAATGGCCATAGGCACTTGCATAGCACTCGATGTTTTAACCCGCACCATCCACACTTGATTATCGTGGGCGTCTATTTCAAGGGGAACTAAGAAGTTTCGATGCTGCACCTCTCGCTCATAGAAAGGCTTTTTATCCCCTAGGTGAATATTTCTAATAAGATTTTTATCTTTGTCATAAATATAAATCTGAATATCATCGAGAACGGGGTATGAAATTTCAAATAAGTGGGATTTATTATCGGCAGAATCATTATTAATTTGAAAGCGAAACCAATAGGCATCACTGGTATAGCCAAATGATAATGTTTCTTTATTATGGCTAAGCCAGTGTTTGTCTAATAATAACTGCTCAGCACTTCGCTCACCCAATGGATCAACTATGTATTCAACATGATCGTTCAAAGAGTAACTTATTATGAGGTCACCCACCTCGACGGGCTCTAGAGCAGTAGTGAAGGGGATCCAAGCGAGTAGCAATATAGCAATGATGTAATGCAATTTTCAGCTGCCTATACGATTATTCTAAAGGTAAGTATAGACAGCTTTTATATTCTTGAAGATTTTTGTTTTAACCACGCCCTGCAATCATTCTTAACAAAAAAATCAACAATTTCAATAACCTAGCACTTTACCATTAGGCGGTTTAAGCAAGACAACAATTATTCACAAAAAAACACACATACCTTTGCTGTAACGTGACCCAATCAATATTCTTGAGCCATACTATTAGGTACTTTATAAGTCTAATATTGAATCAGGAACTCCCAATGAACACTCTTCGTTTGTTAGCAATAATATGCTTCTTGTCAGCCATAACCGGCTGCCAACAAGAATACGATGGTGATGTCGGTGGGGCATCGGTTCAAAATAATTTGGATTTTGGCAATTATAATGCCGAAGGCGCACGTCTTTATGGACAGCAGTGTGCAGGTTGCCATGGGGTTGAAGGGAACGGTACCGAGATTGGTACGCCGCTGGTTGCGTGCGCAACGTGTTCTTCTATCTCTGTTCTTGCACAAGAAATTTCTTTAACCATGCCGATTGGCAGAAACGCTGAGGCCAGTGATTGCGTAGGACAATGCGCAAATGATGTCGCAGAATATATTATGTATGCTTTTAACGGTTTATCCCTGTATCAAGCGACTACCAGCTTAGACGGCGTTTCGGCCCTACCGCTCACCTCAACGTTACGAAATGCCACCGTTCAACTAGCAGGACGCTTGCCTACTGATGCTGAAACGAATCAGGTCATTAATGAAGGCGAAGCTGGATTTAATTCGGTTATGGCACGCGTGATGAACGAAGATGAATTTTATGTTCGCCTAACCGAAATTTTTAATGATGTCTTTTTAACGGATAAATATTTAAGAGTTAACCAATTTAATGGTGCACTTAATTTATTGGATAGCGATGACTTCCCCAATAAGAACTGGTACGACAGCGCTTACCCTAACGTAGAAGGCGAAGAGCCTGAACAACAAGCACAAGATGATATTAACGACGATAACCGCGGCTGCGCTAATATTTTTGCTAATGATGCTGTTGCCCGTGAAGGCTTAGAATTAATTAACTATATTGTTCGTAATAATCGCCCTATCACCGAGCTTGTTACGGCTGACTACACAATGGTCAACTGGTACAGTCAAAAAGTTTACGACGCCGAACTCGTTAACCCTGAAGCCACCTTCGCAGAATTAAGTGATGCTGAGGCTCCGTGCGAAGCTTATTATTCTGGCTACTCTGATGCGACGCTGCGCCATGATCCTTATGATTTTAAACCGGCAAAAATTAATCGCCAGCTTGAACATACAACCGCAATTCCTCACGCGGGTATTCTTACCTCGGCGATGTTCTTAAACCGTTTCCCAACCACCAATACAAACCGCAATCGTCATCGCTCTTATATCGTTTATGATAAATTCTTAGATACTGACATATTAGAAATTGAAGGTTCTCGTCCAGAAGATGCGATTGATACCTCTAGTGCGAACCCTACCCTTGATAACCCTGCTTGCTATACCTGTCACACAGTTATGGATCCTGTCGCTTCCGCTTTTCAGCACTGGAATGATCGTGGTCGAAGAATTCCAAGTACTTTAAATGCTAGCTCTTGGAGTTCAAACGGAATATCAACCGCTGGCCTAGCAGGAAAGATATTGCCGATCGAACGAGGAAATAGCCAGTTTGAAACCATGCTGCAGTGGCTTGGTAATGAAATTTCACAAGACCCACGCTTTATGCGCGCCATCACTCGTCATTTATACAATGGCATTATTGGACAAGATTTATTAAACGCCCCTGGCGACAATGCTGATGCAGATACCGTCACTGCGTACAACGCTCAAAGAGGGATTTTGTCGAATATTGGTAAGGCAATGGCGGCGGATAACTGGAACGTGAAAACGGCGATTACTGGTTTATTATTAAGCCCTTATTACCGCGCAAATACCGTTGATACTAAAAAAGTAGCCGCCGCTGATCATATTGGTTCCTCACGCCTTTTAAGCCCAGAAATGCTGCAACGAAAACTCAAAGCAACACTAGGATTTGATTGGTATGAACTGCGTGAAAATGATCAAGATAATCGCATCATGTTTGGTGGTATTGATTCTGACTCCGTTATTGACCGCATACATGAACCGAGTGGTTTAATGGTGGCGATGCAAGAGCGCATGGCCGTTGAAATGGCCTGTAGAGCAACCGCTTTTGACTTCACTAAAACCAGAACCCCTGAGACTAATGAGCGTCGATTATTTAAATTTGTCAGTCCTGATGTACAACCATTCGATGCCGATGGTTTTGAAATCCCTTCAAACATCATTGCGATTAAAAAGAACATTCAGTACTTACATAGTGCCCTGCTAGGTGAGAATCTTGAACTCTCTAGCCCAGAGATCGACGCCACCTACCAGCTGTTTTTATCAACATGGCAGCTAGGCAATACCATGCTGGCCAATGCTGATGATTATGAGCCTGAGCCTTCAATCTATCTTGAGTGGACCTGTAGAGCACTTTGGGATAGAGAAAATAATGACCAGGGATTAGAGGATGAGTCGCGTATATACCGTGACGAAAATTACGTCATTCGATCTTGGATGTCGGTTATGACTTACCTTCTTTCTGACTACCGTTACATTTACGAATAAGGAGACTGCTATGAAACGTCGTGACTTTATACAAATACTTGCAGCCACTGGTATGACAGCCAGTCTTCCATTAACGGTTTCTAAAGCCCATGCCGCAGCACCCGATCACTTTTTAGTGATCGTCAATGCCGGTGGCGGCTGGGACCCTACCTCTTTATGCGACCCTAAAGGTAACTTAGGGCAATATGCTTCAGAGCGTCCAGATGCTCGCCATGATGGCTCCATTAATTCTGTCGCTATTAATACCGAAACTAAACGTAACCCAGTATCCGGCATGACTTGGAGTGATACGCCAAGAATCAATAATAACGACACTACCACCAGCCGTGTCGATGGACAGTTTCAAAACTTCTTTACCACCTATCACGATAAACTCACTGTGATTAATGGTATCGATAACGGCACCAACAACCACAATACCGGTAACCGAGCGACTTGGAGTGGAAGTCTAGAAATGGGCTATCCAAGTTTAGCCGCGCTGTTTGCTGCCAGTAAAAATCCAAGCTTGCCTATGGCTTATATCAGTAATGGCGGTTATGACTTTACCGCGTCGCTGGTTTCTCGCGCTAGAGCCAGCAGTGCAGGTTTTATCGACCGCTTAGCCGACCCGAACAGCGATCGCTATCATTACCGCAATGAAGATCAAAGCACTGATATTTATTCACAAATTAAACAGGCACAAGCTCAGCGTTTAGCCAGACAAAAATCGAATGAATCTTTGCCTTTGCGTAGACAGCAACTGAATCAATTATTCACCGTGCGCCAAGAAGATAATGACTTGGCAAAACTGAGTGAAGAAAAAGCGTTAATTGAAGCGGTTAAACCGACCAACGACCACATGAACAATCGTGAGCAAGGATTCAAGCGCCAAGCCTCTTTAGTCGCTGCAGCCTTTAAGTCAGGTGTTGCTGCCAGTGCGAATATCAGTACGGGTGGTTTTGATACCCATGGCAATCACGATAATAGCCAATATCAGAGTTTGGGAGATTTATTAGAAGGTATTGCTTACCTACAAGAAGCTCTTGAAGTCGCAGGTATTGCCGACAAAACGACCGTGGTGATTGGTTCTGATTTTGGCCGCACGCCTTACTACAATTCAGGCAATGGCAAAGACCATTGGCCAGTAACCAGTGTTATGGTGATGCATCCAACAGGCAGTGGTAAAGGAGGCAAGGTCTTTGGCGCCTCAACCGATAAATTCCGTTCTCAAAAACTGAATCTTACTACCGGGCAACCGGATGAAAATGGGCAGTTATTAACTCCCGCTCATGTCAATCTAGCATTAAGAAAAGAGCTAGGAATTCATAATCATACCTTCGCGGTTCAATACCCTTTACATGTCGATGATTTTGACGCGTTTTCATAAGGAAAGATTCGATGATCAGTAAACTTTTAAAGCCGCTGGCGATTGCTAGCAGTGTCTTTTTTACTCTACATTGCAGCCAGGCTTTGGCTGTCAATGTAGGCGATGAAGCACCAGCCTTTAAGCTACCGCGTTTAGAGGCCCAAGGTGATATTCAGTTAAAGTCTTATCGTGGAAAAGTAGTCTATGTCGACTTTTGGGCCTCATGGTGCGGGCCTTGCCGTCTTTCTCTTCCCGAATTAAATACCTTACGAAAAAAATATCGCAAACAGGGATTTGAAGTTATTGCGATTAATTTAGATGAAGAAAAAGAGGACGCGATGGAATTCTTAAAAGAATTTCCGGTTGCCTATCCAACTGCCAGAGATGTTAAAGGTACAACCCCTGAAAAGTATGGATTACGTGGCATGCCAACCGCTTACCTAATTGATCGCCAAGGTAATATTAACTTGATTCATGAAGGGTTCAAAAAGTCTGATAGCCAAGCACTCAGCACCCACATCGCTACTTTATTAAAGCAATAATAATTTATGAATAACATCATTCTGCTTTCTATTATTACCAGTTGTCTTGTTATTTCTGGTTGCAGCACCGTCAAGCCTTGGCAGCGAGGGTATCTGTCAAAAGATGTCATGTCCTCTGCGAGCGACCCACTCGGCAGCTCTCTCGATAATCATATTTATTTTAGTAAAGAAGGTTCTTCTGGTGGCGGTCAAGCTGCCGGTGGTGGCTGTGGTTGTAACTAAACAGGATTGAATTCATAGATGAAAAAACTAACAGCCTTTAGCGCACTTTCTGCAGCGGCGATCGCCATTCCGTGCCAAGGTGATGTAGCACCCACCGATAAAACGCTGAGTTATCGCTATACCCATTATCAAGAAGCGGATTCACCCAGAGAACGTACTTTTACTGCAGAAACCGGACGCTATCAAATTGATGTTTCGCAATTTGGCTATCGTACTCCTGTCGGTGATTCTTGGTACGTTACTAGTGAATTACAGTATGAAACCATGAGTGGCGCTTCACCGACTCAAACCTATAAAAACGCTGATGGTAAAAGCACCCTCGTCATGAGTGGGGCGAGTATTGAAGAAAATAGAATTGATATCAAAGTCGCTCCCAAGAAATATTTTTCAGAAGGAACCGCTGGTGGTCTGTTAGCCGTATCAAAAGAAAATGACTATCAGTCAATTGCTTTTGGCCTTGATGGCACACTGAATATTCTCGATAAGCAGACGACTTTAGTCGGTTCGTTTTCTGTTAGCAATGATGAACTATCACCTACCGATGCGGATTTATCCGTTGCTCGTTCTGAGGCTGATGGTCGTAAAAAACGCAGTTTTTCTCTTTATGAAGGCATTAGCCAAGTCATTGATAAATACCGCACATTACAAGCAGGTATTGGCTTTACTCAATTAACTGGCTACCTCTCTGATCCGTATAAGTTTGAAGACCGCCGACCTGAAAGCCGCGATCAAATAACGTTTTCGGTTCAGTATAAGCAATATGCAAACGTATTGGATGGCGCAGCATTACATTCTAATTATCGCTACTATTACGATGATTGGGGAATCGCTTCTCATACAATCGATTTAAAGTGGGCACAGTCACTGAACCTCGGAAAATTTCGTGTAATAGCATCGCCATTATTACGCTATTACAGCCAAGAAAAAGCAGACTTTTATTCGCTAGAGCAAACTCCTGCAGCAGGCGAATTGAACTCTAGTGATTACCGTTTATCCAGTTATGGTGCTTTCACGATGGGCTTTACTAGCGAACTCAAATTCCAACAATGGGCCCTACATTTTGATTGGCAGCAATATATTAGCAATGAATCTTTAGCGCTATTCGGTGGCAGTGATGATGAGACTCCGGGATTAGTTAACTTTTCAACGGTCACCGCTGGTATCGATTATAAATTCTAGTTAATCTTAACCCATGGATTTTCACCAACATACCTTCACCGCGATGGCATCGCCTTGTAAATTTTTATTGCAAGGCGATAGTCATCACATCAAACAAGCCTGCCTAAAAGCGCAAGCGGAAGTGCAGCGCATTGAAGAAAAATTCAGCCGTTATCGACACGACAGCTTATTACAGACAATCAATAATAATGCGGGGATTAAAGCTACAAAAATTGATGAAGAAACCGCTGGTTTATTAAACTATGCTCAGCTTTGCCACCAACAAAGTGACGGTCTGTTTGATATTACTTCCGGTATTCTCCGACAAGTTTGGGATTTTAAATCCAATACATTACCGACTGAGCAAATACTGCAAACCCTCTTACCGTTAATCAACTGGTCGTCTGTACAATGGGATCATCATTCAATTTTTTTACCACAGAAAAAAATGGAAATTGATTTTGGGGGTTTTGGCAAAGAATATGCGGCCGATCGGGCAGCAGAAGTCTTTCAATCGTTAGGCATTCAACATGGGTTGGTAGATTTAGGCGGTGACATTCGCATCATTGGTGATAAAACCGATAAGTCTGGCTGGGACATTGGCATACGCGATCCTCAGCGACCCGAATCAGCGATTTCTTATGTCACACTGCACCAAGGTGCAATGGCAACCAGTGGTCACTATGAACGCTTTATGATGGTCGGTGATCAGCGCTACTGTCATATTCTAAAAGCCAATACCGGTTGGCCTGTTAATCACTGGGCTTCGGTAACGGTTCTTGCACCTCAATGCCTTGTCGCCGGTAGTCTTGCGACGTTAACGATGTTAGCTGAAAAAGACGGAGCAGACTGGCTACAAGAACAGGACGTTGCATTTTTAGCCATTGATAATCAAGGAGCAAAATTTTCAAATTTGTAAGCGCATTAACACCTTCTGGTTATTCTGCCCCTATGCTAAAGTCTGACGATCTATATTAATAATAATTGCTATTAGTTGTACAAATAATCGTCACTGTCACCTTGGGGTTTTAAATGCTTAAAGATTACGCCAACTATGATGCGTTGGGTTTAGCTCAACTTATTAAGAACAAAGATATCAGCGCAACAGAGCTATTAGAAACGGCTATCGTTCAGGCTGAACAAGAAAACCCTGCTATTAACGCCATCATTACCAAGCTCTATGACTTTGCGCATCAGCAAATAAAACAAGGCTTACCTGAAGGGCCTTTTTCTGGCGTTCCTTTTTTACTGAAAGATTTACTCTGCTCATTAGAAGGAACCCCCCTCAGTAATGGCAGTGCCGCTTTTAAAGGTAATATATCCCCGAGCGATAGCGAGATGGTTAAACGCTATAAGTCTTCTGGCTTGGTGATTTTCGGAAAAACCAATACCCCCGAATTTGGTTTAATGGGCATTACCGAACCCAAGGCATTTGGCCCTACGCGCAACCCTTGGAACTTAAATCATACTTCGGGTGGCTCAAGTGGTGGTTCGGGTGCTGCAATTGCCGCAGGCATTGTCCCAATGGCGTCTGGCGGAGATGGTGGTGGATCGATTAGAATTCCAGCGGCGTGTTGTGGACTATTTGGTCTTAAGCCTTCTCGTGGTCGTACACCAACAGGCCCGTATCATTCTGAACTTTGGGATGGTGCCGCCACCGAGCATGTATTAACTCGTTCTGTGCGTGATAGCGCCGCGATGCTTGATGTTGTCGCTGGCCCTGATGGCAGCTCTCCTTACCCCGTGCTAAAAGAAACCGGTTACCTCGCCTGTTTAGAGACGCCTGTTCGGCCATTAAAAATTGCTTATACCGTGCAATCGTTTTTTGACCGCCCTGTCACAGAAGATGCGATTCGATCTGTGCAACATACCGTCAGCTTGCTAGAAGCACTTGGACATACCGTTGAAGCGGTTCATCCTTATATTAATGCCAGCGATCTGACCGATAGCTACTTAACCATGTATTACGGTCACGTTGCTGCTGACCTTGAGTTTGCCGCAAAGTTACTAAACAGTAATTTCAGCAACCTCGATGTTGAAGATACCACCAAGCTCATGGGCTATATTGGTAAAAAGATTTCAGCCGAACAATTCGTGACGGCTAAGCGCCGCTGGAATGACTTTAGTCAAAGCATGAACGCCTTACATCAAGAGTATGATTTATTATTAACCCCCACCCTTGGCAGTGAACCTGTTCCGATTGGTGAATTTGATTTAGGCATACTCGACAAGGTAGGCACTAAAATTGTCAATGCACTTGGCTTACAAAAATTATTACTAAAAACAGGCATGACTAAAAAAGTTGCGTTAGAAAACTTAGAAAAATTACCCTTCACTCAGCTAGCCAATCTAACCGGTCAGCCTGCGATGTCGGTGCCCCTCTATTGGACGGAATCAGGTTTACCGCTAGGTACACAATTTATTGCTCCATTGGGTGACGAGAAAACATTATTGCAACTTGCGCATCAACTGGAACAAGCACAACCTTGGTTCGATAAAACTCCTGCCAACACTCCTAACAATACTTCAGCCAATAAGAGCTCCACTCAAGAAAAGGTATCTTTATGAAAACCGTTTTAATCACTGGCTGCTCTTCGGGTATTGGCCGTGCATTGTGTGAAAAATATTTAGCCAACGATTTTTATGTGTATGCCAGCGCTCGCAACATTCACAGCTTAGATGATCTTGCAGAACATACTAACCTGACGAAACTTACGCTAGATGTTAATAGCAACAGCAGTATTCGTAACGCGATTGCACATATCCAACAAGATAATAAATCCCTTGATGTGCTAATAAACAATGCTGGATACGCCGCGATGGGACCTCTAGCAGACATGCCTTTAGACGATTTGCGCGCCCAGTTTGAAACCAATGTTTTCGCACCCATGGAATTAACCAAAGCCTGCTTACCGCTACTGATGGCTAAGCAGAAACTGAATAAGAATGACGTTGCCCAAGTGGTGAATATTGGCTCTGTCTCGGGTATTACTACCACCCCTTTTTCTGGAGCTTATTGTGCCACTAAGGCAGCACTGCATTCTTTATCGGATGCACAAAGAATGGAGCTTGCGCCATTTGGTATTGATGTCATCACTGTTCAGCCTGGGGCTATTGAATCTAAATTCGGTGACAATTCACTCAATAATGTTCTAAAACGCATTACGCCTGATTCTTTATACGCGCCTTTAAAAGAGGCCATTCAAGCACGAGCAACCGCCTCGCAAGATAACCCAACCCCAGCCGCGGAGTTTGCTGATATATTAGTTGAGCAATTATTAAACAAACCTAAGCCAGTGATTCGAATTGGTAACGGCAGTTTTGGCTTGCCGCTATTGAAACGCTGGTTACCTGTGGCAATACTGGATAAGATACTGAGCAAGAAGTTCAACTTGCCCTCACTCGCTAAGCGCTAGAATGGGTGAACTTTAATAAGATGTTCTTACTCTAAATATAATAATTCGATCTGCACTCAGCGATTGCTGAACTGTAAACCAAAAGGTTATTCACTCGTATGTTTAAGTCTTTCTTTCCGAACCCGAAATTATTTTTCTTATCGGTGCTGCTCTTTGCCGGCGGCGCATGTGCTATCTGGTATGGATTCAACGAACAAATGGCCAACTTGGTTGGTTTAGATATTTCAGATACTCAGCCAGTGATCGGCTTAGGTCACTTTGTAACGAACTCGTTCTTATTATTCTACGGCTTCTATTTTTTATGCACGGCAGTTTTCGCCTTGTTTTGGTTTAAGGTATCGCCGCATAAATGGCAGTGGTGGTCTATTGTAGGCTCATCGGCTATTCTATTTTCGACCTATTATTCTGTGCAAGTGTCTGTTGCCATTAATAACTGGCGTCGGCCTTTCTTTGATTTAGTCCAGTCACTTTTAAAGCCGATCGATGGCTCTGAAGCGGCTAAGGTCGTTGGTGAAGAAGCCTTAAGCTCGGCAACAACGCAGCTGTTTGACCTTATCATGCTGTTTGCTGAAATTGCCTTTCTCGCAATTGTTATCTACGTAGCGACTAAATTTTTGGTGAGTCATTTTATCTTTCGCTGGCGCACCGCGATGAACGAATACTATACCTCTAACTGGGAACAGCTGCGTGATGTAGAAGGTGCATCTCAGCGTATTCAAGAAGATACCATGCGCTTCGCGACCATTATGGAAGACTTAGGGGTTTCTCTTATTGAAGCGGTGATGACCTTATTTGCTTTCTTACCAGTACTTTGGGCACTATCTGCTTATATTTCAGAACTGCCTATTGTCGGTGAAATTGCACACCCACTTTTCTATGCAGCCCTGTTCTGGTCAATTTTTGGTACAGGCGTATTGGCCTTAGTCGGTATCAAGCTTCCTGGGTTACAGTTCAATAACCAAAAAGTAGAAGCCGCATTCCGTAAAGAACTGGTTTATGGCGAAGATAATACTGATCGTGCTGAGCCACTTAAATTGAATGAATTGTTCAACAATGTTCGTAAAAATTACTTCCGTCTGTACTTCCACTATATGTATTTTAACGTCGCAAGAAGTTTGTACTTACAGGCCGATAATATTTTTGTCTTTGTTTTATTAGTGCCAACCATTGCCGTAGGCGCCATTACTTTTGGTATTCTTCAGCAGATTTTGACCGCCTTCGGACAGGTGAGTAACTCTTTCCAATATTTGGTTAATTCATGGACCATTATTGTTGAATTGCTTTCAGTACGTAAGCGTTTGAAGCAGTTTGAATCTGTTCTAGATGAGGCACCAGAAACGGTATTACCAATCGAAAATACCGTTATAGACGGACAGTAGATTCAGCCTGATTCCGTTCTTAGCCTTCAACATAGAAGCCTTTTCTGATACATGTTAGAAAAGGCTTTTTTCGTTTCGATGCTCATTCTTTACGCTGTTATTATTTCATTAATGATAAACCTTACAATACTTGACCTTTTTCTGTGTAATCACTAGTATCCGTCCCCCCCAATACTCAACAAGGAACCGCTATGCGTCAATACTTCGCAATAGCCGCTTTTGGTCTTCTAACAGCATGTGCTCGTCTTGATCATGTGCAAATAGGCGAGATAGATCAAAGCCAAGGAACACTCATCCCTTTTAATGTTCAGGTCAGTCAATTTGGTTTTGAAGCGGCTGCCGCTGCAGAGCTGGGTCGAGCGGTCTCAAAAGGCCGAACGGCTGAGCAATTTCAACAATTACGCGACATTCTTGCGCTCATGAACATGGGTCCTAGAACCGGCAACCCAGTCTATGATGATGAATATGCTAACAAGGTTATGGATTATATTTATGCAGAATGTCCAACAGGAAAAATGACAGGCTTAACCTCCGTTCGTGAAGCGAAAGCTTTCGGCGCAGTGAGTGGTGAAATAGTACGCCTTAGCGGCTACTGCATTCTTTAACCCTGAATTAAATTAAGGAAAATATTATGTTTAAAAAATTATGTGTTTCTATCGCTACTTGTTTATCGCTTAGTGCCTGCGTGAGCCTAAACTCCGTGTCTCTGACCCAAATCCCTGTTGAGCGTGACAATTCGATTACAGCAACATCTCATAGCTGGAATTTTCTTGGCATAGCCTTTTCAAATGACTTTGTTGATGAAGCCATTTTAGATCTAAAAAGCCAGTGTGCTGAAGGTAAGTTAGAAGGTATTTTGACCAAACATCAGACAACTGCTTATTTCTTAGTATTAAAGCGTGAAGTGATTGCGACTGGCTATTGCCAGCAAGGCTAAGGGTATATTCAATGAAGAAGATTCTACTACTGCTTAGCATGACTCTTGCAGGCTGCACTCACAGCATTCATATGTCTCATATGTCTGATGTTTCTGCGAATACACCAAAATCAATCAACCTGAATAAGCACATTGTTGAAGTCACCACGGAGCAAACGGTTATTCTTGGCTTTGTCTTTGATATTGACTATGTCGATCAGGCTTATCAGCAATTACAAGAAAAATGCCCGACTGAAATTGTTGCCGTTAATACCCAATATTCGACGTCTCATGGTTTCTTACACTGGACCAATAAAATTCGCATGAAAGCCGTTTGTGCATCATAACGGCTAATTTGCGAATCAGTAGAAGCTAGGGAAGGCGAGGTAAACACACTTCGCATTTCCCATTTCTGTTATCAGTGGCATAATACCCACTTGAAATATAAGGTTTTTAATAATGACTACTGAAAATACCCTGTTAGCCCGCTGTGGCAATAAATGTGAGCTGTGTGCTGCCGATGCACCTGTGACTAAATTTGAAGTTGCTCCTAGCGATGGCTCTGTCGAACAAAGTGTCATGCTTTGCTCGACGTGCACTGACCAAATTAACAACCCAGACTCCCTTGATGGCAACCACTGGCGCTGCCTGAACGACAGTATGTGGAGCCAAGAGCTTCCTGTGCAAGTTATGGCTTGGCGTCAACTTAAGACGTTAAAAGCAAAAGGCGAAGACTGGGCTCAAGATCTAGTCGACATGATGTACTTCGAAGAAGACGTACAAAAGTGGGCTGAAGCGGGCATGGTAGATTTCAGTGCTGAAACAACGCGTGATAGCAATGGCGCACCGTTAGTCGCTGGCGATAACGTAACCTTGATTAAAGATCTGGTTGTTAAAGGCGCTAACTTCACGGCTAAGCGCGGTACGATGGTGAAAGGTATTTCGTTAACCGATAACCCTTTGCATGTTGAAGGCCGTGTAAACGGTACTCGTATTGTTTTAGTCAGTGCTTACCTGAAAAAGCAATAAGTCTCATAGTATAAGTCTCGTAGCACAATCGACCCTATCAAATGGTCGATTGTTTAAATATCTCTGATCACCTACTATTACGCATTCCGTTTCTCAGTAATTCTCTCTCTTCAAGTGCTAACATCATGACTATTACCCAAATCCAGAATGCCTCTTTGCGCTTACGCAATAATAAAGTGTTTGAACTTTTTGTTGTTAGTATCATTATTTTATCGGCGCTATTAATTGGTGCCAAAACGTATCAAATACCCGATAGCATCATGCAGTTAGTTAAATGGCTTGATCTTGCTATTACGGTTATATTTTTATTCGAAATTACCATTCGATTTATTGCCGAAGAAAATAAAAAGCGATTTTTTCATAGCGCTTGGAACGTATTCGATACGTTAATCGTCATCGTCAGTTTGATTCCGATCGACGATAGCGAAATGGCATTAGTCGGCCGTTTAGTGCGTATATTCAGGGTATTACGCATGGTTTCAATCATTCCTGAACTGCGAATGTTGTTAAACTCGCTACTACGCGCCCTACCGCAACTGGGTTACGTTTTACTGTTAATGTTTATTATTTTTTATATTTACGCCGCCGTCGGCGCGACCTTTTTTGCCAAAATTAATCCGCAACTGTGGGGCGATATTTCGATCTCACTGTTAACATTATTCCGCGTCATGACGTTTGAGGACTGGACTGATGTCATGTACGAAACGATGGATGTACACCCTCTGAGCTGGATTTATTATTTAACGTTTATCTTCCTGACTGCGTTTGCATTTTTGAACATGGTAATTGGTATTGTGGTGAATGTGTTAGAAGACGAGCACGCAAAAGAAAGAGCGGCCCAAGATGAGGCGGATGGTAAGATAACTATGGATGAATTAGCGGCGGAAATTCGTGAGCTAAAAGCATTATTGGTTGAGAATAAAAAGGACTGATTTTTTTGGGGATAGGATAAGATATTTACCACCGAGGCACAGAGTACACAGAGAAAGGATTAGGCAGGTTATGGCGTGGCTATTTTGGTAGCTAGCTTTCATCTCTACTCATCCTCATTTTCCTCTGTGCCTCGGTGGTGAACTGCTTTTAAATCCCTCTAAAACAGCACAATTAAGAAGCAGCCTAATAAGGCAAGCTAATACCAATGCCCGCCCGGTTTCCTCCTAGCTCTTTGTCCAAGCCGCGGGCTATGCTAAACCGTATTGGCATCATCAAATTGTAAAATGCCAATACCTCGATATTAAAATCGATGCCCACTCCCGTTAAATAATCAGCCGTTCCATCGGTTTGCCAGGCACTGCCATAATCGACATAGATATCCGCGCTTAAATCCCCCACTCCGATTGGCCAGATCCCCCAGCCTTTGTCTATTCTCGCCAGCCATTGACTGTAATTAATGCGATTTATATTCATGTATTGGCCGCCTTGAATAGAAGGAGCATAACCCCTTAGGGCAAAGTCATCGCGGCCAAACAAGCTCAGTTCGGTTGTTCTATTCTCACCACCAATCGTTAATGGTTCGTTTTGCTTATCAGATTGAGCTGCCAGTATTTGAAAAGAGAGTGAACGTCTTCCGGGTAAATCAAAGTTTTCCTGCCACTGTCCTTGTAGAATCCCTCCACTATAGTCACTGGCAGAAACGTCGCTTAGAAGTTCATTCGTTTCATACACTAAATCGATATAACGTCCGGCTGAAAATCCTGGGCTATTTAAATACCCTTCTCGGTTATCAAATCTTAGCCCTAAGCCGGCTAGCGTTTTTTCACAGGTTTTGTGGCGCGTAAAATTAGTATCAATACAGGGGGCGGATAAGAGATCTTTTCGATTAATAGTGCCTTCGCGCTCAACTAAAATGGCGGCATTCAGCGATAATTGATCTTCAAGCGCATTGACAATGTGGTTTCTTGCGAATATCCAGCGATCTTGCTCAACAATGTATTCTGGTTTTTCATCACCTAATATACTTATATATTCATGACTGCGCTGAAAACTTAGCTGATAGCGATTGTCATAACTGTATTGGAGTATCATATCGCTTAATTGATTCTGCCAATCGAACCCTAATGATATCGCGTAATTATGCCTCGCTAATGTATCCGTCCCTCCCGTTGTTAACCCTAGCTGAGTCGCTTCTGGCGTAGCGCTGTAATAGGGAAACCACCAACGAGGTCGCACGCTAGACCAAGGGCTATAATCTTCTGCCGCTGTTTTTTCTACATCGAGTGTGAAAGGCTTTGGATAATCATAGTTTTCTGTCTTTTCGGCTAAAGCAAAACGATTAACAGTAAGATCTTCGGTTAATGCAATTTTTCTAAACTCAAATCCATCGGCGGTATAAGCCTGAAATATAATCTCTGGCTCTAATGAATTTGCTGTATTGTTAATTAATTTAGGGGCGAAGGCTCCCGTCAACATATTCGTTATTTGAACCACCTCATCCGTTTTTGGGTTCAATATAAAAATATTATAAATATCGTCATAATCGGCGCTGAATAATATTCTTCCGTCAGCAAGAATTTGTGGACTGTTTTCAACCGCTTTGGTCGCGGTTAAGGCTTGCCACTTTCCGATCGAATACTCTGACTCTTCATTTTCAGACTTTAGCTCGGACGTAAGCGATATGGATAATTCAATGCGCTCTAAATTCCAGCCTTGCTGAGCACGTTTTACCGCAGCAACGAGATAACGATTGTTGGGTGATACATCAAAATCCCCTAGAACCGTGGTTTCATCTTGGCCACGCCATACACTCTGTATATTGCCTTGCATATCCAGAACAACCAGTTCACTTCTGCCGTTTATTTTACGACTAGCGATCATCTTATTATTGTTCAACCAGTGAACATTTCGCAGACGTGAATTTTCTGTTAGCGCTTGCCAGGTTTTGCCAAAAATGCCATCAACCAATAAAAAGACATCAGCCCAACTACGACCATCGGCCCCAGTAATGATTCGACTGGCAACCACTTCGCCATCATCGTTAACATCGATTGATAGGATATTGTTCACATCCACTATGGTTTCAAATATGGTTTCAAATGTGGTGTCGAAGGCGGCGTCGAACTCGCCCTTTTCATAGCGCGTTAGCTGGGGCGTATCTTCTCCATTTTGATGGATAAAATAAAAGTTTTTCCCTTGGCTAGCAGTGACATCTTTGAACAGCCCAAGCTCGCCTTCTTCAATGGCTAATGCTTCACCTTGTACTGTTGCAGAACGTAGTGATTTAATCTCACCCGCAAAGGTTATGTTCAGCCACTGATGATATTCTTGCCATAGCTGATCAAAGTCTTTTCCGACAATCGACGACATTGCGTTATTTTGCATAACTGCAGGAATAGCTTCGCCACTGTACTTTTGAAGATACTGGCTGATGTTTTTTTCGCTATAGGTTTGTGCAAGAAACTGGTAAAAATAACTGCCGTATAAATAATGCATTCCTAACGGTAAATCTCGTAAAGGAACAGCAACATCCCCTAGACTTTTTAAGCGTTGTTCGGCGACTTCTGTTCGCATCTGCATTTGATAATAAGAGCCTTGTAACCGTCCATAGCCCAACTCATGATTTGTTTCTAAATACGTTGCTAGCCCTTCTAACATAAACGAGGGTGTGAGTGAGTGCGGAAAAGCCACAACAATATTACCAAATAGTTTTCTTAAAGCTTCGGGTAAACCGCGTGCCATTTGCATGTGCAGTATGTGCACGTACTCATGCCGAATGAGGGTATGTAACCAATCGTCGTTGACTTCTAATCCATCAATACTGTCGGGTGGGCTACTGAAAAGACGGATTTGTGCAAAAGGAAAAAAGGTTGCCCAGCCATTTGAAAAATCAAAATCATCCACTAATACCATTTGAGTTTTTTCGGCCGGTTCTTGGCCAAAGAAAGGCACTAATTCAGTATGTGTGCGCTCAGCAATATTAAGTGCCTTATCCGCCATTGCCGTATTACTTTCGATATAGGTAATGGCAAAGTGCTCACTTTCTTTTACTTGCCAAGATTGCTCTGACTTCTCTGCATTGCTTTTATCCCATGCTACAAAATTGGCATAGCTAATCTGCGTATACAGTAGTTGAAAAAAACAAATGCTTAACATGACTAAAAAACGCATTGACTCTCCTGCGGATAAAATCGGCTTGTTGTGTCGTATTTACTAAGCTCTAAATATAAGTGCTAGATATAAGTATTACGATCTAAATATTGATTAATCATAGGCCCAATGCGCTGTTATTTCATGGACTTATCTATAACCTTAGATAGGGTTAGCGCTGTTTGCTATATAGGCTTAGCATAATAGAGCCCCCGTGCTAATGTATCTATAACAGATGACTCAAAAACTGCCTTTCAGGAGGTTTCTATGCAATGGTCCGATAATTACCGTCGCGCTGCTCGTTATAATGCTTGGATTAATCAATCATTACTCGAAGCCAGCTTATCCCTGCCTGAGCCTGAACAAAACAAAGACTTGGGGGTTTTCTTTCACTCTGTTGTCGGCAGTTGGAATCACATTATCGTAGGGGATCTTTTTTGGCTAAACCGCCTTGCTAAGATATTTCCGATTCTTGACGATAAAATCGATCACTGGCCTAAACCCAATGCACTGGATGAAATTCTATACAGTTCTTTAAAAGATCTGGCAAAAGCCCGTCAAAAATTGGATGAGCTGATTATCGAATGGTGTGATTTTTTACGCGAAAGCGATTGTGAAAGTAGACTTGAATATTTTACCCGTCAAGAAGAACTGCAAGTAAAGCCGTTACCAGAAGTGATGCAACATCTATTTAATCACCAAACCCACCATAGAGGACAGATTACAGCCTTGCTGAGTCAATTAGGGGTAGATTATGGCACTACTGATTTTATTGCTATGCCGGATGATAACTAATACTGATCAACTAATACTGATTAGCAACTCAAGCTAAAAGTAGCTCAAGCAGTTAAAAGAAAAACCGGAAGGCTTCAACAAAGATCATCAGCACCATTAATGCCATCGCTAACAGTAAGTTATTACCGTGCCTTGGCATTCCACCCTGAGCAATCGTCGCTTGCTGGCTTAACGGTTGATTGGTCGAGTCATATTCTTGCATCAGAACCGTACTTTCTTGTACATCGTCATCATTTACTAGAATACGCACAGCTCGCCCAGCAGGTAGCCCACCCACAGCCCCCATAAGATGTTCGCCCTCAATAAACGCGCTTATTCTGTGTTGTTCTAATAGACCTTGAATCACATGAGCTTCTAGAACATCAGATGCTTCATAGACACATTTCATATTAATCGCCCTTCATGCAACTTAATTCATTTCATTTAACGTCACGCAATTTCATTCTTTTAGTTTAGTTGATCTAGCCATAAGTTGTGGTGTGATTTGGTCTTCCATAAATGACAAGCCACAAAATTGAAGCTTTTTGTCTCCTAAATTCAACGAAAGACCTTTGTTATATAACAAAAAACCGTTTCTTCTCAAATTGATGGATAAACCTTGTTATAATTTTCCGACCCAAATTAAGTGTTTAGATGCCGAATGAAACTGGAAATTTTATACCTAGATGAAAATCTAGTCGCAATTAACAAACCGTCAGGTTTATTGGTTCATCGCAGTGAGATTGATCGCCATGAAACGATGTTTGCATTACAACTGCTGCGCAATCAACTAGGTCAACGGGTTTATCCTGTTCACCGCTTAGATAAGCCAACTTCAGGGGTTTTGTTATTTGCCTTAAATTCCGAGACGGCCAGCTTAATGGTTGAGCAATGGCGCCAGCGTGATGTTGAAAAACGCTACCTAGCGGTTACGCGCGGCTATATGCCTGAAGAACTTCACTTAGACTACGCAATGGTACCCCCGGTTGATAAGCACGCGAAACACGAGCGTATAAAGCCTGCTCAAGAAGCGATTACAGACTTCAAGTTATTGGCGACCGTAGAAATTGATGTTGAGATTGATAAATACCCTCAGTCGCGCTATTCCTTGGTAGAAGTCATGCCCAAAACGGGGCGTAAACATCAAATTCGTCGCCATTTAAAACACATTAGTCACCCTATTATTGGCGATGCTCGATACGGCAAAGGCCGTCATAGCCGCTACTTCCGTGATAATTTTGATGCCGGTCGGTTATTACTGCACGCATGGCAGCTAAGCTTTGAGCACCCTTATAGTGGTGAAAGAGTCGATCTGTACGCGGGGCTCGACATACCAATGAAGGGATTATTAGAGCGATTTGATTGGCTAACCAGCTTGCCTAGTCCTTTGATTCAGGCGACAGAACGAGTGTTGGTTGACGAGCAATGTAGAGAGCTACCAGAACCCCCACCAGAGGAAGAAGAATCTTAATTTCGGTAACGGGCACAATATAGGTCGTTACACTCATACTGATGGCCATTAAGGCAATGGTGTATATCTTAGCTTTCAGCGGAATACCTTTGCCTTCTAAATAATACACAAGGTATTTCCCCAGCTTAGGATGCCCTACCAGCCAGTTATAAAACTTAGGCGATGTGCGCATAAAACACGCAGCGGCTAATAATAAGAATGGCGTGGTTGGCATAACCGGCAAAAAGATACCAATCACTCCTAGCACCACACTCAGCCAGCCCACGATCAGTAATAACACTTTGACTGCTTTATTTTTAAACCGCATTAATGCCGACATTCAGGCCTCTAACATATTCTTCATCGGTAGCCATAAGTTGACTCGTACAGTCATCATACTATGCCCTGATATTTTGAGTAACTTAGTATGAATAATTCAAGACTAGCCATTCTGTATGACTAATGTATATGAATGATTCTATATGAGTGATTCCCTGCCTAGAAAGTGTAGAAGATAACTTATTAACATTTTCTGTGGATAAGATGCTGCATAAGTTTTTTATAACAACCCTCAACCCGCATGAATACTGCCACCGTTACAGATTGTTGTTTTTTCACTCAAATAAAAACTCTATATTTTTCAATCCGTTATCGATAGCCTGACAATTTTATGACTCATCTCTAGGTTTAATAAAATAATTAATACATGAACATTTGGCTTGTGAATAACAGGAAATTCACGACACTATTTATTTTGCTTTATTCCAGCGCTATTAAATAATCTATTTTGTCAGTAAGACTCGATTGTTTAAACATTGTCTAACAAAGCCGCATGGTTACTAGGCTCGCTTTCTTACCCACAGTTTCTGTGGGTAACTTAGTGGATAGACTCTTTAAAAGGTACGCTAAACCCCGTGTTATCTACCCTCTCGTTAGATTGTACGTTTTTTAACCAGTTGATTTTTTCCTTTAAATTCAATGAGTTATAAGAGTCAATAGTCTCAACTCAAGATTTATCGAGAATTAAAATTTAATTCACTTCAGCTTTTTAAATTGTGAGTAAGAAAGTTGAAAAATTATTTTTTAACTTTCTGTCAATATTTTTTAGCGAATATTTCATAACTTTTTTGATCCTTCCTCAGCCAATTAAAAAGAGTAAATGGTCGAATTTTAAACATCTGAGTTAAATCAGGCTCACTGGAATAAGTAAGTACTAACATCCGCTTATCCCCTAGCGTATCAGCCCTCTGTGGATAAACTTCAGGCTTAACATCATTTTCTTCTTCATGACCCCCAAAGTCATCCTATTTTGACGCGCGCGGCCTATAGCTGCATAAAATAAAATTGATAGTTATCAGATAGATAGAGTTGGAATACTGCAGAAGTTATTCTTTTGACAGGAAATTATTGTCTAGTGTATAAAAAAGGCCCTATAAAATACATTCATAGGGCCTTATTCAATCTTATAACGTTATAAAAAACTGAGTATTTATTTAACACCAATCTCTTTTGCTAGATCATCAGCAGCCATATAACCTCCGATAAAACGGCCATCTTGCAATACGATTGCCGGTGTACCGGTAACACCCACTTCATGACCTAATGCGATGTGCTGAGCAATAGGCGCATCACAGCTTAAATTATCTTTAATCGTACGATTCTTCTTAGCGGCGGTCATCGCTTCTGCACGATTGTCGTCACACCACACAGATTTAATTTTCTTGAAAGCCCCCGTCAACTGGCCTGTACGGCGATCGGTAACACCTGCACGAGGATACGCTAAATAGCGCACAGTAATGCCAAGGTCATTTAAACGGCCCACTTCATCATGCAATTTACGGCAATACCCACAATCGATATCAGTGAATACGTTGATCACAGTTTTTTCTTCGCCCTTGGCTTTAAAAACAACTAGATCTTTATCTTCCAAAGCGGCCATCAAGCCTTCACGCTTCATATTATTGCGATTTTTAGTAATGTTATTAGGCTTCATCGGCAATAGTTCATACAACTCACCGCGATAAACCATGTGTGTAAGATCAGGAGTCAAGTGAACCAATGAACCATCCGCTAATACAGCTTCAATAATTTGCTGATTAGCCAAGCTAACCACTTCTCGAACTTTAACGGGTTGACCAAAAGACGTTGAAATCTGAGCCGCTACTCGAAGGCTTAGCTGCTTATTTTGCTCTGCAGCATCCATAGCAGGTTGCGCGGCTTCGTCGGCAAAACTGGTACTTGCAACCGCTAAAACGGTTAACAGGGTCGCTAATATTCTCATTCTATCTCCGCGCTTTTCTTTACAGCTGTAATTGTGTTATTGCTTTGAGAACACCGTTCTCATTAAGTTCCTGTTAGTGTACAGAATTTCAGACATAAAAAAACGGGCACTAGGCCCGTTCTTTTAGATTTGACTAAAATCACATCGCTCTTGAATAAAGAGTTATGCTTTTTTACCCAACTTCTCTTTAATACGTGCAGATTTACCGCTACGTTCGCGTAGGTAGTAAAGTTTAGCCTGACGTACAGCACCACGACGTTTAACTTCGATAGAATCGATTAAACGGCTGTGAGTTTGGAAAGTACGCTCAACGCCCACACCGTGAGAGATTTTACGTACTGTAAACGCAGAGTTAACACCGCGGTTACGCTTACCAATTACAACACCTTCAAACGCCTGTAGACGCTCACGAGTGCCTTCAACTACTTTAACTTGAACGACTAACGTGTCGCCTGGGCCAAATGCTGGTACTTCTTGCTTAAGCTGTTCTGCTTCAAGCTGCTGAATGATTACGTTTCTATTGCTCATTGCATGCTCCCTAATAATCGTGAGAATCTTCTGACTCACGCTTAAAATCTTCTAATAACGAAACTTGTTCGTCGTTTAAGTCCAGCTTATCTAGTAGGTCTGGTCGTCGTTGCCAAGTACGTCCTAAGGACTGTTTCAGGCGCCATTGTTTGATTAGCTTATGATTGCCGCTCAACAATACGCTGGGTACCTCTTGCCCTTCAAATTCTTCCGGGCGGGTATAGTGTGGGCAGTCGAGTAAACCATCCGCAAAGGAGTCTTGTACGGCCGATAATTCGTGCCCTAAAACTCCCGCTACTTGTCTACTTACTGCATCTAACAACGTCATGGCAGGTAATTCACCACCACTGAGTACGAAATCGCCGACAGACCACTCTTCGTCAATTTCGGCCTCGATCAGACGTTCATCGATGCCTTCGTATCGTCCTGCAACTAAAATAAGTTTGTCATGCTGAGCTAATTCATTCACTCCAGCCTGATCCAGCTTGCGCCCTTGAGGTGACATGTAAATAACCTTTACAGTATCTCCTTCAACAACACCGGCTGCTTCTTTAGCGGCATTAATTGCGTCCCGTAACGGTTGAATTTTCATCAACATGCCTGGGCCACCACCGTATGGACGATCATCCACTGTTTGGTGTTTATCGTGTGTGAAATCGCGAGGATTCCAAACACTTAAACTCAATAGACCCTGTCTCACCGATCGACCTATTACACCCAACTGGGTCATAGGCTGAATCATTTCAGGAAACAGTGTTACTACTCCAAACCACATGGATTCACCACACAAACAGGCTTAATTAAAAGTCTGCTTCCCAATCAACTTGCATTTCACCAGCATCCAAGTCGATCTCACCAATCACGGCATCAACGTAAGGAATCAAGCGTTCTTGCTGGTCAAGACTGCCTTCATATCCCTTCACACACATCACATCATGAGGCGCGCCAGAGTTGAATAAATGATCGATTTTACCTAACAACTCGCCGTTTTTATTAACGACGATCAAACCAACAAGCTGAGACCAATAAAATTCGTCTTGTGCAAGTTGTGGCAAGTCAGAAGTTCGAACTGCAATTTCTACTTGGCTTAATGCCAAGGCCAAATCACGGTCATTGATACCTTCAAACTTTGCAACGATGCCTTTACCTTGAGGCTTGCCTTCCTTCACTTTATAAGGCTGCCATTGACCTTTTACCTTCAATAACCAGTTCTTATAATCCAGAATGCCTTTCATAGGATCGGTAAAAGAATAAATTTTTACCCAACCCTTAATACCAAATGCGGTCGTCACCTTTCCGACGATAGTTACGTCAGAGTCGCTAATCAAACTGGATTGCTGTGATGATGCCATGATATTCCTCGGTATAAGCAAGATTACGCTTGTGCTTTAGCGTTATCTTTTAATAACTTAGCTACACGGGCAGAAGGCTGTGCGCCTTTGCTGATCCAGTATGCAACGCGCTCGGCGTCAACACGAAGTGCTTCTTCAGAACCACGAGCTACTGGGTTGAAGAAACCTACGCGTTCGATAAATCGACCGTCACGTGGGTTACGTTCATCCGCAACAGAAAGATGATAAAAAGGACGCTTTTTTGAGCCGCTTCGGCTTAAACGGATAACTACCATAAAGTGTTTCGCTCCGATCGTTTATCTGTGGGTAGGTGTTGATATTGCCTACCGTGATTATAGAGCCCTAAAAATTTAGGGGTCGCGCATTCTACACCAACCCACTAATAATTCCAATAGCTTGCAGCGCTTACTTACCCCATGTAATGTGGCTGATTAAATCGCCCAACAATAAGAAAATCGGATCTACCTATGTTTCAAACCCTCACACAAGTCGCTCTACCTATTGCCATCATTCTAATCATGACAGGCGTTGGCCTGAGCCTGACTCCCGCTGACTTTACTCGTGTATTAAAACAACCTAAAGCCTTCTTCGTCGGCGTTATCTGCCAGATGTTAATATTGCCTCTCATCGCAATTGCCGTCATCGCATTAACAGGTTTGACTGGCGAGTTAGCGATCGGTTTATTCATATTGTCACTCTGTCCTGGCGGCGCAACGTCTAATCTATACAGCTACTTAGCCAAGGCCGATGTCGGTCTATCCGTATCATTGACCGCGGTTATTGGGTTTATTACGCCTTTCACAATTCCTGTATTAGCGTTATGGGCAATTAACTTTTATGGCAGTGAGGGTGATCAATTTGACCTACCGATTATTACTACTTGGATCAAGCTCATGATCGTTACCGTTATTCCGGTATTAATTGGCATGGCGGTACGAGGAAAGTGGGCAGACATAGCTAAGCGTTCAGAGCGCTTTGTCAGTATCTTTTCTATGGCCGTTCTGGCCTTTGTGATTGCGAGTATTTGTGTGAACTTAGGTGAAAAGCTTATTGATTTTGCATTGGCCGCAGGTCCTGCAGCCATCATCCTAAACTTAACAACAATGGCACTGGGCTATTTTGCGGGTAAGTTTTTGCTTCACCAAGAGAGTCAGTCACGAGCGATTACGATTGAAGTGGGTATGCAGAACGGGACGTTAGCACTATTAATTACGTCGGGGATACTCGAAAGCAGTTCAATGTCGATAGCACCGAGTATCTACAGCTTGTTTATGTTTATCAGTGCCTCGCTCTTTACTTATGCAGTCTTGAAGCGTGACAAAGTACTGGGAGCTCAATCTTAACGATTAAGCCTAAAACTGCTTAACTAACTCAGGTCGATAATCGTCGGTAGTAACCTCCAATCCCAACGATTCGATCTGAGCATCCAATACTCGAATTTTCTCGTTCAGTTCATCCATCGTCAACGTATTGTTATCCAGCTGATAAACCTGCTTGGATGCCTGTAGGTTAAAATAACTAATAATAATCGCTGTCTTGTCATTCTGCTCAAGCGCAGCATTGATTTTTTTTGAACTGCGATAAATTCGATTCATTTCTGCTTTTAAGTTACGAACATAATTCACTTCAGCCATAAACGGGATTTTTCCAAAGATCTTATAAACAAGCCCGATGACCGACAACCCGGCAAGAACGCCTGTAATGTTCCACCAAAAGTTATCTCCATCAACGTCACTTCCAAAAGCAGTAATCAAGGTATTGGAAACGATTAATGACGTTGCCAGTAAAATGATAACGGTACCGGCCAATACAATATTCATACGCTTGCGATATGTAGCCTTATCAATTTCTCGTAATTGCATAGTAATACCTAGATGTTAATGAGTTAAGCTGTATTAAAGATAAGCAATTCGATGCACCACACTTATGGATACTATCGCGCTTATCAATTATTTTACTGAATTGATTCATCACGATTCAATACCCAGCAACGTGGATTATTATTAAAACCAATTTTTTGATAGTAGCTATTAGCTGCAGGTGCCGCAATAAGGATCAGTTTACACTTTGGACCAAGCTGGCTTTGAGTTTTCACTTGCAGTGCTTTTCCAATGCCCAACCCCTGATACGCTTGAGCCACCGCTAAATCAGACAAATAACAGCAATAATGAAAATCCGTAGTACAACGAGAGATGCCAATTAATTCCCCCTCCGCCCAAGCACTGACGATCAGGTTACTATTATTGATCATGCCTTCTAGACACTCATGATCGTCTATTGGGCGACGTTCAGCTAGGGTTGAATTTTTTAGCAACTGAGTGAATTGAGAGGTTGTGATATTAATTTCAGTATCGTTCTGGGCAGAATAAACCTGGTAACTTATAGCAGCATTGTCAACTGGTAGGGTGTTTTTCATAACGTATCATATCCTCCTTGATTATTTCTTCTTTCAGCATTGCCTCATGATAAATCGCAGATATAAAAAAACCAATACGAAAAGGTATTGGTTTTTTTATTTGACGAACAGGTAACGTAACAGACTACGACATTGAAATATATTCAAGAGTACGTCCCTGTAGTGTCTGCCGGCCTGCACCTCCATGTGCAGTCGAATAATCTAGCAGGAAGCTACGCTTCCTAAGCGCTAGATTATTCCCATTCGATAGTAGCAGGTGGCTTAGAGCTTACGTCGTAAGCAACACGCGAGATGTGCTCAATTTCGTTAATGATGCGGTTAGATACTTTTTCTAAAAGATCATACGGAAGGTGTGCCCAGCGTGCTGTCATAAAGTCGATGGTTTCTACCGCACGTAGCGATACAACCCATTCGTAACGACGACCATCACCAACAACACCTACCGATTTAACCGGCAAGAAAACAACAAACGCTTGTGACGTTTTGTGATACCAATCGAAGTTATGCAGCTCTTCTAAGAAGATCGCATCGGCTTCGCGTAAGATATCGCAATATTCTTTTTTAACTTCGCCCAAAATACGCACACCAAGGCCTGGCCCTGGGAATGGGTGACGGTAAACCATGTCGTATGGCAAACCTAATTCAAGACCCATTTTACGCACTTCGTCTTTAAACAATTCACGAAGAGGCTCAACAAGATCCATCTTCATGTCGTCTGGCAAGCCACCCACGTTGTGGTGTGATTTAATCACGTGTGCTTTACCCGTTTTAGACGCAGCTGATTCGATAACGTCTGGGTAAATAGTACCCTGCGCTAAGAAATCAACGTCTTTAATCTTGGTTGCTTCAGCATCAAACACTTCGATAAAAGTATTACCAATCGCTTTACGCTTAAGCTCTGGATCAGAAATGCCTTTCAACTTACCTAAGAATAAATCTTCAGCATCGGCGCGGATTACTTTCACACCCATATTATCGGCAAACATGTCCATAACCATGTCACCTTCGTTTTTACGAAGTAGGCCGTTATCAACAAATACACACGTTAGCTGGTCACCGATGGCTTTGTGCAATAACGCTGCAACTACCGATGAATCAACACCACCTGAAAGACCTAATAATACTTTACGATCACCAACTTGAGCACGTACACGAGCAATTTGGTCTTCAATAATTTTTGCTGGCGTCCATAAAGAATCACAATCACAAATTTCATGAATGAAGTGACCCAGCAGACGCTCACCTTGAAGTGTATGTGTTACTTCTGGGTGAAACTGTACGCCGTAGTAATTTTTCTCAGCGTGATACATACCGGCAATTGGGCACGACCCCGTTGACGCCATTAACTCAAAGCCTTCTGGCATTTGCGTTACTTTATCGCCGTGGCTCATCCAAACATCAAGATGCTTATCGCCATTTTCAATATGATCAGCAATGTCTTTCAACAAAGCAGAAGAGCCTTCTGTTTTGATGCGCGCATAACCGAACTCACGTAAATCAGAACCTTCAACCTTGCCGCCTAACTGCTCGGCCATGGTTTGCATGCCGTAGCAAATACCCAATACCGGAACGCCTAAATCAAATACCGCCTGTGGTGCACGCGGAGAGTTTTCTTCCGTTACCGACTCTGGACCACCGGCAAGGATAATACCGTTAGGTGCGTAGTCGATGATTTCCTGATCATCCATATCCCATGCACGAATTTCAGAGAACACACCTAACTCACGAACGCGACGTGCGATAAGCTGAGTATATTGAGAACCAAAGTCTAAAATTAAAATACGTTGAGCGTGAATGTCAGTCATAACCATCTCTTTCTAAAAAATGACAAAAATGCAGGATCGCATTTTTACACAGCCTATGGCTGCCCAAAGGGTTTCGTACATGGATGTACTAAATAAAAAAACCCGCAGACGAATCAGCAGGTTAAATTTTTTGTCTAAATTGATCGAAGCATGATTGAGTATTTGTTCCGCAAAACGGCGTAAATACTCAACAATGCTTCTTTTTAAATTCTACAATCATCGCCGTGACGAGCGCAGCTAAGACAAGGCAAAAATTTGTGAAAGACCGGAGCTTAGCGTGCTAAGTGAGGATCTTGAACCAATTTTTAACGCCGTATTAGCAAGCGCAGTAGGCGATTACCCCATTCTGTAATTAGGGGCTTCTTTCGTAATCTGCACATCGTGCACGTGCGACTCTTTCATACCGGCGTTTGTAATACGAACAAACTCTGGCTTAGTGCGCATTTCTTCGATTGTTCCGCAACCGGTATAACCCATAGAAGCACGAACACCACCAACCAGTTGGTGAACAATATTAGTCAATGGACCTTTGACAGCGATACGACCTTCAATACCCTCAGGTACTAACTTGTCTACGCCGCTATTTTTATCCTGGAAGTAACGGTCTGAAGAGCCTTGAGTTTGTCCCATAGCCCCTAAAGAACCCATTCCACGGTAGCTTTTATAAGCACGACCTTGGAACAATTCAACTTCACCCGGCGCTTCATCAGTACCGGCAAACATAGAACCAACCATGATCACGCTAGCGCCAGCAACGATTGCTTTAGCGATGTCACCCGAGAAACGAATACCACCATCGGCAATTACTGGTACGCCGTATTTTTCCATCGCGGCTGCAACATTGGCAACAGCAGAAATCTGTGGAACACCAACACCGGCAACAATACGTGTCGTACAAATTGAACCTGGGCCGATACCCACTTTAACGCCATCAGCACCCGCTTCAGCTAATGCAATCGCAGCGGCGGCTGTAGCAATATTGCCACCAATAACTTGAAGCTCTGGAAAGTTTGTTTTCGCCCAACGTACACGGTCAATAACACCGGTTCCAGATGCATTGCTTGTATGACCGTGAGCGGTATCAACAACAATCACATCCACACCCGCAGCAGCTAAGGCAGCGATGCGCTCATCTGTACCCGCTCCGGTACCCACCGCAGCGCCAACACGTAAGCTTCCACGTTCATCTTTCGATGCTAGAGGGTAAGCACGCGCTTTGTTTATATCTTTTACCGTCATCATGCCCGCTAGCTTACCCGCGTCATCAACAACCAATACTTTTTCAATACGGTGGGTATGCAATAAATCTTGCACAACGTCACGGCTCTCGCCTTCTTTAACCGTTACCAATTTTGATTTGGGTGTCATCACGGTCGCAACGGTTGCGTCGAGATTTTTCTCAAAGCGAACATCACGACTTGTCACAATACCTACAAGCTCATCACCATCAACGACTGGCACACCCGAGATATTGTGCTTATCCGTTAATGCTAGTAATTCGCGAATGGTCGTTGAGCTATCAGTGACAATAGGATCTTTTACAACGCCACTTTCGTAACGTTTAACTTTAGATACTTCAGCAGCCTGCTCTTCAACAGTCATATTCTTATGAATAATGCCGAGGCCACCTTCTTGTGCGATAGCAATCGCCAAGCGGGCTTCAGTCACCGTATCCATAGCGGCAGAAATTAAGGGGACGTTAAGCTCGATGCCTTTTGTAATGCGCGTTTTCAGCGACACTTGATTAGGCAGAACTTCAGAGTAACCTGGAACTAATAAGACATCATCGAATGTCAAAGCATCTTCAGCGATTCGCAACATATGAGGCAACCTGAGCGTATATAGGAAGGTATGTGGGTACAACTTTGACGCGGCATTTTACTCATGAATATGCTATTTGGCAAGTATTCATGAGTAAAGTGCCCAAATGAGACAATAAGAAAACAAAGCTGACTACTTGCGCAAGAAATCGAGCAATAGCTGCCTGTATTCTTCGAAGTTGAACGATTGAATATGCCCGCCTTTAGATTCGTGCCATTGCTTAGGCGCTTGCGCTTTTTGATATAATTCATTCCCTAGTTCATAGGGGAGTACTGGGTCTGCCTTACTGTGGAACATGAGGATTGGGCTAGGGGCTATTTGAGCAATGTATTCTTGTGGATCCCAGCGTGTGGGGAGTAACCAAGTAAAAGGCCACGCTAGCCAAGTAATGAAGCTACGACCTGTGACTTCCTGAGCAATGTCACGGTATCCCGTGAACGTTGAATCTAATACCAAGCCAGAGAGTTTATATTCATCTTTAAATAACGCCATACTGGTCACAGCAATGGCAGAACCGATGCTCTGACCCAGAATAAAAACCTTACGCTGAGGAAATCGCGTTCTAATCCATACCAGTGTCGATTCCACATCTTGAAAAATTGCAGGAATATAAGGGTCACCTTGCGAGTGCCCAAAGCCACGATAATCCAATAAAAATACGTTCACTCCCTGATCTGGCAGCCAATATACGCTGCCAATATGGGTACTGATATTTTCAGCATTGCCATGCAAAAATAATACAATCGGCGAATCATCTTGCTGGCCATTTTTAGAGGGCGTTGCCGGTAAAAACCAAGAATTAATTTCAATGCCATCAGCTGCATAGGTTGTCACTTCTTCGTAAACGAGACCAATATCAGTCGGCGTTCGTAAATATTGCTGCTGCGGATAAAACAGCAAGCTGGTCAAGTTAGAACAACCCGATAACAGCAATATTAAAACAGTAGCCAAACTTAGTCGCGTTAGTCTAAACATTAGAAGTACCAATTAAGCCCCAAACTAAGACTATCGCCATCAATGCTATTGCCCGAAGCGGTAAGCCACTGTTTTTTGGCTTCTAAGCGTAACTGTACGTTTTTATCCAATTTACTGCCCAGTGCGAGCACGGTATCTTGGTAATCAAAATCTTCGCCCAATACCGAAGGCAACCAACTGCCATAAACATTCATCTGCCACTGACTACCCTGATATAACCAACCCACCTGTGCACCTGCTGATAACTGATAGCCATCATCAAACTGACCACTGGCCTTTAAACGCGCCTCAAGTAAGCCATAAACCTGACCCAGGTCGGTTGTCGATTGTTCATCACCAAAGTCAACATCAAAGCTATACCCACCACCCACATCTAAGTGAGCAAATAAATCACTACCTTCCAAAATAAAACGATCAAAGCCCGTATTAACACGCCATGAAATCGGTTGCTGAAAGTGGTCACGTGAGCCTAACGATAAGATATTAATGATACTGAAACGTTGCAGCTGCAATGCAAACGCTTCACCTTCTTCTGATCCAGAGCGAGCATGTTTATTTATGCCCCTTAGCGTGAGTGCTCCCATTTCAATCTGGCCACCACGAATAAAACCATCCGGTAAATCCATTAATTCGTGATAGGCCATCCGCATCTGCAGATCAATGAATTCATCGTTATTTTGCTGACCCAGTGCCACGGTTACCCTGTGGGTGAAATGCCCTTCATCATCCCTAATAGCGGGTTCAACAATCGGGTCGAATACGTCTTGCACCGGAATCCTGCTACGAGCGGATAACAAGGCCAATGATTTTTTTCTATTCGCAGGGGAATTCTGTTTCTTTTTGACTACCAAATACCGTAAATAACTAATCGATACTTCCAATATTTGTGCACGCTCAAATTCAGACAACTGATTGAATTCTGCGCTATTAATTAATGCGGGGGCTTCTGTTATTTGCTTGGCCCAATCTTTTTGAGTATCAGTTAATTGTTCTTGCTGTTGGTTTAGCATGACACCCGATGACGCTCGATATTCCACCACGCCGACTTTATCAATTTCAATTAAGCTACGAATCGTATCGATGGGCATGGCTTTTAAGGAAAAGTCTTTGGCTACATCAATGCGCTCACTAGAGGCATCCAACAAAGCTAATAAGCGGTATGAACAATTTTCGTCAAAGAAAAAATAATCGAATTCGGTCTCTTTTGTTTCCCAAATATGGTTAACGAACTGTTCAACTTCTTGCTCTGATAAGTTAAGTTGGTACTCCCAAACATCACGATGTTCTAAATGGCTGTATTCATTTACCTTGGCATAATAAGGCAAAATTGAAACCACTCCAGGATACCCACCCGCCAAACCTTTATAACTGAATACTAATTCGTTATCCGTTGGATCGGCATTAGCGGCAAAGTTCACGCTATAAGAGAGTAATTTACTCTTAGTTTCATCTTCGCGATCTAAACGAATCAAAGTGTGACCATACATTGAAGAAGGCGAATTCAAATAAGACGCAGGGAAAATCAAGGTTAACTTATGTGCATCCACCTCAGACTTCCAATCGTCTAATTCACTACACGACTGATCTATCCATTCAGAGTAAAACTGTTTTAACCATTGATAACGCGCAGGAAAACGACACTGCAAAGATTCATTATCTAGCTGGCCGTTAAGAGAGAATAATTCGACCTCCGCTTTTAACTCCGCTTTTAAATCTGTTTTTCCTTTTGATGAGACAAAGAAACTGTCGGTATCGTTCTCACTCTCCATAAAGCCAAGCACACTGTGAGAGCGATAATGTAATAGATGTTGCCACTGCTGCATTGCAGAAATTTCTTCAATAGACGTTCTTGCTTTATTAGCAAAACTTGAAGATGAAAATATAACAGTAGAAATAATAAATAATATTGAAAAATGTTTTCTGCCAAGTTTTTCTGGTGATATTTGGCGGTTGAAGATGTACATAAATTCCCTTAATAACAGACATAAAAAAAGGCGTGTATAACACGCCTCTTTTTTCTTAGCTGTTTAAACAACTAAAAGACTAAGCTAGAAATTAACCTAGGTATTTTTTTAATACAAGGTCAGACTGCATAGTATCTTTCATTGCTTGATAAGCTGTTTCAGAAGTAGCTTCTGTAGTAAACATAGTATCAAAGCTAGCCTGCAACTTAGTGTTGAAAGTTGTTTGATCCGCAGCGTCAACGCCAATGATCTCAGCTAGAGCAGATAAAGTTTCGCCCTGGCCTTTAGCAACGTCCATAGCTAGTTGATCCATGTTGTTGTCCATGAAAGTTTGAACGCCAGCCAGAGGACCGTTTGCAGCTTCACAGCCCAAAGTACCAGAAGTCATACCAAAAGTTTGGTTACCTGAAGTACCGTTAGTTGTAGCTGCAAGAACATGCTCATGCCATTCGTTAGCATCCTTGAAAACTACTGCTGTTCCAAGACCACAACCTGCAGGAGAAGCAGCAAAAGACATTGTTGTAGAAGCAGCTAAAATTACACCAGCGATAATTTTTTTCATATTATTCATCCTTATTAATTTCATTAATGATCATCAGACCATGGAAGACAACTTAGCCCTTCATTTTTAAAAAGTCTAGTATTACGTAAAAAGTTATTACGTTTTTTAAACCTAGTTCAAATTATACGGATAACATTTGTACATTACTCAACCATAAATCGTACATCTGATTAAAAAACATTCTAATGATTATTTTGCTAAACACTCGTTCTATGGCAAAGTGATCTCTATCACTTAGATAATTGATGAAATTTTAGCCACATCCATATTTTTAAAGATAGGCAACCTGTGCTTCAAACTGGCAATGATGTATTTACCGTTTCGCAACTGAACCAGCGTGCTAAACAGCTATTAGAGATCACCTTTAATTCAGTAAAAGTTGAAGGTGAAATTTCCAATTTATCACGCCCATCATCCGGACACTGGTACTTTACCCTAAAGGATAAAGGCGCCCAAGTTCGCTGTGCGATGTTTCGCTCGCGTACTGCACAACTTAAATTTCAGCCAAAGGAAGGCGATCAAATTGTTGTGCGAGGTAAAGTCAGCCTTTATGAAAATCGCGGTGACTACCAACTGATCGTTGATGCTATGAAGCCAGCAGGTGAAGGCCAGCTGCAACAAGCCTTTATTAAATTAAAGCAAAAACTAGGCGCAGAAGGTCTATTCAACCCAGAACACAAACAAGCTTTACCCACACACATTCAGCGTATTGCTGTTATCACCTCACCAACAGGGGCTGCGATTCACGATATTCTAACGGTGTTAAAACGTCGTTTTCCCGCAATAGAAGTTGATGTTTATCCAGTGCAGGTGCAAGGAAAGGATGCCGCTCAACAGATCGCCTGGTCTATCAATCAAGCCAATACCGATGCCAGAGCGGATGTCATTATCGCAGGTCGCGGTGGCGGTTCTATCGAAGATTTATGGTGCTTCAACGATGAAAATTTAGCACGAACCATTTTTCATAGCCGCTTGCCCATTGTCAGCGCTGTTGGCCATGAAGTCGATTTTACCATCGCAGACTTTGTCGCTGATGTTCGTGCTCCAACACCTTCTGCTGCCGCTGAAATGCTGAGCCCAGATCAGCAAGAATACTGGCAACGTTTAACCCATTTAACCAGTCAGTTAGACAAGAACATGCAGCAAAAACTGCAAAATAAGCAATGGCAATTACAAAGTGCGCAGCGTGGATTGCAGCACCCTGGAGATAAACTGGCTCAATATGCTCAGACATTAGACATGCTTGAACTTCGTATGCAGCAAAGCCAGAATAACCACTTAGGCTCACTACAAAAGCGCCTTACCCGCAGCCAACAAAAATTGCAGCAACTCAGCCCTTCCAATACCTTACAAAAATTTGAGGCACAACTGGGCTATTTACAACAACGACTAAATAGCAGTATCAAACAAGCTATTACCAACAAAAAAGAACGCTTACAGCAACATGCATCCTTACTAAATGCTGTCAGCCCTCTGCAAACTTTAAGCCGTGGTTATGCGATTTTACAAACAGACTCTGGGGCTGTTATTCGTGATAGCCATGATGTTAAAAAAGGTGATTTAGTCACCGCACGTATTGGTCACGGCACACTCGATTTAACGGTAGAAAAGGTAAAACATGAAAGAAAATCCCGTAAAAAATAATACACTAATATCCGTCTTATTTTCTCTAATAGTGTTCAGTATTAGCGCTCATGCACAAACTCAATCGGTCATTAACCTGCCTCAAGATAGCCGAGTACCAGGTGGCCTTGCCGTTATCCCTCTGAACACGACGAGTATCGACAAAGATATCACCTTTAAAGGAAAACCAGTTTGGCAGCTTAAAGATCATACCAATAATCATTGGGCCGTTATTGGTATCCCCTTAAGCCAAAAGGCGGGCAAGGTCGATTTTAAAATAGACGGTAAAAATCATTCATTCACCATTAAAGACAAGGCTTATAAAGAGCAATACCTTACGGTAAAGCGTAAGCATTCCAACCCGCCTGCAGATCAAATTAAACGGATTCAAAAAGAAAGTCGCCTCTCTCAAAAAGCCTTTACAACCTTTTCTGACACAGGGAAAAACTCGATATTTAAAGGCTTTTTGAAGCCAGCTCAAGGCCCGACATCAAGTCCATTTGGGCTAAAACGTTTCTTTAATGAACAAGCTCGTCGACCACACAGTGGGCTTGATATAGCGGCACCGAGAGGTGCTAATATCATTGCTCCTGCGGATGGTAAAATTATTTTGACTGGCAACTTCTTCTTCAACGGGAATAGTATTTTTATCGACCATGGGCAAGGCCTGATCACTATGTATTGTCATATGGATAAGCTCGACAGCCAGCAAGGCGATGTGGTCAAAGCTGGCGATATTATTGGCAAAGTAGGCTCGACAGGCCGCGCGACGGGGCCTCACCTTCATTGGACCGTTAGTTTAAACAATAACCGTGTTGAGCCGTTGTTGTTTTTGGCAGAACCCAGCAACTAGGCACATTAATTAAAACAAGCACTCATTCAGACAATCACTCATGCAAAAGCATCTATATATCGGTCTTCTTATATTATTTTAACATTCCACTGCGCAAACCCACTCTTCTGACTATACTTTTAGAAATATAACTTTTACAGAACGTCTGATAATGAATCATATTACCGAGCGCCAATAAATTTTATGATCAAACGTATATCAATCGATAAATTACGCCCAAAAATGTATGTATCCGATCTCAACTGCGATTGGATTCCACACCATTCAATGCAAAAAGAAGGACGCATTCCTAATACAGCAATTATTGAGCAACTAAAGAGCAAGGGAATCAAAGAAGTTTATATTGATACTGAACGTGGCATCGATGAAGAAGATGCCTTCTCTCTAGAGGAAGTTGAACAACAAAATGAGGGTAAGCTAAAAAAAGCAGGAGCCTTAAACATGGACTCCGCTGGAACGGTAAGTGTTGAAGAAGAACTTATCAGAGCCAACAAACTGCAAGATAAAGCCAAAAGCATCATGACCGGCGTGCTGAGTGATGTGAAGTTTGGCAAACCTTTAGAAACAGAAGCCTTTGATGATCTTGCCGATGGCATGATTGATTCGGTTATTCGCAACCATAATGCACTGGCCTGCTTAGGGCGAATTCGCGCCAAAGATAACTACCTAATGGAACACTCTATTAATCTTGCGGTATTAATGGGGATTTTTGCAAAATCAATGAAAATTGATAGAGATACGATGCAGCAAGTCATGGTCGGCGCCTTACTGCATGATATTGGTAAAATAATGGTTCCTGACAACATATTGCATAAACCCGGAAAACTGGATGACGATGAATTTGCGCGTATGAAGCAGCACGTTGTCTTCAGCCGCGACCTGCTAAAAAACACTCCTGGCATTCAGCCACTAACGGTTGACGTAGCAGCACAGCATCACGAACGAATTGATGGTAGTGGCTACCCCGAAGGCCTAACGGGCTGCCAAATTTGTCGTGAAGGGAAGATGGTCGCTATTACCGATGTGTATGATGCAATTACTGCTGATCGCTGTTATCACAAAGGCTTATCACCAACAGTCGCCTTAAAAAAATTACTCGAATGGAGTGGAACGCATTTAGAAGAAGGCCTAGTGCACACGTTTATTCGCAGTATGGGAATTTATCCTGTGGGATCTCTGGTAATGCTTGAAAGTGGGCGCTTAGCCGTAGTGATTGAAGCCAGCGAAAAAGACCAAACTCGCCCAATCGTAAAAGTTATTTACCATACTCGGTTAAAGCAATACATTCCGACTGAGGTGATTGACCTGAGCAAGCCCGTTAGCCAAGACGGTATCAAATGCTCTGTTGATGCCGACAAATGGCGTATTAAAACATCTGATTTTCTCAGATAACAATGCTTTTTATCACTATGCCTCTTGGCGGACTAACCTGCTTAAAACACAATAGAACTAACATGAGTATGAATATTATAAATACTACGAGCCTTACACATTAGATTTTTTTGTTTCAAGTAACTGCAGCCAAGCAGATACTTGAGTAGATTGTTGCGGCGATTCAATCTTGCTATTTTTATCCAAGTCTAATAATAACTTATCAAAAGAACGCACCCTTTTTCCCCTAATAAACGCGACCCGTGCGAGTGCTTTAGCGTGCAGTTTATTATCGACAAAAAACTGATGTTCGATATAACAATACTTTCGATCCCAGTTTAAAACCTGAGTTGTGATATCCACTTTCGCAAAAGGCTTAATTTCTTTTATAAACGAAATACTTTGAGAACTTAAGACAGACTTCCAACCACCAGAAATAAACTTAGACAAGGAATCTATCTGAATCAAATACTGAGTTCTCGCTAAATCCAACAAAGCAGGATAACGCGAGTTGGTTAAGTGCAAGTTAAAATCACAGTCCGTTGGCCATACCATTACACGGGTATGGCTAGACTCTAATGGTTTTATTTTAGGTAAGCGATTTCGCGTTAATAGCAATAATAAAACCCTAAAAATCAAGTTCATTATTTTTTCTCTTGCGCTTTTTTAGCACTAGATTCAGAAGGTGTTATTTGACGAATCAAGCCTTCTTGAGCAACAGAAGCCACTAACTCGCCCTGTTGATTATAAATCTGACCACGGCAATAACCTCGCCCAGAGGAAGCGCTTGGGCTGTCTAATGCATACAATAACCATTCGTCCATTTTCACTGGACGATGAAACCAAATAGCATGATCCAAGCTGGCAACCTGCATATCTTTTTGTGCAAAGGAAACACCATGAGGCATCATCGAGGTACCGATTAAATTAAAATCTGTAGCATAGGTTAAAACACTCAAGTGAACCATAGGATCATTTTCTAATTGATCATCCGCTTTCATCCAAACATATTTAATAGGATCTTGTTTTTTAGGTGCAAAAATATTTATAGGATCAATGGCACGAATTTCAATCGGCTTGTCTGCGGTATAGATATCACGAACTTTCTCAGGAAAGTGATCTTTAAACATACGACTTAATTCAAGCTGAGATAACACACCTTCAGGGCCTTTCACATCTGGCATCGTATCTTGATGTTCAAAACCTTCTTCAGGATGCTGAAATGAACACATCATCGTCAAGATGGCTTTGCCGTTTTGACTGGCAGTAATCTGCCTCATTGCAAAGCTGCGACCATCGCGCACACAATCCACTTCAAATTCAATGCTATCAACCACATTTCCAGGACGCAGAAAATACGCATGCAACGAATGCGGAGCCCACTCACCTTCAGGCAGTGTCTGACACGCCGCTGATAAACTCTGCCCCAGCACTTGTCCACCAAACAGATTACGGAAACCCAAGTCCTGGCACTGGCCACGAAAGCGATTTACACCAATTGACTCTAAGCGTAATAAATCAACCAGTTCTTGTACGTGTGACATGCGGTATTCCTTTTAAACAAATTTAAATCAGATGACTACTTACACCAAGTATTAATGGGTCTATGGTGCTTCATATTAATAATTAACAGTTTAGTCAAACTCTACCATGCTGCATTGGCCCAAGTGACGTGTATGACTTACCTGCTCTCTAATTCTTCGACAACGACTATGACTCGGCAAAGCGATCTCGTATAATGCCACTCAATATGGCTTTTGCCGACCTTTTAAAAAGACTCTTTAGACATGACCATGACCAATCCAGATCAGTACCAAACTCTGTTAGATGAAAAACAAGCGAAAATCGAACACGACTTTGCGAACTTTGCGACTAGCAGCACTGGAAAAGCACAGCCACTGCCTAAACTGGAAGTCTTCGCAAGTGAACCTGAACACTTTCGTTTACGCGCTGAATTTCGCATTTGGCATCAAGATGGCCGTTGTTTTTACGCCATGTTTGATCCCGCCGATAAGCGAACGCCTATTGAGATTACTGACTTCCCAATTGCCAGTAAGCTGATCAACCATTTAATGGTAGAAATGCGTAATGCGATTCACCTACCCGAAAACGATATTTTAATGCAGCGCATGTTCCAAATGGAATTTCTCACCACATTAAGTGGCGATGCATTAATCACCATGATTTATCACAAGCCATTAGATGATGAATGGCGCGCAGCAGCGGAAAAGCTGCAAGCACAGATTGGTTTTCCTATTATTGGCCGCTCTCGTAAGCAGAAGGTTGTTTTAGAGCGTGACTACGTCATTGAAACTTTAAACATCGATGGCAAAGACTATCACTACAAGCAAATCGAAGGGGGCTTCACTCAACCAAACGGCGGCATGAACCAGAAGATGCTGTCTTGGGCGAAAGAACTATCCAGACCGTTAAGTGGTGATTTGGTTGAGCTGTATTGCGGCAACGGTAACTTTTCTATCGCGCTGGCCGAGCATTACAATAAAGTGATGGCGACTGAGATTTCTAAAACGTCGGTGTATGCTGCACAAGATAACATCGAAAAAAATGGCATCGATAATTTAATTATCGCGCGTCTTTCGAGTGAAGAATTCGTGCAAGCCTTACAAGGCGTTAGAGCATTCCGTCGCTTAGAAGGCATTGATTTGAATGCTTATGAATTCACCACCACTTTAGTGGACCCACCACGCTCTGGTTTGGACGACGAATCGGTGAAGCAAACCCAAGGCTACGACAATATTATTTATATTTCATGCAACCCTGAAACCTTGCACAACAACTTGCAAGAATTCACCAAGACCCACGACATTAAACGCTTCGCGCTGTTTGATCAGTTCCCTTATACCCACCATATTGAATGTGGCGTATTTTTACAGCGTAAGGCTTAGGTTTCGTTACTCTAAAATGCCGTGGCGCTAGATCCTTCTAATGATCTGCTTGCGCTCGGTATGCTCTTCAGTTTAGAGAATTAAGAATATATTTGAGCTATTTGCGGTTTAAAAACCAACAGTCAAAATGCTTTTCGCCCTTAGCTTTTACCGCTTTTTCTTAGCTTTTTTCTTACGCAAGAAATCCTTCACCGGCGTCGGTTTCGTGCTTGGATTAAAGGCACGATCAAACTGATCACGAATGCCTGCAACCTTTTCTTCCCGTTTTTCATGCTTGCGACGCTCAGCGGCTTGCGCAAAATCTAAAACATCTGACGAATCTGACATACAATACCCCTTAGAGATCACAACCTCATCAACTTGAACCACACCGACTCGACAATTAAGGCCGCCATAGCCATGAACAGTTTACCGATTGATTCTATCTTACCAGAATTAAATCAGGCCTTAAGCCAAAACAAAAATATCATATTATCCGCCCAACCAGGGGCCGGTAAGACAACGCGCGTGCCTTTAGCCTTATTAGACGCAGATTGGCTAATAAACGATGATGGCAGCTACAAAAAAATCATCATGCTAGAACCCAGACGCCTTGCCGCCAGAAATGCCGCGTTATTCATGGCCAAGAGCCTAGGCGAAAACGTCGGCCAAACCGTTGGCTATCGTATGCGCCAAGATACCCAAGTAAGCGAACATACCCGCATCGAAGTCATTACCGAAGGTATTTTAACCCGCTACCTGCTACAAGACCCCGAACTGAGCAATATCGGCCTCATCATATTCGATGAACACCACGAACGCTCCGTTAATACCGACCTTGGCCTAGCTCTCAGCCTACAATGCCAACAACTGTTTCGCGAAGATTTAAAACTACTGGTCATGTCAGCGACCATAGACAAACAAGCTCTTGAGCACATGCTAGAAGCAGACACATTATTCTGCCCCGGCCGCGCTTACCCCATCGACTACCACTACTGTGGCTTCGATACCAAGGCACGTCTGAGCAACCAAATGACCGACGCTATCATCACCGCATTACAACAAGAAGACGGCAGTATTCTCGCCTTTCTTCCCGGTGTTAGAGACATCCAGTTTGTTCAGCAACAGCTGCAAGAAAAGTTAAAGAACGCGCAACATTCGAGCATCGCCGCTTCCACCAGCATTCATCCTCTTTACGGCCAACTCAGCGACAAAGAACAGCAAGCAGCGATTCAAGCAACCGAAAAAGACCAACGCAAAATCGTACTCGCGACCAACATCGCAGAAAGCTCGCTGACCATTGAAGGTATACGCATCGTAGTCGATTCCGGATTAGAAAAGCAGCTGAATTACAATGCACGCAGCGGCATGAATGCCTTGATGACCAAAAAGATAAGCCAAGCCTCATCCATACAAAGAGCGGGCCGAGCAGGACGAATAGAACCCGGCATTTGCTATCGATTATGGAACGAACAAGGGCAGTGCAGCCTTGAAGCACACAGCCCTGCAGAGATCAGTCGCATTGAACTTAGCGACCTCGTACTCAACGTTGCTCAATGGGGCTCGAGCATTGAAGAACTTGATTGGCTCACACCTCCGCCCCCACGTTTTGTCGAACAAGCACAAGCGTTATTAACCAATCTAGAACTTCTGGATGAAAAAGGACAAATAAGCCCACACGGAGAACATGCTAGCCAGTTGGGAATGTCACCGCGATTTGCTCATATGCTCTTAAATGCGAACGACCAGCAAACCTTAAAAGACGCCTGTTTATTAGCGGCACTATTAACCGATACACCAAAAGCACTCCGTAATAACGATGATTTAGCCAGCCTTTTACAACAGGCTAAGGCCCAACCTAAAATATTCTCGTCGATACACCGTCAGGCACAAGCTTGGGAGAAAAAAGTAGGATCAAGATCAGAGAAGCCTAAATTAGAAAAGACTAAATTAGAAAAACCTAGAGCAAGTATTCCGCAACTATTGGCCCTCGCCTTTCCTGATCGCATTGCCCAGCGCAGAGGTAGCCGTTCAAAAGGTGCAACGGCAAATAGTAGTAGCGCACAGCATTATCTACTCAGCTCAGGCCGTGGCGCTCAACTTCACTTTAGCTCCTCGTTAACTCAAGAAGACTGGTTAATCGTCACCGATATTGAAGACAACCTACAAGGCAGCAGCTTAATTCGCAAAGCCATGCCCATTAGTGAAGCTGAATTATTAGAGATATTCAGTAGCCATATCCAAGTACGCAGCCATATTGAATGGAATGACAAAGGACAGCTCGAAGCAGAAACCAGAGAATACTTAGGCGCGCTGCTCATCAGCCAGAAAAAGTTAAGCGCGTTAAGCAACGAGCAATGGCAGGATGCATGGCGAAATTATCTCATTGATAACGGTATAAAATCATTACCTTGGAATGACGAACACCATCAGTTGCTTGCACGCCTACAACTGGCGTTTGAGTTCCACCAGCAACAATCTGACAGTTCACAACATCTCGACAGCACAAAAAGTTATGGCAACCCATGGCCTAGCTTTAGTGAAGACGCACTGCTTGCCGATATCGAAAACTGGTTAATGCCACTCCTTAGCCAATGCCGATCACAAAAAGCGTTAAATAAAATCGATTTAAAACAAGCACTATTAAACCGCTTAGGCTGGGATAAGGTTGCTGACTTTGATGCGTTAGTTCCCGAGAAAATTGAAGTCCCGAGTGGCTCTCACTATAAAATCGATTACTCACAAAACCCGCCGGTACTCGCGGTTAAACTGCAAGAAATGTTTGGCTATCAAGGTAAGCCCAGTATCTGCAATGGTCGAATCGACCTGATGCTGCACTTACTTTCTCCTGCACGAAAGCCTTTGCAGATAACACAAGATTTGCCGCACTTTTGGCGCAGTAGTTACTTTGAAGTGCGTAAAGAAATGCGTGGCCGCTACCCAAAGCATCCTTGGCCTGAAAATCCACTAGAAAGCGAAGCGACACGGTTCACAAAACATAAGAAATATTGATCTATCGTAGAAGATTCGATCCTTTCTTAGTACTAAAATTGTCTTTCGATTAGGGCTTATGCTACAAAAGATATAAGAAAGTCAGATTATAAAAACCATTAAGAATAAAAGGTCGAAATGACTGGGGAGTATTGAAATGGATAAACTTCGAGCATTGGCGATATTAATGGCCGTCGCGGGTATTATTTACCTGTTTAATCCAGGTGCACAAGTCAACCCAGATTCACAAGTCGAAATCCTAACGGATACTGGCGCATCTTCAGCCACTGATCAGAACATCAATACCACACCTCACATTAAATCGGCACCGATCAAAACGACTGCTGAAAAAGAAGCCAGTCACCATAAGACCTCTGAGTCGCAAGAGATTCCTAAGTTTATTGAAGACGCTCTTGAAGCAAAACGTATCCCAGCTGATCAGCTGGTTAAAAAGCATCATCCTGATGGCAGCATCAGTATCGACCTCAAAGGGCAATATCAACACGCTCCTGTCGCAATAAAAAGCAAAGATGGCAAACCTCGAATTATAGAAAGAGTGATTACCCCGATTGCTGACAGCGAAGATGAATAGTGAGACGACTAGTGAGATGAATAAAGGCTAACTGACCGCCAATTTGGCAGCCCTGTTTAATACCACTTACATATTCACCACACAATATTCCTACCCCCCACTCAGTTTATTAGCTAGCCTGTTAAAGTAAGTAGGCAAAATCAGCAACCGAGAATCGAGCCATGCCATACCGCCTTATTTTAGCGGCTTTTTTACTGTCCCTATCGCCGATAAGCTTTGCCGGAGAGATCATTATCATTCCCGGCACTGGGCTTAATGATGCGACCAGCACAGATCCTGTCGGAGGAAACTCGGGCACAACGCTAGGCCAGCAGCGTCTTAATGTTTTTCAGAAGGCCGCTGATACACTTGAAGCTTACCTGCAAATTGATTTTGAAGTAACGGTCGACGCCGCGTTTGTCACTGACCTCGACTGTAATAGTGACAATGCTATTCTAGGAACAGCAGGCCCAAACAATGTTTTGATTAATTTTGCGAATGCTCCGGCCGCAGATACTTACTACCCCGTCGCTCTGGCTAATAATCTAATGGGTAGCGATACCATTGCAGACAAAGCCGATATTGACGCTTCTTTTAACGCTCGTCTTGATAATAATGCAAACTGCCTAAGTGGCAGCGATTGGTATTATGGCTACGATGATCCCGAGGCATCAGGCGATCCTCAATACATTCACGACATCTCATTTTATAGCACAGTAATCCATGAGCTACTTCACGGCTTAGGGGTTTTATCACTTGCAGACGGTAACTCCGGCGCGCTATTTCAGAATACCCCCGATGGCTATACCAAACACTTATTCGATAGCACACTGAATTTAAGTTGGGAAGATATGACGAACGCTCAGCGTTTAGCCTCATCAAAAAATACCGACAACCTTGTTTGGAGTGGCAGTAACGTCAATACCGCCGCGGCGGAAATTGGTTTAAGCGATGGGATAAATAATGGCAAAGTTGAAATGCATGCGCCAAATCCTTATAAAGAGGGCAGCTCTGTCTCCCATTTTAGTATCGATGCCTCTCCGAACGAAATCATGGAGCCTGAATATACCGAATTTTTAATTGCACCGGGCTTAGCGCAACAAATACTACAGGATATTGGCTGGCCCATTATTAACGGCCCTATTATTAGCGAGCCACCCGCAAATACCGCCCCGGTATTAACAGCCATAGGCAATCAGACAAGCGATGAAGATAATGAGTTGATCATTTCGCTATCGGTGACAGACCCTGATAACCAGACAACTAGCTATTCTGCTTCTTCCAACAATCCATCCGTACTGGCTACGATATCAGGAGCCATGCTCACACTATCGCCAGCAGAACATTACTTTGGTAATGCCACCATCACAGTAATCGCCAATGATGGTAGTGGAGCAGAAAATGCAACGGACTCTGAAGACTTCCTTTACACCATTTTGCCTGTTAACGACTCACCCGTTTTCACTAACCCAGCCTCTGGCTCTACTCTATATAGCCAAACCTTCACACTTAATCTAACCGCTACAGACATAGAGCAAGATGCTCTAGCCTTTGCCGTTTCTGCGTTCGATGCAAATCAGGTTACGGCTACCATTAACAACTCCGCCCTAACGGTTCAAGCTGTCAATAACTTCACCGGTAATACCACCATTAACATTAGCGTCACTGATGGTAATACAACAACGATGCAAGCGATAAGCCTAACGATTTTGAGAGACTTTTCTTTAACCAGTGATGCTGGAAATATTAATCAAGATCAGGCATTAACTATCTTAAATACCGTCTTTGAATTTGCCTTAGACGGGGGGGACCAGAACCATACCGTAGAAGTTACCTTTGATGGAAGGAATGCGACTCAAGAGTTCCTTAGGCATGTACCCGACGGCGATTATTATTTAGACATGCCTGCAACTGGCGCTTTTGCTGGCCGCTATAGCATTACCGTGACAGATAGCTTGGGGAATAGCGCAGACTTTATCATTCAGCGAGCCTTAAGAGTTTCGGCCAATATCACTGAGCTTATTGAGAACTCTTCAAAGCAAGAAATCTTCATCGAAGGTGCTCCTGCTGATAGCCTGTTAGACCTGCATATCAATCAAGGACAAGGGCTACTCGATCTGAAAGTGAACAATGTGATTGCAACACAAGTAACAACACCCGACGATGCGATTCATTTCAATCGTGCAGTTGTACAGCTTGAAATCAACGATGCCTCTGACATCAGTGCGATTAATATCAGTGCCGATAGCCCATCACTGCCTGCGGGTAATATTGATCTAACCACTTTACCCTTTCATGATGTTGCCATTACCGTTACAGACTCTTCCGGTATAGGTATAGCTGCCACAATAAGCATTAGCGATGATCGATTTAGCGACTGGGGTCTCAGTCGCGAATTAATGACGAACGAACAAGGAGAAGCGACCATCAGCCTGCCTCAAGTTGGTGATAGTCAAATCACGGTATCTGCTGAAAACCATACATCGTTCACGAACCATATCAGCTCACAATCCGATCAAGAAACGTTTGCATTAGAGCTAATTGATAATCCATTAACTTTTTCAGGCCGCATCATTACTTCAACATTTGATTTTAGTACCCTGCCTCCTAGTGTAAAGCTTGTCGCTAGCGATAACTCAACGGTATTAGCCGAACTGAGTAATATTCGTGAACGCAGCCTCAATTACACCATAACCGTTAATAAATATGCCTTTGATGCGAATAAACTTCAGGTCACTTTAGGCGATAGTCTGCAAGAGCTTCAACTGGAAGATGACCCCTTTGATGCCATCATCAATTTCGAAATCGAGAAGGACATTAAACGTGATGAATCAACAACTGATACCGGCAGCAACAGCACTGCGGCTGGAAGTGCTTTCATTTTGCTGATATTGAACGGCATGCTGATATTTTGTACAGCTAGTGACCGCCGCCGTCGAAAATCAATTAGAAGTGATTCTTAAGCATGACATTTCACGGTATGATGTCACCGACTAATTTAAAGTAGGTAATAGTAAGATCAATCAAATTAATCAGTCCCAAACTAGCGAGTCACCTAAAGTTCTCATCGTTGAAGATAACCATATTAATCAGGTTGTGCTTAAAACAATGTTGAAGCGATTAGATATTGAAAGTCAAACCGCAGATCATGGCGGTAAAGCATTGACGATACTGGAACAGGCTCACGCTAACGGCGAAGTATTTGATTTAATTTTGATGGACTGCCAGATGCCGGTTATGGATGGCTTTGAGGCGACAAAATGTATTCGTAATTCCAAAGAGAGCTATGCCAATACACCCATCATTGCCGTCACCGCCAATGCATTAACCAGCGATAAAGAAAGCTGCTTAGCGGCGGGCATGAACGACTATTTAAGTAAGCCTTATCAGCTTGACGACATTCGAGAAATCCTGCAAGACTGGCTAGCACACGACTAATCGAGCACCCCTTTCAGCCAGTCGAACAGCCTTTTAAACTAGCCCAGTAATAATTTTATACCCACAACGAAAGTGACGAGTTCATAACAGCGTTTAATCCAAATACTGCCTGCTTTAATCGAACTGTGGGCACCTAAATAGCCGCCGACTAAAGAGCCTAGTAACAAGGCCGGCAACCAATCCCACTTAACTTCCGCAAGCAATGTCATGGTGATCGCCCCTGACGCGTTCCAGCCTAATCCGACCGCGATTAAAGTATGAGCAACCGCTAAGCGATAATCTAAACCAAACCAATAGACTAGCCATAATGTCACAAATAAACCGCTACCCGCAGACAAGGCGCCATTAGCAAAGCCAATTACAAATAACCCCATAGCACCGATTAGAATGCCCACCACGTCCCGATGCAGCGGCTTGCTTTCAACCCCCAGCTCCGGTTTCATTATTGAATACAGTGCGAGACTTAAAGTTAAGGCTCCCAGAATGATTTCCGCCCAGCGATCATCAACATCAATAATAATATAAGCACCTAGAATAACCCCAGGGATACCTGCCGCTAACATCAGCATTAATAATCGAATAGAGCTGTGCTTTTCTTTGACATGCCTTATCGTTGCCCCGAGCCCCAGCGCCACCGTAGCAACTTTATGAGTCGCCAATGCCAACGAAAACGGCAACCCCATAAAGATCAAAATAGGCAACTGAATCAGCCCTGCGCCACCCCCCGCCAAGGCAGAAAACCAATTGGCGATAACAGCAATAACAAATAACAGTAAATGTTGGGTATAATCCATCTATTGGCCTAGCCATTTAATTTAAGTTCTTCAGGGAATACAGCATTATGAGTAACACTCAATCTTCAGCAGCGGGTACCCAGTATTCACTTTATTATTACGATTCATGCCCATTTTGTGCACGCGTATTACGCTCACTTAAAGGGCTCAAGGTTGAGGTAAAGCTATGCAATACAATGTCTGACCCACAGCATAGAAACGCCCTACAGAAAGCAACTGGACGCTCTACCGTACCTTGCTTGCGCATTGAAACAGGCAGCGAAAGCAAGTGGATGTTTGAATCTATGGATATTATGCGTTTTTTACAGTCGCTATAAGTTCAGCCAATTGACCTGATGCCATCAGTTCTTTAATGGTATCTACCGTTGCTTGAGTGCTAGGGTCTATTTCTAAATTGACCTTGGCACCCACTTCAATCGTGCCAAACACCGTGACGTCACGAGTTTCTGGAATCAAACAAACAGTAAACGTATCTTGAGTCACTTCAGCAATCGTCAAACTACAGCCATTTAGCGCAACAAACCCTTTGTTCAAAAGATAAGGTCTTAATTCAGCCGGTCTTTCGAAGACCAATCGCATATTAAGTGCGTCTTGCTCAACGGATAATACTCGAATACAACCAAAGACATGCCCAGAAACCACATGCCCGCCGATTTCATCGCCAAAGCGCGCGGCTCGTTCAATGTTCACTTCATCACCGCTTTTAAGATCTGCCAAGTTAGTCAGCTTTAACGTTTGTGCGATCGCATCAAAACTAACACGAATACTGCCGTCTTCATTGGGTGTCATGGTGCGAACAGTCAAGCATACGCCGTTTTGAGCAACCGATGCGCCTAGCTGTAAACCGGCGGCAAATTGGGCGGAAAAATCATAAACCAGGCTAGCAAAGTCGGCCTGTTTGATAATTTCTTTTATAGCTAATTTAGTCTGCACGATACCGCTGAACATGTTGAAACCTTTTATCAGTCATTCTCAAGGATCCATATTATGCTCTATACTGAAAGCTAATAACATATTCTAAGAAAAGTTCTCACATGATTGGCACTGACCATAAAAAAATCGGCTTAATCCTATCGGGTGGTGGCGCACGAGCGGCCTATCAAGTAGGTGTGTTAAAGGCGATTAATAAAATATTGCCCAAGACCCTGGGAAATCCTTACGACATCATTGCTGGCACATCAGCAGGGGCTATTAACGGTGTTGCCTTGGCCAGTTATGCTGAGCACCATCATATTGGTATTCGCCACCTCGAAAGAATTTGGACAAACTTCAAGCCTAATCTTATCTACCGTACTGACTTTAAAGGAGTAGTAAAAACTCTTTCTCGCCTAACTCGCACCACCTTAATCGGCCGTAAGTACAAACACGACCGCGTTTCATTATTAGATAATGCACCTTTGCGCGACCTGCTTAGCGAAGTTATTAAGTTCGACAACATTCAAAAAGCCATTGATAGCGGGGCATTGCACGCCATGTGCGTCACGGGCTCGGGCCTAGACAGCGGCGAATCCGTGAGTTTCTTTCAAGGCCACTACAGCATTGTAAATTGGCAGCGCCATCGTCGAATTGGCTATCGATCACGCATTGGTATCGATCATTTAATGGCGTCTTCGGCTATCCCTATGATCTTTCCTTCAGTAAAAATCAATCAAGAATATTATGCGGATGGTGCAGTACGTCAGCTCGCCCCGATAAGCCCTGCCCTGCATTTAGGCGCTGAAAAGATATTAGTCATTGGGGTCAGTGGCGAAGCACATAAACGCAAAGAAAAAGTTGAAGCGACCGCCTACCCGACACCAGCTTCCGTTATGGGACATATGTTGAACGCAGCCTTCCTCGACAGTATGGAAACCGACGTAGAGCGATTGCAACGCATTAATCGCACCGTCGATAAAATTCCGGAAGACGTTCGAAAAAAACATGGTATGGAACTCAAACCGATTGAACTGCTAGAGATTAACCCCAGCTCTTCAATGGACGAAATAGCAGGACGTCATGTCGATGAACTACCGCGTGTAATTCGTCTAGCCTTAGGGGGAAGTGGCAATACCAGCCGCAATGGCTCGGGAATTTTAAGTTATTTACTGTTTTCAAGTGGGTTCTGTAAAGACCTAATTGCATTAGGCTACAAAGATGGCATGGCACGAAGAGATGAGATCGAACGTTTCTTTTTAGGCAAGACTTCGGCAGACGCTATTGAAAATAAAAAAAGCGCTTAAAGCGCTTTTTTTATTAGATGCATCCTAACCTTCTAGGTCATCTAAATACCGTTCAGCATCGAGTGCAGCCATGCAACCAGTACCTGCTGAGGTAATAGCCTGACGATAAGTATGATCCATCACATCACCTGCGGCGAAGATACCTTCAATACTGGTTTGAGTCGCATTACCTTCTAAACCACTCTGAACCTTGATGTAACCACCGTTCATATCCAGCTGGCCATCAAAGATTTGGGTATTCGGCGAATGGCCGATTGCAACAAAAACACCCTCTAAGCCAATATCTTCAGTCTCGCCAGTTTCACGATTTTTAATGCGCATACCGGTAACACCCATATTGTCACCCAATACTTCATCCAGCTCACTGTTCCACTTAATAGTTACGTTACCGTTTTCAGCACGATCACGAATCTTATCTTGTAAGATTTTTTCTGAACTGAATTTATCTCGACGGTGAACGACAACCACTTCTTCAGCGATATTGGCTAAATATAACGCTTCTTCAACAGCCGTATTACCACCCCCAATAACCGCTACTTTCTTTTTACGATAAAAGAAACCATCGCAGGTAGCACAAGCAGAAACACCCTTGCCTTTAAACGCTTCTTCGCTTTCTAGGCCAAGGTATTTTGCACTCGCGCCAGTACAAATAATCAAGCTGTCACAGGTATACTCACCCGAGCTGCCTTTAAGATAAAAAGGACGCTGCTTTAAATCAACTTCATCAATATGATCAAAGACAATCTCAGTATCAAAACGCTCAGCGTGGGCTTTCATACGCTCCATCAATGCAGGGCCTTGTAGACCTTCAACATCACCCGGCCAGTTATCAACTTCAGTCGTCGTTGTTAATTGTCCACCCATCTGCATACCCGTAATCATCACCGGGTTTAAGTTTGCTCGTGCGGCATAAACTGCTGCGGTATAGCCCGCAGGGCCTGAACCTAAAATTAATAATTTAATGTGTCTTGGCGTACTCATGAGTCATTACTCTCCAAAAATCCTCAATAACAATGAGGCATATAACGATACTAGAACTGTTTATTTATAAAGATCGATTATAGGGGAATTAAAGCACTTAGGGCATAGCTGTAGATCAATTGCGGCTTAATTTATCCAACTTTCCTTAAAATGCGTCAATATTAGTAATTTTTTGTACAAATTCTGAACTTTCAACATCCAACCTTTTAATCCTGTCTATACTGATAAGTATCATCCTTACACAATAAAAAGTGTTTGGTAACAAACCGTTTCATAAGCGTTTTATCTATATATTTCAAAGACTTAAAGAGTATTTATGCGACTTCATAAATACTGTCAGAACCTTGTTGTTGTTTAACAGATAAGACACAGGCAGCATTAGTAAGTCCCTATATGATTGAGGGTCTACTAATAATAAATAATAGAATACAGGGCCAATTCATGATGCAAAGAAAGCAAGAGATTCAGCAGAAGTCTCGATTAGGTCTTCTGCTTATCAATAAAGGTTTTATTACAAGAGCCCAACTAGATCAGGCCTTGCAGATTCAAGGCAAAACCGACATGCGACTCGGTGAAGTCTTAATTGATCAAGGCTGGATTACCGAACGACAACTAAATCGAGCGTTAAAAAAACAATCTCGCTACCGCTATGCTGCTGCTTTCACCGCCTTACTATTAGGCCCTATTCAACCGTTTATGGCATCAGCCAATATTGAACGTGAATCAATTAGTACAGAGCAGGTTATTGAAAAGAAAGCCTCAGGTTTAACACCCATGAGCGATGCAGCGATGGGAAATATAACCGCACAAGGGGTCAATTCTAATGTACCTAATATTCAAGACATTATGAATAATGTGGTAGATACCAGTGATAATGGTGAAAGCACGATAGAAACATTGAGTAATCTATTGATGCCCGCAACTAACTTATTAGATGCCGACGTTGAAATGTCGAATGTTACCTATGGCGAAGGTGAAAGAACCACCGCCAATGCTGATGGCAGTATTGCCGTTGCTCTTCCAACTCATATTGGCCAGATAGCGTTTAGAAATGTACGAGTGAAAGGTGGTGAAGGACATAGCATGGGAGATGTTTATATTAAAGATATCGACTTATCTAATGTGAATGTCACCATTAGAATGCATGACTCATAGTCCTTACGGACCAGGTTTTTATTACTAGAACATCAAGTACAAAACGCAAAAACTCTGGTTAACGAACGCTAACCAGAGTTTTTTTGCTTTTAACTAACTAAACAATCCGTTAATTGGCCATTAAGGCATATCATCAACTTCTTCTTCGAGTTCCGCCGGAATAAGATCTTCACGTGAAATATTCATTAATAACAGAATATTCGCTGCAACATAAATCGAAGAATACGTACCAACAATCACACCAATGAACAAGCCTAGCGCGAAGTTATGAATAAGCTCGCCACCCCAAAACATTAATGCCAGCAATACCAATGCGGTTGTTACCGATGTCATGATGGTGCGACCAAGGGTCTGGTTCAATGAAATATTAATAATTTCGATCGTATCGCCCTTACGAACCATACGGAAGTTTTCACGAATTCGATCCGCAACAACAATCGTATCATTCAACGAATAACCAATTACGGCAAGCAACGCTGCAAATACGGTTAAATCAAAATCCCACTGAAACAAAGCAAAGAAGCCTAAGATAATGACAACATCATGGAACAATGCGAAAACAGCCCCTACCGAGAACTTGAACTGAAAGCGGAAGCTCACATAAAGCATCACTACGAACAAAGCCATTAGCAATGCTAAACCGCCCTGGTCACGTAGCTCTTCACCCACTTGACTGCCCACAAATTCACTTCGACGCAGTTCAACATCATTGAAGGCATTTCCATCTTCAATACTGCCTGCACGTAATGTTTCAAGTACTTCAGCACCTAAAGTATCGCGATACGCTTCTGCCATACGAATTAGAACATCGGTCTCGCTGCCAAAATGCTGCACCGTAGAACCGAGGAAACCGGATTCATCTAACTGCCCGCGAATTTTTTCAATATCCGCTGGCTGCTGATAAGAAACCTCAAGCAAAGTTCCCCCGGTAAAATCTAAACCTAAGTTCAAACCGCGCGTAACTAATGCAGTAATAGAAACAATTAACAATATTGCAGAAAATACCATGGCTATATTACGTAGCTTCATGAAGTCAAAATTCAATTCTTTAGCCATTACTTAGCCTCCTCTGCTGTCAGCTCATTAGCTGAACCGTCTCTTTTATTAATGCCACCGATAGACAGTGTATTGATTCGACGACCACCATAAGTAAAGTTAACCAACGAACGCGTCAATACAATCGCAGTAAACATCGAGGTGATGATACCCAGTGATAGAGTGACCGCGAAGCCTTTAACAGGGCCTGTACCAACAGCAAACAAAATAACGGCAACAATCAAGGTCGTTAAGTTGGCATCAAAAATGGTCACAAAAGCACGATCATAACCTTCATTAATCGCATGCTGCGGTGAGCGCCCTGCATTCATCTCTTCACGAATTCGCGAGAAAATAAGTACATTCGCATCAACCGCCATACCGACGGTTAATACAATACCCGCGATTCCAGGAAGGGTTAGCGTTGCCCCAATAAGCGACATCAAAGCAATCAAAATCACCAAGTTAAAGAATAAGGCGATATTTGCAAAGAAGCCGAATAGACGATAGAAAACCATCATAAAGACAAGCACTAACGCAAGCCCAACCAAGACAGACATAACACCCTGTTCAATATTTTCCTTACCCAGGCTTGGGCCAACGGTACGTTCTTCAACAAAATACATCGGCGCTGCTAATGCACCCGCACGTAATAATAATGCAAGCTCAGACGCTTCAGCAGGCTCTAAACCCGTAATACGGAAACTCGCACCTAACTGACTTTGAATGGTCGCCAAAGAAATAATACCGCGTGTTTCGGTATATTTTGTGACTGCCACTTCGCGGCCATCTTCCATTTGATAACGAGTCGTAGGCTTTTGCTCAATAAACAAAACCGCCATACGGCGCTTAATCGACTTACGTGTCACTTTGGCCATAATATTAGCGCCAGTAGAATCAAGACTGATATTTACTTGCGGCTGACCGTTCTCATCAAAAGAAGGTTGAGCATTGGTAACGCGATCACCAGAAATGATCTCATTTTTTTCTACACGCGCGGTGCGGAACTCATTCGTTCTAAAAGCATACTCTTCGCTTGAATAACGACTTGCATCAGGTTCAGCTTCTAAACGGAAAGATAGGTTAGCGGCCTTACCCAAAACCTTCTTAGCCGTTGCCGTATCTTGAACACCCGGTAGCTGTACCACAATACGGTTAGCGCCTTGGCGTTGCACCAAAGGTTCAGCAACACCCAACTCATTCACACGATTACGAATAGTGGTTAAGTTTTGTTTTACCGCATAGTTCTGTAAGTCTTTGCGCTTTTGCTCAGTCAACGCAATGATCACATCAAAAGTTTCATTACTTTCAGTCGACGCACGAAAATCTGTCATAGCACGGCGCAAGTACGAATCACCCGCTTCTTGAAGCTCTTCTGATTTAAAGCTAATACGTAAGCTATTTTCTTCAATTGTCACACGACGATATCGAATGTCTTCTTCACGGAGTTGACGCTTCACTTCAGCCTGATAGTTTTTCATCTGACCTTTCATGTAGCCTTCCATGTCCACTTCCATTAAGAAGTGCACACCACCACTCAAATCAAGACCCAATGTCATTGGGCCTGCGCCCATATCTAATAACCATTGTGGTGTTGTTGGCGCACGGTTTAAAGCAACAACAAATTCATCACCCAAAGCACGCTGTAACTTATCTTTAGCAGGTAACTGTTGTTCGCTATCGGTTAAACGAAATAAAACCGTCCCACCAGTGGCTTCTTCCCCAAAGAAATCAATGCCATTTTCTTTTAAGTTAGCGCGGATCTGTTCTAACGAACGCTCACTTAATTCTGCACCCGCCTGATTCGGCGTTATTTGAATCGCTGGATCTGGTGGGTATAAATTCGGTACTGAATAAATGGTGGCCAATGCCAACACTAATACAATCAGTATATTTTTCCATAATGGGTATTTATTGAGCATCAATCCTGCCCTATTGTTAATGTATCGTTGATTTTTTGTTAATTATTAGTTTTTTATAATCATCATGCGGTAAAACGGCGATCAATTTTCTCACCCTTAACACACAAGAAAGGCAGCCGAAGCTGCCCTTTTTGGTTACTGCGATTTAAGCCTTAATGCCTTTAATCGTGCCTTTTGGCAATGCTGCAGTAATCGCTGATTTTTGCACCGGCAATTGAACGTTGTCAGCAACTTCAATCATCAAGAAGTCATCGTTTACTTTAATCACTTTACCGACAAGACCACCAGCAGTTGCTACCTCATCGCCTTTCGACAAATCAGTAAGTAGTGCTTTATGTTCTTTTTGACGCTTGCTCTGTGGACGCCATAGTAGAAAGTAAAAGATTAATAAGAAGCCACCTAAAAATACAAGCTGGCCAGTAACACCCATTGGTGCTGGCGCAGGCGCTTCAGCAAACGCTGATACAGGTGCTAATAATGCGGCCGCAGCCATCAAAGATTTTAAATTCATGTTCATTTCCATTAGTCAGTTGCCGTAATATATCAAATTTTTCTGTCAAGTGTTGTCAATCGAAGCAACAACACCCTTAACGCCTTCAATTAACTTCTATTTGCGGCTCAAGTGGCGGAACTTCAAGGCCTCGTGCTGCATAAAAGTCTGCAACAAATTGATCAAAGGCCCCTTTATCCAAAGCATCACGCATACCCGCCATCAAAATCTGGTAATAACGCAAGTTGTGAATCGTATTCAAGGTAGAGCCCAAAATCTCTTTGCACTTATCTAAATGATGCAAGTAAGCACGAGAGAAGTTTTTACAGGTATAACAATCGCACTGATCGTCCAATGGACGAATATCGGTTTTATGCGTCGCATTGCGTAACTTAAGAACACCCGTATGGGTAAAGATATGAGCATTACGCGCATTACGTGTTGGCATCACACAGTCAAACATATCCACACCACGTCGAACACCCTCAACCAAATCTTCTGGTTTACCAACGCCCATTAAATAACGCGGCTTATCGGCCGGCATTTGGTGCGTGATGTGCGAAAGAATGCGCATCATATCTTCTTTTGGCTCACCGACACTCAAACCACCAATGGCATAACCATCGAAGTTAATTTCAGAGAGTTTGGCCAAAGACTCATCGCGTAAGTCTTCGTACATACCACCTTGAATAATCCCGAACAACGCCGAAGGGCTATCACCGTGTGCATCTTTAGAACGCTGAGCCCAACGCAAAGATAAACGCATTGAATCTGCGGCTTCTTTTGGCGTTGCTGGATGCGGCGTACATTCATCAAAAATCATCACAACATCAGAACCTAAGTCACGCTGCACTTGCATCGAACTTTCAGGAGACATGAAGACTTTTTCACCGTTGACTGGCGAGCGAAACGCCACACCCTCTTCAGTAATTTTACGCATCTTACCCAAACTGAAAACTTGAAAGCCGCCGGAGTCGGTTAAGATTGGCTTATCCCACTGAGTAAAATCATGCAGGTCGCCGTGCATTTTAATAATGTCAGTACCTGGGCGTAACATTAGGTGAAAGGTATTACCTAAAATAATATCTGCACCAATGTCTTCAATTTGCTGCGGCGTCATACCTTTCACAGTACCGTAAGTTCCCACAGGCATAAATGCTGGGGTTTCAACCTTACCGCGCGGAAACGTCAAAGTAGCACGGCGAGCATTGCCCGAGGTGCTTTTGAGTTCGAAATCCATGAAACATTTTCTAGTCATCATTTGCCTTACTTAACTATGCTTTCTTTGGGCGCGGTATAAACATACTGTCGCCGTAACTGTAAAAACGGTATTTCTCTTTAATCGCACAATCATAGGCGTTTAAAGTATGTTCTTTTCCAGCAAATGCTGAGACCAACATAATCAAGGTCGATTCAGGTAAGTGGAAGTTTGTAATCAACGCATCCACAGACCTAAACTCATAACCTGGATAAATAAAGATTTGCGTATCATCATTAAACGGCTGAATAGTGCCACTCTGACTCGCACTTTCTAAGCTACGAACTGAGGTAGTCCCCACGGCAATCACTCGATTACCACGAGCACGCGCTGCATTAACTTGGTCACACAAGTGTTGATCAACATCGACATATTCTGAATGCATCGTATGATCATTCACATCATCAACTTGCACTGGTTGGAATGTGCCCGCACCGACATGCAAAGTCACATAACCAAAATCAATACCTTTGGCTTTTAAGCGCTCTAAAAGCGGATCATCAAAATGCAAACCCGCAGTCGGGGCGGCAACCGCGCCATCGTGTTGAGCATAAACAGTTTGATAACGCTCTTTATCATTTTCCACATCCGCACGATCCATATAATGAGGTAAAGGCATATGGCCTTCGGCTTCTAATATTTCAAATACCGGACGTGGATCTAAAAATTTCAGTTCAAATAACGCGCCCTTGCGCCCAATCACTTCAACATCCGCGCCGCCTAACATAATGCGCTGACCTGCTTTAGGTGATCGGGATGACTTAACATGCGCAATCACATGGTGCTCATCAAGGACTCTTTCGACCAAAGCTTCCAACTTACCGCCACTTTCTTTTTGGCCGTATAAGCGCGCCGGAATGACTTTGGTATTATTAAAAACCAATAAATCCCCAGGGTTTAATAAGCCTTCTAAATCACGAAAACCATTATGCTCAATAGCCCCCGTTTCGCCATCGACACACAATAAGCGCGAAGCACTGCGCTCTTCCATCGGGAAGCGGGCAATCAATTCATCGGGTAGGTCAAAGCTAAAATCGCTGGTTTTCATGAAGAGTCACTGAAATAAGCTACGGACTAATAACAAGCCAGTAGACGGTCAATCGAAAATAAGTGCCGCATTTTACCTGAGCAAGGTATACAAGTTAAGCGCCTATTGAGTTCGAACGGTGATTGACAACCAGAATTGACACTCTATGACACTAAAATCCAAAAAGTTAATGGCCCATCAAGATAATGACCCTGCAAGATACTCAAAACAAACGCATTTCAAATGAAATGGTTGACACTCCTTCAAAAAACAGTATTATACGCGGCCTCTGAACGAGATTCAGGCCAGTGTGGTGAAATTGGTAGACACGCCGGATTCAAAATCCGGTTCCTGCAAGGGAGTGGCGGTTCGACTCCGCCCACTGGTACCATTATTCTAAAAGCCCTGTATATCTAGCGATATACGGGGCTTTTTTTTGCTTGCGATTAAACAGCCTCCAATGTTTTGATCAACATTAAAAACATCTCAATAGCCCGCCCTATACTTTCTTTCGCCTGCTGATTTCTAGACTGCACGTTCAAACCTTGCTGAAAGGTAATGTACAGATCCGTCAATTGCTGGGCATCAATACCTTGTCTTACTTTTTTATGCTGAACGAACCCAGCAAAGAAGCACTCCATAGCCCTATATACTTCTTCATAACCTTGAATCACATGGTCATGCAAATCAGGCTCATTGCTTTTCAGCTCTAAAATAGAATTGGTTACTAAACAACCTTGCGTTACCAACGGATTATTGTCATTCAAAAATTTTATTTCAAGAATGCCACTCACCGCATCAGACAATGACAGCGTTTCCGCAATACTGTTTTTAAAAGGCGCAAGCTGTTGCTCAATATAAAAATCAACCGACCTAGCAAAGAGCGACTCTTTATTGCCAAAGGCATTATAAAGACTGCTTTTGGTCAACCCTGTTAACGCCGACAACTCATCCATTTTGGTAGCGAAGTAGCCGTGATCCCAAAAATACTGAGATATTTGGCTTAATACGATCGCCTCATCAAATTGTTTTTTCTTAGCCATAAACACACTGTTCCAAATAGATACTTGCAATAATGTACTAGTCGGTACAGTATTGCAATTGTACTAATCAGTACAATTACTAACATAGCATGCGACATCAATTCAAATGCCTATTAATTATCAGCAGAAAATCCGGAGAAAGACATGAGCAACTTTACTATTCACACAATTGAATCAGCGCCTGAAAAAAGCAAGGCACCACTAGCAGAAGGTCTTAAAGCAATGGGAATGATCCCTAATCTTCACGCCACACTTGCTGAATCGCCTGAATTATATAAAGCCTATACCACGCTGCATGCTTTGTTTATGAACACGTCTTTTGATAAAGATGAATTGACCGTGGTTTGGCAAACAATAAACGTAGAGCACTCTTGTCATTACTGCGTGCCTGCTCATTCAATGATTGCCAATTCAATGCAGGTTGATCCAGCAATTACTGAAGCACTACGCAATGAAACACCACTGCCTTCAGAAAAATTAGAAGCATTGCGTGTCGTAACCCTTTTATTGGTACGCAATCGCGGTCATTTAACACAAAATGAAATGGATGCATTTTTCGCAGCAGGCTATGCGCAACAGCAAATTCTAGAAATCGTTCTCGGCTTATCTCAAAAAATCATTAGCAACTATGTTAACCATCTTGCTGAAACACCCTTAGACGCACCGTTTAAAAATCTAGCCTGGGAAAAAAAAGCTTAGATACCGTCATTACCGAATAGCCCACCCACTAAGAGACTGAGGCTGGGCTATTATATTCAATCGCTTTCGTTAGACCGTATTTCACCTTACTGTTAGAATGTGTCAAATTCCTTCTCCTTTTCGAAGCTAATTCTTTATGTCTGATATTAACTTACCTTCTGCCCCGCTTTGGCGCCGATTAGCCGCCATGGTTTACGATCTATTTAATATTACTGGCATTAGCTTTTTACTGGCGGCCATCCTTATTCCTGCCAGCTCATATTTATTCAATAACGGTGAACCGGTTGGCGAGCTTCCTATTCCCGTCGCCGCGAGTTACTTCTTCATCATCATTTTCTTTTTTTACACCACGTTCTGGCGTCGAAAAAGACAAACACTAGGGATGAAGGCTTGGGGCTTAAGAATTGCGAATGAACTTAAACCTCATCATCAGCTTTCCCTTGGTCAATGCATGTTACGCATTGCCATTGGTTTTTTTTCAATTGGCTTAGGCGGTTTAGGGTTTTGGTGGGCTTTGTGGGATAAGCAAGAAAAGACGTGGCATGACCATGCGTCTTTTACTCGTATTGTTTTTGCCCCCCAGGATTAAATTCAGTGATCTAGCAAAAAGACGAGTTAGCAGTAATGCTAACTCGCCTTTTTTATTACGCCTCTCAATTTTAACAGAGCCAATGTATTTAACAGAACCAATGTATTTAACAGAGCTATAGCACAAGGACTTAGCTAATCACTAATCAACTAAATCATTCAAGCCACAATCATTTTCCTCCATTGAGTTTATCCAAGCCTCGATAAGCTTGACCCCTTCTTTATGAATACTCCCTCGCCCTAGTTCAGGCATTTTATGGCGACCATCATTGGTATTCATGCGATACAGTAGGTAAGAACGATCAGCATGTTGAGGTACAATATCTCTAGGGTATTGGTTATAACCATTTTCTTCTGCCTGATAACCACCCGCGACTGCTGTTTTACACACACCAAATCGACCAGGCTCTGTATCAAAATCGCGATTAAACTCAACCGTTAAGCCACTATCCCCTGCTGCCCCAGCATACTTAGCTTCGGGAATCGTTAATTCTTGGCGATGACAATGAGCACAGTTAATGTCTAAATATCCGCGCGCCATGACCGTTAACTCTTCATTGGTTAACTCTGCTAACGCCGTTGTATCTTTAAAAATTGGAGCAGAATTAATCGCGGTTTTGTCTGTTGGCACAGAAGTCAGTATTCCTTCACTTTCCCAGTGCGCTAATTGATTTTCAACCTGACTACCATAATCATAATCGTAATTTAAAAAGCGAGCCTTTGGGCCTATCGGCTTAAAAATAGACTTTCGCTTATCTTGCGGGTCATTCTTATCCAACACAGGCACCACTGCATGACAGTTAGTGCACTGATTTTTCTGTGGTACACCGTATTCAAATGTCAAAGGCTGACCGTCATGGGTAATGGCTATATCAATTGCTTTGCCCGTCACGATATAAGAAGCATCAGTTGCCGAATCCCAATAGTAAGGAAGTGCTGTCCAACCATCTGCACGGTGGATCAATAATCGAGTTTCTATATGGGTTTCATTAACACCACGGTTAGCGGTATTTTCAGGCATCGAAAACGTTTTTACTAAAACGGTTCCTACAGGAAATTCGATAACTTCATGTTCAGAATACGTTGCTACCTTGCCTTCTGGCACAAAAACAAAACGATACTTTGTCGCGTAGTCAGTAAATAACGGCGTCGATAAATCGTACGGAATACCTTGTTCATTAGGCCCACTAGTAGGGTCAGTTTGATCTAAGAATAAATTATAATCTGATAGTTTAGGGCAATTTTCTGTTAACAATGCTGCCCAATTGACACCTGTTTCGCTAAATTCACACGAGGCATCAGAAACCTCTCTATCAATATCCAAATCGGAACCAACAGTTTCTTTTGAACTACTTCCGCCCCCACAAGCAGCCAGTAGAACACTGATTGTAAGGATGGAAAAATAGTGTATTTTTCTTTGAAATTTATTTTTTTTATTCATAACGCAACCTTGAAACACCTATTTATAAAATTATATTACAACCCAAAAAACAGTCATTAAAGGAGCCCTGCCTAATCACAGAGCTCCCTTAAATAAAGGTCGTTAATTAATTAAAGTGCGCAAGCGGCTAAAGCAGAGTCATCCGCAGTACAGCCATATTTTTTATTATTAATAGTAACAACCGCAGGAGAAAGTCGCTCCAGAGTACAATCTAATAGCGTATTGTTTTCCATTTTGTCGATACGCAAGGTCGCTTCAGGTGCGCTTTGATCTTCATTCCAGTTATTCGTATCGGTCGCAACAGTGCCATAGACCAATCCCACATTAAGATCATTAGCATTTAGTGTGTTTTTGTTATTATCATTGATATTACTGTGTGAGCACACAAGGTCTACAGCGGTATAAGGATTATAATTAACGCCATCTGCAGCAGCATTTTCACCGACGAGTTGATTAAAGCCTGTTAGCTGACCCGCATTTGAAAGCAGCTCGCCAATACCACCATAAATGATCGCTGGCGCTGTTTGTGCACTTCCTGTCGCATTATAAGGTGATTGATAACCTGCAATAATTTGCTGAAGCAAACCAGCCTTTGGTGGTACTGCAAGGCTATTATCCTTGAACGTATTATCATGAATATTAATATTTTTGATAAGAGGGCTCCAACCATTTGCCATGGTAGAGCCATGATTAGTCGGGTAATTTGCTACATCATCATCAGCTAAAAAATAACTCGCAACTTCAATACCTGCCGTATCATTATCGACAATGGTATTGTTATAAATTTCAACATCACTGGTCGCAAAAATTAAAATACCCGTACCGGATGGCGCAAGGCTCACAGCACCCGCACCGACATTAGGGGTATTATTATCATAAGTCGCATTATTAAATATACGAACCCCACCACCGTAGGCTTGAGGTAAACCCGGTAGGTCAAAACTTAAGATGCCTGCAGCGTTATCAAAAGCAACATTATTATAAACATCCGCATTGTTTGAGTTCTCAATTTCAATACCCGCAACGTTATGCTCTGCAATATTATGACGTACAACGATGTTATTAGATTGACCCACATAGATTCCGGCATCAGCAGAACCCTTTGAATAGTTATAATCCATCAATACATTTTGGCTAGAAACAGGATACAAACCATAGGCACCGTTATTATCTCCACCTTCCTCTAAATCTGTCTCCCAAATTGCCGAGGTATAGGTAATATGAATACCATTAACACCGTCTGCTTTGATACCGTTTTTAGGCGCTTCATAAACACCCAAATCACGAATGGTAATATCGTTACCACCCGCAAACTTGAAGCCATCATCATCAGGCGCAGAGCTGAAGTCTAACTTTGTATCGGTCATACCATGACCTGTAATCGTTATGCCTGTCGCATCAGTAACCGTAATGGCAGAGCTAACGATAAAAGAACCTTTTGGCAAAACAATAACGGCATTATCAGGAATATCGGTTAGCGCTGTAATCAGCGCGTCTTTCAAATCTGTACCATCTGTAGCATCTGGCGAGACATAAATGGCATTAGCAGGTAAAACAAAGCCAGAAGCGGTGCAATCAACACTTAAGCACGGATCAACAGCGACCTGAGCTGTTCCGCTACTTTTATTATCACTATCACCACCACAACCTGTCATGCCGAAAGCAGTAATCGCAATAGCCGATGCCAAACCTAATTTAATTAAAGGAGTACTGGATAAGGATTTCTTGGATTTAATCATTCTGAGCCTCAAAGGTAACATCCCTTAAAATCGGGATTTTTATATTTCTATCGTTAGGCTTCAGCAGAGGATTTTCATCGTCTTTAAACTGTTATGGCATTTATTAATGTTATATCGCCACACCAAATTTACTGAAGCCTCACAAGTAGAACTGATACCTATAAGGAGGGTAAAACTCTTTCGCTGAGGAGTTCGTTACATTCGTTGTGCAATTCTTTCAAAGCCTTGCACCACAAGCGCTAGCAAGTAATGTGTTTTTTATTAAAAGCGACCAAGCATTTATTGAAATGAACGTTTTGATTAGTAAAAATGCGTCAGTAACCCTCTCGAAAAGCTGTTGGAGTAGTATCTTTTTCTTTTCGAAATGCGCGATTGAATGAACTAAGTGTGCGATAGCCTACATCCAAAGCAATATTAGAAATAGGCGTTTCAGGCTCATCCCTCAACCTTTTTGCCGCCTCGTTAATGCGATATTCATTGATAAATTCATTGAAGTTTCGATAGCCTAGCTCTTTATTAATTGCGGCTCGAACTTTGTATTCAGGCACCTCTAAGACATTAGAAAGATCTTTTAAAGTAAGATTTTCTCGGCGATAAAAGCCTTCCTGCATAATCGCTTTAATTCGAATTAGAGTTTCCGATTCGCGCAGTACCATTGGAACTTCTTCAATAGAAGAAAGAGAATCGTCAGCTTCGTTATTCACTTGTTCTATCAGGGTATTTTCTACACCACCAACAACACCATCAGCAACCTGAGTTCGCTCTCTATCGATAGTGAGAGCCGTAGTAAAATCAGTAGTAAGACTGCCATTACCAAAGGTATTTTTAGGCAGTTTAATCCCACCCCAAATGTCTGAACGCCCCTTAACCAAGAACCAAATAATAACTAACAGAGATAAATCAATTGCGAAGATTCTAGAAGCATCCGAACCAAAGTTGAGATTGAATGAAAAAATTGACCAGCCTAATGACAAACCAGCCGCCCCCATGATTGCCCATCGTAAACGCCTTCTGGATTCAACCATATCATCCTCTCGCCCCCTCAATAGAGCCATAACCCCCATAACAATTAAGGCATACTCACAATATTGCTGCACTTCGCGGCCTATAAACTCCACCCATTGCGGTCTCATTCCTAACGATAGTGTAATTAGATGTCTAAGCACTGGGGCGACGATACTGAAGATAGCAATGGCTAAACCAATTCGAGGAAGTGATTTCCCTTCCTGAAAGATTAAACGACAACTGATCCAAAAAAAGGCAGGGGTCACACTTTCAATCATGTAGGCATAAACATGCAAGCTGCTGGGTAGCCAGTTATGACATAAAGAAACAAAGGCGCCAAAGATTAATACAAAAAAAGCACGAGCCGCGTTAGCATGAGAGAAATCTTTAAGTAGTAACATCATCAGCACAATACAGGTGCCTGCACCAAATGCTGAGAAAAACAGTTCTAACATTAAAAGGCCTATCAGTATTTTTATTTATTATTTTTATTATCTTGTTTATCAAGAATTGACTAACTAAATATACTAAAGACTTTATGACAAGCCCGCTAGTGAATTAGCGAGCTTTTTCAAATGAAACACTATGCGGCCTTTCTCATCAGTAATAAACCTAGAGCAAAACTGCACCCGATTGGAATAATACTGGCTAAAATAGGTTCAAATCCTAAAACGATACTCGCAGGAGAAAGCAACTCTTCAGCATACTTATAAATCATCCCCACAATAATCCCACTAAAAATTCGATAACCTGGAGTGACTGATCGCAAGGGACCAAAGATAAATGAAATACCCAAGATCACCAATGCAAAGGTACTTAAAGGCTGAGTTATTTTTCGCCAGAAAGACAACATATAGGCGTCAGAATTTAAGCCTTGATCATCCAAATAGCTGGCGTAGCGATAGAGACCTGAGATTGACATATCCCTCGGACTAACAATCACAACACTGAGTTTTTCAGGGGTTAGTTCGGTATCCCAGCGCCCGGTTTCATGCTTTTCGCGCCAGACTTTATCATTTTCAAAATGAGTAATAACAATATTTTCCATCTGCCAATACGAACGCTGATAAATCGCTCGCTGAGCATAGACGACTTGCTTCAACTCATCAGCAGGCTGCACATTTTCCGTATCGGTTACGTCTAGTTCAGACTCTTCAACAGCAGTCTTTGAAAACTCATAGCGTGTTATACCGTGCAATACACCACCCGGCTCTACCGCATTAAAGCGCATAAAGGTATTACCTTCACGATGCCAGTAGCCTTTGCCTTTATTCGACAGTGCTTCATTAGCACCCTGGGCAACCGCTTTATGTGCCTGAGCAATTCGCTCTAAAGATGGCACAACATATTCACCCAATAATAAAGAAATGAACATCAATACGGCCATTGGTTTTAAAACTGAAAATACGATGCGGTTGATCGAAATACCTGCCGCTCGCATAACGGTTAATTCACTATTCGCCGCCATTGAGCCTAACCCAGCCAAGCAACCAATAAGACACGCCATTGGCATATATTCATAAATGCGGCGTGGAAGTCGAAGCCCTGAAAAGAACAAAGCATCAACCAACTGATAATTACCTTTTAAATTATCTAACTCATCCACTAAAGTAAAAATTGCATCAAGACCAACAATCACAATCATGACAACCATGGTTGCCATTAGAACAGTACGGGCAATATAAGAATCTAACTGGCGCATCACAACTTCCTAATCTTACGACGACGGTTCCACTCAGGAATAAATAACAACCCTAAGCCTATCAATGCATACACCCCATGCACCCACCACATTCCAATTTCTGGGGCGATATTGCCTTTACTTAACATCCCCCTTAAAGAAATCAGCAATGTTATGTACATCATAAATAAAATAATCGCAGGGAATAAACGAGCAAATCGCCCCTGACGAGGGTTCACCTTAGAAAGTGGAAAAGCGATCATCGCGCAAATAGGCACCATAATAATTAACGAAAAGCGCCACTGCAGCTGAGAAATATGCCTTTCACTTTCATTGCCAAATAATTCACTGGTAGGGATGGCTTCTTTTTTTATTCGTCGTCGCTCGGCTTGCTCACCCGCAATTTTCACCCCGTACAATTCAAAATCTAAGATCTCGGCATCTAACTTACCCGGCGTAATATCGAAGCGCTTACCATTATGCAGCTCTAAAAATCGTGAGCCGGTATCAGGATTCACTTTTTGGGTTCCAGATTCGGCGAGCAAAATGGTATTACCATCGGCAATAAAGACATTATTCATTTGGCTTTTGTCATTGCTTAAGCCTTCGGTATACGTAACTCGAGAGCCTTTAGCCGTACTTTGAAATCGTCCGGGTACAAGTAATTCAAACTCAGTCATTGAGGCTTGCTTACGATACAGGTCTTCCATTTTCTGAGCCCCAAGTGGACTTAGATACAAACTAAAGAAAGCAACTAAAAGAGTAATAATACCAGCGGGCAATAACGTATAACCCAATAGTTTTCCATTTGAGAAACCCGTTGCCGTTAGAACCGTCATTTCACTTTCAGCGTACAAGCGGCCATAAGCCAATAAAATTGCAATAAAAAGAGACAGAGGAAGAATCATCTCAAGGAAGGATGGCATGCGGAGTAACAAGGTGAAGAAGACGATTTCAAGGGGAATTTTGCCCGCTGCTGCAGCCGTCAGCTGATAAATTAAGCGACTGCTCATCAATATCATTAACAATATCCCAGTGACCGCTGCCATTGAGGTAAACAATTCTCGGGACAAATATCGAAAAATAATCAAACTTTCAGCCTTCTATAGCACCATAAAATAACAATATTACTGCTATCGCGCAGTGTATAGCTTTCTCATTAATTCAGCCAGTAAAGACGAACTCAAAAGAAGCTTGATATTTCTTTCCAAAGCACCCATATATGTCTTATCGTTAAACCCATATTCAGATATTTTTTAATCGTATTTCTATCTTAACCGGAGCAAATAATGCAATTCAGCACTACTCAAGAGAATGCCTGCGAACTTTTGGCCAGCTGCATCGTTGTAAGCATCGATGACCAAGGCAAATTATCGAGCGCCGCCAATAGCATCGACAAAGCCGCTGAGCAATATTTAACCGATATTTTTGATAGCGGCGACTTCGATGGCAAAACGGGCGAAACCCTAATGCTATTTAAAGTACCGGGGATTACTGCTCAACGTCTAATTTTAGTGGGTACCGGCAAAACAGCCGAGGGCATAACCGCCAAAAACTACATTAAAGTCACCGAAGCCGCTGCCAGTGCCATTAAAAAATCAGGCGCTCTTCAAGCGGCATTATACCTACAAGATATTCCAGTCATTGGCAAAGACAATGCTTGGAAAGCTGAGCAAGCTGCGATTGCCTGTGAAAATGCCCTGTACTTATTTGATCAGACCAAGAGCAAGCCAGAGCACGAAAAAGAAGATTACTCTGACTCGATTGAAAACATTCTTTGGGCAGGGGATGCCAACGTACAAGCCTCACTAGAAAAAGGCCAAGCAATTGCTCACGGCGTATCTGTCGCCAAAGACCTTGGCAACATGCCACCTAATATTTGTACCCCAACCTACTTAGCCGATCAGGCTGAAGCATTAGCCGAAGAAACGGGCCTAATCGAAACCACCATTATCGATGAAGCTGAATTGGACGCTATGGGCGCAGGGGCATTCGTTTCAGTGTCTAAAGGCTCTAGCGAACCCGGCAAATTCATCATGATGAAATACCAAGGTGCTGACGATGCAAACGAAGCCCCTCACCTTATTTTAGGTAAAGGTATTACCTTCGATACCGGCGGCATCAGCTTAAAGCCTGGCGCTGGCATGGATGAAATGAAGTACGACATGTGTGGTGCAGCGTCGGTATTAGGCACGATGACCGCTTTGACTGAGCTAAAGCCAAAAATCAATATTATTGGCATGATCACCACCGCAGAGAATATGCCAGCAGGTAATGCCAGTAAGCCAGGTGATGTCGTGACTACGCTTTCCGGTAAAACGGTTGAGATTCTAAATACCGATGCCGAAGGTCGCTTAGTATTATGTGATGCTTTGACGTATGCGATTGATAATCTAAAGCCTGCGTCTATTGTTGATATCGCAACCTTAACCGGCGCTTGCATGATGGCTCTAGGAACCGTGAACTCGGGTTTATTCACCGAAGATGAATCATTAGCGGCGGAGTTGCAAAAAGCGGCTGTCGATTCTCACGATAAAGTGTGGCGCTTGCCGTTAGAAGACGATTATCAAGAACAGTTAGATTCTAACTTCGCCGATATCGCCAACATTGGTGGTCGTCTTGCGGGCTCTACAACCGCGGCATGTTTCTTGGCGCGCTTCACTGAAGGCCAATCTTGGGCTCACCTAGATATCGCTGGTACTGCTTGGCATTCCGGTGGTAAAAACAAAGGGTCTACTGGCCGTCCTGTACCTTTGTTAGTGAACTATTTATTAAACAAGTAAGTTGCTTAAAATAAGTTACTGAATAAAAGCTAGCTTTTACATAAAGAGCTTAAGAAACAAAAAAGGCGTCTACCCTATATCAAAGTAGACGCCTTTTTTATTTGAATTTTTTATACTCATTTTACAGGCAGATTTAACCCACTAACTTAACCGCCCGCTTTTTTTACAGTAAAGCCACGCTGCTTCATTTCATCAAACATCTGCTCGCGCACATCGCCTTGAATTTCAATCACTCCGTCTTTTACCGCACCACCCACACCACATTTTTGCTTTAATTCTTTCGCCAGTTTTTTCAGCTCGGCTGGGGCTAATAAAATACCCGTAATTAAAGTAACACCCTTACCTTTACGACCTTTAGTTTCACGCTGAATTCGCACAATGCCATCACCTTCAGGCATTGATTCATTACTACAGACGCATTTACCCTTTGCTTTTCCACACTCAGGGCAAGTACGCCCTAACTCAGTCGAGTAAACCGAACCTGCACTGGCGCTTTGATCTGATACAGTGGTTGTATCGCTGCCCAAACCTGTTAAACCGGCTAAGCCTGCAAGGCCGACTGTTTTTTTAGACATGCTACTTCTCTTATTTTAATGTTATGCAGTGAGTATAACGAAAAACACACAACAAAAAAGGGCGACGGGTTTAACCCAGTCGCCCTTTTATTCACTACTTTTTTTACTCAATCATTTGAATGATTAAAGCTTGTAGTTCACCTGGAAAGAAACACCCATGGCATCCATCGAGTACTCGCCCTGCAGGTTTGTTTGATCTTTAGGGTTACCCGCTAAATCACGGTTGTACTCATCAATTCTAGTATCTTCAAAGAACATATAAGAGAAAGCAAAATCTACATCTAGGTCCTGATCAATACGATAATTAAAGCCAGCACTCAACCATTCACGGTCGTTATCAGGAACACGAGCAGTACGATAAGAGTTGCTGACAGGGCTTTGGTCATTCGCATAACCTGCACGTAATAACCAATCATCGTTTAACTGATAGTTAGCACCAATCGCAACCGCCGTCACATCATTCCAGTTTTCTTCGATATGACCAATATAGCCCGTATGCTGGCCATTAACTTTTAAATCACTCAATTCTTCGATCATGCCAGGTGCAGATTCAGTAGAAATTACATCGAAATCTTTAAAAACAGACCACTGAGTCCACGTTGCACCAGCCACTAATTGAAACTTCTCAGTGAGTTGGTGAGCATAGCTTATAGTTAAAGACTGAGGGGTTGTAATAGGCACTTCAGAACCTTGCTTAGGCACTGAACCCGTTGAGCCATCAACAGGAGCAATAATGTAATCTCCTGCTTGTACAGCTGTTCCAGGAATATCTGTCGGGGCTTTAGTTAAACCAAAAACACCTTGGCTTTGCTTAAATTCAGAATCACCCTTAAGCTTGAATTTCATTTCTGAACGATAAGTAACACCTAAAGTAATATCTGAATTCAGATCCCACATCATACTTAGGTTGTATCCTAACTGCCAATCATCACCCTCAACTTCATAATGGTTTTCAAAGCCAGCAGACCCCGCCCATTGGGCATCCGTCAATTCTGCGAAACCAAGGCCCGCATGAGCAGGATTTTTACCACCATTAAGATATTTCAAGTTTTCATTATAAGGAACAGTATCAACCTGCTTAGATAACAAGCCCTTCATATAGGTAATATCTAAACCAAAACCCACCGAGAACTCATCGTTCACACGGTAAGCAACCGCTGGCTGAATATCGATAGACGTTAGTTTTGTTTGATCTGCAAAACCGCCACCCACAAAATCATCTTTGTAGTCAGTATTCGTTGCAAACGGAACAAAGATGCCTAAGCCAGCGGCGAATTTATCATTAATAGGCCGTGCGTAATAAGCATAGGGAACAACGGCTGTAGAAAGAAAATCACCGCCGTCTGAGTAAGGGCTTCCTTCTACAGAGGTATACTCTTTACCTGCGCCATTAGTATAGCTATCAAGGTCGAAGCTACCGGATGTCATTAGAACAGATCCACCCACAGTCACTTCAGCGCGGTCTAATTTCACCATACCAGCAGGGTTATAAAATACGATACTTGCATCTTGAACAACAGCAGCACGACCTGCATAAGCAGTACCCGCGCCCGCAGCACTTTGTTCGTTCAATTTATAACCAGAGGCTTGAGCAGCCGGAGCCAATACAGCAGCAGTAATCGCTGCAACTAAAACACGTTGTTTCATCTGAAGGGAACCTATTTTAAGAGTCAGCATTCACTACCCACAGTTGTTTAAATTATGCTGGGTGAGTATATGAACGCAAAAGAAAATCGGACGCAGTATGCCAGCTATAAAAATCAGTATTGTTTCAAAATAGGACATTTATGTAACATCAGGTATCAGAAGTGGCGCACTAGGTCTAAAGACATATTTTATTTAAACAGATAACCGCCCTAAACAGACTGCATTATTTTGAATCCCCTAGGTTGAAATCATTGACAGCCATCTATATTCCCCTATAGTTATATTAAATAACCCAACAATATTTTATATACCCAAAAAGTCGAGAATTAACATGCCCAAAATAACTGTAGATTATTTCACTGATGTCTTATGTATCTGGGCCTATGTTGCACAAATCCGCCTTGATGAACTGAACCAGGAGTTTGGAGAAAAGATTGAGGTTAATGAGCACTTCATTACCTTATTTGGTAATACTCAAACGCGTATTGCAGAAGGCTGGAAAGATAAAGGTGGGTTTGAAGGTTTCAACAAACACGTGCTTAACGTTGCCGAAGGATTTCCACATTTAAAAATTAATCCAAATGTTTGGTTAACATGCAAACCGGCATCCTCTGCCAACAGCCATTTATATTTAAAAGCCATCCAGCTTTTGGTCGCAGAAGCCGTTGTCAGCAATAGCGATTTCCAAGCGATGATTTTGAATATCCGCAAAGCATTTTTTCAAGACGCGCGTGATATTAGCCAGCTAAGCGTGTTGGTAGAAATTGCTCAATCTATGTCATTACCAACAGATTTGATTCAAGCAAAGCTTAATGACGGCTCTGCAATTGCAGCCTTGTGTGCCGATATGGATATGAGAGAGAAAAACAAATTGGAAGGAAGCCCAACCTATTTATTAGATAATGGCCGCCAAAAGCTTTACGGAAATGTTGGTTATCGAGTATTAGAAGCCAATATTCAAGAATTGTTAGAGCGCCCTGAAGGTATCGCCAGCTGGTGCTAGCGTACTTTAAAGTCTCTAATTAAGGCTCCAGCACTTGCTACTCTAGTTCAATATGACTGGTATCAGGGGCTGGAGGGGTTTTCTTCTCTTTCTCATCAGTTAATGCAGCACCTGCTTCCGCAATACTAAAGGACGATAAATCCAATACTAGATCAGCGGCAGGTGGAGCCTTATTCGGATTCATATCCTCACCCACCTCTGCTACTGATATGTGACTCGTATCAGGTGCTGGCGGTATGGGTTTATTCTCTACTTCGATTTCGGCAAATGGCGAAACAACCTTAATGCTGCTGGTATCAATATCGACATCGGGTATGTCTCGACGCTCATCCGGCTTTAGTAAATCACTTCCACTCGGCAATACATCCCAATTTGCGTCAGCAATAGCCTGTTTAACCGCAGGTGTATTATCAGGCTTAGATGGTGGCACATTCTCTTGCTGAGCGGTAACAGGAGCAGCTGGGGGCTCTGAAGACTGCACCTGTTTTGCCAACGTGATAACCGCTTTTGCGCCCGCTTTCTTAAAAGCCTGTTGATATTTTGCTGCAGTGGCTTTATCCACCGATTTTTTGATGGTATTAACTTTACCTGAAAAAAGAATCGCTAATTTAGCATCATCAGCTTTGAATATTTGTGCAATTGCAGACTTAACCTGAGCAGCATCAGCACCCGGTAAGATTTCTCCACGAAAGTAAATATCGTACTTTGGATCTGCCATCACCCTATTCCTATCTATAATTCTTTATACTTAGTATAGCCTGAGTCTCTCCACCCTTTAAGATTTTTTACCCGCGCCTTCTGCGATACGCTTCACAACTCTAGAAGCTGCAACAAAAGCAAAAGTCCCCGTCACCATAGTTGCCGAGCCAAAACCTGAAGCACAATCTAAACGCGTGCTGCCGTCATCATCAGGCTTTATTCGACACACACTGCCATCGGGCTGTGGGTAAGTCATTTGTTCAGTCGAGTAGACGCACGGGATCGAATAATAGCGCTTAGGGTTACGAGAGAAGCTGTAATCTTTGCGCAAAATTGAACGCACTTTAGAAATCAGCGGATCATGAGCACATTTATTCACATCGATAATCTGGATTTGCAATGGGTCAATCTGGCCACCCGCGCCACCCGTTACAACGATGCGGATTTTATTGATATGGCAATGAGCAATTAAAGCGGCTTTGCTTTTAGCGCTATCGATACAATCAATCACATAAGAAAAACCTGTATGAATTAGGGCCTTCATATTTTTCTCTGTGACAAAGTCCATGTGAGTTGTGATTTTACAATGTGGATTAATCGCCTTTAACCGCTCAGCCATCGCTTCGATCTTGAGCTTGCCTGTATTGCCATCCATTGCCGGTAACTGACGATTGATATTAGTGACACAAAGGTCATCCATATCAATCAAGGTAATTGCGCCAATACCACTTCGAGCAACGGCTTCAGCAGCCCAAGAGCCCACGCCACCAATACCAATAATACATACATGTGCATTACGCAGGCGTTCTAGGCCTTCGGTGCCATATAAACGGGCAATACCACCAAAACGGTCAAGATAGTCATCAGACATAATTTTCTAGTTCGAATACTTAAGGTTAAAAAATGGACGCGATTGTACCCGAACAGTACCAATTTAGGGTAATTTCGACCCTCTTTTTTTGTAATATACAATCTTGTGCTAACCTTCATTTGAATCAATTTACATGGACGAACTTGATGCTACTCATAAAGAACAACCCCTGCTCCGGCAATATTTCAGCCACGCAGAAATCAATAAACAAACGATATGCAATTCAACTTATTTTACTTTTCAGTAGCCCTACATATGCCCTTAACGGAATAGATAATAGTGGCCGCAGCGATTACGACTTAGATAATAATGGCCTTATTGAGATTAACGATCTGAGTGATTTAAATGAAATAAGAAATAATGTTAATGGCAAAAAACTTTATGGATCTAATACCGGCTGCCCCACATTAGCTGATGATAAGATTGATGGATGCAACGGCTTCGAATTAACCACGGATTTAGATTTTGATACCAATAATGATGGCATGATGGACAGCGCAGATGAGTACTGGGACCAAGGCTTTGGTTGGCTCCCTATTGGAACTCGAGAAGCGCCTTTTTCAGCCACCTTTCATGGCAATGGGTATCTAATCAAGAACTTATACATTCATGATGAATACACATCAAAAATCGGTTTATTCTCGGTAACCAATAACGCATTCATCAAACAACTGGGCCTAGTAGGCCATCTAGGCTCAATAACCGGAAGCACTTCAGTAGGTAGTTTTATCGGCCTTGCGTTCGATACCCACCTTGAGTCTAGTTTTAATAGCATTGATATCAACGCAACTCATGAACGCTCGTCTGCTGGCGGCCTCATTGGATTTACTCAAGCAAAAGTAAGCGTCAGCAACAGTATGAATAGAGGTACGGTAACCGCTGTTACGACAGGCGGTCTCGTTGGCAATGCTCACCTGAGTAAGCTGTCTGTATCTAACAGTATTAATACAGGTATTCTTAAACCTTTAGTAGCAGATCAAGGAAGGCACGGCGGATTAGTGGGGAAAGGTGCATTCGCACCTGAAGTGTTCCATAGCTACTGGGCTAAAGATTTATCACAACAGATACACAGTACCAGCGCTAGAGAAGAGAATGGCTATATTGGCCTTGATTCATCCATATTACGTTGTGCTGTTAACGCAGATACCACAAGTAATAATAGTGCGTGTGTTTCAAGTGACGGTAAAAATGAAGGACTATACGAGCCGGTTACTCTTTATAAAGATTGGGATGAATCGATATGGGATTTTGGCACCAGTGAACAACTGCCTGGTTTAACATTTAACGGCCAGATACTTCGAGGTGAATAACCTTAAATTGATATCAATTTAAATGGCGTATGACGTTAGTCGCTCAGTAATAAGCCACTAACGTACACTCATAAAATAGCGCTTAATTACTCGCAAGAATACGCTTACGCCAGCGAGAGACTTCTGCAATGCGAGGTAAAGTAGGCTCTAATCGATCGAAGCGAATGCTCAAATTGGTTTGTGCTCTCAAGCTTTCCTCGCCCATCAAGCCCGATTTCAATGCTTGAGTCGGAGGATGCTGCCCCACAAGGCTTTTCACCATAAACGGCAAAAAATCAGAGGATAAATTAGCCAGCGTATGATAATTAATTTTGATTTCATTACTCGTATTATCACCAAATTGAGTACGTTCAATAATTAAAATATCACCAGACGTTAGCGGCTGTTGTATTAAATCAAAGAATTGATTCAGCTCACCTTGCATGGCTGCCATTTTCTCCGCGCCATGCTCAATCGCTAAGGCATTTAACCATAATGAGCGAAAGCGGCGCTGGCTGAATTTTTCAGTCGATATTTTAATTTCTAGTCGTTGTGGAGCAGCTGTTCCTGTAGCTTCGTCAACAGGGTCAACGTATAACGCCATCAACATCCAATCTTTATTAAGGCTCGTAAACGCGCCATAGCCCTGAAGCTTACTTTCTTCTTCAAAGCCGGTTGTAACAGTAGAAGTCTGTTCAGCAGATGCCGTTAAAGTGGCAATCGATAATATTAATGCAGTGATGAGTGATAATAGATAGTGATACATAATCGTCTCAGTTCTTGCTGAATGGGTAGAGTGATTATGTCCCTAATGATAAAGAACTAATCGAACTTAGTTCTCATTCTGAGAGCAATCCAAATTCCTAAGCTCAACTTTGTCGACTAGTGCTCATTTTTGTCATAGTGAATGCTTATAAATTCAGTTTATAAATTAACCAACTGAATGCGTTGTAACTGATCGACTATCTGGTGATGCAAGGTATCTTGAACCCCAGGGTTGCGGATATCATCTAAGGTGATATCCCCTAAAACCCGTAAAAGCAAGTCGTTAATACCGGTCCAGTTACTGGATAACGAACAAGAGTCCGTAATTTCACACTGATTATCGTCCGCACTGCATTCCGTTAATGAAATGGGGCCTTCAAAAGCCTGCACTACGTCTAATACACTGATCTGAGCAGGCGCAAGAGCAATACGATAACCCCCTTTTGAACCACGCTGAGCATTAACCAAACCCGCATCCACAATCGCTTTCATAACCTTACGCACAGTCGCAACGGTCAAGCCTGTCGCCTGAGAAATATCATCGGTTGATTGCTTAACAGCACCCGCAAGGGCTAGCTGGTTTAATACCACCAAACCATAATCGGTTAATTTGCCAATTCTTAGCATTTAAAGAGTTCTTTAGTTTACAGAGGCTTCATCATATCAGAGGCTATCGATTAATTCTCAAATGCCACCCTGTCATTAACATACGATTGGCCAAATACGACCCATTCTTATCTAGGGAGGAAGTATCAATTTGATTGGTGAAAAACTGCTCACTTTGATAGAATACCGCCCCATAATTTACTAATCGATACCAGATTGGTATTGATTAAAATACCCTACCAAATTAGTATGGTATTACAAACCAACATCACGGCCGCCCACTGTTTTTCAGCCCATTGAATAATAGTTGCTCCCAAATGGCCGTAGACGATGATAGAGATGAGAGTCGTTCCTATGACTGATAACGCAGAAATCGATCGCCAGATAGGCAGAGAATACGAAGCTGGTTTTATTACCGACGTAGAATCTGCAACATTAGCGCCTGGCCTAAACGAAGATACCGTCCGTTTTATTTCAGCCAAAAAAGGCGAGCCAGAGTGGTTGCTTGAATGGCGCTTGAAAGCGTTTGCTGTATGGAAAGAAATGACGCCACCCAATTGGGCGCAGGTTCAACATCTAGACATTGATTTTCAAGAAGTCTCTTATTACTCAGAACCAAAGAGCATGGAAGATCGTCCACAAAGCTTGGACGAAGTTGATCCTGAATTATTAGCAACCTACGAAAAGCTAGGCATACCGGTACACGAACAAGCGGCTTTGGCTGGTGTTGCTGTTGATATCGTATTCGACTCAGTGTCATTAGGAACAACCTTCCGTAAAACATTAAGTGAAGCTGGCGTTATTTTCATGCCTATTTCAGAAGCCGTTCATGAGCATCCAGAACTGGTTAAAAAGTATATGGGTTCTGTCGTTCCACAAAAAGACAACTATTATGCGGCACTAAACTCTGCAGTATTCAGTGACGGTTCGTTTGTCTATATTCCTAAAGGTGTTCGCTGCCCAATGGAATTATCGACCTACTTCCGTATTAACGAAGAAAAAACAGGTCAATTCGAGCGCACGCTGATTATTGCCGACGAAGGTTCTCACGTTAGCTATTTGGAAGGCTGTACCGCGCCAATGCGTGATGACAATCAGTTGCACGCTGCGGTAGTAGAATTGGTCGCTCATGATGATTCTGAAATCAAATACTCGACCGTTCAAAACTGGTACCCAGGTGATAGTGAAGGTAAAGGCGGTATTTACAACTTCGTAACCAAACGCGGCGTCGCACATACCAACGCCAAAATTTCTTGGACACAAGTTGAAACAGGGTCAGCGATTACTTGGAAATACCCAAGCTGCGTCTTAAAAGGCGACAACTCTGTTGGCGAATTTTACAGCGTTGCGTTAACCAATAATTTCCAAGAAGCCGATACCGGCACAAAAATGATCCACTTAGGTAAAAACACTAAGTCGACCATTATTACTAAAGGTATCTCGGCCGGTAAGAGCCAAAACTCTTACCGTGGTTTAGTTAAGATGGGCCCTGGTGCAACAGGCGCACGTAACTACACCCAGTGTGATTCACTATTAATTGGTGATAAGTGTGGCGCTCATACGTTCCCTTATATAGAAAGTAAAAACCCAAGCGCTGTTGTAGAACACGAAGCAACCACGTCAAAAGTTTCTGACGAGCAATTGTTCTTATGCCAACAGCGTGGCATCGATACTGAAAAAGCAGTTTCTATGATTGTTAACGGATTCTGCAAAGAAGTATTTAAAGAACTGCCAATGGAATTCGCCGTAGAAGCCGGCAAGTTATTAGAAGTATCGCTAGAAGGATCAGTAGGGTAATTCGGCAAGAGCTACAAAGCTTCGCTTTGTTTGCCGAATTACGACTGAGCCATGGATGCTCAGGCTGGCAGACGTACAGGGATGTGGTTTTAATATATCTATCTTGCGTTTTTGTTTTTCGCACTGTTATTACAAAAGATATGAACCACTAGTTTGCCCCACAAAACAAATTAAAAAATTTCAGGAAAATACAACATGTTAACGATCAAAGATTTAAAAGCAAACGTTGAAGAAAAAGACATTCTAAAAGGCCTAAACCTAGATATTAAACCGGGTGAAATTCACGCGATCATGGGCCCTAACGGCGCCGGTAAAAGTACTTTGGGCAACGTATTGTCTGGCCGTGAAGGCTATGAAGTAACCGGCGGCAGTGCTGAACTAGAAGGTAAAGATTTATTAGATCTAGACCCTGAAGAACGCGCACGTTTAGGTTTGTTCTTAGCGTTTCAGTACCCTGTTGAAATCCCAGGTGTTTCTAACCTAGAATTTTTAAAAGCGTCTGTTGATTCTGTTCGCGCGGCACAAGGTAAAGAGCCTTTAGATTCTGTTAGCTTTTTGAAACTAGCTCGCGCAAAATGTAAATTGGTTGATTTAGACCAAAGCTTCTTGAAGCGTGGTGTTAACGAAGGTTTCTCGGGTGGTGAGAAGAAGCGTAACGAGATCATGCAGATGATGTTGTTAGAGCCAAAGCTTTGCATCCTAGATGAAACCGATTCAGGCTTAGACATCGATGCATTGCAGGTTGTTGCAGAAGGCGTTAACAGCTTACGCGATCCAAACCGCAGCTTCATTATCGTCACTCACTATCAGCGTTTATTAGACTACATCGTACCTGATTTTGTTCACGTTCTTGCTAACGGTAAAATCGTTAAGTCTGGCGGTAAAGAGCTAGCGCTTGAACTAGAAGAAAAAGGTTACGCTTGGTTAGAAGACGCAGCTGAGAACGGAGCTAGCTAATGACTGATTTTCATAAAGGTCTGCTAGCCGTTAATGATGACGATCTTAACAAAGAGACTTCATCACTTTCAGCCATCGCTGCCTTAAATAAAAGCGGTAAAGAAAGTTTTTTACAGCAGGAAATTCCAACCCGTAAAACGGAAGCATGGAAGTTTACCTCTTTGTTTGGTTTTACTTCAAACGAAGCAGGTTATGGTCGTTTAGCAGCATCTTATGATGCTGCTGGCTTAGATGCCCTCACGACAATTCCTGCGTTAGACGCTCAGCGTTTAGTATTTGTTAACGGTCAGTTTTCAGCAGAACTTTCTTCTCAAGAGTTTTCTTCTAATGAAAGCACTACCAACGTTGTTCGTTTTAGCCAAGCTAACGAAGCACAGCAAGCGATTATTGCAGATAACTTAGGCACGGCCATTGAGCAAGAGAAACACATTTTTGCGGCGTTGAATAATGCAACGACGACAGAGGGTGTTTTGGTGCATGTTGGTAAAAATGAGAATTTGAAAACAAACATTCAAATTACTCATATCACCACAGCGCAAGCTAATCCGTTTACCGTTCAAGCACGTGTTCTGATCGTATTAGAAACCGGTGCTGAGGCAACGGTTGTTGAACATTTTGCCAGCAATAGCGATGAGCAAAATTGTTTTGTGAATGCGATTACTGAAGCAAAAGTTGGCCCGAATGCGCGTTTGAATCACTACCGTTTGCAGTTAATGCAAGAAGGCAGCATTCAAATTGGTGGCGTTCATGTTGATCTTGATCGTGATGCAAATTACGACAGTTTCCAGCTTGGCCTAGGCGCTAAGATTGTGCGCAACGATATTAATGTGAATCATAATGTCGGCGGCAGTCACTGTGAGTTGGTCGGTGTTTATCTTCCTCAGAATAAGCAGTTGATTGATTTTCACAGTAACATTGAGCACAAAGTTGCTAACTGCACGACGAAGGAAGTATTCCGCGGCATCATGGCGGATAAGTCGAAAGCTGTCTTTAACGGCCGCATTCACATTCATCCAGATGCGCAGAAGACATTGGCTGAGTTAAGCAATAAAAACTTATTAGTCTCTAACGATGCGACGATTAATACTAAGCCAGAGCTTGAGATTTATGCAGACGATGTGCGTTGTGCTCACGGTGCAACCATTGCTCAGTTAGACGAGCAGGCGCGTTTCTATTTACGCTCTCGCGGCATTAGCGCAGCAGAAGCTGACGTGATGTTAAGTTTTGGTTTTATTAATGAATTATTAGAAAACCTTGAACTGGATGCTGTTCGCAATTTGATTCGTCCGATCTTAGCTCAACGCTTTGGTCGTGACGAAGAATTAATGCAGCACATTGGGTAAAAATATTAAGTTGTGATTTTTGGTTTTTAAACCGAATCAATGTTGGTGGTCTATTCCGCAAATCAGCGTGAATACATCCTTGTAGCCTTAACTAAAACATCCATGTTTTAGATATTTGCTCTACAAACCACCAACATTGATTCTGAAAACTCCCTAGTTTTAGAAATCATTAAACACAATTATTTAAGGTAAGAAGTAAAATATGAGCGATAGCAAAAAAATGGACATCGAACAAATTCGCGCTGACTTCCCAGTATTGCATCAGGAAGTTAACGGTAAGCCATTAGTCTATTTAGACAACGGCGCGACGACGCAAAAACCACAAGTGGTTATCGATGCCATTGCTAATTATTACCGCACCACGAATTCCAACGTGCACCGCGGCGCTCATACGTTAAGTGATCAAGCGACGCAGATGTTTGAAGATGCGCGCACCACGATGCAGAAATTTCTGAACGCAGCCAAAAGTGAAGAAATTATCTGGACTCGCGGTACCACAGAATCGATTAACCTAGTTGCTCAAACCTGGGTTCGTTCGAATGTAAAAGCTGGCGATGAGATTATTATCTCCGGCATGGAGCATCACTCTAACATCGTGCCTTGGCAGATGGTCTGTGAGCAAACAGGCGCACTATTAAAAGTTATTCCTGTGCTAGACGATGGCTCTTTAGATTACGACGCGTATTTAAAACTGCTCAGCGACAAAACAAAATTTGTCGCAGTGGTGCATGTGTCGAATGCGTTGGGAACATTGAACCCTGTTGAAGACATTATTCGCGAAGCCCATAAAGTCGGTGCAAAAACCCTGATCGATGGTGCGCAAGCCGTTGCTCATTGGGATATCGATGTACAAGCATTAGACTGCGATTTTTACGCATTCTCTGGTCACAAATTATTTGGACCAACAGGCTTAGGGGTTTTGTACGGTAAAGAAGAACTATTAAATGCGATGCCTCCTTATCAAGGTGGTGGCGAAATGATTTTGCACGTGAGCTTTGAAAAAACGACGTATAACGTTTTGCCGTATAAGTTTGAAGCCGGCACGCCAAACATTGCAGGCGCTATCGCGATGGCCGCGGCGATTGACTATTTAAACAGTCTAGACCGTGTCGCCTTAGCCAAACATGAAGACGACTTACTTGCGCGCGCGAATGAATTGGCCGCTCAAACAGACGGTATTCGTTTAATTGGTACCAGTAAAAACAAAGCCAGTGTATTCAGCTTTTTAATTGAAGGTACGCATCCTCACGATGTGGGTACGTTGTTAGATCAGCAAGGCATCGCGGTTCGTACCGGCCATCACTGTGCTATGCCAGTGATGGAGCAGTTTGAGATTCCAGGCACAATAAGGGCGTCGTTTACCTTCTACAATACATTAGATGAAGTGGACGCTCTGTTCAAAGCGATTGAAAAAGTGAAGATGTTTTTACTCTAGTTAATTGTAATAACAAGAGACAACATTTTCCTGAGAGATAAGTTATGACCATAGAAACGTTTGATCCAAACGCAGCAATTAATCAACAAAGCCAACAAGTCAGTATGACGGAGTCGGCCTTGATTCATGTGCGTAAGCTGTTAGCCAATTCCAATGCTATGGGTGTTCGTATTGGTGTTAAAAAAAGTGGTTGTTCGGGTTTCAAATACGAGATTGAGTTTGTAACAACGCCGTTAGCAGAAGATACCTGCTTTCAAGTGGCAGACGATGTTGCACTGTATGTTCCCACTGAATATCTTGCGATGGTAAAAGGCACAGAAGTTGATTACACGACTGAAGGCCTAAACAGCACCATCAAGTTTAATAACCCAAACGCTAAAGACCTGTGTGGTTGCGGCGAATCATTTTCAGTGTAAAGGAGCAATCTCGTGGAAAAACGCATGGTTGTTTCCCAGCAGGACTGTCCTGCCCGTAAAGTACCCAGTGGCCAGCCGACTATTATTCCAGCCGGATCTTTTTTAACCATTACTCAAGCGCTAGGCGGTAATTATACGTTAACGCTGAACGGTAACATGGTGCGTGTTGATGGTACCGATGCCGCATTAATTGGCCTTGAATCTGAAGAAATTACCTTTACAGATATAGGTGATGGTTTAGTTCACGAAGAGCAAATTCGCCAGGCACTGAAAACTATTTTCGACCCTGAGCTACCGGTGAATTTATTAGACCTAGGTTTAATTTACGGCATCGATATCGAAGGTAAAAACGTGATCATTCGTATGACGTTAACCGCGCCGACTTGCGGCATGGGGCCAGTATTGATTAGCGATGTTGAATATCGCGTTGCTAAGGTACCCAATGTTGAATCGGTGAAGGTGCAGTTGATCTTTGATCCACCTTGGCACAAAGATATGATGACTGATGAAGCACAACTTGAAACCGGCCTGTTCTTTTAACAGGCCGTTTTTCTTTCAGCTACTTATTTCTACTGCTAAAGTAATAGCAGTCCGCGATGAATAACGACCACGAAGCCATGCCAACAAAATTATTTAAGAAGCGCCGTAAATTTTTAATTTATCTCGCTAAAACATTACACCAATGCGGAACGCCAGCTTATCAGCTAGAAGGCCACTTGGTTAAAATCAGTGAAGCACTTGAACTAGGCGGCTCTTTCTTAATCAGCCCGACGTCGATCACCTGTGTTTTTTGGCCAAAAGACGATCGTGAAAATCAAGAACACAGTTATATTGCCCGCGTGCAACCCGGCGATCTTGATTTAGGACTGTTGGCCCGAACCGATGAATTGGTGGAAGAGTTATGCTCTGGTCAGCGCGATCTTGATGATGCCCTTCTACGCCTAGAAGAAATCAACAACAAGCCTAACCCCTATCCTCGTTGGGTGATTTTCATCGCCTTTGGTTTAGCCAGCGCAGCTTTCAGTATGTTGATGGGCACGAGTTGGGCCGATGTTATTGCTTCCTTCACGATAGGTCTTGGCATTTATGGTTTAGTCATGGTTGGAGAAAAGCACCCGAGAATACAATCGGCTCTAGATCCTCTTGCTGCACTTTTTGCTGCTTTTGCTGCCTCTGCCATCGCCTTTATTGCCCCCAGTATTAATATGGCTTTAGTGGTACTGGCCAGTATCATTGTCTTTATTCCAGGTTTGGCTTTAACCGTTGGTTTATCTGAACTGGCGGCTCGAGATTTAATATCCGGCACGGTGCGAGTAATGGATGCTTTAATGTCGCTATTCAAACTCTACTTTGGCGCCTTCTTAGGCTTCGCCATCGCCAGTGTTTTATTGGGGAACGTTGAGCAAGCAGAAGCGGTTAGATTGCCTAAATGGAGCGGCTGGTTAGCGGTTTTAGTATTGTCATTTTCATTGATGGTGATGTTCAAGATTCGTTTAAAGGACGCCCCTTGGGGTGTGGCGGCAGGCTTCTTAGGTCATAGCGTGAGCATCGTGGCTTCAGCTTACTTTGGTAGCGCATTAGGAATTTTCTTTGCCGCGCTTTTTTTAGGGATCTACGCCAATCTCTTTGCTCGCTGGCGTAAGGCACCTGCCGCGATTGTCTTATTGCAAGGCATCGTGGTATTAGTTCCAGGCAGTAAACTGTATATGGGGTTGAATACGGTCATTTCTGGAAAGGAGATTTTACACATTGAACAAATTGGAAGTCAGTCTTTTTTGATTTTGATGTCGCTGGTCGCAGGATTAATCTTCGCTAACATTATCGCAGACCCTAGACGCTCTCTTTAAAGACGCTCTCTTTAGTAGTAGCGCCTTAAAAGCATCGTCAAAAACCATAATGAGCAGCCTATCGACTGCTCATTATTGGAACTATAAAACGACAGGCGTTACTGGTTTAGGTGCGATTGTTTTTGGCTCTTCTATTACTCGCGTCAAAAACTTTTTTGCATCCTGAGCTGTTTTAACTGCAATTTCTTCCATCGGAATATGACCGACTCCTGGATACGTAATTAACTTAGCCCCTTCAATTTCATCGGCAAATTGCTGAGCATGTGCCAACGGTATCCAAGCATCTTTTTCACCCCACTGAATCAGCGTTGGCACTTTAACTTGCTGAATACCGTCAGTATTAATATCCGTTAGCGTCTGTAAAACACTGACAACCGCTTGGCGATTGCCTTCACGTAACATCATCTGATGATAACGTTCAATCGTCGTATCGGTAACTTTAGAACCATCGCCATACACTTCGTTTAATGTCTGAGTGACAACAAACTTAGGGGTTATAAATGCCATACTATCTTTCAATACAGGAGTATCTAGAAGCTTTAACATCATTGGCATTTCAAATGAATAACCCGCAGCGTCGATCAGAATCAAACGTTTAACTTTTTCTGGATGATTAATCGCAAAATTCCAAGAAATATAACCCCCCATGGAATTTCCTGCCAAGAAAAAAGAGTCAATATTAAGCTCATTACTTAACTGATCAAGCATGTCCATAGTACGTTCTATACTATAAATACCATCAGTATAAGGCCCTGTTAAACCAAATCCTGGAATATCGATACGAATAATACGGAAGTCATTCTGAAGGTTTTCGACCCAGCCATCCCAAGTATGCAAACTGGCCATAATGCCGTGCAATAAAAACAAAACAGGTGCTTCTGGGTTTTGTGCAGCACTTAAGCCTTCATCACGGTAATGTAATTCAATGCCCTGTTGTAAACCGCCAAGCTTGATAAACTTAGAATCCTCATTGGCATAACGACTATTAACCACTTCTGGGGATAAATCGACGAAGCCCATATAGTGTCGGCCAAGGTACATAGACATCGATAGCGCAATAATCAGAATGGCGATAAATACTTTCATAGAACGTCCCTGCAGAGATAATCAGTAATTTTTTAATTTGTTAGAATAAGTATGTATACGATGAGTGTGCAAGAAAAAGGGATATTTTGCTAGGTTATTTCCTGACATATTTATCTTATCCTTAGTGATTGAATTTTTCATCCACTAAGGAGTTTACTTTCATCCACACAAGCCTTTCATTAAGATTTTATTCGTCCAATGAAAAAATCCATGAGAAGTTGAGTATTGAGTACTTACCGCTAAAAGCGGGCCTTTACACTTCTGCTCTAATTGTTCTTTTGCCTCTTCTACATAGTTTGTATCAAAAGCAAAATAAAAAACTACATTCTGAGTTGCTACAGCTTCCACATATTGTATTTTATCTTGAATATTTACAGCTGATTCAAAGCCATCGGTATGAACCATATGAATACTATGAGTACAGCCAGTCATTAATATCAACGGCAATATCAGTGTTAAAAAGAATATGGCTTTCATTTCTTATTCCTCCACAATATTACAGTAACCACTAGCAATAACTTCCCGCTTAAATATCAACAAATAGGATGTTGTTTGATGTTTAGTTAAAATGCCCGTAAGCCTCCCACCTTGGCATTTTTCTTTCAAGTTACTAACAGCCTCACCAACAAAATCATTTTGTGTGGTAAAGCCTAAAAATAAAAAATCAGATGCACTCGCTGTTACTAACTTCTCTCGCTTTTCAGGTAACTGGGTCAGTGATACAGAGTTCAAGCTAACACACCCTGATAACAAACTAACTGCAATTAAAGATGACAACGTCGTAAGTATTTTTTTCATAGTACTCTCCAAAATTTATAAAATACAATCTGCATTTATACGCATAATTTCACCGCTAACGGGGCCATAGGATAAGCCTTCACGAATATTTCGAATGCCTGTAATCCTACCAGTAGGACACTGCTGGTGAAGTTCATGTAAAATATTTTCTGCATAGCGATCATTGTAAATAGGATTGCCCGTCATGGGCCCCATATTTATCAGCGCAAGAACAGTAGCAAGATCACCTAGACTCTCTTGTGTCCCCCCAGACGGTATTAGATCCCCCGTTATTGAAGTAATATCAGCCGCATTAACTCCTAACTGACTAATCGTTACAGAAATAGGTACTGAATCACCTTGGCTCTGATCTATATCGTTAATCTGAACATGATCAAGCCTTGCGCATCCCGAGCAAATCAGTATTAATATCATCATTATTATTCGTAACATAAGAAATTCTCGTATTAGTATCTAAACAATTTCAGTCGCTATTGTAGTGACTAAAGCTGAACACAAGCTGAATGAAGACTATCTGTTTTTATCTTTCCAGAGCCTTCATTTTTTTCTTCTAAGGCAATATACCTTTCATCTTTACCAATGGATTTCGGAGCATTTTGTCGGATTTTTGCCTGAATTTGCTGTTGCAATAAAATAAGCATTTCATGGTAAGCGGTATACATATTTCTCTCCTTTAAATTACACTAAAGTAAGCATATTAGTTATTATTCTAACCACCATACCAAATACAATCTGAACCTAAGCTTAACGGGATTAAAAACTTAAGGATTTCTAATTCAGCAAAGATTAAGCTATTATTCTTATTTTAATTTCAATGCCTGAATGTAAATCCACAACGAGACCGATACTACTGTGAGAAAAAGCCGAGGATGTAAGCTATGTATTCTTATATTCTATACAAGCACCTTACTAGCATCCTATAATTTACAGGCTGAGAATACAGATGTGCCCGTCAAAAGTAACAGCTCAATTAATGATTCAGTTGAAGAAGGCTGGGTAGAGAAAAAAATTGCACCCTCAACAAAATGGATAGAAAGTATCTTTTCTCCATTCACTCAATGGATTGAACGCGAAATTCATCAAGAATCTAACAGTCAAATACGCCCGACAAAAACCCCTTCCAATCCACAGATAATTACTGCGCAACATGCTACAAACTCTGTTTTAGAAAAATTTCCAGGAAAAATCTTACGTAATCAATTTCAAACTGGACCTCCTCCGCACTATAAAATAAAACTACTATCTGATAATGGAACCGTTTCTGTTTTTACTGTTCATGCTTTTAGTGGTCAATTATTTACCCTCCCAAAGATACCCATAAATATGAATGAGGCTAAACAATGAAAATTCTAGTTATTGAAGACGACCTCAACTTACAACAACATCTATTAGATGGTTTATCAGCTGAAGGGTATTCTTGCCAAAAAGCAAATGATGGCCTTGAGGGTTATTATCAAGCAAGTGAATATGACTTTGACTTAGCAATTATAGACATTGGCCTACCCAAAATTAATGGCATAGAATTAATCAGCCGGTTAAGAAATGAAGGCTGTCAATTTCCCATCCTGATACTGACTGCACGCGGTGGTTGGAAAGCAAAAGTAGAGGGGCTTGAATCTGGCGCTGACGACTATATGGAAAAACCTTTCCATATAGAAGAACTGGTAGCCAGAAGTCGAGCATTATTAAGAAGAGCCACTGGCTATTCTGCACAATTAACGGTAGGTCCAATTACACTTAACATAGAAAGTCAGCTAGTTACCCTTTTAGATAAAAAAATCGACCTAACCGCCTTTGAGTACAAAATTCTCGAATACATGATGCGGCGCCCAACTGAGGTTATTTCAAAAAAACGCTTAACAGAATACTTATATGAGCAAGATTTTGATCGTGACAGTAATGTTGTAGAAGTATTGGTTGCACGTTTACGAAAGAAATTAGTGAACAGTGAGGGGGTTAATCCAATAATAACGCTTCGAGGCCGAGGCTATCAATTTAATGCGTCTTTTTAAAATATGCTGAATTCATTGAAAGTCCGATTATTATTAATAACGTTTATCATACTGATTTCTCTAGCAATCAGCGGTGGTTTTTTATTAATGGAATTTTTCTCAGTTGTCCAAACTAAAGCACTAAAAGAACGATTAAAAGTACATAGCTATAGTATTCTTGCACAGATTGAGTTTCAGAATAACCAACTATTACTTGATGAAAAGATTTCACATCAACTTTTCAACCTACCTAATTCGGGGATATATGCCATAATATTGAATGAAAAACATCAGCGTATATGGGCCTCGATATCGGCAAAAAATCTCCCCAACTTCTCACCTTCGCCAATAACTGTAGGCCAATGGCAGTACAGCCTTGCTAAAAATGCTAATGAAGAATTATTTATAGCTCGATACGGCGTTTCCTTAGGCGGAGAAGCAGAAAGCGGAATAGAAAATATCTTTAATATTCTACTTATTGAGAATATTAAAACTATTAATAATGATCTCAAAGAATATAAAAATACACTTATTATTCTTTTATGCTCTGCCGCTATTTTTTTATTTATAATGCAATTAATTATTTTACGTTGGGGATTAAAACCTTTACACCAGTTAAGTATCGATTTAAAAGATATTCAAATGGGAAATAAACACATGCTGGCTGATAATTATCCAAGTGAGCTTCGCCCACTAACCTCAAACCTGAATCATCTTTTGAAAATTGAAAAAAATCAACGTGATCGCTATCGAAACTCCCTTGCCGACCTATCTCATAGTTTAAAAACACCCATAAGTGTTATACAAGGAATCATATACAAAAAAAATATTAATAGAGAAGACCACCATTACTTGCAATCCCAAGTCAATAAAATGACGAGCACTATTCGCTACCAACTTCAACGTGCTGTACATGGCCTCCAAGGTCTACTTATCCATAGGGTCCCTATATCCCCAATAATCAACTCTATTATTGATGCAATGTCCAAAGTATATGCTGAAAAAGATATCTCAATTAAATTAACTATAGATAAAGAGTGTTATTTTCAGGGTGATGAAAATGATCTAATTGAGGTACTCGGAAACTTAACTGATAATGCCTGTAAATATTGCAAAAGTACTGTTGCGATAAAGATCTGTAGTTCTGACAATAACCTTGAGCTATATTTTTTAGATGACGGCCTTGGTATTCCAGCCTTACAAAGAGATGTAATATTGCAACGAGGCATACGTCTAGATACAGTAGAAGCGGGACAAGGAATGGGCTTGGCACTCGTTAAGGAGATATTAGATGCTTATCAAGCTAGCATTCATATTTCTGATTCTATTTTAGGTGGCGCTTGCTTTAAAATATCTTTTAAGACACAAACAATAATCCATGATTAATTTCATTTAAGTTAGTTAGATATGTATAAAAATATAATAAAGAGTCAGATCAAAAAATGCAGCCTACTATTTTGTGTTTTTTTGCTATCAGCCTGTTCAAGTGTAACCATGCGCCCTTATGGCGGACCTAAAGAAGTAGGAGCTCCAGATTATAGCGATAGTAAGGAGTATTATTTTTGGGGATTAATGGGAGAATACGAAATTAATACCAGTGACGTTTGTGGAGATCGGAGAGTTGAACAAATGCAAGCTGTAATGACATCATCCGATTGGATTCGAGGATTTTTCACCCTATTTATATACGCCCCAAGAACAGCAAAAGTTTGGTGTGAAGAGATACCTACCTATGAATAATGACATCTCTGTTTTCAAAATTCTAACATCATCTTTCATAATATTATTTATTACGGGATGTAGCACAATGCATTTCACTCAAAAAACAACAGATAAAGTTAATACAAAACTTAAAAGGTATTCTCATTGGCACGATACGGCGCTTAATGGCATGGTCGAAATAAGCTACCCTGTTAATCTTTATGAAAGTTGCCATGGTCAGCCATGGAAGAAAGTGACCGTTGAATTTGGGGTCAAAGCAGGCTTAACAACTTTCGCGGTTGATACCGTAATGAATGGTGTTATGCCTGGTTTATCTTTTATAAATATTTATGCTCCCTGGGATGTCAAAATCCAGTGCACATACTTAGATAATTACACAATTAGGAATTAACTCCATGTCATAAAAATAAGGGTCATTTACTTCTCAACAAAAGCCCGTTCAATCACATAGTGCCCCTGTTCACCTTGGCGTGCTTCTTCAAACCCGCGGTTATCCAGAATCTCACAGAAATCCTTCAGCATGCTTGGACTACCACACAACATAAAGCGGTCATGTTCTAGGTTAATTTCTGGCAAACCTAGATCTGCACATAACTTTCCACTTTCAATCAAGTCGGTTAAACGTCCCTGATTACGAAAGGCTTCACGCGTCACTGTTGGGTAGTACTTCAACTTTTGGCGTACAACATCACCAAAGTATTCGTTATTTGGCAGTTCTTCTTCAATGAAGTGCTGATACGCCAATTCAGACGTTTCGCGTACGCCGTGGGTTAAAATGACGTTATCAAATTGTTCATAAATTTCAGGATCTTTAATGATGCTCATAAAAGGTGCTAAACCTGTGCCTGTACTCAATAAGTACAAGTTTTTACCCGGCAATAAATGATCAGCAATCAAAGTGCCTACCGGCTTAGTGCCTACCAAAATTTCATCACCTACTTTTAAATTTTGTAGATGCTTAGTCAGTGGGCCGTCTTGCACTTTAATACTAAAGAATTCCATTTCTTCTTCATAGTTAGCACTGGCTATGCTGTAGGCACGCAATAATGGCTTATTATCAATCTCTAGCCCTATCATAGTGAAGTGGCCATTTTTGAAACGTAAGCCCTGATTACGGGTGGTATTAAAGCTAAACAGTGTGTCATTCCAATGGTGTACCTTGGTGACAGTCTCACGAATCATTTTGCTCACGACTTGCCTCACTCTTTTTCATTTTGACTTGTTGATTTTGACTTTGCCTTTTGAATTAGACCTTAAGTCATTAATTATTAACTGATACCAGAATACCCTAGACTTATTAATCAGAAAAACAGATTATATCGATTACACTTATCGATTTTACCTATATAAGATAATGAATCACCATGCGCTATACCCTTCGCCAACTTGAAGTCTTTCTGGGCATTGCCCACCAGCAGAATGTTAGTAAGGCTGCACAAGCATTGAATCTCTCCCAGAGTGCAGCCAGTTCTGCCTTAAAAGAATTAGAGCAGCAGTTCGATGTTCAGCTGTTTGATCGTATTGGTAAGCGCTTACAGTTAAATGAGCAAGGGCGTCTGATTCGCCCTAAGGCGGAAAGTTTATTGGCCCAAGCGGCGGATTTAGAGCAAACCCTGTTAAAACATGCCGACGCGGGGCATTTAAAAATTGGCGCAACCTTGTCGATTGGTAACTACCTTGCGGTCAATATCATGGCCGACATGATGCGTCAGCAGCCCAACGCGAATATCAGCCTCGAAGTAGCCAATACGGCCAGTATCAGCCAGAAGGTATTGAATTTTGATTTGGACATTGGCTTGATTGAGGGGGAGTTACAACATTCTGATTTAGAGGTTATTCCATGGCGTGATGATGAGCTCGCCGTTTTCTGTAGCCCCAACCATCCCCTGGCTAATAAAGAGAGCATCAATGATGAAGACCTAATCGCTGCTCAATGGATTTTGCGTGAAGCAGGTTCTGGTACCCGCCAAGCGTTTGAGCGCGCGATGCATGGCATTCTGCCAAACCTCACCATTGCTCATGAGCTGCAGCATACCGAAGCAATTAAGCGCGCGGTTGAAGCGAATTTAGGAATTGGCTGTTTATCACAGATAACGTTAGAAGATGCATTTAAACGCGGTAGTTTGGTGCGCCTCTCAGTGCCGCAGCGCAACTTTGAGAGACAGTTCTATTTTATTTTACACCAACAAAAATTCCGCAGCGCCGGTATTGAGCAATGGATGGCGCTATGCTTAGCAGCTAACTAAGCTAGTTTGTTTTTACCTCAAGGGTCAATTCAGCGCCTTCAATTGACCCACGAATATCCTGTAAACGATATTCTTCCCGATCTTCAAATCCTTCTTCCATTAAGATTCGGCCACCAAAAGACGTTCTGTCCCTCTCCTCTTCAACCGTCTTAGGCGTGAACAGATTAGGTAGCATACTTTTATATTCATACTTGAAGATTTTTATATCAAGCACATCGTCAACTAATTGAGGCAGAGTTAGGTCGAGCAGTCTTTTGGGCGCTTCTGCTACAGGTTCGAACGTGGCATTTAAACTCCCTTCACCTGCACTTACTTCAAGGCTTTCGTGACGGTCTTCGGTGCTACTTTCAGCACTATTTTCAGTACTATCATCTTGACTATCTTCGGCATTGCCTTCAGCGATTTCTACAGCAGCTTTTTCCCGATGTTCACTCGCATTCTTTGCTGGATGATCGTTTAGCAAGCCACGATTCTTATTTTGGATATCACTTGGTATATTTTCATGGCTAGCAGACTGTTCAAACGCAAAGAAGTTTTTGGCACTTTTAAGTACTTCTCCTGTCGTAATGCGTTCCACAATTGGCGAATCGCTGATACAGGGATACAACAGAAATAGAGCAGAAAAAAACAGAAATAAAACAAGCTTACGCATTAACAGCAGAACTCTTTTAAAATTCATATAACGAATAAAAACAATAATAACGCTAGTGTATTTTCATTAATAGGGTAAACACAATACTCAATGTGTGAAAAACAGATCACATTTTGTTAATATACCGATCCAATTTTCATATCCAGCAGCTCACCAGGCGCAACAAGGGCAATTATGATCACAATGTTTGGCATTAAGAACTGCGATACCATTAAGAAAGCCCGCAAGTGGCTAGAAGCGGAAGGTATTGATTACCAGTTTCACGATTATAAAAAAGACGGGCTAACTGCAGAAGCTCTAGATTCTTGGGTCGCAGACTTAGGTTGGGAAGCATTAATTAATAAGCGCGGAACCACTTGGCGCAAGCTTCCTGAAGACGTTAAAGACTCTATCGACCAAGCGTCTGCTATCGAGATCATGTTAGAGAATACTTCCATCATCAAACGCCCATTATTGGTAGATGATGCAAGTAACAAATTATTAGGCTTTAAAGCCGAAGATTATCAGGATTTTGTTAATTCCTAATTAACCTGTTTTCTATTTATTCACCCTTTTTATTCACTTTTTAAAGTAAGGATTTTATTATGAGCACTGCATTTGCTATTGGCTTAGGCACAAAAAACGCAAAAGGCGAATGGTTAGAAGTTTATTACCAAGCCCCTCTTTTTCAGCCAAGCGCTGACATCATTGCTGCGGCAAAAGATGCTATCGGCTATGAAGGTGGCAACCAAGCTGTTGAAGTTGATGGCGGTGAACTAGAAGCCCTAGCAGCAGCACTAGAAGCCGTTGCACCAGAACAAGCTAAGCTAGCGCGCGCGTGTACTGAAAGTCAGAAGCCAGTCGTTGTAACGGTTTTAGAATCTGATGCTCAGTCGGCTTCTACCCCTGAAGTGTATTTAAAGCTTCATTTATTATCTCACCGTTTAGTTAAGCCACACGGCATTAACCTAGATGGTATGTTTGGCCTATTACCAAACGTTGCTTGGACAAACCTAGGCGCAATCGACCTAGCTGAATTGCCAGAAGCACAGTTACAAGCACGTTTAAAAGGCGAACTACTAAGCGTCAATTCTGTGGATAAATTCCCACGCATGACTGACTACGTTGTACCAAGCGGCGTTCGTATTGCGCATACCGCTCGTGTTCGTTTAGGCGCACACATTGGTGAAGGCACAACCGTAATGCACGAAGGCTTCGTTAACTTTAACGCCGGAACGTTGGGTGTTTCTATGGTTGAAGGTCGTATTTCTGCTGGTGTTGTTGTTGGTAACGGTTCTGACCTAGGCGGCGGTTGCTCGACTATGGGCACGCTTTCTGGCGGTGGTAACATCATTATTTCTGTGGGCGAAAACTGCTTATTAGGCGCTAACGCCGGTACCGGTATCCCAATGGGCGATCGTTGCACCATCGAATCTGGTTTGTACATTACAGCCGGTACTAAGATTCTGGTCTTAGACGATGCTAAGAATGTTGTAGAAACTGTGAAAGGCCGTGATTTAGCAGGTAAGTCGGATCTTCTTTTCCGTCGTAACTCTATCTCTGGCGCAGTTGAATGTGTGACAAACAAGTCTGCGATTCAGTTGAACGAAGAGCTGCACGCGAACAACTAAGACCAAAAGCGATTCACCACGGAGTGCACTCCGTGGTGAATGCTTGTATCTTGTCTTAGTTTTTCACCATTCGATTAAACTCCCCCCATCCCTAGTTCACTACTCTCATCCCGGAAACCTCATGGAAACGTTCTACGACATCCAACAACGTGCAGCCAAGCGTAAAGGTGGCAAAGCAGCGCTAGCGTCTATTGTGCATAAGCCGTTAACCACAAAGCAGCTGATGAAAATATCCGATGATGAGTGGTTAGAAGAATTTACCCGTAAAATTTTTCAAAGTGGATTTTACTGGTCTGTTATCGATAAAAAATGGCCTGGCTTTCGTGAAGTCTTCTGGGATTTCAATATCAAAAAATTATTGATGATGCCCCCTGAAATGCTTGAAGAAAAATCATCCGATGAGCGCATCGTCAGAAATTACAACAAGGTAAAAACGATCCCCGCTAACGCATCAATGATCCATTTCGCGGCGAAAGATGCAGGTAAACCGTTCCACCAGCTAGTCGCTGAATGGCCAACGGATGACATCATTGGCTTGTGGGCTTGGCTTAAAAAGCACGGTGCTCGCTTAGGAGGCAATACCGGTGCTTATACTCTGCGTATGCTGGGTAAAGATACATTTTTACTGTCGCGAGATGTTGAGGCGTATTTACGTGCCAATGAAATTATTGATGGCGGCCTGCAAACGAAAAAATCCTTGAACGCCGCTCAAGATTTTTTTAATCAAATGCAGCAAGAAAGTGGATTATCGTTACAGGAGATAAGCCAGACCATTTCATACAGTGTCGGTGATAACGTCGTGTGACCTAGAATGCACTGGTCTTAGAATAAGTCTTAGAATCAGTCTCTAAATGAATAAAGATCACTAGAATCAACCAGCACGGATTGATTCTAGTGCCTCGGTGAGCGAGTTACAGATTTACCTCAATAATAAATACCAAACCTGCTAGAATTACCCTATTAACCATCTATATATGACTTCTTGAGAATAACCCCGTGACTAATAACGATGTATTACGCCGCATTCGCTATACCTTTGACTTTAGCGATTCAAAAATGATCAGCCTTTTCGCCTTGGCAGGTGAAACCGTCACTCGTGAACAGGTTAGCTGCTGGTTAAAAAGAGATGACCATGATGACTATAAAGGTCTGAAAGATTATCTTTTGGCAACTTTTTTGAATGGTCTTATCAATGATCGTCGTGGCGTTAAAGAAGGCGAGCCTGCCCCGATCGAGAAAGAAATGACCAATAACATCATTTTGCGTAAGCTAAGAATCGCGTTAAATTACGTTGATGAAGATATGCTGAGTGTATTAGAACTTGCAGATTTCCGCATTAGTAAGCCAGAACTGACTGCGTTCTTCCGCCGTCCTGGTCATAAGCACTACAGAATCTGTAAAGACCAAATCCTACGTAATTTCTTACAAGGTTTGCAGATTAAGTATCATGTAGCAAAGCCGACTGATACCGAAGAGCCTTCTACCTTTGAAAGACCAAGCGAAGATCAATAATTCGAATGAATTAAGGGTCGTAAATCAGGCACTCTGATTTGCCCTTGATTTACCGATGAAGTAGAAGGAGTCTAGCGACAAACATTTTGTCGCTAGACTCCTTCTACTTCAACAAGCAATCTATCCCAACGTGCTATTCAACAATTGAAACAGCCATTTCAGTTATATCGTTTTTATCAGCAGCAAACGTAAATACCGGTGATATTAGCTGTTCTTGCCCGTCACGCGGCGCAATCACAAAGCGATACTGACCACCCGCTACCGGGTTATACCAGCGAGTTTGATACTCACCCATGCCTTTATCTTCGTCGTCCACAAGACGCACTTCAATATCATAACCGTCATCCGTAATCGGCTCGCCAGCATTACTCATGTTGATCCATTCACCATTGGCTAAGGTTTCTACTTTCACCAAAGATTTATGAAGTTCAATTTCACTCGCACCCACATCTAACCAGTTGAACGACACATAATGCTCTTCATTCGCCGCTTCTGCGGTATAGGCTTCTGGCTGGGCTAAAATGGCACGTTTACCTTGGCTTGCTTCTGTCTCTGGAAAGAATTCATTCACAACCAAGTCATAAGACCATTCATCGGCAAGTTCAACGAACGGCCCTTTTTCAATCATATCATTGGCTAGACGTCCTAACTGCGCTGATAAATAAGGCGTTGTGTACTGACCATAAAGCGTATGCCCGCCTTCATAGTTTTGACGCGCATATTCTTCTGGTGTGGTGCTATAACCAAAATAACCGTTGGCATTACCCGCAATCCACGCATGCTTTATATCTTGTCCAGCTTGCTGATACGCCTGGCTAACACTGGCTGCCATACGACGGCCTGATTCTGTGGTGATCTCAAACGGCAATGGCATAACCACTGTATCGTTGATCTTAATTAGCTGAAACAAAACCGTATTAGGGAAGCTGTCTTTTGGCTCTAATAAAGGCTGTAAGTACTTAAATCCTAAATGTGTTTTATTACCTTGGCAGCCTTCAGTAAATACCCAGCTGCGCGATAGGATATTACCGCCTTTTAAAAATGGAATAGCCGCTAAGAATGGCGTACGACGCTCATAAGCACCCGCTGCAACGGGGGCACCAATGGCCGGATCTTCACAAAGCTCAACATCCCCTACGGTATTATGTTCACGAATATTCAATTCACGAGCCGCCGTAGTAATCGATATATCACTGGTCAACTGACTACCTAACTCTTCAAACAAGGCAATCGCTTCTTTACCAATACCTTGGCCTAGCTTTTTGGCTTCTTTCCAATTTACTTCAAAGTGACCGAAGGTATTATCACCATGGTCCGGTAATGCTGGCGCCATATCACCCTGAGTACCCGTCGTTAAACCATGAACAACTTTCCAAGACGTATTGTATTTACGCTCAATTGCCCACTCTAAGTCTTTCTGTGCATAAGCGAATAAATCGGCGTTATACACTTCTACCGGAACACTCAATGCCGTCGCGTGTACTGAAAAGCTTGAGAAAGCGGCTAATGGTTTGTATTCACCCTGAGTATCCAAAACATCAACACGGATCATGTACATTGCTGGGTTAACCGCCTTTGAAACGGCGGTAGGATCTTCAAGGTCAATCCCTGAAACATTGTCATTTAAAACATAAGAATCTAATGAGCGGTTACGGTTGTAGCCATAAATATCTTTACGGCCAGTCGCAACTTTTGCTGGGCGGCGATGTTTATGCGCTTGCAAGATCCCATCTGCAATACGCTGGCTAGCAAAGTTCAAGAACTTCTCTTCTAAACCTTGGCCGCTCGACATGTGTTTATTATAAAAATCATTTTCAAAGTGATTCACAGGAGCCGAGTGGCTGTGTGAAGACGTAATCACAATATCACTGGCCTGTAAGCCTGTTTTCTCGGCAACCGCTGCGACTACTTGATGATGTACTAATAATGAACCTGCGGTTAAATCGGTTTGCACCAACGCTGTTGAGTGCCCTTGACCATCATTAAGATAAACAATACGAGCCTTTAAGCGCGTACGAAAACCTTTGCCATAGTTTGCCATTACCGAATAACCACCCATTGGCATACCGGGAGGCGGTGTAATGTCTACCGAGATCGCTCCTGCAGTAGCAATACCCGTAACATCAACAGGAATCGGGGTCGGCTGAATAACCGTCACATCTTTAACAGTTGCACACGCACTAAGCGTCGTAACCGCCAAGATAACTAACATGAATGAACGCATGAGGCTTACCTTTAGTTTATCTATTTTATTTTTATAGTTAGGCACGATAGTACACATTAAGTGATGAAAATGGAATGTCCCTAAGGAATTAACAAGCACCATTCGCTGATCAATTCAGGGTCATTAATGAGCTGCTCTTTTTTCGCTTTCGTTAACTTTTTTATCCGATATTCGAGCTGAGACGCAATGACTCGATTTTCAACAGCATAGCTAAATTCCAGAACCAATGGCCCTTTTCCTTTTAATGCTTTCGCCGCTTTGGGGCCGCTGCTTTGATGCTCAGTAAAGCGGCGCTCAACATCGGTCGTAATTCCGGTATATAAGGCATTACGATTATTGCGCACAAGGTAGATAAACCAAGGTTTGGATGGGCTAGTTGTTGTAACAGTCGTCATAGGCGTATAGCACCACACTCTTTCCTATAAATCACTAATTTTGTATTTAATAGGTGTAGACTGTCTGAAAAACCTCTAATGAATGGATACACACACATGTCGAATTCGACAACCTCTCAACCCGCCGCACCATTGGCGGGCTCTCATTCTAGTGATCGTTTTCGTGATCCTTTTAGTGGCTTTAGTCATTTATTCGGTGCACTCGTAGGCATTGCTGTGCTCTGCTTTCTTGTTGTTCAGGCCAGCCTTCACGGTGATATTTGGCAGCTCACCTCTTTTGCTGTGTTCGGTGTATGCATGACTTTAATGTTCGGCAGCAGCGCGGTATATCATTTAGCCCAAGGCAGTGATGAGAAAATCCTTAAGCTAAAGCGCATTGACCACATGGCAATCTTTGCCATGATAGCGGGCACTTACACACCTATTTGTATGATCGCCCTGCGTGATAGCTTTGGCTGGACACTATTGGTTGCAATTTGGGGCCTAGCGTTCACCGGCATTCTATTAAAAATATTCTGGATTGGCGCACCTCGCTGGCTATCAACCTTGATCTATTTAGGCATGGGTTGGGCAAGTGCTTTTGGCCTGACAACCATGAAAGAAGTGATGCCTGAAGTCTCTTTTGATTGGTTAGTCTATGGCGGTATCGCCTATACCGTAGGCGCAATCGTTTATGCAACCAAATGGCCTGATCCATGGCCAAAGTCGTTTGGTTTCCATGAAATCTGGCATATTTTTGTACTGGCAGGTGCGTTTAGCCACTTTATAGCCATTTATTATTTATTATAATTCTTAACGGCTGGCCTTCCTGTGTCAGCCGTTTTTCTCTTATATTCTTACCTACTACCACTTAAACAACCGATACAACTTCAGCGTATTAAGACGTTTAGATAGACGCATCTTAATGAGCTTCTGATATAATAGATTTTTTCTGCTATTCCAGCCGCTTTTGCAGCTTCTTAAATTAGCCAATAAGTCAAAAGTAGGCCTAGCCCCTACACATTCAGTGGAGTTTCACCTTGAGCCAACCAGCCAACTTTTCCTCTCTTGCGTTACCGCAAGGCATGATCGATAACCTTGATCAGATGGGTTACAAAGACATGACCCCTATTCAAGCGCAAGCATTACCGATTGTTATCGAGGGTGGTGATGTATTGGCAAAAGCACAAACCGGCAGTGGTAAAACAGCGGCTTTTGGTATTGGTATTTTAACGCGTTTAAACCAAAGAAATTTCGGTTGTCAGGCACTGATCTTATGCCCGACGCGCGAACTAGCAACGCAAGTTGCCGATGAAATTCGCAAACTAGCACGATATCAGCAAAATATTAAAATTCTGACCTTGTGTGGCGGTCAATCTATCGGCCCACAAATTGGTTCTTTGGAACATGGCGCACACATTGTTGTAGGCACTCCGGGGCGTATTTCTGACCACATTAACAAAGGCACGTTAGACTTAAATTCTGTCAATACCGTAGTATTGGATGAAGCCGATCGCATGCTGGACATGGGGTTTGTCGATGAAATCACTAACATCATCAGTTTTACACCGTATGATCGCCAGATGTTACTGTTCTCGGCAACGTATCCAGAAGGTATTCAGGCGCTGAGTAAAGAATTTCAGCACGAGCCAACAACCATCACCATCAAAGACGAGCAATCTAAAAGCACGATTACCCAACGCTTTTACGATGTGCCGAAGATGAAAGATAAAGACGAAGCCTTGTTAACCTTGCTAGGTAGCAAAGCGGCAGAATCTACAGTGATCTTCTGTAATACAAAAATTGCCTGCTACGACGTATTAGAATTTTTGCGCGAACGCGGTTATCACGCCCTCGCCCTTGTGGGTGAAATGGAACAACGCGAACGTGACCAAGTATTGGTTCGCTTCTCTAACAAGAGTGCGTCTATTTTAATCGCTACCGATGTTGCTTCTCGTGGTTTGGATATCGACGATCTTGATTTAGTGATTAGCTACGACGTAACACGCGATCCTGAAGTTCACGTTCACCGCATTGGTCGTACAGGCCGTGCGGGTAAAGAAGGTTTAGCCCTTTCGTTAATGGCGGCTTCCGAAGTTAAGAAGATGTTCGCAATTAATGAATACATGAATACCAAGTATGAAACCAGTGACATCTCAAAAGTTAAAAGCCCTTACGAGCCCAAGAAACCAAACATGGTGACCTTGTGCATCGATGGTGGTAAAAAGAGTAAGTTACGCCCAGGCGATATCTTAGGCGCATTAACCGCTGACGGTGGCATTCCGGGTAGCGATGTAGGCAAAATTAACATGTTCCCCAATCAGGCCTATGTTGCCATTGCTCGCCCAAGTGCGCGCATAGCGTTAAAGCTGATTCAAGAAAAGAACATGAAAGGCCGTCGCTTTAGAGTGCGTCGCCTGTAAACTGTGAATTACTATTAATCTCAGGCTGCCTTCTATTAATAAACGCCTATTCAGAAACGTAAATTAATAGCCGCAGCCTAATGTTTAAAAAATCGATGAGAGTAAAATGGCACAAACATTACAAGAACAGCTGCTAGCCATGGGGCTAACAGATAAGAAAAAAGCCAAACAGGCTGAAAAACAAAAAAAGAAAAACGTAAAAGAAGCCCGTAAAGGTGCCGAAATTGTCGACGAAGCCAAGGTACTAGCCGACAAAGCTAAGCAAGAAAAAATGGCTCGTGACAAAGTATTAAATGACGAGAAAAAAGCGGCGGCGAATGCGAAGGCAATTATTGCCCAGATTAAGCAACTGATTAAAATGAATACCATCTCAGTTGAAGGTGACCTGGTGTACAACTTCACCGCTGGTACCAAGATCAAAAAGGTTTACGTAAACGAAGACATTCAAGATCGCCTAAGCCGTGGGAAACTAGCCATTACTAGCCCAGAACAAGACAATAAAACTTTCGCGATTATTCCTTTAGGGGTGGCAGAAAAAATTCGCCAGCGCGACCAAGAATGCTTTATCTACATTGCAGAAAATACAGCACCAGACGTTGAAGAAGATGATCCGTATGCGGATTATCAAATTCCTGATGATTTGATGTGGTAATCGCGAGATATTCTAGAGTCAAACTCGCCCACTGGACTTAACGGTGGGCTTGCTTATATTTAGCAACGTTAAGCCCGATACAGAACTTGAATCAAGTGAAGCCCAAACTGGGTTTTCACTGGACCATGTACTTTCAACAGTTCCCCTTTAAATACCACCTTATCAAACGGTTTCACCATTTGACCTGGGCGTACTTCTCCTAAATCACCACCCGCTTTTTTACCCGACGGGCAAAGTGAAAACTGCTTTGCTAGCTTTCCAAAATCAGCACCTTTTACGATTCGATCGCGTAAACGGTTGGCTTCTTCATTGCTTTTCACAAGTATGTGACGTACACCGGCAACAGGCATAATGATCCCTAAATTGAGCTATTTCAGCCATTTTATCAGCTATCCTATTAAATGGCTGCTCTCACCACACTAGATACAGAGCAAATTAATCACATTTACCTGACCGCTTGGACAAAAAGTTACAGAATTGCCCTCACTTTTCAGTCATTTTGTGTGAAAATGTAGAAAAATTTAGCCGGATCAAAAAACATGTCAGTATTTGAAATCAAACACCCTCTTGTTCAACACAAAATCAGCCTAATGCGCGCTAAAAAAATGAGCACTCGCAGCTTCCGCCGTTTGGCTGCTGAAGTGGGTTGTTTATTAACCTACGAAGCAACCAAAGATCTAGGGCTAGAAGACTACACAATGGAAGGTTGGGACGGTGAGCTGACAGGGCAGCGCCTCGTCGGTAAGAAAGCGACTATTGTTCCAATTCTTCGCGCCGGCATTGGCATGATGGACGGCGTTTTAGAATTAATGCCGAGCGCCAAAATCAGTGTTGTTGGCTTGTATCGTGATGAGAAAACGTTAGAGCCTGTCACTTACTTTGAAAAGATGGCCAGTCACATGGACCAGCGTATGGCGTTGATTGTTGATCCAATGCTGGCAACCGGCGGCTCTATGAACGCGACCATCGATATCATCAAAAAAGCAGGCTGTACTGACATTCGCGCACTGGTTTTAGTGGCTGCGCCTGAAGGGTTAAAGAAAGTAAAAGACGCACACCCCGATGTGGATATTTATACCGCTTCTGTCGATGATCACTTAAATGAAGATGGTTACATTATTCCCGGCTTAGGTGATGCAGGCGATAAGATCTTCGGCACTCGATAGAACAGTTCTCGATAGAACAGTCTAGACGCTATTTAACAATAACCTACCACTCCCGAGGAATACTCATGTCGGATCCTTCGATATCTCAAGACAGTTTCAATCAACCTACTTGGCGTAATGCGTTAGCAGGTTTACAGATGTTATTCGTCGCCTTTGGTGCATTGGTATTAATGCCTTTGATCACGGGTTTAGATCCTAGTGTTGCACTTTTCACCGCTGGCATTGGTACTCTGATATTTCAGTTCATTACCAAACAGCAAGTGCCTATCTTTTTAGCATCGTCATTTGTGTTCATCGCACCGATTGCGTATTCCGTTCAAACTTGGGGAATTGCAGCCGCGATGGGCTCTCTGTTTGTTTCTGGTCTGGTCTATGTCGTGATTGCAGCGTTAGTCGCTGTTCGTGGTGCTGGGTTTTTACATCGTTTAATGCCACCGGTTGTTACTGGCCCAATTATTATGGTAATTGGCCTTAGCTTAGCGCCGATTGCGGTCAATATGGCGATGGGAAAAACAGGTGATGGCGCCGCAGAGTTATTCCCGTATGTTGATTCTTTATTGGTATCAATGTCTGCTTTACTAACGACATTATTAGTAGCAACGTTAGGCAAAGGCATTTTCCGCTTGATCCCTATTATGGCCGGTGTATTGGTCGGCTATATCATGGCCTCTATCATGGGCATGGTTAGTACAGAAGCCGTTGCTAGTAGTGAATGGTTTGCAGTACCTAACTTCGTTACCCCTGAGTTTAATATCGCGGCTATTTTATTTATGCTGCCGGTTGCGATTGCACCTGCGATTGAACACGTCGGTGATATTTTAGCGATTGGCAGTGTGACTGGTAAAGACTACACCAAGAAGCCTGGTTTGCACCGTACGCTTTTAGGTGACGGCGTTGCGACCTCTACCGCTGCATTGTTCGGTGGCCCACCTAATACCACTTATTCAGAAGTCACTGGCGCGGTCATGCTAACGAAGATGTTCAATCCTCGTATCATGCTTTGGGCTGCTTGTTTTGCCATCGTTTTAGCCTTCGTGGCTAAGTTCGGTATTGCCTTACAAACCATTCCTGCGCCGGTTATGGGAGGAATTTTGATTTTATTATTTGGCTCTATTGCAGGCGTTGGCATGAATATTTTGGTGAAAGCTCAAGTAGATTTAGCCGATCAACGTAATCTAGTGATTGTATCAACTACCTTAGTATTTGGTATTGGCGGTATGGCGATTGGTAATTCAGACTTCAGCCTTCAAGGTATTAGCTTATGTGGTCTGGTGGCTGTTGCTATGAATCTGCTATTGCCAAAAACGAAAGAAGATATTGAATCTCTTGAAGAAGAACAAGCAATCGCTAAAGACTTAGTCGATCACCACCGTTCTTAATAGTATTCGCTAATGTGTTAATACGGTTTAAAACAAAAAGGCCGCTAGCTGAAATTCAGTTGCGGCCTTTTTTTATTGTCATTAAAAGAAGAAATTAAATGGCATTTTCACTTAACTTTCTTTTAATTCCATTTCTAATTTCATTGTAGCTGCACGGCGTTTCTCGGCGCTGCTCCAACGACTGCGCTGCTCATCGGTATTCAAGATCAACTCAGGAACCTTAGTCGGTTTGCCATCATCATCAACAGCAATCATGGTAAAGAAGCAGGTATTCGTATGACGAACTGACTTACCTTTCAGATCTTCAGCAATTACCTTGATGCCGATTTCCATTGACGTACGACCCGTATAATTAACCGTCGACAATAGCGTAACGAGTTCACCAATAAAGATCGGTTCACGAAAGACAACTTTATCAACCGACAAGGTGACACAATAAAAGCCGCTATATCGCATTCCGCAAGTCAGTGCTGCTTTATCAAGCAACTTTAATAATTCACCACCGTGCATTTTTCCAGAAAAATTCGCCATTCCAGGAGACACAAGTTCGGTCATTTCTGTAGTAACAATTTGGGGCATAACCGTCTCTTCACATATTTTTGGGGAGTTGGTCTGTATAAGCATAGACCAAGCCAATAGTACTGTTTGAATTCAACCTGAGTGCCAGTAACGACGCACTTAGCGTATCGCCATTAACAAAGTTGACATTTAGCAAGGAAAGCCATAATAACAGGTCTTATTAATCTGAGCTATCGTATCAGTGCTGCACTATCAATGTGCAAATTAAAATATAGGAAGCCCTGTTAGTGCACAGTCGAATTGACGTGTTTGACTCGCTTTGTGATTAGCCTTTTCGCGACTGTCTAATTTTATCATAGGCGGTTTGAATATCTTGCGTTTTCTCTTTCGCCAACTTCATCATCTCTGCGGGCAAGCCTTTTGCTACCAGTTTATCAGGGTGATTCTGACTCATGAGTTTACGATATTCTTTTTTAAGATCGCTATCTGAAATGTCCGGTTTAACCCCTAGCACCGCGTAAGCAGTAGCGATATCGGAGCGAGAACTTTTAGCGCGTCCGTTATTACCCCGCGAGCGCTGATGACTTCGCTGATTGGCGCTCCAACCACCGGCGATAGAGGCTTTTACTCGAGAATGAATCCACTCGAACTGAAAGGCTGAGATGCCTAAGTCACGACAAATTCGGTCTAATATTCTACGCTCTTCTAAACTCAACTTACCGTCGCTATAGGCAACACTCAATTGTATTTCTAAAAACATTTGCGACAATGACGCTTGATGATTTAGCGCTTCTTTCAATCGTGTTAAGTCTGGGCTTAGATCAAAATGCTCGTCTTTTCCTTCGGTAAAAAATTGAATGGCTTGCTTTCGCATATCGGCATTCAAACCCATTTGGCTCATAATATTTTGAGCCGCGGTGATTTCTTCATTCGAAACGTGGCCATCGGCCTTAGCAATTCGCCCCATGACTCTAAACGTGGTGCGAAAGAATACCTGCTGAATTTGCAGCTGAAGAGAGGCGTCTTCATTACCTGCTGTCGATTGAGTGGCTACGAGTATGTTTCGTTCTATAAACTGATCGAATAAGTGCCCGGCAATCATGCCAATGATAATGCCGAACGGCCCACCACTGAACAGGCCGAGGGTAGCACCTGTAATTTTTCCTACCCAAATTTTCATACGTGTCCTGTCATTTACTGCGTAGCGTTATGCGCCTTGCTATCTATATCTAACTATCTATATCTAACTATCTATTTTTAACTACATATTTCTAACTATTTTTGCTTAGCGCGCAATAGCTGTTCAACCTGCTGCAAACGCTGTGGCGTTCCTACATCGACCCAATCGCCCGTATAAAGTTCACCACTCGCTAAGCCCTGAGCCATCGCATCTCTTAATAACGGCGCGAGTGGAAAGGCACCTGGCTTGGAAGATTTAAATAATGAGGGTTTTAATAAACTAATACCACTAAAGGTAAACGCTGATTCACTTTGACCTTGCTTATCCAATACTTCATTAGCATCTGTCAGTACAAAATCCCCTGTTGGATTATGCTCAGGGTTATTCACCAGCCATAAATGGCATAAGCCTTTGATAGCAGCAGGCAGCTGAATCGACTCCCAGTTTAGCCAAACATCTCCGTTGACCAATAAAAATGGTGCGTCATCACTATTAAGCTCACTGCCCATGGGCTGTTCGGTTAAAAGAGGCAAAGCATTCACAATCCCGCCTCCGGTTTCTAACGCTTCAGATTCTGCTGAATAATGAATCTGACAACCAAATTGACTGCCGTCACCCAATGCTTCTTCGATCATGTGCCCAAGGTAAGCATGGTTAATCACTATGTCAGTAATTCCTTTAGCCACCAGCTGTTCAATGTGATGAACAATTAGAGGTTTACCCGCAACAGGTAAGAGCGGCTTAGGACAATGATCGGTTAAGGGGCGCATGCGCGAGCCTAAACCCGCCGCCAGTATCATTGCTTTCAAATAGGTATTCCTTTCAGCATTACGATCAAAAACTTGTTATCGAACTTGATCATACGATTAACTCGCCTGATTTTTATTCAGTGCCGGTAAAAAGATTGTCTTTAGCCACGCATTAAAATCTGAAAACTCTGGGTACAAAGCAGTGGCCTGTATGATGTATTCACACGTTCTGGGCACATCATGCAAATAGCCATGTTTGCCATCTCTAAGACTTAAGCGTGCAAAAATACCCGCGGCTTTTAAATGTCGCTGCATGCCCATCAAGTCAAAATCACGTACCAACTGTTCTTCTGTCATATTAGCTGCCAGTGGGCTGTGAGCTTTAAAATACCCTAGCCATGTTAATACTTTTTCTCGTGGCCATTGGATATAACAGTCTTTCAGTAACGACACTAAATCGTAGGTTAATGCCCCGTAAACCGCGTCTTGAAAATCGATTATTCCAATAAAGTCTTTATCATGAAGAGGCGCATTGGCTTTGCACACCATTAAATTACGCGAGTGATAATCACGATGAACCATCACTTGGCGCTGCGCTAAAGCTGAATCGGCTAACGTATCAAAGACTTGCTTCAGCATTGTTTTTTCGTCAGTGCTTAGTTTCAAACCTAAGTGCTTTTCACACAGCCAATCAGTGAACAGTGCCATTTCCCGATCGAGCAATTCACGATCATAATCAGGAATATTCGCAGTTTGCGGCAGCTGTTGCAGCTCGATAAGAGAATCGATGGATGATTGATACAAACCATCTGCCGCATCAGCCGTTAGTTCTGGGTGCAATAATGTATCCCCAAAATCTTCTAAAAGCATGAACCCCTGCGCTTCATCAAATGCCAATACCGTAGGAACTTTTACACCCGCTAACGACCAAACAGAGGCAATATCGACAAACTGGCGACTATTTTCATGCTCAGGCGGCGCATCCACAGCAATCCACTGCTTTTGAGCGCCTTTTTCATTATAATTGATGCGAAAATATCGTCTAAAACTCGCATCACCCGATACGGTTACCATTTGAGCAGGTATACTGTGCTGATATAATTGCTCGATCTGATCGGCGGCCCAGTGGGCTAAAGTGTCCTGACGCTGATCCATACTGGCCTCTTGACTTAGGTTAGTCAGAAAAATCGTTCTACCATCTGCGCTTAAGCACAGATATATTCATTATTTACGCACCATAGCATAAGGATCGATCGGATTCTCCGATTTAACATGAACAAAGTATTTTCCCTGTTAATTACGGTTTTTGGTACATTATCGACCTCGTTCGTTCACGCAAGCGAAGCTCCGGTAGATTATGAATTCCGTCCGCTGTCTTGGTATCCTTTAGAGGAACTAACAGCTTCAGAAGCCGCAGCATTACCCGAGTTTTGCTCAGGCAAATACCGCCCTGTCGCTATCTCTACACGCGATGAACCCAGCATTCTTATTCAGTCCACGGAATCAACAGCCAATAAAGAAGGTTATGCGACTTTTAGCGGTAATGTTGAATTCAGCCAGCAAGATAAAAAGATTTTCAGCGACGAAGCCACTTGGTCGCAAAAAGAGCGTAGTGCAACTTTTAGCGGCAACGTTAGTATCATTACTCCGTCATTAGTTATGTCTGGCGACCAAGCGGTGATTAACGATAGCGCCCAAAATGGCAATAAAGATGTCGAACTCGCGAACAGTGAGTACTCGATACCCAGCACCCATATGCGCGGCACCGCAGGATCGATAAAAAGCAGAGGCGAGTCTTTTATTCAGCTAACCGACTCAACCTATACCTTCTGTGAACCAGGCCAAAATGACTGGGACATTAAGGCCAGCGAAATTAATCTCGATCGTGAAAACGGCATTGGCAGCGCTTGGCATACTCGCCTGCGCATTAAAGAAATCCCCATCATGTATCTGCCTTACTATCGCTTCCCTATCGATGATAGACGCATGACGGGTTTTCTAGATCCAACTTTCACCATCAATGGTGAAATTCAAGCCAGTGAAATGTCGGTGCCTTTTTACCTTAATTTGCACCCGCAGGTTGATGCGACGATTACCCCTAAAGAAATTTTAGATCATGGATTGTTATGGCAAGGCCAAATTCGTCATCTCACCAGTATTTTCGGCTATGGTGAATTTAACTATGGCGAACTTAAAAATGACCGCAGTTACCGACAAGATGAAGAAGGTATACCCAAGCAAGATCGCTGGTTAATTAACTATCAGCAACGGGGTGATATTAACGAAAATTGGCATCACCGCTGGGTTTATAACGAAATCAGCGATAATGACTACCTGAACGATACTAACTCTAATCTGGGTATTAACCGTGAAACGCACATGCCTACCCGCGGCGAGATCTATTTCGATAAAAGCGAATGGCACTTCAACATTCTCGGCGAAAGCTATCAGACCGTTGACGATACCATCGCCTTAAATAACCGTCCTTATAAGCGCTTACCTCAGCTGAACTTAAACTATGTTCCTGATTCGTTCTCGGGCTTAACCGGCTCAGTGAAAAGCCAAGCCACTCAGTTCAAGCGTGATAACGATAGACTCACCGGCACCAGTGCCATCAACGGTACACGCTTGGTATTAGATTCTTCGATTAGTTATACCTTCGAATGGCCTTTTGCCTACATCACGCCTAAAGCAGATTACAAGATTCGACAGTATCAGCTAGACGATGTAGAACAAAGCCTGCTAGACAGTGGCTTTGATGAAAACCCCAGTATCGCGATTCCCAAATACAGCGTCGATGCAGGTTTGTTTTTTGAGCGTGAACTGCAAGCCTTTAATTCTGACTACATTCAAACCCTTGAACCTAGAATCATGCACCTGCAAGTACCTTATTATGATCAAAGCGAAATACCCAACTTTGATAGCAGTGCATTAACCTTTAACGCGAACCAATTATTCCGAGATTACCGTTTTAACGGTAATGACCGCATTGGAGACGCCAACCAAACAACGTTAGGATTGACTACACGCTTCTTAAAAGACAGCAACGGCACAGAAACTTTCAACGCCAGCATTGGTCAGATTTATTATCACCAAGACCGTCGAGTTCAGTTAACCGGGGATACCCTGAGCGAAGCCGATAGCCGTAAAAAATCATCAACCATCATCGAAAGTAATTGGAACCCTTACGATGCTTGGCGCTTATACAGCATGGTCGAATACGGTGAAGCCCCTAAAGTGGCCGGTGAAAGCAGCGAGAAAGACCTATTGCAAAAGCAATTCAGTATTGAATACAACGATAAGCTGAATCATATGGCAAATATCAGCTTGCGTGAAAATAAAAGTGAAAGCATTCGCCAGTTAGACCTAGGTGTATTTTGGGCGCTCAACGATTCTTGGGCACTCATTGGCAGCCGCAAAAAAGATCTATGGAACTATGAAAGCGATGAGGTCAAACCCGTTGATCCTGTGATCGAAGCGCTGGCTGGCTTTGAATACCAAAGCTGTTGCTGGCGGGCTCAGGTATTATACCAAGAGCAAAGTAAACGACTGACCAACGATGAAGATCAGACCGATAAAACCTACGGCTGGTTATTACGTATCGAATTAAAAGGTTTTGCAAGTTTTGGCGCAAACCCAGATGACATTATGAATCAATCAATACGCGGATATTCAACTCGCCGCTACTTTGATTTTGAAAGCGAATAAGTGACAGGATTAAGATTACCCTATGAATAAAACAGCTCTTTTAAGTTTCGTTGCCTTTTGTACAGCCTTTAGTCTGACAGTGAATTCAAACGCAGCACCCGTCGATATCGATCGTATTGCCGCGATCGTCGATGAAAGCGCCATTATGCAAAGTGAACTGGATGCCCGTATGGATTCAGTTAAACGCCAAATGGGTGGGCAAATGCCACCCGATAGCTTATTGCGCCCACAAGTACTTGAACGATTAATTTTAGAAAACATTCAACTGCAAATGGCTGAACGTGGTGGCGTGCAAGTAACCGACCAGCAGCTGACCGATACCGTGAAACGTATTGCTCAGCAAAACGGTATGACCCTAGAACAGTTCAGTGCCGCGTTAAAAAAAGACGGGCTATCTTATAAAGAAGCCGTTGAGCAGATTCGTACTGAAATGATTATTTCACGCGTGCAAAAATTCCAAGTGAATAATCGCGTGCAAATTTCACAGCAAGATATTGATTATTTCCTAGCCTCCAAAGCAGGCCAAATGGCAACAGAAGCGGAGTACCGCTTAAGCCACATTTTAATCTCTATTCCTAGCCAAGCGAGCCCTGCAGACATTAAAAAAGCCCGTGAAAAAGCCGATGTAATTATTGCCGAAATTAAAGCGGGTAAAGATTTTCAGCAGCAAGCAATCGAAACATCCAATGGCCGTAATGCCTTAAAAGGCGGTGATTTAGGTTGGCGTAAACAAGCCCAGCTTCCCTCTTTGTTTGCTGATGCGGTCATCGATTTAGAGCCTGGCCAAGTGTCCGATCCGATTAAAAGTGCCAGTGGCTTCCACATCATTCAAATCGCCGATAAGCGTGGCGGCTCTACCATGATGGTTCTGCAAACGAAGGTAAGTCACATATTAGTAATGCCTAATGAGATTCGCTCAGACAAAGACTCCAGAGCACGAATCAGACAAGTGTATAAAAAACTCGATAACGGCGCAGACTTTGAAGAGCTAGCAAAAGAATACAGTGATGATCCTGGAAGCGCGGCTAAGGGCGGTGACCTAGGTTGGGTAAACCCAGGCGATATGGTGCCTGCTTTTGATCGTATCATGAATGAAATTGAGCCTGGCGTACTTAGCCAACCGTTTAAGAGTAAATTTGGCTGGCACATTTTGAAGGTCGAAGAACGCAAAGAAACCGACCTTGGCGAACAAGTTCAACGCAACCAAATCTATCAGATGCTACAAGCCCGACAGTTCGAAGAAGAACTGCCAATTTGGTTACGTAAAATCCGTTCTGAAGCGTATGTTGATATTAAAGAAGAGTTGTAACCGATGAATACGGCCATCCCTTCACATTCAAGCGTCTCAGATTCAAGCGCCTCAGGTTCAAGCGCTTTAAGTCAAACCATTCCAGTACTCGCCATCACCGCTGGCGAGCCTGCGGGTATTGGCCCGGACTTGTGCGTGCAAATTGCGCAGCAAGCTTGGCAGTATCAAATATTAGTCGTATGCGATAAGCAGCTGCTCATCACACGTGCTGAGCAATTAGGTTTGCCTTTAACCGTCACTGACTTTGATGAAAATATTCCGGCTCAAGAACATATTGCTGGGCACCTGTGGGTTAAACACGTCCCATTGGCTGAAGTGAGCATTGCGGGTGAATTAAATACCGCCAATGGCCCGTATGTTCTAAAGACCCTCGATATTGCAACCCAAGGCTGTCTCGACGGCCACTGGCATGCCATGGTCACCGCACCACTGCATAAAGGTGTGATTAATGATTCTGTGGAAGTAGAAACGGGCTCATTCACCGGCCATACCGAATATTTACGCGATTACTGCGGCAAAGAAGAAGTTGTGATGATGCTTGCGACAGAAGATCTTCGCGTAGCGTTAGTGACGACTCACTTACCGCTAAGAGACGTTGCAGACGCCATTACACCTGAACGAATTAGCCGCGTCGCGCGTATTTTAGATCACGATTTAAAACAATTTTTCGCCATCGAAAACCCAAGAATTCTAGTCGCCGGCCTAAACCCTCATGCGGGTGAAGGCGGCCACTTAGGCATGGAAGAGATTGATATCATCGAGCCGACCTTAAAGTCGCTGAATCAAGAAGGTCTTAACCTAATCGGGCCATTACCCGCCGATACTTTATATACCCCTAAACACCTTGAACATGCGGATGCGACATTAGCCATGTATCATGATCAGGGTTTACCGGTATTAAAATTTCACGGATTCGGCAGAGCCGCTAATATTACGTTAGGCCTTCCGATTATTCGAACCTCCGTTGACCACGGTACCGCGCTTGATTTAGCCGGTTTCGGGACAGCAGATTCCGGCAGTTTAGAAACCGCTTTAAAAGTTGCCGCACAAATGGCTGCCGCATACCAAACCAAGAGACCATCATGAGTGATTATAATGCCCCGCGTTCAACGGGCAAAAAATCGGGCAGACAAAAGTCCGCTGCACAAAAAGTATTAACCGCCAACCAAGGGCATAAAGCCCGTAAGCGCTTTGGTCAGAACTTTCTGCACGATGGCAACATCATCAACAAAATCGTTCGTGCTATTAATCCAAAAGAAGGCCAAAATTTGGTTGAAATTGGACCGGGCATGGGCGCGATTACCGAACCTGTCTTAGAAGCGACAGGGGCTTTGAACGTCGTAGAAATTGACCGCGACTTAATTCCTCGTCTGCGGACTCAATTTTTTAATTACCCGAATTTCAAAGTCTATGAGGGCGATGCCCTGCAATACGACTTTACGCAATTGATAGATCAAGAAGCCGAAAATCCAGCACCGCTGCGTATTATTGGTAACTTGCCATACAATATTTCAACCCCGCTAATCTTCCACCTGTTGAGCTATACCGAACAACACTTGGTGCAAGATATGCATTTTATGCTGCAAAAAGAAGTGGTTGATCGCTTAGCCGCTGGCCCTGGTACCTCCGATTACGGTCGCCTTGGCATCATGGCGCAATACTGGTGTCGTGTCGAACCACTATTTATCGTTGGCCCAGGTGCGTTCAATCCGCCCCCTAAAGTCGACTCTGCCATCGTGCGCTTAGTGCCTCACGATGTACTGCCTTTCCCGACGAAAGACATTTCTATCTTACAAAACGTAGTACGCCAAGCCTTTAGTATGCGCCGTAAAACACTGCGCAATACGCTTAAAACAATGATTACTGTAGAAAATATCGAGAGTCTCGATATTGATGCGAGCTTGCGCCCAGAACGTTTAAGCTTGGAAGAATATGTAAAAATTGCCGATTTTGTGGCCGACAATCCTCTACTTCCTGTGAGCAAATAATGACTGATTTAGATGCGAACAGCATTCTTCCGGCACACCAAATGCCAGAGGTCATCGTTACGGTTAAGCCTCAATACATCGAGGCTCAATCAACCCCAGCAGAGCAGCGCTTCATATTTGCTTATCATGTGGATATTTATAACCCTAGCCACCACCCTGTTCAGCTAATGACACGCCATTGGTTAATCACCGATGGCAATGGCAAGCTAGAGGAAGTGCAAGGCAATGGTGTTGTCGGCGAAAACCCCATTATTGCACCAGGCGATAGTTATCAGTATTCCAGCGGTGCTGCGCTTAGCACTCAAGTCGGCAGTATGAGCGGTCATTATGGCATGCGCGTATGCTTAGAAACGGTAGAAGAAGCTAAGAAAGAAGCACAAGAAGAAAACACCATTGATGCATTATTATTTAATGCAACGATTCCCGTTTTCACTTTGGCGGTACCGTCAGCATTAAACTAACATGATTAGGCTCACAACAGGATTTTGAGGTTTTAATAGAGTGGCAACTTACGCAATTGGTGATGTTCAAGGCTGTTATGATTCATTAATGGCCTTATTAGAAAAAATCGATTACGACGATAACCAAGACACACTGTGGTTTGCCGGCGACTTAGTTAACCGTGGGCCTAAATCGTTAAAGACCCTGCGTTTTATTAAAGGGCTCGGCGACAAAGCGATCTCTGTTTTAGGCAATCACGACCTGCACTTGCTTGCTCTTTATTACAATGAAAACAATCCTAAAAAATCCGATACATTAAAATCAACACTTAAAGCGAAAGATAGTGAAGAGCTAATGCATTGGTTAAGATATCAGCCATTGGTTCATCATGATGAATCGCTAAATGCCCTAATGGTCCATGCGGGCATTCCACCTAAATGGGGGGCAAAAAAAGCCCTCAAGCGCTCACTCGAAGTTGAAACCTTTATTCAGTCTGCTGATTTTCGTGAGTTCTTTAACGTGATGTATGGTAATTCCCCAGATAAGTGGGATAAATCTCTGGTCGGCATGGATCGACTTCGCATCATCGTTAATTACTTCACTCGCATGCGGTTTTGTACTCAAGGTGGCCAGCTCGACCTATTGAGCAAAGAAGGTTTAAATACAAAGCCTAAGGGCTTCTCCCCTTGGTTTGAATTAGAGCGCAAAGCGGCTAAAAAACGCATCTTTTTTGGCCACTGGGCAGCACTTGAAGGCAAAACCAATACTGACAATGTTTTCGCCTTGGATACCGGCTGTGTCTGGGGTGGCAAGCTCAGCGCTATTCGCGTAGAAGATGAAGCTTGGTTTCGCGTCGCGGCCCAAGAAAAGCAAAACTAGCTCACCGCGATTCATTCTCAATCTATCACTTCATTTTTAACCTATAAATTCATTTTCAACCTATAAACGGGATAAAACAATGACAGCAAGTTTCACCCGCATCAGTGCGAATGATGCCAAAAACTTAATTGAACAAGGCAAAAGCCAGATTATTGATATTCGTGATGTCATGAGCTTTCAATCTGGGCATATGACAGCCGCGATTCATATCGACAATCAGAGCATTGAACCGTTTATGGCTCAGTCGGACAAAAAATCGCCATTAATCGTATGCTGCTATCACGGTAACTCCAGCCAAAATGCAGCGCACTATTTCAGCGAACAAGGCTTCGAAGACGTTTATAGTTTAGATGGTGGGTACGAAGAGTGGAAAGTGACATTTCCTGCAGACTGCGAAGCATAGTTCGCAGTCTGAGGCTGAAGGCGTTTACGCTGTTTAACTAACGTTGAAAAGCCTACCAAGCAATCACAATATCATCACGCTGTATTGATAATTGCTGAGCCGACATTGTAAGGTCGGCCACAATAAACTGTGGCTGAACTTGCTTTACCGTCGCCTTCATATCGGTATTAGTTAATTCAATTCTTGGCTCTAAATCTAAATTATAAAATGTGCCACTGCGATAAATACTAAACTTATCCCCAGGACGAATTCCTGCACCGGCTAACGCTTCTATATGCAAACGCTTACCTTCTGTTTTAATGATTTTTGCCATAAATGGCTGACAGCGTAACGACATAGAGACATCATCAATAGCACCGGCCAATAAATCTTTCACCGCATGACCATACTGGCTTTGCCAAAATGCAGGGCTGGCAAAACGAACATTCGCCATTCGATCCAGATTCCAACGGCCTTGGGTTGCATAACTATTACTAAAGATAAGCGCACCACTAAAACCGTCATGTACAAATACATCGATCACAAATTGACGCTTAGCAGGCTCCTCACCCAAACCAACCAGCGATAACCAAGGGCTATCGTCGGGCGCTTTATCGGCCACTGTTGATAAGGTATCCAAACCACGAACAATGCCAGAAACAATATACTGCGCGCCTAGATTTTGCGCTAACGCCATTGAAGTTGTTAAATGACGCTGCTGGTTCTGCGATGAAGGTGCATAAGCAGGATTTTCATAGAGACCAATATGGCTCGCGTCCAATGCATGCATCTGACCACTGTCATTCAGTGTATTAATAAACACTCGTGCTAGATCTTGCTCGATATTTTGCAACTGCCCAAGAGACGTTTGCTTGGGCGATACTAATCCAAAGCCCGTAATCGCAACCGCTTTGCGCAAGCTATTTCCTTTGCTTTGGCACATTTGAACAGGCTTCACATCGGCACGAATTGCGACACTGTAAATTCCATCAAGAGAGTCTTCCCAAAGAATTTCGACATCCTTGATACTCCCCTTACCTTTCAGTTTTATATCATCTTGTTTCATCACCCCTTTACTCATGAGCTGAGTACTCACAATATGGGCTTCAGCACGCAGACTTGCTTGCCTCATGGCATCTTCTAAGGCTTGCTGGCGAGCATGATTGATATTGCCTGTAATCGGCGCTTGCCCTTCTACTTCCACAACATAGGCAAAAGAATGGGGGCTTAAAAATGAAATCCAAACCACAAATAGCATTACTGTTATTTTCATCACCAGCCCCTAATCTATTGATCTATATTTATCTGATTCATTAAATGCGTTAACTATTAATTTTTAACGGCCTATCAATCAATAAAATAATAACCCGTCTCAGGAATCGTCGATTCCTTTTGAATACGTTTGCGCTGGCTATGAGCAAAACTGTCTGTGTCACTGCCAAGCGGTGCACGGCAGTCGACGTTGTAGCGCTGGCTATCCATGGTCTGCAAGCAATTACGGAAGCCTTGATCAATAACCATTTCTAGCAGTGTTTCAACCGTTCCATCCGACATGACATCCGTAGAAATAACGCGAGCACCATGAATATACGTATCAACATAAGTACGGAAGCGATCACTCTGAACCGCTAAATCTCGAACCGTGGTACTACCCTGCAACGCTGTTCCGTATACGCGCTCAACCATAGAACGATAAGCATCAAGTTTTGATGCACGAATTGCCATTAAGCGGCTTTGAGCATCCGACAGTGATTTCTGTTTAACCACAGCGCCGTAACCCACAACCCTCAAAATCATGGGAGCAATAGGATCAACCTCTTGTTCAACTGGCTGAAAAAAAGCTTCTGGTTCTTCTGTAATGGACTCATCTTCAACAAACATACTGGAGCATGCCGTTAAAAAAATACTACTGCAGACGACGATATGGCTTAGCTTGATTCGTTTCATTTCAATTCCCTCAGTACTTGTACTCTTTATAAGCACAACTACAAAACTTGATGCTTTGTTCACGATTTCTTTAGAACTAAAGACGCTATCGGCCCAATTTCTAATATATTTAGTAATTAATAACGTTTTATCGAAACAATTTACTTTTCATAAAACCATTTTTTACTAACGCCAATAAAACTGATAAAGACTAATTCAGCTCAATAAATTGAAGAATAGCTTAGATTGAACATGCAAAATCCCATGAAATTCTCTATGCTGTTTATATAAGCTCTATTAAGTGAATAACTAGAAATGAATGATTAAAAATAGTCGATAAGCAATAAAAATATCATTAGAGCTGCATTTCAAAGGACCCGACAATATGATTAAACACGCCAAACTAGGGGTCGGCTTTAGTGTCGTCATTCTGCAATGCTCATTTTTAGAATTAGCCTATGCTGTGCCGCTGCTACCTATTGACGCCCGAGGTTTGGCAATGGGAAGTACGGGGGTTGCAAGTGCAAAGCTAGCTCATGCACCTCAATACAACCCAGCCCTGCTATCTACCGCCGCTGAAAATGAAGACTTTGCCATCGTACTTCCCCAAGTTGGGGCCGTAGGTGCAGACGAAGAAGACATGATCGATTCTGTTGATGCGATTGCTAATGACGAATATTCAGGGGGGAGCAATGGCGATACGATCTTTGAACATTTTGAAGGGATAACCGATCAGCTTGATGCCATTCTTGTTTCTGGCGGCCCCGGTGTGGTTCCGATGGAGCAACAGCTTGATAGCTTTCAAAACCTCATCGAAAACGTGCCAGGCAATGGTGGCAATGACAATACAACGTCAGCTCAAATTACCCAAGCAGCGACCGATTTAAATACCTCAGCACAATCCCTCACCGGAAAAACTCAAAACTTAGAAGAAACTACGCTCGATTTTACTAATAGCTTAAGCTCTATTTCTGGCAGAGCCATTCGCGGTACAGCGGGTATTAATGGCGCGATTGCCATTCCCAGTAAAACGTTCGCAGCCGCCATATCTGTTTCAGGTTCTGCTTTTTTCTCTGGTCGAATGTTTTTTACGGACAGCGACGCCTCTCTTTTAAATGGCTACGCCGAGGCGATCAATTCCTACGCCAACTCAACACAAACCTATACCAACTCAGCCGAACAATTAGCCACCGCCGTCGAATCGCTGGATAACTGCCAATCCAACAATTCTGGTAATGCCGCCGCCTGTGCACCACAAGCCTATGCAGTCGGTTTATACACAACCCAAGCCGAGAGCCATTTATCCGATTTACAAACCTTTAGCTATGACAAAGACGGCCGCACTATTTTGTCAACCGATAGCACCACAGGAGATATCATTTTAAACGATGAACTGACCTCAAACGTACAAATCGTAGCGGTTGGTATCTCGGAAGTTGGACTGACCCTATCGAGTAATTTTGAAATTGCGGGTGAGAATATTGCCATTGGTATTACGCCCAAATTACAAACGATTAAAACGTTTAACTATGCCGCCAGAGTCGAAGAAGAAGATATTGAAGAAGAAGCAATTACGGATACCGAACAAAACTTTTCTGCAATCAACCTAGATGCCGGTGCCGCGTATCAATTCGGTGATAATAATCAATGGCAGATCGGCCTGGTTGCTAAAAATTTAATCAGTAAAGAATATGAAACCGAAAGTAATCCCGATTCTAAAACAGGCAAAAGAACAAAAACAACCATCAACCTCGATACTCAATTCCGCAGTGGTATTTCTCATTCAACCGACTGGACCGTGATTGCATTTGATATTGATTTAATGGAAAACGACCCGGTCGCTTTCGAAGCCCCAACTCAGTATGCATCGATCGGTGCTGAACTTGATCTATTTGATACTCTACAATTTCGTGCGGGCTATCGCACTAATCTAAGCCTTTCAGATTCCTCAGTCGTCTCTGCGGGCCTTGGTTTTTCACCTTTTGGTGCTCATTTAGATGTTGCTGTTATGGCAAACCCTAGCGACGTTAAAAAAGAAGCTGGGGCAGCCTTAGAGCTAGGTTTTTACTTTTAATAATCTTTGATTATGATAAATATTTTCATCAAAAATTTTATATACACATAGGTGTACGATTAGACTAGATACGACAGGAAAGTCCTGATTTTTTTATTCATGATCAACGCCTATTAATCTATACTGTACCCAATGCCACTTTTTAATTATAAAATTGCTTTATTGAAGGACTCAATTCTCCCATGAAAAAAATCATCCCTCTTTTAGTGGGTGGCTTGCTGCCAGTATTGGCTCAAGCCGCTCCTGTTATGACTAAACCCGCCTCTTTATTAACACTCGGTACAGGTGCGACACCACAAACAGGATTATCAATAATGTACAACCCGGCAGCGGGCGAAACCGTTATTGAAGAAGGTGAAAACTTCCGTTGGGGCTACCTTGCTTCTATAGGTGTAGCCGTTGAACTAGGCGACGCTGATAACTTCGGGGATGATGTCGATGAGTTAATTGAGACCTTAGAGTCCGATAACGTCACGGCCGCAGAAGGTAATGAAGCAATTGAAAACTACAATAATAACATTCGTCATAAATTAGGTGATGAAGGTTATATCAAAACGGATATTCATGTAGTAGCACCACTCGCCCCCTTCTCTATTCGTTCTGAAACCTTAGGCGGTGTTTTATCATTGGATGCAATGGGTGGTATCACGATTAAAGCATCTGTTCTAGATGATGATATTACTGTTAATACCTTCACCCAAGAATTTGAAACGAATACCGCAGCTTATTTAAAAAGCGCTGAATACTTCTCTATTGGTTTAGGTTATAGCCGTGCGATTAATCATTCACTTGTCACTAAATTCACCGACCCTTTAGGTGGCCGCTTATTAGCCGGTGTTCGTGGTAACTTATATACCTACAGCCTTTCTAAGCAGGTCGTAGGGTTACTGAATGTTGATGAAGATGATGAATTAAGCGATGTTATTCAAGATGACATCAGCTCCAACAAAAAAACAACGTCAGCAATTGGCGTTGATTTAGGCCTCATCTGGGAAGCGCCTAATTATCATATCGGCTACACATGGCGCAATGTGAACGAGCCAGAATTTGAATACGGCAGCCTAGGCGAAAACTGTTCATCCAAAGACTCTGCAACGTCTATGAGCAATTGCTTCACTGCACTTTATTTTGCCGCTAAAGATCAACTAGCACTTAATGAAGTATACGTCATGACCTCTCAGTCGAGTATTGATGCAGCTATTAATACTGAAAACAAGCGTCTACGCTTAGCAGCATCTTACGATTTGCAACCGGTACGTGATCCAATTGGTGATGAGTACCAGTGGGCTTCACTATCTGCTGCTTATGTTAGTTCATCCTTTATTGGTGGCCGTATTGGTTTAAGTAAAAACCAAGCCGGTAGCGAATTAACAATGCTTAATGCTGGTTTGTCGCTATTTGGTGGAATGAATCTAGATGTTAGCTACAGCTTGGATACTATCGAAGCCGATGGCGATACTCTCCCTAGAGCATTTGGTATTAACTTAGGATTTGAAAACAGCTTTTAATTTTTAAATTAAATGCACTTCATAAATTAATTAGGAAAATAACAATATGAAATTTAATAAAAGTTTATTAGCTGTTGCGATCACCTCGGTTACCGCTCTCTCTCTTTATGGCTGTGGCACTGACAAGCAAGATGGTGGCAAAGGCTCTTCTAATGCCGTCATTGGCTCTGGTATTGCGGTTGACGGCCCAATTGTTCGCGCCCAGGTCTTTTATGATTTAAACGGTAACAAAAAGAAAGATTCTTATGAGCCAGGTGCGTTAACTGATAATGATGGTCATTATAACTACAACCTTTTAAAAGACCTAGATTATTGCTCTGGAGATTCTATTCGCCCTGAATTTTGCTTAACCGTTACAGAATCCCAAAAAAGTACCGTCACTGAAGATACCAAAATCATTGTTACCGGTGGTTATGACTTGTATACAGGCGAGCCTTTTGAAGGCAGCTTGTCATTTCCCGCAAAATCTTCTTTTTCTCTAAGTATAAATGATTCGCCCTCAGGTGATGCATCAGAATTAATTGCTATTACACCTCTTACATCATTCTACTCCGCTGATGTACATGACTTTTTAGATTTCATGAGCACCCTATTGAACCTGCCAAATGCAACCTTTAAAAATTTGATTAACTTGAATTTTCTAGAAAGTGCTGAAAAATTTAATTCTCAAGCCTTTGCTATAACCTATCAAATGCACAAATACGTGACGGTTATTTCTGATTGGGTAAATGAGCACTATTCTGAAATTGAAGACGGTGAAGAAGTCACCTCTGATATTAGTGGTTTAATTTATCGTCAATTCTCAGATTTAAATGATAAACAATTTGATTCCGCCTGGGGCAGCATTCGCTCCGATATCGATGAGCTTTATGTTGCTGCCGGAGAAACACCTGTTTCGGCACCCTCCCCAAATGATGTTTCCATCTTAGTTGCGCGCCTTAATGCAGTTAATAGCGCAACAACTGCTGCTTTTGGTAACAATCCAAGCTTGGGTAGCGACTTAACGTTTGCTAACGTAAAAGGTCGTATTCGTGGCGTTGAGGTTGTAGTTCTTAAAATCATTCGCGACGATTCTGGTAATGAAAATGCACACGTAGGTGCGTTGAATGCGCTTAGTGATGATGACTACCTAGAAAACTTAGAAGGCAATACCGGTGAAGGAGAAGGTGGAAATATCAACTTCTCTAGACTAGTTGAAACCAATGGTGATGAAGCAGCATTTAAAAACGCAGCAGTTGCGGCTAAAGATACCTCTGGCAGCAATTTAGCCAGCGATCTAGCAGGCAAGATGCTGGAATTTGAAGACGACGGCAGCGACGAAGACCTAACGGCTAAAGCCGCTCTTTTCTTTACCGGTGCAGAAGGTGCTACTCGTGGAAATATTCACCTCTGCTTAAAGTATGAGGAAGTGGGCAAGGAAGACGAGCGCCTGTCTGGTGATTACATCTCAGGCTCTTGGGAAACCGTCGCCGCTCTTAATAATACGGTCATGTTACGACTCAATTATTTAGGCGGTCGCTCTGCCGTGCTTAAAAAGGTTGGCACAGTCAATCAAAGCAATCTAGCGACAAAACGTTCGATTGCTGCAGTTGAAAGCAACACAGCCGTTGAATATCGCTTTGATTTCAGTGGTGAAACGTCTAATTTCACCAGTGATCAAGACCTAATCGATACTCCTGAAGATGTTGAAGTGATTACCACAAAAGCAGCTTGTGAACTGTATGTTGCCGAACAGCCTGAAGCAGCCGAAGAAGAGTCTAAACTTGTGTTGCGTTAAGTTAATATGAGCTTAATCAAAAGGAAGCGCTAAATAAGCAAAGTTATTTAGACTCTCTACCTAAAAAGCCTTAATCTTCGGATTAGGGCTTTTTTTCGTTTATCGCTTATGTTGTCTCATATTTGTAAGCGTTTTTTATCTTTACTCTTTATTACGAGTTTTCAATGCAAATATACCTAGTGGGTGGCGCAGTACGCGATACGCTGTTAAACATTTCAATGAAAGATAAAGATTGGGTTGTTGTTGGTAGTACGCCGGAAGAACTCATTAATTTAGGCTATAGCCAGGTGGGTGCTGATTTTCCGGTATTTTTACACCCTAAATCCAAAGAAGAATATGCCTTAGCCCGAACTGAGCGTAAATCAGGTGGCGGCTACCAGGGGTTTAACTGCGACTTCAATCCTGACATCACCCTAGAAGAAGACTTACTGCGCCGCGACCTAACCATCAACGCAATGGCCCAAGACAGCTCAGGGACAATCTATGACCCTTACAACGGCAAAAAAGACATAGAGCTTAAGATACTCCGCCATGTCTCCGATGCATTCGCAGAAGATCCCCTGCGCGTTTTACGTGTCGCACGCTTTGCTGCCCGCTTCGCACATTTGGGTTTTACCATTGCAGACGAAACCCTCGAATTAATGCGCACTATTGCTGACAGTGGCGAATTAGACTTATTAACACCCGAAAGAGTCTGGCAAGAAACAGAACGAGCCTTAGGCGAATCTCAACCTTGGGTCTATTTTCAAGCATTACGCGATTGCGGTGCGCTTGCGGTTATCTTTCCAGAAATAGACCGTTTATTTGGTATTCCACAGCCCGAGAAACATCACCCAGAAATAGACTGTGGTATTCACACACTCATGGTACTAGAACAAGCCAGCAAACTAACCACCGACATAAGTATACGCTGGGCCAGCTTGCTACACGACCTAGGCAAAGGCCTGACCAAAGAATCCATGTTGCCTAGTCATCATGGGCACGAGCAATCAGGTGAAAAACTGGTTATTCGAGTAAATAAACGCTTAAAAACACCCAGTGAGTTTAAAGACCTCTCGCGCTTAGTCTGTATGTATCATACCCATATACACAGAGCGTTCGAACTAAAGCCCTCAACCATACTGACGCTGTTTAATAATATTGATTTATGGCGCAAACCAGAGCGTTTGCAAAAAATACTCATCGCTTGCAAAGCAGATAGTCGCGGACGTACGGGGTTTGAAGAGGTTGAATACAGCCAGGTTGAATACATAACAGAACTCGCCGAAGCGTGCTTGAAAATTACAGCTAAGCAGTTTGTTGAGCAGGGAATTACTGGTAAAGAAATTGGTGAGGCGATGGCGCGTGAACGGGTTGAGGTGATTGCTCGGGCCAAGAAAATGAGGAAGGCTTTGGAGTAATTGGCTGGCTGATTGATTAACCTGCGAGGCCCAGAGGATCTTATGAAAAACCCTCTGTGGCCAACAAGCTAGCCTAGCCAATTAAGTCGCACCTAAATCGCACCTAAGGCGCCAATTCAAGCCGACTATCAAAACTCAGGCTCATCATCCGCCAAAGTTCAGCAAACGTCTCCCCACTCACAGGGTGCAACTCATCACCCGCAATATCCTGCAAGGGTCTCAAGACAAAATCAAACTTATCAATATCTGATCGTGGTATTTTATACCCACCCACTTTGCCAACATAATCCCCATACATCAGCAGGTCGATATCCAAACTACGCGGCGCAAACTTAACAGCGTTTTCAGGTCGGCCATGATCAAATTCAATTTGACGTAGTACATTAACGACTTCCGTAATGGATAACTCCGTCTCTGCACGTACGACTAAATTATAAAAGTCATCACCATCAAATCCAAAAGAGTGCGCTAAATAAATCGGAGAAATATCCAGTTTAGAAAATAATGTTTCTAAACTTTTTAATCCGGCACTAATATTTTTTTTCGGTTCAATATTAGAACCGATCCCTAAATAAAGACTAACCACGTTCAATTTCCAGCCCAACCGCAATAGCGTTTGGCGCTACCGCTGGTTTTTCAACTCGAATTTTAATTTTAGGAATAAAAAATTCTGCGCGTAGGGTTTCGGCTAACTGCACCAATAAACGCTCTAATAAATCGTACTGATTACCTTGAACAAACTCGATAACACGATCGCTTACAGCGGCATAATTTAATGCATACGCTAAATCGTCGGTGGCAGCTGCTTGAGTAATATCCCAATCCATTTCGAGATCAAAAATTAACGGCTGCTGAACCTGTTTTTCCCAATCGAAAACGCCAATAATCGTTTCAACAGTTAACCCACGAATAAATACCTTATCCATTGTTATCGGCGCTCTTGGCAGTAATAGAACTTAATTCCGTCATCGGCCAGCGAGGAACAACCGATAAACTTAAATCAGTACCCTGCCCTGCTAATAAGCGCTGACAACCGGCATACGCAATCATTGCACCGTTATCCGTACAAAATTCTGCACGCGGATAAAATGCCTGCCCACCGACTTTTCCTGTCATCTCAATTAACTGTTGGCGCAATAATTTATTAGCACCGACACCACCGGCAATCACAAGATTTTTTAAGCCCGTTTGCTTTAAAGCTCGCTTACACTTAATGGCTAAGGTATCCACAACCGCAGCTTGAAAACACGCACTGATATCCGCTTTCGTTTGCTCATCCAAAACACCATCAACCGCATGTTTGATAATCGCGGTACGTGCAGCGGTTTTTAAACCACTAAACGAAAAATCTAAACCTGCACGGTTTGTCATAGGGCGAGGGAATTCAAAACGCTTGTCATCCCCCTGCTCTGCCAACTTACTCAGCTCTGGACCACCAGGATAAGGTAAACCCATCATTTTAGCGGCTTTATCAAAGGCCTCGCCGGCGGCGTCATCTAGCGACTCGCCTAATAAGGTATATTCCCCAATACCCGCAACATGGACTAGCTGAGTATGGCCACCGGATACGAGTAACGCGACAAACGGAAACTCGGGGCGATCATCTTCTAGCATCGGTGCTAATAAGTGACCTTCCATATGATGAACACCCACCGCTGGGATACTCAGCCCCCACGCAAGCGATCGCCCTAGGCTTGCGCCCACTAATAAAGCGCCAACAAGACCTGGGCCTTGTGTATAAGCAATACCTTCTAGGTCTTGCACCGTATGACCCGCTTCCGCTAAGGCTTCATTGATGAGTGGTAACGCTTTACGCACATGATCACGAGATGCCAATTCAGGCACCACGCCACCATATTCTGCATGCACTGCAATTTGAGAGTATAAACGATGTGCCAATAAACCGCGTTCGCTATCATAAACAGCAACACCGGTTTCATCACAGGAAGTTTCTAAGCCAAGAATCAGCATAAAGCCTCTGATACCTTAATAATGAAAGTCTAATAAAGTCGAAATAATGTCAATTGCGGGCATGATACGCGCATGGCAATGATTTTAGGATACCTTTGGCACTACTTTGCTTATATTTGCGTATTTTAGGCACTAAATAGATAAGTTATCAGACAATCTGGTTCTTTAATTAGCCTTAAATCGCCATTTTATGATTATTCCCAACTAACCTTACCTATACTCTTTGCAATTCTCACGTATACCGATTAGAATGCCCGCCCTTATATAAGGTGTGCAACGCGCATACGTTATAGAAAGACAAAATTTGGGCTTCTTGTGGTTGCCCCTAAAAGATTAACACTGAATTATTTATTAGGTGATTTTGGATGCCAGCTGTAAAACTTAAAGAAAACGAGCCATTTGATGTAGCTCTACGTCGTTTCAAACGTTCTTGCGAAAAAGCAGGCGTTTTGTCAGAAGTTCGTCGTCGTGAACATTACGAAAAGCCTACTTCAGTACGTAAGCGTAAAGCCGCTGCTGCTGTTAAGCGTCACGCGAAGAAAGTTCAGCGTGAAAACAAAAAAATGGTTCGTTTGTACTAATCAAACCCCATTTCTAGCTGCTTTTTAGCTAAATACCGTCGATCAAAAGAAAGATTTTATGAGTGCTATTGTTGCAAGTATAAAAAGTTCTATTAAAGACGCTATGCGTGCCAAGGACAAACCTCGTTTGTCCGCATTACGCTTAGCCTCTGCAGAATTTAAGCGTGTTGAAGTAGATGAACGTATTGACGTTGATGATGAACGTGCCTTAGTCATTTTAGATAAAATGGTTAAGCAGCGTCTGAATTCAATTGAACAGTATGAGCAAGCTGATCGTCACGATCTTGCCGAAACAGAGAAGTTTGAAATTTCTATCATCTCTGAGTTTCTACCAGAAGCACTGAGTGAAGATGAACTGGCCAAAATAGTGGCTGACGCTGTTACCCAAACCGGTGCTGCAAGCATGCAGGATATGGGTAAGTTAATGGGCGTCCTCAAACCACAAGTACAAGGCCGCGCCGATATGGCGCAAGTCAGCCAACTGGTTAAAGCGGCACTGGGTTAACCCCCACGCTACCTGTTAAATGGCCGGCTAATCGACACACAATCTTTTGATTGCATAAAAAGGCAGCTTCGGCTGCCTTTTTAGTTTCTGCTTCACCGTATTTCAGTCTCTTCAATCATATTGTTAATAGTGTAATATAGCCAAATGGCCGGACGCATACCCCAAAACTTCATCGATGATCTAATCAGTCGCCTCGACATAATCGATGTGGTGAGCGCCCGTATTCGCCTCAAAAAAGCGGGTAAAAACTATTCAGCTTGCTGCCCCTTTCATAATGAAAAAACCCCATCATTTACCGTCAGCCCAGACAAACAGTTCTATTACTGCTTTGGTTGTGGTGCAACCGGTAGCGCGGTTAAATTCGTTATGGAGTTTGATGGTTTAGAGTTTCCCGACGCAGTAGAAAAGCTTGCGAGCGATCTAAATTTAGAAGTTCCTCGTGAAGGTTCAGACCAACAGAGTAGAGAACCTCAGCACAAAGAGCTGCTTACCCTCACTCAAAAAGCAGCTGATTTTTTCGAACTGCAGCTGCGCACCAGTAGCGACAGAGATAAAGCAATCAGCTACTTAAAAGATCGTGGCTTATCGGGCAAAGCCGCTAAGTTTTTTTCCATCGGCTACGCCCCCCCAGGCTGGGATAACCTGCAGAACTCCCTAGCACCTGGCGAGAAAAACGACAGCACAAACAATAAGACCATCAAACAATTGATTAGCTGCGGTATGACCATCGAAAAAGAAGATGGCCGCACCTATGATCGCTTTCGTGATCGCGTCATGTTTCCGATCCGCAACGTAAAAGGCCAAGTCATCGCCTTTGGTGGTCGTGTATTAGGGGATGAGAAACCTAAATATCTCAACTCTCCAGAAACCCCTATTTTCCATAAAGGCCAAGAACTTTACGGCCTTTATGAAGCACGTAAAATTCGCCAAAAGCTGACGCGCATGATAATTGTTGAAGGCTACATGGACGTAGTCGCTCTTGCGGAGTACGGCATTCATTACGCCGTTGCCACACTAGGCACAGCGACCAGCGAGCATCACATTCGCCGCTTATTTAAAGTCGTGCCTGAAATCATTTTCTGCTTCGATGGCGACAATGCCGGTCGCAAAGCGGCACAACGCGCAATGGAAACCGTCATCCCAGCACTGCAAGATGGCTTACAAGCTCGTTTTCTATTTTTACCCGACGGCGAAGACCCCGATACCATCGTGCGTAAAGAAGGCAAAGAAGCCTTTGAAAAGCGTTTAGATAATTCTAAACACCTGCCTGAATTTGTTTTCGACAGCGTTAAAGAACAAGTCGATTTCGATACCCTTGATGGCAAAGCGCGCTTTGGTCAACTTGCAGCGCCTCTGATTTCGCGCCTACCAACCGGCATGCTTAAAGAATTAATGCAGCAGCAGTTAGCGCAAGAAACGGGCATCAAACAAGAAATACTCGCCAAGTTATTACCAGCCGAAACTGAAAAACCAAATTTTCACAGAGCTGCCCAAAATAAAGAGAATCAGCAATCAGAAAATCCGCTGCAAGAAGGCCAAAAAAGCGAAAATCCACATCAGCCCTCTAGCCAAGTAGCTGACATTCATTATGATGGCCCAGCATACAACGATGAAGAGGAGCATGAGTATGACGTCGGTGATTTTATCGATACGGATGCGCCAACATCAACAAACCCGTCCGCCACATCTTCGAATCACAAAGAAAACAAGCAACTCACTAACATGACCGAAAAAGCATTGACGCTATTGGTCAAGTTTCCAGAAAGCGCTCAACATATCGAACTACCTGAAGATTTTGAACCAGAAGATGAGAATGAGCGCCTATTGTGTGAAACGCTAAAGAAATTAAAGGCCAACCCACAAAAAAGCAGCATTGGATTATTAATATTGTGGACTGGCAGCCCCTATACTGAATACTTAAAATCCATTGCGAATAAGAAGCTCGAAAACGCTATTAATGACGATGCTAGCCATTACATCCAAGGCACTCTGCAAAATCTTCAACACAGAGCTTTACGCCGCGAATGGCAAACATTACAAAATAAAGTAGCCTCTAAATCGGCTAGCCAGTTAACCAGCGAAGAAAAGGTACGCTATTTAGCACTACCCAAACAGCTGAAGAAGCATAAAAAGTAAACAACCCTTGAATTATTTTAATTCATCCCCAAATTAACTACAGAAATTTTTATCAATTCGTACTCAAGCCCGCTCTTTGCCTAGCGCAATGAGTGGTTAGCGTTTATACTTTCGGGTTTATTGCCTAGCCACAGAGCAGACGACTGCGACGACTACAACAGGGCCTATATGTCAGCGAATAAACAACAATCGCGTTTGAAAGACCTCATCGCCAAGGGTAAAGAACAGGGTTACCTGACTCATGCCCAGGTAAACGACCACTTACCCGATGACATCGCGAATCCAGATCAAGTAGAAGACATCATCCGTATGATCAACGATATCGGTATTCCGGTATCTGAAGTCGCACCTGATGCTGATGCTATGTTCGTGGCCGGTAACGATACAGATAATGACGCAGCTGAAGAAGCCGCAGCTGCTCTAGCGGCTGTTGATAGTGACGTAGGTCGTACGACTGACCCAGTGCGTATGTATATGCGTGAAATGGGTACTGTTGAACTACTAACCCGTGAAGGCGAAATTGTAATCGCTAAGCGCATTGAAGAAGGCATCCGTGAAGTGATGTCTGCACTTGCGTATTATCCAGGTACTGTTGAAACCGTTCTAACAGCGTTCGAAGCGGCTGAAGATGACGTCAATCGTATTGGTGATGTATTCAACGGTTTCATCGACCCATCCGACGAAATTCCTACACCTCCTCCTCAGACACAGCCAAAACCTGTGAAAGATGAAGATGCCGATAGCGATGATGCTGATGACTCTGACGATTCAACAGATGACGAAGACGAAGAAGAAAGCGGCGGACTAGACGTTGAAATGGTTCAAGGCCGTTTCAAAGAAGTTCGAGTTGCTTACGATGCTTTAGAAGTTATTCTTGCTAAACACGGCCGTGCAAGCAAAGAAGCCGAAGTTGCCTTCGATGAATTAGCCGAAGTATTTGCGCCAATCAAATTAACACCTCGTTACTTTGAAGCATTGGTTAACAATACTCGTGAATCACAAGAAGCTATTCGTACGCAAGAACGTGCCATCATGGTTCTACTTACTCGTAAGTGCCGTATGGACCGTAAAGAATTTATTAAATCTTATCAGGGTAACGAAACGAACCCAGATTGGGTTGACGATTTAATCGCCGCTGATAAGCCATATTCTGAAAAGGTTGCTGTCTTTAAGTTTGACATTCAGCGCGCTCAGAAAAAGATTAAATCAATTGAAGGAAATGTGAGCCTATCCATTCCTGAAATTAAAGAAGTTAACCGTAAAGTATCCATCGGTGAAGCTCGCGCACGTCGTGCTAAGAAAGAAATGGTTGAAGCTAACCTACGTCTTGTTATCTCGATTGCGAAAAAGTATACCAACCGTGGTTTGCAGTTCTTAGATTTGATTCAAGAAGGTAACATCGGCTTGATGAAAGCGGTAGATAAGTTCGAATACCGTCGTGGTTATAAGTTTTCGACTTACGCTACTTGGTGGATTCGTCAGGCGATTACTCGCTCGATTGCTGACCAAGCACGTACCATTCGTATTCCTGTACACATGATTGAAACGATCAACAAGTTGAACCGTATCTCTCGTCAAATGCTACAAGAAATGGGCCGTGAAGCAACGCCAGAAGAATTGGCCGAGCGTATGGAAATGCCAGAAGATAAAGTTCGTAAGGTACTTAAAATTGCCAAAGAACCTATCTCGATGGAAACGCCAATCGGTGATGATGAAGATTCACACCTAGGTGACTTCATTGAAGATACCATGTCTGAATCGCCAATCGATACAGCCACTACTGGCGGCTTAATCGATGCAACACGCGACGTACTGTCCGGCTTAACCGCTCGTGAATCAAAAGTACTTCGCATGCGTTTTGGTATCGATATGAACACAGATCATACTTTGGAAGAAGTTGGTAAGCAGTTCGACGTTACTCGTGAGCGTATTCGTCAGATTGAAGCGAAAGCGTTACGTAAATTACGTCATCCTACGCGCTCTGATCACCTACGTAGCTTCTTAGACGAATAGTCTGTAAGAACTTCTTAACAGGTAGTAAATTTCAAACAACTTAAATTGTTTGAAATTTAAACAAGAAAACCCGGCCATTGCCGGGTTTTCTTGTTTTGGCGACCGTTTTTATGATTTAAATAAGATGTTTTTCTTTTTTAAATCAAAGGGGTGGCGCTCTTTGTAAAGCATGGTTATAATCGTTTGCGTTATCTAGCGATAACAAGGGCCCGTAGCTCAGCTGGTTAGAGCATCCGACTCATAATCGGCAGGTCCCCCGTTCAAGTCGGGGCGGGCCCACCATTTTTACCTACCCCTACTGATACCCAATTAAATTGTAAAATCTATCGACCCCCTCCCCGCTTCATAATCAATTTCGATAACTGTCTTCTCTCGTGCGGCGACAAATACTCAGCGACATCAACCATTAGCCCCATGCGTTTATCCATTTGCGTTTGATGCAATTGGTTAATACGTTGAACTGCTTGCTGATACGCTTCTCGATCAAATGGCTCTTGCTCAAATACCTGTAGAATATTTTTTCGTGCCTGCTTCATATCGTTTTTATCAGTACGCTTTAATGCTTTAAGTTCTGCTAATTTTTGCCTGAATTGTGTACGCTTATCCTCTGGAATTACCGTTAGAATATTATTTAAACGCTGCTCCATTTGTTGAGACTTATGCCCATGGCCAAAATGGTGTTTAGAAAATCCCCCCGTAACCCCCCCTAGAATAACCCCCACCAGCACAACGTTTAAAAACACCGATAACGATATAAATACTTTCATTTTTTTATTCATAATAATTCACTTCAGCAAGAAACAAGCTGCTTAAATCTTCTTCAATAGTGGTCACTGTCAGGCTTTCTTCTAAATTAAGACTGATACCTGCCACATCAGAGTTCTGCCACCCTACCAGCACCCCTAGCAACATACTGCACGCTAAAGCATAAGCAGGCTTAGGAATAATAAAACTGTTCAGTATCTGCTTAAATAAGCTGTCAGCATTACCATTTGTACTCTCAGAATAGCCATGTATATTTTTCTCCGCATTTAGAATAATACGCTGCGCTAAATTATTATTCGCAGGAATGGGCGCTGCACGTTTTAATAACTCATTGAGTTGCTCATCACTTGTTTGCATGATCATTTTCCTCTGAGAGATTAAAGTGTTCTTTTAAGGCGGCCTTTGCTCGCATAATCAAAGACTGTAATGCTTTTAATCGAATATCCATAATGACTGCCGCTTCTTTATTACTTAACCCTTCATAAAAACAAAGGTTAAGTGCAGTGCGCTGTCTTTCGGGTAATTGCTTAAGGGCCGCTTCGATATCAGAAAGTTGAGGTGATGAGTGATCATCTTCTATTACTTGATCATGATCGTCATCATTGAATGAATATTCTTGCGAGGATTTTTTCTTATTTAAATCATGGCACGCATTAACGACAAGTCGATAAAACCAGGTAGTAAATTTACTGCCTCGCTTCGACTTCCATAATGTTGGCTTGTGCCACAGTTTTAAAAACGATTCTTGAACAATGTCTTCAGCATCAGACTGATTAAAAAGCGTGCGATAAGACAAGGCATAAAAACGATCACTGTGTCGTAAGACCAGTTCTGAAAATGCATCGTGATTATGCGCTTGTATTAATACCATAAGCTCTTCATCCGTCTGCTGCTGTAGACTTTTCATTAATTACCTAAAATATCCAGACACAGAGACAACGCTATTCTTCATCTCTATCAGCTTTACGAGCTTTACGTTTTTCTTTGAAAGCCGCTTTCTCTTCATCAGAGACTTCACCATCGTTATTGGTATCCATTTTCATGAAGCGCTTCTTTTTACTCTTATACTGCGCTTTCATTTCATCTTTACTAACAAAGCCATCACCATCCGCATCGACTTTGGTAAAGTGATTCTCATGATACTGTAGCATTTCTTCTTTCGATAATTTTCCATCTTTATTCGTATCGATCATGGTGAAGTGCTTAGCGCCATGCTTTTTGTGGCCGCCTTTCTTATGTCCCTTTTCATCGCACTCGGCATAAGCCGCTGCCGATAAAACAGATGATGCTAAAAATAGTGCTGCAAGTGTATGCTTTTTCATTATGAATACCTGTCTATAAAATTCGTTTTAGAAATACTCAATTGAAGTATTTAATACGTTATACGAATGAGAAATGAAAAGTCTTCGCGAAAAGAAAAAAATAATTATAATTTTTAAATTAATGATACTACAGGATTAGCAAAGGCCGCAGAAAGAGCAAAGATCTCAGGAATAGACATGCCAGAAACAAGCCCTTCATCTAAACAACAGAGTGCTTCTAAAGAAATGTTCAAGAAGATAATTCATACAGACAGGAGTGTAATAATTTACAACCACCTGCCCATTAGTATCAATAAGTCTTAATTAGTCAGTTTAACTTCAAGCGCTGAAATAAGCGCATGGGCTTTCTCAGCCGTTTCTACACCTCGGTCCGTTAGATAACCACCATCAATCTGAGTGATCATTCCTTTGCTGTGTAAACGCTCTGCGGCTTCAACCAGTGAAATATCCGCATCATGGTGAACTTTAATGCCTTCTTGCATTGAACGCAGGTTAAATTTTACTAACAAATTTAATTCATCTACAACGTTGTTATGGTATGGCATATTGCTTTCCTATAAGCATTTATTGTTCATCCAGATTACTCCTGCAGCTGCGTGTGTCAAGGCACAAAAAAGGCCCAATTATCAATTAATTGGGCCTTCTCGTTAATATGACTACTTAGGTCAATATTATCCTAATACAAATTTCCAGACCGTTGCTCGAATAAACATCCGCATCAAACCTAATTTGCTAGCCACTGCCCTTCGGTATTTCTATCAGAAGCATTAAGCCACACATTTTTTATACCGGCTTTAGCGGCAAAAAGTGCAGCATTATCTTGACTATTCGTCGGTGCTGAAAATGAATGCCCAGTGCCTAACGTTACACAAGCAGCGGGAGCCAACAACCAAGTTACTTTTGAGCGACTAATTGCCCAATGTCCATTTTGGTCACGGCAAGCGGCATGGTTCAGTACGGCGCACCTTGCATCGTCCCAGCGGCCATTCGCCTTTTGAACCGCACAGTCTTGGTTGTTATGGTTATTAGGCTCATTAACATCCCACGACCAAATACCCGCCGCCATACGGCCATCGTCATACGTTAGATTATCCAAGTTCACGATATTGCCACCGTTTTTGAAGACTTGCTCAATGTCTGCAGGAGTAATGTTATCCACAGAACCATTGGTAAAGAAATCCCCGAGCGTTCCTATAATCGTCTGGTCTTCCCATATACGATCAACATTGCCTAATCCAGTGAACGCAAGCTGCGACATGGCTGAGTGTTCAGAGCAACCACCATCTTTCCATAGTACAACCTGCTTACCAGCCGCTCTAACCTGAGCTTTTGTAAGCTGATCTGGAATGTTTCTACAGCCATTGCTGGCATAAATTTTACCGCCCAATTTATCATTCAAAACGTTTAACAACTCCTGATGACGACCATCCGTATGATCTTCAATATAAAGAATGATCACCTCTTCTGAGTTTTCAGTTAAAAACTGACTGACTTCGGCCATGCCATCTGCAACAAAGCGGTCGGTTAAACTGCAGCCTACGTGCAAGTCTCCCATAGACGCGCCAATGCCAGAATGACATAGCAATAGTCCTGGCCCCCAGTTAAAAGGATTACCGTGAGTTTGTGCGGTCCAGTGGGCATCTAATTCAATAAACCGTGCGCCAATGCGTAATTGATCATAAATAGAATGCTTCTGCTGCGGATCGATATAACGAAACACATTTTGGTAAACCTTAGAATTATAGGTATTGTGAGAGCCTAAAATGTTGTTATCAATGAGTGGGGATTTTTTATCCAAGCTGCGCTGATGTGCCAAGGCCTTTCCTGCCCAGCTATTTTGAAAGTCGGCAATCGGGTCTGCCGGCGGCTTGGCGCTCATAGCCAAAGAACTCATTGAGACTGTTAGCCCTAAAGCCAAAGCGATAACGCTAGATAGAGGTTTTATTATTTTCATGTTTCACCTAGTGAGTGATTATTGACGTATTTTATTATTTTTGACTGTTATTATTTTTATAGCCATTCAAGTAACGGATCAGTTGAGAAGTCGGGTAAAAAAGCCGATAAAGTCAGATCATTAAACCCGCCTATTACCCTATCCACACTGATGATCCTCAGTTTTACACTAAATCCTAAAAAGACCAGTGTTTGAAAGAAGATTGGCTTATTTTGTAGCAGCATTGGCCCATTATGATGGATCGTAAGCATTCCATTGAATTGATATATGAAAGGTCCTGCTATACAAGTCCTGCTATGAAAGTCCTGGCATGCAAACGCCTTGCGCATAGATTGATATTGACAGTGTAAGGATGAGGTATTAATTTAATCTTAAGAGTCACCGAAGACCGCAAAAAATAAGAGAACCCTATGAGCCAATTTAATCCAGAGCAATCTAACACAGAGCAATCCATTCGAGACCACGCAAACTTAGACAAGTGGCACCAAGTAGTTGCCAATAAAGACATGAAATTGTTGCGGGAGCTTTTAGACGACAACGTCGAATTTCATTCTCCTACCGTTTGGCAGCCCAAAGTTGGCCGCGACATTACTCAGTACATTTTGAAAATGGTTATCGATATATTTCAAGACTTTGAATATCAAAGAGAGTGGATAGACGATAAGAATTTTGCTCTTGAATTCAGCGCCCGTGTTGACGATAAAAAAATCAAAGGCATTGACCTTATTCGCTGGAATGATGAAGGTAAGATCGTTCATTTTGAGGTCATGCTACGCCCAATGAATGGCTTACAGCTCATGTTCGATAAAATGACTCAACACCTACAAGAGGCAGGTTTTCTAGCGAAATAAACAAAACCCAGTTGAATAGAAACTCATAGCATTCCATACTGCCGACGTAACGATTGATATGAATATTGATGTGATTAAAAAGACGCGCTGTAGATAACTATGATTTCTGTTCAAATTGAAGATTTTGATTTTCCGCTAGAATACCAACAACTGCGCGAACACTGCCCACAAAGTGGCGCTATTGTTATGTTTTCTGGTTTGGTTAGAGACTTTAGCGAAAATACCCACGTAAGCAGTATGACGCTGGAACACTACCCAGGCATGACAGAAAATGTGTTAAACCATATCGCTCAGCAAGCCAAGTTGCGTTGGCCGCTAGACGGTATTCGTATTATTCATCGTGTCGGGGAGTTATTCGCAAAAGATCAGATTGTTTTAGTTGGCGTCGCAAGCGCACATAGAATTGCGGCGTATGAAGCATCGCAATATATTATGGATATTTTAAAAACCGAAGCGCCGTTTTGGAAAAAAGAAAGCACCCAGACCGAGCAAGGTGAAGCAGGAGAACGCTGGGTTGATGCAAAAACCAGCGACTCAAAGCAAGCCGCTGATTGGACACAGACGGTTAAATAGTCTGTGTCTATTTGTCCACTTCTTAGTTACTTATTAGTTACCAAATTCTTAATTTTACCCCGCTCTTAATTTTAAAAGCGCAGGAATATTAAACTCACCATTTGGCTCTTTCTCATACTGTACCCAAGCTGGATCTTTTCGTTCAACCGCGACCATCGTCATTCGGTCTGCCAGTTCATTACCTTCTGTGCCTGCATGAGCCTTCACATGCGATAGCATAACTTTATCTTTAATCTCGTTATACAAAGCATAAGCTGGCTTAATAATATCTAGGTTTTTAATCTCGCCGGTTTTCTTTTTCCAGCCATTTTTTTCCCAGCCAGCCGCCCAATCGCGAAGACACTGAATCGAATACATTGAATCGCATAAAACCTGTGCGCTCAGTCCTTGATTAGTAGCATGTTGAGCTAACTTCAATGAATAAAACAACGCATTTAACTCCGCCGTATTATTCGTCCCATTCGGGTTGAATACGCCGTACCAAAGCTGAATCAGCTTATCGTCTTGATAGACCGCCACACCCGAGCCTGCCTTACCAGGATTTGGATCACAGCCGCCATCGCAATAAATCACCACGTCCGTTTTAATAGGTGGTGCGGATAAATTATTACCACGACTGGTTTTACTGCCCGTACTGGCTGCTTTAAAGCTATTACCGGAGCTATTAGCAGAACCAGCAGAACTAACCGTTCCACTAGCAAACGCAGCTTCTGCTTCTGCTTTCGTCGGAAACGATTTATATTTTGCCCCAGAAAACTTCATGATTTGTTTTTGCGCGGTTGGCCAATCGGTATAAATACCCGGCTCACGCCCAGCCCAGATTACATAGAATTTTTTTGCCATCTTCAATCGCCACCTTCATTAGATACCTTTGACGACTTAATTAATCGCCAATTTAACGACAATCAAAGTAACCATCAAAGGTTCTGAATTGTTTAAATACCTCAATAATGGCCAGATTTTAGCAGAAAATAACCCTTACTCCTGCCCTATAAATGAAGTAACTTTGCTTCATCTACTGGCAGTTGTTAATCTCACTGCATCAGCCTCATAATAATAAGTGAAAATGACTATGATTAAGCTAACCGTAAATGGCACCGAACACTCCCTCGATGTAGAAGCCGATACACCTTTATTATGGGTAGTTCGCGACTATTTAGACTTAAAAGGCAGCAAGTTTGGCTGCGGCGCAGGCCTATGCGGCGCCTGTACCATGCATTTGAATGGTAACCCTATCCGCACCTGTATTACGCCGATTAGCAGCGTAGCGGGCCAGTCGATTACAACCATTGAAGGTTTAGGTCATAAAGACTCTATGAGCTCTGTACAGCAAGCCTGGGTTGAGCATAACGTTCCTCAGTGTGGTTACTGCCAATCTGGGCAAATTATGTCGGCCACTGCTTTATTGGCAACGAATGCCAAGCCGAGCGATGAAGATATTGATAGCGCCATGAGCGGTAATATTTGCCGCTGCGGAACCTACCCTCGCATCAAAGCCGCTATTCATTCGGTCGCTAATAGCAACGCGACTTCAAATACTGAATTATTTACTAATATCATGGAGGCAAAATAATGACTTCATTAACGGCGGATGCCTCAACGGCTGAGACACAAGTTAAAAACAGCTCACGCAGAACCTTTCTAAAAGCGACGGCAATCGGAAGCAGCGGTTTAATGATGACAATCGCCCTACCCGGCTGTGCAACCTTGAAAAATGGCGGCATGACTCAAGTAGGTGATACCGAACAATGGGATTCTAATGCTTGGTTACGCATCGACAGCGATAACAGCATTCACTTTGTGCTAGACCGCGTAGAAATGGGTCAAGGCACTTATACCGGCATGACCACATTATTAGCCGAAGAACTTGAAGTTGATCCTGCCAAGGTTGACGTCAGCTTTGCAGGTGTTGATTCAGTTTATCGCAATACGATTTATGGCCTACAAATTACCGGCGGCAGCACCAGCGTGGCCAGCAGCTGGCAAATCATTCGTGAAGCCGGTGCCGCAACTCGCATCATGCTGATTAAAGCAGCGGCGAATACCTGGGGCATTAAAGAGTCTGACTGTTTTGCAGAAAATGGCGTGGTTATCAATAACGCGGCTGGCGATAAAAACAAAGGTAAGCAAATCACCTTTGGTCAGCTCGCGGCAATTGCGGCAACTTACTCTGTTCCGAGTGATATTCCGCTAAAAAATAAAGCCAATTTTAAAGTGATTGGTAAATACAATAAACGCCTTGATGCGCTTAAAAAATCAACCGGCACAGCAGAATACGGTATCGATACCGATCTGCCCGGTATGAAGTACGCCGTATTTACTCGCGCACCTCGCTGGGATAGCCAGATAAGAGATTTTGATGCCAGTAAAATAGAAAACATGCCGGGCATTGAACACGTATTCGCTGTAAACAAACCCAGCGCTGTTGGTATTGCCATTGTTGCTAAGTCTTATTGGCAAGCACGCAAGGCACAACAAGCACTAACGGTTGAATGGGCTGAAAGTGAATTAACCCAAGTTAATGATGCTAGTATTTTTGCTCAGTATAAAAAAGATCTTGCTGACGATAGCGGTAAAAATGTTCGTAGTGAAGGCGATATAGAATCGGCATTAAAAAATGCAGCGCAAACCATTACCGCCGAATTTGAAATGCCATTTCTTGCACACGCCACATTAGAGCCACAAAACTGCACCGCATGGGCAAAAGAAGATGGTTTAGAAATTTGGGCGCCCACGCAGTCTGCCGATATGGCACAAGTAGCGGCGGCCAAAGCCTCTCGTTATTCGTTAAACGATATTAAAATTAATACCACTTTTATTGGTGGTGGTTTTGGTCGCCGTATTAACCAAGACTTTGTCGCTGAAGCGGCGGCCATTGCCGACCACGTTCAGCAACCGATTAAATTAATTTGGTCCCGCGAAGAAGATACCCAGCGCGATTGGTATCGCCCTTCTAGTTATCACAAGCTGAGTGCATCGGTTGATAACGACGGCCAAATTTCTGGCTGGAATCATCAAATGGCCGGCTCGGGTGTATTTGATTATTTCGTAGGTGATGCAGCACCTGCACAATATCCGTTTATGCCGAAGTTTATGTTTGGCATGTTAGAAAGTGCCGGTAAGTTAGGAGAAGGAATTATTGCCCCCGCAGACGGTTCTATTTTTGAAGGTGCCGAAGCCGTTCCTTATGACTTTGCCAATATCAATGTCGATTATAAAAAATCCGATAGTGGCATTTTAGTGGGTAACTGGCGCAGTGTGGGTTATTCACATAATGGTTTTATTGTAGAAACCTTTATTGAAAAACTGGCTCAACTACCACAGGTTAAAGCGAAAAAAGATTCGTATCAGTTCCGTTATGATTTATTGAATAAGCATCCTCGTGCACAAGCGGTATTAGAAAAAGCCGCTAAAGAAGCCAACTGGGGTTCTCCACTGCCTGGCTGCACACAAGGTATTTCGATTCACAAGTCGTTTGGTACTTGGGTCGCTGAAATTGCCGATGTTGAAATTGACCGCTCTGCCAATGCAGCAAATCAGATCAAAGTGAAGCGCGTTGTTTGCGTTGTCGATTGTGGACAAGTGGTCAATCCAGATACAGTCGTTGCACAAATGGAAGGTGGAATCATTTTCGCATTAACGGCGGCATTGTATGGTGAAATCACCATCAAAGACGGCATTCCACAGCAAACTAACTTCCATGATTATCAATTATTGCGCATGAACGAAGCACCACAAATTGATGTGCACATTATTGAAAGTGATGAGAAGCCAACCGGTGTCGGTGAACCAGGTGTTCCGCCTTTAGCCTCTGCAGTAGCAAACGCAATTACTGCAAAAACAGGTCAGTTCTTTAATAAACTGCCGTTAAAACTAGATGCTTAATAAACCGCATCTATTTTATGAACGACAGCAGCTTTTTATGAACGGCTTCTTTTTATGAATGGCAGTAACTGGTTTGTATTACAACAGCTGAATCTCTGGCTTAGCCAGGGCATTCAGCCTTGGTTAGCCACCGTTATCGAAACCTATGGGTCTTCTCCAAGACCTGTTGGCTCTATGATGATTTATCACCCCGATAAAGGCATTATTGGATCACTATCCGGTGGCTGCATTGAACAGGAATTATTAAATCAGCTGGCAAACGATGATTCTACTTCTCGACTTACTCATCTAGAATTTAATTGCCCCACAATAATTCGCTACGGTGATAGCCCTGAACAGCGATCTCAACTTGCCCTCCCTTGCGGTGGGCATTTGGATATTCTATTAGAAAGAATTAGGCCAAAAGATCAATCGCACTTTTTAAACATCGAAAATGCTTTACAGGCTCGCCAATGGATTAGTCGCCATATTGACCTGAACGATGCGAGCATTAAAACCGTTAATGAATTTAATGAGTTGGACATTCAACGTACGCCAGCTGAGATTATTCATACACTAAAACCTCATGATAAATTACTGTTAATCGGTGCTGGTGAAGTGTCGCGTTGTTTGGCTGAAATTTGTAAAAATTTAGAGTTCGAAATTACTCTATGTGATTTTCGCGATGAATTTTTACAAGGCTGGCACGTCGAAGGCGTGAACGTTATTAAGGCTATGCCTGATGATCTGATTGCGGAATCTTTTCACGACAACCATTGTGCCATTGTCGCCCTCGCTCACGACCCTAGAGTCGATGATATGGCCATGATGCAAGCGTTAAAAACCGAAGCGTTTTATGTTGGTGCAATGGGGTCATTAGTAACGTCTAATAAACGTCGTGAACGTTTACTCGATCTTGAACTAGATAAAGAGCATATTGAAAAATTACATGCGCCTATTGGCTTAGATATTCATAGTCGCACGCCTTATGAAATTGCAGTTTCCATTGCCGCGCAACTCATTGCAGAGCGTTCAAATAGACCGTTAATTAATGAATAAGCAGTATAAATAATGACTCCAGAATTCGGAATTCTCATTCTAGCCGCAGGTCAATCAAGCCGTTTTGGGAGCGATAAATTACTGGCCAAAATGCCTGATGGGCAACCTGTTATTGCTCATAGCTTAGCCCCCTTGCTCGCCATGGCAAAACGGTATGAATTAAATTTGTGTGTCGTGTCTCGTCGCGATAACCAAGTATTAAACGAATATTTAATCGCTCATGAGATACCTTTCACAGTCTGCCCTGATGCACACTTAGGCATGGGACACAGCATTGCTCACGGGGTTAAAAGCAATCCACTTTGGCAAGGCTGGATGATTGCATTGGCTGATATGCCTAGCCTTACGAATAGCATTGTTGAAGTTCTAATAACGAATATTATTCAGCACCCTGATTTGGTGGTTAGACCAAGCTATGTGAAAGAAGATCTCAATATTCCTTCTCATCCGGTTTACTTCCCGCAAGACTACAAATTAAAACTCTCGCAGCTAACCGGTGACGATGGTGCAAAAAGTATAATCAAACAGCAAACACTGCTCGATATTAGTGATATTTCTAACTTGATGGATGTAGATACCCCTGAAGCGTTAGAACAAATTTCATAATTAAAAGATTAATTTTTTAATAAAAAAAGAGCGCAGTATCAAAAGATAGTGCGCTCTTTTTTTAGACTATTCGAACTTAGAAAGCTTGACGCATACTCACAAGAGTCGCTAGCACTTCACCGTCGTCACCATAATCAGCATGATCAAACTCAAAGCGTACCGAACGGCTATCCGTTACCTGATACCAAACCTGGCCATAAAAGTTCGACTTCAATTGACGAGCTGAAGAATCTTCATCTTCACCCACACCAACACCTAAATGAATATTGGTTTTTTCATCAAACTGATACTGAGTCGAAACTGACGTGGTATACGTGTAGTTATTCTCTTTTGTATCACGATCTGCACCACGGTAAGCAAAACCAAATTCTAGGTCTTTTGTTGCTTGCATCTTAGCGCCTACGCCGTAAATAGCGGGCTCTGTCACTAACTCTTTCGCTGCCGCAATTTGAGCAGCATTTGCCGCTAACTTAGCCGCCGCCAAATTAGCTTTAGCCGCGTCACTTTCAGACACTAGGTTTTTAACGTAAACAGCGTTCAAGGTAAGACCGCCGAAGGTGGTTGCACCCGCAACAGAAATACCTGTAATACCCGCGTCATTTGTTAACTCATCATTACCAGCTACCGTGACTGTACGATCATCATCACCAATATGCAGTGCAACCGTCGCCGTCACTGGAGAAGCCGTTCCCCAACCGCCATTACCGTATGTATAGCTAATAGCACTGCTATTACGGAAACCGTAAGCCATAGAGCCTTTTAGTTCATCGGTGATATAGAAATAAGAGGCTAAACCTTGTGATTCACCACGAGCGGTATTCCAAGCGCTGTATTGCATGAAAGGAGACCACTGCGTACCTATTTTGAAGCTGTGTTCACCTTTTTCTAGACCCAACCAACCTAAACGCGTGCGTAATGCATTTCCGCCACTTTCTAGTACATTGGCACGAAATTCCATGCGATAAGTACCTTTCCAGCCATCTTCAATCGCTTCTTCACCTTTAATGCCAATGCGTGACTGCACGTTATTGGTTAATGCAAATTCTTGCGCATCACTATTACCGTTTGGTGCATCACCACCAGGGAAAACATCAGTACCATTGCTTAATCCTGATTCATTATAATGTTCCAAACCAATATCGACAAAACCATAAATATCGGCTGATGGCGTCGCAGAAGCAGCCTGAGAACCCGCAATGCCTGCGATCGCTAGTGCTAAAAGTGATTTCTTATTCATATTCATACAACCTTAATTCTGAATTTTTTATTTGAGCTCTCAATGAGTATAGACACTTGAGCACAAAAGCTGATTATTTTTTAAACAACACAGCATTAACAGGAAAACACTACATTAAAGTTGACCACTTAGACAAGCAAGGATATAAAATCAGGCATTTTTTTGGTAACAATATGTTACTGTCAGGAGAGAAAGAGCACGATTTGAACGTTAGATTGAACAGCGATACTGTAGGCATTCAGAAGTATTCGAATCTGAGAGGCTAGCACGGAGGAGCATAGGCCTCTCATGGGATTGGCGTAGGGTCGGAATGGGATTAATAAGCAGAGCATTAGAGAAATAGCTATTTTATTGAAAACTTGGCATTAACCAGGCTTTCAAACGAGGTATTTAAAACTTAACCGCAGCGCCAAAATTTAAAGAACCCATCGTATGGCTACGACTTGTTGTTTTGGTAAGCAATGCATTGGACTCTTCTATATCTTGCCAGCTAATACTTTTAATACGATAAGAAACATCGACTTCAAAATGTTTATGTAGATCAATTTTGATACCGCCTAATAATTGCAGCGATAGGCCACTAAGGTCTTTATTCTTTTCAGTCACTTGAGCCGTATTTTCGAAAGTATAAAGCCCGAAGCCTAAGCCCCAATATGGCTGAACCGTATCGGCTCCATAAACAAACTGCCAATCAAAATCAGTACCCGAAAACTCATCCTTAATACCGCCTTTTAATTCAGCATCAATACTCACAAGCGATACCTGAAAGCGATTATTACTGGGAAATCGATAACCTAAAGAAATTGCCGCCGAAATAGCATCAACATCATCTTCGGTAACATATTTAGTATCACTATTACTAAATTCTACTTCAGAGTCAGCCGTCCCCATTATGCTGGAAGACAGATCTAAACCAAGGAATATGCCTGGTTCAATGATATTCTCGGCATACACGGTCAGTGCATTTATAGATAAGAGGGTGACGAGATAAATAGGCTTAATCATGTTTCTTCCGATGAATGGATCAATAACATCTGCATAATGCATAGACTTAACGTCCATGCTAATTTTTAAGATCAAGATTCTAATCACATCTGACCCTAAGTCAATTGATCGTTTTTAGCCCCCTGAAACTGCAGCTCGGCTAATCGACGGTACAGTTCTGAACTCGCCAGCAACTCATCATGGCTGCCGACATCCACCAGCTGGCCCTGATCAAAAACAGCAATGCGATCAACGTGCCTCACCGTTGCTAATCGATGCGCAATAATGAAGGTCGTTCGCCCTTTCATTAACGTATCTAAGGCTTGCTGAACATAGTGTTCGCTTTGGGCATCGAGCGCACTGGTGGCTTCGTCTAATAATAGAATTTTAGGATCGCGTAATATCGCACGGGCAATCGCTAGCCTTTGCTTTTGGCCACCTGAAAGCTTCACCCCTTGTTCGCCCAAGAAAGACTGATAACCTTCGGGCAATTGCTCAATAAATTCATTGGCATGGGCTGCTTTTGCCGCCGACATAACTTCAGCTTCCGTCGCACCTGGGCGGCCATACTTTAAGTTATCCCAAACATTGGCACTGAATAAAACAGGCTGCTGAGGCACTAAAGCAAACTGGCTGCGAAGGTCTTGCAGATCCCACTCGGTCAGTGTTTTTCCAGCAATCTGAATATCGCCATTTTGTGGATCGCGAAAACGCAACAGTAAATCAAACAAGGTTGATTTCCCCGCACCAGACGGCCCTACTAAAGCGATGCTTTCGCCAGTTTTTACCGCAAGATTTAATTTCTCAAGCGCATTTTTATTAGGCCTAGAAGGGTAGGCATAACTCATATTGTTGAATTCGATTAAAGCTGGCGAACCCGTTTGATCTGAAAATTGACTAAGTGACTGTTTATTAGATGAATCTATTATCAGGGGATTTAATATCCGCTTCCGTCGCCAGCAATTCACGAATGCGTTCAGCGGCGCCTGCTGCACGTTGAACTTCGCCATAGACTTCGGTCACCGCCGCTAACGAACCCGCGACCATGATGGCGTAGAAAACAAAAGCGGCTAAATCTCCGGCAGATAGCTCTCCCGCTATGACATCACTGCCACCGACAAATAACATGCCTGCAACAGACCCCATCACCATCATCATCACTAAGGCGATTAAAATGGCCCGCTGACGAATACGCTTTAACGCCACATCAAATGCACCTTCTGCGGCTTGGCCAAATTGTTCATTAACCATGTCTTCGCGAGTAAAGGCTTGAACGACTTTTATATGCTGCAGGCTTTCGCCCGCCCAAGCTCCTACTGTTGCAATTTTATCTTGGCTATCCCGTGATAATTTTTTCACTTTACGACCAAAATAAATCAGCGGGAAAACAATAAAAGGGACGACTAATAATACAATTAGGGTCAGCTTGATATTGCTAATAAACATCAAGGTCAAACCACCGATAAAGGTTAAAGCATTACGCAGAGCAAAAGAAAACGACGAGCCAATTACGGTTTGTAATAACGTGGTATCCGTCGTGACGCGGCTTTGAATTTCTCCTGCTAAGTTGTCTTCAAAAAAGCTCGGTGGCAGGCTCACTAGATGGCGGTATAATTTTTTACGCACATCGGCGACCACCCGCTCGCCTAACCAAGACACCATATAAAAACGGAAATAAGCACCAATCGACATGGCCACAATAATAAACCCAACTATGCTTAAAGCACTCGCTAGACCTGCTGTTGATTGACTCGAGAATCCTTCATCAATCATTAATTTAACGCCTTGTCCTAACGACAGGGTTAACATCGCCGTAGAGACCAATGCAATAATCGCCACGGCTAACCGCATTCGATAAGGGCGAACAAACTGCCATAACCAAAATAACATGATAAAACCTCTTTAATGACTTCTATCTAACAACTATTATTTAACAACTCTTATTTAACAACTCTTTAGAGATGGAGTGTTGCACTGAACTTTTCAATGTTTCAATCAAAGTTCAGCTAAAACAGCGTATAATGAACGCTCGCGTAAAACACTCTATACGCACACTTGTCTTCTATTTAAATGAACTGTTCTAGGAATACGATGCTGGCTCCTTCTATACGCTCTTTGGCAATTTTACTGGCGATGTTAACCGCAGTGGCTCCCTTTGCAGTTGATATGTATCTGCCCGCAATGCAAGCAATGGCCAGTGATTTATCAACACCGATTCATTATGTCGAAATCAGTGTCAGTACATTTTTATTTGGCTTTGCATTAGGGCAGCTAACCGGCGGCCCAGCCTCCGACCGTCTTGGACGAAAGCCGACGATTACGCTGGGGCTTATTCTCTTTTCGATCACCAGTTTATTGCTGACACAAACAGAGTCGATTAACGAATTGTTATTGCTGCGCGTACTGCAAGCGATTGGAGGAGGTATGGCGACCGTAAACTCCTCGGCGATGATTCGCGACTTATTCTCTGGCAATGAAATGGCTAAAGTCCTTTCGATGGTCGCCATGGTTATGATGTCGGCTCCGTTAATTGCCCCCATGCTAGGTGCCTTAATCGTTAAGTTTTATGACTGGCAGACTATCTTCTTCTGTTTATCCATTTACTCCATTCTGGTCATGCTGTTATTGATTTGGCGCTTGCCAGAAACAAATCCTCGCCCTAAACGCGATGAAAAAAAACGGGCAAAAGGAAATACCACACTTTGGCAATCTTACAAACGTGTTCTAACCCACCGCCAAGCCATGGGTTACATCATGGCGATTAGCTTTGCTTTTTGTGGCATGTTTGTATTTATTACTTCGTCAGCGTTTACCTATTTAGAATATTTTTCGGTCAGCGTGCAGCAGTTTCCATTGTTATTCGGCGCCAATGTTGTAGTCATGATGTTGATGAATCGAATCAATGTCTGGGCACTGAATCATTATTCATCAACCAGTATTCTAACGGTAGGCTTACTGATTCAGCTTGCCTGCGGCATTGCGCTGATTATCGCCAGTTATAATCAACCCAATCTCTATTTAATTGTCGCGTTAAATATGCTGTTTGTTGGCTCATTAGGCTTAATTGCAGCGAATGCGACGGCTGGCACACTGAATTTTTTTCCAGATATCAGCGGTACTGCAACCGCAGTGATTGGCGTTACGGAGTTTACTCTAGGGGCAATCGTTGGAATTTTCTGGTCTTACTTGCACGATCTACAATTTGTCGCGACGCAGCAACATACCTTGAGCCCAATGGCTTGGGTCATGGCAGGCTGTGCTTTAATAGGGTTGATCAGTTTAAAAGTATTATCGACGACAAAAACGGCGTCTACGCCGCTTTAATATAAGTTTTAGATAACGAAGTGGCTTGTGAAGCTCCCTGCTCTGCAAGCTGTTCGCGCTGCTTCTTTACTTGAGCCTTCTGAGTTAATACTAGATCTAATAATGTATTCCCAATCGCACTTTGCAAGTCATGAGCCGTCATCATACTATCCTTTAGTCTGTATTTAAGTTTAAGCCTGTAGTATATATCTATCAATCAGATTAGGTAGTAGTATAATTCGATCTATTTCATCGAAATATTAGATGATTTTTTTTAAACTAATATCAGGCTGAATCTCGTATTATGACCCAATCTTCTTTCAGAACAGCCAATACCCAGTCCTCCTCCAAAGCCTCTAGCCCTGTGGTTTCACTTGAACAATGGTCGATGTTTATTACGGTTGTCGAAGAAGGTAGCTTTCAAGCGGCGGCCGATAAATTATTAAAAAGCCAAAGCAGCATCAGTTATGCCATTCAAAAAATGCAGCAAGGCTTAGGGGTTAAGGTTTTTGAACACAAAGGGCGAAAGGCTGTTCTAACGGATGCTGGCCAGCTTATGTTACAACGAGCCAAAGACCTCATCCACGCCGCTAGCGCAGCTGAAAAAGCCGCCGCCGATTTTTCGATCGGCTGGGAACCACAAATCGGTTTAGTCCTTAACGACATGTTTCCTAAACCCATTCTATATGCGGCTCTTGCTGAATTTGGTAGGCAGTGTCCGCAAACTCGGCTAGAAATTTATATCGAAGTACTGTCTGGCGTGGACGATAAACTGCGTAATAGTGATGCTCAAATCGGTATTAATCACACGATCCCTAGCGGCATGGTTGGCGAACCCATCATTGAAATGGAATTTGTTCGAGTTGCTCATCCAAGCCACCCGCTGCACCACCTTGGCCGTACTATTCATCACAGAGATATGAAATTACACCGCCAAATCGTTATCCGTGACTCTGGTAATTACCGCCGTGAAAATCGAGGTTTCTTAGGCGCCGACCAACGCTGGACCGTACCCAACATGCTTGAATCATTAGCACTTTTAACCCAAGGATTTGGCTCCGGAGTGCTTGCGCGTAGCGTGGCTCAGCCAGCCATTGATGCGGGGGAATTAAAAGAATTAGACATTGATGGCAGTGGCCGCATGAGCTCAAACATGAACCTCATCTTTGCCGACAAAGCCAATACAGGGCCAGCAGCTCAGTTACTGGCTAAATTGTTGAAAGAAGCAGCAAAAAATGACAAGTCTGGTAGAATGTAGTTAGACTTTATTCTTACCCTGTTTCTTATTCTATCTAGAATATATAGAGAACAACCCACTGAGGCTTTACCTTGTCTGCTGAAATAACTTCCTTCTCTGATTTTTTCATTCACGATCGAATTGAAAAGACCCTTGAAAAGCTTAGGCTTAATATTCCTACTGATGTGCAAAAGGCTTCGATTCCTCATGCCTTAGACGGGAAAGATCTTCAGGTTTGTGCAGAAACCGGCAGTGGTAAAACATTGGCGTACCTACTGCCAATGATGCAAAAGTTCCTAGAGTCAAAATCCACAATCCAAGGCACTCGCGGTCTGATTTTGGTACCGACTCGCGAACTGGCTCGCCAAGTTTTTAAAGCGACCAAACAGTTCACTGACATGAATGGCATGAGCGTCGGTTTATTAACCGGTGGCGATGACTTTAAATTCCAAGCCGCTATGTTGCGTAAAAACCCTGAGTTCATCGTATCAACCCCTGGCCGTTTAGTTGACCATATAAAGCGACGCTCTACCGATTTGATCGATCTAGAGGTTTTGGTGCTTGATGAAGCTGACCGTATGTTAGACATGGGCTTCGCCGAAGACATGGAAATTATCTCGGGCGAGTGTAACGAAGGCAAACGCCAAACGTTATTATTCTCTGCGACCTTGCACCATAAAGGCATCGCCCGTGTTGCAGCAAAGGTTCTTGATAATCCATTAGAGATTACAACCGCCACGGTTAGAGACAAGCACGACAACATCAGTCAACAAATTATTCTAGCCGATGACGGTGCTCATAAAGACCGCTTATTAAGTTGGTTATTGTCGAATGATGATTTCGAAAAAGCGATCATCTTTACCAATACTCGCCTTGAGTCAGAGCGTTTAAACGTATTCTTGCGCCAGCACAGCTGTCGCTGTGCTGTATTACACGGTGAGTTGAGCCAAGATCAGCGTAACGCCACCATGCAGTTATTTCGCGAAGGCAAGATTAACGTATTGGTTGCGACCGACGTTGCCTCTCGAGGCCTGGATGTAAAAGGCATCGACCTTGTTATTAATTATGACATGGCCCGCAAAGGCGATGACTATGTTCACCGCATTGGCCGAACTGGCCGTGCAGGAGAAACCGGTACGGCGATTTCATTGATCAACCATACTGAGTGGAATCTAAAAGCCGCGATCGAACGCTACATCAAGCAAGACTTTGAACCTCGTGTTATTAAAGAACTAAAAGGGGCTTATAGTGGTCCTAAACGCCTAAAAGCGTCAGGAAAAGCAGCGGGCACCAAGAAGAAGAAAGCGGGTCCAGGTCGTGATAAGCGTCCAGGAAAGGGCGGCATTAAAGGTGCCCCAGCTGCTAAGAAAGTCAGCGCAAAGAAAGCAAATGGCCCACGCCCTAGCCGTCCTAAACCAAGTAACTTAATGGATAGCCAAGGTTTCGCACCGATTAAGAAAAAGAAGAATCCACCAGCACCTAAGTCATCCCAAGACGACTAAGCGCTATTAGACTGAACGAGTATTGAGCAAAGGGGTTTCCTTCACTCAATACTCGTTCAGTCTAATGCAAATGCGTCGCTTCCATATCCTCAGCAAACTCCGCCGGTAATACACAGACTCGATTCAGTATAATCAGGCTATGGCTTGGTATAATGACTTCTTGATGCTCTTCTGGTACATCGACCGTATCCGGTGTAATAATGTCATCTAGCAATACAACCGTTGCATCAATCGAATCCAAAGCAACAATCACCGCACTGTAAAATCCATAGGTTGTATTAACAGAAATGAAACTGCCAATTTCTAATTCTTTACGGTAAGTTGGAAAATCATCCCCCTCTAACTCATCCCCTGGCCAAGGTGTATGAAATCGCGCTATTGCGACTAGATTGATCAGTCCCTGAATCATACTGTCTTCAATATCCAGCTCTATATGATCATCGCCAACATTCATGACATTGCTTAATAAGCTCATAAAAAGCTCGCCATCGGCTTCTGACCAGCGAAGATCTATTGGGCTTTGGTGTTGAGTGGAAGGCTTAAAAGAAACATCAATTGCATACTCAATAGCAACTTTCTCTTCTTCAGGCCCACGGGGCATAAGCACACTGACCATATCCAAGTCAGAATTCTGTTCGTTGGCTAATCGCCAAAACAAGGGCTGTAATACGGCACTCATGTCGTTCACTCCTCTGCGGCTTACTTCACTTTCTAGTAACTTCACTAATTTTTTTATAAAGTGCGATAACTTATTATTAGCAGGGCTAAAAATGCTTCGCAAGATAATTAGCATTATTATGAGTAGCTGTTTATTTATTATCGGTCTGTTTGGCAAAGACTTTAGTTAATTTACAGTTTCTAATGTCAGTATAGTTCAGCACCAAAGTGCTGTAGTTCGTTCGATCAACATACCCTTAGCATAGGCAGAACAGGCGTACAGCAGCCAAAAAGTTCCCTTAAGAGCTAAAAGTGATACCATAACCCAAAATAAAACAACTAAAACAACTACTTGGGAAATGACTGTATATGCTTACCTTTCGTTTATTACCACTAACCGCCATTCTTTCGGTTAGTTTAATGGCAGGCTGCGCGACCAATGTTGCTAACCTAGACTATATAGAGCTCGAAGCCCAAAAAGACGCGGCTATGGCCGATGAGTCAGCGGCTAAAAGCATCCAGCGCGCACAAATGAACATAGAATTGGGCAAGACCGAAGAGTTGGCTTATTTCGCTCCTCGTCACCTTAAAATCGCCCAAGAAAAGTTAATCGAAGCGCGTAACATGCATACTTCTGGTAGTCCTGATGGTGAAGTTAAGCCTATTGCAATGGCTGCCAAAAAGACCATTGAAGCAGGTCTAGAGACGAAAAAAAGCGTCATCACAACCTTACGCCCTTCTTTAAAGCACAAAGAAAAACTATTAGAAATCAAAGCTGATAAATACTACCCAGAAGATTACAAAACGATCGCCGCTACCATCGTATCGCTAATTGATTTGATTGAAGATGGCAAAGTTGCTGAAGCACAAAAAGGTCAAAAGGCATTACTGCCTCTTATGCATAAGAACGAAGTTGATACGATTGAGTTCATTCAACTGCAAACGATTAAAGACCAGCTAAGTAATACCCAAGGCAAAGGCGGCGATAGTATTGCTCCTAGCAGCTGGGCCGTTGCACAACGCAGCCTGCTGAAAGCTCAAGCATTAATTGGCAAAACACCTCGTGCTAAAAAACAGATTATGCAAGCAACCCATAACGCTCAGCGCGCAGCCGATCACGCGAATATCATTACCGACTTCTCTAATGAAATAAACGATGCTAATAGCGATAACGCAGAAGCCATTGCTCTTCGTGTAGAGCGTTGGTTATACCGTGTCAGTGTTGCTTTAAAGCATGACGATATTCGTCATCGCCCATTCGATGAGCAAGCCGGAACTCTGGCAACTGAAGTTGAAAAAGTCATGCGCCAGAGCCGTTAGTAATTAATCGCAAGGCTGATGATTTAAAAAAGAATATGTAAAACAGAAGACTAGGCAAGGATGTCTAGTCTTCTGGACTTACTGTATTGAGCTAATCGTATTGAGCTCGCACAATGAATTAGCAGCTCAACTAGTCGTCAGAAGATGTGTCTACAGGGTCTGCAGGTGGACGCTTGAAGATAGGACTAGGGAAATGACGAACATTACCCGTCATATCTTCTTTTGAAGGGGATACTTTAACAACCCCTGGCTTTTCCATTTCATCAATACGAATAACAGAAGGAAGCGGTATAAAACTGCGCTTTACGCCTGTGAACTCGAGTTTCAACTTATCAAAGCTAATTTTTGCTTCGGCCTCATCACTCGCATCACTAATTAGACTCTCATCAAACAGCAATTCTTCTACTTCAATAAAACCGTACATCTCACTTTGAAAGATATATCGGGTATACAACTCATACACTTCGCTCTGGTTATTAAAAATAACGCGATAAATAGGCTCAGCAGCGGGTTTCTCGGCCATTTGGCTCAAACTCATAAGGGGAAAAAATGCATATTACCATACTTACCCATAAAGCATGCCCTACTGTCATTGAAGATTAGATTGTTCAGCCATTGAGCAGTATAATGCCGCGCAATTAACTCTTTAGCACGTACACCCCAGATTAAAACGAGGTCGCTAAACCATGGCGAAGAAGCTATTTATAAAAACCCACGGCTGTCAGATGAACGAATACGATTCATCGCGTATGGCTGATATGTTGGGTGAAAGCCATGAAATGGAAATCACAGACAAAGAGTCTGAAGCCGATGTTATCTTACTGAATACCTGCTCTATTCGCGAAAAAGCGCAAGAGAAGGTATTCCACCAGCTGGGTCGCTGGAAGCACCTTAAAGACAAAAACCCTGATTTAATCATTGGCGTTGGCGGTTGCGTTGCAAGCCAAGAAGGTAAAGCGATCATGCATCGCGCCCCTGTGGTTGATATGGTTTTTGGTCCTCAAACCTTACACCGTTTACCAGAGATGGTAGATAAGTCAGCTAATCATGAAAAGATCGTTGATACTTCGTTTCCTGAAATCGAAAAATTTGACCATTTACCAGCACCTAAAGTCGAAGGCGCCAGCGCGTTTGTTTCGATTATGGAAGGTTGTTCTAAATACTGTTCTTTCTGCGTTGTACCTTATACCCGCGGTGAGGAAGTGAGCCGCCCACTACACGACGTATTGAAAGAAGTTGAAGAAATAGCCGCTCAAGGCGTGCGTGAAGTTAACTTGCTGGGTCAGAACGTGAATGCCTATCGTGGTGGCATTTTCAGCGGAGCCGTTGCCGCTGCAGCACGCTCTCACGCAGGTACCGGCGTTATTATTTCTGACGCCCAGGGTAACGACATTCACAATACGGGGGACGCTGAAGACTATGCAGATCTAGCAGAATTAATCACCCGTGTTGCGGATATCGATGGCATCGATCGTATTCGTTTCACAACGTCACACCCAATGGAGTTCAGCGATAGCTTGATCGATGTTTACGCCGAAGTGCCTGAGCTGGTGAGCCATCTTCACCTGCCCGTACAAAGTGGTTCAGATAAAATTCTAAGCGCTATGAAGCGTGGCCATGGCCGTGACGAGTACATTGCCAAAGTGAAGCGCATTCAACAAATTCGTCCTGACTTGTGCATGTCTTCCGACTTCATCATTGGCTTCCCAGGTGAAACCGAACAAGACTTCCAAGATACGATGGATTTGATCGGCGAAATCGGCTTCGATATGTCGTTTAGCTTTATCTACAGCGCTCGCCCAGGCACACCGGCCTCAGATCTTGAAGACGAGACCCCAGAAGAAGTGAAGAAAGCAGCGCTTAGCGATCCTTCAAGACCGTATCAACCAGCAAGCACAAGACATTGCGCGTAAAATGGTCGGTAATATTGAAACGATCTTAGTAACAGGCAAAGCGAAGAAGCACGAAGGTCAGCTACAAGGCCGCACGGAAAATAACCGTGTGGTGAACTTCATGTCTGACGACCTCAGCTTAATCAACAAGTTTGTTAAGGTGAGAGTCGATGAATGCCTGCGTAATAGCTTACGCGGTACGGTTATTGATCCGCATTTAGCCTACTAGAAAATGGGTTTATGAAAGAAAATAAGCGAAGCTGCGTTTTATCTAACCGCACTTCGCTTGCTCTCGGCGTTAAAATCGACATTAAGATAAGTAGCGAAAGCTTGCGAATTCACTACCATTCAGCATAAGCTAAGGTATTACTTACCGATAGGGAGAGATACCCCAGTTGAGCGAAACGACAGCAGTACCTGATACAGAGCATGCTGACTCTGACAATAACAACAGCAATGGTAACGCCAAGCACGGCATCACCTTCCGCGTAGAGCCTGACGATACCAAACGCCTCGCCAATCTATGTGGACAACTCGATAGCCACATCAAACAAATCGCCAATCATTTCAAACTGAAAATCTACAATCGTGGCTCCCGTTTCCAAATAGAAGGCGACCTCGGCAAAGCTGAAGCCGTTAAAAACCTCATCAACCGCCTCTATCATGAAACTCATAACGGCACTGTGATTACCGCAGACCTTATTCACTTACTATTACGCGAAGCCAAAGCCGAACACGCCTATAACCGCAGAAAATCCAGCGTCAATCATGATGAAGAGAAAGTCATAAAAACTCCCCGAATGATGATTCAAGCCCGTGGCGATCATCAAATAGGTTATCTTAAAACGATACGCGAAAATGTACTTAACTTTGGTATTGGCCCTGCCGGCACAGGGAAAACCTACCTCGCTGTTGCCTGTGCTGTAGAAGCACTCATGCGCGACGAAGTGAGCCGTATTCTATTGGTGCGCCCCGCCGTAGAAGCGGGTGAGAAGCTCGGTTTCCTTCCCGGTGATTTATCGCAAAAAATCGATCCATACTTACGCCCACTGTACGACGCACTTAACGACATGCTAGGCAGTGAGCAAGTCGAAAAAATGATCGAGCGCAACATCATTGAAGTTGCACCTTTGGCCTACATGCGTGGTCGAACACTCAGTCATTGCTACGTTATTTTAGATGAAAGCCAAAATACCACCCGTGAACAAATGAAAATGTTCTTAACCCGCATTGGTTTTGGCTCCAAAGCCGTCGTCACTGGCGATATTACCCAAGTCGACCTACCGCGTGGTGTACAATCAGGCTTACGTCACGTACTCGACGTATTAGAGGGCGTAGAAGGTATCGGGCTAACCCGCTTTGCTAACTCCGACGTTGTCCGTCACCCTATGGTACAAAAAGTCGTCGACGCTTATGACAAGTTCGAACGCGCAGAGAAAAAACGCAGTGATGCTAAACATGCAGAACAAAAGCGCATCGCCCTAGAGCAAAGTGCACAACTGCAAGCAACCCACGCCATTCTTACCGCAACACCTGACAGTAAAAGTGAACAAGATAAATAATGACTAAGCAAAACCCAGTAGAATTAGAACTGCAGTTAGACATACAAATCGCAGTAGAAAAAGAAAACGACCTCCCCACTGAAGAACAATTATCTCAGTGGGCCAGCGCAGCGTTAATCACGCGCACAGAATACGAAGAACCCGAGCTAACAATTCGTATTGTCGACGAAGCCGAAAGCCAAGAATTAAACTTTGAATATCGCGGCAAAGATAAACCCACCAATGTATTATCTTTTCCGTTTGAAGCTCCTGCCCACGTACCCATTCCTTTATTAGGGGATCTGATTATTTGCAAGCAGGTGGTAGAACGCGAAGCCATTGAGCAAGGCAAAACATTAACCGCACATTGGGCACACATGACCGTGCACGGCTGCTTACACCTTCTAGGTTATGATCATATAGAAGACGAAGAAGCGGAAGAAATGGAAGGCATTGAGCGAGTAGTCATGGCCGAATTAGACTTTGATAATCCCTACAAGGATGATGAAGCCTAAGCGCAGATTTTATAATAACAATAATAAAAGGAAGTCATAACGATGCTTCTTAAACAACTCAGTATCTTAGTATTTATTTACATGGCCATCACGACTAAGGCCTATAGCGAAGAGACTTGGAAAATAGCATCCTTAAACTGGCCACCCTACTCAGGCCCAGAATTAGCTCACCAAGGCAGCTCAATAAAAATTTTAAAAGAGCTGCTAAAGAAAAATAACATCACATTAATTGTTGAGTTTCTTCCTTGGCAAAGAGCCAAGTATTTAGTGAAAACTGACCCTGAATATTTAGCTATCTTTCCTGCATGGCCTGAAGATGTGTTCGACAATGCTTTACTATCTCCTGCCATCGACTGGTCAGAAATAGGAATACTAAAAAGAACTCAGCAGGCTTTAAATTTTGACAGCATAGATGAATTGTTTAAAAATCATGCTATCGGAGTTGTGAGTACTTATATTTATCCTAAAGTTTTTGAAGATGCTATCAAAAAATATCCTAATCAAATAGAACATGCTCCCAATGAATTTTCGCTTCTCATGAAGCTCTCCTCAGATCGAAGCTCAGCCGCGATTACTGACCCTAAAGTCATGCTTCATTTAGCCAATAAAGAAGGCATCACAGATTTAGAAGCTTTATTCATTATGAAGAAAGAATTAGTTATGGCATTTAAAGATAGTGATGAGAATAGAAAGCGTTTGAAGATATTAACCCAGTTATTAATGAAATCTGATATAAATAAAAAATGATATTTATAGCTATATCTTCTTTATTCACCAATACATTTTAACGTTACTGCATGAGCTTTGACTGCAACATATTTATCACCTCCTTTTCGCTTTCGCCTTTAAGTAACTCTCATGATCTATTCTCATATCGTTGAGTTAATAAAATCAAATAACACAACCCAATGCCTAGAATATTGGTAGTAACAGGATTGAACGCTTCGATTAAAAAACTAGGGCTCATTGCCGCAACATAAGCCAATAAACCTAATAGAGAAGTAGCAGCGGCGTATATTAAAAAATCAAACTTTCTCAACACAATAATGGCACAGCCCAGTAGTATTTCTAATACACCCGCCAGCGGTGAGATAACCGTGGCCGAAATACCGATACCGCTAACATCAACCAAATGAACCTCCGCAGTACTAAGCCACAGAATTTTTGGGACTAGGCCATGATAGATAAACAGAAATCCTAATAAAACCCGACTCACAATATTTACTTGCTGTAATGGATTACTGTTCACTTAAGTATCTAGCCTCATGATCAGGTGTGGGTAACGAGCAATAATCATACTTGCCAAATAAACGATAACGATTTAACGCAATGCGATCGTATAACCAATTACGAGGAGATCTAGGAATTATTCTAAAAATACATAAAAGCTTCCAAGGATAGCCGAGCTTCCCAACCACTTGAAAGAAGGCATCACTTTGTTGATAAACAGCATCCCCCGCAACCACAAGCATACTGTCATAAATCTCTGTGGATAAGCCAAAGTGTTGTAGAATTTTCTGCCCTTCAGGAGATTGCACGCTACACAATTTAAAGGCGTGCTTATGATCATGCTGGATTATAAAACTGCTCCAAGCATTACAGAGCTTACAGACACCATCAAATAGAATGATTTTATCAGCCATACCCACATTAGGCGGTAAATTAGTTGAGTTCATAAACTTATACCCAAATAGCCAGCATGGCCCCCAAACCTAAAATCAAAGCGCCACCAATTTCCGCAACAATCAAACTGTAAGTAAAAAGATGCGTTAACCACATAGGTGTCGAAGAAGGCTCTTTACGAATAGAAGAACGTATTTGATTACTGGTCTTATTTATAATGCCCTGATAAACATAACCAAGCACCGCCGCCAAATAGAAAAACACTGATCCTAGCACCGCTAGTGTATTTAGCCACGCTGAGAACTGACTCAAATAAGAAAATACCGCTAGCAACAAAGCCGCATAAGCGTATAAAAAAGAAGAACGGTGGGCGATATCAACGTAATAGCGCGACTGTCCCTTTTCTGACTGGGTCATCAGGCGGTATTTCCAAACGCCGGTAATTAACGCGAGCATGAAAAACACAAACGCAGACGTTAAGGCAATTTTGACTGAAAGCGATAAATCCATAAATGATCCTACTCGGTAAAATTATTGCTTCTATTACAGGGCCTAACTTTAACAGCTTCAATTCTGCCTGCATAACCGAAAATAATAGAGTTACATACACGCGAGATTGCCACTCTGCTGATGGTTCCGTGATCTCAAACTTTTGCCTTATAGCAAAGATTTCCCAATTGTATTTATCTAGTAGTCCACTAGATAGCGTTATCTGGTATTGAAACGACATGCGATATGAACAGTGAATAACTTTCCAATGGAAGAATCAATTATGAGCTCAGAAAATAAAGCAGTCCCAGGCTGGATAGGTGGATTTGAAGAATCAATCTCTCAATTCCCATACCCTACCCCAAATCTATTATCACTCCCCTTACTGGACAACATGTCGAACATCGACAAACTTCAGCGCCAGCAAGCTGTAAAGTGGCCAGAATTCAGTTGGGAAACTCGAAAGGGAGAAGCAGACCCCAAACGCTGCTTTCAAATGTTTGCCCCCGACATTTCTAGGCTTGGCTATAACGATCAAGGTAGAGTATTTTCGATCATTTGCCCACAACAAGGAACTTACTCTCCTTCCTTTGGCACCTTAAATGTAGAAGTCACGGTCACCGGACAAAGAGGCTGGGTAAATGAAGCCACGAAAGAAATTGCTGGCGATATGTCGGTAGTGGGTAAAATATGGTTTAGCCCAAGTGCGCATCAAAAAGAAAAGGTTAAACTGATTTGGGACTTATTTAAAGATAATAAGCTGCCCTTTCCTTTCGAAAAATCCAGAGCAATTAGAGTATCTACTCACAAGCCGGGCAACCCCCAAGAACCTATATTTCCATTACGTAAAGGTGAGACAACAAACTTCGACATCCCTTCTTTTGCAAAACATACAGAAGAAGCATGGGGCGTTGCCAATCTAGGCGTTGAGATTGGCCCAATCATTAAAGTGGATAATCCAATGGTTGATGAATTCAACGAACTCGTCATGGATATATTTAATCTAGGCTCAGGCAATATGCTGCAAAAAAGTAACGTACTAACTTGGGACGTTTGGTTTACCCCACCTGAACTGGTCAATATAGTAGAGTGGCGTACCCATGCAGAGCGCTGGAGAGACTCAATCGATGTTGATCATAAGAGTCCTGACGGTGAAGGCACAACCGCTAGATACTTTGATGGCACACCTTTCAACCCTATTGAAAATATCGAAGAGATAGAATTAGAGAAAATAGAGCGCTTCCTTAAAAAGCACCTGCTTTAATTCTATTGTAAAAAATAATACTAAAATTTTCTTTTGCGATATTACCGTCAACAAAATGAAATGTGCTTATGTGATGCCTTATCGAACCCGCAGGAAGCGGGTTCAACCAGCATTATGAATCACGTCATGGAGAGATTATGAAAATGATGTTATCTGTGATCAACATGGCATGAAAAGTATTGACCTCTAGTGAAAAAGATCGATACGTCAGCATAACAAAAGACCTAGCAGTTACTAATGCAGATGGAAAACCAAAGACATTGAAAAATGTCACATTAGATCTAGCAGGCATGCATATTATTCAATCGATCGCTAACCATCCTGAAATGATGTGAGGAAGTTACGAACACGTCGACAACAACCCCTTGTGCAAACCAAGCACAGGCTATAAACCGTTTTCTTTTATCAGCGGTACTTGCTGGAAAAGCCTATCAAATGGTCATATTACAGATCATTCTTGTAAATTTAATCAAGCTAAAAACCTAACAGCGCTGCAAGATCAACCTTCAGAGATTTGCAGAGTTTTTGCCGATGGCAATGATCAAGACACATACTTTCATTATGAAGATTCTAAAGTTAAACAATACCAAACATAAAGATCCTAAACTAAAGCATTCATTTGTCGGTCATAAGTAATGGTTAAAGGAGCTTAAATTAACCCCTTTTCGACACTAAGCACCTATGGCTGCAACAAAATCACACCCGCGTTTAGCCGATAATAAAGGGGGGGTTAACAGAAGATAGACCCTCAAGTACAATTAGTTTTTGGTCACGAATAGCCTTGAGGAACCTAATTCTGTGCTTTAAAACTTATGCACGACGCTTTCTAAATGCATAAATGCCCGCATTAAATAATGTACCAAAGAATACGCTCCATTCACTTAAATTTGCCTTAGGTTTTTTTCCCTTAGCCATACGTGCTAGCTGAGCTTCATACCAAGTAATTTCCAACATGGCCATTTTATCAATGGCGGGCTTACCGGTCGTTAATACCTTCAATTGATGTTTATAATTAACATCAGCAATCAATTTATTAGGAAAATCAGGATCAACACAGGTGGTGCGAGCAATACCAATAAAATCTGTCGCACCAGTATCCAATGCTTCTTGCATAGCTTTTGCCGAACGGAAACCTCCGGTAACTACCAGCGGTGTATCCACTAACGAACGTACTTTCTCGGCATAATCTAAGAAATATGCTTCACGCTGAACAGTCGACTTTTTAGCATCACTGCCCATCATTGATGGGTTCTCATAAGATCCACCCGAGATTTCAATTAAATCAATACCCGCATCCGCAAGTGTCTTCACGACTTGCATTGAGTCTTCTTCTGTAAAACCCCCTTTCATAAAATCAGCTGAGTTCAGCTTAATACCGATCGGGAAATCAGCGCCTACTTGTTCACGAATAGCAGTATAAATAGACAATACAAAACGCATACGGTTTTCTAATGAACCGCCCCACTGATCATCACGCTGATTATGGCGCGGTGATAAAAATTGGCTGACTAAATAACCATGAGCACCATGAATCTGCACCCCAGTAAAACCGGCTTCTTTTGCTAGCCTTGCACTGGTGGCGAATTTTTTAATTATAACTAGAATCTCTTCTTCTAAAAGTGCACGAGGCTTATTAAAACCTTTTTCTAAACCACGCGTTAATGCGATCGCAGAAGGAGCAACAGGCACATCAACAATAAAGTTGGGAATTTGCTTACCGGGATGATTAAGCTGAGTCCAAATGTGAGAACCGTTTTTCTTACCGGCTGTTGCCCATTTTTTGAATTCGGTCAAATCACTTCGCTCATCTAACACAACATTTTTAGGCTCGCCCAAAGCACCACGATCAATCATGATATTGCCCGTCATAGACAAACCAATACCACCATCAGCCCAGCGGCCATATAACTTCGCCAAACCGGGCTTTGGATTATGATCACGCAGCCCCAATTGCTCACTCATCGCAGATTTAAATAAACGGTTTTTAATTTCTTGACCATTTTTTAAAGTAAAACTAGAACCTAGTACTGTTTTCATACTGAAACCCCTTTGTATTCTTTATTGTGTGTTGTGCATAACGACCAAACTAGACCGATCGTCTTAATACTAATTATAAAAAAAGCACAATGAGTGTGCTTCTTTAAATGCTATCCATCATGAATACCTAAATGATAGATACTGAATTATTTCTTCAATAACGTCTCAATCATCAATTCCATAATCTTTTTAACCGGCTTGGTATCCGCTGACATTTTCATTTTAATTAATGCCCCTTCCCAAGCGGCCCAATACACCGCAGCCATATCGGCTGGGCTAATATCATCGCGTACTAGTTGTTGAGTTTGCGCTTCAGTAAAAATAGCACTGAAAAATTTCAGCCACTTCTTCATCGCACGCTCTAACTCTATTCGACACATTTCGCTTTCAGCGGAAATTTCGGTGGCTATAGAACCGACTAAACAGGATTTCTTGAACTCATGGCTCTCGTACTGTTTAAGGCTATAGCGATAAATCGACCTAAGCTGCTCAACTGGGCTTAGGCATTTGCCTTCCCCTTCCATAAACTCGTTTAATTGGCTCAACAAATTGCAGCTATAGTGACCAATAACTTCAGCCACAAAAGCCTCTTTACTGTCAAAAAAGTTATAAAACGATCCCTTAGGAACGCTTACTTCATCCAAGATCTGCTTGATACCAGTACCGTGATAACCATGTTCAGAAAGTTGCGCGATTCCGGCCTCAATTAAAGCTTCTCTGGTCTGCTCACTACGTTTTAATCTGCTCATGTAATTACTTTATGACCGATCGTCTTAAAATGGAAGTATTAAACAACAAATGGATGTAAAAAAGTATGTTTCAGAGATGAAACAATGAGATACTAGAACCGCATGACTAACAAGAAATAGGTAAATACTTAAATTTAAGTAAGAATAATCTATATTAATCCCACTTAAATTTTAAATAATTGATTGTATGATTATACGATAAATTGCCCTAAAATAGTTTCTTGGTTACCGACTTGAATCACCTGTGCTTTCATTGCCTTGTTTGTTTGTCCTGCGTTATCCATAACCTTCTGAGATAAATCGCGAATATTAGACGTATTTCGGTTCATCTCTTCAGCAACCTGACTTTGCTCCTCAGCCGCACTCGCAATCTGTAAATTCATATCAGTGATTTGACGAATACTTTCACTGATTAGCTCATTCGTTGCGTTCGCTTGCTGTGATTTTTCGACCGTTATCGTTGTTATTTGCTTACTATTATCCATAACATTTACAACCGCAGTCACACCCGTTTGTAACTTTTCTATCTTATTCCGAATCTCCGATGTCGACTCTTGAGTTCTTGCCGCTAAGTTTCTGACTTCATCGGCGACCACCGCAAAACCACGCCCCATTTCTCCAGCTCGAGCTGCTTCAATTGCAGCATTTAGAGCTAACAGATTAGTTTGCTCTGCAATACCGGTTATCACGCCTAAAATAGACTCAATACTCGCAGTATCACTTTCAAGCTCTTGTACAGCAATAACAGCCTCATCTATTTGACCGGATAATTGAGTAATAATTTGGGTTGTTTCATTTATAGCATCGACTCCCTCTAACACAGCTTTATCTGCATTTTGCACCGCACTCGCAGCACTTTGCGCATTACTAGCAACCTCAAGTGCTGTACTCGCCATTTCATTCATTGCAGTCGCTAATTGTTCAACTTCCTTATTCTGTTGCTCCATTGCCTCTGTCGCAATGCTAGCTCCTTGAGCCGTTTGGTCTGTGCTCAGCATCATACTGGTACCAATGACCTTGACCTCAGTAATCATAGTTTGCAGTTTTTCAGAGAAAGTATTAAAGCTTTTCGCGAGGCTAGAAAACTCAGCATCGGTATTGGTGTTCAATCGGCGTGTTAAATCACCCTGTCCCGTAGCAACATCCTTCATTGCATCATTAAGAATTTTTAAAGGCAACATAAGTTGTTTGATTATTGCGCCTAAAGAAAATACGGCAATAATCAACGCCAATATCGAATACATAACTGCATCCTGACGCAACTTAGTAACAGGCGCAAAAATTATATCCTCGTTAAGCACAATGCCTAAATACCAATCTAGACTTTCTAGAGGGCTAAAAATTAATAGATTATTATCGTTTTCTATTTCTGTATGAGTCATGCCTGCGGTCAAAGTGACATCACTATCGAATACCTGAGACATGGGCTTACCATTGTAATTGGCTTTAGGATGAGCAATAAAATTTCCATCTTTACCCACTATAAATGCATAACCAGCGCCGAATAAATCAACGCTGTTACTAATATCAGCCAAGCCTTTCAAACTCACATCAGTAAATAGCGCACCTTTAAACTCACCATTAATCATTAAAGGCGCAGCCACTGAAACCATAATTTCACCGGAAGCGGCATCTGCGTATGGCGCAGTAAATAATAGCCGATTCTGCTTTTTGGCTTCTTGATACCACATACGTTTTCTGGGGTCATAATTGGAAGGTTGCCAGCTAGGATCATTACCGATGAAATGGCCATTTTCCAAGCCAATCCCAGCTAACAAAAAATGTTTCTTAATTATTGGCTGATTAAGCACACTCACAACATGTTCATCAGACAAGTCATTGCCAATCAGACTGATTGCATAAGCCGTCAAATCGGCTTTAGTTGCCATCACATCCACAACATTATTACTAAGCGAAGTAACGATCTCTTCCGTGCTGGAATTAACCTGATTATTAATTTCAGTTTTAACTTGGAAGTACTGATAACTCGATAAAAACCCTAAAGATAAGATTAAAATTAGGCTTGCCGCAATAGTGACTTTGTGGGCAAATTTCATGATGGGTAACTCCGAAAATTCAAGATTACCTTTTAGTGTAGAAATAAATTCAGTGTTATTTATGCTTTTGCGCATTTTGGCCTAAATAGCACCTAGTGATGACAGCAAAGACAGGACATATAAAAATCAACAATTAAACCATAGAGTTTTACTATCAAAGCTCATAAATATTAATAATTATTACTATGACATTGTTTCAGTCATTATGTATCGCATGGATTCACAAGAAGCCAACCAAAACACATAACCACCATAATTTAAGTAGGAATACACAATGATTAATACTGAAATCAAACCTTTTAACGCAACCGCTTTTAAACAGGGCGAGTTCGTAGAAATTTCTGAAAAAGATGTACTAGGTAAGTGGGCTGTATTTTTCTTCTACCCAGCAGACTTCACTTTCGTATGCCCTACTGAGCTAGGCGACGTTGCTGACCATTATGAAGAGCTACAGAAGCGTGGCGTAGAAGTATTCTCTGTTTCAACAGATACTCACTTCACTCACAAAGCATGGCACGACAGCTCTGAAACAATCGGTAAGATCAACTACTTCATGGTAGGCGACCAAACTGGCAACATCACTAACAACTTCGGTGTGATGCGTGAAGGCCAAGGCCTTGCAGACCGTGCAACGTTCTTGGTTGACCCACAAGGTGTTATCCAGGCAATGGAAATCACTGCAGAAGGTATTGGCCGTGACGCTGAAGACCTAATGCGCAAAGTAAAAGCAGCACAATATGTTGCCGCTAACCCAGGTGAAGTCTGCCCAGCAGCATGGAAAGAAGGTGAAGCAACGCTAGCACCCTCTTTAGACCTTGTTGGTAAGATCTAAGTTAACAAGTTCAAGGTTAACAAAATCTAAATCGCTAGGCTGAGGTCTTGATTTTAGATTAGTAAAACAATGCCCACTGCTTTCTTAGCAGTGGGCATTTAGAAACAAAAAGCTCAAAAAAATATCTACGTCTATTTGGCCTCCAATTAAGGAGAGACTTATTTCCATACGCATCCATCTTATATTGCGTAGAAAATTATTTAATTAAAAATTTAAAACATTACAGAATTGGAAGGTATCGCTATGTTAGATCAAGCAATGAAAGACCAGTTAAAAGCCTATTTAGAAAACTTAAAAACCGACGTACATTTGGTTCTTAGTCTTGACGACAGTGATACCTCAAACAAGCTACAAGCGCTTGCCAATGACATTGCATCACTGAATGACAAAGTAAAAGTGATCGAAGATCAAAGCGCCAGTGCCCGTAAGCCTATTATGCAGGTTGTGAACCCAACCAAAAAAACAGCAATAGGTTTTGCCGGTTTACCGATGGGTCACGAATTCACGTCATTAGTATTGGCTCTGCTACACAGTGGTGGCCACCCAATAAAGTTAGAAGCTGACGTTATAGAGCAAATTGCAAACCTTGATGGCGACATGGACTTTGAAGTATTTATTTCACTAAGCTGCCAAAACTGCCCAGACGTTGTGCAAGCCTTGAACATGATGGCGGCGATTAATCCAAAGATTAAAACCACCATGATCGACGGCGCTGCTTTCCAAGACGAAGTCGCAGAACGCAACATTATGGCCGTACCGAGTGTTTTCTTAAATGGTGAAATATTCACGCAAGGCCGCATTTCATTAACTGAAATTTTGAAGAAAGTAGCCTTGAAATTTGGAGACTCGGTGCAGCGAAAAAAGAAGCCAGCCGCATTGAATGAAAAAGCGCCATACGAAGTATTCGTTGTTGGTGGTGGCCCTGCGGGTGCATCTGCTGCGATCTACGCCGCTCGTAAAGGCATTCGTACGGGTATTATTGCCGATCGTTTTGGTGGTCAGGTGATGGACACGATGTCGATTGAAAACTTTATTTCAGTCAAAGAAACCGAAGGTCCAAAGCTAGCCGCGGCGCTTGAAGAACATGTTAAAGAATACAACGTCGACATAATGAGCGAGCAAAAAGCCGATAACATTGTTGACGCTGAAAAAACTGAAGACGGTTACATTCACGTGCATTTAGAAAGTGGCGCAACCTTAAAAAGCCGCAGCGTTATTTTATCTACCGGCGCACGCTGGAGAGAAATGAACGTACCGGGCGAGCAAGAGTACCGTAACAAGGGCGTGGCTTACTGCCCACACTGTGACGGCCCTTTGTTTAAAGGTAAGCGCGTTGCGGTTATTGGTGGAGGTAACTCGGGTATTGAAGCGGCGATTGATTTAGCCGGTTTAGTAGAACATGTAACGGTATTAGAGTTTGCCGATACGCTGCGCGCCGACCAAGTATTGGTTAATAAAGCACAAAGTATGGGCAACATCGAAATCATTAAAGAAGCACAGACTACGGAAGTGATTGGTGACGGTACTCGCGTAACCGCATTAAACTACAAAGACCGTGCAACCGATGAGATAAAGACAATTGAACTGGCGGGCATATTCGTACAAATTGGTTTAGTGCCAAACAGCGAATTCCTAAAGGATTCTGGTATCGAATTATCCCCACGCGGTGAAATTGAAGTATCCGCTAAAGGCGAAACATCATTGCCAGGTATCTTTGCTGCAGGTGATGTGACTACTGTTCCTTATAAACAGATCATCATCGCCATGGGCGAAGGGTCAAAAGCCAGTTTAGGAGCCTTTGATTACTTAATCCGTAATTCTACGCCAAAAAAATAGTCAACTGCCTATAGCTTTGTTTAAGTTTTCTTACTGAGAATTTTTTTCAAGGCCGCGATCAAGAATATACTGATTGCGGCCGCTGTTTTTTGCAGTATAGAGTGCTTCATCTGCACGAATACAAACCGAATCTACCGTATCAATAGCGAGAATAGGAGTAATACCAAAACTGCAAGTCACTGGATGGTTCAGCTCCTGAACCCCAAGTTTACCGTCATTGAGTAACTGCATTATCTGTTTTATTCTTTGAACTGCAATATTCTCCACACATTCTTGTATTACAATCATAAATTCTTCACCACCAAATCTATAAATTTTATCTACCGGACGAATGTTAGACTCTACTAGGTTAACAAACGCTACCAAAACCTTATCACCCACATCATGACCAAGGTTGTCGTTAATTGATTTAAAATAATCGATATCGGCGGCGATTAAAAACATATTTTTATCACTCATCCTCAGTCGCACAGCCATTTTCTCGATATCTTGAAAATGATCTTGAAAAGATCTTCTATTTAATGCATTTGTTAACGAATCACGATAAGCAAACTGTTTAAGCTGTAGTGTTTTATCTTGTAAGGAGTTCTGCAATAAAAATTGCTTACGAGAATTTTTATGTTGAGCAATGGCTAAAAGTATTCCAGCACCATTCCCCAAACTGTATCCTAGTACCATCATTATTTGGCTATGAACATTTAGCTCCTTTACTGATAACACAATGATAATAGCGATGAAGGCATGGTATACACATACAATTAAAGATAACTTTACAGTCAGTATTCCAGAGGCATATAAACAGATCATAATGATGATATCGAATAGAGCATATAGCGCATAATCATCGTGAAAGGTAAATGAGCCCAGTTCGAGAATAATAAAAATTATTAATAACGTACTAAATACCAGCGTGTCGTAAGAAGTATGACTGCGGATTCGTGAAATCATTAACAAGAAGATAATACATACCGTGATTTGGATCAGTCTCTGTGCCAGTAAGAAGGTACTCCAAGGCGCTGGCTTTACAATCATATAATCCGAAAGCATAAAAATGGGCATCGCTATAGTAACGAAAGCACAAAGCCTAAACACTAAGCGACACTGTCTGGGCAACACCTCCTGTCGAAAAGCATTTTCTTTATCCAGATCCTTAAAAACAGCAAAGAATTGACTAATGTGCGGTGATTCAGAATCAACTCCTAGGATCTTCTCTATGTTCATTACTGTGCCCCAATTATCGCCGATAATATTCGTTTAGTCATAGTGTAGTTCAACTTAGCTATCCTTCCACGCTTATAACGTAGTGAATTAAAAGTAGATAAACTCACTTAATGGAGCATAAAATTTCGCTGTTAAACTAAAAATCTGTCTAATCAGTTGCTTATATAATTATTTGAGGTATGGTTAATACATTATTAATGATTAAATTTTTGGTTTAGTTATGATTAAGGTTACAAAATACTGCTACTGGAGAACTTCTCCTATCCTCCCCCGCTTCTGAGCGAAACTCCGCTCAAGTCCGTCTATAGAATTAAATTTATTCTAAAAATGTTTATTCCGTTATTTTATTGCGGCGCGTAATCGTGCCTATATTTTGGTTATTGGTATTAGGGGGCGTGATGAAGAATCACCTTTCTTTGGTTCGTATTGTTGAAGATTTTAAAAACAATAGTACGCGAAATATTAATCGAGTGTATCAAGCTCAAATAGGTAGCAAGATTAAGCTATTAGATAAGCAGACGTTTACCAGTTCTCGCATAACGTTAACCGAACCTGACGACAGTGACCCGAATTCAGGAAAAGTTTCTTATCTATCGGCACTCGGCTCTGAGCTATTAGGATCGGTATCAGGGCAAAACATCAGTGTTGATGTCTTTGGCAGAATAATTGATTTTCAGGTTTTGAGTATCATAAATACTCAACCGCCCAAGGGAGGTAATCATTGATTCAATATGAAGTTTTAAATGCGTGACAACATCTAATTACTTTAATACTGATTTAATACTGAATTTTTGAGGAAGTCATCATGGCTAAGAACGTTAAAAAGCAGCCCAAACGAACATTGAAAGAAAAGCGTAACGACAAAAAAGATAAACGTAAATTGACTAGTGCGGCGAATCTTAAATAGCACCCCTGGGCGCATATTATGCGCCCATTTTCTTTTTAAGAGTTTGATGCCCCTATAAGTAATGACGAAGTAAAGAGAGAACTACGCCATTACTATGAGGTGAATGCTTTTACTTCTAACGTGAATTCCTTTGATTGACGACTCCTACACAAATCATCTCCATCATCGTATGGTTCTTCAGTAAAAGGATCCTCAATCTGAGTATTTTCATAATATTGATTATCATTTGGACTTTCAGGCTCAGAAACCTTTACGTTTATTTTAAAGTTATAGTATCCAACTTGCAGAGGTGTTCCTATAATTTTTATAGAGCGTCTATCATTATCAACTACAAATTCAAGCCCGTAAGGCAACTCACCAATAAAATCAAACTCATAAGTGTACCAGTCGTCATAATTATCATTCACAATCGATACTGTTGTTTCTGAAAAGTATTCTTCATTCAATACGGCCACAGGTATGTTCGTATCATCAAAAACAGGGCCGTCAAAATTCAAGCAGTCGTAAATATGATTCTCAAATTTATCACAAGCTGCCAATAAGAGAATTAGCACGGCAATAATTACTTTCAAACCTAGTTTTCCTTGAGTATTGTTTAATATAAAAACTTATAACTTCATGAGTATTTATCTCTACCTTTTTACTACCGGAGTAAAAAATACAATACCAACCAAACTAACAAATGCTCCACCAAGAATTAGACTGAGTTCGTTTGTGAAAAAATTAGGTATCAATAGAAACAGAAGCCATAGCATTGATATCCAAGAAACACTCCAGTCTCTTTGACAACGTGAACATGTCTTGGTTAAGGCTGATCCGGTAAAAAGCTTACTGATCGTACTTATAGAACTCTTCTTACAGTGAGGGCAGTTATACATCGAAAATCCTTTTAAAATATCAAAACTAATTTTGTGAAAAAGTAATTATAAGTAAGTCAAAATCAGCGCTAACCGAACTATACTTGAATATAAATAATCTTACTATCATGCATAGGTCGTGCTAATAAACACTTTATTAACTAATCATTAGAAGTTACATTCCGCCCTCTAGGCGCATCACTTTCATTTAATACGCTATCGGTATGTAAAAACTCAGCGGCCTCTGCGGATTCTTTCACTTTTTTTGAACTGCGTTGTAGCATTTCTGTTTCAAACTCGGTTAATACACTTGCCCTAATTCCCGCTTCTCGCCAATTTGATTGGGGTCGACAGGCTCTGGTGATGGTGCGCGCTAGCGATAAAGCATCCAGCAGTGCTTGGTTGGCTCCTTGGCCTTTAAACGGACTCATCGGATGCGCAGCATCTCCTATTAGGGTTGCGTGAAGGCCTTTTTCTAGCTGACTCGGTTCAAGCAGTGCTCGATCGTAAGCGGGGTATCCCGATACTTGCTGAGCTTGAGTTGCTTTTATAATTTGAGGGATAGGGGAATGCCATTGGCAGCGTTTTATCGCTTCTTGCTTTAAGGCTTCTGGGCCTTGAGCACTTAACTGTTTAGCGTCACCTTCTTCCATCGGAAAACTCAGTTGCCACATTACTGAATTGGAAGTAAAAGGCATTATGTACATACGTTCATGGCCATTAGCGGTTTGGAATACCGTTGCAGAATCTAACAAGTCACTTTTGATAGAATCAGTTTTTAGAACATCATCATACTCATCCTTAATGTCGGCTAGAGGGCAAATGCCCAAAATCACAATACAGCCTAAATATTGTAACGGTGACGTTCCTTCTGTGATTAATGTTTTTCGTACAGCGCTGCGAATGCCATCGGCACCGACAACCAGATCTGCGTAATCGGTTTGATTTTGTTTATGCCAAAGACCTGTTTTCTCATCTTGAACTTGAACCTGGAAGTTAAGCTCAACACCCTTGCCATTACTGTGCTTGTCGGCTCTTTGTTTGAGATCGATTAGCTGGTGATTCCATTGTACTCGGCTCTTTATTTGACTGTCTAATGGCTCATCTGATGACTCATCAAATTGCTCACCGAGCTGTTCAAGCAGTGCTTTGCGTAACAACTGTCTCGCAATATGAATATTTGTACGCTTAGGCTCAGCCTGTGCTTCTGTAGGAACCCATTTTCTTACTCCCCATTCGCCCAAGACTCGACCTTCAGTATTGTGTACAACGTGTCGCGTCGAAACAATGCCTTGCGCTAACGAAAATATACCCAAGCCTTCAATGGCTTTACTGGCTTGCTGTAGCGTAAGTCCATAACCTTGAGAGCGTGCTTCAAAACCGCTATCGCGCTCATAAAGAGTAAAAGGAATACCGCGATGTAAGCAAGCAACCGCTAGAGCAACACCCCCAATGCCACCACCAATAATGGCAACCTTTGGATAATTTTTAGTATCCGGAATTATATCTGACAAAGAGTGTTCAGGACTGCGGAACAAGCCTGAGCCTGAACAGTGTGAGCATAGATCGAGATGAGGTTTTGGGCGTACGGGAGCTGGGCCGTCACCATTTGATTTTTCAAATGCTTCTAAGGCCCTTTGAAAGTTCAATCGTACTTTTTTGCGCAAGCGCTTACTCTTGCGGCCACGACCTTGGCACTCAGAACAGGTAACCCAACAACCTACTTCACTCTTCACCGCTAGCGCCCATCCTATGATTAATACTCTTACATAAGATAATTATAACGCTCATTACGAGTGAAGACCGCTTAACTCAGTCAATTTAATCGTGGGTTTGCATATTTTTTTGTACGATCACGCTCATTTCATCAACAGAGGTTTGATCTGAAAAGTGCGTAATGTACTGCCCTTGCTTATCCATCAGGTAAATCATCGAACTATGATCATAGCTATAGTTATCAGAATCAGGATCTTTTGATTTGAACGAATAAGCCCGATAAGCTGTTTTGACTTGCTCAAGTTGCTCTTCACTGCCTGTTAGCCCGACAAAGCTAGAATGATAATGGCCAAGGTAGGTAGTCATTCTTTCTGGTGTATCACGCTCTGGGTCAACCGTGATAAAAACAGGGGTTATTTTACTTTCAAAATCATCTATCTGTTTTAGTGCGCGTATCATTCGGCTAAGGCCAAGTGGACAAACACTGGGGCAATTTGTAAAGCCAAAGAAAACCAGCATGTATTTATCTTGAAAGTTTTTTTCAGTAACCGCGGTCCCCGTATGATCAATTAAACTAAAAGCCCCACCGATTAATGCAGCACCCGTTACTTGAGGGGGGGCTGACAGCTCTGCCCAAGCAGGCGTAAAAAAATAACAGCATAAAACTAAAAATAACGTTCTCATTTGGTTTCCTCTAATACTAAACGAAAGCCTAAATTTGCGGCAGGTTCTAACGTTGCACAACCACCACTATAAGTATCTACAATAAAATCAGGGATATGTGATCGATTTTCACCTTGTACAATTCGGGTAGTACAGGCACGAGGTGTATTCAATTCGGCAATTGAGTAGTCTTTTAACTTCTTATCTTTAGAGGCATACCAACAGGTAAGCGTCCATTCCCAAACATTGCCCTGGTAATCAGAAAAACCAATTGCGTTTTCTTTAAATGAACCAAGGGGCATCGTTCTTTTTGAGATGTTCCGGATTTTTTGTAAATCCGAATAGTCATATTGAATTTCGATATTACGATGATCTTTGCCTAAATGTGCGGCATAAATCCATTCTTCTTCGGTAGGCAAACGATAATACTTATTGGTATGTGAAGAATACCATTTAGAAAAAGCATAAGCATCGTGCCAATTAATTCTTACAACCGGTGAATCAAGCGTTTCACCTTCTCTTAACGTAGCGGGTCTATTACACCCTTTAAATTTAAAGCACTCGTTCCAAAGGCGGTTGCTTACTTCAAACTTTCCTATCTGGAAAGCGGAGTCAAAGGCCACCTTTTTCTCCAGATGATCTAACTTAAAAAAGTTATTATCTGGGATTAATAAGGTATAACTTCCTGCTGGAACTGAAATCAAGGGATAATCAATTGCACTCAATTGATTATCCTCTTGTGCGGCACTACTGACTTCAATCGTTAAGATTGAAATAGGGAGTGCCAACAGAACCGCAATCACTTTGCGAATATTCATTGCTTACTTTTTGATATGACGTGGTTTAACTAACTGAGTCATAAGGTCATCATTCCACTCACCTTCAACATTGAAGATAGCAGTTGCGCCTTTCATTACGGCTTCAATTAGATTGTGGTTAACGTATGCGTAAGTACCTGGCTGTTTGAACTCATACAAGGCTGCACCTGCACTACCACCAGCAATAAACCATGTTTCTAAATCACGCTGCGGTGCGTTAATAAATGAACCTCTTTCCCAAACATAATCACCGTGGCCACCAATTAAGTGAGGACGTGTATCGCGATTTGCTTGAGTATGAAGAATCAAAACGTTTTCACCCACTTTCGCTTTTAGTGAATTCTTGCCTGTTAAAGCACCCACTTTGCCATTAAATACAATGTGTGAAGGTGTTAGAGTTTTCATTACTTCTAACTCATCAGACATTCCTGCAGAAGCTGTCGCATATTTTTTGTACTTACCATTCTCATCTTTTGGAATGTAGTAATCTTGCTCACCAATGTAGTACGCACGATCGTAAGTTAGAGAGTTGCCGTCACCATCAGTTAGACCTTCTTTAGGAAGGATGGTAATTGCGCCACTCATACCACGAGCAACGTGCCATGGAATCATGATGCCACCTGGTGCACAGTGGTAAACAAAAACACCTGATTTTGTCGCCTTAAAGCGTAAAACAACCTCTTCACCCGGTGCGATATCAGTTAAGGCACCACCGCCCATTGCACCTGTTGAAGCGTGAAAGTCGATGTTGTGCACCATGGAGTTTTGGCTTTTATTAACCAGTGTTAGTTCAATGTAGTCCCCTTGGTGAGCAACAATCATTGGCCCTGGTACTGTACCGTTGTAGGTAAATGCCCAGACTTCTGTTCCTGCTTCATCGATAACCATCTTTTTTTCGATGATTTCCATTTTTACCTGCACAACTTTCTGACCAGTAGATACTTGGTCATGCTCAGGTAGCATCGGTGGATCAACTAATTGTTGTTTCACTCGGGGTAAGCTATCAACATCTGTTTGCGCCTGTGCAGTGAATGAGAATCCAGCGAGGACGACCATAGCTGCTAAGCATTGACTGATTTTTTTCATATTACGTTTCATACTTGTAATCCACTCTTTTAGGTAAAATTTTTTACGTATCTTTTGGTTAAAAATCATCGGTGCTAGATGAAACTTACATACCACTGACCACTCTTAATTTACCGGTGGCACTCGTAAGAAACATGAACACGGTGACTATCTTCAAATACGTTATGTTTAAGTACGCCATTTTAAAATACGTTATTCTTTAGAACGCCATAAGCGTTGGAAAAATAAATTTTGAATAGAGTTATTGCTACAAATTTATTTCTCAAGTTGATCGTATAGCAAGGCCTGCATACAAATAATGATCAAGCTCAACTTTTTAACTGTGTTTGAAGTTCAGAATGCATATTATGAAGAACAATAAGACAATAATGATCTAGCTCAATTTCTAATCTAATGGTTACTGACAAAGGAGAGAGTTAAGTTAAATTCAATTTAGTACAGTAAATTAATGACATATGAAACTAAAGCCAATAGGAAAGTCAGATAGGTACAGCCAAAATTTACCAAGGAAAGCAGGTGGCGGTATGGTAGAGGATGCATATAATAAACATATTGAAGGCCCTATAAAATACATCTACGTTTTATTTATTCACTTTTTGGGCAGACACAAAAAAAGGCGAACACTGCTGTTCGCCTTTTTGTACTCGATCTTAGATTTCAACCTAAGCCTTTATAAAGCTCTAAGCAGAAAGAACCGCTTGAACTGCTGGCTACCGTATTTAACCTTAACCGTGCAGTGGGCCTAAAAGATGTATACAAAAGATGACCAAGCTCAACTTTTTGTCCTATGCCAAAATGGAAGAAACCAAAGCATGAAGAGGCTTATCTAATAAGTGCTAATTCGTGAAAGCGAACCTTTTTCAACTCCCGTACTATCGAAGGTTAGGATGGTTGAAGATGCAAATTTTCTGACTATCAAAAAATAATAACAATACTTTTAAAGGTTGAACCCATGAACAAATCTATCCTTCAGAAACTGTCTCTGGGTACAAGTGTACTACTTGTATCTATGAATGCCTTAAGTTGGACCCCTAGCCCAGAACCCGTAGACCCTATTCCAGAGCCGACACCTTGCGAAGGTGAATGTGACTTCAGTCGAGGTCCAAACCCGACGATTTCGTCCTTAGAAGCGGAAGCTGGCCCTTATTCGGTATCAACGCAATCCGTTTCAAGATCAGTAAACGGCTTTGGAGGAGGTACGATCCATTTCCCAACGGGAACGACAGGAACAATGGGGGCTATTGCTATTGTGCCTGGTTTTGTTTCTCCGGAGTCATCCATTATTTGGTGGGGACCTCGTCTTGCCTCTCTTTTTATGCGGACCTGATCATGCTGCAAACAGTGCTGTGTCTGAGTACAGAGATACGTGCAATTACTGATTTGCTGATTAAGAATAGATAGACGACTTGAAGTCATTTTCATAAACCTTAGTGCTATTACTTTATATACAGTACCTTAAGGCTTTGTGACAATGGCTTTTATCTTATTTTAATAATCACTTTTTAGTCATCCCTCTTGGCCACAGGCCATGTACATAGAAATATAAAAATAAAAATAAAAAAGTGAACAGGTTATGACCGAGCTGCATCCAATCAGTCGAAAACTCTATATATGGATAAACCAACTGTTATATCTTGGCACCGATCCAGCGCCACATAGAGAACATGCCGTTGTCTCTGACAAACTTATTATTTGCTTACAAGGTAATCTTAAAATATTGTTAGAAGATGGCAATACTTTAGTGACCAAGTCTTGCTTAGTAAAAGCGGGCAGCAGCTTTGATAAAGCGCACATTGATACCAATGGTTCCGTGATCGCAATTTACTACTTAGCACCTTTGACGCAAGACTATTTTTCTCTTAAAAATACCATGTCCTACGCCCGTGATTGTGTACATGTGGGTCATCCAGATGAAGCAACATTAATAGAAACGTTATTACACATTCGTAAGACCTCCCCCTCACCTGAGCAAGTGTTCAGTATGTTAAGAGGGTTTATTATTCAACCACACTTAGAGCATCACCTGTTTCAAGAATTTGATCAGCGTATTATAGAAGTCGTCCAAAGAATTCGATCGACCGTTCGAAAAAATTTAACGGTTAAAAACTTTGCCGATGAAGTCTGCTTATCACCCTCTCGATTAGAAAAGCTCTTTAAAGAGCAAATGGGAATACCGATTACAAAATATCGCCTACGCTATCGTGTATTCATTGGCATCATTCATTTAGCCACTGGCCATTCAATTACCGATGCAGCACTGGCCGCTGGCTTTTCTAGCTCTTCTCACTTTTCAAAATCCTTTAGTGCCATCAATGGAATCTTTTTCACTCAACGTATTCAGTTTTTATTCTAAAAATTTCCTCGTATATCTAATCAGTTATCAAAACTCACATCGTTTTTATCAGCTTCAATCCGCTACTGATACTCATATGTACACAAGCCTACAACCTTCCTATGCATGAGCACACACAACTTTCCAACAAAATATTTACATTTAAAAACAAAACCGATCGCCAAAACCACTTTCTTGGAAAAGATATCGCTCATCAGTTATTTGGTAAACAACGTGCCATTTCCTATTATTTATTGCAGCGCCGCGCCATTAAAGAAAATACGCAACTGAGTTCCGAGCAAAAAACAAAAAAACTTCAAAGCCTAAAAAACACATTAGCCAACGACTAATAAACAAATCTATGCAAAATCAAAGTGTTCCTCTGGGTCACGTAAATCAGAAGATAATATCGCAACCACTTTTAATACTAATGGCCGCCTTGTCTGGCGCACTTCTCTCTATACCGTTTTTAAGTTCAACTATTATGTTCTAACTTATACTTTGTTCCTCTATTGTTCTATCAATAATGTCCGCTTATGTAAAGTTATTTTCTCGTTTAATCACCGTTTAGTCTTTTCTCAGTGCAAGTTATTGTTATTATTTTTTAATGCTGTCTAAAGCTATAATTTTTTTACCAGTAGCTTAATCGCTCTGTTCTTTTGGTTTTACTGCGCTCAGCTCTTTGCGTTAATTACTCTGTCATTTAAAATACTCAAGAACGCTTCCCGCATACAAGAGTGTCTTTTATTTCCGCTCATTGTGGTGTCTGTATTTTCTCTTTACCCCATGATCTTTACCGTTCACTTGGCAGAAAGCCAAGGACAGTTTATAACCGCAATTCAAGCAGTCGAGTGGACTGGCGTGTATGGTTTAGACGCCATAATTGCACTCAGTAATATCGTCATATTTCGTTTGTTATCGGTATTATTTTCTGACCAGGAAAACCGCGCTAGCTTATTCAATGCGTGGCCCTACTTCAATACATGGCCCTATGCCGTCGCAATACTCTTATTAGCTTTGTGGTTTTCTTATGGCTGGCAAGCGAATGCTCACTGGAAAGACAAAATAGATACGTGGCCAACCGTTCGTTTAGGACTAGTTCAGCCTAATGAAATTCCTAGTTTAAAAGAACAGGTTATTCTTCCAGGCTATAGCCGAGCTTATCCACTCGAAATGGCGATGACTGAACGTTTAGCCAGTGCAGGCGCCAAAATCGTGATTTGGCCCGAAGCTAAATATAAAGCTTACCTAGATCGAGAGCAGATTGCTCAAGCCTACCAAAGCCAAATTAATTTGCTTAATATTGATCTTATTTTCCAAGATATTGAACGCATTAAAAACCCAGCGACTTCTAATGACGTGCAACAATTTAATAGCGCCGTCATGCTCAGTAAAGAGGGCGAGATGGCGGCCAAATATCAAAAGATGAAGCGCATTGCCTTTGGTGAGTATGTTCCTTTTCGTTTTGTTTTTGATAAGCTTATTCACTTTTTGGCAGACACAAAAAAAGGCGAACATTGCTGTTCGCCTTTTTAGTAGCTCTGATCTTAACGCTTATTTCAACGCTCTAGCCTAAATCTTAAAGTTCATTAAGCAGAAAGAACCGCTTGAACTGCTGGCATTAGTTGACTCTTACGAGACATCATACCCGGTAGATACATCAACTGATCGGCAGTCGCTTCACCATAGGCCGTTGCAGCAAGCTCAGCTTCTGCGTCAGAGTAGATAACCAAGTGCGAGTTTTTTGTTTTAGTATCAACGATTGCGAAAAAGATAAAGTCCAAACCTTGCTTCGCTTTCTCGCCTTTCATTTCAGCTAAAAGATCCGCTTTACGGTCAAGCAACTGACCTGGTAATAATGTTTCAGCAACACCAAAGCCGACCTTCTTACCATTGATTTCGTAATGCTTGAAATCGCCTTTCAATACGTCATAAGTTGAAACGTCAGCAAGGTCAGACTTCGCTTCCATCATCGCTTGGCCAAACGCGTATAAATCTTCAATGCCCGCAATTTTGGCTAGCTTCTCTGCGAATGGCTTATCAACTGAGCAAGTCGTCGGTGATTCGAAAATCAAGGTATCAGACAAAATGCCTGCTAACAGAACACAAGCCGTCGTAGCGCTTGGCACTTTGCCCATTTTCTCGAAACGATCCGCTAGGATAGTCGCTGCGCTGCCCCAAGGACGAATATCAACAGACATGGCCGTATTAAAGGTAATCGGTTGATCTTGAATCGCGTGGTGATCAATAATCGCAACGATATCGTTATTATCAACATCTTTATGAAGCTGTGTTTTTTGGTTGAAATCAACTAAGCCTACTTTCTGACCGTCGACTTTAGCGATCATTTTAGGCACTTCAACACCGCAATAATCAACCACAAATGCCGTTTCTTTGTTCAATTCACCAGCACGACGCGGCTCACCACCAAATAACTCAGCAGCACCGATAGCAGAGCCAATGGTATCGCTGTCTGGGCTAAGGTGACCCAACCATACTAGATTATCTGTTTCGTTGTTTTCTGGGGTTTCTAAATCAAAAAAAGCCATTCGGTTACCTGTATAAACTACATATTTGAAGGTGGAGCGTGGGATTGATGTAATTATATCCAAAAAGAGCTTTTGGGTCACATCAATTTAGGCTTTTAGTAGTATTTTGAGCCCTATATTGACCTATCTTCCCCCTTAGATAAGAAGTTGTACTAAGAGAGAAGACAGCTCCAAAAATGCTATTTAAAATTGAAGGGGTAGTACTACACTTTTTCCATTTTCGCGGTGAGCGTAACAAATAATGCTAAGCTAACGCCGATCACACCTGCTATTGATAACTCCGTTCCTAATGCTGGCATTACTTTAAAAATGTTCAATAAACTTGCCACTAGCAATACTAGCAAGCCTACGGTTTTAACGCTCTCCATCATAGGGTTCATACGCAACCAAGCATTACACTCAGGGCATTGCGCTTGTTTAAAAATACCTTTACGGCGGCGCTCTTTAATATCCATATTATTGATATTTTTTTGACATGCTGGGCAATCAAATTTCATTTTAACGTCCTTTTGTTGAATTAATTTGTGAGGATTGAACCCTGTGATGGCTTAATTTCTCTTAGAACTCGAAAGCCTATATCACGACCTTTATCGTTACTGTCAAGCCCTCCTCTTTTAAAAAGATGTGAACATAAGGCTGAGCAGTCAACCAACTAGAGCCCTTAAATACTTTTTCTCCACAACCCCCATCTAAACGAGCCTCCATAGTATTATGTAGCTCTCCTATGATCTGACGAGTAGCAATCCAATACCCACTCAAGTAAATTCGAAGTTACATCAAATAAACCAAATGAATTTGCTTTGAATCGACCTGCTGGTCCTGGCTTAGATAATTCAGTTCCCTCAGGACAACCGCCTAAATCTCTATCGCAATGATCTATTCCTTGAATGTATTCATCACCCCACCAATAATTGGTCGATGTTCCACCGCGAGCAGCGTATTCCCACTCAGCTTCACTGGGTAAACGATAAACTTGATTTGTTTGCTCACTTAACCATTCGGTATAAGCCATCGCATCTAACCAGCTAACATTATATAACCGGCTGATCTTCTCTTCCCCAACCGTTATCGTCTGGGCAATGAATAAAGGTTGATTTACAAAAAGCATCGTATTCTTTAAACGTTACTTCTGCGATACCCATTGCAAATTCTTGTGTTGAAATGACCTTATGTTGAGGACTATGATTTTTAAAGAGGATAAGTTCTTCACCGCCAACTACTCCTGTCCCCGTCGGAATAATCGCTAACTTAGGGCCTAAACTTCCATTTTTTAGAGTATCTTGAAGATATATAGGTATGTGTAGAGGCTTATTATCTGCACATGCAATAATAAAGCTGCACACAATAATGCAACTAAATAAACGTCCTATTTTAATTAAATTCATTTACTCTCCCCAAAGCCGATTATAAATCCGAGTGAATTATTTAACGCCATTATAAGGCATCTGACCGACCGCCCTTTACTGTAATACCAGAGCCTAGTATTTCTAAAAACTTAGTCGCCATTAATTGCTGAACTTGAACCTGACGATATACTTTAATCGCTTTTGTGCCATCATCTAATAATTTTGTCCCATTCAAAACCTGCTTTAAAATTTTTTGACTTTTTATTAACTCTTCGTTCATCAAGCATCAATATTTCTTCAGCAAGTCTTTTCCTCGATGCTCTTGGCATGTTTTTATACATTGATATAAAATTACCCGACTTAACACCATTCTTGCTCAATACTTTATATAGCAAAGCCTGTTTTCCTAATGTTTTAACTACATCAGCAATTTGGATTATATTTAATGCAGTCATTGTTGCACTGAATACACGGGCGAGGCATCAAGCCATTTATTATAGTGGGCTTTGCCATTCAAAACGTTCGAGGTACGCCCGATAGCGACGCCACACTGGAATGTCGAAGCCATTGTAGCTGTCACAGTCAATGGCATTGCAGCCCAAGCAGCACCAAAAGTAACAGCACCACCTCCCGCCTCCGCAATAACCAGAACCCAACTAACTGCTGTACCTGTACAACTTAAAATAGTACTTGTAACTTCACGCCCTAACGAAGCTTTGGTATTAGCAACGACTTCCGTATTTGAAATGTTCTTTGGCAGTAATATTTCTCGAATATAAACTACCTTACCGTCTGCTCGGCAACTTGCTCTTAAAACCTTGAAGTCAAATATCGTTGTAGATCTTAATGGGTCAATAGAAATATTAAAAGGCTCGTTCTTATACCCAATAAACGTAACACCCGCCCCATAAAATTCAGGATCATTATCGAGTGACTGGTATAATTCTTTTAATTTAGATTCTGGAAAATATTGAGCAACTTTCAAGTCTATAGCGGAATAATGGCCTGTTGTACTTTGAGCGAATCCCATATATTAACTCCTGTATTAATATGGTCGAGTAATTTCGAAAGATTATATGCGGCCTTAATTAGCAAAACTACAGTGTCAGTCTATTTAGAAGTTATTAAAGTACAAAATAAGAACAAAGAACTAGTTACAGTCACTCTATGACAGGATAACTAACGGTGATATTGAGAATAATGATTTTTTAATAATCTGACTCACTCACTAGCCAGATTATTATCCCCAAAGAATTATTTATTCTTGGTTCCCCAAGGGTCGGAGCTATCCGTTGATGGTTTTTTTCTGTTCGAATCTTTCTTATCAAACGAGTTTGAATAAGAGTTGCCACCAAAAGGTTTTGTGGTCTTTTGTTCTTGCGCTCGCGACGAATCACCACCGTAAGGACTAGAAGAACTATTTGAAGAGCTGTTTGACTGCCCACGAGCAGCAGGTTTTTTAGTTCGATAAGGCGTCGTCTTACTACGATCTTTCTCGCCACCAAACTTTTTACCATGGCGATAGCCAGTGCCATTGCCAAATTCAGCGGCTTTCTTAGCGCGCTTCTCACGCAACTGCTCTGCATCTTCTAAGCTTAACACGTTTGGCTCACCACACTCTTGATCTAGAGGGATCGTTCGGTCTCTTGGTGGTAATGCAAACTCTTGAGCCGACGCACGAGGCAGACTTTTGTATTCATACAGGTAAAAGCTTTCAACCTTTTCACGAGCCCAATCTGTTTTCTTAAGAAACTTCTCACTCGATTCAATACTCGGCTTAGTCTTAAAACAATTAATGTTTAAGTAAGCATACAAGATTTCAAAGCCATAATGATCAGACAGTATTGTTATCAGCTTGCCTAAGCCAATACCGTGTAACGGGTTGTTTTGATAATTTGTTTTGTCGTTCATATTTGTTTTACTCCGTCTAAATCTTTTCTTTAATGCTTAAAAAAGCATAGGATATTTGCGACGAATCAACTTTATTTCGTTTAATATTTCATCACTTAACGTCACATTAATCGAGTCTATATTACTCTTAAGTTGCGCCATCGTCGTAGCACCAATTAAGGTAGAGCTCACAAACTTTTGCTGATTTACAAAGGCAATGGCCATTTGGCAAGGGTCAAGATTATAGCGCTGGGCCAGATCAATATAAGCAGCAGTAGCCGCATCAACGGCTGCACTTTTTCTATGCTCTACCCGTGTTTCAATAGTTAAACGAGCGCCCTCTGGCTGAGCGCCATTTAAGTACTTACCGCTTAAAATTCCACGAGTTAATGGCGACCACGCTAATAGACCACAATCTTCGCTTAACGCGATTTCGCTTAAATCAGGTTCGAAGTTGCGGCACAATAATGAATACTCATTTTGAATACTCGCCATGCGTGGCAGGTTGTGTTTTTCCGCTAACTGAAGCCACTTGTTCATGCCCCAAGCGGTTTCATTGGATAGGCCAATATGGCGAATTTTACCGTCTTTAATTAAGCCTTGATAAACGTGTAAGCACTCTAAGAAATTATCTTCTTCCGCTTGCGGATCAAACTCTGGGGCGAAATCCCAAGTTTTACCAAAGTGGTACGAACCACGATTTGGCCAATGCATTTGATACAAGTCGATGTAGTCGGTTTTTAAACGGCCCAAGCTGCTTTCGACAGCAGCTAAAATATTAGCTTTATCGATGTGGTTCTTGCCATCACGAATCCAGTCTAAACCTGGGCCCGCAATTTTAGACGCTAAGATTACCTTATCTCGGCTACCTCTGGCTTGAAACCAGTTTCCAATAATCGACTCAGTTGTACCATAAGTCTTAGGGCTAGGAGGAATAGCGTACATCTCGGCAGTATCGAAGAAGTTTATGCCACGTTCCAGCGCATAATCCATCTGTTCAAAGCCTTCAGCTTGGGTATTTTGTAAACCCCAAGTCATTGTGCCTAAACCAATTAAACTAATATCTAAGTCGGTTCTGCCGAGCTTACGGTATTCCATCGATCTGCCCTTACGCTTTTTTGTAGATGATTGAGACAGGTACACCTAAGTCGATGAACTTCTGTCTAACACGAAATAACACCACGCCAAACGTCATGGTTGGTAGTGCTGCAAATGCAGGATAAGCCGCCGCTAAATCTTCAGCTTCAACAAAGCGCTCAAGTACCACACCTTGCTGGCCGCCATTTTTCATCGACTCTTGATGTTTGTTAAAAATTTCAGTAACGGTTTTATTGACTAAGTCATCGAAACCCACCAAGGTATCTACAACGCCCTGCGGTGGCTGTTTCTTACCTGATTCCCACTTACGCAGTGTGCGCTCATCAACGTCAATCACTTTAACTAAAGTTGAGATGGTAAGGCCAAGGGATTCGCGTAGGGTTTTGAACTCTGCTGGATGCATGAAGGGGACTCTTAAATATGCTAATAAAATGTACTGATTGGGACTAAGGACAGCCCAGTATTAGGGTCGTTGTCCGATTGGGTAGCATTCTACCATATTGAAGAGAATTCCCTACCTATTGAAAGAATGAAAGTCAGGTAAGGCGTACTCACCTGCATTTGTAATGATCATCATGGGCACATTTCTTTTTAGGTTAAGCTCTAACAATTTATATCTGCTAGAATTGGAGATTGTTTTCTATTTAGAGAGATCTAAAGTGCGCTTTCACCATCTATTATTAGTCTTACTTTCAGTTCAATTTTCAACGCTAGCTTACAGTACATCCGAGTTGGATAGCACGATTGTCTTTGATTCTGAGAATTTACTCGCTTATATTGAACCCAATTCGATTTTAGCTGAAAACTGGAATATGTCTGAGGGTGGAAACCCTTATCTAGTGCCAGGGAATTCCTATCAACAATATGGCAGTTCAGCTTTTCAGATAACCCCAGCATTCAATCATTCAAAACTAATACTATCATTCTTTAATTTTCCTAATTCTTTAAACACTGATTTAGATTCATGCAATTTCTATGTTTTAGCTGATCGACGTAAGATAGATATTCCAGCTGCACAATCTGCTGAATTGTTTTATTCCTCTCTCGAATTCCTCCTTCCTGAAGGCGCTAAAAATGTCGCACCAAAGCACTGACAATCTGCCGCAATCAGAGATAATTTAGCACTATGACCTATGGCAATGTAGTATCCTAGGAGCTTTGAATTAGCTTGCTTTAACCTAGCTTCATAGTCCTCAATTGATTTATCTTAATTTAAGTACACCAGAAGCCAAGTTTTCGATATAAGGGAGACCCCATTGATCCCATATACCCCGCCATCGCCTATAAGAAATAATATCTCGTCGACAATTGATTCACCAAACAGTAATGCCGGTGGCACATTCGATTTCACATACTTGATATTATTGCTCAGTATTGCAGGAGTTTCACGTATCACTGAGTCTTACCGCATTAAATAAGTAACCCGTAAATTCGATGAATGAAATTCTAATTACCAATGCAAGATAAGCGGAAGGTCAGGCCTCAGATCTTTACTTGAAACACAAGTATTACTTTTACTCGTATCATTGCTAGCACGAGTAAAAGTAACCTCCATTAAGTGCTCTGCACTACGCTCGACGGTTAATCCTTCAGCTTGGCTGGCTATGGCTAATTCTTGTGATAATAATTCTACTGGCACATGGATATGCACATGACTAATAGCGTTGAAGTGCCCCTTTTCGCGGGTTAAATCAACCTCTCGTTTTACAGGCTCCATAAAAGGAATATAAATACATAAAGGTTCGATCAAGTTGTCAGAGTTATTACCCACATGAAAAGCCATTGGTGCAGGAAAATAATCAGGCTGATAACGCCAGCCGTCGAAAGGCATTGCTAAGTCGCTAGTATTATCGGTACTGGCTTTTCGATTAAAAATAAGACCAAAAGGAGAAGCCTCTCTATTACTGTAACGATCTGGAAACTTCAACCCTTTCGCGGGGCCGTTATTGGCTTCATCTTCGTCGCGCAGCCATAATAATTCAAGTTTGCTATTCGAAAAGCGAAAACAGAGATTTGAAGTACCTTGGCCAGGGTGATCTCGGCTAAAGCTTTCTTCCAGCCCTAGTTCAACCAGTAGATTCGCTACCTTTACTCCAGGCTCTACAAGAATAAAGAAATGATCCAGCTCTAATTTTAACATTGTCGACCTACGATTTAGTGAAAGTATGAAATAATACAATTCCAACAGCCCAGCAATTGATTTAATTAAGTGAATAATATGATTAAGCAAAAGCCCAGTGTGATTTGGTTTACGGGTTATAGCGGAGCCGGAAAATCCAGCCTCTCCAGTGAAGTTGAAAAACAACTTAATGCACTTGGTCTTAAAACCAGTAGCCTAGATGGTGATATTGTACGCACCGGTTTATGCCAAGACTTGGGGTTTAGTAAGCAAGATAGGGAAGAAAACATTCGCCGCATAGGCCATGTTGCACAGCAAATGGTCGATGCAGAACTGATTGTATTATGTGCTTTCATTTCGCCCTTTCGTGCTAGCCGTGACAAGGTCAGAGCTTTATTTAACGTCGGTGACTTCATCGAGGTTTTTGTTGATACTCCACTAGCCGTTTGTGAGCATAGAGATATAAAAGGCTTATATAAAAAAGCGCGGGCGGGTGAAATTAAGGAATTTACCGGCATCAATTCCCCCTATGAAAAGCCATTGAGCCCTGAAGTACATATTAAAAGTAATAACAGACTGACGCGTCAAGAATCTGCTGCTCTCGTCGTCAATCATCTTATTAAAGGCTAAGGCACATCCAAGCAAGCAAAACTCTGACGATTTCTTATAGTCGTAAAATTAGAGTTTATTATCGATGCAAGCATATTACCGACCGTCGGCTTAATAGGTGTATTCGCGTCACGTGCAAGTTGTGAAAGCTGCTGCTATATCTTTCATACTAGGGTCGGTAGGTTACTCTAATTAATATTATTATAAACTGGAAGAAAGACTGATTTTTGAATTACTCCTCAATTTCAATTCCATTAATCACTCCCCGAATTCATTCTTCACCGTACTATTAAGCATGTCCCTGTTTTTTATGCTGCGCCATGGGTAGCTTTCGCAAAATATCCAAAGCGGAAACGATACCAATTATTTTTTCGTCTTCTGTCACAAAAACGCGATGAATATCACTCTCTATCATAATCGCAGACACCTCACTCAGCGTACTTTCGCAACCGACGCTAATAACGTCATTCGTCATAATTTGGTGAACCGTACAGCTACCTTGTGAATTTTTACTCCAATTAATTAAGTCTTCTCGACTAGCAATATCGATTCCAGTACTATCACGGTAACAGCGGCGGAGTGCTTCACTTTTTGTTTCATCATCAGAATTTTCAAAACGAAATATGTCAGAAACACTGACAACCCCAACCAATTCATGGTCTGAGGCAATAACGGGCGCACCACTTATTTCATTTTTAAGAAAGAACTCAGCCAATCGCTGTATCGTCCACCCTTCATAAACACATAATACTTCTTTGCTCATTAAATCTGTCACAGAAAAGTTTTGCAGCTCTATCGTCTTTGCTTGAACCTGGTTCATAAGATTTGCCCACTTATTATTAGTCAATCACAGCGTTTAATTATTTTTAGAATTTGAAGAGCTGTCTATCATGCCCTTACCTGATATTGATTTAAGTTATCACCTTTAAGGTACATAGTCGTTGAGCGCAATGTCTACAATTGAGTACATAAACTTGCAATAAAATGCTCAAAATAACAGACAAAATACGCCAATAACGTAGTATTTGTTACATTATTAACCTAACGAATACGTTTCGAAGGTATCCCTATTTGGCTTCTGACTATCAGTTTACTAACGATACACTAAGAAAGATCGCCTACTACTCCTATGCACCGCGTACATTCGCGTACATAGCAGGGCTAGCAGTTCTCATGTCGATTTTTTTGACATTTGATAGTCAATATCTGCAAAACCCTTGGCTGATAGCCTTCTTATCGAGTGTTTGTCTCACGTGGCCGCACATCGCTTTTCAATGGGCAAAGTTAGCCACTCATACCAAGTATGCAGTGACTTATAGCCTGTTATTCGATGCAGCCTTCGTTGGTCTTTGGATGCCACTTATTTCTTTCGAACTGATTCCTTGTGCTGTTTTTTTCACGACAATCATGGTTAATCACATCAGCGCTGGAGGCCTAAAGCTGTTGGTTCGTGGACTCCTTAGTATGCTCATAGCCACCTCACTTTCTAGTCTACTCGTCAATCCAATACTTCGCTTCGAATCAAATTTAACCGTCATCTTAGCCTGCATCCCCATGATTACCGTATACCCAATGCTCATGGCCGCGATCAACTACAGACTTACTCAGGCCCTCGTTGGCAAACAAGAGCAGCTTATTCATTTAAGCCGACATGACGGACTAACAGGCGTATTCAGTCGACATTACTGGGAGCAACGTTTATTAGAAGAGTTCAAGCGCTGCCAACGATCTGGTGAAGAGGCCTGCGTGTTAATGGTTGATATTGATAACTTCAAAATGATTAACGATACTTACGGGCACTTAGCTGGCGATCGTGTATTAAAAGAATTTGGCGGGCTGTTACAAAATTTACGCTCAAGCGATATTACGGGGCGTTATGGCGGAGAGGAATTTGCAATTTTATTGCCCAGTAGCGATTTAAAAAAATCACTACAAGTTGCAGAGCGTTTACGTAAAGATATTGAACAAACAACGTTTGAAGTAGTGAAAACGTGCACTGTGAGTATTGGTATTGCTCCCCTCAATGCTCAATATAACGACGCCTACAAATGGTTAGACCAAGCCGATAAAGCACTCTATAAGGCCAAAAAAACAGGTCGTAATCGAGTATGTACAAATAAAGATATTGCTGTCGCTAGTTGTGACTATCCGTCATAATCAACTCAAGTTTTGCTTGAGATTTTTTTAAATCTTTTAAGTCCACCTCCTCGATCATTTCACAACCATCCAGAATCATTTCCTGCACATTTGAGGGGTAGTATTTGCAATCATCAGGGCGATCGTAATAAATATCACAACTGTATTTTACCCGTGAGGTTTTATGATTCTCTTCTAAGCGCAAAAAAGGACAACGCTCTAATAACTTGCCCGATTTGGGATCAACCCAAATTTCACCGTTATGCACATACTCTGCAATCGCAGGGGTAAACACTTCCCACAGCTCAATCTCTTGTTTAGAAGCCGATAAAGCACCGTTACTGTATTTGATACAGCACTTGCCACAAGAGTTGCATTCTTTCACAACTATTCACTTCCTGTACTGAGCTTTTTAATTTCTATTCTTTCCAAATCAGAGGTCCAAATTTCGCGCCCCGTTTGGGTAATAAACAGTCGGCCTCGCATATCCTTTTTAAGCGCAATAAAGGTTTCAGTCGTGCCGGATTGTGGATTAGTAATCGTCACCTGATATTGCGTATTATCATCCAGCCAAGAATAATAATAGAGTGAAATACTGACGACAATAGAGAGCCCTGCGAATAAAAATAACAGAGGTTTTATCCAAGTATTCTGCGCAGGTTCAACAGCAGACAAGCGGCCTTTAGCCTCAGTACGATATTTCGCTTGCTTAGACTTTTGCGCTCTAAACCAAATAAAAACAGCAACAACGATGGCAAGGGTCAGAAGAGTTTTGGTAATCATGATACGACTATTTTGTGTAAGATTTTTTAGTAAAATACGGATGCAATATAGCGGTATTTAAACATACTTACCTTAGAAGTATCATTAACCTATTCGGGAAGTGCGCCAACATAGTTCGCTAAGCGATCAAAAAAGGGCCTTGGGTCAGAATAATCTGAATTAAACTGGCCTAAATAATCGAAGTGATCCCAACCCTGCAATACTCCCATATCATTCCATACCCCACGCTCGGGCTTACCCTGATATTCGACAATACGATCCGTTGAGTTAATTTTAGGGCCATTCATTGAAATAGTATTCACGATACCATCATTGGCATACCAAGATTTATCGATAATCACGCGATTAGGGCTGTCTTGGGTATACTTCCCCATCCATTTGGCAAAAGGTCGGAAGATGGCAAACATCCCGATATCCGGCACATGCTCATCACTAAACCAAGATTCACTGGTTTGCTGACTGCCATAAGAAAAATAATACACATTAGGTTGAGCTTTCACCCAAGCATTGGTTTCACGTGCGCCTTCTGGGCTTAAAGTCCAAGCAGCATTATCACGGGTTGTACGCCAAAATTGACTGTCTTCAACTCTTAATTGAAAGTCGTCATACTCTTCGTCCTCACCCCGCTCTAATCCCCACTGCGAAAGCTTCCAATCGTAGGCAGGCAGGCCTAAACCACTCCACATAGAACTCACATAGGTAAGAACTTGTTGGTGATTGGGTAATATCCGATAAACGCTACTCGCTAAGGTCGTTCCATCATGAGGAGTAGAAAGTGTTGTTACGCTGTGAACCCAATCATGGCCACCACGAAACAACGGGCTCAAATCATCTTCAGCCGTAGCGGCCTGTTCTTCTGCGTGCCCTTGATTTAGTAGTTGGGCCAACATTCGAGAGTCTAAGCCACCTTGGCTGTGCGCAATCAAGTGCACTTTTCTTATGCGCTTTGTTTCATCATTAAAGGTACCCCATTCAGGATAAAAACCCTCGAACGTTTTGCCAAAGCGATCATGCCCATGATTTTTACTGTGCGCTTCACCATAATCAACCCGCCCCCCTTTAATTTGTGCAAAAATTTCACATACTCGATCCCACGAGCTAGAAACAGGACCCGATGCCGTCGTGAATACCTGGTAATCGTGCTCCTTTAAATGCTCTTGCACATCAACCAAGCCACCCCAGTAATTAAAACCAAGCGCTTCTTCACGGCCCCAGCCAGTAAAGCCGTGCAATAAAAAAATAGGGGAATGATTTTGCCTAGGCCCAATAGCCCCATGAGGTTCATCAATATTTTGTGCGTTGGTAGTGAGCGAATAAAATATACCCGCAAGCAGCAAACAAGAAACTCTAGATAAAGCATTCATTATTCACCCTCCTCTTCATCGACCGAAAAGAGTAAGTTCTTACTCGCGATAAGAGCCCAGCCCAAGGTATAAAACGGTGAGACAAGCATATCAAACGGTACTGTGACCAAAAAACCTAAATACCCTAACTGATGGCCAAACATTTTGTCATGCTCAACGTTATTTAAAATATCCTCAGCATTAACGGTTCGCCACTCATAGGAGCTTGTCTCGATGTCGATATTAAAGCACTGGCCAATCTCAAGCGTGGTCGGTAGCTCTTCATAGATATCAATATTCAATAATAAAATATGCGGACACATCGACGGTTCAACTGCGCTTTCGCGAGCAAGCTGTGATAAGGCTAAAGGCTGGTACTGCAAATAATGTTTTCGAGCAAACGCTTCAGGCTGCGACTTAATGTCTTCAATATTAAAGGGATAATTAGGGTTTACGACTAACAAGGCTGGCTCGCCTAGCGTTCGCTCGGAGTCACTATTACTCAGCTCCACCAAACTCTGAGGCTCTGAGCTGTTAGCAAGATTGGTCGGTACGGTGATATCAAGGATTTTATCATCGGCATCATACAGTACTCCCGAAAACTGGTAGTCTTGTGACTGCTCGCTCGTTTCAACTAGGCCAGAATAAACATAAGGCGTATCAATAAATTGCTGATTGGCACTGCGCTGTGGCTCTAAGAATTCGTAATATTCAATCGAAGCGCAACCCTGTAAAACGATGAACATAAGGCAGAGCAAGGGGAGTTTTAATATTGTTAACATGAAGTTATTATTATATTTTTATAGCTTAATTTTGTGACATAGTACCGTTTTAATCCCCTATCGCCGAGGTGAATATCGGCCAAACACCGTATTCAAGGATATTTTTTAATAACCCCATACAAAAAGAATATGATAAGCAAGACGAACTAATCGGCATGCCATACTCAGATGGCATGCCTTATCAAACAGAGTTTTTATTAATTAATACCTAGTGCTCGTGCTCGTGATCATGTTCCTCACCAGCAATACCGACCCAAGTCACATGCTTCGGGGTAAAAGGTACGCTGATAGACCCTTCTATTTCTTGATGCTCAAGATTAACCACAACCAGTTTATTATTAACAGCATCGACAATATAAACATCTTCGCCTGATTTACTAGATGCAATACTGATGCTGGCATGGCCTTCTAATGCAGGCAAAGCGTTCAATACTTTAATTTCGATTAAGTGCTTGAAATTATCTGTAGCATCCAGCAAATGCAAGCCACCTGTTTTATTTAACACCATCAAAACTTCACCTTCGTCATCCATTTTTGCCGTACTGTATTCTGCTTCTGTCTCCCCAGTCCAATCGATCAGCTCAATAGAACTGTCATCAAGGTCCACAGCATACAATGCCCCACTCGCCCAACCCGCCAATAAGTTGCTATCTGCATAACCCGAGAAGCCACCAATACGAACACCTTCCGCCATGCCTACTGGGTTAGCAATTTTTTCAGCAGTGAACTGCTCTCCATTTTGACGAATGACTAAAACCCCATCAGAGCAAGCAAATACACTCGCATCTTCTGTTGAGAACGCACCGTGTAATGATGGGCAACGCTCTTCAAAACGCTTTACCGTATCGTAATCACCACTATTGCTGTTAAATTTAAACAGCTCGACTTGGTCAGGTAATACACCGCTCGCATCAGGCGCACGATAAGTCGATAATAAAAATTCACCACGAGGTTCTGCAACACCATGCATTGCAGTCGTCAATTCTAAAGATCGAGTCGTATTATTTAAAATTTCATCGTCATCAAAATCAATCACACTTGATAGCAAGGCGTTTTCACCATCACCATCAAAGAAAAATGCTGAACGTGTTTCGTTTTCACGATAGTGCGTTGGGCGCACACCACTTAATGGTTGAGTCAGCATTTCTGGATCTTTCTGATAAGGATGCAAGTGATCCCCATGGTCTTCTTGATACAGTCCACCATCTAAGATTTGAACTTGATTTTGATCTCGCTGAGCCACTAACGCAAAACGTGATTGCGGTGAGGTATATAATCCACTCGCTGGATTATCTAAACTAAAGCGCTCAATCAAGCTTCCATCAGTCGAATTAAAAACGGCCAGCTCAGAAGTTTCATCCGACGTTACGACTAAACGCCCAGGACTACCTATATCAAAATCATCTGTCTGATGTGCATCGGTTTTATTATCGCTGCTATCTTTACAAGCACTTAATAGCGCGACCGCAGCCAATAGCGGGATGGCTTTTTTAGCCGTTCTGAAAGTCATTGTGATCATTTACTTTTCCTTTTTAGTTTTAGTTTTAGTTTTAGTTTTAGTACTTTTAAAAATATAATTGAGTTTGTAATTGGATATTTCGACCAGGGTTCGGTGCGTATTCTTTTAGATAAGATACGTGATTCGTACCTGAGCTATTCAATACGTTATTAATGGCCAAACTTGTGGTGACTTCTTGTTTGAAAATTCGAGCGTTGTAATCAGCTTTCAAGTCTAACGTTTGAAAACCGGGAGTTGAGGTTTCATTACGAGCGGTACGGTTTTGTTCCGCGACCCAGTGGTTTTCCACCGATAATAGCCAGTTACCTTGCTGCCAATTAAGATGTAACGAGGCCGTCGCAGGTGGCAATCGAGGAATATATTTATCATCACCTTCTAATAGCTCTGCTCGCACAGCATCAAAATTAAGTACCGTCGAAAACGTATTATTTATCTGCTGCTCCCAGCTAAATTCAAAGCCAGAAAAACGCGCATCTTTTTGCTCATATCGGTACACCGCATTACCATGGTAAGGATCTGCGGTATCTTTTAAGTCGTTATAAATAAAATCATTAAACAGATAGTGATAAACCGCCGTTTTAATAAAATAATTCTCACCCGTTATATTCCATACCACATCAGCGGTATAAGCGGTTTCTTCGTGCAAATCGATATTGTCTAGCTGATAAGAAAAGGTCGCATGATGATCACCATTCCAATACATTTCCTCCGCATCGGGTGCTCGTTGCGCACGGGATAGGCTTAAAGATAAACGCTGATTATTACTTATATTCCAAATACTGGCGGCTGAGAATGTTGTCGGTAAAAAATTTTTATCATCGTAATACTCTTGCGAACGTCTAGACGAAGGTTGTATCGAAACGGGATCGGCGGTAATTGTTTTCGCATCAATACGAGCACCTAATTCAAACAGTCCATCGCCCAGACCATCAATTTCCCAAGGCTTATTTTCAACTAAAAAATAACCGACATTGGTACTTTTGGTAATAGGCATTGGCGTATCGTGAACAAACTGCAGGCCGTCTTGCTGAGTAAATAAACTGCCTTGCTCACCATTCCAGCTCTGATCGCTGTAATCAGGAATTTGAGAGCAGCCACTATGATCATGGCACAATTTTATTTCTTGCTGAGAAAAATGAACCCCTATCGTTCCCTGCCAACCTGCAAAACTTGCATGCTGTAATTTGGAATTAGCCTCGAAAGAAGTTTTATCAAATAATCCTTCAGTCACCGGCAACGTCAGCTCATCATGCTCATAATCGATGTACGATAAATGCGTCTCCCAACGCTCAATACCCGCAATCGGATTTAACCAAGCGGCCGACAGCTGTGAACGTATTTGCCTAGGGCGCACTCGTGTTTCCGAATCGTTCGGATTAGGCACGCCATAATCTTGCTCAAGAGAATGAATACTCATGCCAATAAAACCGTGTTCATCCGACGTACGACTAATACCAATACCGCCGCCTTGGCTTTTGGTATCGCTATTCTCAACACGGTCCTCACTGCTGTGATAATCGTCTGAAAACTTATCAAAACCATTGATATGCATCGCCCAACGACCATTACCCGCATTCAGTTCAGCCGCGAATACCTGCGCATCATCATTACTGCTAATACCTGCTTTCACACTGCCTTGAGTTTCTTCAACCGGCGATTGGTGAATACTGCGATCTAAAACATTCACAATGCCGCCAATAGCACCACTGCCATACAGTACAGTCGCTGGCCCCAAAATCACCTCAACCTGTTGAGAATTGGTAATCTCAACCATCGGCGCATGGTCAGAACTCATCGCAGATAAATCCGAACTGTCTTGGCCATTAACCAGCGTTTTTACCCGACTACCAGACAGCCCCCTTAATACCGGCCGACCGACTCCAGGACCAAAAGAGGCATTACTAATACCAGGCTGCTGTTCTAATAACTCGCCTAAAGATTTGGCTTGGCTTTTTTTAAGCGCCTCTTCGTCGACAACCAAAACAGGCTGCACAATATTGCGCATGGATGACTGATGCGTTGACTTAACCACCACAGTATCAAGCTCGACTGCATGAGCGAATGGCGCTAATAACCCAATTAATACAAAACGATATAACATAACATTAACTACTTAAATAAAAGAGATTGAATAAAGCTTATTGCCAAGCCGGAAAAGGGTCATCTAACCGCAGCCATGATGATTGCCCTTCTAAGACTTCCTCTTCGCTCAATAAGCATTCATCCAACGACTTGCGTATTGCTGCGACATCAATATGTTGACCAATGAAGACCAGCTCTTGGCGCATATCACCAAAAGGCTCTTCCCATAACGACTCGATATAAGACAAAGACTCCTCATCTTGTGGCCACTGATTTTCCGGCACCGCCTTCCAAAACATACCGGCTGGACCATGGTGCGCAATTCCCCCTGCTTGATGCCAATTACCGGCAAACTGCGGACGACTAGCCAACCAAAAATAGCCTTTAGAACGGATTAACTTACCTTGAGGCCAATCTTGATAAAGAAAATCAAAAAACTTTTTCGGATGAAAAGGACGCCGTGCCTGATAACTAAAACTGCTAATACCGTACTCTTCAGTTTCAGGAGTATGTTCACCCCGCATTTCTTTCAACCAACCAGGATCTTGCTTAGCCCGATCAAAACTGAAAGACTGTGTATTCAACAATTTATCTAAAGGCACCTGTCCATGATCAGCAATAATCTGCTCTGCCACAGGATTTAAGCTGGTTAAAATCCCTTGAAGCTCGTCAAGCTGTTCGCGGCTAATTAAATCGGATTTACTAATAATTAATTTATCGCAGAACTCAATTTGGTCGACTAACAAATCGGCTACGTTACGTTGGTCGTCTTCTCCTAATGATTCGTCAGTTTCTGACAACTGCTTGGCTTCATGAAAATCATTCAGAAAATTAAAGGCATCGACCATCGTCACCATCGTATCAAGGCGCACAATATGAGTAAGGCTCACGCCCTGATCATCTTCAAAAGTGAAAGTTTCGGCAACAGGTAAAGGTTCCGAAATCCCCGTCGACTCGATCACTAAATAATCGAACCGTCCTTCTTTCGCCATCTTCGTCACTTCTTCTAGAAGATCTTCACGTAAGGTGCAGCAAATACAGCCATTACTCATCTCCACGAGTTTTTCTTCAGTGCGACTGAGCGTGACTGAATTTTTAATCTGAGTTGCATCAATATTAATTTCACTCATATCATTAACAATCACCGCAATACGACGACTTTCGCGATTATGAAGAATATGGTTCAGCAACGTCGTTTTCCCGGCCCCAAGAAATCCAGATAAAACCGTTACCGGTAAGCGATCATCTTGTTTGTTCATGCTTGATCCTCATCAAAGAAGCGATATGTTATAATATAACACTAAATTGCTCAATAAAAATCTTTATCATCAAATGAAGACAGACCCAAATAACCTCAAGTTAACGCAAAATTTCTGGCGTCAATTCACCCCTTTAATGCCTTGCTTATCCTTTCCAGTGGCAATAAGTTATACCCATCGAACTATAAAAATAACGACAACCTTCAATACAGTTCTCTATAAAAGAGAAGGAAACTGGTCATGAACAAATTTACAATCAGCAGTATAAAAGACGATGCAATGGGCGATTGTGACGCCACTGCTCTCGCTAAAAGAATTGCAGATAAAGAAGTAAGTGCTACAGAAGTACTCGAAGCCGCCCTCGCTCGTGCCGAATTTGCGAACCCCAAGCTAAACGCCATCGTGACCGATTCTTATGATCTATCCATCAAAAAAGCACGCCAAGATACTCAATCTCATTCAGGAAGAGGGGCATTTGCAGGCGTACCCACTTTTGTAAAAGATAATACAGACGTAAAAGGACTGCCTACTTTATTCGGAAGCCGCGCAGTCGCTAGCAGACCAGCAAAAAGGAACGGTGAGTTCACAGACCAAATGCTTTCTACCGGACTCACCATTTTAGGTAAAAGCACAATGCCCGAATTTGGGATCATGCCAACCACCGAATCTTTAGCACAAGGCGCGACTTGCAACCCTTGGAACATCAATCACTCAACAGGTGGCTCATCAGGCGGTGCCGCGGCATTAGTCGCAGCGGGTATCGTCCCTATCGCTCACGGTAACGACGGTGGTGGCTCCATTCGCATTCCAGCTGCTTGCTGTGGTTTAGTCGGATTAAAGCCAACTCGAAACAGACTGGCAAATATGCATGGCACCGACAGCCTGCCGATTAACGTTGGCCACGAAGGTGTACTCACTCGCAGTGTTAGAGACACGGCTCTCTTTATGGCTGAAGCTGAAAAACACTTTAAAAACAAAAAGCTGGTCTCTCTAGGGCATATTCAAAATCCAGGTAAAAAACGATTACGAATTGGTTTTATTACCGGCGCAATAAAAGGCATTTCAATTCACCCTGACGTACAGCGTACTCTGACCGAGACCAGTCTTTTGTGCGAAAGCTTGGGTCATCACGTTGAAGAAGTCGCTTTTCCGTTTGAAGATCAAATTGCCGATGATTTTTTAACCTACTACTCGTTACTATTTTTCTCGCTACATCGTTTTGGAAAATCTTTGATAGGCCCGGGCTTTGACGGCTCTAACGTTGAAAAACTGTGCGCACACTTAAGCAATAGTTTTATTGGTAACATGGGAAGACTGCCTTTTGTTATTCGACGATTAAAAAAAGCATCGCTGGTTACACGTCAACTGCACAAGCATTACGATGTATTGTTATGCCCGACACTAACAACACCTGCACCGAAGAATAACTTCATCTGTAACCCTGCCTTACCTGCCAGTACTATTGTAAAAAACATGACGGAGTTTGCACCTTTCGCAGCATTGCAAAACATTACTGGTGAACCAGCAATCTCTCTGCCCATGGGAACTAGCAGCACAAATTTACCGATTGGCATGCAGTTTTCAGCCGGTTATGGAGAGGATCAAACATTACTTGAACTCGCCTATGAACTAGAAGAAGTGAAAGCGTGGCAACACATTCACGAAACGATCGCAAAAAAGAAAACAAGAAAATCTACGAAGAAATCAATCGCATAATTTTTTCAGGCGATAATTTAAATATTTAACGTGAAAACATCAGAAAAAAGAAACAAGGTATTAATTAATGAAAAAGCTCGGCGCACGCAGCAGTACTAATGATGTGTTACAAGGCAAAGACCTCACCGGAAGAACCATTGTTATTACAGGTTCAAACTGTGGTATTGGTTTTGAAACCGCCCAAGCATTAGCGGGCGCTGGGGCTAAAATTATTTTTGCTTGTCGCAATGTAGAAAAAGGAGAAGACGCGTTACGTCGCTGCCAGGCCTTACACCCTAATAGTGAACTAGCCTTTTTCCCCCTAGACCTTGCGTCGGCAGATAGCATTAAACGCTTCAGCACTGAAGTAAAAGACGAAACCATCGATACACTGATCTGCAATGCGGGCTTGGTACCTACAAGCTACCAAGAAACACAAGAAGGTTTAGAAATGACCGTAGGCGTATGTCACTTCGGTCACTTTTTACTGACTCAACTTTTATTGCCTCAGCTCTTAAAAGCAAAAGCATTAACTGGAAAAGCACCGCGTATCGTCATGGTTTCTAGCGAGTCTCATAGAATGCCAATGAAGCTAAATTTCAATAAGTTTCCGCTAAACAAAACAGATACATTTTTTCCATTTATGGCTTATGGCCAAGCCAAGTTGTGCAATGCGCTGTTTGCTAACGAGTTACAACGTCGCTATCAAGATCAAGGCCTCACGGCTTGCTCGCTCCACCCAGGTGCATTGATTACCACCAGCTTTGGCCGTGACTCGGGGTTTTTATCGCTACTGTTTAAAGTCGTCAGCCCATTAACCAAAAACCCAAATCAAGGCGCAGCAACCACAGTGTATTGTGCGAGTCATGAAAACACGGCTGAGTTAGCAGGAAAATACTTCTCTCATTGCAAACCTTCACGCAGTACTAAAGAAGCGAATAACCCTGAGACTGCGAAAAAGTTATGGGACATGAGTGAAGCCTGGATGAAAGGGCTGAATAACCCTAAGTCTCAATAAATTTTTCACTGAAAAACTTTTAAAGCCAAATAAAAAAGCATCATTTCTATAATGATGCTTAAAACTTGGCTATATTTTCTCTTCTTCCCTCAAGGTTAAAACTTCATACCCAGTATCCGTCACCAAAATAGTATGCTCCCACTGAGCCGATAATTTTTTGTCTTTCGTCACAACGGTCCAGCCATCTTTCAACGTTTTCGTTTTTCGAATGCCTTGGTTAACCATAGGCTCAATCGTGAACGTCATTCCCGCCACCAATACTTGGCCAGAACCAGCTTTGCCATAATGCAAAACCTGAGGCTCTTCATGCATTTCACGACCAATGCCATGGCCGCAATATTCGCGCACAATGCTGTAGCCTGCTGCTTCTGCGTGGCGCTGAACAGCATTGCCAATATCACCCAACGTTGCCCCTGGGCGAACGACTTCTATGCCTTTCCATAATGCTTCATAGGTCGTTTTCACCAGCCGTTTCGCCTGAACACTCGCACCGTCTAATACATACATCTTGCTGGAGTCGGCGATAAAACCATTCTTTTCTAAAGTAATATCGATATTAACAATATCAGACGGTTTCAAAGCTTTATGACTATTAGGAACACCATGGCAGATCACTTCGTTGACTGAGCTATTCAGGGTGAATTGATAGCCGTACTGCCCCTTACTCGCAGGGCGGGACTTCAGCGTATTGACGATAAAATCTTCAACCTTAGAATCAATCTCTAAAGTGGTGATGCCACTGACTATAAAATCATCCAACATGGCAAAAACCTGCGCTAATAAACGCCCAGATTCACGCATCAAAATAATTTCTTCAGCACTCTTAACATTGGTAGAGGGTGAACGACTCATCTTACTTCTGCCCGCCTGCCACAACCTGCAAGTCGCAAACACTCACATCAAACTCTTGCTGCTTTAACTGCTGCTGAATAATTTCAGCATACGTTAGATTAGGATTAAGCTCGGCCAGCATGCCCATCTTCATCCAGAACTCAGCTTGTGAATTGATAGATCGAGTCATCACGCTGCTTGATTTACGGATTTCTTCATGCAGATCTTCAGAAATTTTCACTATGCCCATGCATTACACTCTATATATAAACCATATACGAATCATATACAGAATTCGTGAAATTGCAAAGAAAGTTATGAGGAGTGAGCGAGGAATGGATGAGGAGTGGATGAAGGGGCTTAGCGATTCTTCGAGTCGAGTATTGAAGGAAAATACTAATGAGTGCACTTAATGTCGTAATAGTTTGAAAAAATCAGCTTTCAACCACAACAGGGTCGTTTAATTTGACTCGAATAGAGGCTTTTGCAAGCCCCTATTCTTTTTTCGCGGAAACCAATTTTTACTGCGGGCTTACGTTAAAAGATATATTGATTAAGGTGTAACAGCTGGCCAAGCCATTGAAGCGCTCACCGTTATAGGGGTTTTATCAAGGCCCTTACAAAAGTCTGCACCATCTGCGGCATAAAATACCTTATTCATTGCAGGTAAGCTTAAGGCCGCCACTTGATCGTTCGCAGCTTGGCTTGCGGGTAGCCCCCACATCGCTAAGAACCCTCGCATGTCTTTTTGCAAAGCAACTGAGGTCGCTATATTCATCCAATCATTATTCGACATCGCATTCGCTTCTGCGCGCGTATAACTCGCCAAGCCTAAGTTGACTTTCATTGCTTCCCAATTCTCGTCATTACGTGTCGCGCTATAGAATTCGCGCTCTAAAATGTGCAAACGCGCTAATAAATACCAGCCATTCGTCAGCGATCCCTGTGCCTGCCCTGCCATCATCATTTGAATAGTCATGGAAACCCCCTGACTCCAGCCCGTTAGCCCTTGTGCTTGCATATACGCAACAGGGTCAGGTTCTGATTGGCTGGCTTTCAAGGTATCAAATAAACTCTTAAACGGTAGGCTCTGGCACGAAGGATCATTGCCCGTATCGAGGTAATAATTGTATTTGGTGAAATACGAATAAGGGTTAGTCGTTGCATGGCCTTCCCAGCCAGCAAAACGAAATTTACTTTTCTCTAAGCCATGGCCTAGTTCGTGAACATCACCATGTCCTGTTGGTGAATAGCTCCAGTAAGCATCGTACGGGTTACCCGAACAACCGTAGCCGCAAGTCGCTTGGTCGGCATTCATGTGCTTAACAATATCAATGGTCTGTACGGTTAAATTATTGTTTTTAGCGAAGTCATGAATTTCAGGCTCTTCATCAATGCCAGGACCTTTAAAGCCTGCGAGTACATGCGGTAAATTATGCATATAACGCTCAGTGGCTTGGGCTAATTCAGCAGCGCTGTTCCAACCGCTAATTGAGTTTTGCATTTTATCGGCCTTGGAATGTACTTCAAAACCGGGGGTTGCGACTTCTGCCCAATCAAATAAGTCTTCGCCCATTTGAATGGCAAAACTTTCATCGTCTGCGCTCGTTGCCCAAAACGGATGCTGGCCAACATTTTCAAATTTAAACTGGGTGTTCAAATCATTTTCTGAAAAATACACCTGAATAGGGCCACCGATAGCAGAGGTAAATTCAATACTTTCACCTGGCTTAACTTCTAGGTATGCACTTTTCAAATGTCGTGGTCGGGTATAACCATTTTCTGCATACCAATGCGTTGCACCATCACGAACGCTACTGATAAATACTTTAGTCGTTAGATCGGCACTGTCTAATCGCGTCACCTTTACTGTTTGCCCCGGAATTGCATAAACACCCGCAGCGCGAAAACTTTTTTTACTCAATAAACTAACTGTTTTTTCAATTCGTGGGGCCGTAGAAAAGTCACTGCGACTATAGTTGCCTAAATCTTTTGGGACTGCATTGATCGAGCGTGTAATATAATTGGCATAGTCGGTATACATCGCGGACAAAAATTGAATATCCGGTGTAGTGACTTTATCCATAGGATAAGTAACGTCTTGACGCAAAGAATCGGATAATAAAACAAGATATTTTTCTAGGCGATAATTTTCGTTATTCGTATTTTCTGGCGCAAAAATATTGGTTTGATTGTTTTCTAATGCTCTAAGATTATTTCTAACCTGAGAAACGCCGGCTAAAAAATTGGTTTGGTAATCATCGACTTCACTGCAATTTTCACCATCGCACTGAGTCCAATCAACAACAATATTAGTATTACCCAGTGACGTTAACAGTGTCTGGATACTCGCGATTGAAGATTCTGTTTCAAAAGCAAGTTCGCTCGGATTAGCACTTTTTAAAATCGCTTTTTGCCAATAGTTATCTCGAACATAACTGACGTGCAGTCGGTTAAGTATCGCCTTACCTAAATCTGTTAAACCGCCATCCCAATGCATATAAAGAATGCCGATATTCGCTTTCTGAGCTGCATCAATCTGATTAATAACATTTTCGATATTACTACTATCACTTAATCCTTGTTGCGAAATAATGAGTATATCGGTATCAGCCGTAATACAACTGGCGAGTAAATCCGCGTCACAGGCATTTTCTAAATTATAGTTAACCTGTTCGGGTAATTGAGCATCTAACCATTCTTGTGTGGCGATTTCGTCCGGAAAATAATAACTTTGATCTAGATGGCTAATAACAACATTTAACGGCTTAACATCGAAGTCACTGCGCTGACTCAGCCACTTCAAGCTGTTTCGCATAACCGATTGCATTTGGTCGTTAACATCAAAACCACGCTTAAGACTGCGCATGGGGTTGCTCCCCATTACCAGGTAGCGGCTAACACCGTTTTCTACTTTCTCGCTACCAATAATAGCGAGCTGACGAACAACCTCACTATCATCATTGTGAGTGGCATTAGAAAATAATAAAGGAGCGTTATAACTAAACTGCGCATTCAATTGCGCAGCATCATGGGTCGCATCCCAGGAGATGTCGGTCAGACTAGAGCCGTCAGCCTTCGTTGAGCCATCATGATTAAGATTTAATATCTGCTGGATATCGGCATGAAAGAGGGTGTTTTTTTGTTCAATGTATTTTAGCGCTTCGGTGCGAAATATATCACCATCACTTACAAGGCTAGCATCGCCTTTGGCGAGCGCTTGCTCTAAGGGGGTCAATTCTACAGGCAGACCGTCTTTATCACTAGAACTGCTACTGCATGCTGCGAGGAAGCCAGCCAAAGATGATACAAGTGCAATACTGACTATTTTATTCATCATAGTCATGCTTTTATCGTAGTTATGTTATTGATAAAGCATCATATAGCGAGCCCCAGCAAGGTCAATGCAGTGAATGAATTGACATGTAAGAACTCGCTTATTTGCGGACTACTTCTCAAACAATCCTTTAATGGGTAACAAATCATCATACTCAGGCTGAGTTTTCATCGCTTTGGCTTGGAAGGTTTTCATCATGTCGTTCGGGCGGAACATACCTGCTTGCCACGTTGCCATGTACTTCAAACTATCTTCTACGCTGTGATCACGGCTGTAGTTCAACATTTCTTTGCAGCCCGTAACAGCCAATGGAGAGTTCGCAGCAATCTGCGCAGCGATTTCCATAACACCTGCCAACATACTTTCTTGATCATCGTATACACGATTCACTAAACCAAACTGCTGAGCTTCTTGTGCGGTAAATTTACGACCCGTAAAGGCGAGCTCTTTTACGATGCCTGCAGGTATCAATTTAGGCAGACGTTGTAATGTACCCACATCAGCGGTCATACCCAATTCTGTTTCTTTAATGGTGAAGTAGGCATCAGCGGTGCAATAACGGCTGTCTGCCGCGCACACTAGGTCGAGTGCTCCACCGATGCAACCACCTTGAATTGCGGTAAGAACCGGTAAGCGGATTTCTTCCAATGAACTTAACGTTGCTTGCAGTTGTAATACTAAGCGGCGAAGGCCTTCTGCCATACGCGAAGGGTCTTTTGACTGTGGCATCGTGGATGAGTCACTAAAAACGCCCAAATCCATGCCAGCAGAGAAGTGCTTGCCTGTTGATGAGATAACGATAACTCTGGCATCGGTTTGGCATTCTATATCACGCATGCATTGTGGTAGCTCAACCCAAAAGTCCTTATTCATAGAATTCATCGCTTCTGGGCGAGAAAACTGAACATGGGCGATCTTTTGATCAAGAGTGACAGTAAAGCTTTTATAATCGGGTAATTTCACGTGTTCTGATGTCATTGCGGCAGTCTCTACAGTGGCGCCGCATTCTTTACGGCTTTAAATATACACTGTAAATATAATGCAGATTAATCGTGATTGCAAAAACCTTATAAGCCCGTCAATGCTCGCACTCTTATCGACTCTGTGCCGTTGAAATCTCTGCTTATTACCGCTTCTAATTCGGTTTGCTGATCTTCCAAGCTTAAGCCTGAGGATGAAATAGACTGCTGCTGCTCTTTAAACGCGTCTAAACGCTGCTGCCACTGGGCTCGCTGCAGATCCAACTCGGCTAAAGCGGTTGCTGCCTCCTCTCCTAGCACTTGTGAGCGCATTTGATGAATCTCTGATTCTGTCTTACCTTCGGCCCTCATTGTTTGTGCTTGCTGGTAAACTTTTGCGGGTGCCATCGCAGTTTCGCGAACCTGTTTAACATCTTCCGGTAAGGTCGCTTCTAATGCTTCTACTTGCTGTTGTTTTTCTTGAAGGCTTAATGTGTCATCTTCTTGAATCGATAGATGTGTCATCATGAATTCATCGTATTCTGTTTCTTGCGCAAATAATGCTTCACGTTCAAGCGGCGTGAAATATTCATCTTGAATACTCGCGAGTATCTCTTTTTGACGGCGAATATTATCTAAGTTTAATTTTCCATCAGTGCTCTGGTCTACGATAGGCTCATTTTGCTCTAGATTCGCTAGTTCTATTTTATAATCAATGAATCGTTTTAACGCATCGTAACCTTGCTCTAAAGCCGGTGACGATAACTGCACTGCTAGCGCTTTTTGAATTCTTAATAAGATATCCTCTAATTCCTCTTCACCCATTGCAGATAAATAGATTTCAAATAGATCTTTTAATTCCATACCTATAATTAAGTTGCCCTGACTATCTAAAGGTAAAGCAATATCTAAGTCGATGCCTTCTAAGCTTTTTGGGATTGAGCTTCCTAATACTGGTAACGCTGAACTTTCTGATTGAATATTGTCTGTCGCTTTATCAAAAGCTCGTAAGTTACTGGTCAATAGCGGCTGAAACTTGCTATTCATCAATGGCTTTTGTAATTCAATATTTCCGTTTGTATGGCTATTTTCCGAGAAAAAATAAGTAACGCATACAACAGAAAAAACGCCCATCATTAGTAACTTGTAATTCATGCATAGAACCTTTAATAAATATGAAATGGTTTATCGATAGAGAATATAAAAGTAATCACTTTTATTATTACAAAACCGATAAACCAAAGTAAGAACATAAAACAATAGTTATTTAGCGGTTAACCGCTAAATTATTATCCGCTTACAACCCCATATTTTTTAAACGGTTCGCATGATTCTTGAATACTGTTTTTGGATTAGTATCAAAAATAGAAACAAGACCCAATACATGATTATTAATATCAATGTGGTTCATTAGATAATCATCACGTAATACTCGGCCAAAATGATTGGCGCACTTTCCAGTCACGCCATCACTGGCTGCGCCCGAAAAAGCAAGAGAGGTAATCGAAAACAATAGATCTGATGGATCAAAAATATTCGTTATCGTTCTAACTCCGCCCCATGAAAATAGCTTTATATTATGACCATTAATAGAAACTGAACGTGCACCTTCTCCACACTCCTGCGCAGGTAGACCTAAGGGGTAACGAGAATTAAAGCTAGCTGAGCCCGCTTCATTAAATTCGTTTAGCATTGCATAAAGATCAGATTCACTAGCACGATTATCAGATAAAAGATTAACCACGTTACCCACCGCATTTCCTACTGATGCAACTAATCCAGCCTGTCCTGTTCCTTCTGGCGCAAACTTAGTCGTCAATTCAGCAACCGGAGAACCCGTATGAGGTGTCGCCATAGTCGTTACAGACGCAACAAGGTCTGGACGTACAGACATCACATATCGAGACGTCATACCACCCTGGCTATGGCCCATTAAATTAAACTTATTAATGCGACCACCAGAAGTGGCTTTGATCTCTTCTAGCTGAGCGATTAACGCTTCGCCGCGTTCAGGTGAACTGTCGAAGGCATTAATTTTAGGGATAAATACTTGTCCACCGCGAGATTCAATCGCTGACGGTATTTGATACCAATAATCAATTCCCGCTATCGAATCAAATGCAAAGATGCCTGGAACTAAAACAATCGGGTGTTTTGTTTTGGTATATTTAAAGTAATTGCTGAACCAACCTGCTTGAGTTGGAACAGAAAGAGTCATAGCAGCAATCGCTGCAATCAGTAATTTTTTCATAGTCGACCTTTAATTTATTTTTATTAGTAAAAAGTGCAACTGCAGCCTAGACCTAGATTTTTTATCTAACTTGTACGATTTGATGAATGTTGTTACCTTTTAAAACCAACTACAAAAATAGATTCACAACATGATTTCCAGCCAAACGAAGAACATACACTCTTCTCTACTCTACTTATGGGACAAACGTACCTTATATATTGGACCACTGCTTGAGCCGCTCAATTTAACGCAAGGAGCCGCGACGTTATTGGTCTCGCTGGATAAAAACATATCGTTTAATATTGATAATGGATCGAAAAAAGTTGAATGCACAAGCCTGTTATTGCCCGCAGGACTGTCGGTTAATATTGATACGGGGGATGCAATTATCGCAAGCTGCAACCTCGACCCTTTAGGGGCTGATTTTTCAGGATTGAGTGCTTTAATGCAAAATAAAGAAGGCAAAGCCTTATATAACCTCAAGCAGTACGGCGACTTCAAGCAGGTTTATAGTAAATTACGAAAAGAACAATTAGACTCTGAAAGCGCTTATAGCTTATTGGTAGATTTACTTGAACACCGTTTCTCTCAACTTTACCCAAATCACGCCATCGATACTCGAGTGGCGAAAGTGGTAGACAAAATTAAGCAAACGGCTGATGATAATCTCGCGGTGGATGACCTCGCATCTCTTGTTAATTTATCCGTTCCGCGCTTAGTGCAAGTCTTTAAAAAGCAAACGGGTGTACCGATGCGCCGTTATCGCTTATGGCACCGCCTGTATATGACGAGTGTTAAAATAGCCTCGGGTGGACACTTAACAGAAGCGGCCGTCAATGCAGGTTTTACCGACTCCTCTCATTTCACCCATACTTTTAAAGCAATGTGCGGGATGGCGCCAACCACCTTACTATTTCAGCCCAATGGATTAAAAATCATTACTCAAAAGGGTCAATAGACTTGAGCCTTTCATTGAGTTCAACATTAGGTTTTTATTTCATAAAAACACGGTGCAATAAAACCTCTTTTAAGATTAAGGCTATGCCCGAAGTGCATAGCCTTTTATTAGTTGATGCTTACTAACCCATAAGTCTCTTGTATCTAGATATCAAGCAAAAGTAACCGCGTCACTCAATTCTGTACGATCAGTACGAGCTTTATTCACTAAGGCATCTTCATCTGCATAACCAAATGACATACCAAACAAAACACCGCGTTCTTCTGGCAACTCAAACATCTCTCGAATTGGTCCTGGGAATTGCCCTAGCGCCCCTTGCATACAACTAGAGATACCTTGCTCTTTCAATAACAAAGTTAAGGTCTGAGCATAAATACCAATATCGACTGCCCCCATAATATCGAGATACTTGTCCATAGTGAAAATAGCAACATGTGGCGCATCGAAGAAAGCCCAATTACGCAACATCGCCATTTGACGTTTCTGCTTTTCTTCACGACCAATATCCATCGCTGTGTATAACGCATTGGCTGCGCCAAACTGACGATCGCGATGTTCACCGGTATAAGCAACATTCCAATTAAAATCAGGGTTGGGCTTTTGCTGCTGCATCACCGTTTGAATCAATTTATTTTTCAGCGTTTCTTTTTGTTTACCCGAAACGACCAATACCTTCCAAGGCTGAACATTACAGTTTGAAGGCGATTGCTGTGCTTTTAAAAAAATGGCTTCCAAGACTTCCTGCTCAACAGGCTCTTTTTTAAAACCACGGCAAGATACTCGACTTTCAACAGCTTGACTGACGTTCATTATATTTTCCTGTGCATAATTATTATGTGAAACGTGCTTAATTCCCATATTATCGAACTATCACCATAAACAGAATGAATTCTATTCATCTAGTTCTATTCATCGCATTATTACCCAATTTTACGTTTAGGGGGTTTACCCAAGTACTTAAAGTCAATAGTCTATTCAACTTAATTGATCATAACGACAACCCAACTTATTTGGAGTAATAATGGAAAATTTTGATCTTGGCAGTATCGATCTGCAGAAAATTTTTGAGCAATCTCAAGGGCTTTTTTTAGAGTACTCACTAAAAATCATTGCGGCCCTCGCGATTTTCATTATTGGCCGTATTATTGCCAAAGCGATTGCCAAAGGTATTTCAAAAGCATTACAACTTCGCAACATTGACGATACGGTTGCCAACTTTGTCCACAATTTAACCTACGGCGCACTGTATGTGTTTGTTGTTATTGCCGCTCTAAGCCAAATCGGCATTCAGACCGCGTCGTTCATCACTATTATTGGTGCGGCGGGCCTAGCCGTTGGCCTAGCATTACAAGGCTCTCTGTCTAACTTTGCGTCAGGCGTATTAATGATCATCTTCCGCCCATTCAAGCTGGGTGATTATGTTGAAGCCGGTGGTAAAGCCGGAACGGTTGAAGATATTCAAATTTTTGCGACTCAGCTAAAAACTCCCGACAATAAAGTCGTTATCATTCCAAACTCTGCCATTATGGACGACAGCATTGTTAACTATTCTCGTAAGCCAATGCGTCGTGTAGACCTTAAAATTGGTGTGAGCTACGAAGCGTACCTTCCAGACGTTAAAGCACTGTTAACCAAAACCGTTGAAGCCAACGAAAAAGTATTGCATGACGAAGGCTATAAGATTGCCGTATTAGAGTTAGCCGATTCTTCTGTTAACTTTGTTGTTCGTACTTGGGCGAAAACCCCTGAATATTGGGATGTGTACTTTGAACTAACGGAAAGCATCAAGCTTGCTTTAGACGAGAACAACATCTCTATTCCGTTCCCACAAATGGATGTACATGTTCAGAAATAGAAAGTTCAGAAATAGAACGCTCAAAAACAGACGGTTTAAATTTAGTACGCAACCTTACTCAATTTAAACCGTGTGCACAAAAAAGCCCTGATCATTATTATGATCAGGGCTTTTTTGTGTTTAGACAAACAACCAACAAATGCGCCTAAGTATTTCTCTCAACAATTCCCATCATTTTATACGTCAGTACCGCCGCCGAAAACTCATAACAATGAAAACCTTCAATCGGAGCAAACTCAGTGATATCAAAACCGATGATATTGCGCTGTTTTGCCACAGACTCAAATAAAGACAGTGTTTGATACCAAGCCAAACCACCCGGAACCGGTGTGCCCGTAGACGGGAAAACAGACGGGTCCATACCATCGATATCTAGTGTGAAGAATACATTTTTCGGAAAGTCTTCTGGCAAGTCAAAGCTGCACACATTATTCGGTACCAGCTCTTCTGCATCTAGATGATAAACACCATGCTGTTTACGAATTTCAACTTCTTCTTGGCAAAAAGCACGAATGCCTAATTGAAAAAGAGGAATACCTTCGTCAACAACACGCTTCATGACCGAAGCATGACTATAAGGATTACCTTCATAGGCTTCACGTAAGTCGGCGTGCGCATCAATTTGCACAACACCGAAGTCAGTTACGCCTGCCGCCAATAAACCCTTGATGATGCCATAGGTGACGGTGTGCTCTCCGCCTAAACCAATCGGAAAACCCCCAGCTTCAACAATGGCCTGAGTATCGCGGGCAATGTTATTAACAACCGTCTCGGCATCGCCCGTCATATCAACCGGCGGATGAGTATAGATACCTTGATCACTTGGAGTACTTTTGCCATCCCAAGTTTCTAGCTGCCATGAAGCTTCTAAAATCTTTGCTGGGCCTAAACCTGTACCGCCCCCATAAGAAACAGACTCTTCATACGGAATCGGCAAGACATGAAAACGCGCGTCTTCTTTTTTCGGATGCTCAAATTCAGAGCCTAAAAAAATGGGATAACCAGGCGCGGCTAACTGATCAAATTCTTCCATCGTATATCTCTTTTAAATCTGTATGCGCCAAACCATCGATCGTCGATGAATAAAGCAACTTTGTGAACTGATATTTTAGCGTATTTATCCCTACCCAGTTAGTAGAATCACCACCACGCGCTTGCAAATTAACGCCTACGTTCTTTCTGACTAACAATGAAAACATATCCACAAACGTCGACATCAATGAACCATCACAACATGCGCACTTTGATCAAGCGAGATTCAAAGCAGAATTAAACAGATTAAACTTGGGATTGATCGGCTCAGAATTTTCACAAACCGAACCAGGATATATCGCAGGAGCGCTTGACCATGTGAATGATCAAGCGGCTAAAGTACAAATAAAAAACAGCTAAACTGTTTAAAAAATGAAAGAAGCAGCGGAGCTAATCACGCTTTAAACAAGTTCTGCTAAAGCTTTCCATGCTTTACTAACGCTTCATATTGTTTTTTGGCTAAGTGCCCGTAAGAAAGTGAAAGTACAAAAAAGCAGACTACTGAAGCAAACAAAAAAATCAAAAATATCACTAAAAGACCCATCGATATCAGAGCTTCAAAAATTTCTTGACCCTCTCCTGAAAAGATAAAAAATACACTCGATAGTAATATAGATATTGCTACAGCAACCAGCAAAGAAAGCCAAATTAACCGACTCTTCTCTGATTGACTGGGCGCTCGTTTATTGTCTTGAATAAACTTAATAACAGCAGCCATAGCCGCGCCCATTAAAGCCCCAATACTAATACCCGAATTAGCCTCTACTTCCAGTAGACCTAGTATAATGGACAAACCAACTAGTAATAATAAATGCACAATCCCAAATCGAAAGACGTACTTCCCTACTCTTACATTTTCTTCCATGCGAAACTTCCTTAATTTAAACTCTAAAAATATGCTTATGACTCAGGCCATGATCATTGTTAGAAATAGACTCTACAATTAATGATAAATACTTAGTTTTTAGCTATTATTTCTAATTACATCAATAATTTCCGTCACAATATATACAACGAACGAAATTATCAATAATTAAAACATCACGATGCTATCGCATAATATTTAACGCTGCTTTATGTGGCTAACCTTCCATAACCTAATCAAAAACCTTGCTCACTTCTTCCGTTAAAATTTCTTTGGCAGTGCCTTTAAGTAATAGCCCGTGTGCGGCGATAATCGAATCAAAATCTAACGCGAGTATTCTATTAAAATCGTCTTTTAACGTTGTTCCTTTGGGCGTTACTCGTTTCAGCCAGGGAGGGCCAATATTCAGCCCGATTTTAAATCCTAAAAGTTTGAATGCAAATTGAGTAAAGCGGGTAAAGTAGCGCCAATCTGAGTGATACTGAATACTGTCTGTGGTGATCAGAAGTTTATGATCTTTAAGCAATAAAGCAGCTTCTGGGTATTTAGCAGACTCAAAAATGAAAAACTCTGAATTTGGAAATGGACTTGAAGCAGCCGCCGTAATAACCGTAGTTGGAATCGGCATTTTATAAGTCTCTTGGCCTTCTTGTGCCCAGAACTCACACCGATAGCGATCAAGATAGAACGCATCATCTAACCCATGAAAATCACCTAATCTAAGTAAATACTTAACTTCACCCAGCTCATCTAGCTGCAAAAGGCCATGATCACTCATGCGCACTGGGTTGATTAGCGTCAGTTCATTACCATTTTTGAGGATGATCATATTTCTATTCATCCTCATGCCTGGCCCCATTTTTATACTGCCATGAAGAAAATAAACATCTGGGTATAAGCACTGAATGTCATCATGAGGATAAGCTTGTGGGAACATTATTTTTCCTTAAAAGTTAGATCAGCACTTCAATGTGCAACAAAGATATTTTAAGCAGTTAAACAAGTCATGTCTGAAAATAACAATATATTTTGCGTCATCGCTTGTCAATTTTATAACGATACATTGATGAATGCATGATTAAGAAAAGATTATTAGCAATAGCGAGAAGAATGAGCTTTATACCCAAGCAAGAGAAATACGTAAGTTATTAAACAAGACACCTCATCATTGATCTGATGTCGGTGCCTGTTCTACGCGAGTGATCAAAAACTACGCCTTAGCGAAAATTCTGCTCACGCGCCATGGCCATTGCCGCTTTTGGGCCAGTCCATAATGTAGGTAGTATAATGAACGATACCGGTATCGCAGTGATCACAATAAACTGCTGCAAAACACCGATCTGGCCTTCGCCTAAGTACAACAGCACTCCAGCCATAATCGCCATTGCAGCGCCCCAAAAGGCACGAATTGAGAAGTGCGGTTCATCATGACCCGCACCCACAACCGCAATCGAATAACTCATAGAATCACCCGTGGTAGCAACAAAGATCGTTGTTAGCAACATCATGGCTAACGCCATCCACATGCCACCGGGCAATGCTTGTGCGACAGAGAACGTCACCACATCAAAAGAAAAACCTTTCAGCGCTTCCGTTAGCTCCACTGCCCCCGTCATTTGATAATAGATGCCTGAACCACCTAATAGGGTAAACCAAATTGTCGTGGCGATCGGCGCTAATATAGCGACGGCGATGACCATTTGACGAATCGTTCGACCACGAGATATTCGCGCAACAAAAATAGCCATTAACGGTGCATAACCAATGAACCAAGCAAAGAAGAAAATGGTCCACCACTTCATCCACCAAGCAGGCGCGGTTTCACCGGTAATGGTCGCCATCGATAAGAATGAAGAAACGTATTCACCCATCGATTGAAAATAGGTATTGGTTAAAAATAACGTAGGGCCAAAAATAAAAATAATCGTACCAATCGCTAAGGCTAAAAATACATTAAAGCGACTTAGCATTTGCATGCCTTTATGAATGCCACTCATCGCGGAGGCAATATAAACCACAGCCAACATCAGTAATATAAATAACTGAGTCGTAAAGCCGTTGGCAAAACCAAATAAGACATGCAAACCATAACTCATTTGAGTAGCAAGAAAGCCGATAGGGCCAACCGTTCCCGCGACGACGGCAATGACGCAAAGCGCATCAACCACACTGCCCACCCAGCTGGTAAGAATCCAATCACCAAATACTCCATGAAGCAAAGTACGCGGCTGCAGCGGTTTACCTAAATTGTAATGGGCATAAGCCAAGACAATTGCGGCCAAAGATCCCATAACCGCCCAAGCTAAAAAGCCCCAGTGCATAAACGATTGTGCCATAGCAGGTGCCACTGCGGCGGCCGTTCCTGCTTCTACATCAAATGCAGGAGGCGTAACAATAAAATGATAAATCGGCTCACCAGCAGCAAAAAAGACGCCGCCACCGGCCAGTAATGTACACATCACCATCGACAACCAACGGAAGGTGCTGATTTCTGGAACCTCTAAATTACCGATCTTAGCCTCACCCGCGCGGCTTAACGCAACCCCCATAGCCACAAAGAACGTTGCCAGTAATAAGACTTGAAAAAAGGAACCAAGATATTTAGCCGTCCAAGTGAAGCCTGTGCCTATTTGAGACGTCAGCCACGCCGAGTCATAAGTAGACAAACCGATGAAGAGAGCAATAAAGCCCATCGTCAGGGAAAGAACAATGGGGTCACCCAAGCGACGATGAGAATTTTTTACTGTGAAGGTTGAAGCCTCAGAATTTGAAGACGTCGTAGAATGAGAGATAGGCACACCGAGAGTTTAAAAAATTGGGCGCCCACACTACGGAAATCGCCACTTACTTGCAAGAAAGTGGCGTAGTTGCTTTGTAATGATGTGTAGCTTTTAAACGTTTGGGTTATTCTTTTTTACGATAGACGCTGTTTAAAATCTTGATAGCCGAACTGCTTAACCACCGTCACCTCGTCAGTTTCAGAGTTCCATAAAGCTAAAGACGGTAAACCAATTCCATTAAAGGTTGACGTTTTCACCATCGTATAATGGCTCATATCATCGAACATTAAACGCTGACCTACTTCTAAAGGTTGATCAAAACTGTAATCCCCCATCACGTCACCGGCCAAACACGTTTGCCCGCCTAAACGATAACTAAACTTCTTTTCGTCTCGCTCGCCAGCGCTCGTATGAATACGCGAGCTGAAATCTAGAATCTCTGCGCGATACGGCATTTCTAAGGTATCAGGCATGTGACACGTTGCGCTGGTATCTAAGATAGCCAGATCCATTTGGTTAAAACCCAAGTCCAACACTTCGCTGACCAAAACACCGGTATGAATGGCAATGGCTTCGCCCGGTTCCATATATACTTGTACGTCGTATTTTTTCTGAAACGCTTTGATACGCTCAATCAATTTATCAACGTTATAATCGGGGTGCGTTATGTGATGACCACCACCAAAGTTAACCCATTGCATTTTATGTAGGTAGTCGCCAAACGTTTCTTCAACCGCATTCAGCGTACGCTCAAGGGGTTCGAATAATTGTTCACATAAAGTATGGAAGTGCAATCCATTAATGCCAGCAGCAACCAATGCGTCAGGTGTTGGTGCATTTTCCATAAAGGTATCGTATGGAATACCTAAGCGTGAACCAGCCGCACACGGGTCGTATATTTCAACGGCGCCTTCTGAGTGCATTGGGTTGATGCGCAAACCAAAGTCGATAACCTCACCTTTTTCTGCGCGTTCTTTTACCGCTTGTTGAATCAGTGACTGAAAACGATTCCACTGGTTGAACGAGTTAAAGACGATGTGATCGCTAAACGTTAACAACTCTTTTAAATCGGGCTCGGTAAACGCTGCAGAAAAGACGTGCATTTCTTTATGCGCTTCTGGTGTATTTGGAGCACCCTTTTTATTGCCGCCAAATTCTTCATAACCCAGCAAGGCTTCATGCAAACCACTAGAGCATGTACCGGATAAATATTGGGTAATCAGTGGCGCAAGACTGAACATTGAGAAGGCTTTTAGTGCCAATAATATTTTGGCACCAGATTCTTCTTGAACACGATTTAAGATTTTAAGATTGTTTTCAACCGCAACTTCATCCACCACAAAGCAAGGGCTAGGTACGCGAGTTGGATCAAAGTTGAAAAATGTTTTGCTGTTAATATTCAAAATTAATACTCAAAAAAATTAAACTCTAAGACGCCGAACTTAAAAATTTAAAAATCGCGACAATCTATGATGCTATGAATCTATGATGCTATGAATCTATGAATCTATGAAAGTGTTAGCTTTCGCGGAGCGATATTGGGTGTATCATTTAAGGCACATCTAAAACGAAGGATCCTTCAGTGAGCCTACAAGGAGGTAGGCCGAAGCGCCTCACGGATGAATTCACGGTGTTCCGCAGAATGATATACCCAATATCGATCGAAAAGCGAAAGCGGTTTTAGCCAACAAAGTGTTAACCAAAACCGTATCCGCTTTTTGCTTTTTGTTACAAATTAAATCAAATCAAACCCAGGCTCTTCAATCACTTGGAACGGTAGACCGTATTTATTCATATCTTCCATAAATGGATCTGGATCCATCTGTTCGATATTGAATACACCCGCTTCCATCCACTTGCCTTCTACCATCATCTTCGCGCCAATCATTGCTGGAACGCCCGTGGTATAAGAAATCGCCTGTGACTTAACTTCTTTATAACAATCTTGGTGATCTTTAATGTTGTAAACGTAAACCGTTTTCTCTTTACCATCTTTGATACCGCGAACCACACAACCAATACAGGTCTTACCGTGCGTACGAGGGCCCAAAGTAGAAGGATCAGGTAATAGTGCCTTCAACAACTGGATCGGTACAATCTGCTGGCCATTAAAATCGATAGGCTCGATGCCCGTCATGCCAACATTTTGTAAAACTTCCAAATGCTTCAAATAGCTTTCGCCAAAACTCATCCAGAACTGCGCACGCTTAAGCGTTGGGAAGTTCTTCGTTAACGACTCCAACTCTTCGTGGTACATGCGGTAAATATTGAAATCACCCACACCGTCTGGGCACGTAAACTCTTGCTTCGTCGACATAGCTGGCGTTTCAACAAACTCACCGTTTTCCCAGTGACGACATTCTGCGGTAACTTCACGAATGTTAATCTCAGGATTAAAGTTTGTCGCAAACGGATAGCCATGGTCGCCGCCGTTAACATCAATGATATCCAAGTAATGAATTTCATCGAAATAATGCTTCGCCGCATATGCAGTAAACATATTCGTTGCGCCTGGATCAAAGCCCGAACCTAACAGAGCCATCAAACCTGCTTTCTGGAATTTCTCTTGGTACGCCCACTGCCAGTGATACTCAAACTTAGCCGTATCCAAAGGTTCGTAGTTAGCCGTATCCATATAATGAACGCCCGCTTCTAAACACGCATCCATAATCGTTAAATCTTGATACGGCAACGCCACGTTAATGACCATAAATGGCTTTTCTACTTTTAATAAAGCAACAAGCTCAGGAACGTTATCGGCATCAACTTGTGCAGTCGCGATATCACGATTTTGCATCTCTTTAATCTGCTTCGCGATCGCAATACATTTAGATTCTGTACGACTCGCTAAAACAATCTCAGAAAATACTTCAGGCAACTGTGCACATTTATGCGCAACTACTTGGCCAACACCACCTGCGCCGATAATCATTACTTTTTTCATTATTAATTCCTAACAAAAATTAATTACAAATTTTCATACAATTTGTTTTTAATATACAGCGACAGTCACTGTACAAGTTAAATACTCAAAACAATCCAACATTGGATTGTTACACTTTATTCGTCACGCTCGTAATAGGTATAACCCTGCATACTGGCATTATAAGTTTTCAACATGTGCTGACGTTCACGAGCAGTAATTCGCCCTTCTTTTACTGCTCTTTCAGCTGTATTTCTATAACGCAGCGCCATTTCTTTTGGCTGGTATTCAACATAACTTAAAACATCAGCAATGGTATCGCCGTGTATTTCTTTTACAAAATCAAACGTAGAATCTTCGTTTAAACGAACACTCACAACGTTGGTATCGCCAAAGAGATTGTGTAAATCTCCTAACGTTTCTTGATAAGCACCCACCAAGAAGACACCCATATAATATTCTTCATCATCTTTCATCTCGTGTAACGGTAACGTATTCGAGACGTCGTACTGACCAATAAACTTATCAATTTTGCCATCACAATCACAAGTAATGTCCGCAATAATGGCATTACGGGTTGGCTCTTCTTCTAAGCGATGAATCGGCATAATTGGGAACAGCTGATCAATCGCCCAAATATCAGGCAACGATTGAAACAAACTGAAGTTGCCATAATAAATATCAGCCAGCGATTCTTTCAAACCCTCAAGATCAACCGGAATATGTTCCATCAACTCAAGGTTCTTATTAATCTGCTGAAGTATCTCTAAAAACAAATTTTCAGCCGCTGAACGTGTTCGCAAATCAACCTGACCACGTTTAAATAGCTCACGAATTTCATCACGATAAAAGTGAGCATCATTATAACATTCTTGTGCTTTTACCGGCGTTAAACAGGCTAATACCTCACGCATATCTTGCAACAACTGGTGCTCATCATCACCGATTTGAGGCAACTCAATCGGCTCAAACTTAGTCACATCCAATACGTTGAATAATAGTATCGAAGAATAAGCAACCGTCGCACGACCTGACTCCGTCACAATCGTTGGATGCTTTATCTCATACTCATCCAACGTATTTTTTAATGTATCAACAATATCGGTGCAATACTCTTCAAGGCTGTAATTTCGACTTTGCGAATCATTCGATTGTGCACCCGTATAATCAACGGCCAATCCCCCCCCAAAATCGATATAGTTTAGCGCAGCGCCTTCACCACAAAGATCCGCATAATAACGGCACGCTTCTACAACACCACCACGAATCTCACGAATATTAGGGATTTGCGACCCTAAGTGACAGTGCAATAACTGCAAGCAATGCAGCATTTCCGCTTCTTTTAAGCGATCAACAAGCTGAATAAGCTGGCTGGTTGAAAGACCAAAGACACTACGATCACCCGATGTCGAGTTCCAATGACCGCTCACTTTAGAGGTCATTTTTACGCGTACACCAATTAATGGTTCAATATTAAGCTGCTTACTGCGCTCAATAATAATCGGTAACTCAGCAGGGGTTTCAATAACGAAAAAACATAAAAACCCGAGCTTTACGGCCTGCAACCCTAACTCTACAAACTCTTGATCTTTGTAACCATTACAAATAATTAAACTACCAGGCTCGGTTAACGTTGATAGTGCAGCAATCATTTCAGGCTTGCTACCGACTTCTAAGCCGTGCTTAAAGCGTTTACCAAAATCGGCAATTTCTTCGACGACTTGCGCTTGCTGATTCACCTTAATAGGATAAACACCACGGTATGGCGCTTGATAATCTAATCGCTTAATGGCATCACCAAATGCCGTATTAAGACGATAGATTTGTGCATCCAAAATATTTTCTATTCGCAACAAAACTGGCATTTGTAAATCACGCTCAGTCATACCTTTAACGATGTCCATTAATGGAACTTCGGTATTTAATGTTTTAGCGGTGACTAAGCCTTGATCCGACAGACCAAAGTAATCATTGCCCCAGCGTTCAATGCCGTATAAATCGGCTGACTGCTGAGCACTCCAAGGTGCTTCAGAGGGTTTAAAATTCAAGAGGATACTCCAACGAGAACAGTAAAATAAGCATTGGTTTTAATAATAAAACCAACCTAATGTATTGCGCTATTTAAAATGAGGCGCGATTCTGCCTGACTGAATAGCTGAAATCTATATTTATCAGCCATTTAAAACAAATTACTTTATGTATCAATTTTTACATAACATTCATAGGGTTTCAGTATGACTATCGATGCACCGACTTGCGCATAATCACAATAGTCATACCGATTGCTAGAGCCCTTATAATAAAATAAGTGTTCCTAAACCTAAGAATATTGCAAAGCCAATCACATCGGTTACCGTGGTCAAAACAACCGCCGAGGCTATCGCAGGATCAACATTCATTTTTTCTAAAATAAACGGTATATACGTGCCCGAAGCCGCAGCTGCGAAGCTATTAATCACAATGGCGCATAATATGATGATGCCTAACTGAAAAGAGTTAAACCAATACGCAACGACCATCGCAACCAGTGCGCCAATTAAGACGCCATTCAATATCGCAATCTTCATTTCTTTACGATACAGCAATTTAATGTTCGCGCTTGTAATGTGCTTCAAGGCCAAACCACGAACGGTTACTGCTAATGTTTGACTACCAGCAATTCCTCCCATACTGGCGACAACAGGCATTAATATCGCCAGAGCAACGACTTGCTGCAAAGCGATTTCGAAAAACCCAATAACCCAAGAAGCTAAAAAGGCCGTGCCTAAATTAATGCATAGCCATAATCCTCGACCTCGCATCGCGACGCTTACCGGTCCAAATAGATCTTCATCCGGTACCGGTGCTTCGCTGACACTATTGCTCGCGAACTCTTCTTGAACTTCATGCAAAATAACCGAGATAGAAATCGCAGCGGTTAACTTGCCATCTTCAATCACAGGAAGGTAATCCATGCCTTCTTCAAATTGACAATGTGTTGCAACGTCGCTCAAGTAGTCCGTATCGTCAACCCCTTGAATCGGTCGCGCAACGGTCTCGATCAAATCATGATCATGGTTATTAAACAACGCCGCTATCGGCACATAGCCCAATAATGCTCTATCACCATCAACCATAAAAACAGCAGAGATAAAATCTTTTCGTTTTAGGCGATCAATGACCGAGCCAATGGAGATGCCTTTTCTTACACGTAAAATATTACGGTGGGCGAAACGTCCAACCTGGTCATCTGAGTAGGTTAATGCTTGCTGGAATTCGAGAGTAACTTTCTCATCCTGATCCAGCATGATCGCATCAAGCATCGATTTCGGTAAGATATCCGCTAACGAAAGTACTTCGCTATAAACCGCAACCTTTTGTAATTTCACCTTCTCTTCAGCAGGCAATAAGTTTACTAAGTTACGACCTGTTTCTAACTGAAGATACCCCAGCAACGACCACCAGTTGGTAGATTCAATACAAAACCAAATACTCAATCGCTGTTCGGCTGGCAAAGATTCTATCAACTGTACTTGTTGGAAGATGGTTAGGTTTTTTACTTCTTCAAAATATCCCTCAGAATTTTCGCTTAAGAGAATTTTTGAAACTAATTCTTCCATTTCAATACCTGACAGAACCTCGTCAACAGCCATCGGGTTATCCTTCCGTTACATCTGAAATTATAAATGTTTGAGATGGGTCAACTAAAAAGTCTGCCCCCATCCCTTCTCGGCCTAGCAACATGAGGTAGCTCATATCAGAACGATTAGACAAGGTAATTTCAATTTCCTTTTCAACCGTGCTCATCACCATCTTTGTTTTAATAATCAAACGCTGATCAACGGCACCATTGGATGATTTAATACGGCGAACATCACTAATAGGCGCCCAGCAGCGAGTAATGATATCGACATCATAAATATCTGGATGCAATGTAAATGCAACACCTAGCTTGCCTTCACGGCGCTCTTTTTTTATTTCATCAACATGCAGTGATGAAGTTTTAGCGCCGGTATCAATTCTTATTTGCAGATCAAATATGTTGAGATCTGGTAAATGACAGGTTTCAAGTGACCCTATTATTAATTTACTCATACAAACTTCGCACCTTTATCTTTGGTGATTACTACCGCTTTCTGAAAAACCAGTGAATTGGGGTAAGTAATGTGTGTCTCTTCAAATTTTAAAATCACATGAAATAATGTTATCTCAAGTATGGTGCCTTCAATGGTATTTTCACCATCGATCACTTTCACATGATCACCGACGTGATAAGGAAAGAAGAAAAATACAATCACACTGGCAGTAACGTTACTCAAAATTGACCACTGAGCAAATAAAGCAACACCCAGTACCGCAAATATGGATGTAAAAATTAAACCCACATCGGCATAGTTGAAACCGGTGATCACTCCTAAAATAGCGAGAGTAACAATGGTCCAAAATCCGGTTAAAATAAACTGTACGTACTGCACCCTTCTCAACGCTATTCTTTTTTCTTGGCCTATTTTACGCACTAGGCGCTTAATCAAAGACTTCACAAAAAAGTAGCTCACTGCTGTTAACAGCAGTGCAATTGATAACGGTATTTTAATATGCTCTAACCACTCCACAACTCACCCCGCCTGAGAATAGCTCTATTTGAATTACTATTCGCTGTCTAATAAATTATCAGCCATATCTTCTATATTTTCTGCTACATCATCGCTTACTTTAAAATAGGCAATGTGGAACATCGCATCACCTTCTTGTACCAAAGGTATGTTCTGCTTGCCGATAATAATACCTTCACGGCCCGCAAGTACTTCACTTTGTACTTCTCCAAAAGAGTCGCCAATTTCAGCTAATACTTGTCCTTTTGTCACCTGGTCGCCATTTTGAACCTTGTCATGAACAAAGCCACTGGTAACCGCGCGAACCCAAGAACTGCTATAAGCAATAAAAGGCGTAATCTTTTTATTTGATGATTTTCGCTTTGCAATAAGTCCTAAGTGAGCAAGTACATTGAGTACGCCTTTCTCTCCAGCACGAATAGAGAGCTCATCAAATCTTAGTGCTTCACCTGCTTCATACAATAAAATCTTAACGCCATGCTCTACCGCCGACTCACGTAAAGAACCGTCTCGTAAGTTAGAGTTAAGCAAAACCGGTACGCCAAATATCTCGGCCATTTCACGGGTTTCAGCATCATCCAAATTAGCCCTTACTTGCGGTAAGTTGCTACGGTGAATAGCGCCAGTATGAAGGTCGATACCGTAATCACATTTACTCACTATTTCACTCAAAAATATATGAGCCAAGCGACCTGCTAATGAACCTCGCGCCGAGCCAGGAAAAACTCGATTTAAGTCTCGGCGGTCTGGCATATAGCGGCTTTGGTTTAAGACGCCATATACATTAACCATAGGAACAAAAATCAAGGTGCCTTTTGTTAGCTTAAGTGAGCGGCGACGAATCAAGCGGCGAATAATTTCTACACCATTTAGTTCATCACCATGCACTGCTGCACTGACAAAAATTACAGGACCGTCTTTACGCGATCGCTTAACGTAAACCGGCATTTTAATTTCGGTATCAGTATATAAGCGCACAACAGGGAGATCAATTTTTTTGCTCTCTCCCGGCAGATATCGCAACACCACCTATGGTTAATTCTTTCATACTAACCCTCGCCGCGAGTTTTGTTCTTGTGCGGCTTTGCAGTTTTTTCAATGTAATCGTAAATCAAAGCAGCAACGTTTTTACCGGTTGCAGTTTCAATACCTTCCAAACCTGGTGATGAGTTTACTTCCATCACAACCGGGCCGTCTTTCGCACGTAAAATATCAACACCACAAACACCTAAGCCCATAATCTTTGCCGCATTTACCGCAGTTGCACGCTCTTTAGGTGATAGTTTAATAACTTCTGCTGTACCACCACGGTGTAAGGTTAGAACGGAATTCACCCTCAGCACCTTGGCGCTTCATTGCAGCAACCACTTTATCACCAACAACCAAGCAACGAATATCAGCACCACCGGCTTCTTTAATAAACTCTTGAACCAAGATGTTGGCATTAAGACCCATGAACGCTTCAATAATACTTTCTGCGGCTTTATTCGTTTCAGCCAATACCACACCAATGCCCTGAGTACCTTCTAATAGTTTTACTACTAGCGGTGCACCACCGACATTTTTGATCAAATCTTTAATGTTATCAGGACGGTTAGCAAACCCTGTACGTGGTAAGCCAACACCCTTACGAGACAATAACTGTAAAGAACGCAATTTATCACGAGAACGACTAATGGCGACCGATTCGTTGACTGCAAAAGTACCCATCATTTCAAACTGACGAACAACTGCAGTACCATAAAACGTTACAGACGCGCCAATACGAGGAATAACGGCGTCATAGTGTGGCAAAGGCTCACCGTGATAGCGCACAACAGGGTTATTCGACGTAATGTCCATGTAGCAATGCAAGGTATCGATCACATCGACTTCATGGCCTCGCGCCTCAGCTTCTTCTTTTAAGCGACGAGTTGAGTATAATTTTTTGTTTCTCGATAAAATTGCGATCTTCATTTTATAAATCCTTAATCTTCTATGTGTTCAGTTGTTGAATCATTTACTTCGTGCCAATAAGACGTATATAGCGTACTGGTCACTTGTTTTACGGCACCTAAATAAGCTTGCCATACTTTTTCTATTTCGGTTTCGGCGGCTTTATGCCCTTGGCATACCGCAACAAAATTCTTTTCTACATCGTTCTCAGGCACAATTTCTTCCGTCCAAAGCTCCCTTAGGTGCCGACCGTAAGACGTTAAAATCTCAGCCTGTCTTTTTGTAAAGTAACCACTGCGTGCAAACCCATGAGGGAAATGCATATCATCGTAATAGGGAAACATCTCTGTCTTGTTAAGACCTACTAAATTTTCCATGATAACCACCTTTGCCTACCAGAAACGCGAGTATGTATTCATAGTAATATCGGGTAAATCAATATATATTTATCGTCAGGATAAGCACCACCAGCGAAGACAAATATAAGCCCCACAAAAGACAATTAGAAGACTATTACAGACCCATGGACAGCGAATTATTAAGAACTTTTCTAGAAGTGAGCCATACCAAGCACTTCGGAAAAGCAGCAGAAAACTTGTATCTAACCCAAGCCGCGGTTAGTACTCGCATTCGCCAGCTAGAGAGCCAGCTTGGGGTTCAGTTATTTACTCGCTTAAGAAATAACATACGCTTAACACCCGCCGGTGAAAAGCTGCGTCCTTTAGCTAATGCTAACTTAACTCTAGTACAAAGAATTCGCCAAGAAGTAGCCATTGCCAACAATCAAAGCCAACAAATATCCATTGGTGCAACCCCCAATCTTATGGGATGCCTTTTTACAACATGAACTAAGCCGCTTATTTGGTCAGTTTCCAGGCATTGCTATGCGCGCTGAGGCTCATACTGCAACGACTCTAGCACGCCAACTACTTGAACGAACCCTAGATATAGCCATTACCTTTGATGCGCCCAAAATTGATGAAGTCAGTACTGTCGAAGTCGTTCAAGTACCCTTATATTTAGCCAGCTCTTATAAAACAGATGATTGGCAAGAAGCCATGCAAAATCACTATGTAATGGTCGATTGGGGCACCGCTTTTAATGTACAACATGCACAGCAGTTCGCTGGTGCACCTCCGGCAGTGCTTCATACCAATACTGGCCGTATTGCATTGGATTTCTTATTAACCAATGGTGGGGCTGCTTTCTTACCAGAAAGCCTACTGATGCCTTATGTGGAACTTGGCCAATTGCACATTGTGGAAAATACACCCAGCATCTCTCGCTCAGTTTATGCCAGCTATATTACCGAGTCAGATCGCTTGGACAGCTTTAATAAGATAATTAATGCCATTAAAGGCGAGCAACCTGTGCCTGCAGAGTCTTTAACGCCGACTGAAGAGACTTAAACTACATTAGCCTTAAACAAAAACCTTGAATAAAAACTCTTAAGCAACAGGCACAAAAAAGGCCGTATGTTATTCACATACGGCCTTTTTTATCGATAAAGAGCGATTAAAGATGCTCTACCTTATCAATTTCATACTCAACGTCACCGGCTGGAACACGAACAACAACTACATCACCTTCTTCTTTGCCAATCAATGCGCGAGCGATTGGAGAAGAGACCGAAATGCGAGCGTTCTTAATATCCGCTTCATCATCGCCCACAATGCGATAAGTAACCGTATCATCAGTATCTAAATTGATGATAGTAACCGTCGTACCGAAGAAAACCTTACCCGTATAAGGAATGGTTTTAACGTCGATCACTTGGCTATGTAGATAAGCTTACCTTCGATGTCTTGAATACGACCTTCGATGAAACCTTGCTGCTCACGAGCGGCATGATATTCAGCATTTTCTTTCAAATCGCCGTGTTCACGAGCCAGTGCAATGTCTTTAATCACGGCTGGACGCTGAACGGTTTTTAATTCTTTTAACTCTTCTTGAAGGGCTTGTTCACCTTCAACTGTCATTGGATACTTTTGCATAATTTAATCCTTTACCTACACCCTTAGTTTTAGCATTCGCTTTTACTAAAGAATAAACACGATCTTTAGTTCGCAAAAAGCCTTCTACAAGTAGAAGGCTTTTTAATATAAATCTTATCTAAGCCACTTATTAATAACCCAAAGGTTAGCAATAGTGACTTTAAACCTTAAGATATTACTGAGCTAAGATAGCAGCGTGAATGTCTTGTAAACTACGAACGTCGTTAAGACCTTCAGCGTTTAACCCTTCAACAACAGCTTCAGCACCTGCAAGCGTCGTCGTGTAATACACTTTATGCTGCAATGCACTGCGGCGAATATCTGCAGAGTCCGCAATCGCTTGCGTACCTTCAGTCGTATTCACGATCAATGCAATTTCGTCGTTCTTAATACCGTCAACGATATTAGGGCGTGCTTCGTTTACCTTATTAACACGCTCAACTTGAAGTCCCGCTTCCGATAGCTTTTCAAACGTGCCGCCAGTAGCAACCAATTCAAAACCTAACTTAGCAAAGCCTTCAGCGACCTTAACAACGCCATCTTTATCGGCATCACGAACAGAGATAAATACTTTACCTTCTGTTGGCAGTTTTTCACCAGCACCTAGCTGAGCTTTATAGAAAGCTTCACCAAACGTAGCACCTGCGCCCATCACTTCACCGGTCGACTTCATTTCAGGGCCTAAGATTGGATCTACGCCTTGGAACTTGTTGAACGGGAATACGGCTTCTTTCACCGCGAAGTATTCTGGAATGATTTCTTTTGTGAAACCTAACTCCGCCAACGTCTTACCCATCATTACTTTAGCGGCAATAGAGGCAAGAGACGCACCGATACACTTAGATACGAATGGTACAGTACGTGATGCACGAGGATTCACCTCAATCACATAAATCTCATCATCTTGCCATGCAAGCTGAGTATTCATTAAACCCACAACGCCTAACTCTAATGCCATCGCTTTCACTTGCTCACGCATACGGTCTTGTACTTCAGCAGGCAAGTTGTATGGAGGCAATGAACAGGCCGAGTCACCCGAGTGAATACCCGCTTGCTCGATGTGCTGCATGATTGCACCAATAACAACTTGCTCGCCATCGCAAACCGCATCGATATCAACTTCAACCGCACGATTTAAGAAGTGATCAAGCAGTACTGGCGAGTCGTTCGACACTTGAACCGCTTCGCGCATATAACGACGAAGAGACTCTTCGTTATTAACGATTTCCATTGCTCGGCCGCCCAATACATAAGAAGGACGAACAACTAACGGGTAACCAATTTCATTGGCTTTCGTTACGGCTTCTTCAGTAGAACGTACCGTTGCATTAACTGGCTGCTTCAAACCTAAGCGCTGAATCATTTGCTGGAAACGCTCACGGTCTTCCGCACGGTCAATCGCTTCAGGAGAAGTACCAATAATTGGAACGCCTGCGGCTTCTAATTCGTTAGCCAATTTCAATGGCGTTTGGCCACCGTACTGAACGATCACGCCTTTTGGCTTTTCTTTATCAACAATTTCTAATACATCTTCCAGCGTCACTGGCTCGAAGAATAAACGATCAGACGTATCGTAATCGGTAGAAACCGTTTCAGGGTTACAGTTCACCATAATGGCTTCGTAACCTAAATCTTTTGCCGCAAACGCCGCATGAACACAGCAGTAATCGAATTCGATACCCTGGCCAATACGGTTTGGACCACCACCAAGAACGATAATTTTATCGTTATCGGTTGGATTCGCTTCACACTCTTCTTCATAAGTAGAGTACATATAAGCGGTGTCTGTTGAGAACTCAGCCGCACACGTATCAACACGCTTATAAACAGGGCGAATATTTAATTTCTGACGCTGCTTACGGAAGGCTTTCTCAGAAACCCCTAGCAATTCAGCCAAACGAGCATCAGCAAAACCTTTACGCTTCAACTTATAAATGCGATCAGCATCCATAGACGTCAGGCTGCTTTGAGCAACTTCAGCTTCGTCTTTAAGTAGGTCTTCGATTTGAACCAAGAACCAAGGATCAACACCAGAATGCTGATAGATTTCGTCAACACTTAAACCCGCACGGAATGCATCGCCGATGTACCAGATGCGATCAGCGCCTGGCGTTTTAAGTTCAGAGATGATCTTGTCCATCGCACCTTCAGATTCAAGGTCGATAATTGGATCAAAACCATTAACGCCAACTTCTAAACCACGAAGTGCTTTCTGAAGAGATTCTTGCTGAGTACGGCCCATTGCCATAACTTCACCCACAGATTTCATCTGTGTGGTTAAGCGGCCATCAGCTGTTGGGAATTTTTCGAAAGTGAAACGAGGAATCTTAGTAACAACGTAATCGATTGAAGGCTCAAACGATGCTGGGGTTGCGCCACCAGTGATGTCGTTTTGTAATTCATCCAAGGTATAACCAATCGCCAACTTAGCCGCGATTTTAGCAATCGGGAAACCAGTCGCTTTAGACGCCAAAGCAGAAGAACGAGAAACACGAGGGTTCATCTCGATCACAACCATACGGCCGTCTTTTGGATTAATACCGAACTGAACGTTAGAACCACCGGTTTCTACGCCGATCTCACGCAAAACGGCCAAAGAAGCGTCACGCATGATTTGTAATTCTTTATCAGAAAGCGTTTGTGCTGGAGCCACTGTGATCGAGTCACCGGTGTGAACACCCATTGCATCAAAGTTTTCGATAGAACAAATAATGATACAGTTGTCGTTATTATCACGAACAACTTCCATCTCATATTCTTTCCAACCGATTAAAGACTCATCGATTAGTAGTTCGCTGGTTGGAGAAAGATCCAAACCACGCGTACAGATTTCTTCGAACTCTTCTTTGTTATACGCGATACCACCACCGGTACCACCCATAGTGAAAGAAGGACGAATAATACAAGGGAAGCCTAAATCTTTTTGTACTTCAATCGCTTCCGCCATGGAATGAGCGATACCCGCACGAGGACACTCAAGACCAATTTTCTTCATGGCTTGGTCGAAACGGTTACGGTCTTCCGCTTTGTCAATCACATCGGCTTTAGCACCGATCATCTCAACATTGAATTTTTCTAAGATACCAGCAGCTTCTAAGCCTAATGCACAGTTAAGAGCGGTCTGGCCACCCATCGTTGGCAAGATCGCATCTGGGCGTTCTTTTTCAATGATATTAGCAACTGTATCAACCGTAATCGGTTCAATATACGTCGCATCAGCCATCGCTGGGTCAGTCATAATTGTGGCTGGGTTAGAGTTCACAAGAATAACGCGGATACCTTCTTCACGCAGGGCTTTACAAGCCTGTGCGCCAGAATAGTCGAACTCACAAGCCTGGCCGATGATAATCGGGCCAGCGCCAATGATTAGGATACTTTTTATGTCGGTACGTTTTGGCATGTCTATATCCCCTATCTATTTAGCAGCAGTCTTAGCAACTTCGATTAAATCAATGAAACGATCGAACAACGGGGCAACATCGCGTGGACCTGGGCTTGCTTCAGGGTGACCCTGGAAGCTGAACGCTGGCTTATCCGTCAACTCAATGCCCTGTAAAGTGCCGTCGAAAAGAGACTTATGAGTCGCCTTAATGTTCGCAGGTAAAGAGGCTTCATCTACTGCGAAACCGTGGTTCTGAGCCGTAATCATAACGACACCTGTTGCAAGGTCTTGCACTGGGTGATTACCACCATGGTGACCATGAGGCATTTTCACTGTTTGTGCGCCAGAGGCTAACGCCAACAACTGGTGACCTAAACAAATACCAAAAACAGGAATGTTTGTTTCTAGGATTTCTTTGATCGCTTCAATCGCATAAGTACATGGTTCTGGGTCACCAGGGCCATTCGATAAGAAGATGCCATCAGGATTCATTGCCAACACTTCAGACGCTGGAGTCTGAGCTGGAACTACCGTTAAATCACAACCGCGTTCAGCCAATAAGCGTAAGATGTTGCGCTTAACACCAAAATCATAAGCAACAACTTTGTATTTAGCGTCGGCTTTTGCCAATTCACCATAGCCTTTACCAAGAACCCAATCGGTCTCAGTCCAGCTGTAGTTTTCAGTTGTTGTTACTTCTTTCGCTAAATCCATACCTTTAAGGCCTGGGAAAGCTTTAGCCGTTTCGATTGCTTTAGAGATATTCTCTTCAGAAGCAATGCCGTCTTCAGCAACTTCAACCGCAACGATACAACCGTTCAAAGAACCTTTTTCACGCAAGATGCGGGTAAGGCGACGCGTATCAATATCGGCGATGCCTAAGATGTTGTTCTCTTTAAGATACACATCCAATGCTTTTTCGCTACGGAAGTTAGAAGCGATAAGCGGAAGATCGCGAATCACTAAGCCTTTAGCAAAAATACCGCGAGACTCTTCGTCTTCAGCCGTAATGCCGTAGCTACCTACGTGAGGATAAGTCAATGTAACGATTTGATTGGCATAAGATGGGTCGGTCAAGATTTCCTGATAACCGGTCATTGAAGTGTTAAAAACAACTTCCCCGACGGCTTGACCTGCTGCACCAATGGCAGTCCCTTTAAAGACGCTACCGTCTTCTAGAGCTAGAATGGCTGTTATAGACAAGGCTATGATCCTCGGAATAATCAATAAATACGGTCATTGTAGAATACTCATGCATGAGTATCTGAAGGCATTTTCAGCATAACTTTTAATATATAAATCAAAGACTTAAACTGATATTACCAAACGTCTAGTCGCAAAAAAGCGGGAGGAGCTGAGCTCCACCCGCTTTCGATAATCTGCACTGATAATCTAAGAGCTTTAATAAGATTAGACGCTAACGCCCGTCTCTCGAGTCGTTAAACAACCGAGCTTGACGAACGCCTATAAACTGGTCGCAAATCATACCAAAACAACCATCCCAAGTCCATATCTATCTTAAAAAAACACGCATTAGTTCAATCATCGAATTGTTATTAAATACACACCCCACTATCAAACAAATAACGCCTACTTTGACTCGTAATCCCCATCATTTACAGTTAGAAAATTCGTCAACATTAAACTAAACCCAGCAAGCGCTTGGTTTATATTTTTTAAAAAATTAAATTATTATGTAATTTAAAACCTTATAAAACCAATCACCCTCCCCCTAAAAAAACAACAACCGCCTCTCACTATTGATAACTCAATCATAATAATTAACTAACCAAATAATAAGGTTTTACCCTATATTTATAGTGCTTTTGGAACAGCGATCCCAAAATGAATGCAATTTAATCAGCAGTAATACCTATTGATGAACTTATTCATGATTTTACAACCTATTACTTGCTGAATTTTTTCTTACGGTATCTAATATAAAAAAATAATTTATTAATATTTTATATTAGATACTAAACTCTCATTATTAAAGGATTACCCCTATGCCTATTGCTGTTGATGGACGCCGCCGTCTTGCACCAGAAGAACGCAAGCGTTTATTGCTCAATGACGCCGTTGAAGTTTTTGCTGCCAGAGGAATTGGTCGCGGAGGGCATACGGAAATTGCCGAAATGGGCGGTGTATCTGTCGCAACCGTTTTTAACTATTTTAATACTCGTGAAGACTTGGTTGATGCTGTCTTAATTGAAGTTGAAGCTCAACTACTTGCTTTAGCAGAAGAGATTTATAGCCAAGGTGACGCGCCTCTTGATGCTATTCAGAACCACATTAAAGCATTCTTGAGCATGTGCGAAACCAATCCAGCCTACGTTAAAGTATGGCTAGAGTGGAGCTGCTCAATCCGTGAAGAAATCTGGCCACAATATATCGCTTTCCAAAATAAGCTTTTAGAAATGATGGCTAAGCAAATCGATAAGGCCATTAAAAATGGTGATCTAGCACCAGGGCTTTCTGCAGCAGAACGTGCACGCTGGTTATTGGGTAATTCTCAAATGCTGGTATCAATGGCATTTGATCCAAGCGGCAAGCCTCGTGGTATGCAGCAAATGATTGATCGTGGCATTGCTCACCTTTTGGGTGCTGTTTAACAACAACAGATTCTAGCACACACAAAATAAGCCGAAGTCATTTCTGAAAAAGATATGACTTCGGTTTTATTCCATCAAGTAATACTATCCACTCAATTCCATATCTCTATTGACTGATAACGCCCCCCAAGATTGGCATAACGGCATTACCTCTAACGAGTTAATATTAATATGTAATGGCTGAGTCGTTACCCAATGAATAATGTCTGCTACATCTTTAGCTTGAATGGGCTCCGTCCCCCGGTAAACCTCATCCGCCTGTTCAGCATCTCCACTAAATCGAACATTAGAGAAATTGGTTTTAGCCATTCCAGGCTCAATATTCGTGACACGTATAGACTTACCTAGCAAGTCAGCACGCAAACCGCGTGAAAACTGCTTAACAAAAGCCTTACTACCACCATATACATTACCGCCAGGATATGGCCAACTACCAGCGGTCGAACCAATATTAATTATATGTCCCTTATTTCGATGGATCATTGCAGGAAGAGCATTCTTAGTAACTCTTAGCAGCCCTTTAATATTCGTATCGACCATTCTTTCCCAATCGTCGATATCTGCTTCTTCAGCCAAATCTAAACCTAGCGCTAAACCTGCCGAATTAATTAATACATCAACATCCTGTATTGAGGATTTATGAGCGGAAAAAAAACACTCTACGCTCTCGGTACTTGAAACATCAACGGCTGCGATAATTATTTTACAGCGTCCAGATAGCCGCGAAGCTAGCAAGTTTAATTTTTCAATATTTCGTGCTATCAAAATCATGACACTCGCAGTTTCAGAAAATTTCTCTGCACAAGCCTCTCCAAAACCTGAAGAAGCTCCAGTAATCATTACCGTACTCATAATGTAACTCCTATGATGACTTTTTATCTCGCTAAGTTACCAAGTCTTCATGCTGCAGCACACTGTATTCATGCACCGCCTCAACAAATATTTTGACTCGCTCAGGGTCGACTAAAGGGTCAATACCATGACCTAAGTTGAAGATATGCCCACTGCCCTTACCATAAGATTCTAAAACTGACCGAACCTCTTGCCGTATCACATCCCTTGAAGAAAATAAGATATAAGGATCTAAATTACCCTGTAAGGAAACACGATCACCAACCTTTGCTCTGGCATTACCAATATCTATGTTCCAATCAAGCCCTAAAGCATCCGCCCCTACGTTAGACATCGACTCCAGCCAAGAACCAGATCCCTTAGTAAATAAAATAACAGGGACTTTCTGGCCTCTACATTCACGAATCAAACCCTTAACAATTTTTTCCATGTAAGGTAGTGAAAATCGATGATAGGCCGAATGACTTAATACACCGCCCCATGTATCAAATATCTGTACCGCCTGAACCCCCGCTGCTATTTGAGCATTTAAGTAATCAACCGCCTCTAAACTTAATTTATCGAGTAACTGATGTAAGAGCTCTGGGGTTTCATACATCATGTGTTTGATATTTCTAAAATCTTTTGAAGGGCCACCTTCAACCATATAGCAGGCTAGCGTCCACGGACTTCCCGAAAATCCAATTAAGGGAACACGTCCATTTAACTCACGCTGTATGATTTTTATAGAGTCAAAGACATAATCGAATTCGACTTCAGTCTTAATTTCTCCCAGATCCACGATATCCTTTTCTGTTCTAATAGTTTTCCTAAACTTAGGACCTTCGCCTTCTTCAAAATACAAACCCAAGCCCATTGCATCAGGAATGGTCAGAATATCTGAGAATAGTATTGCAGCATCTAAAGGGTATCTATCAAGTGGTTGCAATGTTACCTCACACGCCAACTCACTATTCTGATATAACGCTTTAAAACCACCGACTTTATTTCGTACTTTTTTATACTCAGGTAAGTGCCTTCCTGCCTGCCTCATCATCCAAACAGGGGTCCTATCGACAGGCTCTTTGGCAAGCGCTCGTAGAAAGCGGTCATTTTTTAATATTGCATTATTAATAATTTTTGTCATACCTCCCCCTAACTACTTACCTTCAACTTGACTGGTAAGCATTCGCATATTATTAATAACACTTTCATAGTCATCTTCTTTAAAAATGGCAGTACCCGCTACAAATGTATCCGCACCACAACGAGCAACTTCTGAAATATTATTTAAGTTAATTCCACCATCCACTTCTAGTCGAATATCAAAACCAGACTCATCAATCATAGCCCGCACTGCTTTTATCTTTTCATAAGTAGAAGGGATGAATGTTTGTCCCCCAAAGCCTGGATTTACTGACATAAGTAATATCATATCGATTTTATCAAGCACGTACTTACAAACCTCTAAGCTTGCGCTAGGATTAAATACCAAGCCTGCCTTACAACCACTATCCTTGATCAATTGAAGCGACCGATCCAAATGCAGAGTCGCCTCTGGATGAATTGAAATGTAACTCGCACCCGCCTTCGCAAAACTAGTAATGAGACTATCGACAGGGGTAACCATCAAGTGAACATCGATAGGCGCAGTAATGCCATAGCTTCTTAATGCTGAACATACCATAGGGCCAACGGTTAAGTTGGGGACATAATGATTATCCATCACATCTATATGTACAACATCGGCCCCCGCCTTAAGAACATTTTCAACATCCTCTCCTAGTCGTGCAAAATCTGCGGACAATATCGAAGGAGCAATCCAATGTTGTTTCATCTTAAAAATTCCTTTTTAATATATAGCAATAAATATAATCAGTTAATTTTCTTCTAAAAAATTATTTATTTGATCAAGCGTTGATGATTTAAGTTTTTCAAGATGAAAGTGGTGCCCACCTTCAACCCAATGCACCCTAGAATTTTTGGGTAATGAGCCGGCCCTTTCAGAATAGGCCTCACCAAAGAACAATCCGCTCACACCTAAAAGTACACAGAGTGGCACCTCAATGTTCTTCAAGAACTCTAAGGCCTGAGTTTTCGTTAATTGCATGCTTTCTGGCAAGATTAAGCGTGGATCATGCCGCCAACGGAATTCATTATTAACGTAAGTCAAATCACGACTCACCAACATTTCTGATGCTTGATGAGATATCCGGCCACCGACCCCATCCATTCTTTTCTCAATTGCCTCATCTTTAGTATTGAACATAGCCGCAATGTTACTGACATAACTATTATGACACCTCTTTCTTGACATTTTCCTTAAGCGATAAGATCGCTGAATATGTTGTACTGTTTGCCCTTCCTCGATATAGAACGGGGCTCCCATACCATCCAGGAATATAATCTTATCGATTTTTTTATTAATTGATGACAAGACAGAAGCCACGCCAGTCCCCATTGAGTGTGCAACAATCGTAAATCTATCCCAGGCCATCAAATCAACCAGTTCACACACATCTATCGCATGATCCCATAAGTAATAAGAGGCATCCTGGCCACGATGATCAGATAAACCATGACCCGCAAAATCGACAGCGACAAAGTAATGATTATTAAACATAGGGGCTAACGCATCATAGGTTGCAGCATTGTCTAACCAACCATGCAAAGCAAGAATAGGAGGTAACGAATTATCCCCCCAACATTTTAGCGCTAAGGTTATGCCGTTAACTGAAAAAGTTCGCTCCGTATATCTTTGTACTTTTACTTCTACGTTCATAGAAGATCACCTTTTTAATGAGCTAAGCTAACTTCTTCTTCATCATCATAAAAAACATTAGTATTCTTCAATTTTACTAAATCAAATTTACCATTAGCTGTTTTTGGCAATGTATCCAAAATTATTACATACTGAGGAACCTTATAATATTCAAGTGTGTTCGCACACTGGTTAATTATCTCTTCTGCTGTTAGGTCTACCCCTTTTAACAAAGTCACAAATGCGCACAGAACTTCACCTTTTTTAACATGTTCAACCCCTATAACTGCTGCCGTTTCAATCCCCTCAATCGTAACCAAATGGTTATCAACTTCTAATGGACTTACTTTCATTCCAGCAGACTTAATCACATGATCCATGCGCCCTTCATAAAACAAATACCCCTCTTCATCCAGCCGACAATAATCTCCTGTATGCAATACGATATCGCCTGGAATTATTCCCGCTTTAAGTCTGGCTTGGGTCTGCTCGGGTTTTCGCCAATAACCGGCCATGACTGTACTACCGCGTATTACAAGCTGACCAATAACATTTGGTTTATCAATTCGATTATTATCATCATCAATTAACCATAATTCTGTATTAGGGATAGCAACACCTACACTCCCAGGTTTTCTATCAATATCAGCGGGTGGGAGATAAGTGCAACGTTTACATTCAGTTAATCCATACATGGAAAATATTTCCGCGTTAGGAAATATTTTTCTTGCCATGGATATATGATTTTCATTAATAGCAGCACCTGTATTAGTTACTTTACAAACCTCATTGGAGGTTAAGTTTTTATGCCCCATATACTCATGAAGCAACATTAATAGGGTAGGAACTATAGGAAATACTGTAATTTCGTACTTCGAGAGATTTCTCACCAAAAATATTGGCCAAGTAAATTCTTTTTCCAATACGAGTGTTGCACCAACGCTAAAGCTCATTATCATTTGATACAAGCCATAATCAAATGACATCGGCAAGGCACATAACACACGGTCACGATCGCTATACTCCAAATAACTATTCAATGAGCTCAGTGCAGCCGACATATTTCGGTGTGTTAACATCACTCCTTTTGGAGCCCCTGTTGAACCCGAGGTGTAGATGATAGAAGCAAGATCAATATCCAGAACACCCGAATCAATCACAGCATTAGCATTATAAGATATTACTTCTTCGTACATTCTTTCTTTCGCACCTTCAACGCTATCACCGACAACAATGACATTTTTTACACAGGTTTCAGTATCTAATAGCTCCTTTATACCTTCAATCTTTTCAACTCGACTAATAACAATAGAAGGCTCAGCATCAGAAATAATATATTTAAGATTATCAGACGTTATCTCAAAACCAATATTTGAAACAACACCTCCTGCTTTAATAATTGCCCAGAAAGAAACTATTGCTTCTACACTATTCCCTAAGCAGATAATTCCACGATCACCTCTTTTAAAGTCTGAATTTTGAAGATACGCAGCCATATTATTTGATGCATTATTCATCCAATCATATGAATAATTAATGCCATCAAAAATTACAGCTGTTTTTTCCCTGTATGACGTTGTAATTTCTAGTAGTGAATTATGTAATAAAGTTTTCATAACACTCCCCCCCAATGTAAATTATGAATAAGTCTTAATTGACTCAATTGATGATTTAACATAATCAGATAATGTTGATACCGTATTAAAATTCCTAGCTTCAATCGTATCTGGATTCACAAAGAAATCAGGGATTTTATCTTCAAGGTAGACCAACAGTTCCATCGAAGATAATGAATCCAAACCAAGATCATCGCGTAAGTGAGAGTTAATATTGACGTCTTTTTCTTCACTAATGCTCAATGCTTTGCGCAGAGAATCTATAACTTCAGTCACGATAAAGTCTGAACTTTCTTGAAATTCAAAATTTAAATTATTATTTTCGCTACCGACAAGTAGGTCCACATCCACATTATTATGAGTTGCTAGAATGCTCTCCGCCGTATCTCGAGCGCGGGCTAAAAAGAAATTTTCTCCCGCCATAACTACTTCTGCTGGATATCCATGACTGTGAAACAGTACAGGGGAAGCCGTCGGCCCATATGCACCGGAAGAAGTTATCGCTAGAATATCCCCTTCATTAATTTCACTTATCATTACATTACGTCCTAACAAGTCATCAGGATTGCATAATGGCCCTGAGACATGATATTCCTGAAACTCAGCATTAATATTTTCAGATAAGTTCTGTATTGGAAAGTTACGTTTAATCACTTGACCTGATCCAACTGCAGACGAATGACAGTTTGTACCGCCATCAGTAACTACAAATTTTTTACCATGATTAATCTTTATATTATCAACCTCCACCAAGAAGGTTCCTGATTTACCGGCAATAAACCGACCAGATTCCATGATAATTCTTGTATTTGGATACTTTTTATTAAAATCCGAAAATAAAGGTTCAAGCAGTTGCTTTAATTCAACCATATCCAATTCGGTTTCGTTTTCAAAATAGGGGATTCCTAAACCACCACCCACATCGACCATTGAAAATGTTAAATTGTAGCGTTTAGAAATTTTGTCATAGAGAGATAATATATACTGACAGTTATCAAATACCGACTGTGCCTGCAATATTTTAGTGCCGTTATAAACATGAATACCCTTCACGTTTAAATTAGGCAGTTTCACATACTCACCAAACTGTTCAATTACGCGATTTTCTTCAATTCCGAAATGAGTCGGTCGACCACCCATTTTCCATGGAGATCCAGAAGCTGAAAAGTTAGGGTTTATTCGAATGGCTACCGGAGCAATAATCCCCATTTCTCCCGCCATATCTGAAATTCTTTGTAGCTCCGTTTCTGATTCAACAACAATAGAAAATACGCCGACTTCAAGCGCCCTCTTTATCTCATAACTTTTCTTACAGGGGCCTAAAAAAATTATATTTTCCGGCTTCACACCTGCTTTCATAGCAACTTCTAGCTCAGCCAATGAACAAACCTCAGCATTTGAACCTAAAGCACTTAATATTTTGACCAGTGATAGGTTTGGATTTACTTTTAAAGCATAAAAAATGTCAACACAAGGAGGTAGAGCTTCCCTTAAGTTAGAGTAGCAACTCTGTAAAACGCTTGAATCATAAACAAAAGTTGGTGTTCCAAATTTCGCCACTACCTTGATCAATAGCTCTTTCTTACGTGACATATCAAATCCTTTTTATTAAGTAAGTAACAATTACTTTGCATGCAAAGTAATTGTTCGGCATACTGCCGCAACAAACTTGATAGGTCAATACTTTGTGCTCATAATAAGTATTATATTTTTATTACTAACCGGTCTAAAACATGAACAATCAAAAGTTTAACTTTTCAGAAATGGTTTGCTTTTCACTCTATGCCACATCAAATGCAATGATTCGTGACTACCGCCTCCCATTAAAGGCTCATGATTTAACGTACCCACAATTTATAGTAATGATGTCTTTATGGAACAAAGATAACATTTCAATTAAAGAAATTAGTAAAACAACACTGTTTGATGCGGGTACGCTAACTCAAATTTTAAATAATATTGAAAAAAAACAATTTATTACAAGCATTCCATCAATAACTGATAAACGCAGTAAAACCATTGTTGTTACGGAGAAGGGAAGGAAGCTTGAAGTTGATACGTCTCATATCTTTAAAGATATGGAGTGTAAACTTGATCTATCTGAGGAGGAACAAAAAGCAATAATCGGTGCGTGTCAAAAAATTCTGTCAAGACTCCATAAATAATTACTATAAAGCCGGGAAATAAAAAAGCCTAACGATGCGTTTCTCACCAATACATCGTTAAGCTTTCATTAATGCATTACCTATTAAATTAAAAACCTAATACATCCTGCATGTCGTACAAACCATTTTCTTGCGAACCAATCCATTTAGCAGCGCGTACAGCGCCCTTGGCAAACGTCATACGGCTTTGTGCCTTATGCGTTACTTCAACACGCTCGCCGTCGGTTGCAAACATAACTGTGTGATCACCCACTACGTCGCCACCACGAATGGTTTCAAAACCAATTTGCTTATGTGGGCGTGCGCCAGTTTGTCCTTCACGACCATAGCATGCGACTTCTTTTAAGTCCCAGCCCATGGTTTCAGCAACCACTTCACCCATACGTAAAGCCGTACCCGAAGGTGCGTCTACCTTGTGTTTGTGGTGCATTTCGATCACCTCAATGTCGCTATCGTCACCCATAACGGAAGCGGCCATGCGTAAAAGATTTAAACAAAGATTCACACCCACTGAATAGTTCGGTGCGAATACAATACCCATATCTTTAGCGGCCGCTTCAAGACCGGCTTTCTGTTCGTCATTTAAACCTGTGGTTCCGATGACGATTTTTTTGCCAGCCTTACGGCAAATTTCAACGTTCGCCATCGTTGCTTCTGGCGCCGTGAAGTCGATGAGTACATCAAAGCTACCAACAGCCGCGGCAACGTCAGTTACTGCAACGACGCTTAAATTCTTGCCTAAACCAGCAATGGCACCGGCATCAACCCCAACCATAGGATCGTTAGGTAGAACGATCGCTGCGCCTACCTGAGCGTCTTCGGCTGCATCAACCGCTTCGATTAAAATGCGGCCCATGCGGCCGGCTGCACCTGTAATTGCTATACGAGTCATTCTAAAGTCAACCTGGAAAATTATGAGTTCAATACAATGTTGCCTGAATGGGAGATTATATAGGTTTTAAGGGACATCGACAGCATGGATGCTGTCGCTGAGCTTACAGGGAACGTATTTACAGCGCGCCCTTCAAATCTATATATCTTCCATTCTTAGACGACTTACAATTCTTCGAAGAATTTCTTAACACCTGCAAACCAAGTATTCTTTTGTGGTGAATGCTTCTCACCCTTCAAAGACGCTTGGAATTCTTTCAGCAATTTCTTCTGATGCTCCGTAAGCTTAACCGGCGTTTCAACTTGCACACGGCACATTAAATCACCCGGGCTAGAAGAACGAATCGGCGTTACACCTTTCCCCTTCAGGCGGAACATACGACCGCTTTGAGTTTCAGATGGAATTTTTAGCTTTACACGACCATCTAATGTCGGTACTTCTAGCTCACCACCCAATGCTGCATCAACAATACTAATTGGCACATCGCAATATAAGTTATGGCCATCGCGCTCAAAGATTGCATGATCTTTCACACTCATTTGAACATACAGATCGCCCGCAGGCCCACCCATAGCGCCCGCTTCGCCTTCACCACTTAAACGAATACGATCACCTGTATCAACACCTGCTGGTACTTTAACGTTAAGTGTTTTCGTTTCTTCTTTAACGCCACGACCATTGCAGCTGTTACAAGGATCTTCAATTACCGTACCCTGTCCACGACACGTTGGGCAAGTTTGCTGCACAGCAAAGAAACCCTGCTGCATACGTACTTGGCCTTGACCACCACACGTAGAACATGTCTTCGCAGAGGTTCCTGGCTTAGCACCAGTGCCGTCACAAGGTTCGCAAGGCACCAAGGTTGGGATAGTGATTTTTTTCTCACATCCTTTAACGGCCTCTTCAAGACTAAGGGTCATTGTATAACGTAGATCGCTACCACGTTGAGGACCGCCACGACGGCCACCACCGCCTCCTCCGCCACCAAAGATGTCGCCGAACACGTCACCAAAAATATCGCCAAAACCACCTGCGCCGCCACCACCGTGACCGCCACCCTGACTTCCATCAACACCAGCATGGCCATAACGATCGTAAGCACCACGCTTTTGATCATCGCTTAATACTTCATACGCTTCAGAAGCTTCTTTAAATTTCTCTTCTGACGCTTTATCACCTTCGTTACGATCTGGGTGATGCTTCATCGCGACCTTACGGTACGCTTTTTTCAATTCTTTTTTATCGACGTCTTTAGAGACACCAAGAATTTCGTAAAAATCTCTTTTAGACATTTTCCGGCCCTGACACTTGGCTAACAACCCCACTTTAAAAAGCAGGTATTAATATAACGCAAAAACGCGGCGTCCCGTTTAGCAGGAGGCCGCGTTCAATTAATCACTTAAAACGCGGTGATTATTTATCTTTAACTTCTTCGAACTCAGCATCAACAACGTCGTCATCTTGACCAGCGTCTTGAGCTTGCTCACCGCCTTCAGCGCCAGCTTGCTCTGCTGCTTGCTGCTCAGCATACATCTTTTGAGCCAGACCAGAAGACGCTTCGGTCAAAGCAGTTGTGGCCGCTTCGATTGCTGCTTTATCCGTGCCTTTCATTGCTTCTTCTACATCAGCAATGGCTTTTTCGATGGCTTCTTTTTCTTCAGCAGTCGCTTTATCGCCCGCTTCTTCTAACGTTTTCTTAGTTGCGTGAACAAGGCCATCAGCCGTATTACGAACCTGAATCATTTCTTCAAATTCTTTATCCGCTTCAGCGTTCGCTTCAGCGTCTTGAACCATTTGCTCGATCTCTTCATCGCTCAAACCAGAAGAAGACTTAATCACGATAGACTGTTCTTTGCCTGTCGCTTTATCTTTAGCAGAAACGTTCAAAATACCGTTTGAATCAATGTCGAACGTCACTTCAATTTGAGGCATACCACGTGGAGCCGGTGGAATATCAGCCAAATCGAAACGACCTAGAGACTTGTTCTGTGCCGCTTGCTTACGCTCACCCTGAACGATATGAATCGTTACAGCGCTCTGGTTATCGTCAGCCGTAGAGAAGGTTTGAGATTTCTTAGAAGGAATCGTCGTATTCTTCTCGATCACTGCAGTAGCAACGCCACCCATTGTTTCGATGCCCAAAGTCAAAGGCGTAACGTCTAGTAGTAGAACGTCTGTTACGTCTCCAGATAGAACACCACCTTGAACGCCTGCGCCAATAGCAACAGCTTCATCAGGGTTAACATCTTTACGTGGCTCTTTACCGAAGAACTCAGCTACTTTAGCTTGTACTAAAGGCATACGAGTCTGACCACCAACAATGATGATTTCGTCGATTTCAGAAGCAGACAAATCTGCATCTTTAAGCGCAATGCGACAAGGTTCGATAGACTTAGCCACTAAATCTTCAACCAAGCTTTCTAGCTTCGAACGAGTAACTTTAACGTTCAAGTGCTTAGGACCGGTTGCATCTGCAGTGATGTAAGGCAGGTTAACGTCCGTTTGTTGTGCAGAAGACAATTCAACTTTCGCTTTTTCGCCCGCTTCTTTCAAACGCTGCATTGCTAGTGGGTCACCTTTAAGGTCCATACCACTTTCTTTCTTAAATTCATCTGCAAGATAATCGATCATGCGCATATCGAAATCTTCACCACCAAGGAACGTATCACCGTTGGTTGCTAGTACTTCGAATTGAGTCTCGCCATCTACGTCAGCAATTTCGATGATAGAGATATCAAATGTACCACCACCTAAATCGTATACCGCAATCGTCTTGTCACCTTTTGTGTGATCAAGGCCGTATGCAAGTGCAGCTGCTGTTGGTTCGTTAATAATACGCTTAACTTCTAAACCAGCAATTTTACCCGCATCTTTCGTTGCTTGACGCTGTTGGTCATTGAAGTAAGCAGGCACTGTAATTACAGCTTCTGTTACCGCTTCACCAAGATAGTCTTCAGCCGTCTTTTTCATCTTCTTCAAGATTTCAGCAGAAACCTGAGGAGGCGCCATTTTCTTACCGTTCGCTTCAACCCATGCATCGCCGTTATCCGCAGCAACGATTTTGTAAGGAACCATAGAGATGTCTTTTTGAACAACATCATCTTTAAATTTACGGCCGATTAAACGCTTAACCGCAAAGATTGTGTTTGCAGGGTTGGTTACCGCTTGACGCTTAGCTGGCTGACCAACCAAGATTTCTTCACCGGTATAAGCGATGATCGAAGGGGTTGTGCGATCGCCTTCTGCGTTTTCAATAACCTTAGGTTTATCGCCATCTAAAACAGCAATACAAGAGTTCGTTGTACCTAAATCGATACCAATGATTCTACCCATAACTTTAATCTCCGATTTTCTATTCGCTGGCTCAAAGCCCGCTTTCAATTCAATAAGTTTTTTAACTTTCGATGTAACTTATATAAGTCTCATCTTTCATTTTTCAAGGCTAAAAATTTATAATTTGATGATTTTCTAACCTTTATATCTAGCATTTATCAGACAGCAAGTTGTCTTTACGCATTCTCATCGATAGAAGGAGCACCTTTCGATACCATCACCATTGCAGGACGTAATAAGCGACCGTGCAAGCTGTAGCCTTTTTGCATAACAGCCATCACCGTATTCGGTGCAAACTCTTCATTTTCTTGCATCGCCATCGCTTGATGAAATTCAGGATTAAACGCTTCGCCTTGCGGATCAATCGCTTCAACATTGAACTTAGTCAAGGTTGATAAAAACCCCTGCAATGTCATATCAACACCTTCACGCAACGCTAAGGTTTCTTCACTTTCTGGCGTTGCAGCTAAAGCTCGCTCTAGGTTATCAAGTACCGATAACAGCTCACGAGAGAACTTCTCTTGACCAAACTTGTGTGCTTTTTCTACATCTTGCTCCGCGCGACGACGAACATTTTGTGCGTCGGCCTGTACGCGTAGCATTTGATCCTTTAGCTGAGCGATTTCTTCTTGCGCTGCACCCAGTTCGGCCTGCAATGCTTCTTCAACAGATGTCTCAGCAGCTTGTTGCTCTTCTGCTGTCTCTACCTGCTCTTCCACATCAACAGTAGTGGTCTCTATGTTTTCGTCATTCTGCTGTGACATGAATCTTTCCTCTACTCTAAAAATGCGCTTAACTCGTGCTGATTGACCGAGTTTCGTTGTGTGATTTCTATATGGGGCTGTGCAATGACCTTTCAAGGGCAAAATACACACGAAACAGCATAAATTGCTTACAACTTACCCAGGCCCTTGCCCATACAATAAATTTACTGTACAAATAAACACTGTACAAACATACAATCAACTATACTACAAAAGACCGACGACTTACTCTGCATCGCAGGAGCCTAATATGCTTGTTCATCTATCAATCTCACAATTCACCCTGGTTGAACATCTAGAACTTGAGCTAAAAGCAGGAATGACCACTATTACCGGCGAAACCGGTGCGGGTAAATCCATTCTATTAGGCGCTCTAGGTCTAGCATTAGGTAACCGAATTGGTGATAACATTGTGCGCAAGGGTGCGGAAAAAGCCGATATCAGTGCAACCTTTATAATCAGCGAGAAAGTCATACAGTGGCTGGAAAATCACGATTACCCTATTGAAGACGATACCTGCATTTTACGCCGAGTAATCACACAAGAAGGCCGTAGTCGTGGCTACATTAATGGCCGCAATGCCTCCGCAACCGAACTGAAGGCCTTGGCCAACCAACTAATCGATATTCACGGCCAGCACGCACATCAATCATTAATGCAAAAAGATGCGCCAAGAAAATTACTCGATAACTACGCAGGCACCCGCCCTTTAAGCCAAAAAATCAAGCAAGCCTTCCAAGCATGGCAAGAAAAACTAAAACAAAAGAACAATCTACAAGAAGATAGCGCCGAGCAACAAGCTCAACGCCAGTTACTGACCTATCAAGTTCAAGAACTGGATAATTTAGATTTGATTAGAAGGCGAAGTGACAGAACTTGAAAATGAACTGAAGCGCTTAAGTAATGCCGATGCCATTATGTTTTCTGGCCAGCAAGCCCTAACGCTCTGTGCTGACGGCAATAATGATGACTCATCCAGCGCACTCAGTAGCGGCCAAGACAGTGCATTACAACAAGTTCAGCAAGCCATTCAGCAGCTTGATCTAATTGACGATGATAATGAAGTTTTAAAAGAAAGCCGCGAGTTTCTTAATCAAGCCCAAATCCAACTGCAAGAAGCCAGTGACTCACTGCACAACTACATCAACAAGGTTGAAATCAACCCACAGCGCTTAAATCAGATCGATCAACGCTTAGGAGCAATTTACGATCTGGCTCGTAAACATCAAGTACGCGCCGATAGCCTATACGATACCTGGCAAGAACTGAGTGACAAACTCAACGCATTGAACTTTAGTGATGAAGACATGGACGCTTTAATTCAAGAAGTCGCCGACCTAGAGCAAATATACCTTAAGCTGGCTCATCAGCTGAGTAAAAAGCGCCACAAGGCCGCGAGTAAGCTCGACAAAGAAGTGAATACTCACTTTGAAGCGCTTGCGCTAGGCAATGCTCGCTTACAAACACAAGTTGCTAGCGACGAAAAATTCGCTAATAACAGCGGCATTGATCACATAGACCTACTGGTACAAACCAACCCAGGCATGCCTATGGGGCAGCTTTGCAAAGTCGCGTCTGGTGGCGAACTGTCACGCATTAGCTTAGCTATTCAAGTGATTACCGCGCAAACCAGTAACATTCCCAGCCTGATCTTTGATGAAGTTGATGTAGGTATTGGTGGCGGCACCGCTGAACGCGTTGGCCGTTTATTGAATCAGCTTGGCCAACATAGCCAAGTATTATGCGTCACTCACCAGCCGCAAGTCGCCGCGCAAGCACAAAACCACTTACAAGTGAGTAAGATCGCAGGAGATGAACAAACCTTCACTCATATTCGCCCATTGGATAATAAGCAGCGTACTGAAGAAATTGCACGCATGCTGGGCGGTGTAGAGATCACCCAACATACCCTAGATCATGCACAAGAGATGCTAACCATGGGAAATGGTTAAACGACTACGACTTCTTTGGGCGAACATAAAGAACCAAGCTGTGATCGACCAAATCATAACCATGAGCTTCAGCAATTTCGTGCTGCAAACGCTCAATTTGATCATTGGTAAATTCAATAACATCACCATGTTTCCATATTCACCATATGATCGTGATGATCACCTCGATCCAATTCAAATACAGAATGGCCACTATCAAAGTTATGGCGAGCTACAAGCTCAGCTGTTTCAAACTGAGTCAGTACACGATAGACCGTTGCTAAGACCAACATCCTCTCCTGCTTCAATTAAGGCTTTATAAACATCTTCAGCACTCATATGACGTGCGTTAGAGTTTTCTAAAATTTGTAAAATTTTCACGCGGGGTAGCGTTACTTTTAAACCTACTTTACGCAGTTCGGCGTTTTGATCTGACATTGCATCCTCGAATATATTGCAGCGGCTTACAGCAAGTTACTTTATCAGGTATTATCAAGACTTCTAACGACAAAGCCAATAGCCAATACCATGCAATTTAGATTTCTTACTGTTTTACTTAGCTTTTTATTTATTTCAGCGTGTAGCATCCCCCAAGTCTACAAGCTTACTGTGCAACAAGGAAACATTGTCACCCAAGAGATGGTCGACGAATTGAAAGTCGGCATGACAAAACGACAAGTTGCCTACGTTATGGGAACCCCACTAATTCGTTCACCTTTTCAACAAAATCGTTGGGACTATCTATATACACTCGAACGCAGAGACAAAATAGTTAAAGACTACCAAATAACCGTATTCTTTGAAGGTGACCTATACACTCACTTTGAAGGCGAAGTACCGCAAGAAGAAAAACCAGAAGCCCAGCAAGAAGTACTGGAAGATAAGAAAGAGAACAACCTACTCGAAATTCCTGGGGAATAACCAGGCAATTTAAACAGATAACCGCTAGAACATCACTGCTCTAGCGCTTAAAAAACCTACTATTATTTGCCTGCCTTAGCCGCACGATTTGCTCGTGCAGCCTTAGGGTCAATTAATAACGGACGATAAATTTCAATACGATCACCCGCTTTTAACAACTCGGTATCAGGGCTTCGAACAGCCTTACCAAAGATGCCCAGCTTAGACTCGGCAATATTCAGATCAGAAAACTCTTTATCCAAACCTGATAGCTCTGCACCTTGGCGAACCGTAGTACCTTGATCCACCAAAATACTCACCATCTTCTGTTTATGGGCTAACCCATAAACCACTTCAATCTCAAATTGCTCGCTCATTGTTTACTATTACCCATATACTTGCTTAGCGCGCTGAACAAAAGAATCAACCATCATAGTCGCCATTTGTTTAAACACAGCACCTAATGCAACCCCTGCTAAGCCGTTATTCACTTCAAAATCCATATTGTACGTCACCTTACAGGCTTCATCCGTCAAACGAAGAAAGTGCCACACACCCACAAAACGTTCGAAAGGGCCATCGACGAGCGACAGCTCCATACGATCGGGAAATTGCAGAATGTTACGCGTCGTAAAGGTCTGATTAACACCCACCTTACTAATCGACAAACTCGCGACCAACTCTTCTTCCGTCTTAGATATTATCTCAGTCGCAATACAACCCGGTAAAAACTGCGGATAACTTTCCACATCATTTACCAAGTTATACATCTGCTCTGCGCTGTGCATAACTAATGCACTGCGAGTTATAGAAGTCATCTATTTTTCCCGTATAACAGTGACTTAGAATAAACCTAAGCCATTGATAAAGATTAACGCAATAGCGACAGGAGAGATGAAACGCACAACAAAACGCCAAATATTGAAAAGCGTATCATTCTTCATTTTCATTTCACTCTTAATCATATCGCTAGACATAAACCAGCCCACAAACACAGCAATCAACAGACCACCAAGTGGCAACATAATATTCGACGTTAAGAAGTCAAGCGTATCAAAGAACGTCTTACCGAATACCTTATATTCAGCCCATTCATTGAACGACAACACAGTACCTAGACCCAAGAACCAAGCAAAACCACAAATCGCCAGCGACGCAGTCAAACGAGTAAAGCCTTTCTCAACAGCCCAAGCAACAGCAGGCTCAGCAATAGAAATAGCCGAACTCCATGCAGCGATTGATACTAGAATAAAGAACACCGTACCGAAGAAAACACCACCCGGCATACCACCAAACGCAATCGGCAAGCTCACAAACATTAAGCCTGGGCCAGCAGACGGCTCAAGACCATTAGAAAATACGATGGCGAAAATAATCATACCCGCCACCAAAGCAACCGCGGTATCCAATACACCAACCCACATAATCGTCTTACCCAAAGACTGCTTGGCAGGCATATAAGCACCATAAGCCATAATCGCGCCCATACCCAAGCTCAGCGTAAAGAACGAGTGACCTAGCGCCACAACAATACTTTCTGTTGTCAGTTTAGAAGCATCAAAATCGAATAAGAAGTGGAAACCCTGCATAAAGCCAGGCGTGGTCAAACTGTAACCAAACAAGATCAACATTAAAACAAACAAAACAGGCATTAAGATTCTAAGAGATGCCTCTAAGCCCTTATTAACACCACGTGCAATCACCGCACCGGTTAAAAACATAAATACCGTATGCCAAATAGTCAGCCCAACCGGATCAGCCAGCATGGCGCCAAAAGCCGCACCAGAACCTTCTGCATTAATACCTACAAACGCACCAGAAGCGATTTTACCCACATAAACCAATGCCCAACCTGCAATCACACTGTAAAAAGACAAGATAAAGAAGCCTGATAAAGCCCCCATCCAACCAATACCGCGGAAAAATTTCGGCGCACCGGTCTCATCCGTCATCGATTCCATCGTATGAATCGGACTCATGCGTTTTTTACGACCCAACAACGATTCCGCTAACATAACCGGAATACCCGCAAGTAAAATACACGCCAAATAGATTAATACGAATGCCCCACCACCGTTTTCACCCGTAATATAAGGGAATTTCCATAAGTTACCCAGACCAACAGCCGAACCTGTCGCGGCTAAAATAAAGGTCCAACGACCCGCCCAAATACCATGCATACCGCGCTTTTGGTCTGACATATAATAATCTCATGCAAATGTGTGAGTTAAATTCAGCAGCCATTGTCTAAAATTTTGACCAAAGCTACAAGAGTCGTGCTTTTTATTCTTTCATACAGTTATAATAGACACATGGCTAAAAAGAAAAAATCTGGAAACAGTGGCAATACAATTGCCCTAAACAAAAAAGCACGTCACGACTTTCACCTTTCAGACAAACTGGAATGTGGTGTTGCCCTTACTGGCTGGGAAGTAAAAGCCCTAAGAGCAGGACGATGCCAACTCGTTGACTCCTACGTATTCATACGCGATGGCGAAGCGTGGCTATACGGCTGTTTAATTACAGCCCTACCGACCGCAACGGCTTACATAATCACAGAGCCTAAACGTGAGCGTAAATTACTTTTACACAAGCGTGAAATTGAAAAGCTAGAACAGCAGATCAATGCTAAAGGTTACACCTGTGTCTGTACCGCGCTTTATTGGAAAGGACATATCGTAAAAGTCGAGATCGCCTTAGCAAAAGGTAAGCAAGATCACGACAAACGAAATGCCGACAAAGATAAAGACTGGGCTAAACAAAAAGAACGCACGATGAAGCACTCGGTACGTTAAAGTGTGATGGTTAGTGCTTATTGATGAATGTTCTTAAAGAATGTTCTTAAAGAACAATAGTAAACTCGATACACATCGAGTAAACTGGCTAAACCAAGTTAATGATACTTTCTTTATAGTGCTTAACAGCCTTTATAGATTAAAAAGTATCAGTAACAACCAGAATTCGGGGGCGCTCTGGATTCGACGTTGGTTACAAAGCTAAAGGTGCATGTCGAGAGGGTATGATAATCTCGTAAATAAATGTCATACAAAATTATAGTCGCAAACGACGAAAACTACGCACTAGCAGCTTAGGCTGCTTACCTTTGAAGATGGTTGCCTATTACCATCGGATAAGGGCACGCAAAATAGGATCGACTGGCGGCTTCGCTCGTAGCTTAAGGTCTAAAACTAATCGAGCTCGCCCCGAACTCCCTGCCTCTTGGGCCGTGACGGGTTAACTTAATAAAGTGGCCAAGCATGTGAAGATCAGTTAGTGGCGGATTGACGGACGTGGGTTCAATTCCCACCGCCTCCACCATACAATAGAACGGCCCGATACAGTTTAACTGCATCGGGCTTTTTTATGCCTCCTCCTAAATTCATTGAGTGAACTAAATGGACTATCTTTCAATAATTGTTCATTTATAAAACTCTCACTAATCTTGAAAAACCGCTCTAAATAAGGCATTGTCGCTATATCTACAACACCCCGCCTACATGTAAGGCCATTGTTTCAAACACGCTTACCACCAGCATTTGAAGCAAATAGGATAGCGCGACATCACGGATAATAAAGATGGTTAGAACGATGGATAAGAAAGCCCTTAGCGAAGCCGACATCATCAGCAAATACATCATGCCTGCGGTTAAAAACTCTGGCTGGGATGACATGCTGCAAATCAGGCAAGAAGTTGCCCTGCGTGATGGTAAGGTGATCGTCCGTGGTAACGTCGGTACTGCGTAAAACCGTAAAGTCAGCCGACATCGTTCTCTATCACAAACCCAACATGCCGTTAGCGGTTATCGAAGCCAAAGCCAATAAACATGAAATCGGTAAAGGAATGCAGCAAGGCTTAGACTATGCTCGTTTACTCGACGTACCGTTTGTATTTGCCAGTAATGGCGATGGCTTTATCTTTCACGATAAAACAGCCCCAGCGAATGGCGGCCAGCTAGAAACAGAAATCAGCCTAGATGATTTTCCATCACCTCAAGAGTTATGGGCCAAGTTCTGCGCTTTCAAAGGCTATACCGAACATCAGATTCCTTTTATTACCCAAGATTATTTTGACGATGGCAGCGGTAAAGCCCCGCGTTATTATCAGCTGCAAGCCATCAACAAAACCGTCGAAGCCGTTTCTCGTGGTCAAAACCGCAACTTGTTAGTCATGGCAACAGGCACAGGTAAAACCTATACCGCCTTTCAAATCATCTGGCGTTTATGGAAAGCCAAACAAAAGAAACGCATCCTGTTTTTAGCCGACCGCAACATTCTAGTCGATCAAACCCGAATCAATGACTTCCAGCCGTTTGGCGAAGCCATGACCAAAATCACTGGCCGCACCGTTGACCCAGCTTACGAAATACACCTTGCGCTATACCAAGCATTAACAGGCCCAGAAGAATCGCAAAAAGCCTACAAGCAAGTAGACCCAGACTTCTTTGACCTCATCGTCATCGACGAGTGCCATCGTGGTAGTGCCAGCGAAGAAAGCGCATGGCGTGAAATCCTTGAATACTTTAGTTCAGCCACACAAATCGGCTTAACCGCAACCCCAAAAGAAACCGACGAAGTCTCGAACATCGATTACTTTGGCGAACCTGTTTATACCTACTCGCTAAAAGAAGGGATTGAAGATGGTTTCCTAGCGCCCTACAAAGTTATACGCGTCGATTTAGACGTCGACCTTCAAGGCTGGCGACCCACCAAAGGCATGGTCGATAAAAATGGTGAACTCATCACCGACCGCATCTACAACCAAAAAGACTTCGATCGCACCTTAGTGATCGATGAACGTACGCAGCTAGTAGCCGAAACCATTACCGCGTATTTAAAGCGCACCGACCCCATGGCAAAAACCATCGTCTTTTGTAACGACATTAATCATGCCGAACGAATGCGCCGTGCCTTGGTGAACCTAAACCCAGAACAAGTGGCTAAAAACGAAAAGTACGTGATGAAAATTACCGGGGATGACGAACTCGGCAAAGCCCAACTAGACAGCTTCATCAATCCTAAAAAAGCGTACCCCGTTATCGCCACCACGTCCGAGCTAATGACCACAGGCGTCGATGCCAAAACCTGCAAGCTCATCGTGCTAGATCAAAACATTCAATCCATGACCAAGTTCAAACAAATCATTGGTCGTGGCACTCGCATCGATGATCGTTATGGCAAGCTGTGGTTCACCATTCTCGACTTCAAAAAAGCGACTGAACTGTTTGCCGACGAACGCTTCGACGGCATACCTGAAAAAGTCATGGTAAGCAGTACAGAAGACATCATCGACCTAAACAGCGACAAGTTCGACGACGAGCTTGCCGCCACCAATACCGAAACAGATAGTGAAAACCCAGAAGGCATATCCGAAGGTGAAGAAGGTTATGCCGACGATGGCACAGGCAATACCTTTGAGACCGGCCAAGGCAGTAACGAAGACGAATGGCAAGACGGCCCATTCGGTGGAAATACAGACGGCGGTGGCGGCGGAATTGATGAACCAGTCCCCTTCGTCAAATTCCACATTAGCGGCGTCACCGTTAAAAAACTGGCCGAACGTGTTCAGTACTACGACTCCGACGGCAAGCTAGTCACCGAGTCATTCAAAGATTACACCCGTAAAACCGTGATGAAAGAGTTTGGCACCCTAGATGACTTCATCAAAAAATGGAACTCAACCGAACGCAAACAAGCTATCATTAGACGAACTGGCCGATGCGGGCGTTATCTGGGCAGCCCTAGAAGAAGACGTAAGCCGCGACTTAGACCCTTTCGATCTAATCTGCCATGTTGCTTTTGACCAGCCACCGCTTACCCGTAAAGAACGTGCTAACAAGGTTAAAAAGCGCAACTACTTCGGCAAGTACAGCGAAACCGCACAGCAAGTATTAACCAACCTGCTAGAAAAATACGAAAACAGCGGTGTAAGCGAAATAGAATCGAAACAAGTACTCAAGGTAACGCCGTTCAATCAATATGGCCGCCCTGCTAGAAATTAAAAAGAGTGCCTTTGGTGGCAAAGAACAATACGAGCAAGCCATCAGTGAATTAGAAGATGCGCTTGTACAGCAACGACCTAAACAATGAACCGAAACGCGCTTGAGCTTAAATACGCTTAATCAAGGTGAGTAACCACACTTTTTTAATCATTATTACACCACAATTTAAACGAGTAACCCCATGTCCATATCGTCAGCGATCAAATCCATTCAAGACATCATGCGTAAAGACGCCGGAGTCGACGGCGATGCCCAACGTTTAGGTCAGCTCTCTTGGTTATTATTCTTAAAAATATTCGATGCCCAAGAAGAAGAGCTAGAAGACGAACAAGACAACTACAAAACCCCCATCCCAGAAAAATTTCTATGGCGTAACTGGGCAGCCGATAGTCAAGGCATGACAGGCGATGAACTATTAGACTTTGTAAATAACGACCTCATTGTAGAACTTAAAAACCTCGTCGCGCCGATTAAACAAAACCCGCGTGGATTCGTAGTAAAAGAAGCCTTTAGCGATGCCTTCAACTACATGAAAAACGGCACACTACTACGCCAAGTGATCAACAAGCTAAACGAAATCGATTTTACCAACTCACAAGAACGTCACTTGTTTGGTGATCTGTACGAACAAATTTTAAAAGACCTACAAAGCGCAGGTAACTCAGGTGAGTTCTATACCCCGCGAGCAGTCACCCGCTTTATCGTAAAAATGATCAACCCTAAGTTAGGCGAAACCGTATTTGACCCAGCCTGCGGCACAGGTGGCTTTTTAGCCTGCACAGTAGACACCTTACGCGATCAGGTAAAAGACTCAGCAGGCCACCAGCAACTGCAAAACTCAGTACGCGGTGTAGAGAAGAAACAACTCCCTCACCTGCTTTGCACCACCAACATGTTATTGCACGGCATTGAAGTGCCTAAAAACATTCGTCACGGTAATACCCTAAACAAACCGCTCTCCAGCTTAGACGATGACGACATGGTAGACGTTGTGGTGTCTAACCCGCCGTTTGGTGGCACCGAAGAAGACGGCATCGAAAAGAACTTCCCGTCGGAATTTCAAACCCGCGAAACCGCCGATTTATTTTTGCAGTACATCATTGAAGTACTTAAAACAAAAGGCCGAGCAGCCGTAGTATTGCCCGACGGCACCTTGTTTGGCGAAGGCGTAAAAACCAAAATCAAAAAACTGTTATTAGACGAATGTAATCTACATACACTAGTGCGCTTACCTAATTCAGTATTCGCCCCCTACACCAGTATTAAAACCAACATCCTGTTTTTTGAAAAAGGCCCAAAAGATGGAAAACACGGAACTAAAGATGTTTGGTATTACGAAGTACCGCTACCAGAAGGCGTAAAAGCCTTTAACAAAACCAAACCGATGAAGCTAAGCGACTTTGACGCCTGCGCAGACTGGTGGGGTGAAGGTCCCTCACAAAAGAAGGCATCGATGAAAAAACCAAACGCAAAAACCGCCAAGAAAACGAGTTTGCTTGGAAAGTCAGCATCGACGACATCATTGCGCGCAACTACAACCTAGACATTAAAAACCCACACGTAGGCGAAGTCATCAGCCACGACCCAGAAGAACTATTAGCCGACTACGCCAAACAACAAGCCGACATACAAGCACTGCGAGACCAGCTAAAAGGCATACTGTCAGAAGCATTAGCCGCTAACAGCGACAAAGGTGCTAAGTAATGGCTGCATCAAACTCACCTGCCGAACAACTGATTACAGAAAACCTAGATATTTGGACATCGGCAATTAAAAAACGCGGCTCACAAGGCCGTGGCAGCAGTAAAAAAATAGAACTGTACGGCATTAAAAAACTGCGTGAACTGATTTTAGAATTAGCCGTGCGTGGGTTATTAGTGCCACAAGATCCGAATGATGAACCTGCTTCTGTTTTGCTAGAAAAGATTGCGGCAGAGAAAGAGCAGTTGATAAAAGATGGCAAGATTAAAAAGCAGAAAGCTTTGCCTGAAATTAGTGAAGATGAAAAGCCGTTTGAACTGCCTAATGGTTGGGAGTGGGCACGCTTAGGCGATATTACGAACTATGGAATATCCGGTAAAGCTGAACCTAAAAGTGTAGTTTCTGAAACATGGGTCCTAGAACTAGAAGATGTTGAGAAAGAAACATCTAAGCTTCTAAAAAAAGTTAGATTTAAAGATAGAAATTTTAAAAGCTCAAAGAATATTTTTAATAAAGGTGATGTAATTTATGGAAAGTTACGACCTTATCTAGATAAAGTCTTGGTTGCCGACGAAAACGGTGTTTGCACAACAGAGATGATTCCAGCTAAAGCATATTCTGTCATTGATTCATCATTCTTACGTTTAGCAATGAAAGCGCCGTATTTCAAAAGCTACGCAGATAACTCAACTCATGGAATGAATTTACCTAGAATGGGAACAGATAAAGCACGATTTAGCTTTAATTCCTATTTTGCAGTGAAGCCGAACAACCCCGCATCGTCGCCAAAGTCGACGAGCTAATGGCTTTGTGTGACCAGCTAGAACAACAAACCGAAACAAGTCTCCTTGCCCACCAGACCCTAGTAGAAACCCTGCTTAATACACTATTAAACGCAGACCAAAACAGCTTTGACCCAGCATGGGAACGCATAGCACAACACTTCGATATACTGTTCACCACAGAGCACAGCATCGACCAGCTAAAGCAAACCATCCTACAGCTAGCCGTCATGGGTAAACTAGTACCCCAAGACCCCAACGACGAACCCGCTAGCGTATTACTAGAAAAAATCACCGCCGAAAAAGAGCAACTGATAAAAGACAAGGTGATTAAAAAGCACCCTCCTGTCGAGCCAATTGGTGATATTAAAGAACTGCCTACATCATGGAAAAATATTGTAGTTCAAGATTTTGCCGATATAAAACTGGGAAGCACACCTAATAGGGCTGAAGCCGAATATTGGAATGGTGATATTCCCTGGGTCAGCTCAGGTGAAGTTGTTCATGGTGTTATTCAAGAAACATCAGAAAAAATAACAGAGGCAGGTTTTGAAAACTCTAGCACATCCTTAATTCCCGCTAGAAGTTTGCTCATGGCAATTATTGGCCAGGGAAAAACAAGGGGGCAATCAGCATTACTAGGGATTGACGCATGTACTAATCAAAATGTGGCGGCTTTTGTGTTCAATGAAGAGTATGTAATTCCTGAGTTTGTATGGTTATGGGCACAAAGCAAATATAATTCACACCGTGGAGATGGGCATGGCGGTGCTCAACCTGCATTAAACGGGAAAAAAGTCAGGAGTTTTAGATTCTCACTTCCTCCTGTTTTAGAGCAAAATAGAATAGTTAGAAAAGTCGATGAGCTCATGGATCTATGCAGCAGGCTACAGGCGCAGATCAGTAAAAGTTATACAACCCAACTCCACCTAGCCGATGCCATGGCCGAACAAGCCCTGAACTCATAAGGTAATATTATGCCCAACCCTAAGCCTTGGCTAAGTTTTGAAGATCAACTCGCTCAATTAAAAGATCGAGGGCTAACCATTACCAATGACGCCAAGGCTTTAGAGTACTTAGAGCGCGTTGGTTATTATCGTTTGAGCGGTTATTGGTATTCATTCAGACAACGCAGCAACTTATGCTGTCCTCTGCCTTCGACTGTGGTTGGAAAGTATAAAAAAGGCAAAACAGATCGCATTATTTTGGATGATTTTAAAGCCGGTGCTAGTTTCGAAAAAGCGATTGATCTGTACGTATTTGATAAAAAATTACGTTTATTAGTATTAGACGCGATTGAACGTATTGAAGTCGCATTAAGAGTTGATATATCACATTTATTAGGCCGCACAGAAGCCTGCGCTTATTATAAAGCCAATGCATTTCACAGTACGTTTTCTGAAGATATTGACCCTAAAACCGGTATTACCAAGCATCATGATTGGCTATCACGGCAAGCCAAACTGATTAACCGTTCTAAAGAAGGCTTTATCAAGCACAACAAAGACAAATACGGCCTTCCTATTCCTATTTGGGTTGCGTGTGAGGTTTGGGATTTTGGAACCTTGTCGAATCTTTATGGTGGGCTAAAAGAAGCTGATCAAGATGAGATATCAACAAAGTACGGAATAGCCAATGGTCGTGTTTTTGCCACCTGGTTAAGATGTCTTAATTATTTAAGAAATGTAAGCGCCCACCATAGTCGATTATGGAATCGCAACATGTCGGTTCAGCCTAAAAAACCCAACACGGGTGAAGCGCCAACGTTTGCAGCGGCTTGGGATGATAATCATGTACAAGCTAGAACCTTCTTATTACTGTGCATAGCGCAGCATCTGTTAAACCGCATCAATCCAACCTCTAGTTGGTGGGCGCGCCTTAAAGAACACTTGCAGACATTTCCTGATCTTGATGATCTTGATTTAAACCTTAGAGGAATGGGGGTTATGGAAGGTTGGGATGATTGGACATTTGACTCATAACTAACAGGCAATAAAAAACCCCTAAGCAACTTAACTCCGAAGAACTAAGCCGATAGGGGCCCTGTTGCTGTCAAATATATATAACAAATGACGGATTCGTCAAGTTAAAATGCTATAAATACTTAACTAGAAGCCTGTCTTATGTGCTTTAAATACTAGATTCAAGAAGAGAATCAACTACATGCAACCCGCCACGATTAAACTATTCCTAACCGACGGCAAACCCGCTGGCATTCGTACTGCGGAAATATCCAACTGGACAGGCAAAGCCATTGCAGGCCCACATTCAGAATTAACTCAGCTCTTGCAGCGTGAAGAATTGCTAAGTCCTGGCATCTATTCCTAACTGGAGTCGATGCGGACACCGATATGCCCACGCTTTATATTGGTGAAGCTGAATCCGTTGTTAAACGTTTAAAACAGCACGATAAACGTGAATGGAACCAAGTCGCTGCATTTGTCAGTAAAGATGAAAATCTGACTAAAGCCCACATACGTTATTTGGAAGGTGCGCTTATAGTCCGGGCTAATCATTCTAATGCGGTACAGGTATTAAATAATGCCAGTAGTGGAGCCAAGCTACCTGAATCTGATCAGGCAGAAATGGATGTCTTTTTGGAAAAGGTATTACAACTACTGCCCCTGCTTTCTCTAGGCAATGCTGTCGACGCGTTTAAGATAATCGAGAGCAATGATGACCCTTTAAATATAAATAACTCAGAGAGCGTTTTAACCTGCTCTATTAAAGGCTTTACCGCTAAAGGTAAACGCACCGCTAATGGCTTCGTGGTTTTTAAAGGCTCGCAAGCGGTTGCGATAGACAGAGCGTCTTCTAATCGTATTAAGAAAAAACGTGAGCAGTATTTAAAAGATGGCTTGTTGGTACTGAATGACGATCATTTAGTTTTCACACAAGACTATGAATTCTCTAGCCCTAGCGCCGCCGCAGGTATTATTCGTGGTGGTTCTTCTAATGGTTTAATCCATTGGAAAAACAATAACGGAGTGGCTTTAAAGGATTTGGAGTAACGGGCTGTTAGTGTGATGCTAAGATAGGCTAAATTTAGAGACCTTCACTGCGTTACTTTCCTGACGCATGGCGCACGTGTCCGCAATAAATGCGCCGCTCACTTTTTAGCTCTGATGATGGGCCAAGGATTGGCCTGTCTATCAGGCTTTGTGGGGGTTTTCCTCAGAATAAGGATGTTATACATTGACAAAGAGTAACAAATATATATTATCCCCTTACTTGCGAAACTTACCATTATGGTAAATACTATGAATGTAAGCAAATACTCTGGCACGCCTCCTAGTGAGGGTGCAGATAAACGTGCTAGAAAGATAAAGGGAGGCCCCCTTTACTCAAAAGAAGAGTTATTACCTTTATTAATTAATAGCAGTAGTACGATTATTGCTTGGACAGATAAGTGTAAACGCAACCTTCAGGAAGAAAGTCTCGATGTTAGCGATGTAGCCCAATTTATAAAGGTTTGTTTACGTTCTGGAAACTTTAAAGGTTCTGAATGGTGTAAGCAAAAACCTACCGGCCCTTGGGCCGCTTGCGATGCCTATCAAATATTTGTTAACAAATGGTTAGATACCGCACGAAGAGAAATGGAATTCGAGTACTACGTTAAATTTGCCATTGCGAAAACGGGAAGTCTATTATTGACTGTTTCTTGCCATGGCCCAGAAGAGAGATATTGATATGACGCATCAAAATGAGCAGTGTGCCATTTGTGGTGAAGGTCACCTGCACAATACAGTAGAAACTAACTCAGTAACCTATAAAGAAACCACTAAAGACTTGCCTCTATATGGTTCGACTTGTGATGTATGTGGTTCTGAGCAGGCTAATGCAGTGGATGTGCGTAATAATAAACGTGCAATGCAAGCATTTAAGAAAGAAGTTGATGGTTTGTTAACGGGGGCTGAAATTTGTGATGCTCGTAAATATTTAGAAATCAACCAACAACAGGCTGCCAATATTTTTGGCGGCGGTAAAGTTGCTTTTAGTAAATACGAGAATGACGATGTTAATCAATCAGATGCTATGGATAGATTGATTCGCGTTGCGAAGGCTGTGCCAGCTGCTTTTAAGTGGCTAGCGAAGAATGCTGGGGAAGATGCTATTGCAGAAAATGTTCTGCAAAAAATGTTCGCAAAAACAGAGATAAAATCAGAGTCTGTTCATGATTCTTTTGCAGCATTTGAGCGCCTCAATAGAAGCACTATCTATACTAAAGATGCAGCACTAATAGTCAGTTGTTCAATTTCTAAAAATTCAGCTGCGTTTTCTGATTATTCTTTAGAAGGGCAATTAGGTTAAATTATGACAGTAAAAATGAGTGCCTCACCACTTCAATTAAAGCAAATTATTTTCTCTAAAGTCGAGGTAGAGGCTGTAGATGATGATAGTGCTTTTGATGCCGATTTCGATTTTGATGGAGTCCTGATCAATACCGAAATAATGACTGCAATTAAAGAAGGTGAAGAAGACGATCCTCAAAATTTTATAGTCGCTTTGAAATATGAAATTCCTAACGAAGAAGAGCAGGAAAAAACTGTCCCTTATACTATTGCGTTAGAAGCCCAAGGTTGGTTTGAGTTAGCCCCTATTTACGAGATTGAAAAGCGTAAGGATATGGTTACCATTAATGGTGCATCAATGATTGTTGGTGCAATGCGAGAAATGGTTTCACAAATTACAGGGCGCTCGATAAACGGTCCTATGACCCTTCCCTCCCTGAGGTTTGTTCCTTCTGATGATGAAAGCGCTTAGGCGCTTTTTTATGTCTGGGGTAGAGAAGAACATTAACCAACGTCTTTAGCTTCAATCGATGGAATACCATCAACAAGGTTAAGCTCAAAGTTATAGCCACAAATCGCTAAAAACTCATACAGTGCATCTAGGCTAAATTTAGAGACTTGGCCGTTAGTAAGATTACTGAATCTTGGCTGTGTGATTTTCAGCTGTTTAGCCGCTTCGACTTGATTCCAGCCTTTAGACGTAATTAATCCGCGAATAACAATCATCATTTGAGCTTTAAACTGTAATAACTTGGCATTTTCTGGCGTTTTCGCAGAATACTCCCAAACATTCGATGCTCTAGTAAACATATTGTTACCTCCATAGAACGATATACAAGACATGTGCTGCTTATAATTAGGTTAATATACTCTAATTTGGTCGATTCCAGAAAAGCTAATTACTTACAATGAACTGTCGCGCTAAAGAACGGCCCACATAAAATATTTACAGCTGCTTAGCCGCCCTAAAATACAAACATTGATAATCTTTGTATTCAATCCTAGCATGATCAATATATACCTACCCTTGGAGTTCATTATGCACGTATCACTGACTAACGAACTAGAGTCTCGCGTCAAAGCCAAAGTTGAAAGCGGCCTATACAACAATGCCAGCGAAGTGATTGGCGAAGCACTGCGTTTTATGGATACACACGAAGACTGGATCCACGAAGTGAAATTGGCTCGCTTACGCGAACAGCTGAAAGTGGGAGCGGACCAGTTAGACCGCAGTGAAGGTATTGCCATAGAATCAAGATCTGCCTTAGATTCTCTGTTCAAAGATATTAAGGCTTAAGCTACATGCTGAACTTCTATTAGGCGTCAGAAGTCTGCCTATTGAAAGCCATACCCTATTTTACCGAGTCACATCAGATGCCGTAGAAATTACTCGCGTATTGCATAGCCGCCAAGATCCTCAGCGACACTTAAAATAATGTTCAACTTTATGAGTCACTTCAACAACAGTAGGTTTGCCTGTAGGTTGCCTTTAGGCGAACAAGAGATATTTGCAGTACTCTTTGGTCAGGCTGAAGCCTGACCAACACAAGACAAATATTTTTTATCACTTACTTGACCAGCGCAGCTACTTGCTCACGTGCATTCTTTAACGATTCCGCTTTAGACTCTTCACCTAAGTTCAAACCTTCTGCATAAACAAACTGTACGTTAGTTAAACCAATGAACGCTAAGAATGTTTTCATGTAGCCTGTTTGAGTATCTTTATCAGTGCCTAAGTAAGACCCACCACGCGCCGCAAAGATATACACAGGCTTGTCTTCTAGCAGACCGACAGGGCCATTTTCTGTGTACTTAAACGTTTCACCTGCGCGAGCAATGTGATCGATATACGCTTTGAGCACCGATGGAATACCAAAGTTATACATTGGCAACGCAAATACTACCGCAGAGGCTTCACGAAGATCCGCAATCAATTTATCAGACTCGGCAACAATTGCTTTTTGGCTGTCGCTGCGCTCATCTGCCGGTGTAGTGAATGCTGTGAAACGTTCGCCATCTAAATGTGGAAGTGGGTTTGCTGATAAATCCAGGGTCTGAACCTCAGTGCCTGGATTTTTCTTGCTGTAATTCGCTACGAATAAATCCGCTAGCTGAGTTGATTGTCCTTCGTTAGTGAAAAGACTGCTATTGATTTGAAGTAACTTGCTCATTTGGTTCACCTTTTAAATGTTGTTTGAATAATCTGTTTGTTTGTAAACTGGGTCTATTGGAACAGATTACTCGACAACAAAAAATCAGATTAAATAGACCTATTTGTTCGAAAAAATAGAACCTATTCAAATACAGGCTACTCGATCTCTTTAGACTTCTCGTCACAGTCACGCTGCATGGTTTTAATTAGCTCGGCTTCAATTTTCATGAATAGCTTCAAGAAGTGCTCATCAAAACCAAAGCTCTCTCCTTCATTACGCCAGCTATGAAAGAGCGTCTCAAAATGTTTTTCTTCGATAGCCTGATATTTTTCTTTCAGTTTATTCGCTCTTACGGGATCGATTCCCATGCGAATAAGAGCCTCTTTGCCCATAGTCAAAGCCGAGTTATACATTTCACTGATCACATAATCAGCACCGGCTTCCTTGAGCTCAAATACGTGGCCACGATCATAACCCCTTGCTAATACTTGCACATGCGGGTGCGCCAGTTTTATATGCTCTACCATTTGTATGGCTCGGGCACCGTCATCAATCGCCACGACTACCAAGCTTGCATCTTCGATACCTGCGGTATGCAACAAATCTGGGCGAGAGGCATCGCCATAAAAACTTTTTACATTAACTTTTCGCATACGGTCGATTTGACTAATTTTATAATCCAGGACGATCGTTGGAATGTTGTTGGCAATCAGTAGACGGTTAACCACTTGGCCGAATCGACCGATACCCGCAATAATAACCTTGCCTTTTTCATCAATGGTATCGGCTTCTCGATTACTCCCTTGTTGCTTGAAGCGCGGCAAAATTACCTTGTCAAAAATAATAAATAGCACTGGGGTTAAGAACATCGAAAGCGCGACGACGATGGATAATGTTTGCGCTAGTTGCTCTGGCAAGATGTGTTGAGTAATGGCATAACTTAATAGGACCAAACCAAACTCTCCGGCCTGAGCAAGACTTAAGAAAAACAACCAGCGATCACTACCACGTATTTTAAACACCATGGCCAATACCAATAAGACCAAAGCTTTTAACAGCATGAGTCCCAACGTTAATGCAATAATGATCGCTAAGTTATTATTCAGAATTTCAAAGTTAATGGCCGCGCCAACGGTGATAAAAAACAGGCCTAGTAATAAGCCTTTAAAGGGTTCGATATCGGCTTCTAACTGATGGCGAAATTCACTACTGGCTAATACAACACCGGCCAAAAAGGTGCCTAACGCTGGGGAAAGCCCGACCAAGTTCATTAACGCAGCAATACCGACTACCAGCATTAAGGCCGTCGCGGTAAAGACTTCAGGCAGCTCAGCCTTTGCGACAAAACGAAATAAAGGGCCACTAAAATAATGGCCACTCGCCACCAGCCCAACAACCGTTGCCAATACCACAATGGCTGCAGCCCACGCGGGTAAATCTGCTACCAAGCTTAATTCTTCATGCTGCGCAGCGGTATTTACCAAGTTCGCCGCAGCCGCTTGTAACTCAGGTAAGGCTAATAAAGGCAATAACGCCAACATGGGAATAACGGCAATATCTTGAAATAACAAAACCGAGAACGCACTGCTACCACCGTCGGTTTTGGTCAGCCCTTTTTCGTTAAAGGTTTGCAAAACAATCGCGGTAGAAGACAAAGAAAAGATCAAGACCAATAGCCAAGGAAACTGTCCAGCTTTGACCGAGCAATAGCGCAATGCCAGAGATCGCCACGGTTGTTAGCAGCAACTGCAAGCCGCCTAAGCCTAATAACCGATGACGCATTTTCCATAACGCCGAGGCTTCAAGTTCTAATCCCACTAAGAACAACATCATCACCACACCGAACTCGGCAAAGTGTTGAATGGTAGAGGCTTCCTGACCGACAAGTCCTGTCACTGGCCCAATAATCACCCCCGCAATGAGATACCCCAGCACCGAACCTAAACCAAATCGCTTAGCCAGTGGCACCATAATCACAGCAGCACAGAGATAAATAAAAGCCTGAACCAATAAGCTTGTCATGGAGTTTTCCGTTTTGTTATTTGAATAAAAAACTATTCGATTAATAGTCTAGTTGAGGTTTGAATAAGCATTTGGTCAAGAATTATATAGGACATGCTCTACGAGCAACATTTCAAATATTCGTGATTTACATTCTAATTTATAGAATTTACTAATCTAGTGAAGTCATCCAACCTGTTGGATAAATATGTTTAACAATAGCGGCTATTATTACAATACTGTTGTATTTTTGGCCCATTTCAGACAACTCAACACTTAGGATTTGATCATGGCTTACTTATTAAATACCCGCGAAAAAGATCTTGATGGCTTTACCGTTCGCCGCATATTACCCAACGCGGCGAAAAGAATGATTGGCCCTTTCGTATTTATTGATCACATGGGGCCTGCCGATTTTACTGCGGGCGAAGGCATTGATGTTCGTCCACATCCACACATTGGTTTATCCACCATTACCTATTTAATGGAAGGCAGTTTGTTGCACCGCGATAGCTTGGGTAACAACCTTGAGATTCAGCCGGGGGATGTGAACTGGATGACCGCCGGTAAAGGCATTGTGCATTCTGAGCGCGAGACTATTGAAGTGAAATCTGGCCAGCACAAGCTAGACGGCATGCAATGCTGGATGGCACTGCCAAAAAACATGGCTGAAGTTGCCCCAAGCTTTACCCACATTAAACGCGCCAGCTTACCGCATCATATGTTCGACGGTGTTTTGATTCGTTTAATCGCCGGTGAAGCATTAGGCTTAACCTCGCCGATCAAAACCTATTCGCCGATGTTCTACTTGGATATTTTGGCAAAACCTGAAAAAGAAATCTCTCGTCCTAATCCAGACCAAGAGTGCATGGTTTATGTATTAGATGGCTCTGTGACGATTGAAGGCACGCCTTATGAAGCTGGCGATGTAATTATTCTAGAAGATGAACAGTGCATTAACTCCACCAGCCATTGTCGTTTATTAATGTTAGGGGGCGAAGAATGGCCAGAAGTGCCGTTTATTGAATGGAACTTTGTTAGCTTTGATCGTGAACGCATCGAAGAAGCAAAAGACGACTGGCGTGAGCAGCGTTTTCCAAAGATCCCAGGTGATGATAATGAATTCACACCGCTGCCATAATTTAATACACTGATATGAGTGTATTAACTCATATAACAGGATGAAACCCATTTGCAAAAAACCACATTAGAACAGTGGCGCATGTTTAAAGCCGTCGTCGATGAAGGCGGCTTTAATCAGGCAGCAAGTATTATCCATAAAAGCACATCCAGTATTCATCATGCGGTGAATAAATTGGAAGATTCTTTGGGTGTTAAATTGCTGGCGGTTGAAGGGCGAAAAACCTCTATTACAGAAATCGGCAAGGTGTTGTTGCGTCGCGCCGATTATCTGCTGGATGAAGTTGGACGCATTGAAGCGGTTGCTGATTCATTAAGTTTAGGGGTTGAAACAGAACTTAGAATTGCGGTTGATGGTGCGTTTCCGCAATGCATTATTTTTCAGGCATTAGAAAAAGTCTCGGCGATGTTCCCGCAAGTGAATATCGATATTATTGATACGGTATTATCCGGCACCAACGAACTCATTACCGAAGGCAAAGCCGATATTGGTTTATCGCCAATACCTATGCCCAAAGGCTTAAACGAAGAGTTATGCTTAATTGAGTTTTTGGCCGTTGCCCACAAAGACCATGCCCTTCACCAACTCGATCAAATTCTCAGTAAAGAAAGTCTCAAATCCTATCGCCAAATTATTGTGCGCGATTCTGCCACACAGAAAAAAGCCGATGCTGGTTGGCTGGGTGCCGAGCAGCGTTGGAGCGTAAGCCATGTGCGTGCGTCGATTGAGTTGATCGAACAGAACTTAGGGTTCGCTTGGCTACCCGCCTCTGAGATTACTGAATCTCTAGACAGTGGCAAAATTAAGCGTCTCAACCTTGATGCAGGCGGCAGTCGCAGTGTCAGTTTTTACCTTAACTATCTCGATAAAGATCGCATTGGCCCAGCTGCGCGTGAGTTTATGGGTGAATTGCGTTTGTTAACGCTGGATATGACGACTTCTGATATGTAGAGCTCTTGTAGATAGAGCTCTTATAAATAGAGCTCTGCTACTCAGCTTTTCATCATTCTAAAATTTAGAACAAGATGCACCAAACTATGAGATTTTTATTCAGTTCTATGCTGGCTACTATGGCGTTATAAACAGGCTTTAACAATAAGCCGTATAAACAAGCCGCATAACCGATGAGGGATTTATTATGTTCTATTTCAGACATTCAGACGAACGTGGTCGCGCTAACTTTGGCTGGTTAAACAGCAAGCACTCTTTCTCGTTTGGTAATTATTACGATGCTAACCACATGGGTGTTTCTGCTCTACGTGTGATCAACGATGATACCGTGATTGGCGGTGCGGGTTTTGATACTCACGGCCACCGCGACATGGAAATTATTTCTTATGTTTTGGAAGGTGCGATCGAGCACAAAGACAGCATGGGCAAGCAGTACATTGTTCCTGCTGGCGACATTCAGCGCATGAGTGCAGGCACTGGCGTAACACACTCTGAGTTCAACCACTCTAAAACCGATGAGTTACACTTTTTGCAGATTTGGATTCAGCCTAACAAAATGGGCATTAAACCAAGTTATGAGCAAAAAAAAGTCGTGCAAAATGGCCCACTAACGCCACTGGTAACATCAGACGGTCGTGATGGTTCATTGTCGATGCAGCAAGATGCCAGCATTTACCGATTGCAGCTTAAATCAGGTGAAGAGATTGATCTGGATACGCAAAAGCGCCCTGGTTACTTACACGTGATTAGCGGTAAAGTCGATGTGAATAACAATGCCTTAAGCGCGGGTGATGCGTTAGGTGCAGTTGAAGAGCAGCTTAACGTGAGTGCGATGACAGACTTAACCGCGCTTTGGTTTGATTTACCACCCGTTAATAACGGCTAATACGGAGAAGATTCATGGTCGCTTTTGATAGCCCACTATTTTGGCTACTCGCAATTACTGGAGTATTACTGACTGGCATATCCAAATCAGGTTTTGCTGGCGGTGCCGGAGTAGTGGCCGTGCCATTACTTTCCCTGGTTATGCCCGTACAACATGCGGCGGCGATTATGCTGCCGCTGTTGTTAGTGATGGATGCAAAAACTGTTCGCCTGTATTGGCAGTCGATTAATCTACGTGAACTTAAATCCATCATGCTTGCGGCGCTGGTCGGGATTACTCTGGCAGGTTCTGCCATGGGATCGTTATCGTCAACGACCTTGCAATGGATTTTAGCGATTTTTTGTATTCTGTTTGCCAGCTGGCAACAGCTAACGCCGCTGTTAGGTAAACTACCAGGCGCGGCTTATATCTGGGGAACACTGTCTGGGATTAGTAGTACATTACTGCACGCAGGCGGCCCACCGATCAGTATTTATTTTTTATCAAAAGGCATCAGTAAAAAAGTTTGGTTAGCTCAGGCTGCTGTATTTTTTGCCATGATGAATGTGATTAAACTGATTCCGTACAGCTTGAATAACGCTTGGCATAAAGACTTCTTAATACTGGATTTAATCTTACTGCCGATCGCCATCATGGGTGTATTTCTAGGTCATAAGATTCAGGCTTATTTGAGTGAAGCGACTTTTGCTTTGAGCTGTAGAGTTCTTTTAGGTATTACAGGAGTGCTGCTACTTCTAAAGATTGTTATTTGAAGACAATGATTAGCTGACGACTATCATCCATGGTCAGCTAGCTAAGTGCTTTACTAAATAATCCACCAGCAGGCGGATTTTAGGGGATAAATGGCGATTCTGAGGATAAACAGCCCATATACCTTCATCAGGCTCTCTATAATTATCTAAAATGGTGATGAGCTCCCCACTTTCGATATATTGCTGCACATAATAATCGGGCAACTGAACAATCCCCAGACCTTTTAAAGCAGCATCTGCCAGGCTGTAGCCACTGTTATAACTCAGCCTTCCACGAATACGAATATTACGTTCTTTGCCATCATCAACAAAATGCCAATAATCTAACGAGCCTTGAAGACAGTTATGTTTATTCAGTTCAGACAGTGAATGCGGTATACCCTGTTTTTCTAAATACGAGGGAGCCGCACAAACATAGTTGGTTCGAGTGCCTAGCTTTTTAGCCATCAAGGTTGAGTCTGCTAGTTTTCCTAGACGTATTGCTAAGTCGTAGCCTTCTTCCACTAAGTCTACTTGCTGGTTACTAAGATTTGCCGTTACTTCTAGTTCGCTATATTGCACAGCAAAATCATTCACTAATGGCAGTATTTGTTGCTCTCCATACGTCACGGGGGCTGTCAGTTTCACTCGTCCTTGGGGCTTCGATTGAAGATTTGTCACAGCCAGTTCAGCAGCATTTAAACCGTCTAATACTCCACGACAGTGTTGGTAAAAAATACGCCCCTCTTCTGTTAATGAGACTTTACGGGTTGTGCGATAAAAGAGTTTTATATTCAACCGTTTTTCAAGCGCGCTAACTTGGCGACTCACCTGCGCAGTAGAAATCCCCATTTTCTTTGAGGCTAGGGTAAAACTCTCATTTTCAGCAACGTATACAAATTCGCTGATGCCTTCCCACTGCATTATTAAGTCCTATTTTATCTCAGAGACGTCTGGCTGTGTTCTGGATTTATCCGTCGTCTCTAGCTCTAATACCGAGCGCATATTGTTAACCAGTTCAGCGGCTGAATAGACGCGATTCAGATCGGGCTTTACACCCTTTCCCATTTTTATTTCTAATAATACTTCTGCTTCACTGAGATCTTTTCCGCCCAGATCAAAGCCCATTCCAATGCCACTATGGGGATCACTCATACGAGAACGGCAGCCAGTAATTCCGCAGTTTTGTTCGATTGTTCGGTGATGCGCAATGCTGAACCCTGCACCTGAAGACATTCGTGATTTTGTTGAATCACTTTTTCGGTCGATCACTTCAAACCAGTCATAGCCTTTTTCTAACGTAAATTCAGCGGCGCGTAACATGGCATAATTAACGGCTTTCCCCTGATTCATGTCCCAGCCTTTAAAGTCGATGCGATACTGAAGATCATTCAGCGGCGTTTCGCTGTAACCAAAACCGCGGCTATTAACCGGTTGATAAGGTGATGTTGTGGCGCAGGCTTGTAATAATAAAATACCCACCAACAGCAATAAATTACGTGTCATGTCTTCTACCTTATTTTAATAGAATCGCTACTGTTTCCAGCGGCGCTCGATTGCTTTATTTTCTTGTTCAAGGCTAACGATATCGCCTTTAATCATAGCATCAATTACGTCATCTAAGGCGCGATCATTCGATGCGGTTTGATAACCGTCTTGCTCGACCGTTGGCATGGCGGCTCGTAATTGCCAGTCATTTTCTGTACGACAAGCAATACTCTGCAACGCCGGTGCGTTATTCGTTTTAATATAAAACTGACGGCAATACTCACCTTCTTGATTCAAAAAGGTTAACCGAGCTTCAAAACTGGAACCGTTATTCGTCGTCACCATTTCACCACTGGTCTGATTGCTAAGCGCTTGACTGATTGCCGACCAATCGGACATTGCACCTGCCCCAGTATGAGTTTCAGAGTTCAAAAAGAAGCCGAATATTGCAGCAATACTGGCGGCAATGGCGGTTGGCATCGTCATGGCGGCCTGCGCTTGTCGCCACCAGGGAAAGCTAACAACATTGTCGGCTGCTTCTGTGTGAGCACCGGTTTCTAGCTGGCTTTTTACCTGACTTAATCCTGCGGAAAGTGGGATTGCATCAATAGCGCTTAGGCTCGCCGTGATCTGGCTATTCAATGCGGCTAGCGCCTCTGCACGGTCTGCAATGTGATCGTCTTTGGCAATCGCATCGCGGACAATACTCATTTCCAGCGCTGATAATTCACCGTCGATGAAGGCATTTAATTTTTCATCAGAAATTGTCATATTAATGTCCTTGCGCAAAGGTAGATTGCGTATTCAAATATTTCATTAAGTTTGCCCGTGCTCGTGAGATTCGACTCATCACTGTTCCTACAGGGACTTCAAGCACGTCAGCGGCGTCTTTGTACGACATAGACTGTAAGGTCACAAGAGATAAGGCTGAGCGCTGCTCTTCGTTTAATTCCTGCATGGCTAAATTGACTTGTTGCAGTTGAATTTCGTTTTCTGTGCGGCGGCTATCGTCACTAATGTTAATGTCTTGCAGCAAAGGATTTTCTACCGCCAATTCACGTGTACGAGTCGCACGATATTGGTCGATCCATAAATTACGACAAACCCGAAAGGCCCACTTAGCCAGTACCACATCTTCTGGTACGCCTTTTTCTAATATCCGCTCAACCGCACTTTGGCATAAGTCGTCGGCATCGTCGGCTGTTCCGCAAAGTGAGTATGCGTACCGTCGTAATCCGGGTAATAGTTCAAGTAGTTCTGCGTGCAATTTATTATCCTCGTTATGTGCTCTTATGCCGTTAACGGCCAAGGGGATTATTTATTCCACAAATAGTTTTAAAAAAATAAGGAATTGATTATCCCGTCAAACGTCTCTATAACACAACCTAGTGTTTGGAGATAACCCATGAAGAACCGCCGCTGCACCCTAACCTGCACCCTAACCTCGAGCTTCTCGTATATCCGTACCTTTACTTTAGGCTTGGGTTTCATGGTTGCGAGCTTTTCGAGCCACGCACAATTATTGGGCCAAGATATTATTTCGATGGACCAGCTCGACCTGTTTAGCTTGCCGATCGAATTACCGCAACCAGAAGTATCACAACCAGAAGTACCTAAACTACCATCGTCTCAGATTGATCCGGCTAATACGGCTAAAGCCATTTTAGAAACCGGTGACGATGCTCTGATTGAAGATATTCCCGACGCCAATACTTTAATAAACGATGTTAAAGAATTAACCATTATAGGCAAAAACCAAAAAGTGGTTTTAACCGAAGTGAATGTTCAATTTGGCTGGCAAGCGCTGCAACAAGAGTGGCTTTTATTATTGTCGGCTCAACAAGTCATGCAGTTAAAATCTTTACCTATTACGGTAATCGAAGAAAATCATCTAGCCGAACTTCAAATGCTAACTGTGCGTATTCATGTAGCAAAGCAGTATGATACTTTAAAAGCGCTGACGGCACTGTTAGCCCCCGTGGGTGCAGAAGTCATAGAACGTCATCATGTGTATGCCATTCAAGGTTCTGACGATAAAACAGACAGCACTAATTCACAAGCTGAAGTGAATATCCAACAGCCTGCTTCCGCGCATTTCGACCAGCTATTAAAAGAGCAGCCATTAAAAGATCAATCATTAAAAAATCAGCCCTTAAAAATCGGCATTATCGATACCGCCATTGATCACCAGCACTCAGGTTTTAATCACGCTAGCATCACTACCAAACGCTTTGTGGATGACAATCTTATTGAGCCAAAGGCTCACGCTACGGCGGTATTAGGACGAATCATTGGTCAGGGAAAAAAAGTCACTCCATTATTAACCCATGCCAACATTTATGCCGCGTCTGTATTTTACCAAAAAGATGCGTATTCTCAGTCAGCGCCTACATTAGCGTTACTACAAGCATTGGAGTGGATGTTAGAGAACAATATCAAAGTCATTAACATGAGCTTAGCAGGGCCGCCTAATGCATTATTAGAGCAAGCCTTACAGCGTGTGCGTGAAAAAGGGGTTGCGGTAGTTGCTGCGGCTGGTAATGCTGGCCCCGCATCTCGTCCGCTTTTTCCTGCTGCTTATACGTCTGTTATTGCGGTGAGTGCGGTTGATAAAAATCAACGCATCTACCGCTGGGCCAATCGTGGTAAGCATATTGATTTTGTTGCTGAAGGCGTCAACGTGGCAACATTAAGAGCTGGAAATAAAGAAGGGATTGAAAGTGGTACGTCGATGGCAGCACCCATTATAAGCGCTGCCATGGCGATTCTGATGCAAACAAAAGACTTAGAACAGAGCCTCACAAGCTTGGGTGGAATGACGGTAGATTTGGGAGAGAGCGGACGTGATGTTATTTATGGCGACGGATTTCTTTCAAAAAAATCCGTCTTAGAATGATTATTAAAATTAGAATCTGAATGAGCGCTAGGCACATTAAAAACGCGCGCTTAATCCTGCGCTGATAATACGTTCGTCATATTTCACTGCGTCATAATTTGAATCGTTATCGGCGTAAGTGGCTTTTAATATTAAGCCCAACCAATCATTAAGCCCTACGTCTAAGCTAGTCGTCCATTGCTTCAGCAGATCAACCCGTGTCTCATCCATCGTGTTTTGTGGTTGAAACCCCGTAAGAATGCCGCCGTTATTATTAGCAACGGTAATATCAAAAGAATCATAGGCCTTATGGGCGTAACGAATACCCGTCACAAAGGTGATAGGGAAATGAGTACTGGCAAACTTGTGCTGAAAGGAAATTTTTAAGCTCATGGTTTTATTATCAAACAGTTTTTCTTCAGCAACTTCATTTTCGACACTGGCATTAACGCTAACATGACTACGACCACTGGTAGAAAAAGCCATGGAATCTAAACCAAAAACAGTGGCTTGGGCATCGCGTTCATCTAATTGAATAAAGTCTTTTTTATTCGTTGAGATTGCCGCGCGCATATAAAAAGATGAATCAAATAATTTATCGATCGCTAGGGTCGACTGGCTAAAATTTAAAAAGTTTTCGCCATCGACTTTCGCTTTTACGCCATCAAAGCGGTAGCCATAACCGATACCCGAATAAGTAAACTTTGAAGACAGCGCTAGGTGATGCTGATTTAAGATCGTATTCCGTATACTCATCATAATCTTTATTTTTGCCTAAATACTGGGCCGAAAACTGTAGGCTATCCGTTGCTTGCCATTTTGCACCTAAGCCCCATTTTAATTGATTGGCATAATCACTCTCGCGGCTAACATCATCAACTTGCTCTAAGCTGACCGAAGAATCGTGTTCGCGCTCAGCCGTTGCAGAACCTGTCCAGGTAACAGAATCGGCAGCCAATGTTGATAGCGGAGTATTCAGTATGACTAAACTTAAAAGAGTGGGTAATGTGATATTTTTCATAGGTGCCTCGATAGCAATCATGTCATAGAAATCATAGTTGTGATGCCGGCTGTGATGACAGATGTCGCTGAATGTATATTTATACGTTATAGAGTTATTAAGATTTAAGTATTGCAAAAAGTACGGCTAAAAGGGGCTAAATGCCCCTTTTTGCTGTTTAAGATTACATACCTAGTGCGGCATCAATGCCACCAGCAACCGTCGCGGCAACTGAAGATTCAACCGTACCTTCTACACTACTTGCTACAGTACTGGCAATGGTTTGTGTGACTGCAGCATCTAAGCTCTGTGATACTGAACCTTGAATACTGGCTTGAACACTTGTTTGAACAGCACCTGAAATAGTATTCGCAATTTCACTGCTAATCGCTGTGGCACTATTAATACCCGCTTGTGATGCGCTTGCTGCACTATCAGCAGCACTCGCAGCAGCACTCGCAGCACGTGCTTGAATTTCAGCATTCGCTTGGGCACTGGTATTAGTCGCTACCTCAAGGCCGTGTGATGCCGAGGCTTTGCCCTGTGCTTGAGCAGACCCTGCGGCTGATACGCTACTGCTAACTGCGGCGTCTTTTTTAGCATTCACCGATTGCTGTAGGCTATTTTTATAGGCCGCTGCTTGCTCTGAACTATTCGATGCTTGAGCCTTAGTCATCTTCATCTGGCTAGTAAACTCAGATCGAACATCACTATTCGTCTGGTTACTCGCATCAGAACGGCTATTGCCTTCAATGCTCGCACTGCCATTCGCATCGCTATTACTTTCTGTATTACTGTCTGTATGGGCATTACTTTCATGGCTTGTATTAATTGCTACTTCGCCATTCATTTGCGTAGTAACGGTTGCCGCCTGTACAGAATTAAAACCAAACAATGCGATTAACGTTAATGCTGCTGGGATGATGTTAGTATTTTTCATGATTTGTTACTCCGTTATTAGTGTTTTCATAAGGTTGACGGAGAGCCCAGCAGTTTATTCCCAATTATTTTAAATTTTCTTATCTTTTACTTTGATATATATGAATATCCATATATGCTTAAGATAAGAATCACAATCACAGCACCGGTGTGTATTACATGTCTCCTGTACAATTTTATAAATGCTTGGCTGATGAAACACGATTACGCTGTTTACTGTTGATTATGGATCAGCAAGAACTGTGTGTATGCGAACTCATGCAAGCGCTGGATGAAAGCCAGCCTAAAATTTCTCGTCACCTCGCACAATTACGCAATTGTGGCTTGCTCACCGATAAGCGTCAGGGTCAGTGGGTTTTTTACAGCATTAATAGCGAACTAGCTGAATGGGCTATTAGTATTCTATCTGCAACGCTAACAGCAAATTCCGAGTTTATTTCAAATAATTTAATCAGTCTTAATAAGATGGGTGACAGACCTGAGCGCGTACGTTCTTGTTGTACTTAGTCTTACAAATGAAGTCTTACAAATGAATAAATAAAAGATATAAACCATAGTGAAGGTAAGGAAAATAGAATGGGGACATTTGAACGATATTTAAGTATTTGGGTGGCATTGGCGATTACAGTAGGCGTTGTTTTAGGTAATGTATTTCCTACTTTTTTTGAGCTGATTGCAGCCTTAGAATTTGCTCATGTCAACTTAGTCGTAGCGTTACTTATTTGGCTAATGATTTATCCCATGATGGTTCAAATCGATTTTTCATCCTTAAAAGACGTTGGTAAAAAGCCAAGGGGGCTAGTGCTTACCTTGGTCGTTAATTGGTTAATTAAACCTTTTACCATGGCATTTTTAGGTTGGTTATTTTTTAAAGGTTTTTTTGCTGACTGGGTTGATCCACAAACTGCAAATGAATATATCGCAGGAATGATTTTATTAGGGGTTGCGCCTTGTACGGCTATGGTATTTGTATGGAGCCAGCTAACCAAGGGGGATCCTAATTACACGTTAATTCAGGTCTCGGTAAACGACATTATTATGATTTTTGCGTTTGCTCCAATTGCCGGGTTTTTATTAGGTGTTACCGATATTTCAGTGCCTTGGGATACCTTAATATTATCTGTTGTTTTGTACGTTTTGATTCCTTTATTAGCCGGGGCCTTCACCAGAAAGCTGGTTGATAAAAAAAAGGATCATACGTCGCTGAATCAATTACTGACTATGCTAAAGCCATGGTCGATGATTGGTTTATTATGCACGGTTGTTTTATTGTTTGGTTTTCAAGCTCAAACCATTTTAGCCAAGCCTGAAGCCATTGTATTAATTGCTATTCCTTTATTAATTCAAACCTATGGCATTTTTGCGATCACCTATTTTATCGCTCTTAGAATGAAGCTTTCGTATAACATTGCTGCACCTGCTTGCATGATTAGTACCTCTAACTTTTTTGAGTTAGCCGTTGCAGTGGCTATTTCTTTATTTGGTTTACACTCCGGCGCTGCGCTAGCAACCGTAGTGGGTGTATTGGTTGAAGTCCCTGTTATGTTGAGCCTTGTTTGGTTTGCCAATAGAACGCAACACTGGTTTGGAGAAGCCTAATGTTTGAAATTTTTACGCAATTTGCAGATTGGTTAGCCTATTCCGTATTCAACCTGACACCCGATTCTAAGCTCGGCAGTTCGGTACATTTTTTTATTGAAGACGTCAGTAAGATCTACGTTTTATTAGTTGTGATGATTTACCTCATTGCCCTGTTGAGAGCTTCTCTCAATGTAGAGCGTGTTCGCGATTATTTAGCGGGTAAAAATCGTGGTATTGGCTATGTATTAGGCTCTGGTTTTGGTGCGATTACCCCTTTTTGTTCTTGTTCGAGTATTCCGGTATTTCTAGGTTTTACCTCTGCAGGTATTCCTGTTGGTATTACAATGAGCTTTCTACTTACGTCCCCTTTGATTAATGAAGTCGCGATTTTATTGTTAATGAGTTTACTTGGCTGGAAATTCACACTGCTCTATGTGGTGATAGGAATGACCGTTGGGATTTTAGGTGGCTGGTTTCTTGATGCAATTAAAGCAGAGCGCTGGTTGCAATCGTTCGCAGCGAAAGCACTGGCCGATGGTCAAAAGAAAAACGTTGCTTCAGACAGTGCGACACATAGCACGATAAGCAATTCGATAAGTAGCTCTCAAGAAAGTTCTAAATTATCGTTTGCTGAACGCCATGAGTTTGCAAAAGAGGAATCTTTAGAGATTTTTGGCCGAGTATGGAAGTGGGTCATTATTGGGGTTGGCGCAGGTGCTGCGTTACATGGTTTTGTTCCCGACGGTTGGATTGAACATCATTTGGGTGACGGCCAATGGTGGTCTGTACCAGCGGCTGTTTTGTTAGGTATTCCTCTGTATTCAAATGCGACAGGGGTTATTCCAATTATGGAAAGCCTGATTAATAACGGTTTGCCTGTTGGCACAACACTCGCCTTTTGTATGAGTACCGTTGCCGCCAGCTTTCCTGAATTTATCCTACTCAAACAAGTTATGCAGTGGAGATTATTAGCCACGGTTTTCTTGCTTCTATTAATCTCTTTTACAATAGTTGGGTGGATATTTAACGCATTTTCTTCTTTTTTATAAATTTAGGCATTCGTAATAATGTCTGTAAAAGTAAACTTCTAGTGATAGGTGAATTATGAAACAGATAAAAGTATTAGGCAGTGGCTGTAAAAAATGCACTAAAACAGCTGACTCCATCGAAAGAATTGCCCTCGAACAAGGCGTGGAAGTGACGGTAACAAAAGAGACCGATTTACAAGTTATTATGTCTTATAACGTTATGAGCACGCCTGCGGTTGTGATTGACGAACAGCTGGTTCACTCCGGTTCAATGCCGCATACCGATCAAATTATTGAATGGCTTTCAAAATAAACTAGAAGACCGAGGTTTTTATGACCATTAAAGTAGGAATAAATGGATTTGGCCGCATGGGCCGCTTGTCGTTACGCGCAGCTTTTGATTGGGCAGATGTTGAGTTTGTTCAAGATCAATGATGTCGCGGGTGATGCGACAACCCTTGCTCATTTACTAACCTTCGATTCTGTACACGGTCGCTGGAGCCACGATGCGACTGCCGAAGGTTCTGACATTGTTATTGGCAAGCAACGTATTCGCTGCACGCAAAATAAAGACATTGCCGATACCGATTGGTCTGGTTGTGATGTCGTGATTGAAGCCAGCGGCAAGATGAAGTCAAAAGCCATCCTGCAAGCGTACTTAGACCAAGGCGTTAAACGGGTTGTTGTAACCGCTCCGGTAAAAGAAGACGGTGTATTAAATGTGGTAATGGGGGTTAATGATGATCTTTATAACAAAGATGAGCACCCTATTGTCACCGCGGCATCGTGTACAACTAACTGCCTAGCACCTGTCGTAAAAGTGATTCATGAAAAACTGGGCATTAAACATGGGTCGATGACGACTATTCATAGCATCACCAATACACAAACTATTTTAGATGCTCCCCATAAAGATTTACGCCGTGCACGTTCGTGTGGCGCCAGTTTGATTCCAACGACTACCGGTTCAGCCACTGCGATTACCAATATTTTTCCTGAACTAAAAGGAAGATTAAACGGCCACGCGGTGCGTGTTCCTCTGTCTAATGCATCGCTTACCGATTGTGTTTTTGAAGTCAGCCGTGAAACAACCGCTGAAGAAGTTAACCAGTTATTGAAGGACGCGGCTGATAATGAACTAAAAGACATTTTGGGCTATGAAGAACGTCCTTTGGTTTCTATCGACTACAAAACAGATCCACGTTCCAGCATTATTGATGCGCTGTCGACGATGGTGGTTAACGGTACTCAAGTGAAAATCTATGCCTGGTACGATAATGAATGGGGTTATGCCAATCGAACCGCTGAATTAATGCGAGTCGTTGGTTTGGCTGATCAAATTTAGTTTGAGTTTAAACGTTAATTGAAATAAATAGATTAGCAACAAGGATTAAACAGCATGACGTGGCTTTCAAAGCTATCACCTGATATTCGTCAATATATGATCGTAACCGGAAATTATTGGGCGTTCACATTAACCGACGGTGCTTTAAGAATGCTGGTTGTTTTGTACTTTTACGGGCTAGGTTATAGCCCGATAGAAGTGGCCATGCTGTTTATCTTTTATGAAGTTTTTGGTGTGATTACCAATTTAATAGGTGGCTGGCTTGGAGCAAGGCTGGGCTTAAATAAAACCATGAACATTGGTTTATTTTTGCAGATTGTCGCGCTTTCAATGCTATTAGTGCCTGCTGAAATGCTATTAGTGCCTTGGGTAATGGCGGCACAAGCGATGTCGGGTATCGCCAAAGACTTGAATAAAATGAGTGCTAAAAGCTCGGTTAAGTTATTGGTTCCGTCCGATGCCGAAGGGCAATTGTATAAGTGGATTGCGATTCTTACGGGGTCTAAAAATGCCTTAAAAGGAATCGGCTTTTTTCTTGGCGGTGTAATGCTAAGCCTACTTGGGTTCCAAGGTGCCATTTTGGTAATGGCCATCGCGCTGTTATTCGTTTGGATTCTGAGTTTAATCAGTTTAAAAAAGGACTTAGGTAAGTCAAAAGGCAAACCTAAATTCACCGAATTATTTTCTAAAAGCAAAGCCATTAACTACCTTTCTGCAGCACGTCTGTTTTTGTTTGGCTCTCGAGATGTGTGGTTTGTCATTGCGCTGCCGATTTATCTGGCAACCACATTTGGTTGGGATCACTGGTATGTGGGTGGATTTTTGGCAAGCTGGGTTATTGGTTATGGTTTTGTGCAGGGCATTGCGCCCAAGATCACAGGAACAAAGAATGGCCAAGCACCTGATGGCCGCCATGCCCTAATGTGGGCTTTAGCGCTTAGTATCATGCCCATCACGATTGCATTGTCGCTAACTTACGACTGGCACTCCTCCGTTATTTTATTAGGCGGGTTAATGATTTTTGGGGTATTGTTTGCCATCAATTCTTCGTTACACAGCTACTTAATTGTTAGCTATGCATCGGATGATGGTGTTTCGCTGGATGTCGGATTTTATTATATGGCCAATGCCATGGGACGTTTAATCGGCACGATATTGTCGGGCTGGTTATTTCAAGAATATGGGTTAGCTGTTTGTTTGTGGGTATCTGCGGGGTTTATTATTTTGACCGCGATTATTTCTTTAGGGCTACCTGTTGCGCAAGAATCTGTAAAAAACCAGCAACAGGCGTCCTAACTATTTTGTTTGCCCTATTATTCTTATCTAAATGGGTTTGATTGCAATTGCTGTGCGTAATTTACTTGCACCAAAGGCCGACATTTTATCAAAGTCTGCTCGGGCAATAGGCACATGTTGGCAATCAATTGCACCTTGTTTATTGCTTTTACGATCGTCGCTAGCAGACGCTTCGCAATCAGGATCGTGCACATACAAACAATGCTCGTCGATATGAGTCACCGCTACCCAGTGCGGTGCCTTTCTACCATCCAAGCGATAAGTGCTAATCAATACTAATACCGCATAGTCATTGTTTAACCAGTGCTCAACCTGATCTTGCGACGTGTCCTGATAATGCAATTTGATATCGGTTCGGCTTTCGACTCGCTGTTTAAACTGCTCGTGCACGACTTCCAAAATGTCTTTTTTATTACTCGAACGTACGCCTTCTAAAAAAGGCGTGGCTTGAGTATTAATAAATAATTCAACTTGAAAGCCCTGATCATTAGCCGCTAATGCCAAACCAAAAGGATGTGTGCCGCCGTGGCCCGAGGTCATAAAAATCGATGTGGCTTGCCGCCAAATATCGAGTTCCAATGCTTGGTTCGGTTGCAGTATTTCTTTCTGACTTGCCATCGCCATCATCAGCGCCGCTGGGCCACAGGTAAACTCCGTGGTTTGCTGATACCAGGGCACGGGCTTTTTAATGCTGGCAGGGTTCAGCTTATGAATGCTTTTTTGCATCCGCAGCGCGTCACTGTGGTCTTCGTAATACTCGGTATATTCATCAAATATACGATAGTCCAAGCGCTCGTATAATTTGATCGCCCCGCTATTATTTTCTGAGACTTCTAAGCGCATGCTGATATGACCACGCTTAGCCGCCGCTTGCTCTAATCGAGTTAATAATCCTTCGGCAATATTTTTACCGCGATGCTGTGGCAAAACCGCCAACGAATAAAGCCGAGCTAGCCGGGTGCCTTTATGACACCAGACTAATCCATAGCCCACGACCTGATCGTTTTCTTGGCAGACCATTAAGATACCGTGATCAACACGAATCCAATGCTTAAAACGGCGTAAACTTAAACGGTCTGAGTCAAAGCACGTCACCTCTATACCCATTAAGGCTTCTAAGTCTTTTTCATTGGCCAATCGATAGTTCAGCATAATTACGCTTTACCACGCTCTTCTAAGCGGCGCTGAAATTCCGACATGATTTGCATATACAGTTCATTACCCAAATACGCATCTTCCACCTTATGATCGATGCTTGGGTTGTCGTTCACTTCTAAGACATAAACGTTATTGTCTTTTTGTTTAATGTCGACGCCATACAAACCATTACCCACAGCCGCACAGGCTTTTAATGCAGCCTTTAATACTTTTTGCGGCACTTCAAACGTTGGCATGGTTTCAAAACCACCAGAGAAGAAACGCTCAGATTCGTGGTTATAAATTTGCCAATGATTACGCGCCATCTTGTAACGACACGCGTAAATCGCACGGCCATTTAAAACCCCAATGCGCCAATCATAATCAGTGAAGCAATATTCCTGCGCTAATACCAAGGCCGACTCAGCTAACAGCTCCAATAATTTTTCTGTTAACTCTTCTTCGGTTTTAACTTTATAAACGCCGTTAGAAAAAGACCCTTCTGGCATTTTCAAAACCAAAGGAAAGCCCATCTCGTCACGCAGTTTTGCGACCGTTTCTGCACTGGCATCACTCACCACTACGGTATTAAGCGAAGGGACTTTTTGATAGCTAAACGCGTCGTGCAAAAACACTTTATTACAGCAACGTAAGATAGACGTTGGATCATCTAAGACCACAATGCCGTTCTTTTCAGCTTCGCATGCCAAACGATAGGTATGATGATCAATCGCGGTAGTTTCACGAATAAACAAGGCATCGTATTGATTGATATTAGTAATCTGTGAATACGATACGATTTCAGCATTAATGCCCTGCTTAGCCGCTGCTTTAACAAAGCGACTTAACGCATCTTTATTACTCGGCGGCACTTTTTCTTCTGGGTTAACCAGAATCGCCATATCCCAACGATGGCGTTTTGCACCACTGCCCATGCGCCAAACAGTTTGGGTAAAGTCTTTTAGCTGTTCAAGGAAGATAACTTGTTCGTTTTCAGGCAAAGCATTCGGCGCACAGCGCTCGATACTGACAGTCATACCTGTACGGATGCCCGAACTATTAGCCGAATCATTAGCCGAACTCATTAGCCGAACTAGTCGCCGAATCATGGCTGATATTGAGTTTAATAATCGGCGAGGGGTATTCTTGGAATAGCTTTTTCGCGAACGTCTTCAGACCTTTTATTTGAGCTTGATTGTGGTCTTGGTTTAAACCGTGAGTCTTGCCAAAATAAATCCAAATGCTTTGGTCCAAGCTTTCGGTAAAACCAGAAATCAAAGGAACCAACGACTGCAAGTCAACTTCGTTGCGCAGGTTGTTAATGGTTTTTACGCTAGGCAATACCACATGCTTGCGAGCTTCTGCCAACAAGGAACAATAGTAGCCTTTGCTTAGATAATGTTCGGTATCACAGAGGTTGATTAGCCGTGTTTGCGGTTCGTTGACCTTAGGGTAATCACGTAAATATTTTTCAAAGCTTATGACATCTGAAAACTGATCTTTCAGCGGTGAATCTTCTGTATCAACGACAATAAGCGTTTTATACACGGCCTTTCCTTTTAGACAATGTTATTAGGTAGTGGAGGTTTTCCGACTACCTTAATCAACCAAATACGACAC
>CAWKOX010000032.1:0-12845 GCA_963851095.1 uncultured Gammaproteobacteria bacterium | reverse complement strand
ATCCGACGCCTGATCGTGACCCAGGGTGACACCGAGCCCGCCAGCGTCGAGCAGCAGCGACTGCTGTGCGCCATGGCGCCGAGCCTGTACGACTGCCGCAACCTCTTCCAGGTCAACGTCGAGGAAGGCCGTCACCTGTGGGCGATGGTCTACCTGCTGCACGCCCACTTCGGCCGCGACGGCCGCGAGGAAGCCGAAGAGCTGCTCGAGCGGCGCTCGGGCGACTTCGACAAGCCGCGAATCCTGACCACGTTCAACGAGCCGATCGACGACTGGCTGTCGTTCTTCATGTTCACGATGTTCACCGACCGCGACGGCAAGTACCAGCTGCTGGCGCTGGCCGAAAGATGACTGTCTAGGAAGACGATTATGAGTTTTTAAATCAACTGAATGATTCCACTCATAGGATAGCTGGCTAGAGAAATTTGCAAACCAATTGTAGTCCCAAGATAGGACTGCATTTCTTAATAATGCCTGATTGACATTAGTCGGTTGCCACATGCCAGCACTGTTAGGAACCCATTGAATTAAGTTATCGACGTGGCTTAGTTGGTAGCTAGCTTTATAGGAGGCTTGATCTTGATTGTATTGAATCGCAAGACGACGATTTAACGACTTCTCAGGCTTAAGATCTTTATTGCCGCTTACTGGGTAATATAGATCATTAAAACTAGGAGCCTTAAAACCAGTATTAAATGCAGCAGTGATTGAAAGCTGCTCTAGAGCAAACCATTCAGCAGAAGCTGAGTAGGAATAATTTTCATCGAAAAGTGAGGAGTCATCACGACGGAGCCCAAGTTCTGTGTTAACCATATTAGTCGTATAGTTGTGAGATAAGCCAAAGCCATATGTATCGCCATTTGTCTTATCGTATTGATTATCTGACTTGCTTATATCATCTTCTCTGTAATCAGATACGACTAATAATGTATGTGCTTCAGAAACCTTAGCGCGTGCTGATACATCTATTGTTTTAGTGTCTGTAATGAAACCATTAGCATCAGAACGAGATGTTCCATTTCCATAACTCCAACTTTTATCGAAGCTTTGACCATAGTTAGCGCTAGCACCATACTTCTCATCAGAATACTGCCAGCCAATAGTTGCTACTTGTTGCTGGTAATCTTTCTTGTGGTTGTTGCCACTTCTACCGTCATAATCAACAGAGCCACGATTATTTTGGTTGGTGAGTGTTAGGGTATTTTCATTATTTATTTTATAGCTAGCATCCAATCCAAGCGCATGGCGTTCACTACCATCACGATCAGAGTCGTTAGCTTCGTAAACATCGTAGCCCTGTGTCTTTTCTGTAAATCCAGATAAGTGCAATGATAGATCACCTATAGTTTTATTCAGATCAGTAGAGAATTGTGATGTTCCTTGGTTGCCAAGTGCTAGGTGAATATTGTTGTTCAGTAATTTTTGCTCAGCTATGTCTTGAGTGGTGACGATGTTAATTACGCCACCCATAGCATCAGCGCCATAGATCGCTGAGCGTGCATTGGACACAATCTCAATTTTTTTAATACTGTTTGCCGGAATAGTATTGTAAGTTGCTGATCCTAATGTTGCAGAGCTAAAACGTTGGCCATTTAATAAAATTAGCATTTGACTCGAGCGAAAACCATTCATGACGAATGACTGAGTATTTGCATTTCCGCCTTGCTGAGTCACCTGAAAGCCAGGAAGTTGTGAAAGAACTTCGCTTAAGTTAGTAGCTTGTAATAGTTCTATTTCTTCACGAGTAATAACAATACTGTTAGATACTTGAGAGTTGGTTATTTTACTAGCGGTGATTTTTTGAGTGTCTAGAGCAATTTCAGCAAAAGAACTCATAGGAAGGAGTGCCGTTAAGAAGACAATTTTTTTCATGGTAATACCAAACGAGATCGCTAAATAATATTTAGCTAGAATTTTTATAGCACCCGCCGTGCTATCGTTAAAAATTCAGGCCGGTATCCGGGCTGACGACTTGGAATATTCTTCCTCTTATTGCACCTTCCCATAGGCTCGATCTTTTAAAAAGAGAGCACCACAGTGGCATATGACAATAAGTTAAGTCGATCACCGTTGCGGGGGCAGCGTTGGATTCGTATGCGTTGCAGTGACTTACCAAACTTCCCGTTTAACTGCTGAATAGGAATATTCAGCGGCACCTAAATGAGCGCGTAGGGTAAGGCTTATTGAAAAAATGGTCAAGTAGATATCTGATAGCTACATTGGAAACCTGTTGTCTTTCTAGCAGAAATACGAAAATGATTCGCGCTGCTATTTAGGAAGCAGCGGTTGATTTGGGATTTTGAGGGTAAAGCATGCTCCCTCACCGGGTTTAGATTCAATATCAAGTTGGCCATTGTGGTGAGCAGTAATAATAAAGTAAGAAACGGATAAGCCTAAGCCAGTGCCAGCACCAATATCCTTAGTGGTAAAGAAAGGTTCGAAGATGCGTCTTCGAACGTCTTTCTCGATACCAGGGCCATTATCTTTAACATTAATGTAAGTATATTTATTATCCTGGTCCCCAGATAAATTAATGTGCGGTACCCAGTTTATGTCAGGATGATTCGGCTGATAGTGGCTTAGAGCTTGGGCGGAGTTCTGTAGCAAATTCAGAATTACCTGTTCAAGCTCTGAAGGAATGCAGTAAAACATTAACGATTCATCAATGTTCGCGAGTTGAATTTCTATATTCTTTAGTTCTAAGTCGGCACGGGCTAGATTGAGAGTACGCTCTATGAGGTCTTTTATGTGAGTCGGACTTAACTGCTTTTGATTGCCGCGAGAGAACTGAAGCATGTTGGATACAATGCTGGCAGCTCTTTGCCCAGCGTCTTGGATATTGTTAAGAAATTTGATAATTTGTCGCTGCTCTAAATATCCAGTCATGGATGACAGATTGAGATTGTAGGACTTGGCAATTTCTTTGTTTTTAGCATTATCAACTTGAATACGGCGTTTTATATTTTGTATACCTTGCAGTATTGCCCCTAAAGGATTATTGATTTCGTGAGCCATTCCTGCCGCTAATCCGCCAACGGATTTCATCTTTTCCGTTTGCATAATGACTTCTTCTATTTTTTGACGTTGGCTAATGTCATCAATCCTGATTACTAATCCGTTTAAATTATTGTCTTTAAGTGGGTATAAAGTGATGTCTGCGGGGAAGCTGCCTATCGGTAGCGACAATTTTAAACGTTCAATTTTTTTAACAGAATTTTCAGCCAAGCTTTGCCTGATTAGATCATTGAAATCCGTCAACTCTTTTATGTAATTAAATAACTGCTTGCCTACAAGAGGATGACGCTCGCAGTCAAGCCAGTCTGCTGCTTGCTGATTACACTGAATAATGAACCCGTTATTATCAAGGGTAAATAACGCAGAAGGCATTGAGTCGATGATGCTATCTAAGATACTTTGTGTATGAGTTAGTTGAGTCTCTACCGAGCGACGAATGGTGATTTCACTGGCTAATTTTTCGTTAATTGTACGGGTTTCATTTGATAAACGAATGGCTCTAATGCGGGCATTTTCTGCTTTTTCTTTTTCTTTCATTAATGTCATTTTACGATCGTCATTAATGATAATTAATGTATTCAATGCTTCGCAAAGTTTTGCGGTATCAGCATCGTTTAAGTCAAATCGGATGTTGTCGTCAGGCTGAGATTGAATTTCTTCAATCGTTGTTAATAATCTTTTGTAGGGAGAGCGTTGCCAAAAACGAATGCAGTTATAGAGAAAAAATAATAGAAGTGTCGATAAACTAACGATCACTAGGGCAGTTGAGACTGTGTCAGCATAGAAAAATTTAGCCAGCCCGTTTTGCGGGATAATAACCAGTTTTAAGGGGGGCGTACCCATATAAGAATTAGTTTGGGTGTCTTTGGCAGCCGAGAGAGTATCACTGCCTCCCTGTAAATTAAAAATTTGACGATCAGGATTGTTTTCAGAACCGTTATTAATTATTTTTTTATTAAATGAATCGGGTAAGTTGTGTACGCAGGTGTTTGAACAGGCATAAATTATGCGTTCATTTTTAATGTTATAAAATGCAATTTCTTGAACTTTATAGTGTTGGACCATGCTGTTTGAGAGAGATTGCAGTGCAAAAATATTCTCAGGGTCTTGCTGAAGTTGTAGCTGAAATATATCAGCAAAAGACTTACTGATTTTGGGTGAAATATATTCTCGGCCGACTCTATCAGCCGCTAAGATATAGGCCGTCGTAGCAATAATAACAATGAGTATGCAAGATATGATCGTTGCAGTAATAACTTTTTGCCGTATAAGCAAGCTGAGTATCCTGATGAATTATTTAGGCGTATTACTAACATAGCTGCTTTTGTCGTTTTGATCACTATTATAATGATCAAAAGGGTGAAAAATTTGGCTATGAAGTATTTTATGCTTGAAGCGATTTAATGGATTTAAACAACGGTACATGCTTCGGGAGCTCATAATCAATCAGCTGGGCTTTCGTAATTAAATATCCAGTAATAAAATCAATCTCAGTTTCACGCATAGACCGCACATCTTGCAGCATAGAAGAAACATTTTCTGCGGTTAGATTGGCAATAGCTTTAACTCTCTCGGTTAAGTCAAACGTTAATGGCCAGTGCATTGCTGTATACAGGTTTTGAGTTTCTTCACACAGTGCTTCCAGTTCTCGATTCATGGCAGGGTCATGAATCAACATACCATTTTTACAATTATGTTTTACCGTTAGTGGATTGATAACGGCGTTAACCGCTAGTTTAGCAAATAACACCTCTTCAATATTGGGGTGCCACTTATGTTCGCCTTTGAGGCTATTGATATCGAGCTTTAAAGCAGGGTAGCCCTTTTGAGTTAACTTACTCTCTGAAAAACAGCCTCCTGAGAAATAGCCCCATTGGGTGATACCTTGGCCAGCGTGAATAATATGCTGTGAGCTTTTTTTATACGCACCTTCCGTTGTGGAGGCTGCAAATAGAGCGTTGTGTGGATATTGTGCTGCAACGAGTTCTTGCTGCCCCATGCCGTTTTGTAATAAAACGATTTGGCAGTCTTGGTTTATCGCCTTTTTCCATAAATCTAGGGCTGCAAGGCACTGGGTTGCTTTGCAGCATACAACGACTACATCTAGCGGTTCATTTTGCCAAACGGGTGTCCTATATTGGGTACTTTGGTATCGATCATCCAGCTGGAAATCGATTTCTTTGAGTGCAGAGTTACGGGGTAACGCATAAACATTAGCACTGCTGGGAATTTGGCTTCTGAACAAGCAGCCAATAGCACCAAGGCCTATGATGCCAATACTGACACCATCCTTTAAGGGGGCTGATGAGTTATTCACAGGTATTCTGTTTTGTTTATCCATAGCTCGTATTATACGACTTTAGTGCCTTCGAGAAAGGCTTAATATGGCAGCTCTGTCGTACTGTTAATGTGATCTTTTCTTTGGCTCAGTGTCTGTAAAGTAATAAGTCACTCTAATTATCATACAAAATATGCATTGAATCCCAGTGAAAGTGTCACTTTAAGACGGCTTCATAGTTTAGGTGATTATTGCCAGAGTGGCGTTTTAAGGGTATATATAGCCTAATTATCACTATACCTAATTTTAGGAGGCGACTGATGCCATCTTTTGACATAGTCTCAGAAATTGAAAAACATGAAGCACAAAATGCTGTCGATTCTGCTAACCGTGAAGTAAAAACACGTTTTGACTTTAAAGGTGTGAATGCGACATTTGAGTTAAAAGATAAAGAAGTAACACTTACGGCCAATGAAGAATTTCAAATTGAGCAGATGAAACCGATGCTCGAATCGAATCTTATTAAGCGCAAGATTAAAGTATCTTGTCTTGAATATGGCAAATTAGTCGGTGCGGGCAAGCAAGTGAAAATGGCGGCTGAGTTGCGTCAGGGTATCGATAAAGACCTAGGTCGTATAATAAATAAGAAGATTAAAGAAAGTAAGATCAAGGTTACGTCTGCAGTTCAGGGTGAAATGGTGCGTGTTACGGGTAAAAAACGTGATGAATTGCAGCAGGTTATGCAAATGTTAAAAGCAGACGAAGAAATCGAACTGCCTTTGATGTTTAAGAACTTTAAAGACTAAGCTATTCCTCAATCTAGTTTTAAAAGAGCCCGCCTTGTTAATCTGCAAGAGCGGGCTTTTTTGGGTCTATTAATTTGTGCTTATTAATTTTGGCGGATGACTGATTGGTTTGTTGCTTTTTCACTAGTAGCTTCTTGATCCATGGTCCGTTCATGCCAGGGCGCGACCTTAAGGAGCAGTAACATTCCTGGTACAGCAATCGCGGTGCAAAATAAGTAGAAGTTTGTCCAGCCCATATTTTCAACAATAATACCCGTAGTCGCATTGGCGAATGTTCTTGGAAGTGCCGTTAAAGCGGTAAATAGAGCCAATTGAGTGGCGGTATAAGCAGGTGATGTGGTTCTGGCAATAAAAGCAACAAAGGCGGCTGTTCCTAAGCCAACCCCTAAATATTCAAAACCAATAACCAGTGCTAATGCCCAAAGATTATGACCAATTTCTGCCAATAGAGCAAAACCGAGTATAGAGACAATTTGAGCAGCGCCAAATAGCCAGAGTGCTTTATTAATACCAATTCTGAGCATTAAAACACCGCCAAAAATTCCACCAATAATTGCTGGCCAAAGGGCGGCATGTTTTGCGACTAGCCCTATTTCTGTTTTTGAAAACCCCAAGTCCAGGTAAAACGGTGTGGATAATGCCGTTGCCATGCTATCGCCGATTTTATAAAGAAACATAAAGGATAAAATCCATAACGCAGATTTTATTCCATGACGGCCAAAAAATTCTTGAAAAGGTTCGGTAATCGCGGCTCTCAGAGTGAGGGGGCGGTGATTATTTACTTCTGGCTCATCACTGAAAAGCACCATTAGAATACCCAGTGATAAAAAGGCAGCGGTAATAATAAAAACAAATTCCCAAGCATAATGATCGGCGAGTATTAGCGATAACGAGCCAGGAATAAGGCTGGCGATGCGATAAGTCGTTACGTGAATACTATTACCTAAACCCAGTTCTCGGTCGGGTAGAATTTCACGGCGAAAGGCATCAATGCTGATATCTAAACTGGCACTTAAAAAAGCGGTAATTGCGCACAAAATAGCAATTTCAGATAACTGGGTTTTAGGGTCTAAGAATCCAAGATAACCAATACTGGCGAGCATCAAAACTTGAGTTATTAACATCCAACTGCGGCGTCGTCCCATATTGGAAGGCGCATAGCGATCCATTAACGGCGACCATACGAACTTCCAAGTATAGGGAATGCCAACGAGTGCAAAAAAGCCGATTTCTTTTAGACCAACGCCTTCGCTACGTAACCAAGCAGGCACCAGCTGGTAAAGAATAAATAGCGGTAAACCAGAGGCAAAGCCTGTAAAAAGACAGATTAATAACCGGCGGTGTAAAAAGGGGGCCAGCCACTTAGGTGCAGGGCCCATTGTCTGATAAAAATTGTCTAGCATGACCACTGAAAATCCTTTAATCGAATGCGGCCATTGTGCAACAGAATGCCTTCATCTGCTAATTTGTCTTTTTGCACCTGCCACGCCTCGCTGCCTTCAGGGAAACTGATCTTGCCTTGGGCATTAATCACCCGATGCCAAGGCAAGCTAGAATTTTTGGGAAGGTGCTTCAGGGTGCGTCCAACCCAGCGGGCAGAACTTGGACGTCCAGCTAAGCGAGCTAGCTGGCCGTAGGTCGCGACATTACCCGCAGGAATGGCGGCGATAAATTGATATAGGGTTTCTTCGGGAGTCATCCGTTTATGATATAGAAAAGGGCTTATACACGTAAACCACCATCACACTCAATAATGCGGCCTGTGTAATAATCATTTTCAAAAATGAAAGCCGCTGAGTGAGCAATTTCATCAGGTCTGCCCATACGTCTTAATGGAATGCCTGCCGCTAATTTTGCCAATGCTTCAGGTTTCATGCCTTGGGTCATTTCTGTTTCAATAAAGCCAGGCGCAATTGCCGCTACACGGATATTCTGGCGAGCCAGCTCTTTTGCCCAGGTTACCGTCATGGCCGCAACGCCTGCTTTAGCAGCAGAATAGTTACTTTGGCCCATATTTCCTGCGCGTGAAATACTTGAAATATTAATGATACAGCCCGCACAATCTGCAGCGTCATTATTGGCCTGAGCTTGCTTGATCATTTGAACTGAAGCTTCGCGTGCGCACAAGAAAACACCGGTTAAATTAACATCTATTACTGCTTGCCACTGCGGCATAGACAACTTAGATGTATCATCGCCTTTTGCTTTAACCATTAAACCATCGCGTAAAATGCCGGCATTATTGATGAGGCCGTCGATGCGCCCTAATTGTTCAGGGATCGCAGCAAACGTACTTTCTACTTGCTGTTCATCTGCGACGTTGCAAGAGAAGATAGCGCCTTTACGTCCTGTAGCTTCAACCTGTTTTAGCGTTTCATTCATTTGCTCAGCATTTAAATCAATGATGGCAATGTCAGCGCCACGATTGGCTAGGTAAACCGCCATAGCACGGCCTAAGCCTTGACCTGCTCCTGTAATGGCGATTACTTTATCTATTAATTGCATGGTAGCTCCTTAGCGGGATGACGTTTTAAAATGAGTTTTGATCATTATAAGAAGTTTAGGGTGAGTAAGAGATCAATATATCTTGAAATTTAAACAAATGAACCCATCTCTGAAACATCATCAAATACTATTTGTAAAAGAATTTAGGAGGCATGATGCCTTTATTAATCATTTTTATCATCATTCCATTAATTGAATTGGCCGTAATTCTTAAAGTGAACAGCTTTATTGGTATTGGTTGGACGCTCGGTTTAATTGTTATCACGGCATTTGTTGGGGTTAAATTATTACGCCAACAGGGCATTAGCACGTTATTACGCGCTAACCAAAAAATGCAGCAAGGAAAGATTCCAGCGCAAGAAATGGCCGAAGGATTTTTATTAGCGCTGGCAGGGGCATTATTGTTAACGCCAGGGTTTGTAACAGATGCCGCAGGCTTTATTTTATTAGTACCAGCGACTCGTAAAGCCTTGGTGCATAAAGTCATTGCGTTTATTACTCCTCGCATGATGTCGGGCGGAAGCTTTCAATCGACAAGTACTTTTGAAACAGACTCATTTAATGATGTTCATTCATCCACGCATCGGTCACATGCTTCTCAACCTAAAGAGAAAATCACCATTGAAGGTGAATACACAAAAGATGATTAAAGTTTATAGAAATGAGTTTTAGAATTCATTTGCCAACCCTTTATAGCCTTTTACTAGGTCATGATTAGCTGAGATTATAGATTCTGAAAAATCATCAGAAGATTGATCGGTTTTAGGTAATGTCGATAAATCAAAACCAGGCCCAATGTGGTGAACAGGAGGAATCACAGTTTCTTCTGGAATGTCCGTACCCTCAACCACGCAGTTGTGTCGTAAGACACAGCCATCGGCAATGTCTGTTCTAAATACTACGCTATTAAAACCGATGAAAACGTTATCACCAATTGAGCAAGGGCCGTGGATTATCGAACGATGCGCGATGGAGGTGCGTTTACCGATACTGACTCTAGCACCTGCTTTAGAATGAATAACGACACCATCTTGAATATTTGAGTCTGCTGAAATGGTGATCGGTTCCATTTCGCCGTTCTCGTCTGTTTCATCAGCACGAATGACGGCATAGGGCCCAACGAATACATTATCTTCGATGATTACATGGCCACATATGATAGCTGTTTTATCAATATAGGCACCACCACTGACTTGTGGATAATGTCCGCTGGGGTTTTTTCGTAGCATTATATGATCCTAAAATTCTGTAGAAACTTGGTAGCCACCTGGCAAACCGGCAATTGCAATAGCGACTGCGTTGTGAGCATGAAGGCTTTCTTGATGCTCAACCTTGAACCAAAAGTCGTCAATATCGCTGCTGTTTTGTAATGCCGTTTTTATTCGTCGAGCGGCATCTTCGCAGAACATTAAGTTCTCTCCATTTAAACGTGCAAATTCTTGCTCGTCTTCACGCTTAACAGCGGTTTGAACAGGGGTGCCCAAGGTACTTTCGATTAAGTTGATGGTTTCTTCTATCAAAAAATTATCTGTTGAGTGTATTCGGGTTTTTATATGAGCCCAAGAACGCTGGCTATGGGGTGTGGCAACACTTCCGGCATCTGAGGTTAGCCAAGTGGCTAAGGTATCCATTTCAATAGTAGATGTTTGAAAGTGTGTACGGATTTTTTCAGCCAATAATTGTCTAGATAATGATGCTGAGCAAGGGCAAGTACTGGAATAAGGAACAGAAATTTTTATTTCGCTGGAAAACTCATCGTCATTTTTTTGGTATTTAATTTCTATCGGGTAAAACTTCCAACCTTTGTTATCGCTCAATAAAGCAGGACGTAATAGGGGTAAGTCAAATGTCATACTGACCAAGGCATCACAGCTTAGCGCGTGGTGACTAGTAATCATATCGCTCAGAATTTGTTGCATAATTTGAGGTGTAAAAATATGGCTACTGGCGTAATCGTTAAGTGTACGATATAAGCGTGACATATGAATGCCTTTCGCTTGTTCGTTATCTAAACTAACGTAACAGTTTACTTTGCAGTTCACTTGAGCAGTATTCGAAGCACGCAACGCTAATTGAATTGGGAGATCAATTTGATCCATGCCAACCCAGCTTAGTGCATGACGAGTATCACTTGTATGGGAAGTAGCAACATCAGGCAGTGACTTATTTGTGTTTGGAAGTTGGGTATTAATGAGCATAATTCTTGCTATTTTCTTCTCTGGAAGTGAAGTGATTGTGCGGGAGTATTTCCCTGAAATAAACGATCGTTGTCAAAAACGCGAACGCCGTTTACAAAGGTCGTTTTTATTTTGGATTTGAAAGAGTAATCTTCAAAGGCAGACCATTGGCATTGATAAAAAAGGTTATTGTCTATGACGTTTGAACGAGCGGATAAATCAACCAGTACGAGATCTGCAAAGTAACCTTCTCTGATGAAGCCTCGGTCTTTAATCGCGTAACGTTTTGCGGGATTATGGCAAGTTTTCTCAACAACTTTTTCAAGTGAGAAAATACCATCTTGAACCTGATCTAATAAAGATAACAATGCGTGTTGTACTAAGGGTAACCCCGCAGGTGCCTGTGAATAAGGCTGATCTTTTTCTTCTTTTGTATGAGGTGCATGATCTGTTGCAATAATGTCTATAACATCATCGTTTATTGCTTTAATGAGTGCTTGGCGATCTTTTTCGGATTTAATCGCGGGATTACACTTAATACGATTTCCCCAGTGTTCGTAATCTTGGTCGTTGAACCATAGGTGGTGAACGCAGGCTTCAGCTGTGATTTTTTTTGAATCTATGTTGCCAGCAGTAAAAAGTGACAGCTCTTTTTCTGTGGTTAAGTGCAGTACATGTAAATCGGCATCAAAACGTTTTGCTAACTCCACTGCGTAGGATGATGAGGCATAACATGCATCGGTATTTCGAATGATAGGGTGATGCCGAGTCTGCCACTCTGTTTCGGGTAATGTTTGCTTCAGGCGACTTAAATTGTTTTGAATTGTTTTGTTATCTTCACAGTGCGTAGCAATTAATACGGGTGACTGCTGAAATATATCCTCAAGAGATTTAGGATTATCGACTAATAAATTACCGGTAGAAGCGCCCATGAATACTTTGACCCCACAAATTTGTGTAGGATCAATACGCTTTATGTCTTCTAAATTGTCATTGGTCGCGCCAAGATAAAATGAATAGTTAGCTAAAGAAGATGTATAAGCAATGTCCATTTTATGTTGAATTGCCCCCATATTTGTTGTCGCAGGAATGACGTTGGGCATTTCCATGAAGCTAGTAATCCCTCCTGCGACTGCAGCACGAGATTCTGTCGCAATAGTCCCTTTATTGGCTAAACCGGGTTCACGGAAATGCACTTGATCGTCGATCATACCTGGTAATAGGTGTAGGCCTGTTGCATCAATAACTTGATCGCTAGGCTTTGCTTTTAGTTCAGGTGCAATTCGATCAATGCGCTGGTCTATTATTCTTATATCAGCTTCTTGAATACGTGACTCATTCACAATTGTGGCGCTTTTAATCAGTATTGAATTCATGGTCCTGCCTATGAGGTAATCACAAATGAATCTTTCTTTGGGTCGAAGCTAAAATAAAAGCAATGCTCTCGGCCGGTATGGCAGGCTGGCCCTGTTTGATCGACAAGGAACAATAAAGCATCACCATCGCAATCAATTTTGAATTCTTGGATCGATTGTAGATTGCCACTGCTTTCGCCTTTCTTCCAAAGGGTATTTCGAGAACGAGACCAGTAAGTCATGAGGCCTGTCTCGAGTGAATGGCGTAATGCTGTTGTATTCATCCATGCCATCATGAGAACAGTCTTGCTATTAACCTCTTGAGTAATAACGGGTATTAATCCTGCTTCGTTAAAGCTGAGGTTGTTGATGATAGTTAACGCATCGAATTGGCTACCTTTGGCGGAGTCTTCAATGCTTTTAAAGTATGACTTGCTCATGATTTGTGTACTCTGTACTTTCTTCTTTAGGTGTCTAATTAACCAGTTGTTATGTTATAACATATTATAATTGTGCTGGATATGGAATGATCGAGCTAAAATGTACTCGGGAATAACCCAATATTCTGGATGCAGAATTACATTACGCATTTAAAAGTAGAAAAAGATTATCAGAAGCATTGAATTATTCCTTTTTTGTCCTTATCTAATCACTCATCTATTAAGAAATAGCCTTTCGGCTATGTTTGATTAAATAACGTCCAAAACGT
>CAWKOX010000031.1:0-84813 GCA_963851095.1 uncultured Gammaproteobacteria bacterium | reverse complement strand
TTTATCAGCATCGATACCAAAAACATCACCATTATAAATAAGTAATTTTAGAGTTTCAGTTTGATTAAAACCGCCAATCCAAAAGCCATTTAACCCTAAAGAAGCGTCATCAACTTCGATGCCGCTGCTATTAATTGGATTGGTATCTTCTTCTTTTTCTTCTGGCAGGCAGGCTGATAGCAAAAATAAAGTCGTCAGAATACCTAAGTATTGAGACACTTTTTTTAAAAAAATAAGGGGGGTAGATAAAACAGAATGCACGGCCGACCTCACAAATTACATCACGATGATATAACTATAGATGTCGGCTGATGTTTTGCAGGCTTTAGTGAAACACTTTAAATAGGCAGATACTACTTACCAATACAGAAGCTACCAAAGATATTGCCTAGCAGATCATCTGCGGTGAATTCACCGGTGATCTCGCCTAGAGCTTGCTGAGCCATACGAAGGTCTTCAGCCAAGAGTTCACCGGCCATAGCGCCTAATAATTGGTCTTCACCCGCCTGAATAGCATCTTGAGCCTTTTCTAGTGCCTCAATATGACGACGACGAGCTAAGAAGCCACCTTCGTTGGTCGAGTTGAATCCCATCACTTCTTTTAAGTGTTCGCGAAGCTCAACAATCCCTAAGTTTTGCTTGGCAGAAATCGACAAGGTTGGAAAATCCGCTTCTTCATGTAAACCGACTTTGGCAGAGACATGATCGTCCGCTAATAAATCGGCTTTATTGCGAATAACAGTAATGCGACCACTTTCTATCAGCTTTTCCGTTTCTTCTTTCAAACCTTGCTCATCATAAAGCGCGTGTAATAACGCTTTAGGATCAGTTTTTTGGCCATTGGTTTCTAACGAGCTATCGATCATTAATAAAATACGATCGGCCTGTGAAATTTCGGCCCAAGCACGCTGAATACCAATACGTTCAACTTCATCCAGAGCATCACGCAAACCTGCGGTGTCTATAATGTGCAGTGGCATACCATCGATGTGGATATGTTCTTTCAGAACATCACGCGTCGTACCTGCAATATCAGTCACAATGGCTTTATCTTGGCCTGCTAACGCATTTAGTAGTGAGGACTTACCCGCGTTTGGACGCCCAGCAATCACCACATTCATGCCTTCGCGTAAGATCGCGCCTTGATTGGCTTCGGCTAATACGCCAGCCACTGCGCTTTTAACCTCTTGCAGCATGGCGGCCACTTTACCGTCGCTTAAAAAATCGATTTCTTCTTCTGGAAAGTCAATCGAGGCTTCAACGAAAGTCCGCAAGTGGATAAGTTGGTCAACCAAGCCATGTACTTTGTCGGAGAAAACTCCCTGTAAAGAACGTAATGCACAACGTGCCGCTTGCGCTGACGATGAATCGATTAAATCGGCAATCGCTTCTGCTTGAGCCAGATCAAGCTTGTCGTTTAAGAACGCTCGCTCAGAAAATTCCCCAGGTCGTGCAATACGAGCGCCCAGCTCTACACAGCGCTGTAAGATGAAATCAAGAACAACCGGCCCACCATGTCCTTGCAACTCTAAAACGTCTTCACCGGTGAACGAATGAGGGTTAGGAAAGAATATACCTAAGCCTTGATCCAATTCATTACCATCAGCATCCTTGAAAGCCCCATAGTGCGCGTAACGAGGTTTAGGCAACAGTCCAAGCACGGCATGAGCAATCTCTTGTGCCTTAGCACCAGATACACGAACAATCCCTACCCCGCCTCGGCCTGGAGCGGTAGCAACAGCGGCAATGGTATCTTGGTGAACGGATTCTGAAGCTGGCATATGAAATTCCTAAAATGATAAAACTACCAAACTGATTACGAAGTATTGCTTCCGCAAGAAATAGGCGTAAATACATCTGTCCTGTAGCCTTAGCTAAAACATCCATGTTTTAGATATTTGCTCCACAATTACTTCGTAATCAATCGATTTAATATTCTGGTGATAATTATATGGATTTCATTTTATCCACAAAAAAGGCCGCTGTCTTTCAACAGCGGCCTTTTAATCGAACACGCTAACTAAAACATCGTTTAAATATCGTCTTAGCTATCAGCGTTCTCAATTTGCTTAGTGATTACATATTGCTGAGTAATCGATAGCAAGTTGTTCACAACCCAATAAAGCACAAGACCCGATGGGAAGAACAAGAAGAATACCGTGAAAATTACAGGCATCAACTTCATAACACGTGCTTGAACTGGATCTGGAGGCGTCGGGTTCAACTGCATCTGAACAAACATACTCGCACCCATCAATAATGGTAATACGAAGTAAGGATCGATAGCCGACAAGTCGTTAATCCACAAGAAGAATGGTGCTTGGCGTAGCTCAACACTTTCTGCAAGTACCCAATACAAGGCAATAAATACCGGCATTTGTACAAGAATCGGTAAACAACCACCTAACGGGTTAATCTTCTCTTTCTTATACAAGGCCATCATTTCTTGGCCTAGCTTTTCTTTATTATCGCCGTACTGTTCACGAATAGCGGCAAGTTTAGGTGCAACTTTGCGCATGTTGGCCATTGAACGATAGCTGGTTGCTGACAGCTTGAAGAAGGCTAGCTTAATCAATACCGTTAACAAGATGATCGCTACACCCCAGTTACCCACACCACCGCCTAGATCGATTTCCATCATGCCTAAGAAGTTAATGTAACCAGATTCAATGAAGTTCATCACGGCAAATAATGGCTGAGCTATCCACCATAACCAACCGTAATCTACGGTTAAGTCTAGGTTTTCAGCAACATCCGCTAAAACATACTGTGACTTAGGGCCAACATATAGCTGAGCGCCAACAGTACCCGTTTCGCCAGCAGCAACCTGCAGTGGTGTTTTACCATCGTGGAAACCCACAATGTATTCGCCCTGCTTATTAGGCTTAGCGTATACAGAATGAGATGTTTCAGGATTAGCAACCCAAGCAGATACGAAATAGTGTTGCAGCATTGCAACCCAACCGCCATCAACCGTTTCGGCTAAACGCTTATCATCGATATCATCAAAACTAACTTTTTCATATTTAGATAAGTTCGTCGTGATCGCAGGTCCTAAATACGCCTGCATACCCATTGAGCTACCTTGCTGAGGATCTTCAGAGCGGTCACGTTTCAACTGGGCAAAGAACACACCGCGCCATTGGCTATCAGAACCGTTAGCAACGTGATATTTCACATCAATAAGGTAATTATTACGCTGAAAAGTGAATACCTTCTTCACTTCTACGCTATCTAACTGAGTGCTTAGTTCAACCGTTAGCGTATCGGCAGTTTCATCTAGCTGATAACTAACTTGGGACGCTGAATATGCTTGAGTTTTTTCCCACTGCTTGCCTTTTGCATCTAACAAACCACTTTGTGCAACATAAACACGGCGGGCATTGTTTTCCATTAATACAAATGGAATGCTTTTATCTGATATATCAGCAGGGTAAGCCGGTAAAGACACTTCAACAATTTCGCCACCCAGTGGATTAATCGTCACGTTTAATACGTCGGTCTTAACCTGAATTAACTGTGTACTTGCTACAGCCTGAACTTCTGGCTCCAATGCAGCAGGAACAACATTAGGAATGTCGCTATTATTGTCACTACTTTGTTCAGCAGCAAGAATATCGCCCGCAGCAGGTGAATCACCTACTTCAATTGCAGAATTTTGTGCAATGGGAGCATTAGCAACCGCGGCTTGACCATAATCGTCATTCCACGCAAGAATTAAAAAATAAGTTGAAATAGCCAGGCCAAATATTATGGCAAAACGGCGGATATCCATGATTAGGGGTTCCGTCTACAACATGAGTGGGAAGGGTTAAGTTCAGGTACAGGGTCTACACCATGACTTGCCCAAGGATGGCAACGCAAAATGCGTTTCATGGCCAGTTTTCCACCTGTCCAAGCACCATATCGTACAATAGCTTCATGCGCGTACGCAGAGCATGTAGGATAATAACGGCATCGGCTGGGAAATAAAGGACTGATTGCGTAACGGTAGACATTAACTAGTAATAAAAATGACTTAGCAACAAAAGACAGGGCTTTTGGACTAGCGTTTTTTACTTTTGTTGGATCGTTTACCATTAGATTGCCTCAGCTTGAACCAGAGACTATCAATCATTTCGCGTATTTCGCCGTTCTCGAGATCAGAGATCCCAGGACGTGCCAAAATAACAAAATCATTGTTAGCCATCTGATGCTGATTCAGGCGGAAAGACTCGCGAATAATACGTTTTACACGATTTCTCTGGACAGCATGTTTAACATGCTTCTTAGCTATGACAAAGCCTAAGCGAGAATCGCCGCTTTTACTCGGAGTAGCCAGAACCAACAAATATCGATTACTGGCCTTAAACTCAGTGTTATTAAATACTTGGGAGAAGTCCCCAGGGCTCAATAAGCGAACGGATCTAGGGAACTCAAAAGTATTCATACACAGACTAAAGCGTTATTAAGCTGATAAGCTCTTACGGCCTTTAGCACGACGTGCAGAAATAATCTGACGACCGCTTTTTGTAGCCATACGAGCACGGAAACCGTGGTTGCGCTTACGCTTCAATACGCTTGGTTGAAAAGTACGTTTCATAGCAATTACTCACTCAATCGACACAAGGTGAAGATTTAGGGTTTAAAATTTAGGGCCGAGATTGTATTGAATTAAAGCCTCGGACGCAATGGGCAATCTGTATTTATTTTAATCATAAGTTTAAAAGATGAATTTAAATTGAAAGCCTCTTTGAAAGATTTATATATTAAAGATTATGTTTTATGTATGTATATAAAGTTTTTATTTATTCTTACTACTAATATTACGTAGCCTTATTTCTGTGTATAACCCAATAAAATCTATATATATCAGTAACTTACATTAATGATAAATCATGTTTTATATGCGTTTAACCTGAGTATTAGAGGCCTAACAACCCGTGTATAACTCGTGACTTTTACACAGGGCCAATTTTCACTCAGCAATTATTCACATTCGATCTTCAGCTTTAAGTTGGTTATCCACATAACTATTGAACCTTTTAATGGGCGTTTGCGAGGTTATTTGTGGATAACTTTGGTTTATTTAGGGTAGAATGACCGGCTATTTACATCGATTTATTTTATTAAGGGATGCTGTTAGGTGGCTGAGGCGCTCTGGAAACGCTGTTTAGATTATTTGCAGGATGAACTTCCTTCACAGCAATACAATACTTGGATCCGTCCATTACAAGTCGATACTGAAGGTGACGCTATATTACTGCGTGCACCAAACCGATTTGTTAAAGACTGGGTGAAAGACAAATACCTACATCGAATTCATGAAATTATTTGTGAAATCAACGATGGCCGCTTAATTGAGGTAGAGGTAACCATAGGGGGAGCAAAGGCTAAGCCTGCGCCTACTCCAATGCCTAAACTGCCGCCTAAAAAACCTACTCCTTTAAAAACACCTTCTACTAATAGAAAGCCGTCTTTTGTTATGGATGCCGTAGAAGTTGATGATGTTGATGACAATGCGCCTATGCAAGGCTCGCTTGATATTGAGCAAGCTACCTTGCCTGTTACTAACACTGATAGAAAAAATACTAACCAGGCTGCTGCGAACTCTTCGTTTCCTGGTTTTGGTTCTTCTAGTGCTAAACCAACAGGCCGTCGTGAAGTTCAAGTTGAAGGTGGTCTTCAGCATCAAAGTTTCCTTAATAAGACATTCACTTTTGATACCTTTGTAGAAGGTAAATCTAACCAACTTGCTCATGCAGCGGCTCAACAGGTTGCAGAGAACGCAGGTGGCTCTTACAACCCACTCTTTATATACGGTGGTGTTGGTCTTGGTAAAACTCACTTAATGCATGCTGTGGGTAATCACTTGCAGCAGAAAGATAGCAATGCACAGGTCTTGTACGTTCACTCAGAGCGTTTTGTACAAGATATGGTGAAAGCGTTACAGTTGAATGCGATTAATGAATTTAAGCGATTTTATCGAAGTCTTGATGCATCTATTAATTGATGATATTCAATTTTTTGCTGGCAAAGAACGTTCTCAAGAAGAGTTCTTTCATACCTTTAATGCGTTATTAGAAGGTGGCCAGCAAATGATTCTTACGTGTGATCGTTATCCACGTGAAATTAATGGTTTAGAAGAACGCTTAAAGAGTCGATTTGGTTGGGGATTAACCGTTGCGGTAGAACCTCCTGAATTGGAAACACGTGTTGCGATTCTATTAAAGAAAGCAGATCAAGCTAATGTACACTTGCCTGATGATGCTGCTTTTTTCATTGCCCAAAAAATACGCTCTAACGTGCGTGAATTAGAAGGTGCGCTTAAGCGAGTGATTGCTAACTCGCATTTTACCGGCAGTGAGATTACTCTACCCTTTATTAAAGAATCTTTGAAAGATTTACTGGCCTTGCAAGACAGACAGGTTAGTATTGATAATATTCAGAGAACTGTTGCAGAATACTATAAACTTAAGCTTTCAGACCTGTTATCTAAACGTCGAACTCGCTCAATCGCTCGACCAAGACAAGTCGCGATGGCATTAAGTAAAGAATTAACCAACCACAGCCTTCCCGAAATTGGTGAAGCCTTTGGTGGACGTGATCATACGACGGTTCTACACGGCTGTCGTAAGATAAAAGAATTACAAGAAACAATGGCTGACATTAGGGAAGACTATAAAAACCTAATGCGCTCACTAACAACCTAGATGGGTAAAGTGGAGAAACATGAAGTTCGTAATTTCTAGGGAAGCACTACTGCGCCCATTACAACTTGTTGCTGGTGTTGTTGAAAAACGCCAAACATTACCAGTACTATCTAATATTTTATTAGATGTAAAAGGTCAGCAACTATCACTAACTGGTACCGACCTTGAAGTTGAGCTAGTTGGTCGAGTAACTTTAGAAGAAGTTACTCTTGAAGGTGAAATCACCGTTCCAGGTAAAAAGTTAATGGACATTGTTCGTTCACTGCCTGATGGTTCAATGATTGAGTTTGAACAAGACGAGCAGCGAATTAATATTCGTTCAGGTCGCTCTCGTTTTACTTTGTCTAGTCTACCTGCAACTGAATTTCCTAACATTGAAGAAATTGCGGGTGAGCAACCTTTTACGGTTGAACAAGCTAAGCTACGTCGTGTTATTGATCGTGTTGCTTTTGCTATGGCTCAGCAAGATGTTCGTTATTATTTAAACGGCATGTTGTTAGAAGTGAACGCTTCTTCTCTACGTTCAGTTGCCACCGACGGACACCGTTTAGCGACCTGTATTGTGGAAGCTAGCGGCCCTGAGACGCAGTTGCAGCTGATTGTTCCGCGTAAAGGTATTCTTGAGCTAAGTAAGTTACTTACAGAGCCTGAAGACAGCGTTACCCTACTGCTAAGCCCTAATCATATCCGTGCTGAAACGGGTGATTTTACGTTTACCTCTAAGTTAGTTGACGGTAAATTCCCTGATTATGGCCGTGTAATTCCAAAGAACGGTAATAAGGTTATTCTGGCCGATCGTCAGGAATTACGCCAAGTTTTTGCTCGTACAGCGATTCTTTCGAATGAAAAGTATCGTGGTGTTCGAGTTGTACTTAACTCAGGCAACCTGCAAGTATTTGCTAATAACCCCGAGCAAGAAGAAGCTGAAGAATCGATTGCTGTTGATTATGAAGGCGAAAGCTTAGAAGTCGGTTTTAACGTAAGTTACCTACAAGATGTTCTAGGTGTTATTGGAACCGATCAAGCTAAGATTACTTTGTCTGATGCCAACAGCAGTGCGTTACTTGAAGAGTCAGATAATAGCGATGCCTTGTATGTCGTTATGCCAATGCGCTTGTAGCGTTTGATTAGCCCTATTTTTAAACGGGCTTTTTTATGCCAATAAAGCGCTTACAAATTAGCGGCGTGCGAAACCTGCATCCGCTTTCCTTAACCCCCGCTCTGGGGGTTAATTTTATCTACGGTGAAAATGGTAGTGGTAAAAGCAGTTTGCTTGAAGCCCTCTATATACTCGCCAATGGAAAATCTTTTCGACATCATTTATTAAAACCCGTCATTCAGCATGATATGGATGAATGCGTGTTATTTACTGAAATACAAGATAGTCGGCTAGGTAATGCTCGCTTAGGCGTACAACGCAGTCGCAATGGCGATAAAGCCATTCGCCTAAATGGAGAAGCACTGCACTCTCAAGCAGAAGCAACCAGTTGGCTGCCTGTTCAAATAATAGAACCTAATACCTTTAAATTATTATCCGGCTCCCCTCAGGAACGACGACAGTTTATTGATTGGGGAGTGTTCCACGTGGAACACTCCTTCTTAGAGCAGTGGCGAGAATTCAAAAAACTCCTACAACAACGCAATGCCGTTCTAAAGAAACAACAGCCCGATTGGCTTAATGTTTGGGATAAAGGGTTTGTTAAAGCGGCGAATGCAGTAAACGAGGCAAGGAAAGCGTATATAGAGCGATTACTGCCTGTTTTTCAGGATACTTTAAGTCGATTAGATGCTAATCTAGACGTGCAATTATCCTTCTATCCTGGTTGGGAAAGAACATCGGATTTAATCGATATTTTGCATAAACAACGAGAACGAGACTTACAGATTGGGCATACTCAATCTGGTCCTCAGCGTGCTGAACTCCGCATTAAGGTGGATAATAGAAATGCTGCTGATGTCCTATCTCGAGGGCAGCAAAAAGCCGTTGTAGCGGCTTTGAAGCTTTCTCAGGGTGTATTGTTTCAGCAAGAGACAGAGCGTAGCACTATTTATCTAGTGGATGACCTTGCGTCGGAGTTAGATGAAAAACATCGTTTTGCTTTATGTCAGTTGCTAGAAGATTTAAAATGTCAGGTGTTTATAACCAGTATTGAACACAACAGTATTAGTGATCAATGGAAGCCTGAAGGATGTAAAATGTTCCACGTGGAACATGGTCAGGTCAGTGATAAAACACCGACTGACTAATGAGTTTGAAGAGTGAGTATAAATACTGGGTTTGAAATTAGATAAAAGCATAATAAATCTACTTTTCAGAACAAATAGTGAACATTCAATAAACTGATTTATTGAATGTTTATTAGCTAAAAACTGGAGTTATATAATTTAATAAGTTTTACTTAAACGGTGCATTACTGGGTAATTATGAGAGGCAGGGATTGCCGAAATTAACGGCTACAGGAAGTATTTAGCCTCTTGCAGCATAATAACCCAGTTTAAGATTAATTTAAAACAGTATTTATTAATATTTTGTAACAGTTAACGAATTCGAAATTTTACGCGATCCAATGCGACGGCATTGAGTGCGGGTTTATCTCATTAGGGGACATAATATGAGTGAAGAACAAGCTTACGATTCATCGAGTATTAAGGTTTTAAAAGGCCTTGATGCGGTTCGTAAACGCCCAGGAATGTACATTGGCGATACTGATGATGGTACTGGCTTACACCACATGGTATTCGAAGTGGTCGATAACTCAATCGATGAAGCCTTAGCAGGCCACTGCGATACTATTGAGGTCGTGATTCACCTAGATAACTCAATCTCGGTATCGGATAACGGTCGTGGTATTCCTACCGAAATGCATGAAGATGAAGGTGTATCCGCTGCTGAAGTTATCATGACGGTGCTTCACGCCGGTGGTAAATTCGATGATAACTCTTATAAAGTATCAGGCGGACTCCACGGTGTTGGTATCTCAGTAGTAAATGCCCTATCGGAAAAAGTAAAATTAACCATCCGCCGTGAAGGTAAAATTTACGAGCAAGAATATACTCATGGTGTTCCAGACTACCCTCTTAAAGAAGTCGGTGTGTCTGAAACCACTGGTACAATGGTAACGTTCAAGCCCAGTAGCGATACTTTTACGCAAACAACGTATCATTATGATCAGCTAGCTAAACGTTTGCGCGAACTGTCTTTCTTGAACTCTGGTGTACGCATTCACTTAAAAGATGATCGCAGCGACCGTGAAGATCTCTTCGCATTTGAAGGTGGCCTATCCTCTTTCGTTGAATACCTTAATACCAATAAGTCGACAGTCAACGACATGTTTCACTTCAATATCATGCATGAAGCAACGGGTGTTGGTGTAGAAGTCGCGATGCAGTGGAATGATACTTACCAAGAAAACGTATTCTGCTATACCAATAATATTCCTCAGCGCGATGGTGGAACCCACATGGCTGGCTTCCGAGGTGCATTAACACGTACCTTAAATAACTACATCGAATCGGAAGGTTTGGGTAAGAAAGAAAAAGTTTCTGCAACGGGTGATGATGCGCGTGAAGGTCTAACCGCGATTGTATCGGTTAAAGTACCAGATCCTAAGTTTAGCTCACAGACTAAAGATAAATTAGTTTCTAGTGAGGTTAAAACCGCTGTTGAACAAGAGATGGCCGCTAAGTTCTCTGAATACTTATTAGAGCAACCACAGCAAGCTAAAAATCTTGTTGGTAAGATGCTAGACGCAGCCCGCGCCCGTGAAGCAGCCCGCAAGGCCCGTGATATGACTCGTCGTAAGGGCGCATTAGATATCGCAGGTTTGCCAGGTAAACTGGCTGATTGCCAAGAGAAAGACCCTGCTCTTTCTGAAATATACTTAGTGGAAGGGGACTCGGCTGGCGGAAGCGCAAAACAAGGCCGAGATCGTCGCACACAGGCTATTTTGCCACTTAAAGGTAAGATTCTTAACGTTGAGAAAGCACGCTTTGATAAGATGCTTTCTTCAGCAGAAGTAGGCACCTTAATTAAAGCATTGGGTTGTGGTATTGGGCGTGAAGAGTTTGATATTAACAAACTGCGTTATCACTCCATTATTATCATGACGGATGCCGACGTCGATGGTGCTCACATTCGTACCTTGTTATTGACCTTCTTCTTCCGTCAAATGCCTGAAATGATTGAACGTGGTCACATTTACATTGCTCAGCCACCTTTGTATAAAATCAAACGTGGTAAGCAAGAACAGTATCTAAAAGATGAAGAAGCGTTGTCTGATTATCTAACGCACATCGCATTAGAGAAGTCAGCTTTGCACCCAAATCCAGATGCACCTGCAATCAGTGATCATGCTTTTGAAATGTTGGTAACTAAGTATCACGAGACGCAAGAAGTGATCGATCGCTCATCAAACATCTACCCTTCTCTACTATTAGAAGCGATGTTAGAACTTCCTCGTATTTCAGAGGCAGAACTAAAAGATGAAGTTTTTGCAAAAGACTGGGCTGAAAAGTTTCAAGCATTACTGCCTGAAACAGGGCGTACGGGTAGCCACTATAAAGTTGAAGTTGAAAAAGATAACGAGCGTAATACTGCTAACTTCAATGTAGAAGTTATGGAACATGGTATACCGCATACTTTTTGTTTCAACCATGAATTCTTTATGGGAACTGGTTACAAAAAAATCGCAGATATGGGCGCAGAGTTGCAAGCCGTTCTAGAAGAAGGCGCATACCTACAACGTGGCGAGCGTGTACTTCCGATCGAGAACTTTAAGCAAACACTTGCTTGGCTGTTAAACGAAGCCCGTAAAGGTCATTACATCCAGCGTTATAAAGGACTAGGTGAGATGAACCCAGAGCAGCTTTGGGATACAACCATGGACCCTGAAAGCCGTCGTATGCTGCAAGTAACCATTGAAGATGCGGTTGCCGCGGATCAGATCTTTACGACCTTAATGGGCGATGAAGTAGAACCACGACGCGCGTTTATTGAAAGTAACGCACTTCGAGTGGCTAACTTAGATTTCTAAAATTTAAGGTGTACTGACGAATAATAAGCCCGAGTTGTGAAAGCAGCTTGGGTTTTTTTATGGCTAAAATAAAGGCAGTAATAGCGCTAAACGCATAGGCTTGTCCACAAAGGCTATGCTGATAGAAGGTCTACATTTTAAGGTAGCTATGCTATCTTGCGCACACTTAACCAGTCGGTCAGTTTTTGATCGTATATCAAAACTTAAGAAGGTGTTTTATGAATGCAGTATTAATCGCTGTAACGTTAATGTTAGTACTCAGTGTGGCACGACTTCACGTGATGCTCTCAATGATAGTCGCTGCATTTGTGGGCGGTTGGGTTGCCGGTATGGATGTGGATTCAACACTAAAAGCCTTTAATGCAGGTATTGGTGGCGGTGCAGGCATCGCATTAAGCTATGCGCTATTAGGTGGTTTTGCCGTTGCAATTTCCCTTTCAGGTCTTCCTCATTTATTAGCCAAAAAGATTTTAATCCGAATAGGAGGCGAACAGCGTCAGCGACACAGTGATACCTTCTGGTTGCGAAATATTTTGTTATTCGGCTTGATGCTAATAGCCGTTAGCTCGCAAAATATTATACCGATTCATATCGCATTCATCCCTATTCTAGTGCCTCCGTTATTGTTAGTAATGACTCGCTTACAGTTAGACCGACGATTAGTCGCGTGTGTACTAACGTTTGGACTGGTTACGCCTTATATGTTTCTGCCAATAGGCTTCGGAAACATCTATTTAAACGACATACTTTTATCAAATGTGGGTAGTGCTGGGCTAGAAACAGAAGGTATTTCGGTCATGTCAGCAATGACCATTCCAGCGTTAGGAATGTTGGCTGGGCTGCTGATTGCAGGTCTTATTAGCTATCGTAAACCGCGAACTTACTTAGCTGGTGATGATAAAGCACTGGCAGAAAATACAGAAAGTATTGACCAAGAATTCAGTGCTAAATCACTATGGGTCGCTGGTGCTGCCATCATATTAGCGTTTGTAACTCAGCTGTACTTAGGTTCTATGGTTTTAGGTGCAATGGCAGGCTTTTTATTGTTTTCAGCAACGGGTGTAATTCGTTGGCATGAGTCTGATGGTGTTCTGGTTGATGGTATGAAAATGATGGCATCGATTGGTTTTATTATGATTGCCGCCTCGGGTTTTGCTGAAGTCATTAAAACCACTGGGCATATTGAAAGTTTAGTCAACGGTGCTTCAGGCTGGTTAGGTGATAACAAAGCCTTAGCAGCGTTTCTATTATTAATAGTTGGCTTGGTATTAACCATGGGTATTGGTTCATCATTCTCAACGATCCCAATTATTGCAGCGATCTATGTACCGCTGTGCATTCAACTGGGGTTTAGCCCATTAGCCATTGTTGCATTAGTCGGTACGGCTGGCGCACTCGGTGATGCTGGCTCCCCTGCCTCAGATTCTACATTAGGCCCTACCGCTGGGTTAAACGCAGATGGTCAACACAACCATATGAGCGATACGGTTATACCTACGTTTATCCACTTCAACTTACCGTTGTTAGTGGCGGGTTGGGTTGCGGCGATGGTTTTGTAATTAATAAAAAACACATCACTTAGGCCATACAGATATTTTAAAACAATAAAATAACATTAGACAAAAAAGTTTAAAAGTGTGAACTAAGGATATTTTTTAAAAAAAAATCTAGTACTTTATTAGTATTTTTAAATAAGAGACTACTTAAAACCAACTGTGTCTGGCAGAATAAATGCTCTAGTAAAACAAGGAACGTTTTTCTGCCACTTGTGGCCTCTTCCTTGTTTTCTTTCTGATCAATTGTCTAGCGAAATTTCTTTGCTAGACGTATGACGTATCTGCTATCTAGGAAAGGAACAGATGGAAAACACATTCTATAAAAAAGCTAAATTAGCTACCGCTATTGCATTGGTATCAAGTACAACTCTTTTGACGGGTTGTTTAGTTGATGGCAATAAAGCCAACTCAGTGACTACTTCGACAACAACTGCTGCCATTGGTAGTAATGGTGTAGCCACAACAGCTCCTAAAGGATCTGTTCAAGGTATCGTTCAAGATACTAACGGTAATCCTATTCCAGGCGCGACTGTTCATATTGGTAACCGAACAACTACAACTAGCTCTGGTGGTACTTACCAGTTAGATAATGTAGCTGTTTCAGGAATTACAATTACAGGCGATGGTGCTTATTTGGGCGGAGCAATTAGTGTCGTTATCGTTCCTCCTGCTGGCTACTTAGGTGCTGTTGTTACGGTTAATTCATCCGCACTTATTGATGATGGCCGTAGCGATCAAGGTACAACTGAAGAAACAGGTACTGCGAATACAAACCGTTTTGTTGATGGCTTCACTGCTGAAGCTGGCGCGGCTGTACTTCCAGCCGTTGGCGAAAATGGTTCAACAATAACAGGTGTTCTTCGTGACAATGTAACGAATGAAGCGATTGCTAACCAAACGTTAAACCTAGAGCTTAAAGATGTTAACGGTGGCAACCACACAACGGGTACAAACGCGTTATCTTATACAACGCTTTCTTACCAAGTTACTACAGATGCTACTGGTAACTTTACAATTACTGGCGCACCAAACGATTCAGATCTAACGTTTGTTGTTGGTGGTTACACAGTAAACTCTGTTGATGCAAACGTGTATAACGTTACTGGCGTATCTACTGATGATGAAATTGAAACAATTCATGTTGGTAACGTTTTTGTAACAGAAATTCCAAATGAAGATAATGCACGTCCATTTGTTATTGCAATTGAAGAAGCAGCTACAAACGGCTGCTCGTGCAAAATTAAATGACGATGTTACAAATGTATTAACAGTTCATTTCTCTGAAACTATTCAGACATCTATGATTGATAGCAACTCTGTAGTTGTTCGTGATATCACAAGCGGTCAATATTTGACAGTTACTGCAGCACCTGCAGCTGACGGTCGCTCAATGACTTTGACGAACAGCGTTGATTTTGTTGCAGGCAATGAAATTGATATCTATCTTTTAAAAGTTGATTTCCGTGACGGTGCAAACAACCTTCTTGATGAAGATAGTAACGTAGCATCGAATGATATTTCATACGATTATGATAACGTTAACAGCAATGCAGACTTCGTAAAATTGCAAGTTGAAGTATTCCGTAACCTACTTCAAGACGCAGCCGTTGTTACTGGTTTAGCTCAGCTAACTGCCGATGATAGCCCAGAGCGTTTAGCTGGCGATGCTGAAGGTTTCTCTAATGCTTTCGCTGATGTTGATATGCAGCAAGCGGTTAATGGCACACAGCAACTGAACTCTGCTGATAATGATTCAGGTGCAACGAATGACTCTCAAGAACGTCTGAGTGATCTTGTTCTTGCATTGCAGGTAGCTGGTGTTATTGGTGACAGCGGTGAAATCGAATTAAACCCAGACGGTACTCCAGTAACTTCTAGCTTAGGTTTGAATACTGGCGTTGAAACTGATATTGCTCGTATTAAATTTACTCCAAGTAATGCTTCTGCATATCGCTATTGGATTATGCGCAACGGTGTAGTTGTTAATACTAATCCAGTAATTGATGTGACTAGCACCCCTGATGCTCAAAATGTATCGACCACTAGTAACTTCACTACTGCAGCAGTTTCATCAGGTTATGGCCTTATTGAGCCTAAAACAGGTAGTAGCTTTGCCGACTTTACATCTAGTGATGTAGCGTTCTTGTTAGACGGTGTTCAGCCAGGCGATATCTTCTCCATCCAATCTATGGATGAGTTTGGTAACGAAGGTTCTACTGCACAAGTGACATTAGCAGATAACGTTCCAGTAACAGCTGGCTTGCAAGATGCGTATGGTGAATTAGACCTACGTTCTAGCACTACAGTATTTGGCCAACAGTATGGTAATGGTGCTGAATTAGCTAACCCAGATTTCCAAGTATTAGTGGGCGTTCCATTATTGAACGTGAACTCAGGTATGCTTGCTGATCAAAATAATCTTGTAGATGCTGCTCCTGATTTGAGCAACCTATACGATGAGAACTTTGCAGATGCTGCAAACAATAACCAAGCATATATCGCTGCTGCTAGCTTAATCTATGATAAAACAGCTTATGCTGCTTGGTCTGCCGATATGAGCCGCACAATTGCCGTTTCTTTCACTGAAGATTTAGCTTGGACAGTGCCTTCAGCATCTGATGCAACTAAACCTGCAGCCGCTGCTAACGCTCCAACATTCTCTACAGGTACAGCAAACCTAACAGACTGGACCATCATGAATGATGTTACAGTTGCAAGTGATGCTGATGTTGTTAATGCTGATCTAATTGCTGTTGATGTAGATAATATCTTCGCACTAGCAAATACCGATGGCCAAGCAGCAAAAGTTATCGATTTCACTAATCAAATTGAAGATAGTGTCGGTAATGTTGCAGTTACAGCAACCAATGCAAAAGTTGTTGTTAACGATGCAATGCCTCCAATGGTTACTGAAGCTGTTTATAACGGTTCTAACTTAACTGTTACCTTTAACGAAGCTGTTCGAGTTAATCCAAATGCGGGTAATACTGTCGTTACATTAGGTGGTATTGCTATCGATATGGATGTTGATAGTCGCGCACTTCATAACGCTAAAACAACTAGCAAGAATGTACTTGTAATTCCATTCACTACCGATATGGCTGATGATCTATTGCCGTTAAATCGAACTGCTATTTTCGCCTTGGGTGAATATGATGAAGCTGGTTTAGCTTCTGCTGCTGCAGATGCGGGTGATCACGCAACTCTAGACTTCAGTAATGTTCAGGATGCCTTTGGTAATAGCTGGGCAGAAGATGATACTAACATGACTACTCCTACGTTTGCTGCGTATGATAACCTAGGTCAAATTGTTGGTACTGCGTCTCCTAATGCTCTTCCTGGTTCAGGTTCTGCTGCTACAATCACTTACTCTTTCACTCATGCCATTGATATCGATGCAATGCTAGGTGAAGTGTTTGGTACGATTACTCAGAACACTACAATTTCTGGTACTCAGGTTGCATCAATCATGACATTTACTGATGCTGATGCTGGTGGTGCAGTGATTGATACTGTTAATACCTCTGCTTCTATTAGTGCTAATGGTAAAGTATTGACTCTAAGCCTGCAGTTCTCTTCTCCTTTACAAACTGGCGACACATTAGATTTTACAGCTAATGTACCAAGCTTGTGGGATTCAGTTGATGCAGTAGATGTTTCTGCTATTACAGCACCTTAATAACTAATAATATTAGTTAATTAATACGGCGGGCTTCGGCCCGCCTTTTTATCAAGCATTTACAGAATTATTCTTAATAATTATTTTGTATTTATTAAAAATAATTTTGATTATTTTCTTATCAGGATAAGGATAGCATGAAGAAAATTACCGCCTTAAGTATTCTATTACTTTCATTTTTTTCCCAACTAGCATTTTCCGATGCTTATTATGTTCGTTCTCAATCTAGCTCACCTTGGGGGCAATCCAACTATGAAGAAGATATGGATGCCGTCTTTGGAGTAGGGGCTTGGGTTGCAGCGCGTTATGAATCAGTGAATGCCAATGATTTGTTTTCTTCAGCTAATGACTTTATTTATATGGAAGGTAGTGATGGAAATGCCAATGCTTTAGAAGCATTTATCACGGTAAATAAGGTAAAGATGGAAGATTGGGTGTTTGCAGGTGGAACGCTTTTTATTAATGCAGCGCCTAACCAAGGAAATGGCATGGACTTGGGTTTTGGTATTTCTTTGGTGTATGGAGATTTTTCTGGAACTAGTACAGCAGTAGATCCAAATCACCCTATTTTTAATGGCCCATTTGGTGTTACAGGCAATACTTTTACGGGTAATTCTTTTGGCCATGCAACAGTGACAGGTTCGGGTTTAAATCCGTTAATCGTTGATAATACCCACGGACGTTATGTTCTAGCTGAAAAGACACATGGACGAGGCGTAGCTTTTTTTGGTGGTATGACTTCAAGGAATTTTCATAGTCCAAAGCCACAAGTAACTTATCTACATAGAAATATTCGTACTTATCAAGCAAATATTAAAGGGGCTGCTCTATCTTATAATCGTCAGCTATCGATGAATCCAGGTGATACAGCAAGTTTACAAATAACTTTAAATAACCGTGATGATTTCCCGATTAATGCGGCTATTAGTTATAGAAGTGATACTTTGAATATTACGGGGCCAGCTGATTTAATGGTTGCTAAGGAAGATAGCGAGACTATTACTGTCGATATCACAAGCAGTTTAAGCTCTGAAGGGTCTCATACTGCAGAGGTTGAGATTTGATATTGATCAAGGGGAAAGCTTTACCGCAGAATTTGCTATTGATATTGTGAAATTCGAACAGCTAACCCCTAATACAACGTTTAACTCTTATGCTCCGGATTTATCCGCGGATGGCAAGTTAATCGTATTGACCAGTAATGCCGATTTAGCCAGTACAGGTAAGCCTACAAGTGCAAAAGATGTTTTTGTTTATAATGTTGCGACACAAGACTATCAGCAATTAACGTCAAATCCAGCAGGAAAGAGCTGTAATAACGCAGTTATTTCTGGCAATGGAAAGTCTGCAGCTGCATTTTGTAATAGCTCATTAGATGGGGCTAAGCCAAATCTAGATGCTTCTTATGAGTTGTATCATTTCGATTTAACAACAAATTCGATTAAGCAGGTTAATTCTAATTCAAATGCATCTATGAATAATAGTGTTCGTCAAATTGCTATTAATCATCTGGGTGATTATATCTACTTCTCTAATAATTCAAATCTAGATACAATTGTTGGTAACCCTTTTGGTACTAGTGAAGTCTTTGTATTTGATGGTAAAAAAGATGAAGTACGACAATTGTCTAAATTTTATTATTCATCTAGCGATGTCAAATCAATATCAACGGATTATGAAGGTAAGCGCTTTGTTGTAAGTTCACGGGGCAATCCTTTAGGAGATAATAGTCGCCGCTACTGGAGAGCTTTCGGTGGCACTCTTAATAAAGGCATTACGCATCAAATTACCAACTACAATAGCACTGCCATACCGAAGGGGTTGTGATATCTGGTAATGGTGAATTTATTGCTCTGCAAAGTACAGACAATTTAGACTCTGATGCTAATGCGTATAACCTGAACCAGATATTCAGAGCTGACTTTGATGGCAAAAACTTTAAGCAGATTTCTTTAAGTTCAAGTTTAGACTCCTACGACCCTGCGATTAGTAATGATGGAAATCGAATTGCATTTATAAGTAATGCAAGTTTGGCCGGAACTAATAGTGCCAGTAATTCAGAAGTATTTCTTGTATGAACATAAACAAAATCGCTTGAGAGCCATGACAGAGGTTAATCAAAATAAAAATGCTATTTGCCCTAACTATCTTCAGACGGCTCTACAATTGCTTTTCAAGGGAATGCTGACTGGATTACTGGTGAAAACCCAGGATTTAATAATCAAATATTTTTCCAAACAAATCTGGGAAAAGGAGCAGTCATGAGTTATGAAGATCCAGATGTTCAGTATGAGAATGCAGTCTATAAATCGAGCAGTGAAATAGATGAAGAAGCGACTAAGGAAATGATTAAAAAATCAACGGGTAACTTCTCTTGGTTTTTCATTATTTTATTAAGTTTATTAGCATGCAGAAAAAATCAGGTAAAACAAACAGCTCAATAAATTCGTTAATACTTAATTAAGCTAATTTTAAAATAAAAGCCCATTCTATTTACAGATTGGGCTTTTTTTTACCCAGAGTTATTTAAAATTAACCAGAATTCTTCTAGCAAAATGAGCAAGATCGGTATAAACCGGTGCTTGTTTTATCTCTGCTTCAACTTCTGTTGTTAACATCTTCAACAAGGTCTTCTCGCCCTTCCCTGTCATGACTAATACTGGTTTACAGCCTTTTGCTAAACCTGCTTGTAAATCACGTAATGAATCACCAATAAACCAAGCTCCCTCCGCACTGATGCCGAGTTCTTCTTCTATTTGAGCAACTAGGCCAGGTAATGGTTTGCGACAATCACAGCCATCGTCAGGGCCGTGTGGGCAATACTTAATTGTTGCAATTTCACCACCCGCTTCTTCAACTAAAGCATTCATTCGGCCATGCATGGCTTCAAGATCATCAACCGAAAAATAACCACGAGCTAAACCACTTTGATTGGTTGCAACAGCAATGGTGTAACCGGCTTTGGATAAATCAGCAATCGCTTCGCAACTGCCTTCAATTGGAATCCACTCTTCTAAACTTTTTACATAATCGTCAGAGTCTTGGTTAATAACGCCGTCACGGTCGAGGATGATAAGTTTGGTCATAGTGTTTTTACTTATGTTAAAAGTGATAGTTAAAAAAAAATAATTAAAAAATAAAAGTAAGAAATTTAAAATATTTATTAAAAAATCAATAAATTTAATTTATTAGTTTTAAAAATATTTTTTATAAAAAAGCCCCCAGTAGTGATTACTAATGGAGGCTCTTTCGATATTTAATGCGATGCATTTAACGTCTAAATTAAAATCATTGAAATCTAAATACTAAAAGTCAAATGATTAAATTAAACCTAGTTTTGCTGTAGCAAAGAAATATCCGCAATCGCAATAAACAAACCTTGCAGCTGTTTTAATAACGCTAAACGGTTATTTTTAACGGCTTCGTCGTCGGCCATTACCATTACGTTATCAAAGAAAGCATCAACAGCTTCGCGTAAGTCTGCAAGAGATGCTAATGCTTCTTTGTATTTAGCATCGGCTAATAAAGGCTGAACTTCAGTTTGCTTAGCAGCAACTTGTTGCGCTAATATTTTTTCAGCATCTTCAGTTAATAATGAAGAATTGATTTCAGCGGAAACTGAATCGCCACCATTTTTAGCAAGAATGTTTGATACACGTTTATTAGCCGAGGCTAATGCTTGTGCTTCATTCATGCTAGAGAAAAGGTTAACCGCTTGTACGCGATTATTAATATCTAAAGCGTTGGTTACGCCTAATGCGCGAACTGCTTGGAAAACTTCAGTTGCAATGCCCTGGTCTTTATACCAAGCGCTGAAACGGTCTAACATGTATTCCGTTAAGGTTGCTTTGGTTTCAGCCTTAGGTGCGGTTTCCCAAATAGATTCAATGCCCCAATCGATTAACTGACCAAGATCGATATTGATATTCTTTTTCTACCAAGATGCGCAATACACCTAAAGAAGCACGACGTAGTGCAAATGGATCTTTAGAGCCTGTTGGGATTTGGCCAAGACCAAATAAACCGACCAAGCTATCGATGCGGTCGGCTAATGCAATACAAATACCGGCTTGAGTCGCTGGTAAGTCATCACCCGCGAAAGACGGCATGTATTGCTCTTGCATCGCAGCACATACATCAGCATGTTCGCCATCGCCTTGAGCGTAATACGTTCCGGCAATACCTTGTAAGATCAGTAAATTCATAAACCATGTCGGTTAATAAATCAGTTTTACAAAGTTTTGCGGCACGTTGTGCTAATTCAGTATCAGCATTGATTGCTGAAGCAATTTTATCGGCCAAAATAACTCAAGCGATCTGTTTTAGCTTTTAGTGTTCCGAGTTTATTGACCCAAACAACGGTATCTAATTTTTCGTAACGGCTTTCAAGCGTATTTTTACGATCGGTATCCCAGAAGAAAGCAGCATCGGCTAAACGAGGACGAATAACTTTTTCGTTACCTTCAATAACTTGCTGCGGATCTTTTGATTCAATGTTTGTTAGCGTAATAAAAATAGGTTTTAACTGACCGTCTTTATCTTCAACGTGGAAATATTTTTGGTGCTCTTTCATTGAAGAAATTAACGCTTCACTTGGAACGCGTAAAAAGTCTTCATCGAAGTTACCGGCAAGTGCCGTTGGCCATTCGTTTAAACCAGTTACTTCGTCTAATAAGTCTTCATCGATATAAGCAATACCGCCGACTTCTTCGCCTTTCGCTTTTACTTGAGCGCGAATAGATTCTTTACGCTCGTTGTAATCAACAATCACAAACGCATCACGCATTGCCTGTTGGTATTGCGCAGGAGAAGAAATAGTAATTTCTTTATTCGCATGGAAGCGGTGTCCACGAGACGTATTACCAGCGCTTAGGCCTAATACTTCACCGTTAACAACGTCGTTACCAAATAGCATGATTAACCACTGTACTGGGCGAACAAATTCAATACGGCTAGAACCCCATCGCATACGCTTAGCGATTGGCATTTTTTCTAAAGACGTTTGAATAATACCGGCTAATAATTCAGTCGTTGCTTGGCCAGCAATTCGACGAGAAATTTTTAGTTTGCCGTTTTCTTCAGATAAGTCTTCAATACTCGCACCTGATTTCTTAGCAAAACCTAATGCCGCTTTTGTTGGCTTACCATCAGCATCAAATGCAATGTTAGCAGGTGGTCCATAAATAACTTCGTCACGGTCTTGCTGTTTTTCAGCTAGGTTTTTAACCATAACCGCAAGGCGACGAGGTGCAGCATAAGAAACAAGTTCGGTACCTTCACTTAGACCTGCTTCTTTTAAACCTGCTTCGATGCCCTGTGTAAATGCATCGGATAATTTTTTAAGTTGTGTTGGTGGTAATTCTTCAGTACCAAGCTCAACCAGAAAATCTTTAGTAGTCGTCATTATTTTTTCTCCCCTGCGGTTGCATTTTTAGCGGCTTCTTTTGCTGCTTTTTTAGCAGCCACCTTTTCTGCTTTTTGGGCGGCTTCTTTTTCAGAAGCTGCAGCAAGTGCAAGAACTTCTTTACGAAGGTCTTCAGGCGCTAATGGGAATTCAAGAGTACGACGAGATTGGAAATACGCTTCGGCAACACTGCGCGCTAAAGTACGTACGCGTAAAATATAACCCTGACGTTCGGTCACAGAAATCGCGTGACGAGCATCCAGCATGTTAAATGCGTGTGAAGCTTTCAAAACTTTTTCATAAGCCGGTAACGCTAAGCCTGTTTCAATTAAACGCGCGCAATCTTTTTCGTGTTGCTCAAAAGCAGAGAATAAGAAATCAACATCAGCATGTTCAAAGTTGTAGGCCGACATTTCAACTTCGTTCTGATGAAAAACATCGCCATAAGTAACTGCTTTGCCATCAGGGCCATAAGTCCAAACAAGGTCATAGATAGAATCTACTTCTTGTAGGTACATGGCAATACGTTCAAGACCAATGGTAATTTCGCCGGTTACTGGATAGCATTCTAGGCCACCCACTTGTTGGAAGTAGGTGAACTGAGTGACTTCCATACCGTTTAACCAAACTTCCCAACCAAGGCCCCAAGCGCCAAGTGTTGGTGATTCCCAGTTATCTTCTACAAAACGAATATCGTGAACTAGGGTATCAATGCCGATAACCTTTAGGCATTCTAAGTATTTTTCTTGAATATCTAAAGGTGATGGCTTCATTACTACCTGAAACTGGTAGTAATGCTGTAAGCGGTTCGGGTTTTCACCATAGCGGCCATCGGTAGGTCGACGGCATGGCTGAACATAAGCAGAATTCCATGACTCTGGGCCAATGGCGCGCAAGAATGTGGAAGTGTGGAACGTGCCCGCACCGACTTCTAGATCAATAGGCTGGCTAATAATACAGCCCTGTTCAGACCAAAACTCTTGCAAGGCGGCAATTAGGCCTTGAAAGGTTTTTATATTATGGCGGCTTTGTTCAGATGCTATTTCAGACACGATGCGACCTTCTATGCTAAAAACGTTAAATATGGAAATACGAAAGGCTAGGATTATAGCAGTGCTAAGCGCTACTGGCACTAGGTATTATCTTACTTTTAAGCAGCTTAGAGGAATCAACAAACACTGTAACCGGCGAGTATTGCAGTGGTATTAGAGTGATAAGTTAAGGAAGGAAAAGAGTCGCTATTGCGCCGCTCTCGGAGTTATTGATTGAGAGTATTCCACGCTTGCTGCGACCTTGGTGAGCTTTGCAGATCATATCGACAAAAGAGAGTCCTAAGCCTGTGCCTTCGGCTTTTGTGGTATCAGTTAAACCATCGATAATATCTTGGTTAAATCCTGGTCCATTATCTTTAACGGTGAGGTGAATACTTTGGTTCTCAGCTTCTTCACATTGAAGTTCTATTTGAGTAGCGCCTGCTTGGGCACTATTCGTAATCAGTGTGATTAAGGCTAATTGAACCAGCTGTTCATTGTAAAAACCTTGTGCGTCATGATGAATATTATTAACGAATTTCAATTCTGGGAACTGTAAGCTGCAAGATTCAATGGCGTTACAAGCGGTATCCTTTGGCCATGCATCATCCATGGGAAAATTATCGTTGTTTTCTAAACGAAAAATACTCATTAATCGTAGAGTATCGTCTTTAATCTTATTGGTTTGCTGCAATAAAGGGGTTAGCTTTTCCTGATATTCTTGGGGCAGTTCGGACATTAAAATATCTTGCTGCGCCGATAGGGATTGCAGTTGATTTTTCAGATCGTGAACACAGGTTGCAACGAGAAAATCGAATTTAGAGCCTGATGTCATTTTTCAACAGCCCTACATAAACGATCATAAGTTTTACGCAGTCGAGAATAGCGAACGAACCGTTCATTATTTTTGTCCAATTCACCGACGCGTATTAATAACGTTCGAACGTCTTTCAAATGCTGTTTATCAGGGCTTTCACGCTCCATTAGCGATACTTTAGCTTGAATAGAATTTAATAAAACACTGGTGCTGGCTTGTTCATAGTGAGTTGCTTGGTCGAATGCGATGATCGCGTCCTCTAACTCCCCTTTTTCATAATGAGCAATCCCTTCATCATTGAGTAGGCTGGAGTGGCGCTTAAGGGCTTCGCCGTTTAAAGCGTTATCTAGGCGAATTAAGGTAATTTCTTGTTTATGGGTGAGTTTACTTTTCTTCAGCTCATCAATGATCTTTTGGGCTTTTACTGATTGGTCGCTATCAATAAAGGCTTCGGTTAGCAGCAGTTGATAGTCAATACTGGGTGCTTCGTAAGCGCCCAGTAGTTCCTCAGCATCATTTGCGCTACTTTTACTGAGCTTCGGATTTTCCATATTGCTGTATGTTTTGCTTTCAACAATAGAGGCTTCAAAAAGCGCATCCGAATTATCAGAGTAATCTTCCTTTACTTCTTCTAAGGCTCGTAGCGCTTCATTGGCTTTATTTTGAACTTGCCTTTCTTTAGGGTTATTAAGTAAAGCTTGAGCAGAGCGAGCAAACTGTAAATAGTTATTTTCCGATTTGTGACAAGAGTGACGCCCTAAGCGCATGGCATATTTGTAGGCTTTTTCAGCCGTTTCTAAGTCACCATTGTTAAACGCAATACGTCCTAGCTCCATTTGTCGTAATACTGCCTTAGGAGATACTAAAATAGCCTTTTCTAAGGACGATTGCGCCTCTTCTGGTTTTTTCAAACTTAATAGAATCTTAGCAATCCAGTCATTACATTGAACATAGAGTGGATGATCCATGAGAGTATTTTGGAGCAGGCGTAAGGCTTTTTCAGGCTCACCCAGTTTAAAAATACAAATCGCTTGACCTAGTTTTGCCCAGGAAATAGAACGCTCTTCTAATAATTGGGAGTATACTTTTAGGGCTTGAGCATATTGTTTTTGGCGCAGTAATAGCTGACCTAGAATGCGAGAAGCAGGTAATCGTAAGCGGGGATTGTGTTCGAGCACCTGAAAGCATTGTTTAATGGCTAAATCATATTTTTTTAAATCAATGGCTTTATTGACGTTAATCAGACCTTCTTTAATGGTCATTATACGAATAAGCCGTTCTTTCAACATATCGAGGGTATAGGGCTTAGTAATATAGCCATCGGGGTCATGTTCAAGGGCACCCATAACCATGTCCATCGCATTTTCACCAGTGATCACAATAAACAAAGAGGTCGCACGCAGGCGATGAGTAAAGCGAGCTTCTTCTAAAATTTGCTGGCCATCTTTGCTATTGCCAAGATTATAATCGGATAAAATGATGTCATACTCATGCTCATGAATAAGGTTCATGGCTTCTATACCATTAATCGCTACATCGATATTCTCGCCGCCTAGAATAGTCGCCATTTTTTTTAATGAGCTTCGAGCTTGTACAAGGTCATCGACAATTAAGATGCGCCGCCCTGCTAGTGCTTTTCCCAAATTAATCATATGAGGAAATCGTTTATCCGTATGTGTGCTATTTAAAATGAGCTATATAAAAAAGCCGGTAGGTTAAGTCTAGCAAAGCTTTACAACTTCGCTGACCAAACCTAAGGCTTTCGTTAACACAGAGAGTATTTAGATTAAAGTGGCGTTAATTACGCCAGAAGGCAGGGCTCATTAGTACTAGGAATGTGAAAATTTCTAAACGCCCTAGAAGCATGGTGATGGATAATATCCACTTGGCTACATCACTGATATTACCGTAGTGAGCAGCAACATCGCCTAGGCCAGGGCCTAAATTATTTAGGCAAGCACCCACTGCAGAGAAAGCAGTAACGTGATCTAGGCCAGTAGCAAGTAGTGCCACCATCATTACCATGTAGGTAAGGATGTAAACCGAGAAAAAGCCCCAAACAGATTCTAGTACTCGGTCATTGACTGTTCGTTTGTTGATCTTCACTGGGATGATGGCATTGGGATGAATAAGGCGAAGAATTTCACGTATTCCTTGCTTATAAATAAGTAAAATTCGAATTACTTTCATGCCGCCGCCGGTAGACCCGGCACAGCCGCCAATAAAAGCCATCATGAATAACAGTACAGGTAAAAATACGGGCCATTCAGCAAAACCAACCGTACCGAATCCTGTTGTTGTGGCAACTGAAATCAGTTGAAATAACCCATTACGAATAGAGTCGGTAAGCGTATAGGTGTCGGTTAACCAGAGTGCGGATACTGTGAGAACCGCGCCGCCGAATATAATCGACAATAAAAACTTAAATTCAGAATCCATGAAGTAATGCACGATGGATTTATTTTTCCAAGCGTAGAAGTGCAAGCCGAAGTTCAGTACGGATATCAGCATGAAGATCATGGCTATAGCTTCAATCGTAGGGCTATTGAAGTAGCCAAGCGATGCGTCATGGGTAGAGAAACCGCCAATCGCAACGGTGGCAAAACTGTGTCCTATCGCATCGAAGAGCGACATGCCTGCAAACCAATAAGCGGCTGCGCAGGCAATGGTAAGAGATAGATAAATATACCAAAGCGCTTTTGCTGTTTCGGTAATTCTTGGGGTGAGTTTTGAGTCTTTTACCGGGCCAGGTGTTTCAGCACGGAATAACTGCATACCACCAATACCGAGCATCGGTAATACTGCCACTGCGAGCACAATAATACCCATACCGCCAAGCCATTGCAGTTGCTGTCGATACCAAAGAATAGATTCAGGCAGTTCATCTAGACCCGTGATCACGGTCGCGCCAGTCGTTGTCCAACCCGAAAGTGATTCGAAAAACGCATCGGTATAACTTAACCCTGGGTGCTCGGCTAAATATAACGGCACACTTCCAGAGAATGCGAGTACCAGCCAGAACAGGACAGTAATCACAAAACCATCTCGGGTTTTTAATTCTTGCTTGTGCTTATGAACCGGTAGCCATACCAGTAAGCCAATGCCAAAAGTGATCAATAAGGCGTATAAAAAAGCGTTGAGAGTACCGTCTTGATAGAGCCAAGAAACGATCATAGGAGGCACTAGGGTGAAGCTGAATATCATCATCAGCAACCCGAGTACCCGGGCAATAACAGAAAAATGCATGCTTAGAAGAACCCTAATCCGACTTGGAACAATCTTTCGACTTCTGAAATTCGACGCTTATCAACTACGAATAAGATGACATGGTCATCAGACTCTACGACCACATCATCGTGAGCGATAATGACTTGTTCGCCTCGGACAATGGCGCCGATAGTGGTTCCTTTTGGTAAGGATATATCGCAGATGGCTTTTCCGACTACTTTCGAGGTGAGCTTATCACCGTGTGCGATGGCTTCAATGGCCTCCGCGGCACCTCGGCGTAGTGAGTGAACATTTACTACGTCTCCACGCCTTACGTGTGTTAGCAAGCTACCAATTGTTGTTTGCTGTGGCGAGATGGCAATATCAATAACCCCACCCTGAACGAGATCAACGTAAGCGGCTTTGTTAATTAAGGTCATGACCTTACGAGCGCCTAAACGCTTGGCCAACATCGATGAAATAATGTTTGATTCATCATCGTTCGTGACGGCGCAAAAAACATCGATATTTTCGATATTCTCTTCTTCTAAGAGCACTTTGTCGGATGCGCTACCGATTAAAACAACCGTTTTTGAAAGGTTTTCACTAAGGAACTTCGCCCGCTTAGGATTGTGTTCAATCAATTTAATGCGGTATTTGTTTTCAAGGGTCTTGGCTAGGCGATAACCAATGTTGCCACCCCCTACGATCAGAATGCGTTTATATTGGCCTTCTTCTCGGCGCAGTTCACTCATGACTTTTTTGATGTGATTTTTGGCGGCAATAAAGAAGACTTCATCATCGACTTCGATGATGGTATCGGCGGTTGGTAAGATCGCTTGGCCACGGCGATAAATCGCCGCTACCTTGGTATCAGCCGATGGCATGTGTTCTCGTAGCTTACGCAGTTCTTGTCCAACAAGCAGCCCACCGTGGTGAGCCCGAACGGCGACTAGCTGAACTTTCTCATCGGCAAAGTCCAATACCTGCAAAGTCCCGGGGTATTCTAATAAGCGCTTGATGTAGTTGGTAACGACTTGCTCAGGAGAGATTAAAACATCGATGGGGAATGCGTCGGATTTGAATAATTCTTTTTGCTTTAAATAGGCATTTGAGCGAATACGGCTGATTTTGGTCGGGGTGCGAAATAGAGTATACGCTACCTGACAGGCCACCATGTTGGTTTCGTCAGAGTTCGTCACCGCAATTAACATGTCAGCATCGTCGGCGCCTGCTTGGCGAAGTACTTGAGGGTAAGATCCTGTACCCACTACGGTTTTAATATCGATTAAATCTTGCAGTTCTCGCAGTCGCTGAGAATCGGTATCGATCACCGTGATGTCATTTTGTTCATGGGCGAGGTTTTCGGCCAGTGTGCCACCTACCTGACCTGCGCCTAAAATTATTATCTTCAATCTATTTCTTCTTTTCTAATACAGCGTAATAGAAGCCATCATGACCCTGCTCTGTGCCCGTGTCCAACGCCTTTGCGAGTTGCGGGAACAACTGTCGTCCGTGGCCACTTTCTACTCCCCAGCTTTTATTCTGAAGGCTGTAGGTCAGAACGTCCTGATGTGAGTCATTTTGAGTCTGAATAAATGCATCAACCACTGCGGCATTTTCCATCGGCATGATTGAGCACGTCGCGTATACCAAGCGGCCACCGGGTTTTAAGGTAGACCAAAGCGATGTTAATAAGCCTAGTTGTACATCGGCCAATTGCTCAATGTCTTCTTTACGGCGCAGCAATTTGATATCAGGATGACGACGAATTACGCCAATGGCAGCACATGGCGCATCGAGTAAAATACGGTCGAATAATTGTCCGTCCCACCACTCGTCCAAATTATTGGCATCGCAAGCAATGGTTTTTGCTTCTAGCTGTAAGCGTTCAAGGTTTTCTGTGACGCGGGCTAAGCGCTTTTCTTCCAAATCAATGGCGGTAACGGTTAAATCGGCTGCACTTTCAAGAATGTGACAGGTCTTTCCACCCGGCGCGGCGCAGGCATCAAGAATGTGCTCGCCCGCTTGTGGTGCTAACAGTTCAGCAGCCAGTTGTGCGGCTTCGTCTTGAACGCTGCACCAGCCCTCTTCGAAACCAGGCAGTTCAAAGACATTCATCGCATGGGCGAGATAAATACTGTGTTCAGCGAACTTTCCTGCGCTGGCTTCAATACCGGCTTGTTCTAGTATGGCTAGATATTCTTCGCGCGTATGATGCTGCTGATTCACGCGGATGCAAAACGGAGGGTGTTGGTTATTGGCCTCCATGATGTCTAAATAATTATCAGGCCACGCTTTTTTCAACGCTTTCACGAGCCACTTAGGGTGGCTGTGCAAGGTGACAGGGTTATTGCCTAGTGATTCGATTAGCTCAACATGTTCACGGTCATAACGACGTAAGCAGGCGTTGATCACCCCTTTACAGTAGGGTTTGTCTAGGCTGGCGGCGGCTTCTACGGTTTCAAAAATAGCGGCATGAGCCGCTTTTTGTTGAATGTTTAGCTGATACAGACCAATGATTAATAATTGGTGCAGGTCTTCATCATCATCGTGGAAGGGTTTTTCGAGCAGCATTTTTGCCAATGCATTTAAACGGAAATACCAGCGGCAACTGCCGTAGCAAAGTTCACGTAAAAATGGGATATCGTCAAACTCAATTTTCTCTTCAGCGGCAGGTAAGCACTGAGCTAATGATTGGCCGTACTGAACCTGAGTCAAAACCCGCGCCGCGATGGCTCGGATATTTTTTGTCGCTGGGGTTTTTACTGTAAAGGTTGATGCATCAAAGCTGGCTAGCTTAGACGGTGCTGAATTAGGCTGTGTAGGTTTAGACGATGTAGGTTTAGACATAGTTAATTAGGCCTGGCTAGCAAACATATGCTGTGGCTGAAAGAGATTAGGCTGACCATTGATAAAATCACGTACGGTCATGGCTTTTTTGCCGATCAGCTGAATGTTTAATAAACGAATCATGCCAGCACCGGTAGCGACATCAATACCTTCATTACTGACGCGAGCGATCGTACCGGGTAGCAGATTGGTCGCTTCGTCTAAGGTAATAGCTTGCCAAACTTTAATGCGTTGATCACCTAGCAGGGTAAAAGCGCACGGGAATGGATTAAAGGCACGAACACTTAATTCAATGTCTTTTGCAGGTAAGCACCAATCAATTAACGCTTCTTCTTTGGTTAACTTATGAGCGTAGTTGGCGAGAGAGTCATCTTGCTTCTCGGCAATCGCTTCACCTGCTTGTAATAACGTGAGTGTTTGCAGTAAGGCGGTCGGCCCTTTTTCTAATAAGCGATCATGCAAGCTGCCACCGGTTTCGTCGGCATGAATATCGAGTAAGGTTTTACTTAACATATCGCCAGTATCCAACCCAACATCCATTTGCATGATGGTGATTCCAGTTTCGGTATCCCCTGCTTGAATCGCACGTTGAATCGGTGCAGCACCCCGCCAGCGAGGCAAAATAGAGGCGTGAACGTTTAAGCAGCCCATTTTAGGAGCCTCAAGAACCGCTAAAGGCAGCAATAAACCATAAGCGACAACAATCATGATGTCGGCATTTAAGGATTCAAGTTCTGCAATAGCGCCTTCTTGCTTAAAATTCAGCGGTTGAAAGACCGGAATATTATGCTCAAGTGCTAACTGTTTTACTGGGCTAGGCTGCAGTTTCTTACCACGCCCTGCTGGGCGATCGGGTTGGCTGTATACGCCAACCACATTATGTCGACTGTCTATTAATGCCTGTAAATGACCAGCGGCGAAATCCGGCGTACCGGCAAAAACAATATTCAAGGCGTCCATAATCTCTCTTTCAGGTAGCTAATGAGTAGTAAGGGCGACAATGCTTTAACGACGATTGTTGCGCGCTTCGATCTTGTGTTGTTTTTCTAGCTTAGATTTAATGCGGTTGCGCTTCAGTGGTGATAGATAATCAACCATCAGCTTACCTTCTAAATGATCCAGCTCATGCTGAATACACACGGCTAGTAAGCCCCGGGCTTCTAATTCGAAAGGCTTTCCGTCGCGATCAAGTGCTTTAACAAGACAGTGCTCAATACGCGTTACGTCTTCATAGAAGCCAGGAACCGATAAGCAGCCTTCTTGCATGCTTTCTAATTCACCGTCCAAAACAGTGACTTCTGGGTTAATAAAAACCAGCGGCTCAGATTTATCTTCAGATAAATCCATTGTCACAATACGCAAATGTACGTCGACCTGACTTGCCGCAAGGCCAATCCCCGGTGCTTCGTACATGGTATCAAACATGTCATCGATGATTTCTCGAATTTTATCCGTGACTTCTGTAACGGGTTTTGCAATTGTACGCAGACGCTTATCTGGGTACTCTAGTATTTCTAATATGGCCATAGATGTGATGCACTTATATTACTATTGGGGCTTAACTTGTTAATATGTCATAGTTAGAGCTACTTTTAATAAATAGCGTCTTCAATAATAACAAGGCTAAACAAGACTGTTGGCTTATATGCCAATGATAAAGGGATTATAGGATGAGCAAAACAGTTCGTTACCTAATTACTGCGATTTTTCTCGTAGTAAGCACAATTAGTCACGCTTTAACGCTAAAACCAGATGCGCCAGAGCGATATACGGTTAAGAAAGGCGATACGCTATGGGGAATTGCAGAGCGCTATACAGATGACGCTTGGCAGTGGCCTAATATCTGGTATCAAAATGACCAAATTAACAACCCACATTTGATCTTTCCAGGCGATATTATCGGCCTGATGATGATTGATGGTGAAATGAAAGTCTCTGTGGTTAAACGAGGCGAAGGCAGTCGCACGATTAAAATGACCCCGACCGCTCGAATCGAACCCATTGAATCCGCTATCCCAACGATTCCTATGGATGCCATTATGCCATTCATTACGCGTAACCGCATTGTAGAGAAAGGCGATCTTGAAGCGGCACCTTATATTCTTTCTGCTGGTGGTGGTCGTATTATGAATGGTGCGGGTGGTACTGCTTATGGCCGTGGTGATTTCACTGATGGCTACGCAAACGCTTATGGTTTGTTCCGTGCCAGTGTTGTTTATAAAGATCCGGTGACGGAAGAAGTATTAGGCCTTGAAGCGAAAGAAATTGGTCTAGCCAACGTTATCAGTAATGAAAAAGACATCGTTAAACTCGAGTTGGTTAAAACAAGCCAGCAAGTGGTAGAAGGCGATCGTTTATTAACGACCGAAAACAGACAAGTTATTGCTCGCTTTCAGCCGAAAGCACCAGATGATTATGTCGATGGTTTCATTATTTCAGTCCCTGGCGGTGTTACTCAAATTGGTCAATACAGCATGATTGTGATCAACAAGGGAACTCGTGATGGCGTTACTGAAGGTGCAGTACTTGATATTATGAAGCGCGGTGAAGTGGTTCGTGACCGTACTAAGAAAGAGCAAGTACGTTTACCTGCCGAGAAAGCGGGCCAGTTAATGGTATTCCGCTCTTACGAGAAGTTATCGTATGCGCTAGTAACAAAAGCAACGCGTGCATTGAATGTAGGCGATCAGGTACGTAGCCCTTACTAGGGACGTATTACAAAGAACATAGAAAAAGGAAACAGCATGCTCAAGGATGAGGTGCTCTTCGCTTGGTGGACTCTATCAAGCATCCCTGGCATTGGCAGTATTGCGCTCAATAAAGTTAGAGAGCAGCTGCCAACAAGCTCCGATTTAATCAATCATAGTGCTGAAGATCTTATCGCTTTTGGATTAAAACCAGAGCGCGCTCATGAGTGGCAACGATTACAAGCATCGACCGATCAACTTAATCCCTTTGTATATGCCGGTTGGCAAAAAATACAACATTGGTGTCAGCAACCTGATTGCGGCGTATTAATGCCCGATGATGAATATTACCCAGATGCTTTAAGCATCTTACGTGATGCGCCTATCTTTTTGTTTTATCGTGGTAATCCTCAACTATTGAACGAGCCTAGTATTGCCATTGTAGGCAGTCGTAACCCTAGCCATTATGGCCGCGAGCAAGCGTTTACTATCGCGCAACAGCTGGTCGCTTCTGATTGGCATGTGATTAGTGGCTTGGCGATTGGCATTGATGGCGAGGCTCATAGTGGCGCGCTGAATAATGCGACAGGCCTTGGTTTGGGTAAAACCATTGCGGTATTAGGCTCGGGCTTAGAAGAAATTTATCCCAAGCGTCATCAAGCATTAGCAGATAAAATCGTCAGTGCGGGAGGGGTTTTATTGTCGGAACATTTACCGGACATTAAGGCACTTGCGCAGCATTTTCCAAGGCGTAATCGGATTGTGAGTGGTATGAGTTTGGGCACCTTGGTGATCGAAGCTGCGCTTAAAAGCGGCTCTTTAATTACGGCTCGCTTGGCGGCGGAACAAGGTCGTGAAGTTTTTGCCTTACCCGGCGCGGTGAGTAATCCTCTGAGTCGAGGCTGTCATCTTTTGATCAAAGAAGGGGCTAGTCTAATCGAGGATGCTGGGGATATTATTGCTTTGCTGAATTCGGATTTGGCGGTTGAAACGCGATCAGCGCCACTGTCGCAAGAGCAGCAACAAGAAGACTTCTTTGCCGCTTCTTCTACTGCTTCCTCAGACTCAGAAATATCACAAACCGCTCAAACATCATCCGCGTCAAAGGCTGTAGGGCCAAAGTTAAGCGGTATGAGTAAAACAATTTATCAAGCTCTGGATGTCGTGCCAACGTCGATTGATGCCTTGGTTAATCGCACCGGATTGAGCGTTGCTGAAATCGCTCAACAGCTGATGTTAATGGAACTTAAAGGGCAAATCGCACAAACCCCAGGCGGCTATGTGCGGCTGTAAGCTGTGCGGATGAAGGTTCATCCTCTATAATCTGCAAAAGCCTTATTTAGTTAAAACGAGTTTATTGTGTCTGAGCCCTTCGAAAATAGTCATCTACAACAAGCCGTCAGTCGCTTACAAACGGGTGGTGTTATTGCCTACCCAACAGAAGGTGTGTGGGGGTTAGGTTGCTTGTGGACTGATGAAGTCGCTATTAAAGAAATTCTACGACTTAAGCAACGGCCATTAGAAAAAGGCATGATTGTTTTATGTGCTCAGCTGTCGGATATTGAAGCATTCTTATTACCCTTAAGCACAGAACATCAACAACAAATTGCACAAGAGTATCCGCATCCAGTGACCTGGATATTACCTTGTAAATCATCAGTGTCCGAATCGGTGCGCGGTCAGCATAACAGTATTGCGGTGCGCTTTAGCCGTCATCCGCAGGTGCAAGAATTGTGTGCGGCGGTCGGCCCTATTATTTCAACCTCAGCAAATCCTACTGGACTGGCAGCAGCCATGTCTGCAGAAGACGTGCGTCAGTATTTTAATGATCAGCTCAGTTATATTTTGCCGGGTGAATTAGGTGGGTATTCCAAGCCCTCAGAAATTCGTACTCTTGATGGTCAAAGGGTAAGATAGTCACAGAGTTTAGAAACGATTGTTAGTATCAAAAATTGTTACGTAAAAGATTATTATTAACGTTAATTAAAAGAGTCTCGAGACATGAGCCAAGACACGGCCAAAACCGAAAAAGTTACTCATATAGAAATTGAAGCCGTTAAAAGTTTCTTGCTGGATTTACAAGATCGCATTTGTGCGGCCTTAGAAGAGCAAGATGGTGGAGGCAAATTCATTGAAGAATCTTGGTTGCGTGAAGAAGGTGGCGGTGGCCGTAGCCGTGTACTTGAGCAAGGCGTAGTGATTGAGAAAGGCGGTGTTAACTTTTCTCATGTTATGGGCGCTCAGTTACCTGCGTCGGCGACCAATGCTCGTCCAGAATTAGCGGGCCGCAGCTTCCAAGCGATGGGTGTTTCTTTAGTCATACATCCGCGTAACCCTTATGTGCCAACGTCACACGCTAATGTGCGTATGTTTGTCGCTGAAAAAGAAGGTGAAGAGCCCGTTTGGTGGTTTGGTGGTGGTTTTGATCTAACGCCCTTCTATGCTTTTGAAGACGATGTGATTTTTTGGCATCAGACGGCAAAGAATGCCTGTGAACCTTTTGGCGCAGACGTATATCCAAAGTATAAAAAATGGTGTGATGAGTACTTCTATTTGAAGCATCGTGATGAAAATCGTGGTGTAGGCGGTCTATTCTTTGATGATTTAAATAGCTGGCATGGCGCAATCGATTTTGATCAGTCGTTTGATTTTATGCAGGCGATTGCCAATTCTTATATCGATGCTTATTGCCCGATTATGGCTAAGCGCAAAGATACCGAATACGGTGAACGTGAGCGTAAGTTCCAGTGCTATCGTCGTGGCCGTTATGTCGAGTTCAATCTGGTCTATGACCGTGGCACTATCTTTGGTTTACAGTCTAATGGCCGTACCGAATCGATTTTAATGTCGCTGCCACCGGTAACGCATTGGGATTATAACTGGAGTCCTGAAGAAGGTTCTCCAGAAGCTAAGTTATACACTGATTTTCTTCCGCACAAAGACTGGGTTTAATCATGAGTGATTTATATGCGGTGATGGGCAACCCTATCAACCACAGTAAGAGTCCACAAATACACAGCGCTTTTGCAGAGCAAACTGGGCAAGACCTGATCTATTCGGCCATCTTAGTGCCGTTAGAAAAGTTTAGCGATGAAGCCAATAGCTTTTTCCGCTCGGGCTTTGGATTAAACGTAACAGTGCCGTTTAAAGAAGACGCTTGGCAATATGCTGATACTTACTCGTCTCGTGCCTTACGAGCGGGAGCGGTGAATACCTTAATTAAAAAAGAAGACGGTTCTATTCACGCTGATAATACCGATGGTATTGGTATGGTACGAGACATCACCGTGAATAACGGCTGCGACATTGTCGGTAAGCGAGTATTGGTACTCGGTGCGGGTGGCGCAGTGCGTGGCATCTTAGAGCCTGTGCTGGAAGAAAAGCCATTAGAAGTCGTGGTTGCCAATCGAACGGTTTCAAAGGCCCAAAGTCTTAGCCGCTGATTTCTCAGACATCGGCACGATTGTGGGTTGTGGATTTGATCAAATTGAGGGGCAATTTGATGTAATCATCAACGGTACCTCTGCGAGCTTAAGTGGTGAGCTACCGCCGATTCCAGAATCTGTAATTCATCAAAATACCCTCTGCTATGACATGATGTATGGCGCTGAACCGACCATATTTAACCAGTGGGCTGCGAGCCATAATGCGGCACTGACGCTAGATGGTTTAGGCATGCTGGTTGAGCAAGCCGCAGAATCTTTTACAACATGGCGCGGCGTTCGACCTGATTCAGCTCCTGTGATCAGCAGTATGCGCAATAGCTTAGTTCCCGCCAAGGCATAGCCCTTCTTGTCTCGAGCGTATTTGCTCGTTGACATTTTCTGACCAAAAGAATCTTTTAAAGCGCTAATAATTGTTGAAAATGCCGTCAATAGACGGCATATATACAATTATTGTAGATATTTAATGCAGTAACCCATTAACGAGCAGTCTTGCGCGTTAGTCCATTTTGAGGAGCATTCTCTGATGATGAGAATCGTATTATTTTTATTAACCAACTTAGCGGTCATCGCGGTTGCCAGTATCACCTTAAGTTTATTGGGTGTGGGTAGTTATCTAGAACAAGGTAATAACTTAAATCTAAATAACCTGCTCGCCTTCTGCTTGGTGTTTGGTATGGCAGGGTCCTTTGTATCCTTACTGATTTCTAAGTGGATGGCCAAGCGAAGCATGGGTGTTCAAGTGATTGATCAACCACAAAATGCTTCTGAACAGTGGTTGTATAGCACGGTAAAAGAGCTTGCCGACAAAGCTGGTATTGGCATGCCAGAAGTGGGTATTTTCCATTCTGATGCGCCGAATGCTTTTGCCACGGGTTGGAATAAAAACAACGCCCTTGTTGCGGTCTCGACCGGGCTATTACAGCGTATGAATAAAGACGAAGTGGCTGCGGTTTTAGGCCACGAAATTGGCCACGTTGCCAACGGCGACATGGTTACCCTTGCCTTGATTCAAGGTGTGGTAAACGCATTTGTTATGTTCTTTGCCCGTATCATCGGTAACTTTGTTGATAAAGCGGTTTTCAAAAACGAAGATGGCCCAGGTATCGCGTTTTATGTGACCACTTTTGTTGCAGAAATTGTATTGGGTATTCTAGCCTCAACCATCGTTGCTTGGTTTAGTCGTCGTCGTGAATATCGTGCAGATGAAGCGGGTGCAGCGTTAACCAGCAATGCTGCGATGGCAAGTGCTCTTATGCGCTTAAAAGAAACCTATGATCAGCCAAGTGAACTCAGTGGCGAGCTGGTGGCCTTTGGTATTGGTGGCGAAGGTAAATTATCGGCTTTATTTGCTAGCCACCCTCCACTAGATGATCGCATTGCTGCTTTACAGAACGCTGCTAAATAGCAGCAGTGAACCAGTAGTAAGCGCTTAAAATAAAGACGCTGACAAGAGCATTAAGTTGTAAAAACTAAAAGGCCGAACTTCTGACTGATGAGACTATCAGTCAGAAGTTCGGCCTTTTTTGTGGGCAATATTATGTGCTTTCTTATGTGTTTTTAAACGAGGCTGTTGGCGGCTCAACTCTATCTTTTGCCGCTTGGGAGATCTTTTTATCGACCGCAAAATAGAGTTTCATCGTTTTTAGCATAATCACCAGTAGCCCAGTCGACTCCAATACCAGTGCAATCGCGAAGATATAATAATCACTAGGCTGAAATAATACCCATATTAATATTAAGCCGCTAATTACATGCGAATAGAAAAGCCATTGACCATGCCTTTTATCAAAAAACTCATGCATGTTTGGGATATATTGCATGGCTGTAAAATCAATTAAACAGCGCTGCTGCAGATGCGTATAGCTTAAAAAAGGCAGTATTTTTAATAACATCCCTTCAATAATCGACATCAAATACAAATACATAAATAACGCAGTGAGCAACAGGGTTTTATCAATGTCGAGGTACTCATTCCAAATGCCTTCAGGAATAAAAAATAGCACGCTGGTTAACAATAAAGCCGACGCTCCAAGCTGCCAATAACGAATGCTAGTATCGGGCACTTTGCGTTTACGTCGATGAATGACGAGCAATAAAACCAAAGCGAATAAGCCTTGTAAGAGGCTTAGAGCAGGAAGTGAATAACTGGGGAGCGCGATGCTCAGCAATAGCCCAATAAAGATCAAGGGCGTAAGAAATCGGCGCACTATTAATGGAAATGACGGCGCAACGTGAAACATCGGAATAACTTGATAACTAACCGCAATAATCAATATCCCTGCCCAACCGACGAGCCCCCATAAAGCATGAACATTGGTTAAATGCTTACTGGGCGGAATCCATTCAATACCTAGGTAGCGACCCAATAGAGCTAAGCCTAATAACACCACCACAAGCAAAGATGAAATAGCCAAACGAAAGCCTAACAGAGAGTCTCCTTGGCTAATGTGTTTGATTAAAACCCAAAACAGAGCGCTAATATAAATACCCAAACCTATCGCGATCAGCCACATAGCGGCTAAGATGAAGCTGCTATGAAACTGGAGAAAACCCCATAATAGCATTAGCGTGCCTACAGAGAGTAAGCCGTGAGTCAGGGGCGCTAAAAGTTCTGGGTGAGGAATTCCAATGCCAGCGATGACTGGTAATAGCTGTAACAATGCGCCCAGCATAACCATGGTTAAAAAACCTAAGGTAAAGCCATGCACCAGCGCGAGCATGGGGGGTTGCCAGCGGCCTAGCCATAAGTCGGGGCCGCTATAGGCGATGAGCCCTGCACACAGTAAAATAAAAATGGGGGCAGTAATAAAAAAGCGAAACGGCAAGCGGATGGGGGGTAAAGCGTTAAAGGACAAACCCGCTAAGCTCATGTGGGTTTCTCCTGCTGGCGATAGATGGAAATTAAAAAATAGTCTTCTGCTTTTTTCTCGCACTCATATTCCCAGCCAGCAGATGTGAGCTGCTCGTAGAGCGGGAATGGCTGGCGACTATGATGCACACGTAAGCCATCTCCTTTTGGCAAGGTTGATAAAGCCTGCAAAATGGCCGTCATGGGTTCAGGTGGTGCTAATTCACGTACATCGATTGCAATAAATATCATGGCTATGAATAATTCAAGTTACGCTTTAAACGATTCAATGATGTCTTCACCTTGATTCAGGTGTTGCGCCATCATTGGGTAGAGCATCATTTCTTCTTTCATATTATGTTGCTGCATCATGACCATTAATGTTTCAGATAAGCCTAGGTAAGTATTTTTATCTTGGCCTTTCATTGCCTGATCAATATCTTGCAGTAAGGCACGCATTTGTTGGTGCTCCATACGCATGACATGAGTGGGGCCATTCGTCATCCCGGTTGCTTGTTCAAATGCAGGAAATAGTGTCTCTTCTTCTTGGCCAAAGTGAGTTAATAATTCATCTTTAAACGCTTGCCAGTTTTTGGCAGCCAGCAGCCAATCACCTGCTGCAGCATTGGATTCAGCAAGGGAAAAAACTTCGTCACACTCACGGTGTTTAGCGGTCATGTAGTCGGGGATTGAAGTCATGATAGATCCTTAAAATGCCAAGTGATCGTTGCATAATAGAGGAATTAGCAGGATGAGCTTTGACCTGCATTAAGAAAATAGTAAGTTTATCTCTCAGCCTATTTGCACTTGATTACGTCCACTCTCTTTGGCTTTATAAAGCGCCTTATCGGCTCGGTTAAAGACCTCGTCGATACTTTCCCCTTCAACAATTTCGCTAATGCCAAAAGACACGGTGATTTGGACGGGTTCTTTTTTAAAGTTAAACGGGCTCTCTTCAATTTTTTTACGCAATTTCTCAGCAACGATCAAGGCTTCATCCGCAGACGTTTCAGGCATTAAAGCAACAAACTCTTCACCGCCAAAGCGGGCGATAAAATCACTGCTTCGTAAGTTTTTTTGTAAAGATTTTGCGATGATTTTTAAAACCTTATCACCCGCAAGGTGGCCATAGGTATCGTTAATTCGTTTGAACAAATCCACATCGCAGACCATCAGAGACAGCTTGCCACCATAGCGTTGAAAACGTTGTACTTCTTGGTCTAAGCGCTGCTGGTAAGATTCTCGATTGGGCAGTCCGGTTAATGAATCGTGCATCGCTTTTTTACGCTGCTCTTCAATCGCATGCTGCGCTGATTGGGCCAGCTTTTCCATTTCATCAAGGCGCAGTTGCATATCACCGAGCTGTTGTTTTAGCTCATCCTCGCGCTGGTGCTCTTCCGAACTAAAGTCATGCATCGCCTGAATGATGATCCCCAGATGCTGGGTAATACTGTGGCCTAACTCTCCGAGATCATGCTTGTTATTGACGACTGAGCGAATCTCATCAACCTGCCCTTCTAGCATGCCTTCAAATACCGTTCGCGCTTCACTGCGATTGACCTGGCTTTGAGAGGCATTATTAACCAGTTGCTGAATCGTTTCTAAGCGTTGATCTAAGCCTTGTAAAAAGTTTTCAAATTCTTCTTGGCCATCGCCTAGTGCATCGATGACGAGATTCGACACTTGTTCGAGCAAGGGCACAAGTTCATACCAGTTCAACTTACTCATTAATTTATGTTTAAGATTGTCTAGCTGCTCATTAAAGCGAGAAGGGATCACCAGCTGAGCGAGTAAATTTGTGAGCATTGAAGTGATTTCTTGCTCTATATGGTCATAACTGGGTGTTGGCGCGTCGTTATGACTAGGGGCTTTATGATCGCCCGATTTTGTATTGGTTGCGCCTTGTAAGGTCTCAGGTTCAGTCTCAGATTCAACCTCAAGAGTACTTTTATTTAAGCAACCTGCTGCTTCTTCAGGGATATCGCAGGACTGATCTTCTGAATTAGCTAAGGCTTCTTTTGATAGGCTTTCTATAGAGGATTTTTTTTGAAAAAAACGACTAAAAAATCCACCCGAAGCGGCTTTGGCCAAATTTTCAGGGTCTAGATCAATCGATAAATCAGATAATAGTTCAGACCACGCTTGGAGCTGCTTGCCATAACCAGACCACTGTTTCAGGTGCTCCTTCGATTTACTGACAATCTTTTTGATGCGACGTTTCTCTTCACTAGAGCACGGCAGTCGTAATAAATTTTTTGAAGCTTTCTGCAGACTTTGCAAAACTTCATTACTTTGTAGCTGCCATTGCTCTTCAAAACGATTAACTTCGGCCTGTAAAACTTGAACGCTGGATTCAAGACCGACGCCATCATTTTGAGGCTTAATGGCATCACGCAATGTCGCGAGTGGTTTATCAATGGTATCTGATTGACCTTCAGCCAATAGAGAAACAATCACCAATGCTCGGCGCATTTGATCTTGCTTGCTCTCGCTGCTTTTTTCTAGCTTCTCGTGCTTTTCTATGAGATCCAGGTATTTATCACGCCATTTGTTGGCTGCTTTACCTGAATTATCGCTTGCTTGCGACATAGTCCCTTTACCAGTGTCAGTATGAATACTAATGAGTATAGAAAATATTAAGAGAAGTGCTGTTTTTGAATGACTAAATATTAAAGAATAATTTTATTAGGCAGCTGAATTTGCATGGCGATGGGAAGATGATCAGAAATTGGGGTATCTAAAACCGCTACTTTGTTGATCTGTAAGCTATCGCTGACAAGGATATGATCTAATCCTCGCTGTGGCTGCCAGCTTGGAAATGTGTGCAAAAGAGGACTAACCGATTGAAAGTTTAAATCGGCCAGTGGTGTATTGGTCAGCAAGTGCTCGGCGTGATTGTTTAAGTCGCCCATTATCACCACATGACGCGCATCTTTAACCAAAGATTGAATGTAACCCAATTGCTCGGCTTGAGTCTTAATGCCTAGTGCTAGGTGTAATACGATAATGATGAGTGGATCTTCGCGACCAATTTTCATCACCATAGCGCCACGACCAGGCAGTAGCCCGGGCAGCTTGTGATATTCGATTTTGTAAGGGGCCAAGCGAGATAGTAAACCATTACTGTGCTTCGCAATCGGTTTCAAATTACGGTTGGTTTGCTGATACCAATGTGGGAAATCTGCTTTATCGGCGAGATGTTCAACTTGATTGATAAAGTTACTGCGCCAGCTGCCACCATCGGCTTCTTGCAAGGCTGCAATGTCGAAGTGTCTTAATATATCGGCAATGCGATCAAGAGTGGGGGTGCGTGCTTTGCAGGGCAGCATGTGTTGCCAACTGCGGGTGAGATAGTGGTGATAGGCGGCGGTCTGAATACCGACCTGAATATTAAAACTGATGAGGTTTAGCTGATTCGCGGCCTTGTCTGCATCAGGCAGGGCCGCGAGGAATTCGGATAGACTCAGTCTTTGATTGACCATGCTATCGTCCTAACATGTTTATTGGTTACGCTCTTTCTCAAGCAGGTAATCAACAACCTTAAAGATATTATGCTGGCCACCGGCTGATGATGCGTCGACTAGGTACTTACCATTTACAACAATGGCTGGTACGCCACTGACTCGATAGTTACGGATGCGTTTATCACCTTGCTTTAGGCGACTCTTAACCGTGAATGAGTTATAAGCTTTTTCAAAATCGGATTCGCTCACACCATAAGCTGCAAAGAACTCTTGTTGCTCTGATTTACGCTGAAGGCGTTTGCCATTGATATGGATCGCTTTAAAAATATCACCATGAGACTGTTCGGTAATACCCAATACTTCACCCATGTAATAAAGCTGAGCATGAATAACCCAAGGCTTACCAAACATCGCTGGAACACGGCTAAATTCAACATCTTTTGGTAGCTTATTAACCCAAGACGTTACATGTTCTTCTAGCGAGAAACAGTGGCCACAGCCATACCAAAATAATTCTTCAACATGCAACTTACCATTGGCAGGCACGGCTTGAGGTTGTTCGATTAACGAATAAGCTTTGCTCATATCCTTAATCGGCGCTTCTTGATGGTTGTGGCCATCGGCGGCCGAAGCGGTAAAACTGGCAAAAAGAATGGCAGTGCTGGCGACTAAACGTCTGAACATGGAGTTCTCCAGATTATTTAAAATTAAGTGTTTATAAGTGTCATTGACAATGATTGTGGCATAAAGGTTCCACCTTAGGTAGATATACCAGGCATAAAAAAAGCGGCCGAAGCCGCTTTTTACACTAGATGACAATTAAATCCTTAAAAGAGCGATCCCAAAAAGAAAACTGTCAATTAGTGAGTTAGGTTATTTCAAACCTTGGATGTAGCTAGAAACTGCTTTGATTTCATCCATATGCATACGTGAAGCAATATCACGCATTACATTGCTGGCGTCGTTAGTACGCTTAGCGTTGTAGAAATCCATTAACTGCTTCTCAGTATAAGTGGCATGTTGACCCGCTACACGTGGGAAGCCTGCAGCTGCGATACCTTTACCGTCTGCACTATGACAAGCGATACAAGCTGGAACGCCCGTTGCTTCGTTTCCGCCTAAGAAAATACGCTTGCCCGCTTCTACTAGTGCAGCATCAGCAGCACCACTAGACGCTGTTTGACCCGCGTAATACGCAGCGATATCGGCAATATCCGTTTCGCTTAAGCCCATTACGAAACCTAGCATTTCAGGAACCTGACGGTCACCATTCTTAATCTCGGTGATTTGCTTCACTAAATAACGCTCGCCTTGGCCAGCAATTTTAGGGAAGCTCGGGGCTAAGCTATTACCGTCAGCGCCGTGGCAGGCACCGCAAGTGGCTGCCTTGGTTTTTCCTGCAACCGCATCGCCTGCTTGTGCAGCAGACATGAGGCCAACAGAAACGATTAAGCTAATCAGTAGTTTTTTCATCGTCAGGTCCAGTTATTATAAAAAATTAATTATTTGCTAGTTGCCATGTGGTTGATTAATGCTTTGTACTGGTCATCAGTACAATCATTACACAAACCTTTTGGTGGCATAGCGCCTTTACCGTTGTTAACACTAGCAACCATTTTGTCCATGCCTGTTGCCATGCGAGGAGCCCAAGCAGCACTATCAAATGCTTTTGGAGCGCCAGCAACACCCATGCCGTGGCATATACTGCAAGTTTGCTTATATTTAGTGTCAACATCAAACGCGTTGGCATTAAAGCTAGTCGCTGCAACGATAGTTGCAAGAAGCGCGAGTTTTTTCATATTGAGATTCCTCATTGGGAGCTAATTAAAAATGCACGGCTTTGATTCACCCGACTATGATACAATTCATTGCCGGATTTAAAAAGCCGATGATTATATACCATTAATTTCCTTACGGTCATTACGTTTACCTTATGTTAAATGCACAAACATTGATTTATACCAAGACTCGGTTCATGCAAAGCGCCGCAAAGTTCACTCAATGCCCTCAATGGGACGGTGTAGAGATTGCCTTTGCAGGCCGCTCAAACGCTGGTAAATCGAGTGCGCTTAACGCCCTAACCGAACAGACAAAACTCGCTCGAACCAGTAAAACCCCTGGTCGAACGCAGTTAATTAACTTTTTCCAAGTTGATGATACGCCTTATCGACTCGTGGATTTGCCAGGTTATGGCTTCGCCAAAGTACCAAAAGCGATCAAAATTGAGTGGCAAAAGCAGTTAGGTGCGTATTTAGACAAGCGCGATTGTCTACGTGGCCTCGTTTTAGTGATGGATATTCGTCATCCAATGACCGAATTTGACCAAACAATGGTCGATTGGGCGCACGAATCGAATATGCCTTTGCACATTTTGCTAACCAAAGCCGACAAGCTTAAGCGCGGCCCTGCCTCTGCAACCATGCTGCAAGTACGTAAAGCGGTTGCCAATATGGGCGAGTTAGCGACTGTGCAGATGTTTTCATCGTTGAAAGGCGATGGCGTAAAAGAATTACGTAAGCATTTGACCAAGTGGTTTATGGATAATACCGAGTTTCATGAAGACGATGCTGAAGGTGCTGATGCGCCCTTCATCGAAGGTAATGAGCCTCCTGCTTAATTATTGAGCTAGCCGTTTAAATTAGCCCTTATGACTTTAGTTCTTGATGAATTTTAGAGTGTAGGGCTTTTTTTTGCCTAAAATTTGTCTAAATCGTAGGTAAAGAAGTCTTTGGCATTAAAAAATATTTTATGACAGGCAAAAAAGAGCCCGATTGATAATTGGGGGAATCAATCGGGCTAGGCTTCGGATCTTTGGGGAATCACCGAAGAAAGGGACATTACCGCTAAAATTTAGCCATAACGTTAGACCTAACTGGAGGTAGGGAGTGCATATATTGGCTACCTAAATTAACTATAGCCCCCTTTTTCGATAATTCCACTTAGCGGCGAATTAAGCTAAATTAATGCGCTTCACCCCAGTTTTTACCAAAGCCCACATCCACAATCAGCGGCACATCGATCTTAACGGCATTCTCCATGATGTCTTTTAGCTTGGCCGAGAAGGCTTCTAGCTGCTCAGTTTTCACTTCTAATACCAATTCATCGTGTACTTGCATAATCATTTGAGCATCAAATTCTTGTGTTGCTAGCCAGTCAGAGACCTTAATCATGGCCTTTTTGATGATGTCGGCGGCTGTGCCCTGCATCGGTGCGTTAATCGCGGTACGCTCGGCGTGTTGGCGACGCTGTGCACTTCTAGCCTTGATGTCTGGCAGGTATAGACGACGACCAAAGATGGTTTCAACGTAACCGGCATCCGCCGCGTCTGCGCGAGTATTATCCATGTAGGATTTCACCCCAGGGTAGCGTTCAAAATATAGATCAACGTATTCTTGTGCTTGGCCTCGGCCAACCCCTAGTTGCTTGGCTAGGCCAAAGGCTGACATACCGTAAATCAAGCCGAAGTTAATCGCTTTGGCGCTGCGGCGCATATTGGGTTCGACGTTATCAATGGTCACCCCAAACACTTCTGCTGCCGTTGCAGTATGCACATCGACACCGTTAGCAAAGGCGGTTAATAACCCTTTATCTTTAGACAGATGCGCCATGATGCGTAATTCAATCTGGCTATAATCCGCAGCGACCATGGTATAGCCTTCGGGTGCGACAAAGGCATTACGAATACGACGGCCCTCTTCGCTTTTAACCGGAATGTTTTGTAAGTTCGGATCAGTCGACGATAAGCGCCCCGTTGCCGCGGTTGCTTGGTGATACGAGGTATGTAAACGGCCGGTGCGCTTGCAGATCATCAAGGGTAGCTTGTCGGTATAGGTCGATTTTAGCTTGCTCAAACTGCGGTTTTCTAAAATCAGCTTAGGCAGTTCGTAGTCTTCGGCGAGCTGAACTAATACTTCTTCTGCTGTTGATGGTGCGCCCTTTGGGGTTTTCTTCACTACGGGTAATTCAAGTTTTTCGAACAAAATCTCGGCGAGCTGCTTAGGCGAACCTAGGTTGAATACCTGCCCTGCGACATCGTGGGCTTGTTGTTCTAATTCGGCTAAGCGCGCGGTTAGTTGGCCGCTTTGCTCGTGCAAAATATCAGGGTCGATCAAAGCACCATTGGCTTCGATTTTGGTTAATACTTCCACGAGCGGTAATTCAATCTCTTCAAATACCGTCTTTAGATCGGCTTTGTCACTTTCATTCAACTGCGCCCAAAGGACTTGGTGCAAACGCAAGGTGATGTCAGCATCTTCGGCGGCGTACGGCCCTGCGATGGCAATTTCGATATTGTCGAAGGTGACTTGTTTGGCGCCCTTACCTGCGATCTCTTCAAACTTGGTGGTTTTAGTGCCTAAATAATACGACGCTAAGCTGTCCATATCATGACGGGTCGCGACCGAGTTAAGAATGTAAGATTCCAGCATGGTATCGAACTGTATGCCTTTTAGTTCAATACCGTAATTCGCTAATACGTGAGCGTCATACTTTAAGTGCTGCCCGACCTTCTTGTGGTCTGCACTTTCTAAAATAGGCTTAAACTGAGCTAAAACAGCATCGCGATTCAGTTGAGTGGGAGCATCTTCTAATTGCGTATCGGGGCCAATGTGAGCCAGCGGTACATAAGCGGCGGTGCCTGCTTCGATGGCGAAAGAGAAACCAACGATTTCGGCTTCCATGTAATTAAGTGACGTTGTCTCGGTATCGAAGGCGAATAGTTCGGCCTTTTCTAATTTAGCCAGCCACTCATCAAGCTGAGCTTGATCAAAAATGATCTGATAATCCGTTTCGATCACGTCTACTGGTAACGCTGTAGAGGAACCCGCTTCGCTTGCATCATCTTTAGCTTTAGCCCCGTTTTTAGTCGCGGTGGCCGATTTTTCTTCGAGATTTCCACCCAGTTCGGTGACCCAAGATTTAAATTCGAATTCGTTGAACGATGCCAAAAGGGCTTCTTTATCAATCGCTTGCGTTTCGATATCGGGTAAGTTGTGTTCTAGCGCTACGTCACACTTAATCGTGGCCAGTTCGTACGATAGCGGTAAAAACTCGATGGCCGCTCGCAGGTTTTCACCAATTTTTCCTTTCATCGTATCGGCGTTATCGATCACGCCCTGCAGAGTTTCATAGGCGTCTAACCATTTAACGGCGGTTTTAGGGCCACATTTTTCAACACCGGGGATGTTATCGACCTTGTCACCCATTAAAGAGAGGTAATCGATGATTTGATCGGGGCGCACGCCAAATTTCTCGATTACGCCATTCACATCCATAAAGGTCTCTGTCATGGTATTAATCAAGCTAACGTGCTCGTTAACCAGTTGCGCCATGTCTTTATCGCCGGTCGAGATGATGACGTCGCGTTTACCTTCAGTGGCTTGTGCCGCCAAGGTGCCAATCACGTCATCAGCTTCTACACCGTCAATTACTAGCAATGGCAAGCCCATGGCCTTGATGATGTCGTGAATGGGCTGAATCTGAACGCGCAATTCGTCGGGCATCGATGGACGGTTGGCCTTGTACTCTGGGTACATGTCGTTGCGAAAGGTTTTACCCTTGGCATCAAAAATCACGATAATTTGAGATTCTGGATAATCTTTTTGCAGCTTGCGCATCATGTTGATCACGCCACGAATCGCCCCTGTTGGGTGGCCGACTGAGTTGGTTAGTGGCGGCATCGCGTGGTATGCGCGGAATAAGTAGGACGATCCATCGACTAAAATAGCCGGAGCTGATGCCGACTTTACTGTAGATTCTGACATAAAATTATCCGTAACAGATTCTCTTTTACTCTGTGGTCTAAATACGTTACTCGGTGCACTGAGGTGTAAAAAGGGTACAATGGTAATAGAGATGATGTTTAATATTTGAATGAGGCATAGCTTACCATGATGCGTACCCTACTTGTGACTTTCGCATGTGCTTTTGCACTGATTAGCGGCCCTGCTTATGCAGCAGGGACAGGCAGTGAAGAAGTTGTTATTCGTAATGACGGTGATAAGACTTTTTATGAGTATCGTCGCGGTGGTGAAATTGTCGAAATTAAAGTCGTGCCTAAGTATGGCAAGCCTTATTATTTGAAACCTTCTGACATTAAAAATGCCGAAGATGGTCAATATATTCAGTCAGATGCGCCCGATGTTTCTGTTCCAAGCTGGGTTATTTTTCGCTGGTAATTATATGATTGGCAAAAAAGCCAAGAAAACGATTCGCTTATGAGTGGCTAAGGTCACTCTCCCTCTTTTTATAAAATGTAAGTCTAATTCCATGTCTGTTTATACTGATCTTTCAGCGAAAGAAGTCGCTGCTTATCTAAGTCAATTTTCTTTAGGTGATTATGAAAATCATCAAGGCATCAGTGCAGGTGTTGAAAATACTAATTTCTTTGTTGAAGTTGGCGGCAAAAAATACGTATTAACGATTTTTGAGCATCACAATGCAGAAGAAGTTGAGAGCTTTATTAACATAGGCCGCCACTTAGCAGAACAAGGTGTTCCGGTACCTGGCCCTATTGCAGATGATGCTGGGCTGTATTTACATGAGCTAAAAAGCAAGCCTGCTATTCTTTGCCCTTGCTTACCCGGCTCCCACCCTGAAAAAATAACCGCAGACCATTGCCAGCAAATAGGAACAGCTTTAGCGCAATTTCATTTAGCCGGTGACGGCTTGCAGTTGGAAGAAAATAATCGCGGCCTTCAGTGGTGGCCAGAAATTGGACGCGCACTGATTCAGGTAAACGCAACTACAAGGCCATTAAACGAACCGTTATTGACCGAAGAACAGCAGCAGGTGCTGGTGGATGAAATTGAATTTCAAGAGTCGAATACTGAACTTTGGTATAGCTTACCGCGTGGTTTAATTCATGGTGATTTGTTTCACGATAATGCGTTATTTGAAATCGCTGAACTTAGAAATGAAAAAGATGGCGATGCATTAGGCGCTATTTTAGATATTTATAACGCTTGCCAAGATGCTTGGCTATTTGATTTGGCCATTGTTGCGAATGACTGGTGCGCTAACGATAATGGCACTTGGATAGAAGGTAACTTGCCAGCATTAATGGCAGGCTATCAATCGGTACGCGAATTAACCGAGTTAGAGCAGCAAGCATGGGGGATGTGTTTACGTGCAGCGGCGTTGCGTTTTTGGTTGAGCCGTTTAACGACTCAGCAACATCAAGCAGAAGCAATTGCTAAAGACCCGATGGCGGCATTAGTCACGACGATCAAAGATCCGATGGAATATTTCCTTAAACTTATGCGTCATAGAGAAACACAATATTAAGTTTTCATAGCGGTTGTTTTTCAACTATATAATTAGAATAACCGCTAACAGCAACTTAAATAAAATAGAGAAAAATAACCTTTTCCGTCTGACCAATGCTCACGAACTTCAAATCCTGCCCCTTCAACTAAATCAGTAAAGCTTTGTTTAGAATACTTGTAAGAGTTTTCGGTATGAATTGATTCTCCTGCTTTGAAAATAATATTTTTAATCGGACTTTCTGTTTTAGTCGCATCATAAATATTAACGATCTGATCTATTAAGCTCACTAGGTGCATTTCAATACGATTTTTTTCTTCGCTATAAATTGCTCGGTGCTCAAAGTGATCAGCGTTTAATTGAGTCCCTAGTACGCTATTAATGTGATGTAAAATATTCAAGTTGAATGCCGCTGTTACGCCTTGGCAATCATTATAAGCAGCCTCTAATACCTGCGTATCTTTTATTAAATCAACGCCAATTAACATCGCGCCGTCTTTGCCTAAGGTTTTACGCACACCTTGCAAAAATATTTGCGCTTCGTGAGGGGCAAAGTTGCCAATGCTAGAGCCAGGGAAGAAACCCAGTTTTTGCGCGCTGGTTGCCATGTCCGCAGGTAGGCGTACCGGCTGAGAATAATCAACGCAAGCCGCATACACATTCAGCCAAGGATAATCATCGATGAGGCTTTCTGAAGATGATAATAAAAAATCTTTTGAAATATCCATAGGAACGTAGCAATTTGGCTTTATAGCTTGCAATAGCAAACGTATTTTTAAACTTGCACCACTGCCATATTCTAATAACCAAACATCATTATCTAATAAATCTGCAATCTCTTTATGATGCTTTCTTAATAAATTTATTTCGATGCGAGTCGGATAATACTCAGGAAGTTGGGTAATGGCTTCGAATAATCTAGAACCGATATGGTCATAAAAAAATTTAGCGGGAAGTACTTTCTGATTTTGGCTTAAACCAGAAATAACCTCAGATAAAATATCTTCAGCAGCAGGTTGGTTGTCATAAAAACGTAATCTTTTACGGTTTGATAAATCAAACGATGTCTTCTGCTGAATATCATTCATATCGATAAATCCTTTATTATACGTAATATATCTAGGCCAAAATTAAATTATCAGTCTTTTCAATACATTCTGATGTTAAGCATCCTCGGCCAAACGAATACCGGTAAATTGCCAGCGATCTTGCGGGTAAAAAAAGTTGCGATACGTTGTGCGTAAATGATCTTTGGGAGAAACACAGGATCCACCCCGTAAAACCATTTGGTTGCACATAAATTTAGCGTTGTATTCGCCGACGGCGCCTTCTGGTGTTTTGAATTGTGGGTAGGGCGCATAAGAACTCTGTGTCCACTGCCAGCAGTCGCCAAATAATTGTTTCATACCATCCTTGGGATGATGCTCGCTAACGGGATTAATCATTAGGGGATGAAAACTTAAAGACTCAACAAAGGTTCCTTTAATTTCACGCTTCTTACTGGCGACTTCCCACTCATACTCGGTTGGCAAACGCTTACCCGCCCAGCGAGCAAAAGCATCTGCTTCATAAAAACTGACGTGCGTTACCGGTTGCTGTGGGTGCAGTTGTCCATAACCCGTCAACCGAAATTCATAACGTTGAGACGGTTGGCCATCATCACTTTCTAAGTGCCAATAAAGAGGTGACGTAATATTATTATTTTGTACCCAGCTCCAACCATCCGCTAACCAAAGAGATGAATCTTGATAACCGCCATTATCGATAAATTCACAATATTCAGCATTCGTAATTAAGCGATTAGCTAAACGAAAATCATTAATCAATGCTTGATGTCTGGGCGTTTCATTATCAAAACTGAATCCATTACCTTTCTTACCAAAATTATAAATGCCACCGCCAAATTCAATAAACTCCAATGGCATAATACAATCAGCTTGTTCACTATTAGGCTCGTGACCTTCAGGAAATTTTGCTTTGGCATAAATAGGGTATAGCGGATTAAACGATAAGTTATATTTAAGATCGGTAAGCATCAATTCTTGATGCTGCTGTTCATGGTTTAATCCTAAAATAATTAACTCTTTGTATTCATCAAGTAGCTCATCGTTACTGTCGAATAAGGCTAATATTTTTTGATCAATATACTGACGATAAGATTTAACTTCACTCACGGTCGGGCGTGACATTATGCCGCGTTTATTTCGAGGGTATTGTTTCCCTACCGCATTGTAATAAGAGTTAAATAAATATTCGAACTGAGGATGGAAAATACGGTAATCAGAAATGTTTTTTAAAATAAAAGTTTCGAAAAACCAACTGGTATGAGCAAGGTGCCATTTTATAGGGCTGACAAAATCGTCGGCTTGTAACTCGAAATCTTCAATCTCAAGTTCTTGGCAGAGTGTTAATGACTGTTGGCGTATACGAAGATAGAGACTGGGTAGAGAGTCAGGTTCATCGCTATGCGTATGTCCCGTTTTTGTTTGCTGTCGTAACGAATGTAATAACGCTTCTGCAGTAGACATTAAAAGACACTCCTTTATTGTGCTTTTGTCTACTATGCGCGGGAAAAATCAAATCATCAAGCCGCTTATTACTGATCCAGTGTTCACCCATTCGCAATACAAAGGTACGGCGATAATCTCTTTATTTTAGGCACTCAGATAACGTCGCCGTCATTGCGCTTAACCAATCAATATAAGCACTTTTACTTAACGTACTGCTACCAGCAAGAGGGTCTAGCTCGCCACGATTAATAGCTAAACCATTAACCACGGTTTCTATCAGTGCAGGGCTGAATTGTGGCTCAGACAGCACACACGCCACTTCTTTATTTTTAAGCTGACTGCGCATGTTCTGAATGTGGCGAGCACCGGGCTTACGCTCTGGTGACAGAGTGAAGGCCCCCAGCTGCTTAATATCAATGGCCTGAAACCAATAGTCATAGGCTTGGTGAAAAACAAAAAAGCCAGACTGCTTTAGTGGAGCAAGGATTGTCTTACTTTCTTCTACCAAAGCGGTTAGCTGTTTAGCAAAAGCTTGATGATCTTTTTTCGCTTGCTCAACATCTGTAGGGTTCCAAGCACTGATGCGCTGGCTGATCTCTATGGCTAATTTAGGAGAAAGCCAAACATGTGGATCACTACCATAGAGACCCATGTCTTCCATAAGATGAGTCGCATCCAGCCATTCGATTGAATTGGATTTAGAGCGTGCAGATTCAGCCGCAAACTTGGCCAAGTACGGCTCCATATGGTCGCCAGCCCATAAAATCTTATCTGCTTGGCGAATCTTGCCAATATCGGACGGTCGCAAGCTGTAGTCGTGCGGAGACATACCATCGGGAACAAGGATATCGATTTGCTCTGTAGGATAAGTTGTCGCAGCAATCAGCGCTAAAGGCTTATTCGATACCAAGATTCGTGCATTAACAGCACTAGAATATAGGCTTGTAGCCAGCATGACAGGCAGTACTAATGTCGTTGATAGCAGAGTAGAAATACGTTTTTTCATAAATATAAATAAGCAGATTGAGTCAAATTGTAATATTATAACCTTTAATTTTGTTACGATCTGATATTTTTACGATCTGTTATTTTTTATAAACGAGTTAACTGATTAGAGCACCTTGTTTTATGTCTGCTTCAGCTTACCACCCGCACGACCATCAAGGTTGTATCAATACCGCACTGCAACAAGCGACCAAGCTCTGTATTGAGCAAGGTGTACGTTTAACACCCATCCGCAAGCGCGTATTAGAACTAGTATGGCAGAGCCATAAGCCCATGGGGGCCTACGATCTACTGCCTGCCTTAGCCGCAGATGGTTTTAACTCTGCACCTCCAACGGTGTATCGCGCCCTCGATTTCTTGCTCGACCTAGGCCTAGTTCATCGCCTAGCTTCGCTTAACGCATTTATAGGTTGCTCACACCCTGGGCACGAACATCAAAGCTGCTTCTTAATTTGTAAGGTGTGCGGTAAAGCTCACGAGATGGAAGTGCAGTCTTTGTTCACCACGCTATCAGATACTGCAAAAACTCAAGGCTTCGAAGCTGAAACGCAAATCACCGAAATCGTTGGCACTTGCCAGCAATGTGCGGGCCAAAACGCATGAACCCTGAGTTAGTTGTCGTTAAAGCCGAAGCGGAAACCCTCGTTCGCGCCCAAGGCATCAACCAAACTTGGGGCGATCGCCACGTATTACAGAACATCGATATGGCGATTTGTGAAAACGAAATTGTCACCATCATAGGCCCCAACGGTTGTGGTAAATCGAGCTTATTGCGCATCTTGCTAGGCTTACATACCGCAGACTCCGGTAAAATCACCCGCCGCAAAGGTTTGCGAGTCGGCTACATGCCGCAAAAATTACGCATAGACGATCGTCTACCGTTATCGGTCACTGGCTTTCTTATGCTCGCCCCCGGAGCTCGTAAAGAACGCGTAAAAGAATGGCTAGAACGCCTATCCATTACCGCACTAGCCAAACAGCCCGTGCAGCGACTTTCCGGTGGTGAATGGCAGCGTGTATTATTAGCCCGCGCCTTATTAATAGAACCGCATCTATTAGTGCTCGACGAACCCGTACAAGGGGTCGACATTCAAGGTCAGCGTGAGCTGTATCAACTCTTGCCCGAACTGCGTAACGAATTAGGCTGTGGCATCGTATTAGTGTCACACGATCTACACCTAGTGATGGCGCAAACCGATCGCGTGATTTGTTTGAATGGTCATGTGTGCTGCTCAGGTCACCCCGACCAAGTCAGTATCAGTGACGAGTACAACTCACTCTTCGGCAATCAGAATGGCCACCAATTTGCGCCTCTTGCCCCTATAGGCGAGCTCGCCCCAGAGCTGGCTCACTATACCCATCACCACGACCACAAACATTGTGCCGATGGCCATATTGAAGGCTCTACCGAATGCAAAGAGCAGGAGCACAAACATGATTAGTTGGTGGTTACTCCCCTTGTTCGCAGGCTTAGGCGTTGCGGCAACCGCAGGCCCATTAGGCAGCTTAGTAGTATGGCGTCGGTTAGCATTTTTTGGCGATACCCTCGCCCACGGTGCTTTATTAGGTATTACCTTAGGGATCTTATTTGATCTTCACCTAACCCTAGCGCTGATATTTTCTTGCTCGGTTTTAGCATTAATTTTATTGCAGCTCGATAAATACACGGGCATTGCCTCCGATACCTTATTGGGGATTTTATCGCACTCCTCGCTCGCCATTGGTTTAGTGGTATTAAGCTTTTTCGATAATGTACGTATCGATTTAATGGCGTATCTGTTTGGTGATTTACTTGCGGTAAACCAGAACGATTTACTTTGGATCTTTGCGGGTGGTTCATTAGTGATTGGGTTATTGATCTGGCAATGGCGCGGTTTATTAGCCTCGACTGTGAGTGAAGAATTAGCCGCGATAGATGGCTACCCAGTAAAACGATTAAAAGCCATGTTGGTTTTATTGCTGGCGTTAGTCGTGGCGATTTCGATGAAAATTGTTGGCGTATTGTTGATTAGTGCGTTGCTTATTATACCTGCCGCTGCCGCAAGACCTTTGGCAAAAAGCCCTGAACAAATGGCGATGTTGGCGAGTTTAATTGGTATGTTATCGGTGTGTGCAGGTATGGCACTTTCGTTTGTTTGGGATACACCGACTGGGCCGACGATTGTGGTTTCTGCTGCGAGTTTGTTTGTGGTGAGTCAGGTTTATTATTCGGTTAGGAAGTAGCTGGTTTTATATAATATTACACTGCTGCCCCGTTACCTTTCAAAGCAACTCCATTTGATTGAACTATCGTCGACAGCCAGCGACCTGGTCCCCACACTTTGACAACGGTTTAATAGCTTTGAAAAAGGGCTTCATAGAGCTGATATGGCTTGTCGCTATTTATGCGCGAGAGATTGGAACGGGATATATTAGAAGTACCAAGATGATAAAAACGATGTGACTGTACAGAAATACTATCGACGAAATCTCTCAAGCTCACGCGACCGGCTAATTGACCCATTAGCATGACGACAAACTGAGACCATTTTGAGGTAGTTCGGAACGAACGGCCTGAATGGTGTTGATTTGCAAGAGCTTCGAACTCATGTCTCGGAACAAGTTTTAGTAATAGGCTTAAGTATGTGCCACAGGTCTAATTCCTTTGTCGGTGCGGTGTTTGGTCGTACTTATACGGTATCAAACTTAGCGGATTAGGCCTTCCTCTTTATTCTTAACGGGACAGCAGTGTCTATTTATGAATAATTCTTCATCATGAGCATTCCCGTAGATGTTAAAAAGGGTTAAATAGCCCTCTGCTTTCTTGCCTAAGCTAAGTGATACTCTATTCTGTAAGCATACCTTCTTAAGGACAGAGCCCATGAACGATTTAGTCAATAAAATTAACATCGACCAATACCTACCCGATATTATTGCGGGGGGAACCAACGTTCTTTTTGCCGCTTTGATTCTCATTATTGGTGTATTCATCGCGAACAAAGTAAATACTCTTATTTGTAAGGTCGGAGAAAGTCATCCCAACCTTGACGATACATTATTCCGGTTTTTAGGCAGTATTGGTAAATACGTTGTTTTAGCGTTTGTTGCTATCGCAGTGCTTAATCGTTTTGGTGTACAGACCGCATCGATTATCGCGCTTTTAGGCGCAGCCAGTTTAGCGGTAGGCTTAGCATTACAAGGGACGTTATCGAATTTAGCCGCTGGCGTTATGTTGCTAATATTCCGTCCTTATAAAGCAGGTGATTTCATTAATGCTGCTGGGTGTTTTGGTAATGTTCAAGAAATCGATTTATTCACCACGGTGTTACAAACGTTTGATAATCAGCAAATTATCATTCCGAATAGTGAAATTTGGGGAAGCCAAATCACTAATCACTCTCACCATAAAGTTCGTGGTGTTGATATGCATTTTGGCGTTGCTTATAAAGAAAATACGGATGCGGTGCGTAAGGTAATTAATTCGGTACTTGCTAACCACCCTCATATTTTGAAAGATCCTGCACCGTTTGTTGAAGTTGAAACCTTGAATGATAGTTCTGTCGACTTCTTGGTACGCCCTTTCTGCAAAGGTGAACATTATTTTGATGTTTTGTATTCAGTACCTGAACAAATGAAGAAGGCATTAGATGCTGAAGGCATTGAGATTCCGTTCCCTCATCGTAAATTGATCATCGAAAAAGAAGGTTCTGATTTATAGCCTTTAAACGCTAACAGACACTTATTGTAGTCATCCTCGAATTAACCTGAAAATGATCATCTAGAGTTACATTAGTTTTTTAAGTTTTCTAGATGGTCGTAAATTGCCAGCCATATCATCCCCCTTCTATCTCTATAAACTATTTCCAGCCACCCTTTAGGGTGAGAGGCTTATGAATAAATCTGGTTTAATGAGGTAACAATTTATTGGGTATTAAATACAGTTATTTAATGCCTTCAGCTTGAATCAATTATTTAAAATTATTTCATGAACTGCCTACTGTTAAAGCAGTAGACTATAGTTATGGGCTAACCTTGCGGTGACGCATTGGCTGCACATTGAATTTTATTAAATAAAAAGGAATTTAAAATGAAGAACTTTTCGCAATATTTTTTAAATATTGTTTTAGCCACCTTTTTGGTATCGATTGGCAACAGTGCTGTTGCCAACTCCTCTCTAAAGTCAGAACCTACTCGTTGCGTCTATCCCGGCTCTTTAGGTGGAACAACTCTTTATAATAATAGCTATGTCGCTCTTAAAACCGACCCTGAAACCCCGCTCGAGCAGTGTGATTATGGCTCAAGTTGTCGACAAGATAAAAGGTTGGATAATGGTAAGGCGCAGTGCATTCGCTCAACAACTAACGCAGAAAGCCCTTATTACAATTATGGTTGTGGTGCCTATACCGAACACGTTCTTTTCCAAACAAAGCTTGAAGTTGATTGTCGTTGCCGAGTGACAGGAACAGGCCATAAGTATCTAAACCCTAATGATAAAAATACAGATCCTGAAGAAGGGATCGTCAACTGCGCTAATCCAAACAAGCAGATGAAAACTAAATGGGCTGTGAAGTATGGTAAGGGGCCAAAATTTGATGCTTGGAGAAAACAGAACGGCGCAACAAGATGGACAGGAGGAATCTTTCGCCCAGAGACTCGTGAGTTTTTCTCTGTGGTTAGATGGACCAATCCAAGCTATCAAAGTACAGGGACTATTGTTGCATGGAACATCGATACAAAAGATAGACGAGTAGTCTCGGGGCTTTATCCTGATAAACGTCGTGGCATGAAAAAATTTGGTTCGGGCTACTTGTCAGATGGCATTAAAAAGAATCATGCTAAACAGCCTCTTACGGGCCCGTCCATAATGAAATGGGGCAGCGACGGCATGATCTACTTGTTGGCGGGTGGTACTGGAGAGTCTAGTAGTAAGCGCGCTGAAATTATTAAAATTGACCCAGATACAGGGGCTCGTTCATTGGTTTGGAAAGCACAAAACAAGGAGTTTTCGGCAAAAGCCGATGAAAAATATGGGCAATGTTATCGACCTAATGGTAAGTATCCGAAGCAAGATAGTGTCGACGTAATGGCATTAGCGTTTGCTATGGGGCCAAAAGATGAATTCTATCTTTCTATGCATGATGTGCGTGCAGGCGAGGGTATCTTGCAGATCAGTGCGGATGCTAAAACATGCACACCTATCTCTGTTTGGGGTAATGCCAAAGGCCATAATCCAGGCGGAAAGCAAAAAGGAGCACCTGCTTATGCAAAGATTGGCGAGGGTAAATTCATACAGTTCCCTGTGAAAGGTATGCTCTATCATGATGATCCAGAGAATGGCCCTATGGTTTTGGGTGTATCAAAAGGCGATATGTATTCGTTCGCTCTTGAAGATGGTTTTCGTGCATTAGAGACTTTTGAAAATGGAACCTACAGTGGTATAGGCTATACAAGAATGGTTTACATGGAAAAAGATGGTCGTGGTTTTGTCATGGCGACCGGTAATGATGCAGGTGCTCATGCATTCGTTGAGTTAGGGGCAGGCACACGAGAACCTATTAAGTCTGATGTAAAAGATATGGACGATCCTATTTTCAAGTCCGCCTATGGTGTTCGTAGAAGCGTTAATATGAACGGTTCGCTTGGCAATGGTAACAGTATTAATATGGGCGGAATGATGATTGATCCTAAAAACCCAGACATTGTATACGGAGTATTAACACACGGAGCTTTAGTGCAATTAGAACTTTCAACATTTAATAGTATGGTTTGGTCTTATTAATCATTGTTTTTTGTTGAAATAAAAGCCCCCGCTCATTAGCGAGCGGGGATTTTTTTAAATTCACGATGCCACTGTGCAACCCTCATCATGACCTAAGTCAGTGGTGCGACAATGTGCCACATTTTCAAATTTCAACGGCCTCTATAGACTGCGTTCAATTCCTTTCACTCAGTCCTTTATAGCGAAGTTGAAAATGAAACATAAGCAGCCATTAGCGTTAGCCATTGCCACCCTTTTATACCCTTCTTTTACACTCGCCGCACAAGTTAATAACGACGAAGTTGAGCTTGCGCCTGTCACGATTACCGATACGCGCGAAGCCGCGTTGAAGTCAGAAACAACTGCCAGTACCAGTCAGATTAGCCAAGAAGAAATCGAGTTTTTACAACCAGGCCATCCTTCTGAAGTTTTAAACCGCATGCCGGGTGTGCATGTAAATGTTACCGGTGGCGAAGGCCACATGACAGCAATTCGCCAGCCGATTACGACCGGTGCTGTGTATCTTTATTTGGAAGATGGTATTCCGACTCGCTCTACGGGTTTCTTTAATCACAATGCGCTGTATGAAATTAACGTGCCTCAGTCTGCGGGCATTGAAGTCAGCAAAGGCCCAGGCAGTGCTTTGCATGGCAGCGATGCGATGGCAGCGGTTATTAATGTGAGTACTAAGGCTGCACCAGAAGAAACTGAAGGTGATGTGAGTTTAGAGGTAGGCAGCTTTGGTTGGCAGCGTTTGCTATTAGGGGGTGGAACTGCGAGTTTGAATCATGGCATTCGTGCCGATTTGAACTTGACTCATACCGATGGCTGGAGAGACTCGACCGAATACGATCGTCAAAGTGCTAATGTTCGTTTGGATTCTTTCTTAGATGACGGCACTAAAGTTAAAACCGTTTTGAATGTTTCAAACATTGATCAGCAAACCGCGGGTTCTTCGCGTTTACTAGAGGACGATTATAAAAATCATCCAACACGTAACTACACGCCTATCTCTATGCGCAAAGTTGAGTCTCTGCGTTTATCCAGTGCGTTTGAAAAAGAAGTCGGTGCGAGTCTTTATAGTGTTACCCCTTACTTCCGTTATAACAGCATGGAGTTATTGCCGAACTGGTCGTTAAGTTACGATCCGAATACGTATAAAACGGAAAACAAGTCGGCGGGTGTGATGATGAAATTTCGTCAAGATTTCACACCAATGCGTACGCGTTTAATTGTTGGAACCGATATTGATTACAGCCCAGGTTCGATGGATCAAAATAAAATTGATGTAACAAAAGAAGGTAACTATTTTGTTGATTATACGGTTAAAGAAAAACTGTATGACTATGACGTGACCTTTTCGTCTATCTCGCCTTATGCCCATGTTGAAACCTCGCCGACCGATAAGTTAAGAGTGAATGCGGGTTTGCGTTTTGATCACATGCGTTATGACTATGAAAATAATTTAACGGATATCGATACCGGCAATCATAGACGCCCTGAAGATACCGATGTTGAGTATCAACACTTAAGTCCTAAATTGGGTATGACGTATGCAATTAACGATCAATTAAATACGTTTGCTTCTTATCGCCATGCGTTTCGAGTGCCGTCGCAGGGTCAGTTATTCCGTCAAGGAAAGGCGACTAATACGGTTAAGCTTGATCCGGTAAAAGTGGATAACTATGAGATTGGTTTGCGTGGAAACACCATTAGCAAAGTGAATTATGAAATATCGGTTTATTACATGGTGAAGGAAGATGATATTTTAACCTTCAAGCATGCTGATGGTAGTAGTGAAACAATGAACGCGGGTAAGACATTACACCAAGGTATTGAAACAGGTTTAACAGCACCGTTGAGTAACGATATCGATCTTGCGGTTTCTTATGCCTATACCGAATTCACCTACGAAGATTGGAAACCGAATTCGACCATAGACTATAGTGATAATCAATTAGAAGCGGCGCCAAGAGATATTGGTAATGTTGCTTTAGGTTATCATCCTAGCCAATTAAACGGTGGTAAGGTTGAGTTAGAACTTTCTCATTTAGGGCAATACTGGATGGACCAAGCGAATACGGAAACGTATAAAGGTCATCAGTTATTAAATATTCGGTTTAACTACCCTGTAACTCCTGAGTTTAAAGTGAGTGCGCGTATTTTAAATTTAGAAGATAAAACGTATGCGACTAATTCAACTTATAAACCAGCGGCTTATGGTAATCCTGAAACGTTTGAATACTCGCCAGGTATGCCACGCACTGCGTATGTCTCGGCTAGTTATTCATTTTGATTTAGTATCAATTTATAAAAGGTTAATTTTATGTTCAGGTTAGCATCATTTTTGTTCATCACCTTACTGTGCTTTAGCAGTAGCCATGCGATGCAGCATGGTGCTTCTGCTACAGGCAAGGGAGTGAATGGAGTTGCTTGCACCATTGCCTCGCTTAAGTGCGCTAAGGCACCTTCTGCGAGCTTTGGACCTGATGGTAAGTTATGGTTGGCTTGGGTCTTTGCGGGTCATGTTTATGTTCAGTATTCTAGTGATCAAGGTCAGAGTTACTCAGCCCCTTCTATTGTGAATCGTGCCCCTGAAAAAATTGCTGCTCGCGCTGAGAATCGCGCAAAAATTCAGTTGGATAATACCGGCAATATTTATATTTCATGGACACAGTCTTTGAGTAAACCCTATACCGGAAATATTCGTTTTAGTCGCTCTGTTGATGGCGGTAAAAATTTCAGTCAGCCGATTACCGTGAATGATGACCTGCAGGAAATAAGTCACCGCTTTGATTCTATGGTTGTTAGTGATGATGGCAAAGTTTTTATTAGTTGGTTGGATAAACGCGATCAGCAAGCCGCAAAAGACAAGCAACAGGAATATATCGGTGGTGCTTTGTATTACAGTTATTCTGCTGATCAAGGTAAGACGTTTAGTAAAAATATAAATCTGTCGGATAACTCCTGTGTGTGCTGTCGCATTGCTATGGTATTAGATAATAACAATTTACCGGTGATTGCTTGGCGTGATATTTATGGCAATGATGTTAATAATCAAATTCGTGACCACAGTTTAATAACGTTCAGCTCGGCCTTGAAACCTACGAAGAAAATACGCTTGAGCAACGAGCAGTGGAAAATTAATGGCTGCCCGCATCACGGCCCCGCATTGGATGTTGATGGTAATAATGTTGTTCACTCTACTTGGTTTAATGACACGGATGGCGATCATGTTTTGTTTTACGGCAACAGCGCCTCGGGGTTTAATATAAGTAATGATAAACCGATGGGTTTTGGCCAAGCGCATAAACAGTCTGCACACCCTTATGTGCTTTCTATCGATAAAGGTGGTGCAAGCCAAATGGTCTTTTTAGTGTGGAAAGAATTTGATGGTAAAAAAACAAATATTTTAATGAAGGAATCGAAAGACTCTGGTATCAGCTGGAGCAAAAATAAAATAGTGAGTGCTACCGCGGGTTCTTCCGATCATCCTCTTCTGGTTAAAGATTCAGAAACTGTATATTTGAGCTGGCACACTCAGGATGAAGGCTATCGTTTTGAAACTGTCGGGGAATAATGTATGAATCGATTACTAATATTCATTTTTTCTATGTTAATCCTACCCGCGATAAGCCTATCGAATTCTGTGCAGGCAAGTTCGCCCACTGATCTAAAATTATTTGATGTGGGAAGTTTTGAAAAAATAGTTAAGGAGAAAGATAAAAAAGATCATCTTGTTATTCTTTGGTCGTTTGATTGTCCGCCCTGTATTAAGGAATTAAAAAAAGTCTCAGTATTAAATCAACAGTATCCTGAATACCAATTAACGCTTATTAATACGGATGGGCTCGAAGAACAGGCACGAGTAAAAACATTATTGGAAAAATATAATTTGTTGACGTTGGATAATTGGATTTTTTCAGATGCCGATGAAGAGAAGCTTCGCTATGATATCGACGCTCGTTGGTTTGGTGATTTACCTAGAAGTTACTTCTTCCCGATTAAAGGAAAGGTTAAGCGGTTAAGGGGGGCTTTAACCTCGGCTGAATTATTAGAATTATTTCAGCCCACGTTAATTAATAAATAAGCAATAATTAACATGGGCCAGAATAAGCGTATTAAGCGGGCGTCTTACCGGTCAGCTTTACCGCCAAACCTGTCGCCAGACGGCACGCCATTCCATAAATGGATAGCTGTGGGTTGGCACCAATACTGGTTGGAAAAATAGAACCATCAATCACGTAGAGGTTGTCGAGGTAATGATACTTACCTTGACTGTTGACGACGCAACGATCTAAATCTTCACCCATTGCCATGCCACCCATAACATGGGCACTGCCTACCAATGCTCTGCAAGCCTCGTAAGGTAACTCGTTGATAGCGGCTTTGGATGCTTCCCATGAGGTTTCGAATTTGGCATCAACGTGAGCAGGCTTAACGGATTTAGCACCCGCTGCAAACTGTATTTCAGCCATGGTTAAGTGCGTACGCTTAACGCCTTCCCAAAGGTAGTCAGTAAACGGGTAGTCAATAATGGCTGAGCCGTCACTGGCTAATTCGATGGTGCCACCTATGCTCTCTTCATTAAAACCATCGCGTAGCAAAGAAATCATGCCGTTCATGTTCGGTAGTTTACGAATGTCATCAAAGTGAGACTCACCATGACCCATTAACAGAGCCGAGGTTAAGCCAGGATGTAGCGGCGGGACTTCTAGCTTATAGCCTACTGGACCGTCGACGGTTTCCCATTGAAAGTGGTCTGAATAAATCGCTTGGGGTGCGCCATAATAAGGATTAATTTCTTGTTCAAATTCAGCGAACGAGAAAATGGTCGGGTGGAAAAAGGTGCGCTTACCGACCAAACCTTTAGGGTCAGGAGCGTTAGAGCGCAGCATCATCGCGGGGCCATTAATGCCGCCAGCCGATAATACGACCGTTGGTGCTTTAACGGTAAGCTTAATACCGGTTGGGCGATAGCCCTTATCCAAAGCAGTAATTTCAATGCCCGTCACTTTATCGTCTTCTATGATTAAGCGTTCAGCGCGAGCACTGTAAAGCAATTGGCTACCGTCATTCATGGCACCAGGAATCGTGGTAACGAGCATGGATTGTTTAGCATTGGTTGGGCAACCGGTACCGCAGTAACCTAAGTTCCAACAACCAGCGACGTTTCGAGGAATGGCTTTCCATGAAATATCGAGGGCATCTGCACCGCGCATCAATACTGCATTATTTTCATTCGCTGGAAAGGCCCATGGCGCAATGTTTAAGCGCTTTTCCATTTTATCGAACCAAGGCGCCATCTCTTCTTTTGACACACCTTCCGTCTTAAATTCATCACTCCAATATTGCAGTGTTTGCTCGGGTGTACGGAAGCTAGAGGTCCAGTTGATGACGGTTGTACCACCTACGCAGCGACCTTGTAAAATCGACATTGCGCCGTCTTTGCTCATGCGGCCTGCGTTTTCTTGGTATAAGTCTTTATAAGCTTCGCGCTCGTCCATCTTAAAATCGTTAGTGCTTTTAAGTGGCCCTTCTTCAATCAATAAAACTTTTAAGCCGGCCTTAGCAAGAATTTCGGCGGTTACGCCACCGCCTGCGCCTGTACCAATAATGGCTACATCTGCTTCTAGTGTTGCAGACTGGGTATAGTCCCCCGCATTTAAAGTGATCCAACCATTGCTGATGCCTTCTAAAATCGGGTCGGTAATGCCGCGGATTTCTTCAAAATTTTTCTTAGCCATTAGCTCTGCTCCGCTGTTGTTATTGACGATATAGATGATAGTGTTGGTGAAACTGGCGTAGGAATTTTTACCGGTGGTCCTGGGTAACCTGTTGAGGCAAAAGACTCCGGCTGCGAATACCAGCTGATGTTGATGAGCTTGGTAAGCGATACATAACCCATGCGTTTTAATTGAATGCTGCTATCGCGCCAGCCGATTAAAAAGTCGTTAACTTGCTTCGGGCTCATATCTTCCCAGTCAGTCCAAGAGGCACCGGCGATCATACGAATAGGTGCCATGGCAAGGGCATCAAACATCATGCGCATTTGGTGTCTATTATTGTACTGCAAGGTATAGATCAGATCGTCTAATGATAAAAGCATACGGCGCATTGCTGACTTATCGGATAAATCCCCAGGGAAGCTCTTGTTCAGTACTTGAGGAATAAGAGCGGCAAATAACGCTCGATCGTCAGGTTTTAAAAACTTGAATGTTGAATCTCTTTCTAGTGGGGTTGCGCAACCAGTGAGTGTTGCAACTGTGCTACCCAATGCAAGTGTGGCGGTACCCATTAAGCCTAGCTGTAAAAAGCCCCTGCGCGTTGTTGGCAGTGCCTGATCAATTTTTGAGTCCATAGTTTCTCTCATCTCTTTTTTGTTATTTTGCATTCTGGGAGCCCGTTGGACATTGCCTTAAAGACTCCTGATATACGGCTAATCAGCGAATGAAAAAGGTATAAATCATTTTACGGATTGAATTATCGTAAGGAGGATGCGCTAGGCTACCTGTAGAGATACGACCTTTGCGGTGAACCGCCTTCGCTTTCGAGAAGGTAATAAAGCCTTCTTTTCCGTGGTAATGACCCATGCCCGAATCACCAATGCCGCCAAAAGGCATATCTTCTTGTGCAAGGTGCATTAACGTATCGTTTACGCTCACTCCGCCAGAATGAGTATTATTTAAAACATGATCCTGTTCATTTTTATCATAGCCGAAGAAATACAACGCCAATGGACGCGGACGGTCATTAATATAGGCAATTGCTTCGTCCATAGATTCATACGGTATGATCGGCAAAATAGGACCAAATAACTCTTCTTCGGCAATGGTCATATTGTTTTTCATATTTTGAACGATAACGGGCGCTAATTTACGGCCAGCGGATAAATCTTCGTTCGCCGGGTTAATCTTTGTTAGTTTCGCGCCTTTGTCTTTCGCATCGTTAATCCAGCTGCTTAGACGCTGGTATTGGCGATCGTTAACAATGGCGGTGTAGTCGCCATTGTCTTTTAGTGTTGGATACATCTTAGAAAAAGCGGCAATATAAGCTTGAATAAAGGCTTCTTCTTTTGCTTTAGGTACCAAAATATAATCAGGTGCAACGCAGGTTTGGCCCGCATTCATTGATTTACCAAAGCAGATGCGTTCGGCAGCATCTTTCATTGGAATATTATCGGAGACGATGGTGGGTGATTTGCCGCCAAGCTCTAGCGTCACTGGGGTAAGATTTTTTGCCGCCGCCGCCATGACAAAACGACCAACGGCGGTTGAACCCGTAAATAGAATGTGGTCAAAAGGCTGTTCGGTAAACGCGATAGCAGCGTCGGCTTCACCTTCAATAACGCAAACGCGGTTTTCATCAAAGACTTCGGCGATCATTGCTTTGAATACTTGATTAAGATTTGGGGTAAATTCCGACATCTTAATCATGGCGCGATTACCGGCCGATAGCGCTGCGACTAAAGGGCCTATGGCTAAAAAAATTGGATAATTCCAAGGAACGATAATCCCGATAACGCCTAGTGGTTGGTAGCGCACTTCGTTTTTAGCCGGTGCGAATAGCATGCCGACGCCACGCTTACTTGGCTTCATCCACTTGCGAGTTTTTTTGATCGCCATGTTGATGCCTTCTACGCTGGTTAGAATCTCAGCCAGTAGGGTTTCATCCTTTGAGCGACAACTAAAATCTTTATTAACCGCTGTTGCTAGTTGGTCTTGGTATTTAATCGTAATGCTCTTTAGCGCTTTTAGGTGGTCAATACGCTGCTCTGCTGTTGGCATTGGGGTCTTGTTGTAAGCACTTTTTTGGCGGCTAAAAAGTTCTTTCAACCGAATGATTTCAGTGTCTAGAGGGGTGACTTCTGCAGTATTGGTAACCATGGAAGGGCTCCGATAAATAGATTCGTGGCGCTGTTATTAATTATTCTATGGGTATTATTAGAGTGATTGCTCTAAACTGTCAATAGCAGCTGCAAAAATGACAGGAAGGTTTACAATGAAGCTGCCAGAAATGTGGGGGTATTTAAAAGGATGTTCAAACAGAAGATGAAAACTCGTGACCGGATACTGAATGCCGCCCTCGAACTATTTAACCAGCAGGGTGAGCGCAAGGTGACGACCAATCATATTGCCGCTCATTTAGATATGTCTCCTGGTAATTTGTATTACCACTTCAAGAATAAGCAAGAGATTATTTTTGAACTGTTCTTAAGCTACGAAGCTCGCGTCGATCAAAATCTAGTCGTGCCGATTGGCCGTAAGTTGACCATTGAAGATAAGCTGAGTTATTTACAAGAGGTCTTTCAGGGCTTGTGGGAATATCGTTTTCTTCATCGCGATATGGAGTCTTTATTATTTGAAGAGGAAAGGCTGCACTCTCGTTATAGAGCGTTTTTCCGTCGTTGCCAAAAGAATACCGAGCGAATTTATGAAGGCTTGCGTGATGCCAATATTATCGATATTGATCAGCGCAATATAGAGGGACTCGCATTGAACACTTGGATTGTAGTAACGAGCTGGTTTTCGTTCTTGCAGTGCAATCTATTGCTGGGCAAAAACGAGACGGTTACCTTAGAAATGCTAAAGGGCGGGATTTACCAGATATTCCAGCTAGAGCGCCCGTATTTAACCGATGAGTATCGTGAACGTGTCGAGGCTATGCAGGTCGACTTTGTTGCTAAGCCTGACTGGCTGTAATTAAACGTTTCAATCAAGTTTAGCCCCTTCGTTGAGAGACTTATTCGGCTGATTCAACCTCAAAGACCATAAAGCTAAATTCTTTCGCATCTTTGCGCTTGATTTCTAACCAGTTAGCAGGGGTGCACGAGAGGTCCGCATTGGCTTCAACTTCAACATAGATTAAACACCCGACCTGAGCTTTCTCTGCCAAAATATCAACCGCAGGTTTTAATAACTCTCGACCAAAAGGCGGGTCTAAAAAGATAACGTCAAATTGCTCTAATTGAGGGTGCTGCGCCAACCAAGCAATCGCATCGGTTTGGTGCACTTGTGCATTGGTCGCATTTAACGACTCTAGAGATTCACGAATACAGCGTGTTGCATTGGCATTGAATTCTAAGAAGGTCACTTCTTTTGCGCCACGACTCAGGGCTTCATAACCCAAGGCTCCACTGCCGGCAAAGCAATCGAGAATCAGTTTGCCTTCGATATCCCATTGCAGCCAGTTAAATACTGTTTCACGAACTTTATCCATGGTCGGTCGTAAGCCTGGAGCATCGGCAAATTGGATGCGACGAGATCGCCAATCACCACCAATAATACGCAATTGCTGAGCGCCTCTGCGTAGGCTGGTTTTATTACTGTTGCTTTTCTTTTTCGCCATGGTGATGCTGCCTTACCTAATGCTCTTCTGAATGTGCTATTGCCGGTGTTAACTATTTGCTTAGCGGTCATCTTCTTAATGATCAGAATCAGTGGCTAATGCACGTAATGGCTGGCACTGACTCAAATATGCCTCTAACTCGGGCACCTCTAGCTCGTTGATGCCCCAGTAACCTTCTAATAGGTAGTTTTGAGGCAGGCGATAGTATGCGAGGTCGGAGAGTATGTCGAATTGTGTTGCAGCATTTTGCCAATTTAACTGCCATTGCTGCACAAATGTCTGTTTCCAAATACGTAATGACGTCTCATTAATCGGGGCAAGTGTCGGCCATGCAGAGATGATCCACTCTTTTGTTTCGGTATTCGGCTGACTTTGCTTAGCGTGGGTTAACTGATCTTGCAGCCAAAACTGGGCACTAACGGGCTGCCATGGGCAAGCGTACGTATTGGTATCGTTTTTGTTGTGAGATCTAGTTGAGGGGGGAGCATCAACAAGGCGAGTGACAGAATCGAGTGGCTTTAAAGCCAAGCTTCTTATTAGGCGCGCACTGGTAAGGCGAGCAATATCATCACTCCAAGGGCCTTGTAGAATAATCGTCGCTGGTTGGCCTTTTAAATGATCAGGGAAATTATTGAGCTGCTGACTTAAGCTGGGTAATCCCTGTTCAAATTGATTACCTAGACTGAAATCCCACTGCCAGTAATTTTGCTGCCAGCTGAATAGGGAAGAATCTAGCGGGATTTTTGAATGATCATATTTCCCTACTCCGCGGATGCGAATGAGAAAGTCAGTATCGAGTCTAGTTTGCCAAATAACCTGAATGCCTTCGTGGCTAAACCAAGACTGGTGCTGTAATTCTGTTAACGGTGGCAGCTTGATCATGTCGGTTTTTGGAGCGTCATTTTTTTGATTTTTATCGATACTGGCCCAGCCAATTAAGATAATGCAGGTAAAAATGATCAAATTAAGGGTTGAACGGCTAAAACGCAGCTTCATTATGCTTCCTTGTATTATTCACAACAGACGATAGGTGGTAGGATAGACCGCAACTAAATCTTATTCGAGCGATAGATTCGAGAACCCGCTATGTTTGAAATGTTTAAGCGTAAGAAAAAAGACGTCGATGATCAAAATAACGCGACGGAAGCAGCTGAAAGTTCTGCGAATAACTCTTTAGATAGCTCTACAAATAGCTCTCTAGACAGCACCACAACTAATACTCCAGAACAGCCTATCGATGAGGCTAAAGCTGCAATACCCCAAGCAGCAGTGCCTCAAGCATCTGTGCCTAATGTGCATACGCAAGATAGGGCTAAGGCCGGTACGCCCGCTGGTGAAGAGGTGGTTTTCTTTAAAGAGTCTGCCGAGGTAGAAGAAGCGAAAGAGAAGAAAGGCTTCTTTAGTCGTTTAGCGACAGGCTTAAGTAAAACCCGCTCAGGCTTCAGCGACGGTGTTGCGCATCTTCTTCTAGGTAAAAAAGAAATTGATGATGATCTATTAGAAGATTTAGAAACTCAGCTGGTAATGGCCGATGTGGGGGTTGAAGCAACTCGCGAAATTATGGCGAAGTTGACCGAACGTGTTGGTCGTAAAGAATTAACCGATTCCGACGCGTTGTTTGAAGCTCTAATCAAAGAGCTGCAAGATATCTTAGCGCCTTGCGAGCAGCCGTTAGTGATCGATTCGGGTAATAAGCCTTATGTGATCTTAATGGTTGGCATCAACGGCGTGGGTAAAACCACGACTATCGGTAAGCTTGCAAAGCAATTCCAAGCGAAAGGCAAGTCGGTAATGTTAGCGGCAGGTGATACCTTCCGTGCGGCGGCGGTCGAGCAGCTACAAGTCTGGGGCGAACGTAACGACGTGCCTGTCGTGGCACAACATACCGGTGCAGACAGTGCATCTGTTCTATATGACGCGTTAGAAGCAGCGACTGCCCGTGGTACGGATATTTTAATCGCAGATACTGCAGGTCGTTTGCATACTAAAGACAATCTAATGGGCGAGCTTGAGAAAGTCGTTCGTGTGATGAAAAAAATTGATCCAGAAGCACCCCACGAAGTGATGTTGGTATTGGACGCAGGTACAGGTCAAAACGCCCTGAACCAAGCGACTCAATTCCAAAAATCCGTGGGTGTAACCGGTTTAACACTGACTAAATTAGATGGCACCGCAAAAGGCGGTGTGATTTTCGCCTTGGCTAAGCAGCTTGGCTTACCGGTTCGCTTTATTGGTATTGGTGAAGGTATTAATGATTTACGTCCGTTTGATGCCAATGATTTTACTCGTGCACTGTTTAATAAAGATAGTTAACAAAGAAAGCTAATCATGCTTCTTGCGATAGAGTATGCGGCGGAATAAAACATAAAATAATAAATTGATAACTACAGCTTTTGGGTGTTGGGGTCTAGTGTGCCATTTAAGGCCGTCATTTTGCAGGGATGCAAAATACGAGCGTACATGGAAGTATTCACCGCGTGCCGTAAAAGGGCATGCTAGACCCCAATAGCCGAGAGCGTAACCAGGAGCCCATACTTTGCCAATGGTTCGTTTTGATCGTGTCAGTAAGCGTTACCCGTCGGGTAATGAAGCCCTCAGCGGTGTTAGCTTTGAGTTGGCTCGTGGTGAGATGGCGTTTCTTACCGGTCACTCCGGTGCCGGTAAAAGTACCCTGCTAAAACTCATGATGCGCATGGAAGTGCCTACGCGTGGCGAAGTCATTGTCGATGGCAGCAATCTGTCGCGCATGCGTGAAGGGCTTGTTCCCTACCATAGACGTAAAGTCGGCGTGGTCTTTCAAAATCATCAACTACTCTTTGATCGCTCGGTCTTTGAAAATGTCGCGTTGCCGCTATTGATTGCAGGCACCTCGTTAAAAGAGACTGGCCGTCGTGTGCGTGCCGCGCTAGATAAAGTCGGTTTGTTAGGCAAAGAAAAGCTCAACCCTATTCAATTGTCAGGTGGTGAACAACAACGTATCGGTATCGCCCGCGCTGTTGTAAATAAGCCTGCACTATTAATTGCCGATGAACCCACTGGTAACCTAGACCCTGAATTATCCGCTGAAATTATGAATCTGTTTAGCCAGTTCCAGCAGGTCGGAACAACCGTATTAATCGCAACCCACGACATTGCACTCGTCGAGCGCATGAACAAACGTCGCCTAATCTTGCAAGACGGCCAAATGGTTGCCGGAAATATTGCCAGTGAAGGGGTCACGCATGTCTGAGAAGCAAATAATTCAGCAAGGCGCATCCACGGCTAAGTTGGCCGCGAGTGATAAATTAAGCGCCTACTTCCGTAACCACCAAATGGTGGCTGTGGAATCTTTAGCAAAACTATTATCCACGCCTGCGTCCAGTTTATTAACCTGGTTGGTTATCGCCATTGCTCTAACGCTGCCTGGTGCGTTGTATATGGCGGTGAATAACTTACAACAGCTAAGCGGCCACTTTGAAGCATCGGGCCAAATGACGGTCTTTTTAGCGGCCGATATTCGCGAAGCTGATAGTAATGCTTTGCGCTTAAAAGTAGGCTCGCTGGACCAGGTTAACAAGGTGGTTTATGTCTCGCCTGAGCAAGCTTTAGAAGAGTTCACAGAATACGGTGGGATATCCGAAGCCCTGAGTTTCTTAGATGAAAACCCGTTGCCAGCGGTTTTGCTGGTGGAACCGCCACTGGGTATTGATAAAGATGAGCTCAATGTGCTGGTCGCACAAATCCAATCCTTTAAGCACGTAGACAGCGTCCAAGTTGATATGGCTTGGGTTGAACGACTACTCGCCTTGCTAGCCCTTGCCCAGCGTTTAGTGGTGGTTGTCGGCGTTTTGTTAGCTTTGGCGATTGTGCTGGTGGTGGGCAATACCATTCGTTTATCCATCGCCGCACGTACTGAGGAAATTAGAGTTATTAAGCTGGTGGGGGGCACCAATGCTTATGTGCGACGTCCCTTTTTATACTCGGGCTTCTGGTACGGCGCAATTGGCGGAATACTCGCATGGCTAATGCTGGGGTTATGCTGGATTTTGCTACAAAATCCGGTTGCCGATATTGCTGCTTTATATGGCGCTGATTTTTATCTACAACCTCTTCCTTTTGCACCGACTTGTTGGTTAATATTAAGCGCGTCGCTATTGGGCTTGATTGGTTCGTGGTGGTCTGTGCAGCGTCATTTGGTAGCGATCGAGCCTTAATTTAAGATTCGCGTCTTGAACGAGCTTAATGCAAAGAAAAGTAAAAGGACTGTTCCACTGGTGAACTTAATATCACCATGGCACTCTATAATAACCAGTGCTACACTCCTTGTGTCCTTTATTAATTGAATAGGAAGAATTGATGAACACTGCCTTGCAATCTATTGATGCTTTAAGCCCTGGCGCTAACCTAGAAGCCTATTTGGCTCGGGTTAATTCTGTGCCTGTGTTAAGCATTGCAGAAGAGCGAGAATTAACCAGTCGTCTTCACTATGAAGAAGACTTAGAGGCTGCGCGTCGTTTAATTATGTCGCACTTACGTTTTGTTGCGCATATCGCAAAAAGCTACTCCGGTTACGGTTTGAATCAAGGTGACTTAATCCAAGAAGGTAACGTAGGTTTGATGAAAGCGGTTAAACGCTTCGATCCTACTGTTGGTGTACGTTTGGTGTCCTTTGCTGTGCACTGGATCAAGGCCGAAATGCACGAATTCATCTTGCGTAACTGGCGCATTGTGAAAGTTGCGACTACGAAAGCGCAACGTAAAATGTTCTTTAACCTACGCAGTTCTAAGAAGAAGCTAGGTTGGTTGTCTCAAACGGAAGCGAAAGATATTGCTGAAGCATTGGGCGTAGAGCAAAAAACCGTATTTGAAATGGAAGGTCGCCTGCAAGCACGCGATGCGGCTTTCGATGCGGGCGCTGATGAAGACGATGAAACGGCTTATCAGGCTCCAGCACATTATTTAGAAGACAAACGTTTTGACCCCGCGATGGTTGTCGAAAGCAACGCTCATGAGCAGCAGTCTAGTACGAGCCTGCACTTGGCTTTAGCTAATCTAGATGAGCGTAGCCGTGATATTTTGCAGCAGCGTTGGTTGACCGACGATAAAGCGACTTTGCACGAATTGGCTGCAGAGTACGATGTATCCGCTGAGCGTATTCGCCAGCTAGAAAAGAATGCTATGAAGAAAGTTCGTGATGCCATGGAGGCGGAAACAGCTTAACTTCGCATAACGACAGTCTCAGCACCCTGGCACTGTTTAGCCTGATTCTCTCAGAAATGATTAACGTCTCTGATTGAAAGGACAGGCACAAAAAAGCCGCTATCACTTTAAAATGATAGCGGCTTTTTTGTATCTGACGCTTTTATTCAAAGCGTCAGATTGGCGAGTTATAAAGCGCCTATTTTTTCTTAGACGTTTTACCACCGCGCATAGAGTCGAAAAATTCGTTATTAGTTTCGCTTTGACGCAACTTATCTAATAAGAATTCAATCGCTGGTACATCTTCCATTTCGGCTAGCAGGCGACGCAAGATCCATAGACGCTGAAGATCAGATTCAGACATCAACAAGTCTTCACGACGAGTACCAGAACGACGTACGTTGATCGCTGGGTAAATGCGCTTCTCAGCGACTTTACGATCAAGGTGAAGTTCTTGGTTACCGGTACCTTTAAATTCTTCGTAGATCACTTCGTCCATCTTGGAACCTGTGTCTACAAGAGCCGTAGCGATAATCGTTAAAGAACCGCCTTCTTCGATGTTACGTGCAGCACCGAAGAAACGCTTTGGTTTTTCTAGTGCGTGAGCATCAACACCACCTGTTAGTACTTTGCCGGAGGAAGGTACAACGGTATTGTAAGCACGAGCTAGACGAGTGATCGAGTCTAATAGAATAACAACGTCACGCTTGTGTTCAACTAAGCGCTTAGCTTTCTCGATAACCATTTCGGCTACCTGAACGTGACGGGACGGTGGTTCATCAAATGTTGATGCAACTACTTCACCACGAACGGAGCGAGTCATTTCGGTTACTTCTTCAGGACGCTCATCGATCAATAATACGATCAATTCACATTCTGGATTGTTGCGAGAGATTGCTTGAGCAATGCTTTGTAGCAACATTGTCTTACCGGCTTTAGGTGGTGCAACGATTAAGCCGCGCTGACCTTTACCAATTGGGGCAATCAAATCGATAACACGAGATGACAAATCATCTGCAGAGCCGTTACCGACTTCTAATACTAACGCTTCATCTGGAAATAATGGCGTTAGGTTTTCAAAAAGTGTCTTATTCTTAACGTTTTCTGGCTTATCGTTGTTGATCTCATTGACCTTCAACATCGCAAAGTAACGCTCGCCTTCTTTTGGCGGACGAATTTTACCTGCAACCGTATCACCCTTACGCAAGTTAAAGCGTCGGATTTGGCTAGGTGATACATAAATATCATCGGGGCCAGCAAGGTAAGAAGAGGTTGCGCTACGTAAGAAGCCGAAGCCGTCTTGTAGAATTTCTAAAATGCCATCGCCGTAGATGTCTTCGCCACTTTTGGCGTGTTTTTTTAATACTGCGAAAATGATGTCTTGTTTACGAGAACGGCTAACGTGCTCGATGCCCATTTCCTTGGCGATATCCAGTAGTTCTGGAACGGATTTTTGCTTTAATTCGGTAAGATTCATAGATAGGATAAGAAGTTTTATTGCTTATTTAAGAATAAAATATATACCTAAGAGGTTGGCACATATTAGGGGAATGTCGGTTAAGACTAAATATTGAACAAATTAAATATAGACGTTTTGCCAAAGGCTGTCTAGGGGAAGACAGAGATAAAGCGCGATAAGTCATGCTTTACCTCTATATTGCACCTAGTTTAGTACTAGGTGCCAACCAAATTAGATGCTTTGTTCGATGAACGCGACTAATTCGGACTTGCTCAATGCGCCAACTTTCGTTGCTTCAGCGTTTCCATCTTTGAAAATCATCAAAGTTGGGATGCTACGAATGCCAAATTTTGGTGCAGTTGCTTCGTTTTGATCGATGTTCAACTTAGCAACCTTGATCTTGCCTGCGAATTCTTCAGCAATCTCTTCCAATACAGGAGCGATCATTTTGCAAGGACCACACCACTCAGCCCAAAAATCAACCAAAACAGGTAGATCAGAACCTAGAACGTCTGCATCAAAAGAATCGTCAGAAACGGTTAGGATATTATCACTCATGGAATATCTCCGGAATTTGGTTATCAAAAATTATAAAGATGTGCATTGTACGGAGCCAGAAAAAGGACGCAAGTCAAAAAATGCTTAACTAGCAGAAAACAGCGGTTCCGTATCATTGTCACATTCACGTATGATGGAAAGGATATTGTAATGTAAGTCCTCCGGGTAAGAATTCAACTATGACAGATGTTAGTCACCAAGCGCTAAATCAACCTCACTCAGAGCCTGAAGACTCTAATCAGATTGCTGCAATCGATCTAGGTTCCAATAGCTTTCATATGATTATTGCCAACCAGCTACAAGGTGAGTTACGCACGGTTGATAAGCGTGGAGAGAAGGTTCAGCTAGCGGCGGGACTGAACGAGCGCGGCTATTTGAGTGAAGAGTCTATGCAGCGTGGCTTAGAGTGCTTAAAAGGCTTTGCTAAGCACTTACGGGGCTTTAAACCCGAAGCCGTGACGGTATTGGCAACCAATGCGTTAAGGGTCGCCCGTAATCGCAGTGAATTTATAACTCGGGCTGAAGAAATTCTAGGGTTTCAGATTGAATTAATTGCTGGCCGCGAAGAAGCGCGCTTGATCTATCTTGGGGTGTGTCATACCCAGGCTGATGACGAAGGAAAGCGGTTAGTTATCGATATTGGTGGTGGTAGTACTGAGCTGATTATTGGTGAGCGGTTCGAGACGAAGGCACTTGAAAGCCTCTTTATGGGTTGTGTGTCTTATACTAAGCAGTTTTTCCCTGATGGCGAAATCAGTGAAATTAATTTTCACCGCGCGGTGACCCGTGCTCGTCGTGAGCTATTAGAAATTCAGCAGGCTTATAAAAATATAGGTTGGAGCGAAGTGATTGGCTCGTCAGGAACGATTCGTGCCACCGAGCAACTGTTGATTAAAAAAGGCTGGAGTGAGCAGGGCATTAGTCGTGAAGGCTTGAATAAACTGTGCGAGTGGCTTACGACCCATAAAACCATTGAAGAAATTGATCTGCCGGGCTTTAAACCTTTGCGTCAGCAGGTCTTTATTGCCGGGGTAGCCATTTTAAAAGGGATTTTTGATTCCTTTAAAATCAAGAAAATGAACTACTCTGATGGTGCGTTGCGAGAAGGTGCATTGTGGGATCTGATTGGTCGTTCTGGCCATGAAAATGTTCGTCAACGTACCGTTAAGTCGATGCAGAAAAGGTTTCATGTCAATCAAGGGCAAGCGAATCGAGTAAAAGAGTGCGCTTTGGCGATGCTCGATCAGGTCGAAAAAGACTGGAAGCTCCCTAGCACGGCTAGAAAGTGGTTATTATGGGCGGCTGAGTTGCATGAAGTAGGTTTGAGTATTACGCATCATCAATTTCAAAAGCATGGGGCGTATTTGGTTTTGCACAGCGATATGGCCGGGTTTACCAACCAAGGGCAAGAGCTGTTGGCGGTATTATTAAAAGGTCATCGTCGTAAATTTCCACTCGCAGGCCTCGAAGGTTTGAGTGTGATGGTTCGCCAGCAAGCTCGTTATCTTTGTCTGTTATTACGCCTCGCTGCGGTATTGAATAATAGTCGTGGCGCTGTTGAATTGCCGGAAATTGAGTGTCAGGGAAAGGTGGATACGTTAACTTTAATTTTCCCTAAAGATTGGTTTAAGCAGCATCCGTTAACACAAGATGATTTGCGGGTAGAGGCGGACTATTTAAAAGCTGCGGGTCTAACCTTAGTCGTAGCGGAAGATACTTGATACATCAGTAAGATGGGTACGGAATGTACTCATCTTACTTACCCTTAGTATTTTACCCTTAGTATTCTCAGTTAGCTCTGAATTTAGTTTGCAGCAGAGAGTCTTTCTAATAAAATTTGCTGGGCACGGATGATTTCTACCTCGCCAGTTTCTTCATTCTTTTGTGGTTGAGCCAAAATATAATGACCATCACTGTCTAGGTCCCATGCTTGGCTATTATCCGCTAGGTAGCATTCAAACTCTTCTTTCATGCGACTACGCAATTTATTACCTTCGATTGGAAAGCAGGCTTCAACGCGATTCAATAAATTACGTTCCATCCAGTCTGCACTAGCGGCATAGAATTCGTCTTTACCGTTATTACAAAAAGAATAAATACGGGTATGTTCTAAAAAGCGGCCAACAATAGAACGAACTCGAATATTTTCAGAAACTTTTGGAATGCCAGGACGTAAACAACACATTCCACGAACAATTAGATCAATTTGAACCCCTGCTTGTGACGCTTTATACAGAGCACGAATCACCTTGTTCTCGGTGAGGCCGTTTACTTTTACACGAATATAAGCGGGTTTGCCTTCCTCGGCATTAATGCGTTCACGATCAATCAGCTCTAGCAGTTTTTTATGCAGGGTAAACGGCGCGTGAAAGAGCTTTTTAATACGTAATGCTTTGCCCATTCCGGTTAACTGTTGGAAAACCTTGTGAACATCTTCGCCAATAGAATTATCTGCGGTTAAGAAACTGTAGTCGGTATACATGCGGGCATTTCCTGCATGGTAGTTGCCAGTGCCTAGGTGAACATAGCGGCGCAAGATGCCTTGTTCCTTTCGTACAATGAGCATCATCTTTGCGTGGGTTTTGTAGCCCACCACACCGTATACCACAACGGCCCCTGCTTCTTGTAAGCGGTTGGCAAGGTAGAGGTTTTCTTCTTCGTCAAAGCGCGCACGTAGTTCGATTACTACGGTTACTTCTTTTCCGCTGCGGGCAGCGTCTACCAAGGCGTTTACAATTTCAGATTTTGCCCCCGTACGATATAAGGTTTGCTTGATCGCTAATACAGAAGGATCTTTTGCCGCTTCACGCAGCATGTCGACCACTGGCGTAAATGACTCAAACGGATGCATCAGCAAAGTATCTTTTTCGCGAATGGCTTCAAAAATGCTCTTTTTAAAACTCAGATGCTTGGGTAAGCCCGGAGTAAAAGGCGGGTAGCGTAAATCGGGGCGATCAATTTGCCCAACGACTTCCATCATACGGCCAAGGTTCACTGGGCCATTAACTTGATAGCAGTCGCTTTGCTTAAGGTCGAACTTGGCGAGCAAAAACTCAACCAGTTCTTGTGGGCAATTGTCGGCGACTTCTAAGCGCATTTCTTCACCAAAATTACGTGAATGCAACTCATCTTCAAGCGCACTGGCTAGATCGACGGTATCGTCGTGGTCGATTTCTAAATCGGCATTACGGGTTACGCGAAACTGGTAACAGCCTTTAATCGCCATGCCTGGGAACAGCTCGTCGGCAAAGTGATGGATGATGGAGGATAGAAAAACGAAGTTATCCCCATCTTCACACAGGTTATCGGGAAGGCGGATGATTCGAGGTAGAGAGCGTGGTGCAGGAATTAACGCTAATCCTGTTTCACGACCAAAGGCATCTTTACCTTCTAGGCTGACAATAAAGTTAAGGCTTTTGTTTACCAAACGTGGGAAAGGGTGAGAAGGATCGAGTCCGATTGGGCTACAAATCGGCAGTACGTCGTTATAAAAGTACTCTTTTACCCAAGCTTGTTGCTCTTCTGTCCAAGCGGCGCGGCGCAAAAAACGGATATTCTCTTGCGCCAGCGCAGGAAACATTACGTCGTTTAATATGTCGTACTGACGCTCAAGCGTATTAGTACACATATCGTTGATTTGCTTTAATACCTGGCCCGCATGCAGGCCATCGGCACCGGCGGTTTCGCGCCCGAATGCCAATTGCTGCTTTAGGCCGGCAACACGAACTTCAAAGAACTCGTCAAGGTTGCTGCTGAAGATACAAAGAAAGAATAGACGCTCTAATAGAGGATGAGTTTCATCCAGCGCTTGCTCTAATACGCGAATATTAAACTGCAAATGGCTCAGCTCTCGGTTGATGTAATATTCCGAGTTATGCAGATCGATCACTGTATCGTCAGTCGCTGACATTGTTCTTCCTTCTCTAAACGTATCAATTCTTATTGATGTAGCTCTTATTATTTATGCAGTTCTTCGGCAAACTGCTTTGCGTAGTACGTCAAAATAGCATTTGCCCCTGCGCGCTTGATGCAAGTTAATGACTCGTGCATCACCGCAATGTCGTCTAACCAGCCATTTTGCGCAGCGGCTTTATGCATCGCATATTCACCACTCACTTGATAAACAAATGTTGGAACGCCAAATTCTTGTTTCACGCGGCGTACTATATCTAAATAAGGCATGCCTGGCTTTACCATAATCATGTCTGCGCCTTCGGCTAAATCCATCGCCACTTCGTGCAAGGCTTCGTCGGTATTCGCCGGGTCCATCTGGTAGGTTTTTTTATCGGCTTTTCCCAAGTTAGCCGCTGAACCGACTGCATCACGGAAAGGGCCATAATAGGCAGACGCGTATTTAGCAGAATAAGCCAAGATACGAGTATTTACGTGGCCATCGTTCTCTAATATGCCACGAATTTCACCAATGCGACCATCCATCATATCGCTCGGCGCTACTACATCAGCCCCCGCTTCGGCATGAGATAATGCTTGGCGAACTAAGGTATCAACCGTGCGGTCATTCAAAACATAGCCGTTTGCATCCAAAATGCCGTCTTGGCCATGAATGGTAAAAGGGTCCAGGGCAACATCGGTAATAACCCCTAGTAGCGGGCAAGCATCTTTAATCGCACGAACGGCGCGCTGAGCTAAACCATCTGCGTTGAACGCTTCTTCGGCAAATTCAGTTTTGGCGCTGGCTGGAGTGACCGGGAACAGTGCAACCGCAGGAATGCCTAATTTCACAAGGTGCTTACATTCTTCGACCAGTAAATCGATGGATAAGCGCTCAATACCTGGCATAGATGGAATGGCTTCGCGCTCGCCTTTACCCTCTAAAACGAACATTGGGTAAATTAAGTCGTCCGTTGTAAGCGTAGTTTCACGCATTAAGCGACGTGAGAAATCATCTCGGCGATTGCGACGAAGGCGAGTTTCTGGATAAAAGCGTTGCGCATCATTAAAAGCCACGGGTATTCTCCAAGCAGTTGGCGGTTGTATAGGCCATGAATAGATCTAAAAATATAATACCTATTCTAGCTGACTCAGCTTATCAATTCGCTGATTTATGACAGATTCATTAGAAAATTATTAAGCCTACAGCTCTAAGATAAATAAAATTGAACGTAATACGCTTTAGTCCGACTAAGCGTTATAGCATTCTGAATGTGTGATTGAGTTTAGGTTCCGATGAGAGCGCTGCTTCTAATGCGCAACTCTGCCGGATGTGTGTAATATTAAGGATGGAATATGAAGAAATTATTACTACTAGGGCTAATTGCAGGCTTAGTATCGGGCTTTTATATGTTAGGCGAACAGTGGTTGCTGCCTGAGACCTATCAAGCCTTGTATCAAAAAGACCCTGTAGAAACTGCCGGGCTATTTTTTATTGTTTATGTCTTAGTCGCTGCATTGTCAATTCCTGGCGCGGCCTTAATGACGCTTATTTCAGGGGCTATTTTTGGTTTAGGGCCTGGCTTACTGATTGTTTCGTTTGCTAGTTCATTAGGGGCGACGTTGGCGTTTCTTATGTCGCGGCTACTGCTGAAAGACTGGGTTCAAAATAAATTTTCTGGTTATTTAAAAACTATTAACGAGGGGGTCAAGAAAGATGGCCCTTTCTTTTTATTCACCCTGCGACTTATCCCTGTGGTGCCTTTTTTTGCGATTAACTTATTGATGGGGTTAATGCCTATTTCGATATGGCGTTTTTACTGGGTTAGTCAGCTGGGAATGCTTGCCGGCACGGCAGTGTATGTGAATGCGGGTGCTGAGTTTGCATCAGTGATTGGTCAAGAGGGTGGGTTCTCATTAGCCGGTATCATGACCCCTGGACTATTAGTGGCGCTAGGGCTGCTGGCTCTTTTTCCTTGGTTAGCAAGAGCTGTATTGAACAGAGTACAAGCCAGAAGAGCATTATTAAAGCGCGCCAAAGGCCGTGCAAAACCTAGTAAATTTGATGATAACTTGATCGTTATAGGTGGTGGTGCCGCTGGACTAGTGAGTTCAATTATAGGCTCGGCGGTTAAGGCAAAGGTCACGCTGGTAGAAAAGCATAGGATGGGTGGCGATTGTTTAAATACCGGCTGCGTTCCTAGTAAAGCGATGATTCACGCTGCGGGAATTGTTCATGACAATAAGAAAAGTCATCTTTCGGGGTTATTGAGCGGCGAGCCTGGTGCTGTCGATTTTGAGAAGGTGATGGCGCATGTTCATCAATCGATCAAAGCGATTGAACCTCACGATTCGATTGAGCGTTATGAAGGTTTAGGGGTTTCTTGTGCGACGGGGCAGGCAACCATACTTTCACCCTGGGAAGTTGAAATTCAACACGCATCTGGTAAAACAGAAATACGCAGTGCGGCGAATATTATTATTGCGACGGGCGGTCGCCCACGGATACCAGATATTCCTGGGTTAGATCAGGTTAATAGTCTGACTTCTGATACGTTATGGCAGCTTAATGAATTACCTAAGCGACTCTTAATTCTGGGTGCTGGACCAATCGGTTGTGAGCTAGGGCAAGCATTTGCGCGTTTAGGGTCACAAGTGACGATGGTCGATAAAGGCCAGTTCTTGATGCCGAGAGAAGATGACGATGTTTCTCTGCTGGTGGCCGAATCCATGAAGGCGGATGGTGTAAAGCATTTGTCAGGTCGTTCCATTACTGAATTGAAAACTTCCACGGGAGGTGATTCGGCCGTTTTGGATACGGGTGAGGTGCTTGAGTTTGATGCATTGTTATTAGCGATTGGGCGTGAAGGAAATACCGAGAATTTAGGCTTAGAGAATGTTGATCTAGGGACTGATCGTAATGGCTTCTTAGCCGTAGATGAATACCTTCAGACCGAGTGCCCAACCATTTACGCCTGTGGCGATGTGATTGGTGGTTATCAATTTACTCATGTTTCAGCGCATGAGGCATGGTTTGCTTCGGTTAATAGTTTATTTGGTCGTTTGAAGCGCTTTAAGGCTGATTACCGAGTTATCCCGTGGGCAACCTTTACAAGTCCAGCGGTAGGTCGTGTTGGGCTCAGTGAAAAAGACGCGAAAGCACAAGGTATTGCCTACGAATGTACTCAATACGGCTTGGATGATCTAGATCGCGCCATCACTGATGACGCAGCAATAGGCTTTGTTCGCGTATTAACGGTGCCGGGCAAAGATAAAGTACTTGGGGCAACCATTGTTGGCCCAAGGGCTGATGACTTAATTGCTGTTTTTGTTATGGCAATGAAACATGGCTTGGGTCTGAACAAGGTATTAGGTACTATCCATGCTTACCCTACGTATATGGAGGCTAATAAGTTTGTCTCTGGGCAGTGGAAACGTACTCAAGTTTCGGCCAGATTATTAGCGTTAGTGGGGTGGTATAACCGTAAAAATTTATAATAAAAAAGAAGCTGCCTGAGCTTAAGTCGATTTACCCCAAAGAATACCTCTATCGTGCTTGAGTGTATTGAGTCTTTGGTGAATTTGTCGACTTGGTATTGAGCGCGTGTTTTTACTTTAGCAGTTCAATAAACACAATCAGCGCATGCTTCTATCATTACACGCTAGGAGTTAATAAATGAGTATTGAAATGCCCCCTGTTGAAGCGCATGGCTTTAACCCAAGTGAATATAATATTGCGATGAATTTTCTTGAACAAATTCCTTTTAATAAAGTATTAGGCTTAAAACCCAGTAAACTCAGTCAAGATTATTGTGAATTCAAAATGAGTATGAAAGATGACCTAATTGGCAACTTTTTGCAGGGTATTCTTCATGGGGGTGCGATTTCAACAGCGTTGGATGTGACGGGAGGTGCGATGGCAATGGTTGCTGCATGGCAGCGATTGAAAGAGCATAAGGTTCCTCAGTCTGAGCGTCCGAAAACATTAGCCAAATTAGGCACGATTGATATGCGTGTCGATTTCCTTCAGCCAGGTAAAGGTAAGGAGTTCACCATTGGTGCGACACTGCTAAGAATTGGTAACAAGGTAGCTGTGACGCGGATGGAGCTGAAGAACGAGCAAGATAAATTGATCGCGGTCGGAACCGGAACGTATCTTTGCGGTTAGAGATGTTTAAGCCCTTGAGCCATTCATTATGTCGCTGTGGCATTGGCGATTAGAGTGGCCTTAGGGTCTCTAAATAAGCGTAAATAAAACCATAAATCCGACAAGAAAATATTTAAATAGTGTTGACAATGAATAAAAACGGCATAGAATATAGTCGTCTGAAAGTTAGTCTTAGTTTTATGTACACCGTTTCGATATCCTGTATCTCGTCCTGTTTTCATAAATTATTGGCAGCACTTCAGCCATAATGGCTCATTAGAGCCGCAATTTTTTTTCTGAATTTACAGGATACTATTATGTCTACTACAACTGGTACAGTTAAGTGGTTCAACGAATCTAAAGGCTTTGGTTTTATCGAGCAAGAAAACGGCCCTGACGTTTTCGCTCACTTCCGTGCTATTCAAGGTACTGGCTTTAAAACTCTTGCTGAAGGCCAAAAAGTTGAGTTCACTGTAACTCAAGGTCAAAAAGGCCCACAAGCTGAGAACATCGTACCTTTATAATTTAAAGGTAACGGCTTAACCTCTTAGAGATTAAGCAGTTCAAGTTTGAAAAAGGCTAAACCGAAAGGTTTGGCCTTTTTTTATGCCTGTCGTTTATGATTCATTATGTTGTCAATAAATGGCTGTTAGCAGAATAATACAGTCGAAAAGAGACCGGCAAAAAAATCCCCAGCATTCGCCAGGGATTCTTCAGCACTTACATGCAAACAGTCAAATACAAGCTGTCACAGTACAATTAATCTCTAACGAGAAGAGTTCGGCTTATGGCGCTGACCATTGCTATTTGACCAAGGGCTATCAGGGTTACTACCCGATGAGCTTTTTTTGGCAGCAGGCTGCCCACGGCGTGGCGCTCTGGTCGCAGTATTAGCACCTTGTTTATGTTGCTTGGTGCTATTGGCGGCATGCTGTCCATCGTGATGTTCGCTGCGTGACTTGTTCTGAGAATTGTTACGCTTGGGTTTTTTGGCCCTAGG
>CAWKOX010000030.1:0-47421 GCA_963851095.1 uncultured Gammaproteobacteria bacterium | reverse complement strand
CCTTCGCTAGCATTCTTTTTAGCCGCTTCAATTTCGTTAAAGCGTGCTAGTTGTTCCGGTGTCGCTTTTTGCTGGTGGTTTTCTTTCCATTCAGAATACGGCATGCCATAAACCAGTTCACGTGCATCTTCGTATTCGATTTCAATACCACGTTCTTCGCCAGCCGCTTTGTACCATTTTGATAGGCAGTTGCGGCAAAATCCAGCAAGGTTCATTAGGTCGATATTTTGCGCGTCTTTGCGTTCATCAAGGTGTGCTAATAAACGACGGAAGGCAGCCGCTTCTAATTCGATGTTTGATTCTAATTTTGACATGAGTATTTCCTATCTATTTCTGCGTAGCGTTTACGTTAAAAGTGTTGGTAGCCCGTTATCTTATTTGTTACCGGTTGTCCGTCTAATAAAACCCAGTCTGAACTTCTTTTTTCTACTTGCCCAACACAGTGGCAGTCCAAGGTATTTAATGCGTCTTGTGCGTCTTGTGGAGCGCTAAATAATAGCTGATAGTCATCACCGCCGCATAGGGCAAACTCTAATGCCGCGGCTGAACCATACCGAGTTATGGCGGATTGGCTAATCGGAATATCGGCAGCGGTAAAGTTTAAACACACGTCGGATGCCTTGGCGATATGTGACGCGTCTTGCAATAGTCCGTCTGAAATATCCATAGCGCTAGAGGCTAAGCCAATCAGCTTTTGCCCTAATTCTATTTGCGCCTGTGGATAATAATAAGCCGCTGCGAGTTCTGAATCGCTAACATCGGGTCTATTTTCTACGAAGGCTTTTGGGTTCGCCAAAATGCTTTCAAGCGCCGCCGCGGATTTACCAATTTCGTCACTTAACCAAAGGTGATCACCGACGTTAGCGTTGCTTCGCGTTAATGCTTTTCCGCTGGGGACTAAACCTTGAACTTGAATCGTAATGACGAGGGTCGGGCTGGAGGTTGTATCACCACCGATCAAATCAATGGAATACTCATTAGCACAAGCACGTAAACCCGCGCTAAAAGATTCTAGCCAAGTCTGAGAGGTGTTCTTGGGTAAACTTAAAGCCAAATGAAAGGCTTGGGGCTTTGCCCCCATTGCCGCTAAATCACTAATGGCACAACGCAAGGCGCGCTGTGCAATCAGTTGGGCAGGTGCTGTCGCGGGAAAATGAATATCGGCAACTTGCGTATCGATACTCTGTACCAGCTGGTAACCGCTCGGCACTTCAACGATTGAAGCATCATCACCGACCGCGCGAATAATGGTTTTATTATTTTGCGGCCAGTTAAAACAGTGTTTAATTAATTCAAACTCTGTCAGCACAATCGTTACCTAAGGTTGAACATAAAAAATTAAGACTTTTTAATCGAAAGTGTATTTTTACTTTCGCTAGTCTTACCGCCTTTCGCTCTGATTTTGGCCGAAGGCACTTTAAATACAGGCTTAGTCGTTTTTTGAGTTACGTTCTTAGGCTTGCTGTTCGCATTAGGTTGCTTAACTTCAACCGTACGCACTTGCTGAGCAATTTTGTCGACAACGCCGTTCACGTATTTGTGACCGTCGGTGGCGCCAAACGATTTTGCAAGTTCTACCGCTTCGTTGATAACAACCTTATACGGAACATCGATGCGGTGTATCATTTCGTAAGTGGCTAATCGAAGAATAGAAAGCTCAACCGGCGTCATTTCTTCAGAATCACGATCCAATAGTGGCTTGATGATTTGATCTAACGCGGATAACTCGCGTGGCACTCCATGCAGAATTTCGTGGAAGTATTCTAGATCCACTTTGCTCATGTCGTTATCTGCGCGAAATTCAGCTTCAATTTTTGCTAAATCTGCGCCCGCCATGTGCCATTGGTAAATGGCTTGCAGGGCAAAGCTACGTGCTTTGCGACGAGCCGCTGGGCTGGCTTTTTGAGTGCCTGTAGGACGAGACATAACTTATGCCTCTAATGCGTTAAGAAGGTTAACCATTTCGAAAGCAGACATGGCTGCCTCTTCACCTTTGTTTCCAGCTTTAGTGCCAGAACGTTCGATCGCTTGCTCGATTGAATCAACGGTTAAAACACCGAAAGAAACCGGAATACCGAACTGCATAGCAACTTGGCCAAGGCCTTTAGTGCATTCGCTTGAAACGTATTCAAAGTGTGGTGTACCACCGCGGATAACAGCACCTAACGTGATGATCGCGTCGTACTTACCGCTTTGAGCAACTTTTTGTGTAACTAATGGAATTTCCATTGCGCCAGGGCAGCGAACAACGGTAATGTTTTCTGGTTCAACACCGTGACGCGTTAAAGAATCAACCGCGCCTTCTAATAGGCTTTCAACAACAAACGCATTCCAACGGCCAACAACAATTGCGTACTTACCATCGTTAGGGGTTAAGTCGCCTTCAATAATTTCTACACTCATCTTCTTTTCTCTTCTGTTTAATCTAATTTCTATTGAATATTCTCAGCGCTAAAACGCTGAGAATTTTTTGTTTCATTACTCAGCGTAAGGAATATATTCCACTACTTCTAAATCGAAGCCTGAGATGCCCGCATACTTAACAGGTGAACTCAGTAGGCGCATTTTTTTCACGCCAATTTCACGCAAAATTTGAGAGCCTGTACCAATCGTTAAAAACGTACCTGAACTATCAACGTTCGGGTTTTTAGCAGGCTTAGCATTGCCAAGATAAAGTTCGATGCTAGAGGCAATATCTTCAGGCTGACCTGCAGATAAAATTACTAACGCGCCAGTGCCTTCTTCGGCATATCTTCTTCAGTGCTGCTTGGCTAGACCAAGACTGAGCATCGGGTTTAACCGCGCCCAAAATATCACGTAAAAAATCACCGGTTTGAACACGAACGAGACAAGGAATATCACCCTTGATATTGCCTTTGGTTAAAGCAATGTGGGTTTCGCCTTGAATCGTATCAACAAATTTGTGCAGCTGAAATTCACCAAATTCTGTATTGATGGTTTCGCCAGCGACGGAATCAACCGTCTTTTCATTCGCCATGCGGTAGTGAATCAAATCCGCGATGGTACCAATTTTAATGTCGTGCTTTTCAGCAAAAATTTCTAAATCAGGACGACGTGCCATGGTGCCATCGGCATTCATGATCTCAACAATCGCCGAAGAAGGTGTTAAGCCAGCAAGGCGAGCTAAATCACAACCTGCTTCAGTATGGCCAGCACGGCTCAACACACCGCCAGGGCGAGCACGCAACGGGAAAATATGACCCGGCTGCACAATGTCTTCCGCTTTTGAATTGCTATCAACGGCAACACGAATCGTCTTCGCACGATCGGCAGCAGAAATACCTGTCGTCACGCCTTCAGCGGCTTCGATCGATACTGTAAAAGGTGTCGCGAATTTAGCGCCGTTACCAGCAACCATCGCAGGCAAACCTAAAAAGTCACAGCGGTCGCCGGTAAGCGTTAAACAAATAAGGCCACGCGCTTCAGTCGCCATAAAGTTAATGATTTCTGGCGTTACTTTTTCGGCAGCAACAATGATATCGCCTTCGTTTTCACGATCTTCGTCATCCATAAGGATAACCATTTTACCGCGACGCATATCATCAATAATTTCTTCGATCTTATTTAAAGCCATTTGAACTCATCCTAATCTTTCATCAATACGGTCTACGCTGTCAGGCCGTTTGTATTATTTCCAAAAACCATTCTGTGCCAGAAACGCTTGGCTGATACCAGATTTTGGTTGTTCGTTTGTTTGCTGCATCATCATACGCTCTAAATAACGCGCGATGACATCGACTTCTAAGTGAACGCTGTGGCCAACTTGGTAGCCTTTAATCACGGTCTCTTGCACGGTATGAGGAACGATATTTAAATCAAAAATCGTCGCGCCCTTATCTGAACCAGAGCTTGCATCTTCAATCGCATTGACCGTCAGGCTGACACCATCAACCGTGATTGAACCTTTTGCAGCAATGTACTTCGATAACTCAGCCGGAGCTTTTATCTTAAAACGCACCGAACGCGCATCTTCACTGCGGCTCAAAATAGTCCCTAAGCCATCCACATGGCCTGTCACCATGTGGCCGCCTAAACGGGTCGCTAACGTCAGCGCTTGTTCAAGGTTTACCGACTGACCACTTTTCCAATCCATTATATTGGTATGAGTGATCGACTCTTGCGAGACATCTGCCCAAAAACCATCACCCGGTAATTCCACTACGGTCAAACATACGCCGTTAGTGGCGATGCTATCCCCTAGCTTTACATCGCTAAGGTCCATCTTGCCGGTATTAATGCGTAAACGAATATCACCTTGCTTGCTTTGGCTCGCAACGACTTGGCCTACTGCTTCAATAATTCCTGTAAACATTAAGGCTTCTCTTTAGAGCTAACTTGGCTCTTTAATACTAATTTTAGGTCATTTCCCACCATTCGCACGTCTTGCCAAGACCAGCGAATTTGCTGACCCATGGTTTCGAACGGAAGGGTGAACGCAGGTCGTGCGTCGCTGCCTAATAATGTCGGTGCGGTGAATAACACCAATTCATCGACTAAATCTTGCGCGATAAAAGCACCGGCTAATTGCGCGCCGCTTTCGATCAATACTTCGTTAATGCCTTGGCGCGCCAATGTTACTAGCAAGTCCTTAAGATCGACTTGCTGTCGGTCATTATTCTCACTCGCCGCGGTTTGCAAATAACTCACAGAGCAGCCTTCACTGTCATTACCCGCAATCGCTGACTCGGGTGCAACAGGGCTGACAATCATCACCTTGCCAGGGTGGGTAAATATATTGGCATCGGCTTTAATGCGATGCTGGCTATCAATAACGACGCGTAATGGCTGACGACTGTCGTCTGCAATACGAACATTCATCGACGGATCATCGATCAATACCGAATCGGCACCACAAATAATGGCACAACTCTGAGCACGCAGTCGTTGCACTTCGGCACGAGCTTCTGGCCCCGTGATCCACTGACTCTCACCACTTTGCATCGCCGTGCGACCATCTAAACTGGTGGCCATTTTTAAACGCACATAGGGCAGAGGTGCTGTGTTTTCCCCAGCCATGCTCATGCGCTTAATAAAACCAGGATTGAGTTTGGCAGATTCAGCTGCTAAGCAGTTATCCACAACCTCAATGCCCCCTTCGCGCAAGATGTTAAAACCATTCCCCGCAACTTGTGGATTGGGGTCGGTCATTGCACCAACAACTCGCGCAATTTTTGCGTCGATCAAACCTTGTGCACAAGGCGGTGTACGACCAAAGTGACTGCACGGCTCTAGCGTGACATAAGCGGTTGCGCCTTGAGTATCATTACCACGCTGTTTAGCATCAGCAATGGCGTTTACTTCGGCGTGACCTTCGCCCGCTTTAAGGTGAAAACCTTGGCCGATGATTTCATCGTTTTTTACCAGCACACAACCTACGCGAGGATTCGGGCTGGTGGTATATAAGCCTTGCTTGGCAAGTTGAATGGCCAATGCCATATATTTTTGATCGCTTGCCATATCAGCTTTCTTCTTGAGTTTTTTCGATTACCTGAGTTGAGATGCGCTCAATCTCTTGGCGAAACTCGTCAACGTCTTGGAAGCTGCGATAAACCGAAGCGAAGCGCACATAAGCAACTTTATCGAGTTGTCTTAATTCATCCATTACAAATTCACCAATAATGAGGCTTTTTATTTCGCGCTCACCCAGTGTACGTAACTTATGGGTAATTCGGTTTACAGATTGTTCGACCTTATCGATGCTAACAGGTCTTTTTTCGAGTGCGCGGTGAATACCGGCAGTAAGCTTATCTTCGTTAAAAGGTTCGCGGGTACCGTCTTGTTTGACGATACGTGGCATGACCAGTTCAGCGGTTTCAAAAGTGGTGAAACGTTCACCACAGGCCTGACATTCGCGGCGACGGCGAGTTTGTTGGCCGTCAGCGACAAGGCGAGAATCGATAACTTTTGTATCGTGTTCACAGCAGAATGGACAATGCATAGTAAAGAGCGCGCTTTTAAGTGTAAAAGTCGCGCGATTTTACTGCATTTGGGCAAGATTATCCAGTGGAGAGTGTATGGATGGCCGAGTAAATTGTGTATTAGTTAACCACTTCTTCAAGCCATAACTTAAGCGCGGTAAAGGCTTTGGGGCGAACAAAGCTGGCATGGCCGAATATGTTATCCAATAGCCCTCGGGTTGGAATCAGTGGTTTATTCTGTACTAGGCCAAAGCCCTCTTCATAATCATCACTGGTGCGTAAATACGCGATATCAAGCAAGCTGGGTAAGATCAGCGGCAAATCGACAATTTCTGCTAATGCCTCTGTTGCTGGGTTAAATACCACCTCATCTCCCAAACCATACTGCAAGACCAGTTTTCTTGGGCTACGGCCATGAATAGGATGTTTAATGTAATGGGCAAAGTTGATGGCATCTGAGCGATTGAATTCTTGCTGGAGCAGTTGCATAAAGAGCGCCGCTTCACCGGCACTGGCATTATCGGGAATTAAGCTTTCAAAACCCAATGCCTCAATCCCGAATGACTCAAACAAAATAGAGTGGGTAAGAATATTACTAATACCAACGCCAGACACCTGTAGAAAAGCACTCTTTAAGCCTTTGGCACTGGCAACAAAACTTGTCCCCAAAACCCCTCCCATAGACGTGCCTTGATAGTGAATGCGGTCAACATCAAGGTCTGGTGTATCGATGCCGCCAGAATACCAAAGCTGATGCCACCAAGCGTCCCCAGAAGGTGCAATGTCTAAGGTCGCTAACGAGGTTTGAATGGCTTGCAGTAATGCCGCCATATCGAGTGTTGATTGTGCCACCATACCGGATAAACGAGTAAATTTTTCGGGCTTTAAAATTTTGAAAATACTGCCCCCATCTTGCTTCGAGCGCGAGCCATGGTTAGGCTGATCAATGGCAATGGTGGCAATACCGCGAATCGCATTAGAGAACGCGACGGTTAATAACATGGTCTCTTTTATAACCCCAATACCATGCCCATAAATCGCAATCGGCGATTTTCCGTGCTTTGAACTGGTGGGAATCATCATCAGAAATTTAATCCACTCTTCGTTGCTTTGTGCATCGTTAGAGAAATTAACCTGACCATTGGCTTTGCGAAAATCATTCATCCTTATTTGCCCTGTCACCGAGGCAGCATAAGGCCAAATATTCAGCTGCGTGACATTGAGCTTGCGTATGGGGTGATCTTTTTGGCTTATTTTATTCAGCAAATTAAATAACGGCTCGTTATTTGATTTTTCATCAGCGACGGTAAACTCAACAAAACTGACAACTTGCTCGGGCGCTATTCCAAACTGCTCTAATTGTTTTAGTGACCTAGTCTAGCATTAGTCATAGCATTAGTGTCTGCCGATGAGCTGTCTTTGCGAATTAAGGCTTCTAAAGCAGGGGCTGTTGGAAAAGGCTGGCCAGTTAAATCGTGAGCAATTGTTTGGTAATGACGGCGGTATAGGTGTGGCCAAATTCAAAACGAGCACGAGGAAAAATTTCAATGATATGCGCGACTTCATCAAAACGATTATCTTCCGCGTAGTGATATTTCTTAGTACGAATCGGAAAGGGCAAACCCGACGCTTGATCGAATACCAGAACCGCATTGCCCCCTTCAAACGGTAAACTGTTTTCGTCAAAATCATCAACTAACTCAAACATCACCGGGCCAGCGGCAGAAAATCCACTGGCATTGTGATACGCCTGAGCTGAAGAGAAATCTAAAAACTGATTCTCAACTTTTTGCGATAATAAACTGCCTTTTAAATCGACGACCTTACCAGTACTCGAATTCGGATCGAGGCGTGTATAAAAATTACTCGGAAACGGTAGGGTGCACGTATCGACAGAAAGTGGATGACAACTTTGTGCGGCTTGGGCATTCCACGAAAGGAAAAGTATGGTGAGTAAACACGAACTTTTTATGAGCTTGAGTATGTTGGCAAGCTTGAGTAGGTTGATAGGTTTGAGCATGTCCATATACGTAAAAGGCAGCACTGTGTAAAAGTAGAGCGCTATTAAAAAGCATTGTTTGTATAAAGACAAAGAAAAGAAAGCGGCTTCAAAATAGGATAGCCGCGCAAATAGAGTGCGAGGCTAAAAACCTCGTACTCTATTTTCACTGACTGTTAGTTTCCACTTATTGTTTTAGCTTTCATCGGCATCTGAAAACATAGTCTGTATATCTTGATCAGGCTCTGGTGTGGCTAAGCTGACCGCAATAATAGCGATAGTGGCGAGAATAAAACCGGGAACAATTTCATAAACATCAAAAATCCCTCCGCTTAGTTGCTTCCACACAACCACGGTAATACCACCGATTACGATACCTGCTAAGCACCCTTGGCGATTCATACGCGCCCAGAATAACGACAAAATAATTGCAGGGCCAAAGGCAGCACCAAAGCCAGCCCAAGCATAAGAGACCAAACCTAATACCGAGCTATCAGGATCAAGTGCCAGCAGCCAAGCCACGATAGCAATAGCGACCACGGCAATACGACTAATTTTTACCAGTGACTCTGGTGAGGCATCTTGATTGAATAATGATTTATAAAAATCTTCAGTTAGAGCGGCAGACGATACCAACAACTGAGAATCGGCCGTCGACATAATCGCCGCCAAAATAGCGGCTAATAAAATACCCGCAACCAAAGGATGAAATAGTGCCTGAACCAAGGCAATAAAGACGGTTTCTGAATCAGCGAGTGGCGTTTCAAAATAACCGATACCGGCGATACCAACAAAGAAAGCACCGATCAAGCCAATTAACGTCCAGCTAACGGCAATACGACGAGCAGTCTTAATATCGTCTTTACTGCGAATGGCTTTAAAGCGTGCCAGAATATGTGGCTGACCAAAATAGCCCAAACCCCAAGCCAATAAAGATACAATACTAATCCAGCCTAATGCTTCACCACTGGCCTTAGTGAACGGATCTAATAGTTCAGCATTTGACGTCGCCAAAATGGTACTCGGTGCATCACCTAGTTGCATAAACGCAGCAACAGGCACTAAAATTAGCGCCGCTGCCATTAACAAACCTTGTACAAGATCGGTCCAAGATACGGCTAAGAAACCACCTACAAAGGTATAAGACACAATCGCGATGGTGCCAATGGTGACCGCTAAGGTGTAATTCATTCCGAATACTGATTCAAATAACTTACCACCCGCGACTAAGCCCGAACTGGTATAGAACAAGAAGAACAATAAAATGAAAAATGCAGAGATCACGCGAATCGCCATTTTGTCGTTAAAGCGATTACTAAAGTATTGTGGCAACGTAAGGCTGTCTCCCGCTAGCTGAGAATAAACCCGCAAGCGAGGGGCGACGATTAACCAGTTTAAATACGTCCCCATGAATAAGCCCAAGCCTAACCAAGACGCTTCCCAGCCTGCAATATAAGCATAGCCAGGCATGCCTAATAATAACCAGCCCGACATATCAGAAGCCCCAGCCGATAACGCAGAAGGCCAAGGCCCCAGTGTTCGGCCACCGAGAATATAGTCTGATAAGTTATTGGTTTTTTTATAAGCCCATAGCCCAATCCACAGCATCAGGCCGAGATAGAGGAAGAAAGTGATCGCGACAGAATATGATGCGCTCATGACGTGCTCCTTATTTTAAAGTTATGCTTTTTCTTTGAGTAAATGGCTTATTGCGATAAAAGACTCGCATTGCCACCAACGGCGGTCGTATTAATCGTACGCACGCGTTCGGTTGCAAAACGTTTTAAATAATTCGGCCCTCCGGCTTTTGGCCCTGTGCCTGACAAGCCACGACCACCAAAAGGTTGTACGCCCACCACTGCGCCTACTTGGTTGCGGTTTACATAGCAGTTGCCAATACGAACACGAGATTCAATATAAGCCGCAGTGGCTTCATTACGACTATGAATTCCTAGCGTTAAGCCAAAACCTGTTTGGTTAATGTCCTCAATTACCGCATCGAGCTGGTCGGCTTCAAAGCGGCAAATATGCAAAATAGGACCAAACTCTTCTTTGCTAAGTTCGCTGATCGAGTCAATCTCAATCAGAGTCGGCAATACATAAAAACCATTCTCCAAGCTATCGTGGTGAGGGGCTTGAATTAACTTCTTACCTTGGGCTTGCCAGAACTCACAATGGCTGACTAATCCTTGCTGCGCTTTTTGATCAATCACGGGGCCGCAATCCGTACTGTAGTATTCGGGGTTGCCCACCACAAAGCGCTGCAAAGCGCCGGTTAATAATTCAATAATGCGATCAGCAATATCATGTTGAATGTAGAGCACACGCAATGCCGAACAACGCTGGCCTGCACTGGAAAACGCCGAGTCCATGACATCGGCAACCACTTGCTCGGGCAAAGACGTTGAATCCACAATCATTGCGTTTTGGCCCCCAGTTTCGGCAATAAACGTCGGAATCGCGCCTTCGCGTTGCGCTAGGGTTCTATTAATGTGTTTGGCCGTCGCGGTTGACCCCGTGAAAACAATTCCGGCTACGCGATCATCACTTAATAGTGCATCGCCAATGGTGGCACCCGCACCGGGTATAAAGTGTAGAACCTCTGCGGGAATCCCCGCTTGATGCATCAGCTCAATGGTACGACCGGCAATCAGAGATGTTTGCTCGGCAGGTTTGGCTAATACACAATTTCCCGTTACCAGTGCCGCACTTATTTGGCCTAAGAAAATCGCCAGCGGAAAGTTCCATGGGCTGATGCATAAGAACGTGCCGCGACCGGCATAATAATGTTCATTGCTTTCACCGGTTGGCCCAGGTAAAACCGTAGGTAATGCCATTTCTAGTCGCGCTTGATGCGCGTAATAGCGGCAAAAATCTACGGCTTCTCGAATCTCGTCAATACCATCTTGCAGGGTTTTCCCGGCTTCGCGGGTACACAGAGCAATTAATTCGGCGGTATGTTGTTCCAATAAATCTGCCGTGCGATCTAAGCAGGCGGCGCGTTCAATCACCGATGTTTGATTCCAGCTGAACCACGCGTCATCGGCAATGGTGAGTGCCTGTTTAGCTTGTTCAGCCGTGGCCCAAAGTAAATCACCGACGGGTTTATTATGATCGTACGGACTATGAATGAGCTGATATTCAAATGAAGGGGTTTCGGGATCTGGACATTGATCCGCAAGCATTTTTTTACCACCAATCACCGGAACGAAAGACCAATGAGCCTGCAAAAAATGATTAATACTGGCGAGCAGAGGTTCGCGCTCGGCCTCGACCGCTAAGTTATAACCTTGAGAGTTTTTTCGCTGCCCTTTGTCTGTGGTGGTAAATAATTCTCCAGCACGAGGGATTTTTGTATTGCGATAAATACCATAGCTTTGTGCTTGAGCAATGGGCGAGATAATTAAATCACTGACAGGGGTTTTTGCATCGACCAAGCGATGCACAAACGAAGAGTTCGCCCCATTTTCTAATAAACGACGCACTAAGTACGGCAGCAAATCTTTATGCGCCCCCACGGGAGCATAGATACGCACATGATAATGACTGTCATTGATTAAGGTATCGTAAAGAGCATCGCCCATGCCATGTAAGCGTTGAAATTCGAAGGCACGGTTTGGGTTTATGGCGGCCATTTCAGATATGGCCGCGACGGTATGGGCATTGTGGCTGGCAAATTGTGGATAAATACAGCCATCGGTCGCGCTACTTAATAAATACCGTGCGCAGGCCATATAAGAAACGTCGGTATTTTCTTTGCGAGTAAAAACCGGATAGTCGGCCAAGCCCAACTGCTGCGCGTGTTTAATTTCGGTATCCCAATAAGCGCCTTTAACCAAACGAATGGGGATTTCATCACCTTGTTCACGAGCCAAGCTAGTGAGGTAGCCCAAAACGGGTAGGGCACGTTTTGAATAGGCTTGTACGACTAAGCCAAATAACCCCCAGCCTTGTACATCGGGATGTTGAAACAGCTTGGTGAATAACCGCAGTGATAACTCTAAGCGATCGGCTTCTTCAGCATCGATGGTAATCGCAACATTAAGCTGGCGTGCTTCTTTAATGATCGCCAGAACCCGTTGATACAGTTCATTCATCACAGCGCTTTGCTGAGCTTCTTCGTAACGAGGAAAGAGTGCTGACAGCTTTATAGAAATGCTCGGCTGTGGACGATCTGCACGCCAAACGTCGGTGCTGGTGGCGCTTTTAGCCAGTGCCCGAATCGCTTGCAGGTACGACTCAAAATAGGTTTTAGCATCGGCATCGGTAAACGCGGCTTCGCCGAGCATATCAAACGAATAGGTATACCCTTTGGCACGATAGCTTTTACTGTTTTTTATCGCTTCATCAATGGTGCGGCCTAATACAAACTGCTTTCCCATAATGCGCATGGCTTGATGCATCGCGCTGCGAATAACAGGTTCACCGGCACGCTTAATAAGACGTGATAATAAATTAGCAGGGGTCTTGGTTTTATTGCCAACGCCGATGACCTTACCTGTGAGCATTAAGCCCCAGGTTGATGCGTTAACAAAAATAGATTCAGATTTACCTAAGTGCTCATCCCACTCTGCTTCAGACAATTTATCGCGAATTAAAGCGTCAGCGGTTTCGGCATCAGGAATGCGCATTAAGGCTTCTGCCAAGCACATTAAAATGACGCCTTCTTCATTATCGAGGCTGTATTCTTGTAATAACTTATCCACAGCATGGGCGATGTCATCTTGGCTGCGGATATTGTCGATTAACAGGCGAGCTTGGGCTTCTATCTTGTAGCGGACTTCTTGACTAGGCTCGGCCAGCACGCACAGGTGAGGCATAAGCGCATCTTCATCAACGGCGTAGTGGTCAACGATTCGTTTAAACCATACTGCGCTGGATATTGCTTGTTCACTCTCCGCCAGCATCTGGCTTACGTCAAAAGTGTTCATCCTAAAAGCTCCTAATAAAAAGGTGCGTTGAGTTGTTCACTTAGCCTAGAGCGCTTGTCACACTATACTGTAAATCTCTACTGTGAGTCTCTAGTGTAAATAGAGAAGGTAAAGCTATAGGCCAATTTATAAGCGTAGTTCACTAATTATGAATTGCATAATTTACCTTCTTGTAGGCACAAAAAAGCCCGCGCTAGCTTTCACTAGGCGGGCTTTTTTCTAACGCTTAACGCGACAAAACTACTGCTTACTTATAAACAGGTAGAGTCTCGCAAAGCGCAATAACTTTTGCTTTAACAGCGGCTTCAGCTGCGTCAGAGTTGCCACTTTCTAAACCTTCTAGAACGTCACAAATCCAGTTAGCCAAATCCGTGCTTTCAGCTTCTTTGAAACCACGGCTAGTGATAGCAGGGCTACCAATACGAAGACCAGAAGTAACAAAAGGAGAGCGAGGATCGTTAGGAACAGAGTTCTTGTTCACAGTGATGTTCGCACGGCCTAAAGCAGCATCAGCATCTTTACCGGTATATTCTTTGTCGATCAAATCAACTAGGAACAAGTGGTTGTCAGTACCGCCAGAAACAACCTTAATACCACGGCTGATAAACGTCTCTGCCATTGCTTGAGCGTTTTTAACTACTTGAGCTTGGTAAGCCTTGTAGTCGTCAGCCATGGCTTCTTTGAAACAAACCGCTTTAGCCGCGATTACGTGCATCAAAGGGCCACCTTGAGATTCAGGGAATACCGCAAAGTTAAGCTTCTTGTTTAGATCTTCGTCTTCGTTAGCCAAGATCAAACCACCACGTGGGCCACGTAGCGTTTTGTGAGTAGTCGTAGTTACTACGTCAGCGATGCCCACTGGAGATGGGTAAACGCCAGCAGCGATTAAACCCGCAACGTGTGCCATATCAACGAATAAGTAAGCGCCAACCATGTCCGCGATGTCACGGAAACGCTGCCAATCTACTACGCGTGAATAAGCTGAGAAACCGGCAACGATCATCTTAGGCTTATGTTCTTTCGCCAATGCTTCAACTTGATCGTAATCGATTTCGCCCGTTGTAGGGTTCAAACCATACTGAACCGCGTTGTAGATACGGCCAGAGAACGATACAGAAGCACCGTGAGTCAAGTGACCACCGTGAGCAAGGCTCATACCTAAAATGGTATCGCCTGGCTGACAAAGTGCCATGTAAACCGCACCGTTCGCCTGTGAACCAGAGTGAGGCTGAACGTTAGCGAACTTAGCGCCAAACAATTCTTTTGCACGATCGATCGCTAGCTGCTCAATTACGTCAACGTGCTCACAACCGCCGTAGTAACGCTTGCCAGGGTAACCTTCAGCGTACTTGTTGGTAAGCTGAGAGCCTTGAGCTTCAATTACACGAGGGCTCGTATAGTTTTCAGAAGCGATCAGCTCAATGTGGTGTTCTTGGCGAGCGTCTTCAGCGTTCATTGCTTCCCATAGGACTGGGTCGAAATCGGCAATATTCATATCACGGCTAAACATACGGAGGTTCCTCGTATAAAGGTCTGATGTAATCAACTGGGTAATTTAGGGCGGCATTCTACAGCAAACTTTAGGCGCTGGCACTTGAAAAGCTATCAATAAGGTCATGACAGTCCTTCATTTACTTTTCCTTGCGACTGTAAAAGCCCAAAAGAGGCAAAAATTCAAAAAAACCTGACTGTTCGGGTGGCTTTTATGGGTTTAAGCGGCTGTTATTTCGACTCTTTAATCATTTGTACTAATACATCAGCAGGCACGGCTTTGCTGAAATAGAATCCTTGAACTTCTTCACACTGAACTTGCTGTAAAAACTCCAGCTGTTCTTTGGTTTCAACCCCTTCGGCAATGACCCCAAGGCCTAAATTGTGTGCCATTGAAATAATGGTACGGGTAATTTGAGCATCATCCGTATTGTGCGGTAAGTTAAAAATGAAGCTTTGATCGATTTTCAAAGTATCGACAGGGAACTGCTTTAAATAGTTGAGCGATGAATAGCCCGTTCCAAAATCATCAATGGCCATACGTACCCCCATCGCCCGTAACCGGGTTAATACATCAAGGGTATGCTCTAAATTATCAATCAAGATACTTTCAGTCAGTTCAAGTTCAAGTTGCGTAGGATCAATTTGGCTTTCTTCAATAATTTCTTTAATGAGGTCGATAAAGCCCACTTGTTTAAATTGACGGGCAGAGACATTAACCGCAATACGCGGCACCTTGGTATTGTTCTTTTGCCATTTCGCCATATCTTTGCAAGCCTGGCGCAGAACCCATTCCCCAACCTGAATGATAAAGCCTGTATCTTCTAAAATAGGAATGAAATCCGCAGGAGAAATCATGCCCTTGGTTCCATGATGCCAGCGTAATAAGGCTTCTACACCCTGTAAACTACAGTCCGGCGCCGCATACTGAGGCTGGTAATACAGTTCTAGCTCGCCACGTTCGACCGCATAACGCAGATCATTCTCCATTTCTAAAAGCTCGACCGCTTTTTTGTTCATGCGCTCATCAAAGAACTGAACATTATTACGGCCATCACCCTTGGCATGATACATCGCCATGTCTGAGTTTTTTAACAGCTCTGTCACTGACAGGCCATCGTTCGGGAAGATCGCAATACCGATACTGCCAGTTAAAAACAGCTCTTTTTGTTCAATGAAAAAAGGTTGTTGTAGGGAATGTAATACCCGTTCGCCCACCTTGACCGCGGTATTGGCTGCTTTTTCTGAACTGGCTTGGTCATTGATCGCAATGGTGAATTCATCACCGCTCATACGAGAAACTAGATCTTGTTTTTTAATACAGCTTTGCAAACGATCAGCTACTTCTTTTAAGACTAAGTCGCCTGCAGGGTGCCCCATTGAATCGTTGATCGGTTTGAAGCGATCGAGATCTAAGAAAAGAACCGCAACATGCTTTTTATTCTCATGCGCTGATGCCACCATTTGATCTAAGCGCTCATACATCTGGCTGCGGTTGGGCAGGCCAGTAAGCGGGTCAAAATAAGCAAGACGATGAATGCGGCGCTCAATGACTTTACGCTCTGTGATGTCAGAGATAATAATGATTAAATTTTGAACGTGACCAGAGCGGCTTCGCGTTGCTGAAATACCGGTCCAGCTAACACGCTCTTCGCCATTTTTGCGAATGTAATGGACTTCACCTTGCCAATAGCTATCTTGTAAAACCGCTTGGCCGACTTGCGCATAAAAATCGCCATCATGATATTTAGAGTTAATAATGTCATCGGGGCGAAGACCGCGTAGCTCTTCTAAATTAAACTGGCTGGTTTCAAAGAATGCAGGGTTGGCATTGATTATGTGACCTTTTTTATCGGTAACCAAAATAGCTTCGGTGCTGTTATCAAATACCTGTCCCGCAAGGATCAGCTCACGCTCAGTCTGGCGGGCTGTAGTAACATCGCGCACCACACCAAAAATACCTTCAAGATCTTCATGTTCATCCCATAGGTAATTAGCTTTAATTTCGATGGTGATCTGTGTGCCATTTTTGCAGGTTGCTCTCATATCTATTTTGAAAACAGAACCGCTACTCTTAATCAGAGATTTTGAAGCGTTTTTGAGTGCTATTTGTATTCGCTTATTCAGCTTATCCAAATCACTGCGACTGAGTATGCCTGCAATCGCCCCCCGATAAATTTCATCGGGTTTATAGCCGAGCATCGTTTCGACAGATGAGCTAATAAAGGTGAAGTCGAGTGTGCTATTAACCGCCCAAATAACATCGGAAACATTTTCTGCCAGTAGACGATAGCGGCGCTCATTCTCGATCAGCAGAATCTGCTGCTCTTCTTCTTCGGTAACGTCTCGAATTAAGCTGATGTAACGGCACACTAACCCGTCATCATCAAGATCAAAAGGAACATGAGTAAAGCGAAGAATGCGCCAATAACCTTTACTGTCTTTGATTCTGCAGTTTTGAACAGCTGTTTCATGAGATGATAGAGAGCGTGTTTTTCTGACGAAGCTATGAATTTTACTATGGTCGTCTGGGTGGACTTCTAAATTCGCTTCTGCAAGCGTCGGGCCAGTGGGTTCGGGTAAACCTAGTAAGTCATTAATGCTGTGGTTGTAGTATTCAAAAGACGGCGTGAGGTTTTCGTCTAAGGCAAGGACATAGATCAAGTCGACAATTTGGCCCATGATTTTTGCCCAAAACTGCTCTCGCTCGAACAGCTCGGCCGTTGCTTTATTACGTTCTGTGATATTAATAAAAGTAATGAGGGCATGCTGATCGCTGCTTTCATATAAACTGATGTTGATCCAGACATCCAGCGGGTTACCCAAGAAATCAGTCACCTTAATTTCGAGCTCACCCCATGCCTGACCGTTCGCTAAGATCTGCTTGATAATATCTTGTAAAGACTTGTTCTGTTGCGACATTAATTGTGGAAACGCATGAATCAGGTGTTGCTGATTCTGCGCTTGGAATAATTCAATAGCGGCATTATTCGCATTGATGATACGGATGGGAAAACCATTTGTTGCAGGCGCGAGTGATGTATTAGCGTTATCAAGGGGCGTACCCTCTTGAGGAAGAATGATAATGCAGTGAGCGATTGAAGATTCATCGTAAATCGCTTTGTAGCGAGAGCGGCTTTCTTCTAACGCTCTACGGTTGATCACAGAATCGGTCACGTCTCTTAATAACCAAACAACCCCCGAGATCTTGCCATTGTCATACAGCAAATTATACGTTTGTTCGATAATCAGCTCTTGGTTGTGTATTTGGATGTGTAGCTCACGCTGCTCTTCTTGCAGATCTTCTAACTCTTTAATTGACAGCTTTTTCGCCCACAGCGAATCCTCATCGGGCCATAAATTTGCGAGTTCTTTGCCAATAATATTCATGTGGCCAAGACGGCTGAAAATTTCGTTTGCTTTCGGGTTAATGTCGATGATTATTTTTTGATTATCGGTGGTGATAATGGCTTCATCAATCGACATTAAAGACTTTTCGGCTCTTTGCTCTACCTGACGACGAACGGAAGTTTCTTTAAATTGCTTACGGGTAAGCGATCGCAAATAATAATATAAAATGGCTGAAATGATTAAAAAGGTCGCCAAGATAGACAGGCTTGGGATGAGCGTTGAGAACATTAATGACTGAGTTTGACCTTCTTCACGAATGGCAATCAACTCCCAAGGAGAAGCTGATATTCTATTGCGATATTCGATGCGATCAGCCACTTCGGCAAGAGGGATGGCGTTATGGTCAGAGAGAAACTGCTTCTCGGTGATAATGATACGCTCAAGCTCAATGTCATAGAGTGCGAGCTGATAACCCTGAAAGCCGCCATTAAATATAATGGACGAAAACTTATTATAGGGCCGCCTAACAATAAACCCGTATTGATGCTCATCTTCTGTAATCCAGCTTACACTGTAAAAGCCGCCATTATCACCGTAATGATGCGCAAAAAAACGATTGCTGTAATCTTTGGTATTAACTGAATTTTTAATTAGCAAGGCTTCACTTTCAGCCAATAGAGGCCCGTCTAAAAAAATTAGATTACCGGTTTCATCGACCAGCATATAGCCCGTGAGATTGAAAAAATTCTTATTCATCTCTTGGCGCAACGCCGATTGAGACTTGATATTGGGATTGTTAATTAAGCTGAGTAGCTCTTCTTTGTGAATCTGGCTAAATATTTGGTTTACATGCAGAGATGCCTTCGCGGTGATTGAAGCTTGCGCGACGAAGCTATCGACAGTTTTAGCAATGTCGATTTTGTAATTTTTTTCAGCTTCATTCCATTGATGCCAGCTGTAGGCAACGAGTACAAGAGACAAAAAAGCAAAAAACACCATGAATGTGGTGAAAAATGAGCTGTTGCTACTTGCATTGATATCCATATCATCAGTGTCGCTGGAGCTACCAGAATGTTGTCTGTTGCTCGAGTGTAGGGTGCCTTGCATACTGAAGATATAATCCACTTTTTAAATTCCTCCCCAGAGTATAGAAGGAAACGCCGATAAAGTGGGGAAATGACTGGTAGAATTGCTAATTGACTTAGATTTGAGTAGTTTTAGGCTCAATTGCAAATGATTTCAATATTGACTGGAGTAGCCAAGTGGCTCAATACGTATACACAATGAATCGCGTCGGCAAAATCGTGCCACCTAAGCGTCAGATTCTTAAAGATATTTCTTTATCGTTTTTCCCGGGTGCCAAAATTGGCGTATTGGGTTTAAACGGCTCTGGTAAGTCAACGCTGCTGCGCATTATGGCCGGTATTGATACCGACATTATCGGTGAAGCGCGCCCGCAGCCTGATTTAAACGTTGGCTATCTGTCGCAAGAACCAGAGCTTGATCCGACAAAAGACGTTAAAGGCAACGTAGAAGACGGCTTGCGTGAATTGATGGACGCTAAAGAGCAGCTTGAACAGGTTTATGCCGATTACGCTGAGCCAGATGCTGATTTTGATAAGTTGGCTAAGAAGCAGGGTCGCCTAGAAGCGATTATTGAAGCGCAGGGTGGCCATGATTTAGACCGTCAAATGGACATCGCGTCTGAAGCACTACGCCTGCCGCCTTGGGATGCAGATGTTACTAAACTATCGGGTGGTGAGCGCCGTCGTGTGGCACTTTGTCGCCTACTAATGTCAAAGCCTGACATGTTGCTATTAGATGAGCCAACCAACCACCTGGATGCTGAATCGGTGACTTGGTTAGAGAAATTCTTAGAAGAATACCCAGGGACGGTTGTGGCGATTACCCACGACCGTTACTTCTTGGATAACTGTGCCGAGTGGATTCTAGAATTAGACCGTGGCCACGGTATTCCGTACGAGGGTAACTACAGCTCTTGGCTAGAGCAGAAAAATGCGCGTTTAGAAGGCGAAGCGAAGTCGCAAGAATCGCATAAACGTACGATTAAACGCGAGCTAGAGTGGGTACGTTCGAATCCAAAAGCCCGCCAAGCGAAAAGCAAAGCCCGTATGGCCGCGTTTGAAGAGCTGAACTCGAAAGAGTTCCAAGCCCGTGCAGAAACCAGCGAAATCTACATTCCACCTGGACCACGTCTAGGTGACAAGGTCATCGAATTTAATAACGTGACTAAGTCTTACGACGGCCGCGTATTATTAGATGATCTGAGTTTGAGTATTCCGGCGGGTGCCATTGTGGGGATCGTGGGCGGTAACGGTGCCGGTAAGTCAACCTTGTTCCGCATGATCTCGGGCTCAGAACAACCGGATTCCGGCACTATTGAACTAGGCGAAAGTGTAAAGCTGGCGTTTGTTGAACAGTTACGTGATCAGCTAGACGATGATAAGAGCGTTTGGGAAGCCGTTGCCGATGGCGCCGAAACCTTCATGATTGGTACGCACGAAGTATCAACGCGCAACTACATTGGTCGCTTTAACTTTAAAGGTGGCGATCAGAAGAAGCGTGTCGGTGATCTTTCGGGTGGTGAACGTGGTCGTTTACAGCTTGCGTGTACTTTACGCCAAGGGGCTAACGTACTGATGCTTGATGAACCGTCAAACGATTTGGACGTTGAAACCTTACGTGCCCTAGAAGAAGCCGTATTGGCTTTCCCAGGTACCGTGATGGTGGTGTCGCACGATCGCTGGTTCTTAGACCGCATCGCGACGCACATTCTGGCGTACGAAGGGGATTCACAAGTGAACTTCTTTGATGGTAATTACACTGAGTATGAAGCTGACCGAAAAGCACGCTTAGGTGCTGATGCTCAGCCAAAACGTATGAAGTATAAGCGTCTAGCCTAACGGCTCGTCTCTTTTTATTACTCTTGTTTTAGATCTCTTGCTATTTCAGGCGCACTCGAACACCTGAAATAGCAAGATATTGGCATGTTTTCACCTACGCAGACCTGCCAAATTAGCCCATTATGAACTTATTGAATAAAACAATAATAAGTCTAAAGGCACCTCAACATGACAGATTCTCTCGGCAAAAATCTCGAAATCAAACCACGGCACATGTCTTTTCCATTTAAGGATGTGAAAGATAAATTCTTCTTTGGTGGTAACTCATTACTCACCGTTTTTGCAGGCGCGTTGTCGTCGACATTTCCACCGGGAGAGGGCGAGTTTATTGAGTCGGTTAGAAACTATCGTGATCAGGTAACTGACGAAACACTGAAGCAACAAATCAAAGGCTTTATTGGTCAAGAAGGCCACCACAGCCATCAGCATAAGCAAGCCAATATTGTACTAACCGAATTGGGCATTGATGCCGTTCGTTTAGAAAAGCATCTAGAACGAGATCTTAAAAAATACATCGCTCGTAAGCACGTAACGCCTAAGTTTCGTTTAGCCATGACCGTTGGTATGGAACACCTAACTGCGATTATGGCCGAGCATGTATTAACCACACCAGAAGCGCTCGGTTCTCTGAATGAAACGGTTCAGGAATTATTATATTGGCACGCAGTAGAAGAAATTGAACACAAGGCGGTTGCCTTTGATGTATTCATGCTCTGCGAGAACGATCAAAAATACCTACGCCGGGTATTACGACTAGTCTCTGTTTTATTCTCGATCCGCATTACTTGCTACATGGTCGCACTGTTATTCTGGGCGCGAAAAATGCCATCTTGGAAAGATGTAAAAGGGTTTTGGTCTTTTATGTTCAATAAAAAAGTCGGCTTAATTCCGGGCATCCGTAGTAATTACAAAGATTATTTTAAAGAAGGGTTTCATCCTTGGGACCATGCTAACCAAGAGCTGGTGGATATGTGGAAAGAAAAGTTATATCGCCCAGAGCATGACCTAGGTTTACAGCGTGCGAAAGAAAAAGCCGCAAAAAAATCAGCAGAGTCTGATAATGAAAATTTTGGAAATAGCGTGCCTGTTTAAACGCAGAGCAATAAAATTGCATCAGCAAAAAACGTTTTAGGAAAAGAACATGAGTTTAGCGGTAGATTATGAAGTTGTTATTATCGGTACAGGTTTTGCGGGTATTGGCATGGCAATTAAGTTGCAGCAAGCAGGCATTCATTCGTTTAAGTTAATTGAGCGTGGTGATGAAGTCGGTGGCACGTGGCGTGATAATACGTATCCTGGGTGCGAGTGCGATGTGCAGTCGCACTTGTATTCACTCTCGTTCGAACCTAACACCGACTGGTCAAAAAAATACTCTACTTGGCGTGAAATTCGTGACTATATTATTGGTGTGGCCGATAAGCATAAGTTGAGAGAGAAAATTCAATTTAATACCGCGTTAAATGGTGCAGATTTTGATAAAGAATCCGGCACTTGGCAGGTTAAACTGTCTGATGGCAGTAAGCTCATTTCTCGTTTTGTGATTACGGCCGTCGGGCCACTTAGTAATCCATCAGTTCCAGAAATTAGTGGAAAAGAAACCTTCAAAGGGCCTATTTTTCACAGCGCACATTGGGATCATAATACAGATTTAAAAGGTAAAAAAATTGCCGTGATTGGTACCGGCGCGAGCGCTATTCAGTTTGTTCCGCGCATTGCCAAAAACGCCAGTAAAGTTGAATTGTTTCAGCGCAGCGCTCCCTGGATTTTACCGAAGCCCGACCGAAAAATATTCAGCATTGAGAAAGCCTTATACAAATATTTACCCGGCTGGCGCTTAGCACACCGAGCGTCGTTATATTGGGTGAATGAGATTTCATTACACGGATTTCTAAAAGAAAAATCATGGATACGCAGTTTTGCCGAATGGGCAGCGACTAAACATATTCATCACCACATAAAAGATGAAACACTGCGTAAGCAATTAACTCCAGATTTTCGTTTTGGCTGCAAGCGAGCCTTATTATCAAATGAATATTATCCCGCGTTAGCGCGTGACAATGTAGACGTGATCGATAGCGGAATTGAGCGAATTACCGAAACTGGCATCATCGACAAAAACGGCAAAGCTCATGAGGCGGATGTTATCATTTGGGGAACGGGCTTTAAAGTTGATGAGCCACTAATGGGCATTGATATTAGTGGTATTGATGGACAAGATTTAAATACCGTCTGGAAAGAAAATGGCTTCGAAACCTATTATGGAATTTCGGTTGCAGGCTTTCCTAATGCCTTTGTTTTAGCGGGTCCAAATACCGGTATTGGCCATACTTCGTTAGTTGTTATGATCGAAGCGCAGTTCAGTTTTGTCATGGATGCGATTCAAAAAATAAAACAACAAGATATTAAATACATCGACGTTAAAGAAGCCGTACAAACGAAATTTTGCCAAACCATGCAAGAAAAAATGGTCGGTACCGCTTGGACATCCGGCTGTAATAGCTGGTATTTATCAGATTCGGGTAAAAACTTTACACTTTGGCCTGACTATACTTTTAACTACATTCGTCAAACTAAGCGCATCGACCTAAGGGATTATAATGCCATAAGCTTTTCTAAGCACTCGACAGAACAGGCCGCGATCAGCATTTAATAGCCGTTAATCGATATTTTAGACGCATATTGGTGAATGTTAGCTAGACTTAATTTAGCTTAAATTATTGGAGTGGGCAGATGTCCGACCAAAAGTACGACATTACCAATGAGCATAGACGTTTTCGACGGATTAACTTTGTTGAAACCGTTCAAGTGCTCAGCGAGGATCTAGACGGGGCAGAGCCCTGTAGCTGGGAAGCTCAGTGCATCGACATATCTATGTTGGGCATGCTGCTAACCGTACCCGAAGGTTTTCCGTTAATCATCGGCACTCCTTTCGAGGTTCAGCTGATTTTAGCGGAAGATGTGATGATCGAGATGCCTTGTACGCTGGTTCATGTCGAAGGCTGTCGGGCTGGCTTTCGAGCCGAAGTGATGTCACTCGATAGTCTGACCAACTTACGGCGCCTATTAGAATTGAATCTTGCTGAATCAGGCGAAGTAGAGCGAGAGCTTACCGAGCTTATTTCGAAAAAAGCATGAGTTTTGTGCACCAATTAATCACAATACTTACCTTATTCGCCCTCGATTAGAGCGACGATAGCCGTTTTATTTCAAGCTACCGCATGCCCTCGATACATTCGAATACTCTTCTCTTTAACTGTATTGCTACCCTCTGGGGCAACCTCAATTAATTGAGTTTGCCCACGATATACCTTCGTTATAAACCGCGGGCCATGATTAACTTCCTCTTCTTCTTTTGGCTCGGCAAGCTTCTCGAGCCAATGACCTCCGGCTAATAGAAAGGTTTCTTTAATAATAACCTTTAGCACCGTATCGTTAGAATGATGATAGATTTTATGAAGTTCTGTCAGTACATCTGGATTGGCCAGTTTGATACTAGGCTTATCATCGCTCGGGGCTCGACGTCTTGCTTCTGATATCAAATCGATCATTGCTTTACTGTAATTCATAAGCCTTTTCTCCTGTTTTGGAATTAGCCAACAGTTCTTTCGTTATTGATGAATACAACTTCGCAACAATCGTGCCTATCGTTAGAAAGCATTAGAAATTCTTTGAAAATCGTTTATAAATCGATTGTAGTTAAGCTTTGATCAGTAAACTTAATTATTTCAATATTACGAATTTCTATCGAACCATCACGATTATCGATACTGTCTTGAATCAAAATACTGTTCGTATTTTTTTGAACACTGTATTCAGCAAAGGTGCCTTGCAGCAATAGCGTATCAGTCCCTTCGGCTCCATCTAATACATTGGCGCCTGAATTTCCAGCTAACTGATTCTCTCGTGCATTACCCATTAAGTTACTATTATTTGAGCCTGTCAGGCGTGCGTTTGTCAGGTATTGGGATTTATAGGTATAGCTCAGGTTGTTATCAAGCTGCAGTGAGAAGGTGCCGTTAAACCCAGCATCAATACGGGCCATATACGTAAGATTAGGCTGAAAGAAATCCTGCATGGCAGCGTAGCCCAAAGGATCTTGGTTCTGAACATCCGCACGCGATTTAGCACTGTATATTCCCCACATACCGCCAGGTTCTGCATAGAGCTGCCATAAACCGTAATAGCTATCGAGTACTGACGCGAGATACTCTTGCGATAAACTGCCTTCTGTACGGAGTTCTTCAATCCATTTGAGTGTACTCGCGTCAGCGTTAGAGGTTGGCCATAAACGTTGCGCCATCGCATTTTCTTGCGCTGCTTTAACCTGCTTACTAAATACCATGTCAGCACCAGGTTGCGACGCTGTGCCAATACCGTAGTCATGCATCAAGTGTAAAATCTCTTCGAAAGACGCATCTCGGTAAGTTTTGAGGTCGGAAGATAAATAACCCACAGAGCCTTCGGTGATCATTTCTTTTTCATACAGCGGTTGGCCTTGCAGGCTTTCGGACAGCTCAATATCGCCATCGGCACCATTCAATAGCATCATATGAGCGTTGTTATTGGCCATTTGATTCGCGACTGCATCTTTACCTTCTAAGAAAAATCCTAAGATTCGCTGTGCTCTAATAAGTTGATCATCAGTGATAATCTGCTGAGCATAAAAACCGATTTCTTTACCATTAGGAGCCGAAAGCCCAAGGTATTTACAGAAAGTCGTTTTGTACAGTGCACTGCTAGTCTCTGGTAGTTTACTGATGCCGAAGGTATTACTTGAGAAGCAGGTGTTGCCAGAAACACTGGTATTGCCGTTTGCATTGTTAGAACTGTCACTGCCATTATTAGAGCTGCCGCCACAGGCAGATAATAATGAAACGAGTATGCCTGCAGTCAGACTAATGGCGACAGAGTTATGTTTACGTATAAGTTTAAGCATGAACGTATTCCTTTGTGGGTAGCGTTCTAGCCTAAATTTTTATCCCTGCTAGATCTGTCTTGGCCTTGTCTGGGTAATGTCAGTGCTTGTCATCTGACAAACGCTGACTTAAGGGCCACAATGAAGTGATATAAGTCCGCTTTATTTTCATTACAATGGCTTATCTATAAAGCATTGAAGTAATAATTAGAGCTCAAGCAATAATGGCCAAGCAATCAGCACATATTTTAGTCGTTGAAGACGATACCGAAATTTGTCGTCTACTAAGATTATTTTTAGAGACGGAAGGTTTCGTTCTTGGCTTTTGCCACAACGGCACTGACGCGGTCACACAAATTCGCCAAGTGAAACCTGATGTTTTGATATTGGATATCATGTTACCAGGGCAGAATGGCATACAAGTATGTAAGCAAGCACGAGAATTTTATGCTGGCCCTATCTTGATGCTAACCGCCAGTGAAGATGACATATCAGAATTGACGGCGTTTAAAGTTGGCGCGGATGACTACGTACGCAAGCCCATTAAACCCGAAGTATTACTTATGCGAATACAGGCGTTATTACGTCGCAGTCAAGGAACTAAAGTAGGACTCGCTGAAACGATTCATTGTAATAACTTGACCATTAACGCATCGCGCCGTGAAGTCCTGTTGAATAATGAACTGGTAGATCTACACAGTTCTGAAATTGATTTGGTTTTATTATTGGCCCAAAGCCAAGGCCAAGCGATAAGTCGAGAAGATTGTTTTCAAGCCCTTAGAGGTTTTGAATATGACGGCAGCGATCGCTCTTTGGATATGAGGATTTCGAGCTTAAGGAAAAAAATAATGGATCAGACATCGCCCCATCGTTTTATTAAAACTGTGCGCGGCGTGGGTTACATGCTGGCCTCTAGTCATGAATAATAACCTGTTTTGGTTACTGTTCGGTAGTACGGCCATCGGTTTGTCGATCTGCGGGCTAGCATTGTATTTTTCGATACTCTTTGCCATGGAGCAAGATCAGATATTTGATTTTTCCGATGATGTGCAAGAGATGCGTGAATATGTGGAAGAGCGCTGTAGTATAGATAAAGAATTATCATCACTGACAAAGTGCATTACTGAGCTTAGAGAGTTATCTGATTTCAAACTATCGTTAACAGCGGTAGAGCCTTTATTCGAAGATGAAGAGATTGCACGGATCGGCGATAAACGTATTTATGACTATGCAGAAGATGAAGGGCGATATCAAGGATTTCAGGCGACTATGCCACTGCAGTCTGGAGCATCGGACTATTGGTTAACGGTACGCGATAATTTTAAATATATTGAGGCGCTTGAACTTCTGACTGATGCAGATCGAGAAGAGTATTTGCATGAAGAACAGAATGAAAGCGATGGTTTAGATATAGCCCTTGCCGGCGCTTTTTATGGTGTGTTCTTGTTATTACTCATTCTCGCTATTTTCTTATACTTCCCGGTGCGTAAACTCAATCGCTGGATTGGAGAATTACAATATGCCAGTGAACAAATTTCAAAGCAAAACTATGGTGTGCGTTTAACCGAATATCAAACGCAGCCATTAGGTAATTTGGCCTCTAGTTTTAACGGCATGTCTTCAAAAATCGAAGATCATATTAGAGATAAAAATATATTAGCCAATGCAATTGCCCATGAACTCAGAACCCCTTTAACCCGATTTCGATTAGCGTTAGGGTTATTGCACCGCCAGCCATTAGAAGGATTAGCCAAAGAATTGGTGAGTGACTTAGAGCGCTATACTGATGACCTTGAAATGATCACTGATAATACACTGCGTTTAGCGACCCTGCGAGATAGTAAAATAAACCTCCAAACCATAAAGCTTAATGACTTCATTGATAATGAGGGAGAGAAATTCCGCTCAAGTTTTCCACAACTAACAATATCCGTATCAAGTGAAGAGAGTTCGTTAAATACCGATATTGGATTTCTCCAGCTTGCAGTTGATAACTTATTAAGTAATGCCTGCCATTATGCCGAGAGCTCAGTGAGCTTAAAACAATGGCAGCATGATAAGAAAATATGTATTGAAATCTGTGATGACGGCCTTGGGATTCCTGCGCAAGATGTGGAGTACATTCAGCAAGCATTTACCCGTTTAGATAAAAGCCGTAACCGAACAACAGGAGGCACGGGGTTAGGATTAGCAATCGTCCGTATTGCGGTTCAGCGCTTAGAAGGCGAGTTGATATTTCAACCCGCCGAGAAAGGAACTCGTATTCTTTTGAGCCTACCTATCAAAAACTAAAGACGGTAGATCAAAGGCGCTCGATTAGACGGTTCACTTCAAGCGCAAACTCAGCACCAGAATCTTCTTGCAGAAAATGGCCACCCGTTAATGTGACATGGGGCTGGCCTTTGGCCCCAGGGATTTTACCCTGCATGTATTTATCGCCGCCACGAGTAATCGGATCGCCATTACTAAAACAGGTAAGAAACGGTTTATGCCATTGTTCTAATATTTTCCATGCCGCGCGGTTTGCTTCGCTAGCGGGGTTGTTAGGATCAATTGGCACTAAGCGTGGGAAAGCGCGAGTCCCCGCTTTGTATTTTGCGCTAGGGAAGGGGGCATCATAAGCGCGGAGTTCATCTTTGCTGAGTTTTTTGAAACAGCCGGAGTCAACAATACGTGCGATAGGAAACCAAGGGCTGTGCGTCGCAAACGCTAGCCACAGCTTGAATACTTTAGGCAGTTTGCCTTCATCACCTGTAGGTAGCATACCATTGCCTACTGCAATCGCATCAAAGCGCGCTTCGTTCTCGGCGGCTAGGCGCAGGCCAATTAATGATCCCCAATCTTGGCAGACTAATACCATGTTTTTTAAATCAAGCTGCTCAATAAAAGCTTTCATCCAATCCATGTGTTTAGCAAAAGAATAATCGTTCATGTCGGTGGGTTTATCGGATTTACCAAAGCCAATTAAATCGGGAGCAATCACGCGATGCCCGGCCGCGACACAAACAGGAATCATATGACGATATAAATAAGACCAGCTTGGCTCGCCATGCAGCATTAAAACCGTTTTTTGCTGATTGTTATTTTCATCATACCCTTCGTCGACGTAATGCATTTTCATGCCTTCTACTTCAAGGTAGTTGGCCTTGAATTGATAATTAGGCAAATGTTTAAAACGGCTTTCAGGCGTTGTAACAAAGTTCATAATGATTCCTGTTTTTATTCTGTATTTAAATCGCTTCTGTCTTTAATAGCGCCTTTTTTTAAATAGCGCCTTTCTTTAAATTGCCTCAAGCGCCTGACTGATTTTCTCAACACCAATCACCTGCATGCCAGGAATTCCACCTTTAGGAATATTCGCCTTAGGCACAATAGCACGAGTAAAACCATGCTTCGCCGCTTCTCGTAAACGTTCTTGGCCAGATGGCACAGGGCGAATTTCACCCGACAAACCGACCTCTCCAAATACCACAAGATCTCGCGGTAATGCTTGATTACGGAAGCTTGATAACGTTGCAATTAATAGCGCCAAATCCGCCGCCGTTTCAGTGATTTTTACGCCACCGACAATATTAATAAACACATCTTGATCGCCTAAATGCAACCCCCCATGACGGTGCAAAACTGCAAGCAACATGTGCAAACGGTTAAAATCCCAACCCACCGCAACCCGGCGCGGATTGCTCATGCTCGATTCATCAACCAAAGCTTGAACTTCAACCAATAACGGACGAGTCCCTTCCCAAACCACCATGACCAAACTGCCTGCAGACGGTTCCTCTGAGCGTGATAAAAAGATCGAGCTTGGATTTTTAACTTCTTTTAGACCGACATCCAGCATGGCAAAAACGCCCAACTCGTTCACCGCACCAAAACGGTTTTTAATGCCGCGTAACGTGCGATAACGACTGTCACTTTCACCTTCAATCATTAAAGATGCATCAATGATATGCTCTAAAACCTTCGGCCCCGCAAGATTACCGTCTTTGGTAACGTGGCCGACTAAAAAGAGCACGGTATTGGTTTGCTTGGCGAATCGGGTTAAATAAGCAGAGCATTCTCGTACCTGAGTCACACTGCCTGGGGCAGACTCAACACCATCCATGTTCATAACTTGAATAGAGTCGATCACGATCACCTTTGGCTGCTCTTTTTGCGCAACACGAGTAATCGCTTCTACGTTGGTTTCCGATAGCATCTGCAAATTATTCATCGGCAACTTTAAACGCTGCGCGCGCCTTGCAACTTGCTGCAAGCTCTCTTCACCGGTGATGTAAAGAGTCGGCATCGTTTGTGCCAGATGACACATAACTTGTAATAGTAGAGTCGATTTACCTGCACCCGGATGACCCCCTATTAGAATCGCCGATCCAGGCACCAAACCACCGCCTAATACACGATCGAATTCTTGCATGCCCGAACTAAAGCGTGGCACTTCATCAAGATTAATCTCGGCAAGCTTTTGAATCTTGCCGGCCTGTTCACCACTACCGGCATAACCTTCAAACTTCACATCGCGGGTAGCAGCTTTGGTGCTGCTAGCCACGACAAACTCGGTAAGCGTATTCCACTCGTTACATTCGGCGCATTGGCCTTGCCATTTGGTATGGTCTGCGCCACATTCGGTGCAGACATAAGCTGTTTTTTTCTTCGCCATTGGGAACTCAGCTGTTTTAAAATTATGACGGTTAGAATACCTTAGCGACCGTTACAGGGGAATAACAAAAAGAGCAATAACAAAGAGGGCAATAACATTCGTGAGCTGAACGCTAAGCAGGGTTAGAACGTTTAATAGCGGTTTAATATCTCAGCATAGCGGCCGCTATCTTTTAAGCGCTGAAGTTGGCGATTAAACTCATCTCGAATTTTTTTATCATGAAATAAAAAACCATTTGAACTCGCACCAAACAATGGAAAACGATCAACTTCTTCTGTTGTATCGACAATGCCATTTTGCTCGACTTTTGAACGGAAATAGTCAAAAATCTTTTCATCAAGTTGCACGACATCTACGCGCTTAAGAAAAAGCATTTGTATTTGAGATTCTTGGCGATTGGTTTCAAAATAGTAAGGGTTGTTGGTTGCCATTTTGGCATACTCATTACCGATATGGGCGATTGCTCCCTGCCATGATAATAGTGACAAGTTACCCAGTTCACTAAGGTGTTTGAACTTATAGCCTTTTATTTTTAAGGCAAAGGCAAAATTCTCATAGGTATAAGCATCATCTGATAAGAACCCGGCTAAATTTTCCTCCGTCATCGTATTCACGTTAATGTCGCTTGCGGCATCCACAGAGCCATTTCTATATTGAGTAATCCTACGTAGATAAGGGTAATAGATTGGTACAACTTTATAGCCAGCAGGTTCTAATGCTTCGGTAATAATATCAATAATAATACCATTATTCGTCGCGGGCATTACCCAAGGAGCCAGTGCATTACCAAAGGCTACCGTTATTTCTTCTACTGAATATGCCGAATAAGTTGCCCCTAGACTGAGCATAGTGATTAGTATTTTCAGCAACATTGGCAGCCTCATCAAATATTTACAGTATGATTATCCTAGGCAAGTGCTTATTGGTAAACATTAGACACAATTACCTTATGTAAGTAAGAGTAGTCGATAACGATCCATGTTGCTTCATAGTGCAGCCCACAGTTTACAAGTGCTTGAAAGCCTTATAAAAAATGATCATGAAAGAATAAAAATTTGAAGCAACACTAATTAATACTGTTTTGAAATCCAGGTGGCATTTTGGCCAATTCCCATAAAAAGCTATCTAATTTGAAAGTAGCTGTTCTAAGTTGTTGATTAATATCATCTATTTCTTTACATACCTGGGTGTAGCGTTTGCCACGTTTAACCGAATTTAACGCTTGTTCTACTTTAGCTTTTTTTGTTCCTATATATTCTCTTTGCCTTTGATTATTCTTTTTAGGGTAAATTAAATACAAGTACTTTTCTTGGTGCCAATAAGGGGTCGCATAAATTAGAGTTGTGCTTTCTAAGGTCATTTTTTCTTCTAATTTACTGGCCTTTGATTGCTTTAGTTGATCAATATGGTCAGGAATTCGCTCGACTTTACTATCTAAAGAATCATCCGTATTTGCGGCTAGCAATTGCTGGGTATCACTGGTATCTGTGATAGTTAATATAGCACCTCGGTATTGCCCGTCATCGCTAGGAATAATGGCAAATGATACTCTCGCCCAAAAAGACTCCCCACTCATTTTTAATATTGGAAAAGAAGCTTGTTGGGTATTGTTATTTTTTAAATTGTCAATTAAACGTTTGAGTAAATCAGAATCTTCAACACGAACTAGGTTATATATAGAAGAGAGAAATAAGTTTGATTCCCCCCCTCCTAATTTTTGTAAAAGTGTTGGATTAATATAACTAATTTTATCACTTGCGTTTATAACCAATAAACCTTCGGGTGATAGTTCAACAAGATTCTGGTAACAGCGGGTTTGTTCTGCATCACAACTGGTGATATGTATAGGACTTACCAATTCCTCTTGATTTGAGTTACCTGAAAAAGAAACAGACACATCCATGTCACCATCGCAACTTTCCAATAAAGAAATAAGATCCCGTGCTTTCATCGTGCAATAGCCTCTAATGCAGTCCTGTTTAACATGCTGTCCGTATGGCATTTAGTCAGTACTAAGGAGATAGTACCAACCTTATTATAAAAATAATTTAAAGCCTGCTTATTGTAAATGATTTCTTTCATGACGCGGAATAAAAATTTCTTGTTGTTGTGTCATTAAATAAATGCGTACAGTCCCCCCAAAATTTTACTGGGGAAAAATCTATGAATTCATTAAATATAAATAAAAAAGATTTTTATCATGAATTTACTTTGCGTAATGCAGGGTTCATTTCTGAACAAGAACAAGCCGTGCTAAGAAACTCGGTTATTTTAGTAGCAGGATGCGGATCAACAGGGGGGAGTGCAATTGAGTTATTAGTCAGGAGTGGGGCCGAAAACCTGATACTGATTGATAATGGCACTTATGATTTAAACAACTCTAACCGTCAAAATATGACATTAGATGATGTCGGTGAATTGAAGCCAGAAGTATTTAGATTACGCTGCAATGCTATTAACCCATTTGCAAAAATTGAAGTCTGCAATATCGGTATTACGCCTGATAACGTAGAAGATTACGTAAATCGTGCCGATATAGTTATCGATGCCGTTGATGTAACCGGCCGTTCTGGCTTAGAGATGAAGTTTTTATTACATCAAGTATGTCATCAATACCATAAAGCCGTTATTTGTGGCTACGATATGGCCGCTACTCAATACATTCCTATTTTTGATTACCGAGATAAATCATTAGCGTTATTTGATAATCAAATAAATACAGAAATGGTTGCGACTATGGAACCATTAAAAGTCTGCACCTTTCTTGTGCCTGTTACTGAAATTCCTGAAGCTATGTTTGAAGAGCTTGAGAGAAGTCAGCAAGGTAAAGATTACACTTCCCAATTAGGCATAGCAGCCAATTTATTTGGCACGATCACGACAGGTCTTGTGATCGATATGCTGAATAACAAACCCGTTAAAAAAGAATACACGGTTGATGTCTGGAAATTAATACGGGGGGAATACGAAGATGCTAAAAAACTTGAAGCATATCAAACAGCTATCGAAGTATGGAAAACTGAAAAAGATGACATTCAAGATGACGAATTTTTAAAGCGTTCAATCAAACATTACGACATTCCTTTAATTCCTTCCTTACGCAACGACTTCTCAAACAAAAAATACATATTAGCAGAAACCCCTAGCCTACTAAGTTTGGGCATACCTAATAATGAAATCAATAGCACTATTGCCAAGCAACTTCTACGTTATGCCTTTGTTCATTATGCAAAAGTAGGTTTCATTAATCAGGACCAAGCATCGAAAGAGCTACTGCATAGTGAATCATTAGAAAACCTATCTGCTGACGACATACATATTATCGTACTAGAAAAGCTAACCGGTAAACTCATGGCTTACTCCACGCTAAAGGCTCCAATCGATACAGGTGTTGGATTCTCACAAAGCGATAGAGCACTTTATTCAGTAGAAAAAGCCTTCGGCAAAACCTTATACTCAAATATTAAGCCGCTCTCAAAATACACTGTAGAACAAGTTCGTGAAATTGGTCGTGTAGTAAAAAGCAAAGAAACGAATCCTGTAGTTTCTGGAAAAGTAGGGTTACTACTATTAAGTGCTTATAGAGCATTAATTACCAACCCAGAAAATAATATTCTTGCCATGGTAGGTGACGGTGAAACAAACGTTACGTTACGCAACCTAGATCTATACGGGTTTAACCCAACCGTTATAGAAAATTCTGAAGTATGTATCCCGAAGGACCATTTATATTCGAGCCGATATGATGATCGTGCAGTTTCTCCCTTTTGGTTTGAGACTAATAACATCGACATGCAAAAGGTCTCAGAGATTGAATCGTTAATATCCCTTAGAGACGAACAGTTTCTGAGCGCATACAAAAGTATAAAAAACACATACAAAAAATCTAGCGAAACCCCACTACTAATTTCAGAAACTGAGAGTTGATACCGATATGGAATGGAATGCCGAACAACAAAGTTTAAAATCTAAATATTATAACGTTGGCTATGACATTGTGAGACCGTCAGCGGCTGAGCGAGATGCCAAAATAAATTTCGATCGGGTTTTATGGAAAAAGGTGGGCGACACGGGCTTATTCGGTCTTTGTATGCCGGAAGAATACGGCGGAGCAGGCTTAGGTATTGCAGAGTTTGGTGCGGCTTTAGAAGGCTTCGCAGCTGGCTGTCAAGACATGGGCGTTCTAGTGACACTGGTCGCACAAGTGGCACTGGTGCAATCTGCACTCGTTAACTATGGAACGAAAGAGCAATGCGAAACATGGTTGCCTGAACTCATTAGCGGAGAGAAGTTAGCGTGCTTTGCTATTACAGAAAAAGGGTGTGGTTCGGATGTTCGTTCAATAACAACGCATGTTGATCGAACGGAAAACGGCTATGTTTTAAATGGCAAGAAATGGAATATCACAAATGCCCCCGTCGCCGATATCTGCATGACGTTTGGTAAGGTTGTCGGTAAAAAAGAAAAGTCGATTGCCTGCTTTATTTTTGAAACTAATAACGAAAGTATCAAACAATCAAAACCCTTTGACCTAATGGGCAATCGAGGAACGCCCATTGGTGAAATCGATTTTGAAAACGTTCAGTTGGCAACGAATAACCGGGTAGGTAAAGAAGACGATGGCCTTGCAGTATTATACTTTTCATTCCTAGTAGAACGAGTATTAACCGGAATACTCGTTTCGGGATGTATTACTCCTCTTATTCAAGAAAGCCTTGAGTACAGCTTAGAACGAAAAGCGTTTGGTAAATCCATTGGTGACAACCAATATGTACAGCAGTATGTCGTGGATATAGAAACCAAATTGGAATTATTAAAAGGTGTCATATTTAGAGCGCTACACGCCCTTGAAAAAGGAAAAGACTGCTCAAAGTTGGCGTCTATCGTAAAAATGTATTCAGCCGAAATATTTCACGAATCATCGCTTAGTGCCATGCGCGTCATGGGTAATTATGGTTATCGTCGCGATAATTATTATGAACGCTTATTGCGAGATGCTATTGGACTATTGTTTGCGGGCGGAACAGCGGAAATACATAAGCGTGTAATTTGGGATTCAATGGTTAAAGAATCAAAGAACGAAAATACAAAACGTGAAAATCTAAAAATGAGCTGGACCAATGTGTTAGCAGAAGCCCACAAAGATAATGAATTAGAGGAGGCATAAGATGAGCACTCAATCCGAATCACCTATTGATGCTATTATTCAAGCAACCAATAAATTACACAACCATCCTTGGTTAACCATTCTCGCTTTTTTAGTGATCACCGTAATTGCATTGGGCAGCGCAGGTAGCCTGCAAATAAATGCAACGCCTTACATGCTCGATAAAGATCACTCAAGCCGTATTGCGGGTGATCAAGTTAAAGAGCCTCTTCTCCAATACTGGAGAGCAAGCTTTTATTGCCGTAGTGAGTAAACAAGACGATGTGTTCAACTCAGAGTCACTCGCATTAGTATCAACTCTGACACAAGCATTTAAATCGATGAGCTTGGCCTCAGAAGAGGATGCTTCGACATTATCAAATCTAAAGACGGCTTTACCGGATGAAATTGCGACGATCGATGGCATTTTAGAAGGTGGACTAAATTCAGAAGACGCATACCCTTTGAGTCAACTCGTTGCTCGTATTGATAAAGATTCAGCGACGTACCTTAATCATGGTGAATGGTTGAATACTCTGGTTATACGCGTTGATCCTGTTCGTAAAGTACGCTCTTTAGTAACTCTAGAAAATATAACCCCCACCGTTGATGGTATTGATATACATCCATTAATGGAAAAGGCTGTGTTTGATGCAGCAGACATACAGAACCTTAAACAGGAAGTATTTCAAAACCCTTTATTCATAAATGGTTTGATATCAGAAGATGCCCGCGCGACCAGTATTCAATTAGAGTTCAACATTGCAGAAGATGACTCACCTTCTATGTTGCTCGCGTATCAGGCGATTAATACCATTATTGCAAATCATGACTTAGGCGCGAACTCTCTGCACTTGAGCGGCCCACCGATGATTGCGTCAGAAACTGCATCAAATATGGAAAAAGATAATCAAACATTATTACCAGGCGTGCTGTTAGTTATTCTGCTTGTATTATTGATTAGCTTTGGCCGACTGCAAGGTATGATCATTCCATTATTAATTGCAATTCTCAGCTTAATTTGGACGTTAGGCGTGATGAGTGCAATGGGCGTAAAACAGAATATTATTACCTCGATGCTTCCCGTTTTCATTATTGCCATCGCAGTATGTGATGCCATTCACTTTCTATCAGATTATTACCGCCACCTGCCTGATAACTCAACGCGTGAGCAGCGTTCTGAAGCCGCCTCTTCGGCTATCGCGCAATTGTTTTGGCCAATGCTGGTTACCACGATTACAACGGCAATTGGCTTTATGTCATTAGCTTGGACCGAAGTAACCTTTATTCAAGAGTTTGGTTTCTTTGTCGGCATTGGTGTAATCATCGCTTGGGCGATTACCATTTTCTTCTTGCCGACCATTCTAGTGCTATGGAAATCTAAACCTCCTAAAATTGGCCTACTTGCTAGCACTCGCTTAGATAGCCTTATGGCCAAGTTCAGTGGTGTCGCCAAAGTAGCAAAACCTGCAGTCGTCATTACATTATGCTTAATTGCTGGCAGCGCTTGGTACATTTCTAATAACTTAAAAGTAGACAATCAAGTGATAGGCTACTTCGAAGAAACCAGTCAAATTCGTATAGACGACAAAGTACTGAATGAGCATTTTGGCGGTACGACACCGATCAGTATTTTAATTGAATCAGGTAAAGTAGATTCTTTTCAACAAGCTGAATATATCGCCGCTCTGGATGCGATCGAAGCCCGACTTCAGACACATGACATTGTTGGTTTTACTTACGGCTTACCAGATTTTGTTAAACGCCTAAATCAAACCCTAAATAATACAATGACCCCTGAAGCTTACACATTACCGGCTTCGCTAAGCACAGAGTTATTGGGGCAATACTTCTTACTGTATGAAAATGGCAATGGTCGTGATGTGTTTGATGTTGTCGATCGTCGTTATCAAAACTCTCGTATATTAACCATCTTACATACCGATCGTTCGTCAGAGGTCAGTAAGGTGATTAATGATGTGATGACCTATTCCACAACAGTTCTGCCACAGGGTAGTACGATTAAAGTGTCAGGCTACGGAGAAATTTTAGTCGCAACAACAGACGAAGTGGTATGGGGACAATTAAGCAGCTTGGTTCTAGCAGGCGTTCTAATCATGTTGGTCGTACTGCTTATTTTCCGCTCACCGAGCATTGCGTTATTAGTGCCTTTACCGTTAATCCTAACATTGCTGGGGGTATTTGCTCTGATGGCCGCCGCGGGCGTTGATTTAGATATTGGCACATCGATTATCGCAGCCATCTCGTTTGGTATCGGTATCGATTACTCCATTCATATTATTTCGGCATTAAAGACCAGCAAATCTACAACACGCTTAGAGCAAATTCGTGATGCATTAAGATTGTGCGGAAAACCTATTTTAATTAATACGCTGGCTTTAGGTGCAGGCTTCCTAGTGCTCACGCTATCGGGTTATCAAGCCCTTATTAATCTAGGTTACTTTATCTCGATCACTATGTTCTTAAGCGCTATTTTCTCTTTATTAGTATTACCCGCGATTGTGGCGAATGCGGTTAACAAAGATAAAAATGACGTTGCTGCAGAAACAATGACGGAAGGTGCTGGGGCAAATGCATAAATTTCATCTTATTTATGCATGCATAATATCTCTGCTGGCTTTGCCAGCGGGGGTTGTTGCACAAGACTCTGATTGGCTAGTGGTAACGCTTTACCCTAACCAGGGAGTCTACAGTGCAGAAGAGTTATCCAAGTTGGTGCCAGTCATCGAGAGCTTATGGACGTTAGAGGATAAACAAAACCGCACGTTTATTCGTAATATCGATAGCATTACCACAGAAAACACCGTGGTGGCTCAAGCAGAATCTGTGCAGTTCAGACGCTTAGTAGAGCTAAACGATCTTGCTGAATCCGGGTTAAAAAAAATAAAAACAATTGTTGATGAGCATCCTCTTCTTCAGCGTCGTATTGTCGACGATAGCGGTGAGTCTTTGAACATATGGGTAAATCTTAAATACCCGTATGGTAAAGAAGAACAGCGCGCATTATTAACCACAATTACGACAGCATTAAGAGCGCAATATGAAGCCTGCTCGGTTCGTAATATTGGCCCGCTAACCGGTATGAGCTTACAGTCGGTAGACTTAGAGCCTTTGGCCAATGCTCTCCCTCTGGATACGTTTAAACAGCTATCTAAAGCAAACTCTGAGTATGGCGAAGGAGCACTGCAAAGCTATAGCGCAGGAGACATATTGTCGATGCTGAATCGTTCTATGAATCCTAACCAAGGGATCACCTCCAGTGAACAAATAGAGCAGCTGTACATGATTGCAGAAAGTGTTCGTAGTCGTCACTTGCACGCGTTAGCAAGCCCAAGTTTTAAACGCTTTAAACTGACACGCTTGGTTAAAAGCGGTGCCGAGGTTCCTAATCTTTCTGGATTTAATACGACCAAAACACATAACTGGTCGGCTAATGAATCTAACTATCAAACTTTAGAATGCAGACCTGAATTTGCATTAACTCAAACCGAACAATATTAAAGGTAAATCAACATGTCATTTTTTTTAAAACCATTAGTAACAGGCGCACTGCTTTTAACCAGTGCCATGTTTACTTATGCAAGTGCACAGCCTGATGCTACCGCTATCATCAAAAACGTTAAAGACCGAGACCAAGGCCTTGATCGTTACTCTGAAGTTGATTTAATACAAACCATGTCTGATGGTTTTGTACGTAGCCGCACTCTAAAAATGTTTGAAAAAGAATTTGGAGAAGAGCGCAAAGGGCTACTGTATTTCATCGCTCCGAGTAATACCGCAGGAACAGGTCTATTAATGCATAGTTATGCAGAAGTAGAAAATAAAGAAGATGACCAATGGTTATACCTTCCAGCACTTAGAAAAATAAAACGCATTGCCACTAATTCAAAAGAAGGCCCGTTTTTAGGTACCGACTTTTCGTTCGCCGATATTGAACGAATGAAAATCAGTGACTACCAATACGCATTAAAAGATGAGCAAAATCTAGACGGTCATAAAGTAACTGTTATCGAAGCCACCACAGAAAACGGACTGGAAAATCCAAGAACTGGATACAGCCGTCGTATGATTTATGTCGACCAAGAAAAAAATCTCATCTTGAAAGAAGAGATTTACAGAGCATCTCGTTTAATCAAGATATTCAGCGTAGTGTCAAAGAAAAAGATCGACGGCTTTTGGACGGTAACCGAAGCTAAGATGGAAAACCTAATGGACGGAGGATTCACTCAGTTAATTCGAAAAAATACCAAATATAATCAATCGTTAAAAGATTCATTATTTAATCAGCGGACATTACGCAAAGGGGTTAAATAATGGCACGGATCATTGTCGATACACTTACAATGAAAGCGCTTTGCACGAACACGCTACTACTGATCACATTAGTGATCAGTGCACCCAGTATGTCTCTGGAACACTTTTCTATGAAGGGCTTCGTCCGTGGAGAGCACCTTCAGCGCATTGGAAACCAAGATGTATTTGAAAATAAGACGCAACCCTCTTTGGGTTCGACAATAGATGGAAAAATTGAATTAGATTGGGCGTATGACGATTTTTCAATCGATACCATTAGTTATGGCAAATACCGCTCGCGCTATCACAATAATGATTCTGACATGGAACACGATGCAGAAGTACGAGAATGGGTTTTTGCGTATGAAAGTGAACATTGGCAATATCGACTAGGCAAGCAACAAATCGCATGGGGGAAGGGGGATTACTTTCGAGTGATTGACATCATTAATCCTCTGGATCTGACCGAATCACTCATTCCTTATTTAGATGATTACTCGTTAGGCCGCTTACCGCGAGAAATGTTGGTTGTAGAACACTTTCGAGATGACATCGAATATCAATTTATCACTGCGTTTAAAACACAACGCACCGAATACGCAGAGCCAGGAACCGATTTTTATATAGCAGAGCTGCCCAGTGATTTTGAATCAGCAGATTCTGACAATGTAGATTTGGCATTAAGAATTCGATTTTTTATTGATAGCACAGACATCGACCTTTATGCCTTTAGCGGCTACAACCCCGATTCATTATTTACCCTTGAGGCAAATAATTCACAAACGACTCTCCAAGAGCATTTGGAAAAAAGAAATGTCATCGCCGTGTCTTTTGCCAGACCGATTGCCTTTGGTGTATTACGCAGTGATATGGCGTATTACCTAGATGAGGCTATTCAGTCAGGTAATACCTTTGAGCGTATCAGCAAGTTAGAGGGACTCATTGGACTAGACATTATAGAAGATGAGTGGACCTATAATCTGCAAGCATCGGTTAGCCAGGTGTATGGCGAAAGTGATGCGTTTGCTTCCCAGAAAAACACTAAAAGTGCATCCGCATCCATCCAGAAAGAATGGAGTCGATTAAGACTATCATCCTCACTACTTTGGTTGTACAGCGACTCTATTCGATCGAGCAACATGCTGAAATACAATGTGAAGTACGACTGGCGCAGCGACAGCCAATTTGAAATCGGACTGATTGTATTTGATGGCCCCGCTAATAGCTTGTACGGAATGTATGACGATCAAGACAGGGTGTATGTAAACTTTAAACAGTCTTTTTAAGAACGTGAGTGGCTAGGCATCAAGATCCGTCATAACAGTGAAAAGAATCTAGGAATTGAAAATGATGATTCAATCACTAGAATTCGATGTTATATGAGGCTTAGCCCGCTCAATAATCGCCTTACAGTTCACCCCCACCGGCAAGCGTTCCATAATTTAAGCCTGCAGGCTTCTCAATACGCGAAGCCACAAACCCCTCAGCCACATGTGCATCACCATGCTTTCAACAAGATACTCGCCTGTAACCCAAGCGCCAGCTTCTCAACCACCGTGCGCGAACGATATTCCAATGTGGATAAGTCAACAAACTCATCTTTCAAACCGTTCAAGAAACGTATCAAAGCGTTTATCCAAACCTTGGGCACTGGCCAGCTCGGTTAAAAAAGCATCCACAACTTTCGGTTCTTTATTCATCGCCCGTAAAACATCCAAGCACTGCACATTACCCGAGCCTTCCCAAATCGCGTTCACAGGGGCTTCACGATAAATGCGCGGCATGATGTTCTCTTCCACATAACCCACGCCCCCTAAACACTCCATGGCTTCATAAGCATGATTCGGTGCGCGTTTGCAGATCCAGTATTTACCAATGGCGGTCGCAACACGGGCAAACAAGTTTTGCTGTTCGTCTTGCAAGTTATCCAACGCATTACCGACGCGCATAGAAATCGCCAACGCCGCTTCCGATTCAATCGATAAATCCGCCAATACATTTTGCATCAAGACTTGCTCGTGCAAGTTTTTACCAAACACACTACGGCCACTGGTATGGTGCAACGCCTGTGCGGTAGACGCGCGCATTAACGAACTGGAACCCACCATACAATCGAAACGGGTCATCGAAACCATTTCAATAATCGCCGGAACCCCACGACCTTCGTCGCCGACCATCTGTGCATAAGCCCCACGGAATTCCACTTCCGAAGACGCGTTAGAAATATTGCCCAGCTTGTTTTTCAAACGCTGCACATACATCTGGTTCTTGCTGCCATCCGGACGCCAGCGCGGTAATAGAAAACACGACAAACCTTTTTCAGTTTGCGCCAATACCAAAAACGCATCGCACATCGGCGCCGAGCAAAACCACTTATGCCCAACCAATTCATACGCTTCACCAGAACCGGTTTTAGCCGCATCAATCGGCGTCGCCTTGGTGGTATTCGCCCGCACATCCGAGCCACCTTGTTTCTCGGTCATGGCCATACCAATGGTCACACCTTCTTTTTCGAACCAAGGAATATTACGTTCGTCGTAATGGCGCGCGGTAATTTTAGGCAACCAATCTTTCGCCAAACTCGGCGTTGTTTTAATCGCAGGCACAGCGGCAAAGGTCATCGTCAGTGGGCAACCCGAACCCGAGTCCGCCTGGTTGTGCATATACTCCATCGCGGCACGGGCAACGTGAGCGCCTTTCTTTTCCGTCTTGTCTGAAGAGCCAGAGCTAGTCGTCCAAGGCAAAGAATGCGCACCGGCTTCAATCGCCGTGCGCATTAACTGATGATACGCCGGATGAAACTTAGCCACATCAATACGATTACCAAAACGATCATGAGAATGAAACTCAGGCTTATACTGATTGGCTAAAAAACCCGCCTCAATTAATTCATGCCCCACATGATGACCATATTGGCTGACATCGGCTTTAGCGAAATCGCCATTAAAGGTCGTCATCCAATGCTTCAACGCCGCATCCGATTCGTACGCATTATAATTTTCTAACGGCGTAGGCTGGTTAAAAACCTCGTGCGTTTCACTATTAGATGCGCCTAAAGAAGCGCTTGCAGAAAAAGTAGAGTCAGTCGTCATGTGAATTCCTATAAAGTTATTATTTTTATGATTTCTATTTCTAAATTAAAAATCTAAGAGTTAAAACCAACCGCGCGTAATGCCAGCGCGGTTAAACTGTGAATAAGATCATCGTGCTTCTCTTTTTTTAAAGAGGCGTCTTTCTGCAAAAACTGAGCGGCCCAACCAAAGACTCCGCCAACATGCCCACCAAAGCCGCCGCCGTAATCTGACAATTCTGCGCAACAAACTCACCGCGCTGAATACCCAGCGCAATCACATCTTCAAAAATTTCAGCGTAAGCAAAACGATAACGCAAACGCTCTTGCTCAACCCTAGGGTCCACAGGCTCGGCGATCAAAGCATACGCCAAGGTTCTACCCAATAGCGCACGCTGAGCAAAGGTCTCGACCGCCGCGGTTAACTTATCCGCCGCTGTCTTTCCGCGCTTCAACATTCTGTTCATCACACGCCTGAGCAACCGCCGCCACCTCACGCTCGGTGGCATAACGAAATACCTCAGCCACCAACTCCGACTTATTCGGGAAGTGCCGATAAATCGTGCCCGACGCCACCCCAGACTCCTTCGCCACCGCACTCGCAGACGCCGCCGCAAAGCCACCTTGCTGCACCAAACGGCGCGCCGCCTTCAGCAAACGTAAGCGGGTATCGGCCTTTTTAGCCAAGGTATGTTCGGTTTCGCGATAAGCCAATGCAAAGCTCCTAAAGAAGTGAATGCTAGTTCATTTGTTAATAAGTGAACCATGATTCAGTTGTTTGGGCAAGAGACGTTTGGTTACGGTAGAAGTGGGTGGGAGCAGGCTGGAGCCGTTAGATTGAGCTAGCTCAAGGTGTGGGTGAGATTGTCAGTTACAAATTGACACAAAACTCAGGAGTGTATAGTGTACGTGCCATCAATAAACATCGTTACAGGGAAGGTCGGATGATTTCAAAGAAAGCGTTAAGTCGCTCGTCTTTCCCAGATACTAAGTGCTTATGCGAACAAACTCTCATGGCTTGCTGTACAAGGAATTACAATAAATGTTTGATTTTATAAAAGACAATATTACTGAGATCACTGCAACTGTCGCAATTATTGTGTCTGTTGGTTCGCTTATAGTTGCATGGATTTCAATACAGAGAGTCAGAATACAATCTCTATTTGCAGGATTCCAGCAAGCAAATCAGGCAACTCTAGATTATCCGGTGCTTCTTAATAGTGTCCATGGTTTAAATATGACTGAGGAAGAATGCCGAGAAATAGCATATCTATCAGTCCTTATGGATTCCTTTCAGCACGGGCATTGTAGCTATACTGACTCAAGCTTTCTAGACAAAATTACATCCATCCCCGGGAACAGGGAAAAGTGGGGGGTATTAAAATCAATTTATTATGGTGAGTTCGATTTAGCATTCATTGATATTGTCGACAAAAAGTTTAATGTGAATTGTCGACAAAACTAACAAAGCAAAGCTCGCGGGCGGAGCAGAGCTATGCTGATATTTGAGGCGCTATATGTTCAATTTACCTACTTAATTGTGATTTACTGAGGTTTTTAAATGGAATTTCGTGAAATTTCAAAAAAAGATGCATTACATTACTGCATTAGAGATGAAGATCATTTTTTTGATAGAAAAGCTTATGGATTAAAGGGAGATAAGGTCCAGCGGATAGCTGTAGCATTAGCAAATGCTGATGGTGGCGAGTTTGTAGTTGGTGTCTCTGATGAAAAAGAGTCTGAAGATCCGAGTATGAGATGGCAACCTGTCGACAATAAAGAAAAATTTAATGAAGTTCTTCAGAATCTAAGATTACCTGAACCCACAATTGATTTTCGGTGTGCATTCCTTAGACAGAAAGGAGTTTCTGGGTATGTATTGCTTGTAACAATTGAAAAGGGGCTTGAGGTTCATGAAACAAGTAAAAAGCAAGTCATAGTAAGAAATGGGGCTCAATCTCAAGAAGTTAAAGGAAATTTGAGAATTTCTGAACTAGCTTATGCAAAAGGGCAGAGGTCGTATGAAGATATAATTATACCTGACGCTGAGATTGATGAGTTAGAATCGTCACCTTATCTGAGAGATTTTTCAGTTAATTTACCGTCTGATAATATTGAACCTTTAGATGTCCTGTTGAAACAAAACTTAGTAGATAAAAACTGGACTCCTCGAGTTGCTTCCATTTTACTATTTTCAGAAAATCCCTCTGCTATTTTGTCAAAGCAGTGCGCCATAAGAATCGCGAGATATGATACTTCAGACGAAGATCCAGAGCGTGACGACCTAACACAAGATGTTTTCTCGATTGAGAGACCTATTTATCATCAAATAAATGAAGCGTATGAAAGTATTACGAAATTATTAGAGCAGCATACTGTTTGGACCATGGATGGACTCAAACCGATGAGCTTTCCAAAGGAAACTATATGGGAACTCCTAGTCAATGCTGTCATTCATAGGGACTACTCAATATCAGATAATATTTATGTAGGTGTTTATAATGACCGCATTGAAATAAAGAGTCCTGGAAGGCTACCAGGCTTCGTTAAAGTAGAGAACATTTTGGATAATCGGTTTTCAAGAAACTCTAAGCTTGTTAGGTTACTTTCACGTTACCCATCATCTCCAAATAGAGACCTAGGCGAAGGAGTTAATACCGCATTTCAAAAGATGCACTCTATCGGTAAGAATCCCCCTGAAATCTTAGAAGATGGACATTTTGTAAAAGTTGCAATTCGTCACTGCTTAGCTGGCGATCCAGAAGCGATCATTTTGAATTTCGTTAAGAAATTTGGTGAAATAAATAACAAACAAGTTAGAGATATTACTGGAATAAGAAATTCATCAAGAGTAACTGCTATCTTTTCCAAGCTTAGAGATAATGGCTTGCTTACGAAAAATGAAGCTGCTTCAGTGTTAAATGTAACTTGGTCCATGCCCGAACATACCTATAGCAAGTAAAGGTAATAAACCTAAACGCGCTGCTGCCTTAGGTCTTGATGCCTAAGGAAGTAATATGTCAGATTTTTTGGGGTAAAAAAGACGATCAAGGGGGCAGAGTTCTGGATCCTGAAGGTTTTTCCTGACTGCGCCGACTGCAGTGCTTCCCCAATAATGATCAAGGGTCATGATCAAGGGATCAGATCAAGTACTCTGACCCGAATGCCACTAAGTTAAGCCTTCTTTGGGTGGTTAAAAGTGATAAAATAATCCCTATACTTAATCACCTAAATCTTGCTTATGACCCCGTTATTCCCCGGCTGGCATCTACCCACTTTAAGAAAAAAACCAAAAACAGAGATACAAAAATATTTGGATAATGAACGTTTGATTCAGACACGCTCTATCACGGATCTAAGCAATATATTATCTCGTTACATCCCTAAATCAAGTTTTGATGATAAGTTCAAAAAAGGCACACGAAAACGCCTGTTTAGCTTAGAGAATACATTTTGGGGATTTTTTTATCAGCTCCTCAATCCTGATGGTGGCTGCCAGTCGGTTGTTAATCAACTTAGAGCGTCACTACTTATTAGAGATAAAGCTTTGCCTTCAAACTCCACATCTGCTTACTGTCAGGCGCGAAAAAAATTACCAGTAGAGTTGCTAAAATCAATATTTCAAGTCACATCAGAGCCCACAATAAAAAGCAATTCACTACTTGGTGGGAGAAGAGTTATTGTTGCTGATGGAACAGGAGTATCCATGGCTGACACACAGGCTAATCAAACCGATTTCCCACAACCTCTAGGGCAGAAAATTGGATGTGGGTTTCCGCAGGCTCGTATATGTGCTTGCTTCGATCTTTATTCAGGTGTCGCCCTAAGCTACCGAGTCGGCAATAAAAAATCACATGAACTCCCACTGTTCAGAAAGCAATTTGGGATTTTTAAAAGCAACGATATATTCCTAGGAGATAAGGGTTTTGTTTGCTTTGCAGACATGGTTAACCTTAAAACAATGGGAGTTGATTCTATTGTAGGGCTGGCAAAAAGAAAGCCTGTAAAAATTCAGGATGCGAATAAAATTCTAGGTGAAAATGACTTGCTGGTTACTTGGAATAAAACAGCTAAAAATCGAACTTACGATAACTCAAATGAATGGAATAAGTACCCTAGCTCTATCCCAGTTAGGCAGGTTAAAGTGAAAATGGACATTCCGGGATATCGCCCGAAAGATTTTTATATTGTCACTACTCTACTAGATCATAATAAGTATCCTGCAGAAGAAATAAAGAAAGTGTACTTAAAAAGATGGAATGTAGAATTGTATTTTAGAGACTTAAAAACCACTTTGGGAATGGATATATTACGCTGCAAAACACCTGATATGGTAGAGAAAGAAATGCTGATGTACTTCATCGTTTACAATTCACTTAAACGACTGGCATATAATGGTACTAAGAAGAAAATTAACCCAGATGACATCAGTTTTAAATCATGTCAGCAAATATTGCTTGGCTTTACACATGCTTTTCGTGAAAAAAATGCATTGAATTTATTGCCAAAGTTATTAAAAGCAATCAGTGAAAGTGTGCTTTTTAAACGTGAAAACAGGGTCGAGCCTAGAGTTATAAAGAGAAGGCCTAAGCCATTTAAGCTTATGGTCAATCCTAGGGCTGAATTGAAATTAGATTTGATAAGGGCAAGCCACCCAAGGATGGCTTAACTTAGTGGCATTCTA
>CAWKOX010000029.1:0-7000 GCA_963851095.1 uncultured Gammaproteobacteria bacterium | reverse complement strand
ACCGTCGTGGAAGCTATAGGGCTTATTAAATGCGGTATATCTATAACTACCTAGTCCCGCTTTCTTAAGATTACCTTTGAAATCATATTCGTACCCAGAACCAGAACTTCGATACTCACCATCGTCAATCTTCTGCATCAAGCCCGTAGCAGCATTAGGACTCGCGCCATTGATTTGCTCATACAGATTTTTAATAGTTAGACGGCCTTTAGTAATAGTTTCTAAATTACCCAAAACATCGTAACTATAGGCTCTATTTTCGCCCCCATCATTGGTTGTAAAAGCGGTAATTCGCCCGTAGTTATCATAACCATAATCAGTTTCTGATAATGTCGCTACATTTAGAGCAGTTTGAGAACCCCAAGACTCTTTGCTTTTAGTTAACCAGCCTGCACTATTCCAGCTTAGTTGATTACCTACGCCGTTATTTCTCTGCGCATGTAATACTGGCAAACCCGATTTAGGATCATATCTATGTTTAAGAATGAGTCCATTTTTATACTGTCGTTGAACGGTATTACCAAAGGCATCACGCGCTAGGTTTGTAAAAAGTAAACCATTATCATCACTTACATTAGCCAACTCGCCTTTACTGTAGTTGTATTTAACGGTGTTTTTACTAGGGTAAGTTTCAGTGGCCAGCTGACCAAGGTCATTATAACCATAGGCAAAGATAAACGGTTCTTTATAGCCCGCATCCGTTTGTTGATACGTCTTTTGGCCATTTTTATTGTAAGCATAACGTTCAACAAAAGTACCGTCAGTTTTCTTACATAGCCCACCAACAACATTCAACTGCCCTATTTGGGAAGCTAGGTCACACTCTGGTGAGTGATCAAAATACCAATGTGAAGATTTAAATGGTCCTTGCCAAGCCTGTTCATCACGCTGAATCATTCGACCTAATAAATCATAACTACGCGAAGTCCAATCATGGGGCGTTTCAGCGGTTGCGGCAGCGCCTTTTAAGGTGTACCTAAGTTGGCCTAATGCATCGTACTTAGAAAAACTTTCTCCCAACGACGGATCTTTCAGGTAAATACGATTACCCGCCGTATCATAATTACTGTCTATTTGAATATGCTTATCGGCTGCTACTGCTGAAGAAGTACCGCCAACAGAGGCTGGCCCACCACCTGGGAAGAGTAATGCGCCATTCATATTACCCATACCGTCATATCGATAGTAGGCATCGAGTCTTTCATCACTGACAGACTCTAAAGGCCCCATTACCCACTTCACTTGATCCAGCGGATTTAACCTTTGTTCATGAGTTAGAATTCTATCTAGACTTCCATCAGCTTTGTACAGGGTTTGCTTAGTCGTATTGACTCGAGTGTTTGTGCCTGCTGCTAATTTAAAACCGCTTTCAATTTTATGGCCATTAGCTTTGATAACTAAATTTGCACGGTTAAAAATGTCAAATTCCGCAAAGGTAGAATAATAAGGTGTCTGCCCTTGCTTATATGGCATTGATACAGCGACCTTCCTACCTAAAGCGTCATATTTTGTATGTTCTAAAACAGAGTTAAAGTCATTTTTCTTAGTTAATATCAGGGTGCCTTTTTTATCATAATAGCGAGTTAAACTTGTTCCGTCTGACGAAGTATTTTTTTGCCAAGAATAAAGCTTATTAATTTCTGTTAAATTAAACCCAATAACGTTACAACTTACACTTCCTTTTGTACTGCAATATCCGAAGAAAGATTCTATGGTCGGCTGATTTTCTGTGCTACTACTCACCTCATAGCCAAATTCACCATATTGCTTGCGACTAACAACCCCATTTGGGTCTGTGATAGACGCAACTGTACCTAAACTAGGGTGATAACTGTACTTAGTCACATTACCTAAAGCATCCTTAGTTGCATTAGGGTAAAGACCATCAGTAAAGCCAAACGCTTCTACAATACCAGTACTACGGGTTTCAATGGGGTGCTTGGCTCTTGAATCACCCGAGGTTGTTGTTTTTAACAACACACCATACTCGTTATAATCAAATTCAGAAGTCAGTTTTAGATTGTAGTCGTGATCATTTACTTCTGTTTTTAGAATCCTGTTAGACTTTGCAACTCCGTCCTCAAGTTCAGGGGAATAGGTATTCGATACGATGCTGTATTGGCGATTCACCCAATTCGAATTAGATTTGAATTTGCTTGATAACTTATCATTCAGTATGTGATTATTAATTACTCGACGCGAGTTGCTTGGCTGCTTAATTAATGCTTTATCTTTATTAATGTAATCATACACATAAATATCTTCAATGGTCTTTAGAGTGACTAGATCGCCTTGTGCCTCTTGATATTTAGTAACGAGGCTTGTCAGCTCATTACTAGCACCTCGGTTATATTCTTTTGTTACATTTAAATAAGGGACAGTTTGAGAAGCCGACCCTTCTTTTAACTCATACTTTTTTGAATCAGTTCGTGAAAGCCACGAGCAATTACAATCATCTAGCCAAGTATTTAAAACGGAACTTACAATTGCTCCGTTTTTACTTTTCCTCACATAATTAGGCTTACCTACACGATCAAACTGCCAAGAATACATCGAAAAAACATCAAAGCCAGTCAAACTATCTTTAACATTAATTGTTTCAAACCCTAAAAATCCACGACCTTGATAGTTGAGCTTTCCGTTTTTGTAGGTATAGGTTTTAGTAGCAACGGCATCGTTATTGGCGGTATATTTTCGAGAGGTTACAACACTTTTTGGGCCTATGTATTCTTCGTTAGTGTAAATATAACTAGGTAATTGGGTTAAAGGTAAATAATAAAATTCATTTTTATCAATACCATTGATTTTATTAACAACTCCAGAATTTCTTTTCTTACCAAATCTAACATATTGCCCATACACTTCATCTGGGGCCAGATATTCCTCCGAACTACTATAATTACTAACTAAATCAATCACTCCATCGCTATTAACGTCTGCAAACTCTATCAAATTTGGTTTAAGCTCATATCTTTCTTGTGAAGTACCAAGATTCCATTCGCCTTTTTTCTCACTATAAGCATTAACCCACTCTAAGCAATTAGAATTATCAATACGTCCATTAATTTGTGGACATACTGATATCATTTCTCGTTCAGCATCAACTAAAAGAAAATCTTGTAAGTTATCTCCTGTTACATCAAGAAGCCTAACTTCTATTTGTGTTTTCAGTGTCTGACTGAAATCAGGTATTCTTTTTTTATCAAACTCACTATCAGTTACTTTTTTATCTAGTAAAAAACCGATTTCTACAGGTGCACTAAATCTCAAAATGCCTTTATTAAATGTTTCCTCACCATCTCCTTTATTTAGATAAAGCATCCACTTTTCTGTTCTATAGCCATTTCGATCCCACTCAAAGTGAGCCGCAACTATATCAGTGAGACCATCCCCATTATAATCACCTGATACAGAGCGTACTGCAGGAATTTGGATCCTATTTACATCATGTAATCTTTCATTATTAACTTTCCAGTAATTATATTTGGTAGATTTCGCTACTAATGATACACCCGGTGAACTGAATAATTTCATAGGAACTACCATCCCATCCTTAATTTCCAGCTGAAAGCACTTATACCGCCCATGTTCGCAAGGCACTACTTTATTTTTAAAAACTTCAGTATCTAAGCTTTTGACAAATTTAAATTCACTCTCACCAACCCCTCTAGAATATTCATACCATTTAGCAGACAGTCCATTCTCCACAGTATCATTGTTTTGCTGACAAGCATTCCCAGGAACTCCTAATTCATTTACTCCATCTCCATTTGCATCGTACGATATAGCGTTTACGATTCCTTTACTACTTAACAAATATTTTTCAGCATCATTCGCCGCTGGCAACCAAAGACAGGCATTATCAATTATTCTTGTTTTCCCACTATGCACAATCGCCCATTTGTATAGTTTGTAATTGATTATTTGTTTGTCATTCTTATTCTCACCCAAATGGACATATGTTACCGTCCTAAGGTTCACCTTAAAACTTTGAAGTTTGATATAAACCAACTTAAGATAAGCATCTTTATTATTATCGTATCTATAAATTGGAGCTATTGCACTCTGACTATTCACTGTTTCCTTTGATCCATCACCGTTCAAATCAACTAACACATGATCATAAATACCACGCTCTAGATGCTCATTCTTTATCTCTTCATCAAAAAAATCGTAAAAATTTAAAGAATTATGGTCATCGTGCCAGACAAGCTCTAATGGCTCCCCACATACTCGTTGAAAACCAACATATTTAAAACCACACTGCTGAATGCCCTTTAACTTAGAAACGAACGCAGAATTATTTGAAATTGAGTCATAAAAAAAGTGATATTCATTGATTGCCTTACCACTGCCTTTAACAATTACACTATTAACCAAGCGCCCCGTCTTAAAAGACTTACCCGCTATATATTTTTCGTAACGACCTGCACTGCCTTCATGATAATTAATATCGACAGAGAATTTATTCCCCTCGTTCGAGTAAGCATAATCAATTCTACTAAGACTGACTTCCTTATCCTGATCTAAATAGGTGTAGACAATTTTATTTTCTGGATGCCCAGTTTCGAATTTTTCGTAAGGTAAGAAAATCACGCCGTCTAAAAATGATTTATAAATGGTGGTATAGCCAGAAGTATCATAAACAGTCCAACTAAGGGTTGACCCCGAACCTGTTCGTTTAATTCTTCTGAAATCATCTACCTCAAGCTGTCCCTGCCCTTGACTGGTATCACCATCAATATACTTTCCGTTTAAGCAAAACTGATCAGTATCTAGGTGTTTAATTGGAACTGGAGTAGGGTTTCGATCGTAGTTATCAGTACAGCGACTAATAACAGGAATACTAGACAGCGACCATCCCATACCAAGATTGCCATAACCACCCGCGCTATTATATGAAACGCCAATATTTGGAGTTAGACCTGTTGGTGATTTTGGCAGTTCTAGCGATAGACCATAAGTTGCATTACCAAATGCATCGACACTGGCATTTCCTTTAATAGGTTTAACTGTTTCTACTGGAAAATATTCAATAGGACTAGTCGCTATTGAGTCTGTGGTTAATGTTGATCGAATAGATGTCATATCCCGATCACCTACACCAGAATATAATGTTTTATTTCCTACTAAGTTATCATCAACAATAAAATCTAGAACACCATCACCATCTACATCGAGTGCCTCCACAGAAAAAGACACAGCAACACCCCCTAAGTATTCAAGGTCTTGTTCAGACGGAAATGGAATCATTTGATGATTTTCTAAACTGTTAGAATTTTTAATAAGCAGAACAACGGCGTCTTCTTGCTTAAAGACACTATCTACATATGATTCATCCACCCAGGGAACATCCAGAAATGAGCTTATTATAAAACTAGAAGCTTTCTTTTTAATTAATGTGTCGTTACCAACATCAGCCCCTAATATTTCAGCATAATAATCAGAAGTATCGTTTTCGGATAAAAAAGATAATGCTCTGAAAGAAATAAGGCAGCAAAGCAAGAAGATAAGAGCGGTACGAAAATTCATAATACATAAAGAGGCTTAGCCTCTCGTCCTTTATTTTTATATCAGCATTCCATTAATCGACGGCACTATAGCAATCGCTGTTATATTGTCAAATTTCTTAAGCAATACACCTCTACATCTAATGATTATTTACTAGGTAATGTAGTGGTCAAGTAAATCTGGCCACAGTTTAAGAGGCTTTGAAATATAAACTCTCGGCCTCATTCGGGGTCTTTCCATTATTATGCTGGTGTGGCCTCAATTGAGAATAATAACCTGCAATATAATTTTTTATCGAATATTCAGCTTCCATAAAATTGTTATATCCATATTTCGGCATCCATTCAGTTTTTAAGCTTCTAAAAAATCGCTCCATTGGTGCATTATCCCAGCAATTCCCCCGACGACTCATGCTTTGTTTGATCTGGCAGCGCCATAGTGTTTGTCTAAACTTTTTGCTGGTGTAATGCATACCTTGATCGGAGTGAAACATTACTCCTTGAGGTTGCCCTCGGCCTTCATAGGCATGTTGTAAAGCTTTACTGGTTAACTGACTATCTGGCGATAATGAAAACGCCCAGCCAATTGGCTTGCGGGCGTATAAGTCCATTACCACAGCTAAATAAGCCCATCTTTTCCCGGTCCAAATATAAGTGACATCACCACACCAAACTTGATTCGGTGTAGCTACATCAAATTGGCGATTGAGTAAATTGGGCGCTGCAAGGTGCTCGTTATTTGCTTTCTTGTACTTCGGCGCAGAAGGTTGCTTGCTAATTAAACACAAGTACTGCATCGCTTTTCTTACCCTGTAGCGGCTTAATTTAATGCCTGATTGAGTCACCATCAAACTGATCGTTCTGGCGCCTGCAGAACCATTACTTAGTCTGAAAATTTCCCGAATCCGACTATGTAACTCAATCGTTTTAGCGGTAAGTTTTCTTGGGTTATTAAACCAGTATTTAAAACTACTTCGATAAACTTCAAATACATTGCATAGCTTCGTGACTGCGTAGCTCTCTTTCAGCTTCTGGACTAACGAGAACCTCTCATCGAGTCCGACATCAAGAGAGCGGTAGCCTTTTTTAGAATTTCTTTCTCTTCTTCAATGTCTTTAATTTGTTTTTCAAGCTCACGAATTTTGATCTGATCAGGCGTCATTGGGGATGCTGCTGATATGCCACCATCACGTTCAAGTTTGAGCTGTCTTGCCCACTTATCAACAGTTGACTTACCGACATTCATTAGTTCAGCAGCTTCGCGAACAGAATAATGTTTGTCAACGACTAGCTGTGCAACTTCTAAACGAAATTCGGGTGTAAAATGCTTTCTACCTTGCTTACTCATATGTCACCTAAGATACTTATGAGGTGATGATATCACCTCTATTTAGGTGGCCAAAATCACTGTACCACTACATAATACCTTAAAGTAAGGTAAAATATTCTTTATTCTCACAGACTTATCTTAATTATGCTTACGGCAGGCT
>CAWKOX010000028.1:0-55099 GCA_963851095.1 uncultured Gammaproteobacteria bacterium | reverse complement strand
TAACGCTTTAGCTAAAGGGCGTGCGTCTAGCACGTCCAGTGGAGGCCGTCTTTTTGGCCGTAACGCATTTCAGCGTATTGTTAACTGGGTTTATTAATATTCGGAAAGTAGTATTTAAATAACGGAAATAAAACAAATATTGATAATAATATAACCCCTATAATTCTAGCGATAAAATTCTTCTTATTTTGCTCATCGAGCAAATAATGGATATCAATAATTGTCTTTCCACCTTGTATAAGATTAATTATTCTTTGCCCCCCATTCCTCTCAAATTCATTCAAATGATGCAATGAAACTACGTGCTTTGAATGAACTGCTGCCCTGAGGTCTGATATTTCGTTCTTGTACGGGCTCCGAAAGAAATACCTAGTATTGTCAGGAAGTAAAAACTCTAGTTCATAGTATAAGCTTGTTCTTCCAAGCGAAGTGGTTTCAAAAGCCTTCACTTTGACTGATTTAGCAATAAACTTCGCGTTATTGTATTCATGTAATTTTTTATCAGAGACCTGCTCATGAAAATTTTGAATAAATAATAAGTATATTGCCAAGATCAAGAAAACAAATATTTCAAGCTTCTTTGCCATGCGATTACCAGTTAACGCCCGCGTAAAGCGCGCGAGGTACGAGCGTCGCATTTGACGCGTTTGTTATGTTTTTTCATGAGTGAACGGATCTATATCTTTTAACGAGTTCCAGTGCTGGAGCGTCAAAATAAAGGCTTCCAAAGGGTAGACGCTATAACCTAAACAGCGCATAAAGAAATCTAAGCCCTTTAGACTCGGAAATACGTAGATACCCTCACCGCCATTGTTCAAAAACCTTACATCATGAATTAAACCGAGAACCTTTAGGGCTTCTATCTGAGGCCTGAACCGAGATAGAGCAATACCATGATCATCTTTTGTCTTTAATATTTTTTCGTGACTCGCATTCGCAATGGGAACTATTTCTGATAAGTCACCAGGATAGAGCTTCAATACTTGAGTAACGCTATAAATTAATTTATTTTCAGGATAGAAAGCATCATCTTCGTGATTTCCGATTGGCATTTTTACACTACAACATCTGGGGTCAAAGTATATTTCATTAATAAGTTTTGCCTGAAATGGTGTGAGTCGTTTCAGTGTATCGGTATAAACCAGCGAGTCATCAGATATTGCAGTATTTCCTGCCGCGACCGATAGTAGGCCCGCCCACATAGATTGAATATTTTCGTCTTCACACCAAGACGCCTCTTCCAAAACTTCCCTTACCAAAACAGGGTTAGCTTGCCCTGACAACTTGATCTTTTGATGCTCTATTTTTTTCTGAGCCTTATCGGAAATACTTTCCAGATTCTTGTACCGATAAGCAGCGACCTTTTATACTCGTAGTAGCAGGCCAAACTCTTCAGCCGCAGGCATGCATATGGCACCAAAAAAAGCGCCAAGCCCATCCACTGTTTTATCAGTCGCTTTTTCTATAGCCTTAGATACAGGTTTTACGCCCATAATTTCCAAACTTTTATCTTCTTTCATATTCCCTCACGGCTAGATTGAAAACATAACGCCCAGCACATGGGCCGTAGCAAATTGGCACTTTTTGTGCGGTCTTTTCCGCACAAAACGTGACCCTTTTCGGAGGTCCAAGCCACGTAGTGGCTGACATGCTGCTGCTTGTTAGGAGTGTTCAATTTCAGCATCCCACATTTCAGTATCACCGTTGTTAAATTTAGCAAACCAATGCCGAAGGCTAACACCAGTTACGCCTATACCCGAGTCAGACTCAGCTTGTGCTCCCCACATTAATGCTTCAGATATTTCAGCCAGCTCATTACCATAGTGATTTGCATGTGGAAGAGCTTTTTCAATTAGGTGAAGAAGTCTTATTACATTCCTGCTTTCTTGAGCTGAATCTTTTGCTTCAGTAAGCAAATAAAGCACTTGAGATATTAGTACCGGCAAGATGATATCTAAGTTTTTTTGTTTTTTAAGCCAAATACCTTCTACTAAGCTAATTCCGATAGTTCTTGCTTGCGCTCCCTGATTAAAATAATTAAGAGTTTTTTCAAGAAGCTCAGATTCATTTTTATCTCTTGTTTCTCTGTAAGTAAATACAAACTGGGTTATAGCAAAAAACCAGCCTGCGAATGCTACAGTAATTTTCCAGTCCATTCTATACTCCTAACAGCTTAATCATGCGCATGCGCGTTTGCACGGAAGTGACTCTTCTGTAAAAGAGCTCACTGAATCGTGGTAACTATTTGATTTTATTTGGTAATTTTCAAAGTCCATTTCCAAGAGCCACCTTTCCATTACAGAAATACGCGCATGCGTATTTGCACCAATAACGAGGGGTCTCGTTATGTCAGTGCTTATTTTTATAACCCACTAATCTTGCACGACTTTTATTCTCAGTGCCAGTGCAAACGCGCACTGGAAATAGTCGTTATCGTGCAAACGCGCACAGTTTTACCCAACTTATAAAAATCAACTGTATAGATAATGAGTATTTCAATTTGAGTGTTAACGCTAGGCTTTCAGCTTATTTAACGCTGCATCGAATACACGCTGTGGTGCAATAGATCGATAACAAGGTGGTTGTGCTGGGTTGCCATCATTGCGATCTGGGTGATCACATTGTTTGTTTAGGCAAGGTGCGCACGATAAATTACTGCTAAGCACTTCTACTTTTGGCCCTAGCACTCCGGTGAGTACGGCATCGGTTGCGCCATAGATAGCAACCGACGGCACTTCTAACGCGGCCACTACATGAGATAATCCAGTATCAACGCCGATCACGGCTTGTGCGTGCGCTAGGTAAGCATTTAGTGCATTTAGGCCCATTTTTGGTAGTACTTCTACGCCGGTTACTTGGCTCGCAATAGAGTCTGCTCTGGTTTTTTCTTCGTCATTGCCCCACGGCAAAACGACTTTTCGGCCAGATTCAACCACCCGCTTGGCAAGTTCACACCAGTATACTTCTGGCCATAACTTGGTATCCCAGGTGGTGCCGTGTAAAAACAGCCAATAATCCCCTTCGTATCCCCCTGCCATTTCTGGGCGTGGCCAGCGGCTGCGGTCAATACCATAAGAGAAGGTTTCAGGAATTGTGTAGTCTAATACTTGTGATAATAGTTGGCGAACGCGTGGAATGGCGTGCTGACCTTTTGCAACCGATTGCGGGTGCTGGTAGGCCATTGCCGCTAAAGGTTCTCGGCAGCTCTGTTTGTCTAGGCCATAGCGTGGGCCTTTTGCCATGCGCGTGACTGCGGCGCTTTTAATTAGGCACTGAGCATCGAGTACGATGTCGTATTCGGTACTGCGTAGATCTTGGTAAAAGGCTTTCATTTCGGCGCGAACATCGGCATTTGAAAGATTTTTACGCCAGCGACGCCAAGCAATAGGAATCACCTTGGTGACTGCTGGGTGCCAGTTAGGAATATCGGCAAACGCTTCTTCCACCAGCCAATGAATTTCTAGATTCGGAACTTGCTGATACGCATCTTGCACTGCAGGAAGTGCATGAAACACGTCCCCTAAAGAGGACATTTTTACCAACAATACTTTCATCGAGAAACCCTAGCTAACGCTGCAAATGGAATAAATAGCACAATTATTTTGCCGTCTTTATACCATGTGCCGCTAAACCAGTCACTTATGCTGAGTATTTCTTGCCGAGCCTTAAGGCTTAGCATCAAGCTTACTTAGCCTGCTTAGCGATTGTTTGCGCTGCGATGCGTCCGTTTAAAATACACAATGATAAGAAGGTACCTTCTAAAGATCGAATGCCTGAGCAACCTGCTCCACCAAACCCTGCGGCTTCGCCTGCTGCATACAGGCCCGATATCACCTGCCCTTGCTGATTAAGAACTTGGCTTTGAGTATTGGTTTCTATGCCTCCCATACTCTTACGGCTGATGATTCGCGAACGAATGGCGATAAACGGGCCGGCTTTAGGGTCGTTTATCTTCTGATCTTTTAGGGTTCTTACCTTGTCGCCTTTCCATTTTCGTAAAAAGTGAATTTTACGAATTTGGTCATCGGTGGTGAATTTTTCTCCGCGATCAATTTGGCCATCGTAGGCTTGTATGTCTCGCTCAATATTACTCAAAGAAACGTCTGTGCTGGCACACTGTTTATGAGCGTTCATGGCCGCTACCAGCTCTGGCAAGGTATCACCAATAACAACGTCTTCGCAGTCATCGATTAACCACTTCACGATTTCACGGTTACCGCGCAGAGCCATTTTTACAATACCCAACCAGCTTTTATTACGAAATGCTTTGTTGATATGCGACCCAGACACGGCCAATTCTTTATGGGCAATTTTCAGGTTCATTAATTGCCAGGTATATTGCTCGGGTAAATGCCCTGTTACCTTGCACAAATTATGCGTATCAAAACCAGTGATTAAAGGCTTAGGGCCAATACGATTACCCTGTAGCATCTAACCACAGCCCTGATCGAGTTGGCATGATACTGAGGCCGTGATTGTCATATTCTGGCTTGGGGTGCTTCACCCCTGACGCGTAATTCCACATCCAGCCTCTATTTTTGATGCTGCTGCCCTCGGCATCAAGTTCGTCATGCAATAGCCCGTCCGCAAAGGGGTGCGAACCTAACAGTATGTTGGCTGGATAAGGCCCATAACATTCGCTATCCCAGTGTTTCTCTACTTGCTTAAGGTTGCCATTCAGCCCGCCTGCACACACGATGGTATGTTCTGCAGTAATACTAAAAGGCTTCTTTGATGAATGCTCTGAAACATGTGAATTTGTCTGAGCATCATCGACAACATGCCCACGACAACCGACTAAACGCCCATCTTGCCAGATAAAGCTTTCAACTTTATGCTGAAACTGAACGGTTAACTTGTCGCTATTTTTATGATTAAGCAGCTGTTTAATCAGAGTCTGTGTCACTTCCCAGCCAGTCCCCCATGCTAGATGGTAACGAGGTACTGAGTTTCCGCGACTGCCTTTAGCAAAACCATAATCTCCGCGCTCTACCCAATGAACAATAGGAAAAAATCGTATACCAAATCCATTTAACCAGTCGTACACATCTTCTTTATTTCGCTCTATATAGGTATGCGCCCATTGCTTTGCATGAGGGTGTTCGCCATCATCGGCCTCAAATTCGGCCGCTGCGAACCAGTCGTCTAGCGCGAGCTGCTTAGAATCCTTAATGCCATTTGAGCGCTGAATGGGGGTATCCACAAAATGCATGCCGCCAAAGGCTTCGTTGGCCATGCCACCAAACTTGTCTTTGCTATCACGGTCGATCAACAAAACCGTTTGATTGTTGTCTAATAACTCAATGGCCGCACTGATGCCTGCGATGCCGCCACCAATAACCAGCACAGGGCTCACGTATTCAAGAGTCTTATTGTTATGCTTCGCCATTTCGCTTTCCCTACAGTCATTGACTGATATTCTTAACCTTTATCATCAGTTGTACTATGCGGTTGTACTATAGGATTAAATTATGGCTTTGCACTATGGTTTTGAAAGCCATTGTATTGACTGCAGGAGTCAATGTAACAGCCATTACAGGAAAGTTTGATTCACATCATGATTAAGCCGTGCTGAGGGCTTGCTAAGAAGACTTGCTAATATGCCTCATCAAATCAACAACCCGATTAGCATAGCCCCATTCGTTATCGTACCAACTGATGATTTTAAAAAAACGATCATTGAGTGCCATGCTGGCCGAAGCATCAAATATTGAGCTATGGCGGTCATGAATGAAGTCTGAAGAGACGACGGCTTCATCGGTATAACCCAGTATGCCCTTCAATTCACCTTTGCTATTTTCTTTCATCACTTCTTGTATTTCTATTAACGCACTGGGCTTTTGCAGTCGCACCGTTAAGTCCACGACCGATACATTGGTAACGGGCACTCTAAACGCCATTCCCGTTAAGCGCCCTTCGAGCTCGGGAATAACATGCGCCACTGCTTTTGCCGCGCCAGTGCCTGCAGGAATAATATTTCCGGTCACGGCGCGCCCTCCACGCCAATCATTGGGTGCTGCACCATCAACGGTTTTTTGGCTGGCGGTGGCTGCGTGAATGGTGGTCATTAAGCCTTCTTGAATGCCCCAATTATCATGCAAAATTTTAGCGATAGGTGCTAAACAGTTGGTTGTGCAAGATGCATTAGAGATAACGAGGTCTTGAGGATTGTATTCCTGATGGTTAACACCCATTACGATCATCGGAACGTCACTAGAAGGTGCTGAGATGATGACTCTCTTGGCCCCCGCTCGTATATGGCCACTGGCTTGATGATTATCGGTAAAGAATCCGGTGGATTCCACCACAATATCAATATCTTGATCTCCCCAGTTCGCTTGTTCTGGCAATGAGACACTCGATACTTCAATCATGCGGCCATCTACGATCAACGCATTATCGGTAAATTCGACCTCCCCCTTAAATCGCCCATGAGTTGAGTCATATTTTAATAGGTAGGCCATGTATTCCGGGGTTATTTTGTCATTGACCGCTACCACTTCAATAGGGTGTCCGATATCACTTTCTTTTAATGCTCGAAATACCAACCGACCGATTCGCCCAAAGCCGTTAATCGCTATTCGTAAAGACATGTGATGACCTCCACTGCTCTTATCAGTATTGATATTTTGAGTATAGTGCAGTCTCTCTAGAGTTGAGAGTTGGAGTGGAGAGTTAAGCAAACAAATCAAAGTTTATATCGCCATTTTCTACACAATTCACCGCAGCCGTCTGTTTATTAACTATTCGGCATTAATATTATTCCAGCTAAAAGCCCTCTAAGCCTCATTTTACACGCACGCTTTGCTTTTATCTGTGGTTAGATTACTGCATCATTGTGGTTCGATTTATTATCACGTGTTAATCGTTATTTTTTATTGCCAACTTTACTGTTTAACATTATTTAGGGTTTTGTATGCGTCGTGTCGTTGTCACTGGTATCGGGATTGTGGGGTGTTTAGGCAATAATAAAGAAGAAGTGCTTGCCTCTCTACAAGAGCAAAAGTCTGGCATCCGCTTTGTCAGTGATTATAAAGAGCAAGGTCTGCGTAGCCACATTGCTGGCCGCCCTGATATCAATTTAAGTGACCACATAAACCGCAAACTCATGCGTTTTATGGGGGATTCTTCGGCGTACGCGTATTTATCGCTGCAGCAAGCCATTGCAGATGCAGGGCTTACCGATGAACACGTAAGTCATTTACGCACAGGCATCGTTGCAGGTTCTGGTGGCGCGGGTTGCAGTGATATTATTGAAGCGGTGGATACATTACGAGAAAAAGGCGTTCGCCGCGTTGGCCCGTATCGGGTCACTCGCACCATGGGCAGTGCGATTTCGGCTAATTTAGCGACCGCCTTCTCTATTAAAGGTATTAACTACTCTCTAACGTCAGCTTGCGCCACCAGTGCACATTGCATTGGTCATGGCGCTGAACTCATTCAATGGGGTAAGCAAGATATCGTCTTTGCTGGCGGCGGCGAAGAAGAACATTGGTCGCTCACGCTGCAGTTTGATGGCATGGGCGCACTATCAACTCGGTATAACGACACGCCTACCCTCGCCTCTCGCCCTTACGACCAATCACGCGATGGTTTTGTAATCGCTGGGGGGGGTGCCATGCTGGTATTAGAAGAATATGAGCACGCAAAAGCGCGGGGGGCTGAAATTTATGCAGAAGTTGTGGGTTATGCGGCAACGTCAGACGGTGCCGACATGGTATCGCCTTCTGGCGAAGGGGCTTCACGCTGCATGCAGCTTGCCATGAGTCAGGCGCAATGTGATATCGATTACATTAATGCTCATGGTACTAGCACACCCGCTGGTGATATCACCGAGCTTGAGGCTACGGCCGATGCGTTTGCGCAATTCTATGCCGCTAACAGTATCTCTAAAGATTCATCAAACGGGTCGTCAGACCTTCCCCCTATCAGCTCTACTAAGTCTCTTAGTGGACATTCATTAGGCGCTGCGGGTGTGCAGGAGGCGATCTACTGCCTGCTAATGATGAAGCATAATTTTATTGCTGGCTCAGCCAATATCGAGGATTTAGATGCAGGCGCGACACAATTTCCGATCCAAACAGGTAATAAAACCGCTAAATTAGGGGCAATTATGTCGAATAGCTTCGGTTTTGGTGGTACAAATGCCAGTTTGATTTTCAAGTCGCTAGAAAAGTGACATACTCAGGTTTTAATGATCAATCGACATTATTTTTACATCGGACATGATTGATCCAAAAACAATAACGAATAGATAATTCCAGACGGATTCAGATCGAATGACTCAAGTAATCATCGACAAAAAAGACAAGCCACTCGCAACTGGCGATAACATTAGTATAGATAAGCTTTACCAAGTTGCAGAGAAACTGGCCGAAGATTTTTCTTTATTTCCCAATATTGACGACGACTCTATTTATAACCGTGTACAAGGGTTGGTCGGCGATAAAGAATGCCAGCGCGAACGTAAAGCTCTACGCAACCTAGATATTGATAACTACATTGAGCGCGTTGTTAGCCCTAGCGAAAACAATGCGCGCATGTCAGCGAAGTCCATCGTAATGACGTTGGCTCACGATATTATTACAGAGTTTGATGAAGGTGCTTTATACGTTGCCGAAGTCGAGCTGGATTTTGGCAGTTTTTACCGCCGCATTGGCTTTATTTGCCAAAATCGTGAGCACAATAACGGCGCTTGGCTACCAAAACATCACCAACTAGCCGCGCAACACGTTCGCAACTTTGCCAAGCATTCTATTCCCGTCGTAACACTTATTGATACACCGGGAGCCGATGCAGGCGAAGAGGCTAACGCCAACAACCAAGCACACTCTATTTCACATTTCATTACCGAGATGGCTAACCTTGATGTGCCGTCATTGGCCATTATTTGGGGTGCGGGCTATTCGGGCGGTGCAATTCCTTTGGCCACCGCTAACTTATTATTATCGGTACGTGATGGTATTTTCAATACGATTCAGCCACAAGGTCTTGCGAGTATTGCTCGTAAATACAATCTTAGCTGGCAAGAATGTGCAAAATTTGTAGGGGTTTCGGCTTACGAACTTCAGCACATTGGTGTTATTGACGGTATTATTGATTATGTTCCAAGCGATGGTATTGATAAACAAGGCAATCTGTTGCAAGCCATTGTATCGGGTATTCGTTCAATCGAAGTGGGGGCAACTGAGTTTGCTCGTCACAACCCTTACATCATGGAACATTACCAACGCAGCGTAACGCGCTTTTTATCGCCTTCTGAAAAGCTGGATGAAATGCAGCGCCAGTCGAGCTTCCACCTAGCTAACAACCCGACTGAACACTCTAATATTTTTGGGATCACCTACCGCTATTTACGCTACCTAACTCTGCGTCGTCGTATTCATTCTAAAACGTTGGAAAACTATGGCCGCCTAGCGGAAAAAGAAATTCCTACCGGCGAACTGAGCCAGCGTTTAGAAAAAGCGGCTCAGCGTAAATTCCAAAACTGGATGCAGGCACCAGAGAAAATCGTGTATGACGATACTCTGCATAAGTCGTGGAAAAACTTTTGGACTAAGTTTGAAGATCGCGACGAAGAACGAAATACTATTTTCAAAATGTTTTTGGGCGAGCCTAAAGATAACTATTTAAAAGCCAAGCAAGAGCTTTGCTTTAAGTTAGGATTGTATTTATTTAATCGCTGGAAAGCCGATGCGACTAAAAACTTCCAAGGTCTAATGACCTACTTAGAAGACTACAAACAAAATCGTTTTCTATTACGTGCAGACGACATTCTTGATGCCAGTTCAATTGCAGAATTTATTTTCAAAAACGAACACCCTTTAGCCGGTTTAGTGCTTGAAAAAGTGAGCCACGAAAGTCAGCAGAAAATTACTTCTGCAATGAAGCGTGAACAAAGCAAAGGCCAATTAAACCAGTTGATCGCTGCGGCGCTGAACAAGGTTTTACGCGACGAACCGATCGCCGAAGACATTTGCGCGCAACTTAAATTGTCGGATAAAACTCAAGCTCTCGCGAACAGCTTGGCAAACGTCACCGTTGAAGCCAACCGTCGTATTTTTGAAGAAGCGCTTGCACCTTACATTCAATTTAAACAAGAAAACATTCAGAATCCTGCGCATCCCGACATCACTATTCTTGATGCAATTTTGCATGACGAATTGCGCGGTGATTTTATTCAAGTTTGCCAAAACATGCTGGTATTTGGCGAATTGTATGATCACATCATTCATAACCTTCCAACGGTTGCCAAAGAAGCGAACATAGACCGCGCCCTGTCTCAAGATTCTGTGCGTTCGTTATTATTAACGTCTCTTGCGCAAGCAACTGAAGGTGATAGTTATACGCCACAAGAACGTGAGTCGTTTGATCATTGGTTGAATTATTTCAGCCAAAGCAATCAACGCGGTAACTTTTTGAAGTCTGTTGAAGAGTGGAAAAAACTCGCCTTTCCTCAGCTGTCCGATACATTATTTGTAATCATTACGTTTTTCTTTGAAAAACTATTGCATGAATATCAAGCGGCAGAGCAAGACGGAAAATCTTACAGTGGACGTATTAACCCCGTAAGCATTGGTCGTCGTAAAGATTTTTGGAACCGCTTGACCATGGCGTATCACGATTTATTAATTCAGCGTGTGCTGGAAGATGTAAAACGTGAAAAGAAAACCATGGCCCCTGTTTTAATTGAAAAGTTCTTCTCTGATTTCGAAGAAATTAATAGCAACTTATTATCGGCCGATCCGGTTAACTTCCCAGGATTCCGTAGCTCCATAGAGCAAGCACTAAACAATGGTATTACCCCCTGTGGTGTAGTGACAGGCTTTGGTAACTTATCCATCGATGGCGAAGAAAAACGCGTCGGTGCGCTGGTGTCTAACTTAGATTTCCAAGCAGGTGCATTCGATATGGCCAGTGCAGAAAAATTCTGCAAGTTATTGGTTGAGTGTTCTCGTCAGCAGTTACCGGTTGTGTGTTTTATCTCTTCTGGTGGTATGCAAACCAAAGAAGGCGCGGCTGCTCTTTTCTCCATGGCTATTGTGAATGATCGTATTACACGCTTTGTTCGTGATAACGATCTGCCTATTATTGTCTTTGGTTTTGGTGATTGTACCGGTGGCGCACAAGCGAGCTTTGTGACTCACCCGATGGTACAAACTTATTATTTCTCGGGCACGAATATGCCGTTTGCCGGCCAGATTGTTGTGCCGTCTTATTTACCAAGCACCGCAACCTTATCTAATTATCTGTCGACGTCTCAAGACTCGATGGACGGCTTAGTGAAGCACCCTTGCTTTGACGATATTGATGATCGGTTAAAAGCGATTGATCCAAGCATTCCTGTTGCCCGCTATTCTGTGAACGATGTATTAAGCCGTATTCTGAAAGGCTTAGTCGTTGCTCAGCGAATGGGGCCTGATACCGGCCTGCTTGATACAACGACGGGCGCTAACAAAGAAAAACTGTTTGGCCCAATCAAAACGGTTATGGTGCATGCACGCGGCTGTACGGCGGCCAAGCTGATTAAGAAAGCTCAAGATAATAATATCAATGTTGTTTTGGTTCAGTCAGATCCCGATATGACTTCGGTTGCCGTCGATATGCTAGGCCCAAATGACCGCGTTGTGTGCATTGGGGGGAATACCCCTGATGAAAGTTATTTGAACGCAAAGAGTGTGATTCGTATTGCTCAGCACGAGCAAATCGATGCGCTTCACCCTGGGATTGGTTTCTTATCAGAAAGCAGCCAGTTTGCCGCGTTGTGTGCAAACTATGACATTAACTTTGTTGGCCCTTCTGTTTCTTCTATGGAAACAATGGGTAATAAGTCGAATGCAATTAATACCGCCATTGCTGCACAAGTACCGGTTGTACCCGGATCTCACGGTATTTTGACCAGCTCGGCGAATACCGCCAGCGTTGCAGAAGACATTGGCTACCCAGTACTACTTAAAGCCGTTCATGGTGGTGGGGGTAAAGGGATTCAAGTAGTTGAACGCCCTGAGCAAATTCATGAGCTGTTCCACCAGATTTCTACCGAAGCGAAAGCCGCATTCGGTAACGGTGACGTTTACTTAGAAAAATACGTCACTTCATTACGTCATATTGAGGTTCAGGTACTGCGTGACCGTTTTGGTAATACTAAGATCTTAGGTTTGCGTGACTGCAGTGTGCAGCGTAATAACCAGAAAGTATTCGAAGAGTCAGGCTCTACCATGTTGCCTAAAGAGCTTGAGCAAGCAGTATACGACTACGCTGAAAAACTGTCTGACGCGGTTGATTATGTTGGTGCAGGTACGGTTGAGTTCATTTATAACTTAGACGCTGATGCTATTTATTTCATGGAAATGAATACGCGCCTGCAAGTAGAACACCCCGTTACAGAAGTCGTTTCGGGAATTGATATTGTTAGCGCTCAGTTCGACATTGCTCAAGGTAAGAGCATTGCTGATTTGAAACCGGTACAGAATGGCTATGCCATTGAAGTGCGCGTGACTGCTGAAAAAGCCATACGCAAAGGCGATCTTATCGATTTTGCCCCTTTCCCAGGCACGATCAACGAATGTGTATTGCCAGAATATGACCACATTCAATTAATCACCAGCGCAGGCCCTGGGAAGCAAGTATCCCCTTTCTACGACAGCATGATCGTTCAGGTAATTTGCTTCGGTAAAGACCGTGACGATACCATTGCTAAACTTCGTAGCTACTTAGATGAAGTACGTATTACCGGTGTTTGCACAAACATTGTTTTGCTTAAGCGTATTTTAGACGACGCTATTTTCCAACTAGGCGATTATGATACGACCTATTTACCACAGTTCTTAGCACGTACCGATGGTGCGGCTTTGATTGAAGATATGGAAGAATCCGCTGAGCTCAATAGCAACCAAGTGGATGCGAAAGCGCTGGCAATTGAAGGGTCAGATGAACTGAAAGTTTTGTCTCCTAGCACTTGTATTTTCTACGGCTCTTCTTCCCCGAGTGAGCCTCCGTTTGCAAAAGAAGGGGAAATCGTAACGATTGACCAAACGCTTTGCTTAATGGAAGCCATGAAGATGTTTAGCCCACTCAGCCTGAAGAACTTTAACTCTAAAGGCAGTGTGCTATACCCCGCTAACCAACGCTACAAGATCACCCGTATCTTAAATAGCGATGGACAGCAGGTTAACCAAGGCGATTTACTGTTTGTTGTTAAGCCTGTTGGCGAGTCGATTAAAGACTAATAGCGGTTAAAGACAATAGATAGACGGCACTTATCGCGAACTAAATCTGCACCATAGTTTTAGATTTAGTTCATGATTAGTGCCTAAAAATACATTATAATTAACTTTCTTATGACTTTAGTTAGAAAGAGTTAATAGTATGTCTCGTGCCGATGCCCTGCAAATCTTCACCACCGTCGTTAGAACACGTAATTTCACCGCAGCCGCCGACGCTTTGGGCGTTACGCCATCCGCTATTAGTAAGCAAATTAGTGGTTTAGAAGAGCGCCTCGGTGTTCGTCTACTTAATCGCACTACCCGCTCTGTCAGTCCGACAGAAGCTGGGCAATTATTTTACCAACATTGTGAAAATATTCTTGAGTCCATCGCTGAAGCTGAACGTTTGGTAACCGATTTTGATGTGACACCCAAAGGTCGATTACGCATTACGGCCATGGCTAATTTTGGCCGCCGCGAATTAGCACGCATGCTGAATGATTTTGCCAAGGTCTATCCTGATATCAGCTTTGAACTGTACATCAGTGATCGCCCGGTCGATATCGTACAAGAAGGCTTTGATTTTGCTCTTCGCATTGGGACGCAAGAAGACTCGCGTTTGATCGCCAAGCCCGTCGCCGAGCAAAGCATTATGGTCTGCGCCTCTCCTGCTTATTTAGAGAGCTGGGGCACACCCCAAACATTTGAAGACATTAGCAATCACCGCATGCTGGTCATCAGCAATGCTGAGTATGCTCGGGCAAATTGGTTACGTGAATTCGAGAAGGTGCATTCTTTCAGTATTAGTGCCGTAGAGCGCAAGCTAACGGTGAATGACATTGATCTAGCGTATGAGGCTTGTTTGCAAGGAATGGGAGTGACAGCGCTGCCTAGCTACATTGCAGAACGCCATGTTCGCTCAGGTGAGCTTGTACATCTGTTTAAAGATGTAGAAATACCGACTAGAACCATCAATGCCGTATTTCCACAAAATCGTTACCTATCAACCAAGAGTCGTGCGTTTTTGGATTTCGTCACGTCTTATTTTGCCGATTCGGTTTAACCCATCGATAGGATAATAACGACAGCACGGGATTTATAATGGTAAATCTACAATAGTCTACCTACAGCACTAAAACGCCAGTTTCAGTGCTTCGGTTGGGTATAAAACTCTACTTATTCGGAGCTTTTCTCTTCATCGGCAGGTTTTGGCAAAACCAAATCGGTAAATTTCTTAGGGATGCGAGCAATTTTACGCTCGTCGTAATCAAAGAAAACAATGCCTGTTTTAGCCAAGGTCACTAATCGACCTTCATCAGCACAGCTCACACGATAGATAAAATCACAGCCGTATTTATTGAAATCATTAACGCCTACTTCAAATTTCAAGTTTTCACCGACAAACGACTCTGACTTAAATTCAACCATCAGGTCAGTCACCATGATGCCCAAACCGGCAATATTAAACTCTCCGAAGCCATAACTGCGTAAAAATCGTAAGCGGGCTTCGTGTAATAGCGATACCATTCGGTCGTTACCCACATGGTTGCCATAATTTATTTCTGTAACGCGCACATCCAAGACTGTTTCAAAGGTAAACGTATCTGGAAGTGTTAATTTAACTCTAGCCACTGAACTCTCTCACTTATTTTGTATCTAACCCATAACAATCATCAAAACTATTATAAATAGGACTATATGAAACACCGCTATACAGACGGATGCAGATACCTTAGCATCACTGTATAGTTTTAATGGTTTAGCTTAAAAGGTGCGCATGATAGCCTTGTGGGCATAAGCTCTACAATCTAATATTAATATTATATTTGGTAATCTTTTGTTAATAAGAATCTATATGAATAAAACACGTACAGTATTAGTGAAAACCAGCGCCTTTTTGTCTTTATCGCTCTTCGCTGCTTTTCCTACATTCGCAACCATTCCTGTTGCCGAAATAGACGCCCCTTTTGAGGCTCGAACCTATACTCAAACGCAAGTGACATCTTCAAAGCAGAGTTTGCATCAACTGCTTGGTCGTCATTATGAAAAGCAACGCTTAAACGACGACCTTTCAAGCAAAATTTATGACCTGTATCTTAAATCGATGGACGGTACACATAGCTATTTTTTAGCCAGCGATGTTGCTGAGTTTGAAAAGTATCGCTTCAAACTGGACGATGGTCTCATTCGAGGTAATTTAGATGCCCCCTTCGCGATGTATAATCGCCTACAACAACGAGTCACTGAACGCTTATCTTTTTTACTTAAGCAATTACCCGAAAAAGCGAAAGACTACGATTTTGATAAAGATGAGTTATTGAGTTTAGATCGCGAAAACGTTGAATGGTCTAAAAGCACAGAAGAACTTGATGATTTATGGCGTAAGCGTCTTAAAAACTCAATACTGAATCTCCGTTTAGCCGATAAAGAAGATGACGATATTTATGAGTTATTAAGCAAGCGTTATCAGAACCAGCTAAACAGAACACACCTAGCCAATGAAGAAGATGGCTTTCAGGTCTATATGAATGCGGTCACTCACGCATTCGATCCACATACTGCGTATTTTTCTCCTCGTAATACCGAAAACTTCAATATCAATATGAGCTTATCGCTTCAAGGCATTGGTGCGGTACTGCAAACAGAAGACGAACATACCAAGGTTGTTCGCTTGGTACCTGCTGGCCCTGCTGATAAAGCGGGTCAACTGCAGACGGCCGATAAAATCACCGGTGTTGGTCAAGGTGATGAAGAGATCGTTGATGTAATCGGCTGGCGCTTAGATGAAGTGGTTGATCTTATTCGTGGAGCAAAAGGCACAACGGTTCGATTAGAAATCATTCCATCAGACGCGAACGATTTAAAAACCAAGGTCATCAGTATTGTTCGTGACGAAGTAAAATTAGAAGAACAGTCAGCACAAAAAGAAATCATCGAAATCCCTCAAGGTGACAAGGTATTAAGAATTGGGGTTATCGACATCCCTACTTTCTACATCGACTTTCAAGGTCGCCAAGAAGGTAAAAAAGATTTTAAGAGCACGACCCGCGATGTTGAAAAGCTGGTTAACGAACTTAAAGAAGAAAACATCGATGGTATTATTGTCGACCTCAGAAATAACGGTGGGGGTTCTCTTGATGAAGCGTTGAACTTAACTGATTTATTTATTGATCGTGGCCCCGTTGTTCAAGTTCGTTATTCAAATGGTTATGTACAAGTATTACCTGAAGATAAGAACCAGAAAGCCGGTATCGTTTATGACGGCCCTATCGCCGTATTAACCAACCGATTAAGCGCCTCTGCTTCTGAGATTTTTGCCGGTGCAATTCAAGACTATGGTCGTGGCATCATTGTGGGTGGTCAAACCTTCGGTAAAGGTACTGTGCAGTCGGTTCTTCCTTTAGAGCATGGCCAGTTAAAATTAACTCAAGCAAAATTCTACCGAGTTTCGGGTGATAGTACTCAGCACCAAGGGGTGATCCCTGACATTCTATTCCCGACGTTATTCGATAAAGAAAAAATCGGTGAGAGCGCACTGGATGAAGCACTTGCTTGGGATACTATTCGCCCAGCAGGCTATAAAGCAAAACGTGATTTCCAGCAATGGCTACCCGTTTTACGTGAAAGTCACCAGAGCCGAATCGAAAGCAACCCTGACTTTATTTATCTTCATAATCAAAAAGAATTAATGACCGAGTTGCGTCAGCGCACCGACATTACTTTGAACGAGAAAAAGCGAAAGCAAGAACGTGAAGATAACGAGAAGCAGCGCTTAGAGATTGAAAACAAGCGTCGCAAAGCAAAAGGCATGGAGTTGTTAACGGAACTGAAAAGTGACGACGACAGCGATAAACAAGACGCTAAGAAAAAGAAAGAAAAGACTGACGAAGAAAATAAAGATGAGAAAGACATCGCCGATGCCAAGTCTGACGATAATGCCTCAGAAAACAATAGCTCTGAAAATAAGAGTTCTGAAGATGAGTCTGACGATGAAGACAAAGAGCCCGATGCTCTCTTGATAGAAACGGGGAACATTTTAGTCGACCTAATGAGATTAACTAATACCCCTACCACCGCTCAAAAATAATAAAACTGAGCCTGCTCTGAATCTATGTTCATAGATATCAGAGCAGGTTTAGCTTTTAAATACCTGCTGTTTAAAAAAACTATTAAATCCCCAAGCCTTCTTGCACTTTTGGCTGTTTCATCATGTGATTCCAAAACTTATCAATACTTTGATTGATCCACTCTTCGTTATATCCCTGACGAGGAGCCGCTACCACACTACGCTCTTCGTTCAGTGTAAAAGGTTGAGAGAATTTCTGCGCTTCGTTATCAATCGTCAAACGCATGGTTATAGCTAACTGGCATTGATTAACCCAGAAGCTTTCATTGCATTGATAATTAAATTCTTCGATCGCCAAATCAACTTTAACCGGTTCAAAAGGACTGGCACCACCAAAGCCTAATTGCTCTAAACTGTTTTGCATTTTAGTCTGTAAAGCCTGTTGCAAGTTAGGCTTAGATAGCAAAGGAGAGTTTTGAGAATCAGTACCACCACGAGTCCCTAATTGATCGGTCATCTCGCGTAAATCACGGACCCGCACCAAGGCACTTCGGCCAACTTGAGTTTCACTAACCGCTAATGGACTCTCTGTTTGTAGATTAATAATCTGTGGTGATAACGCACAGCCTGATGTTAACGCCACGGCAGAACCGACAGCCAAGGTTAATACTGTTTTCTTTAGCTTATTTTGCATTCGCTGCTGCTTCCTCTGAACGTTTAAAGGTCAATGTTTTTGCATCAGATTCTGCCGCGACAAATTGATAGCCTGCCACATCAAACTGACACAACGCTTCAACCGTTTGAATTTTGTTTTGAATAATATACGCCGCCATCAATCCACGGGCTTTCTTAGCGTAAAAACTAATAATCTTATATTGACCATTCTTTTGATCTTTAAATACAGGGGTAATCAACTCGGCGTTTAACTGCTTTGGTTTTACCGCTTTAAAATATTCATTCGACGCTAAGTTAACCAATATCAGGCTATCCGTTGCGGCCAGACGCTTATTGATTTCGTCTGTGATAATAGAGCCCCAAAAAGCATATAAGTTCGCGCCACGACTGTTGGCAAACTTAGTCCCCATTTCTAAGCGATAAGCTTGGATTAAATCCAGCGGGCGTAATAAACCATACAGTCCCGATAAGATCGCCAAGTGTGATTGGCCGTACGTAAAGTCATCATCACTGAAATTTTCCGCATTGAGGCCGGTGTACACATCCCCTTTAAAAGCCAATATTGCTGCTTTTGCGTTATCAGGCTTAAAGGGTAGACGCCAATCATGAAAACGCTGTACGTTCAGTTCAGACAACTTAGCGCTTAACTTCATTAATGCGCTGATGTCTTCTGGAGACTGCTCTTTAAGCTGGTCGATCAACTCTGCAGAGTGATCCAAAAAATCAGCTTGAGTATAAGTATCAGTGACCGCTGGGGTTTCAAAATCCAGTGTTTTTGCAGGAGATATAAGAGTTAGCATAAATATAAATCAATGAATTTGAATGAACCCACATCATACCTAGCTTTGAAGACATTTTAAATCAGCCTCTGTTGCCAATGAGGATTGGTAGAATAAAGGTACTCTTTAAGAATGATAATTATAAGGTAATTGACATGGCTACCGATTTACAAGGGTTAGGCTTAGGCTTGGCTAGTCGTTTTGCGACTAATCCTATCGTGCAAAAATACAAGCTGGCTAAACCGGCAGAAAAATTCGCTTATATTTCGACCAAGAAAGGCTTTGAGTTTGCTCAAAAGCTGATGGCTAATAAAGCCAAAAAGAAACAACAAGCAAACGGTGATATTAAAGCACTGCCTGCCCCACCGCCGTTATTTGATTTGTCATTGTCTGACGAGCAGCAAATGATTCGCGACAGCGTGAAAGCTTACGCTGAATCCAACATTCGTCCGCTGGCACTAGCAGCTGACGAAGACGCTAAGCTACCAGAGAATTTATTATTAGAGTCCCAAGACCTAGGGCTTAACTACTTTGCAATTCCCGAAGCACTAGGCGGTGCAGGACAACTGTCGCCAATGACCAATGCATTAGTAGCAGAAGATTTAGCCTGGGGTGACTTCTCTCTAGCCTATGCCATTCTTTCTAGCAGTTCTGTCGTCAATACCATCAGTCGCTGGGGCAATAAGCAGCAACAAGAGCTGTGGTTACCTAAATTCTGCACTCAAGCAACGGATGCCAACGATGTTTTTTCTGCCGCAATTGCGGTGCAAGAGCCCCAGCCGTTATTTAATAGCAACGAGTTAACGACTAAAGCGAAAAAGAATAAAAAGGGCTATGTGATTAATGGCATAAAGTCATTTATCCCCCTTGCAGGCAAAGCCAACTTATATTTAGTTGCGGCGAAGTTTAAAGGCAAAAACCAAATCTTCATCGTGCCTGCCAATACTAAAGGCTTAAAATTCAAATCCAGCCCTGCAATGGGTTTACGCTCTGCTGAAATCGGCACATTGAAATTGGATAAAGTCCAAGTTAATAAAAACGCTTTATTAGGCGCTGACAATCCACCATCCAAAACCTTCCACTACGGCACATTTGTCGATAGTGGCAACCTAGCCTGGTGCGCAATGGCAATCGGTTGCTGCCAAGCTGCCTTAGATTATTTAATTCCTTACGTAAACGAGCGTTTTGCCTTTGGCGAGCCCATCAGCCACCGCCAGTCGGTCGCCTTTATGATTGCCGATATGAAAATCGAAATTGAAAGCATGCGTTTATTAGTATGGAAAGCCGCCAGTCGTTTTGAACGGAGCGAGAAATTCCATCGTGATGCTTTTTTAGCCCACCAATTGTGCATCGAAAAAAGCATGGAAATTGGCACTAATGCTGTTCAATTATTAGGCGGTCACGGTTTCACCAAAGAGCACCCTGCTGAACGCTGGTATCGTGACTTACGCATTTTGGCGGTTATTAACGGCGGTTTACAGCTGTAGCTATAAAGGAATTAATAATATGATTTATTTAGAAGTACCCAAAAAACTACGCACCTTAGTAAACCAAGCACGACAAACGGCAGATAACGTATTCCGCCCTATTTCACGTAAGTACGATCGCGCAGAACACGACTATCCAATCGAGCTGGATATGTTCGCCGCCATTATGGACGGTATGAACGACGCATTAGGCGACGAAGGCGCAGGCTCTGGCAAGCTAGGTCGCAGCGCCAGTAATACCGGTGAAATTCGCAACGGTATCAACATGACCAGTGTTTTAGGTTTAGCCGAGCTGTGCCGAGGCGATGTCGGCTTATCGCTAACCATGCCACGCCAAGGTCTAGGAAACTCCGCCATTGCCGCTGTTGCTAATGACGAGCAACTAGCGCGTTTTGGTAACTGCTGGGCTGCAATGGCCATTACCGAACCGGGCTGTGGCTCGGATTCTGCGGCGGTTCGTACCACGGCTATTAAGGATGGCGATGACTACATCATTAATGGTGAAAAGATTTTTGTTACCTCTGGGGAACGTGCCGATGCGGTTGTGGTTTGGGCAACAGTTGATAAAAACCTAGGTAAGGCTGCGATAAAATCGTTTGTGGTAGAAAAAGGCACGCCAGGTATGGAGGTGACTCGCCTAGAGAAAAAGCTCGGCATTAAAGCCTCCGATACGGCCTCAATCAGCTTTAATGATTGCCGCGTACCACGCGCTAATTTGTTGGGCACTGAAGAAGTGAATGCCGATAAAGGCTTCGCGGGCGTTATGCAAACCTTTGATAATACTCGTCCTGTTGTTGCAGCCATGGCAGTTGGTGTAGCAACAGCTTCGATTGAGCGCACCAAAGAATTATTATCAAAACAAGGGATTGAGTTTGATTATTCTCGCTCTTCCAAACTTAGCTCTCAGCTGCAAGCTGAAGTGTATAAGATGGAGGCCGAACTAGAAGCCGCCCGTTTATTAACCATTAAAGCCGCTTGGATGGCTGACAACGGCATCCCAAATTCTATAGAGGCATCAATTTCGAAAGCCAAAGCTGGCAGAGTTGCCAATGCCATCACACTAAAATGCGTCGAATTATTGGGCTCAGTCGGTTATTGTGAAGATGAATTATTAGAGAAGTGGGCGCGAGATTCAAAGATTCTTGACATCTTTGAAGGGACTCAACAGATACAACAACTGATTATTGCTCGCCGTTTGCTGAACAAGTCATCAAGCGAGTTAAAATAAAAAGGCAATATATTGAGCTGCCCTTTGCAGCTCAATATAATAATAAAAATTTTAAAGGTATTCCATGGAACCTCGTTTAGTTACATTACCCAACATTATAAAGTCCGCTTTGACACCCAAAGGGGCTCGCCCATTAGTGAAAGGGTTGTATACACTCATCAGTTCAAAGCCTGACAAGTACCGCTCAATTGGCTCTCATTTAGAAGCTCACGCAAATAAGCGCCCTAATTCTCCTGCTATTCGTTATTTAAACGACGAATTCAGTTATGGCCAAGTGAATGCTTGGGTTAACCGCTATTCTAATTACTTTTTAAGCCAAGGCATTCAGCCTGGTGAAACCATTGCGATCAACATCGAAAACCGAACCGAATGCCTGATTGCAGTTTTAGCCGTCGTTAAAGTCGGCGCAATCGCTGCTATGATCAATACCTCTCAACGTGGCGAAGTGTTATTGCACAGCATCAACTTGGTTAAGCCCAAAATGATATTGATCGGTGAAGAGCAGCTAGACAATCTGACTACCGTGCAAGAAAGCCTGAGCACCGAACTTAAATCTCACCTTTATTACCTAAAAGACGACGGCGCAATTGCTTGCCCGAATGACTACCAAGATATGGAAGTGGTGAGCAAAGGCCAAAGTGAAGAAAACCCAGGCACCACCGACAAAATTCAAATGAAACAGCCTTGCTTCTATATTTTCACCTCTGGCACGACTGGTTTACCAAAAGCTTCTGTTATGAGCCACTACCGCTGGCATAAGTCCATGGCCGGAATGGGTTTAGCGTCGATGCGTTTACGCCCTGATGACGTTATGTATTTAAGTCTTCCGCTTTACCATAATAACGCTCTCACCGTTTCAATGGCGGGGGTTTTAGGTGCAGGGTCATGCATTGCGATTAGCCGTAAATTCAGTGTTAGTCGCTTCTGGGATGAGATTCGTGATTATAAAGCGACGACTTTTTGTTACATCGGTGAACTATGCCGCTACCTGCTTAACACCCCTACTCAGCCTAATGACAAAGATCATCCAATCCGTGCCATTATTGGTAACGGCCTGCGCCCTGATATCTGGATGGAATTTAAACAGCGTTTTGGCATTGATCACATCAACGAATTCTACGGTGCCAGTGAATGTAACCTGGTATTTACCAATGCCTTGAACCTAGATTGCACCGCCGGTATCTGCCCTCTGCCTTATAACATTGTTGAATACGATATTGACAGCGATGAGCCTATCCGGGGTGAAGATGGCTTTATGATACCTGTGTTAAAAGGCGGAACAGGCTTACTGATTACTGAGATCAACGATAAGCAACCATTTGAAGGGTATACCGACAAAGAAGCTACAGCGAAAAAAATTCTTGAGAACGTCTTTGAGCAAGGTGACAAATGGTTCAACAGTGGCGACATGGTGATTAACCAAGGCTTTAAGCACATTGCCTTTGCCGACCGTTTGGGTGATACCTTCCGCTGGAAAGGCGAAAACGTTGCCACTACAGAAGTAGAAGCCGTTGCTAACGAATTCCCTGGGGTTGAGCACAGTGTTGCCTATGGCGTTGAGATTCCGGGTACTGATGGTCGTGCGGGCATGGCCGCACTCACCCTTAAGAATATCAAGGACTTTGATGCCGCGGCTTTCTCTCGCCATCTTAATGAAAAACTGCCTGCCTATGCGATTCCAATTTTCATTCGCATTCGTGAGCAAGAAGAAATTACCGGCACATTCAAATACCGCAAGGTTGAGCTGAAAGATGAGAACTACGATTTAAGTAAGGTCGAAGAACCTATTTTTGTGAAGCTGCCAAGCGAATCTCACTTTATGGCGTTGGATGCACCAATGCTAAAACAAATACAGCAGCAAAGCATTCGCTTCTAAACGGCCCTTCTCGCTTTAACCTCAAGACATTCTATCGGCCTATTTATTCATATTTAGTCGGTGGAATGGCTTATCTAAATCGCCCTTTTTAAACTCTTATGATAGAATTCGCGCCTTTCTTGATCAGCTAGGACAATACTATGACGGCGCTTGTTGGCATTATTATGGGCTCTAAAAGTGACTGGCCAACCATGAAGCATGCAGCAGACATGCTCGACTTGTTGGAAGTTCCTTACGAAGTAAATGTAGTTTCCGCTCACCGAACTCCTGATTTATTGTTCGAATATGCAAAAAGTGCTGAAAGCCGTGGCCTAAAAGTCATCATCGGGGGGGCGGGTGGCGCTGCTCACTTGCCAGGTATGTGCGCCTCGCAAACGGTATTGCCTGTACTAGGCGTGCCAGTTAAATCCCGCGCATTAAATGGTATCGACTCCCTTTTATCCATCGCTCAAATGCCAGGTGGTGTTGCTGTGGGTACATTAGCGATTGGTGATGCTGGTGCTAAGAACTCTGGTTTGTTAGCCGCACAGATTCTTGCAACCAGTGATCCTGAACTGACTAAACGTTTGCATCAGTTCCAAAAGAATCAAACAGACACCATTTTAAGCCAACCTGATCCGCGAGTAGAAGGCTAATGAAGTTAGGTATTTTAGGTAACGGTCAACTGGGTCAAATGCTAGAAACCAGCATCGCCGATCAAAGCGATATCACGGTCAATCTTTACGATTTACGTGCGTTTGATGAGACCAGTTTGCAGCAGTTTTTAAACGATAACGATCGCATTTCTTACGAGACAGAGAACATTCCTGCTCATATCGTTAGTCAGATGGAAAGTGTTGAAGAAAAGGTTTTTCCTAGCCTTAAGGCATTAAAAACTTTCCAAAACCGCATCACTGAAAAGAACGCTCTGCGCGCTGCGGGTATTGATACGGCTGAGTTTCATGCGGTGAACTCCCTTGCTGATATTCACGATGCTGTGCAGAAATTAGGTCTGCCTATCATCATGAAAACCACCACCGAAGGTTACGACGGTAAAGGTCAGTTCGTTTTGCGCGAACCTAGTGATGCCACGGCTGCTTGGGCTGAAATTGGTAATCGTGAATTGATCGCCGAAGCTTTTGTGCCGTTTATTCGCGAAGTGTCTGTGATTGGTTCTCGTGCTGAAAATGGCGATATCAAAGTATGGCCAATGACCGAGAACATTCACCACGAAGGTATCTTGCGCTATTCGTTGTACCCCGCTCATGGTTTCAGTGCAGAGAAGCAAGCCATTGCTGAACGTTATATCGAGCAAATCGCCACTAGCTTAGATTATGTAGGCACGATTACCTTGGAGTTGTTTGAAACTGAAGACAACTTAATTGCTAACGAAGTCGCACCTCGCGTTCATAACTCAGGTCACTGGTCTATCGAAGGCGCTGTTACTAGCCAATTTCGTAATCACATGCTGGCAGTAACAGGCCAAGCGATTACCGATACCGCGTCTAAGTTTACTGCGGTGGCGATGATTAACGTTATCAGTGATGAAGGCCCGACAGCTACTGCCGAAGGTATGAGCACAACGTATGTTCATAGCTACGGTAAAGAAGCGCGCCCTGCCCGTAAACTGGGCCACGTAACCATTACAGCGGCTAATACCGATGAACGTGATAGCAAGATTAGTCAGTTAGAAGGATTAATTCCTGCGGGTGTTTGGACGAAGTAGCTTTTTATCCAAAAAGCCTTGCTATATAAGAAGTCTAAGCATGAATAAACAGGCTTGCGAATGAGTCATTATCTCTCGCAAGCTCTGTTTTAATCTGGATTTTGCTAAATCATCATGACACAAGAGCGCCCTTTAGCTTCTTAAATGGCAAGATAGTGCGCGTAACTTTCCCACAGTATTTTGCTTTTGTGGCGCGCCTCAGTTGTTTTGCGCTTCGATTAAGCCTTCATTACTCACAGACATTAATTACTTCTCTTTTATATTGCGTTAACCATCTTTAAATTTACTAATATAACCATTGAAATCATAGCCCTAGAACCTATAACATGAAGGAGTTACAACTTTTTAATACTTCTCGTTAAGGCAGGATAATGATTAAGGTAATTATCGAGCGTAAAATCGCTCTAGGTATGGAACCCAATTACGACGCAGCGATTAAAGATACATTGCGTGCAATTCTAGAAGCCCCGGGTTATATGTCAGGTGCAAACTATAAAGATGCCGGTGATGAAAACCACCGAGTCATTATTACCAACTGGAGAAGTCTAGCTGCTTGGCAGAAATGGCAAGGTTCTGAAGAGCGACGCAAAGTCATTGCCTCTATTCAACCAATCTTGGTGACTCCTGAAAAGATTACTGTATTAACAGCCTAAACGAGTGGTTAGACAAATCTATTAGTCCGCAGGCTTGCTGAATGTAAAAGCTTAGCAAACCCTTTACTTCCTGAAGTATTAAGTCATTGGATTCTGTTTAAATACAAAATTAGCCACCTGATCAATAGCGCTCTCAATGTGCTGCGGGTGGCTAAATCCTGATTTAATTCTCGGCTTTAAATCGTGATTACCATCCTCAAGCCAATTAACCTCAATTGAATCGCTAATTCGTCCATCTTTAAAATAGCCAGTGACCTCTTCTTGCGTCCCCATGGTATCTCGAGTGCCTTGTACTATTAATAGTGGCGCTGTTAATGCTGCTAAATGATCAAGACGGTCTTTTGGATCTTTTCCAGGAGCGTGAAAAGGAAAACCCAAGCAAGCACTGCCTAATATGGCTAACTGCTCATCTTTTGGTAACTGGGCATTCTCGGCCAACAGCATCGACGACATTCTGCCACCCATCGACTTCCCTCCAATAACCACTGGGCAATCCAAATGTGTAATAACGGCTTTATAAGCTTCTATCAATTTAGTTGCTCGATCAGGAGGTCGACGCTTACCATCCTCTTCGCGCTTAATCATATAAGGAAAGTTAAACCGAACAACACGGACTCCCTTTTCTCCTAATGCAACCGCAACCTGAGTCATAAATTCTGAATTCATGTCTGCCCCAGCGCCATGAGCAAAAACGTAAACGGGCCCATTTACTGGGCCATTTTTCATTAATTCCACAAACATCCCCCCTTAAAATATTTAAATTCTTAAAATAATCAACTAAGTTGTCTTAAATCAATAAATTCCAGCCAAATGCTTCTAACATCCTAGAATAAGCAGATATTTGGCATGATTTGGAATTCGAATACCAGTTCAATGGTTTTTTTATTTTCAAACACGTTCATTTATTACTCAATTGCTTAAACAAAAACACTAAGCTACTGTTTTAGTTAAGCGTTTTGTCATCCTTCGTTTGCAAAGTTGTGTACGAAAGATCATAATTACGCCGTTTTTTAACCCCTCAATCCTCGCTGTTAAATGGAATCTGATCATGAGCACTGCATTTGATCACCCCGTATACAACTACAAAGTGGTAAGACAATTTGCCATTATGACTGTAGTTTGGGGCATCGTCGGAATGTCCCTCGGTGTACTAATCGCTGCCCAACTTGCTTGGCCTGCACTAAACTTTGATACTCCTTGGTTCTCCTTTGGACGCCTAAGACCACTTCATACGAATGCGGTAATTTTTGCATTTGGTGGTTCTGCACTATTTTCTACTTCCTACTACATTGTGCAACGCACCTGTCAGACTCGTTTGTTTTCTGACACATTAGCGTCGTTCACTTTCTGGGGCTGGAACTTAGTGATCGTATTGGCTGTTATTACTTTGCCAATGGGTTTAACTTCTACAAAAGAATACGCTGAACTAGAATGGCCGATCGATATTTTGATCGCGATCGTCTGGGTTGCTTATTGTGTAAACTTCATCGGTACGATTATGAATCGTAAAGAGCCGCACATTTATGTTGCGAACTGGTTCTTTGCTGGTTTTATGTTGATGATTGCTATTTTGCACATTGGTAATAACCTAGCAATTCCCGTTACGCTGACAAAATCTTATTCTATCTATGCGGGTACCGTCGACGCGATGGTTCAGTGGTGGTATGGACACAACGCTGTTGGTTTCTTCTTAACAGCCGGTTTCCTAGGTATCATGTACTACTTCGTACCTAAGCAAGCTGAACGTCCTGTTTACTCATATCGTCTATCGATTGTTCACTTCTGGGCTTTGATCTCTTTATACGTTTGGGCTGGTGCTCACCACTTGCACTATTCTGCACTGCCAGATTGGGCACAAACTGCCGGTATGGTTATGTCTTTGGTTCTATTAGCACCTTCTTGGGGTGGTATGATCAACGGTATGATGACTCTATCAGGCGCATGGCACAAACTGCGTACAGATCCTATCTTGCGCTTCTTGGTTGTATCTTTGTCTTTCTACGGTATGTCTACCTTCGAAGGCCCAATGATGTCGATCAAAACAGTCAACGCGTTATCGCACAATACGGACTGGACCATTGGTCACGTTCACTCAGGTGCGTTAGGTTGGGTTGCAATGGTTACAATTGGTGCAATGTACCACTTGATTCCAATTATGTTTGGTCGTAAGCAAGGCGAAATGTATTCAACCAAATTGATTAATACTCACTTCTGGTTAGCAACAATTGGTACTGTTTTATACATTGCTGCGCTTTGGGTGAACGGTATTATGCAAGGTTTGATGTGGCGTGCAGTGAATGCTGACGGTACGTTAACTTACTCGTTTATCGAGTCGGTTGAAGCTTCTCACCCTGGTTACGTTGTTCGTACTATTGGTGGTGCATTATTCCTAATCGGCATGTTTATTATGGCCTACAACGTTTACCGCACTGTTAGTGATAGCAAAAAAGCTGTCGCTGCAGCTCAAGCATAAGGAGTACTGCTGATATGAATCATGACATTATTGAAAAAAATATCGGTTTGATGGTCGTATTGATCATCATTGCTGTTGCTTGGGGTGGTTTGGCTGAGATTGTTCCTCTTTTTTGGGATGACAATACCAACGAACCTGTTGAAGGTCTTATGCCGTTAAACGCTACTCAGCTTGAAGGTCGTGACATTTACATTCGTGAAGGCTGTGCAGTATGCCATACACAAATGATTCGTCCGTTCCGTGCTGAAACTGAGCGCTACGGTACCTACACTCGCTCTGGTGAACACGTATATGAACACCCTTTCCTTTGGGGTTCTAAGCGTACTGGTCCAGATCTAGCCCGTGTTGGTGGTCGATACTCAAACGAATGGCATCGTGCTCACTTGTACAATCCTCGTGATGTTGTACCTGAGTCGATTATGCCTTCCTATCCATGGTTATTTGAAAATACGGTCGATGGTCGCGATACACCTAAGAAGATGGAAGCATTACGCATTGTAGGGGTTCCTTACACTGATGCCGATATCGAAGGTGCAAAAGCCGCTGTAGATGGCGTTCGTGAAATTGAAGCTTTGGTTGCGTATTTACAGCAGCTAGGCACCGTCATGAAAGATAAGCAATAACCCATGGATATTAACGTCATACGTGGTTTAGGCACTGTTTTCGCACTGTTCGCTTTCTTATGTATTGTTGCGTGGGCTTATAGCTCACGCCGCAAGGATCGTTTTGAAGATGATGGGATGATTCCTTTCAAAGCTGATAATGATCCGCAAGAAAGCACCGAGAACAGTGTAGAAGCAAAAAAGACGCACGACGATAAAGGTACGGAGTAAAAATATGAGTGCTTTAAGTACATTTTGGAACTTTTGGGTATTTGCCATTGTCTTTGGCACCCTAATCGCTTGTGGTTTGCTGATTCAATACAGCAGCAAAACTCAGGTGCATAACGAAGAAACTGACGAAACAACTGGCCATGAATACGATGGTATTAAAGAGCTTGATAATCCACTACCTCGCTGGTGGGTAATGATGTTCTGGGCAACCATCGTATTTGCAGTCGGCTATATCGCTGCTTACGGTCTGGGCAACATGAACGGCTTTTTAACCGTAGAAGTTGATGGCAAGCAAGTACCTTGGAGCCAAACCGCTCAATGGGAAAATGAAGTTGAACAGTTCGACATGAAAGTAGCGCCATTATTTGCTGAATATGCTGCTACACCGATTGCTGAATTAATCGACAACGAAGCGGCATTACAGACGGGCCAGCGTATTTTCGCAAGCAACTGCTCTGTATGTCACGGCTCAACCGCTAAAGGTTCACAAGGTTTCCCTAACTTAACCGATAATGATTGGTTATATGGTGGAACACCCGCTGATATCGTTAAAACCATCACCGATGGTCGCCACGGTATGATGCCGGCTAAAGGCTTAATGCCAAGCATGACAGATGAGCAGATTGATCAGACTGTGCAGTATGTACGTAGTTTGTCTGACCTTAAGCACGACGCTACATTGGCTGAAGCAGGCGCGGGCATCTTTGCTCAAGCATGTACGGCTTGTCACGGTGCTGATGCTAAAGGCATGCACATCACAGGCGCACCTAACCTAACGGATAAAGTTTGGTTATACGGTGGTTCGACTAAGCAAATTGAATTTACAATTCGCCATGGTCGAAATGGTCAGATGCCTGCTCAAGGAGATCGTTTCTCTAAAGAGCAGATCCATGTATTGGCTGCCTATGTATATTCTTTGTCTCACAAAGCAGTGGCTAAATAGTTTAATATTTAGCCTCCTCTTTAGACTCGAAAATACAAGAAAAAGCGGCCTTCGAGCCGCTTTTTTTATTTACGCATTTCATTCATACCTTTATAATCAAACAGTTATATAGCTTCACTCCCTTATCAAGGCTGCTGTAATATGAGTAAAATTCCTGTTAAGAATGTCACCCCAGAAGAAAAATCTTTATACGTACCAAGAGAAAAAATTCAGGTACGCGAGATTCATGGATTTTTTCAAAAAATACGTTCGTATAGTCTTTGGGGCTTAATGGCTCTATTTTTTGCGACATCTTGGTTAAGCTGGAGTGATCGCCAAGCCGTTTTATTTGACCTACCTGCTCGCCAATTCCACATTTTTGGCATTACGTTCTGGCCGCAAGATTTCTTTCTTTTATCCGGCCTGTTAATCATTGCAGCTTATGGCTTATTCACCATTACCAACCTCGCGGGCCGAGTCTGGTGCGGTTATACCTGTCCTCAATCTTCTTGGTCCTTTGTATTTATGTGGATCGAAGAAAAAACGGAAGGCACTCGTAACAAACGAATGAAAATGGACAATGCTCCAATGAGCCTTGAGAAGTTTTTACGTCGAGGGGCTAAACATGTTTTATGGCTATTATTAGCCTTAGCAACGGGCATCACGTTTGTAGGCTACTTCTCTCCCGTTCGCGAGCTTGTGCCTAATTTATTGACCTTCAATCTGAATAGCTGGGAAGCATTCTGGATTGGCTTTTTTGCCTTAGCAACTTATATGAATGCTGGCTGGCTTCGTGAGCAAGTTTGTATTCATATGTGCCCTTATGCACGCTTTCAGTCGGTTATGTTTGACCAAGATACCTTAATTGTTTCCTACGATGAAAAGCGTGGCGAAGGCGAGAAAGGTCGCGGAGCTCGAAAAAAAGGCATTGATCCACAAGCGGAAGGCTTGGGTGACTGTATCGATTGCTCTCTATGTGTACAAGTATGCCCTACGGGCATCGACATCCGGGATGGCCTACAATATCAATGTATTGGCTGCGCATTGTGTATCGACGCATGTGACTCTATCATGGATAAAATGGGCTATGAGCCTGGGTTAGTGCGCTATACAACTGAGCACGAATTAGAAGGCGGCACAACGCACTTCTTCCGTCCTCGACTTGTTGGCTATGCTTTAGTACTTATTTTAATGATTTCTGGCTTAATATACTCAATGGCCACTCGTACCGCTTTTGAATTGGATATTATCCGAGACCGTGGCGCGCTTTACCAACTAACGCCTAACGACACTGTTCAAAATACCTATACATTAAAGTTAATGAATATGTCTCAAGGTGAATTGAGCTACAACATTAAGATTGAAGGGTTAGACAATGTCATTACCGATATGCCCAGCACCGTTAAACTGCAGAGTAATAAAATGCGTTCCTTCCCAATCAATATTGAGATGGACCCAAAGAACTTGCGTGAGAGCAAAACAAACATCGAGTTTGTGATTTTAGACGCTGCCACTGATACCGAAATTGCCCGTGAAGAAAGTCGTTTTATCGCTCCGATAAACTAGATTTTTAATCGTACATCTTTACGCAACTATACTAGCCCCAGAGCGACCAAGTGGTTACACTTGGTCGCTCTGGCTCAATACCTGCCAAAACATTCGAGAATGCTATGAATTCCCCTCTAAAAAATTCTGATGAACCTATCACTCCTTGGCATAAAGAACCTTGGATGTTTCTTGTTATGGGCGTCCCGATTGCCGCCATTTTATGGGGTGTTGTGATCGTCACCCTAGCCACCAACGGCAAAGATTCCTTAGTAAGCGACAGCTATTACAAAGATGGTATGGCCTACACCGAAAACCGTGAATTTCGTAACAAAGCTAAACGTCTCCAACTGACGGCGACGATGACGTATAACGACGGTGAAATTCGCACTAACATTGCGGGTTATCTAGATGAGAACCCATCGTTCTTACGTATTCAAATCATTCATCCGACGCTTGAAACTGAAGATGAAACCGTATTATTACAACACACCGAAGATGGCAACTACCTTGGCTTAGCTGACAAAAATCACTTAGGTAAACGCAAGCTTTGGTTACAGAGCCCAGAGCAAGAGTGGATGATCAAAGATGAAGGCTTAATCGAAGATAATAAGCAACTGACCCTTAGCCAATAAGTACAAGTGATCGAGATCTAAGACATGAGTCAAAATCTGTGCTTTCACTGTGGTGAGATTGCCCTTGAGGGCAATCGCTGGTGCTTAGAAATTGATGGGCAAACGCAAACAATGTGCTGCCCTGCCTGCAAAGCCGTTGCCGAAACCATTATTAGCAGTGGCTTAAAGGATTATTATCGCCACCGAACCGCCCTTCCAGAAATATCACCGCAACAAAAACGAAATGCCAACAGCGATGTTCGTGAAGAACTAAAACTGTACGATGAGCCAGCCATACAGCAGTCTTTTGTTCAGCATTTTGATAACGAGCTAGCCGAGGCCGAAGCGGTTTTAGTGATCTCTGGCATCAGCTGCGCCGCTTGCGCATGGCTTATCGAGCATAGACTCAGCCAGTTAAAGCATGTCATCTCGGTAAACCTAAACTTAACCACTCACCGCCTTATGGTGCGTTGGCTCGATGATGAAATAAAATTATCTCAGATTTTTGAAGAGATTCATCAACTGGGTTATCAAGCCCACCCTTTTTCTGCCACGCAGGCAGAGCATCAAAGAATTCAAGAAAGTAAAACTGCTTTTCGTCGTTTAGTCGTTGCGGGCTTTGCCACCATGCAAGTCATGATGCTTGCAGTACCATTATATATTGGCGAGTTACGCGGCATTTTGGCGCAGTACGAAGTGTTTATTCGGGCTGCTTCAATGTTATTTGCCACCGTCGTCGTCTTATACAGCGCACGACCTTTTTTTGTAGCAGCACTTCGAGATATAAGAACCCGACATCTGACCATGGACGTGCCAGTATCGATTGCGATTTTACTGGCCTATTTCGCCAGTGTTTGGAGCACAGTGAATCGCGGGCCGGAAATCTATTTTGATTCGGTCTGTATGTTTACTTTTTTCCTCTTAACCGGTCGCTTCTTTGAAATGCGGGCGCGCCACCGCATGACTCGCGCTGGCAATAACCTGCTCGATCTCATGCCGTCTGTCGCCATAAAATCGACTCCCGAAGGTGATCTGGTAATTCCAAGCAGTGATATTCAGGTAGGCGATTTATTAATCATTAAGCCTGGCCAACAAATTCCTGCTGACGGCATCGTTGAATCAGGCACCAGTGCTGTTGATGAAGCAGCGCTAACGGGTGAATATTTGCCCATCGATAAATCGGCGGGAGATGCTTTAATCGGTGGCACTCACAACGTTGAAAGCCAGATCTTAATGCGGGTGACCGCTACCGGCGCTGACGCCGAATTAAATACCATTATGCGGTTAATGGATCGAGCGCAACAAGAAAAGCCCGCCATTGCCATTTTTGCCGATAAAGTTGCCTCTCGCTTTGTCGCCGCAGTGCTAATCATCGCCAGTGGTATTGCCATCACTTGGTGGTTTATCGACCCTAGCCAAGCGTTCTGGATCACACTCGCCGTGCTTGTAGTGACCTGCCCCTGCGCTTTGTCATTGGCAACGCCGACTGCGCTTACCGCTGCGACTGCGTCGTTAAGAGAACAGGGATTCCTGATCAGCAAAGGTCATGTATTAGAAGGCTTAACCCAAGTTGATCGTATTATATTTGATAAAACTGGCACCCTGACACGAGGAGAGCTGAGTTTAGAAGAATCCATTCCTGCAGCTTCTGATATTAGTCTTACCTCAGCGCAAGCCCTTAAAATTGCCGCGACGTTAGAGCAATACAGTAACCACCCGATTGCTCGTGCATTTTCTTCGATTAGCTATTTCACAACCGATAACATTGAACAAGTCAGCGCTCAGGGTGTGAAGGGAACGTTAATCGGAATTGAAGACCATGATGACATGACTTACCGTATTGGTCGTGCCGACTTCGCCTTTCCCCAACAGACTTTGAGTCCCACCCATAAACGACGACCGCCAATGGTTATTGCTGGCCAATGATCAGCAGCCTTTATATTGGTTTGCGCTGTCTGACTCCTTGCGCCAAGGCGCCAGTAGTACGATTGATCAGCTTAAAGACTGGGACATCAAGGTTTCGATTTTAACCGGTGACCCAAGTGCTCAGGTAGAAGCCGTAGCAACAGCACTCAATATTGACGATGTGCATAAAGGCCTCAGCCCTGCTCAAAAACTTGAAATTGCATCCGCTTGGCAGCAACAAGGCGAACGTTTAATGATGGTGGGAGATGGTATTAACGATGTGCCAACCTTAGCTCGCGCTGATATTGCCGTGGCAATTGGTCACGCCAGTGATTTAACCCAAACCAACGCCGATGCGGTGATTACCAATAACCGCTTAACCACCTTACTTCATGCGATTAGCAAAGGCCGAAAGTCGAGTCGCATAATTCGTCAGAACATTTACTGGGCATTATTGTATAATATTTTAGCGCTTCCCCTTGCTGCCACCGGATTTATTCCACCTTGGGCTGCGGCGATTGGCATGTCAGTCAGTTCATTAATTGTGGTCGGTAACGCACTGCGCTTACTGTCTAGCGATAAAAGAGTGACATTGATTAAAACGTATTAGTCTTCATTCATACCCTTAAACTCATGACCTTTAACTTAAGCGAATAGACGATTTTATGGACATTATTTACATACTCATTCCGCTATCCATCGTACTCATTTCTATTGCCGTAACGGTACTTTTTTGGGCGATTAAAAGTGGACAGTTTGACGATATGGACTCTCCTGCACATCGAATTTTATTTGATGACGACGATCAAATTAAGAAATGATCGAACCTCTCTCTCTAATTACTGCTCTATTATTGGGCCTTATGGGTGCAAGCCATTGCTTAGTTATGTGTGGCGGTATTGCCGCAGCGGCCAGCAGCTCTAGCCCAGGTAAAACCAACTACTTATTTCTTCTATTATTTAACCTTGGTCGAATTCTCAGCTATACCGCTGCGGGCTTAATTGTCTCGCTATTAGGACTTTGGCTGGCTGACAGTCACCAGGTAGCACAACAGATATTAAGAAGTATTTCCGGTGTACTATTAATCTTAATGGGGTTCTATGTCGCCCGTTGGTGGATGGTACTAACCCGTCTAGAGACAGTCGGCCAATTTCTATGGCGCTATTTACAGCCTTTAACCCGCACGTTAATTCCTATTAAAACTCGCCCTCAAGCCCTTGCGCTTGGATTAATGTGGGGCTGGCTTCCTTGCGGGTTAATTTATAGCACTCTCGCCTGGGTTGCTGCCAATGCTCAACCAGGAATGGGAGCTTTGACTATGTTTTGTTTTGGCTTAGGCACCTTGCCCGGCATTTTGGCCGCTGGTATTTTTGCCCGTCAGTTAAATGGCTACATCCAACACAGTCACTTTCGAAAATTGGCCGGCCTACTCTTAATTTTCTATGGGAGCTGGACGATTTTCGCGACTTGGTAAAACCAATTAAAAATACTCTTGCGAACATATTGACATGCGCTCCATTCGGTACGATGATATCCAAATAAATAAACACACTTTTTGTGTGTCTTTTAGAACGAAAGGATTATTATGTCAGTCTCATCTCCTTCCATGAAAATCAGCCGTGGTACCCAACCACATTGTCAAACATGTGCTCTTAATGCGTTGTGCCTGCCGTTATCACTTAATGACAACGACATGGATAGACTTGATGACATCATTCGCCGCGGTCGCCCGATTCAAAAAGGCACGTTATTATTTCAACAAGGTGAACCTTTCCAGTCTGTGTACGCCGTTCGTACTGGGGCTTTGAAAACCTATACGATCGCTGCCAGCGGCGAAGAACAAATCACAGGTTTTCACCTCGCCAGTGAAATCATTGGGCTTTCCGGTTACGATAGTGGCACTTACCCACTAACGGCTAAAGCGCTTGAAACAACAACAGTGTGTGAGATTCCAATTTCACAGCTTGACCAGCTATCCGACGAATTGCCAGATCTTCGCCGTCAGCTTATGAGAAACATGAGTGGTGAAATTCGTCATGACCAAAACATGATGATGTTATTGAGTAAAAAGAATGCGGAAGAACGTATTGCCTCTTTCTTAGTGGATATTTCTGAGCGTTTTGTTCGTCGTGGTTTTTCTCATACTCAGTACCGCTTATCGATGTCTCGTGTTGATATCAGTAACTATCTAGGCTTAGCCGTAGAAACCGTAAGCCGTGTATTTACTCGCTTCCAAAAGAACGAATTGATTGCGACACAAGGTAAAGAAATCACCTTGTTAGATGCAAAAACACTGTATCAGATGGCTGGCAAGGTCGATAACGATCAAGACGATTGTGCTCATATAGCCAAATAACAGGTTCAAACCTGACATACCCTGTCAAAAAAGGAGCGGCAAATACTGACGTATTAATGCCGCATTTTGTTTCTAGTCACTCCTTCAGTTTTTCAATACCGCGTTTTTCCATCTGTTATTGCAGAGTCAATTAGTAATTTTCCTTCTACTTCTATTCTTTTTGCATAAAAATTAGACAGTTAGTTCTTTCATGATCTAAGGTTTAAGGATTAGCTAGCATTGGTCTAGATAGTGCATTCTTCTATAGAAGATGCAATATTTAAGGAAAGAGTAATGGGAATTTGCGCACAAGAACTTCGTCAGTGGGTTATTAAGCCTACATTAAAACGACTTGGAGTTTATAGTAAAACAGCCGAGAATTTATTACTGGCCACGGCTGCTCAAGAATCTGGCTTAGGTTCGCACATTAAACCCGCAGGCCAAAGAACCCTAGGGATATACCAAATCCATAGTTTAAGCCATCGCCATATATGGGATGATCATCTTGCAAAACATAGCAACATGGCCAGCATTGTTCGAGGCCTAGCAAGCCAACATGACTTTTTAACACAACCTCATGCAGAGCTTGCGACTAATCTCTCATATGCCACAGCGATTGCTTGGTTTATGTACGCTCGCCACCCTAACTTCGCCCTACCAAAAACCAATGATATCGATGCCCTAGCAGAAACATGGAAGCGCTTTTATCACCCGAAACACAACTGCTCTACCGCAGATTTTAGTGAAAATTTCATGCGCTACATAACGATTAACGAAGTCGCTGCATAAGCATTTTTCATCACAATTCTGCAAGACTTACTTATAAAATGCTATACAAGACTAGTTTCCATAGCCTCATTCTGCTATAAGTCCTGTTTTCTGCGCTATCACATTTTTTGATAAGGCACTTTGGAGAAGGCATGTCGCAACTTTCGTCAGATACATCAATATCGTTAATAGAATCTTTAAACAAAAAAGAACGCCTAGAGTACAACAAACTCAGCAAGCGTCTTCGCCACAATGTGGGCAAGGCTATTGAAGATTTTAAAATGATTGAAGATGGCGACAAAATAATGGTTTGCTTGTCTGGTGGTAAAGATTCTTATGCCATGCTGGACATTCTTTTAAGCCTTAAGAAGAGTGCGCCGATCCATTTTGATATTGTTGCCGTCAATATGGACCAAAAGCAGCCTGGCTTTCCAGAGCATATACTGCCTGCCTACTTAGAAGAGTTAGGCGTTGATTTTCATATTCTAGAGAAAGACACCTATAGCGTTGTAAAAGAGAAAGTGCCTGAAGGTAAAACAACTTGCTCTCTATGCTCTCGTTTACGCCGTGGTAGCCTTTATGGCTACGCAGAAAGCATTGGGGCCAATAAGATAGCGCTAGGTCATCACAGAGACGATATTATCGAAACGCTCTTTCTGAATATGTTTTATGGTGCAAAACTAAAGTCGATGCCGCCTAAACTATTAAGCGACGATAAAAAGAATATTGTGATTCGCCCTCTGTCGTATTGCAAAGAAGTCGATATTGCAGAGTTTGCACGCTTAAAAGAGTTCCCGATTATTCCGTGTAATTTATGCGGCTCGCAAGAGAACCTTCAGCGTCAGAACATCAAGAAAATGTTAATCGACTGGGAAAAAGAACAACCTGGTCGCAGCGAAAATATATTCCGTTCCATCGCCAATATTGCCCCATCACAGCTTGCAGACGGTAACTTGTTTGACTTTAAAGGCTTACAGCAGCAACAGCAAAAATCTCACCTGGGGGAGCGTTTGCCGTTGTTTAATCTAGATACTTCCGTTGAAGACGATACTGTTATTGAAACGGCATCGGTTGCCTTAGAAGATTCAGTGCAAAGCTATCAGCCTTAACACTTTATTCGTGTTTTTTATGTAGCTTAATGCCACCATCTAAAAGCCGGGTAGTATGAACCTCATACTCACCTGGCCCCATAAGATAAAGCGTTAATCGATAACGACTTTCATCAACAATGTCTTCCATTATTGTTTCTATCGAGCACGCCCCTGCCATTAAACGACCATCGGGTAATTCAAAACGATAATAATGATCATTATTAATTTCTTCGATACTAATGGTTGAAAGCGGTGCTTGTTCAGTACCCGCAATACCTTCGCGTAACCATTGAACATAGAGGCGGTGCGCCCCCTTATCTTCAGCCTTCATCAAGCGTATTGTGCCTTTTGTCGTTGAAGACCTCCAAGGACATATTTGGCTAACCTGCTTAATGCTTGGAGACATCTTATAAAAATCTTTAATTCTTACATCTTCTGCGGCTAAAGCCGTCGTCGAAGCCACGACACATACACACCCAAGCAAAAAGGATTGTATAGATGATTGTATGGATGTTAGAGCCACCAACGTTGGATTATTAAATATCATGGAAACCTCTAATGGTCTTTTAAAGACTAGCAGCGACTTTTTGATCCGCAGCGTTTTTATACGTTAGCGGCTCATTTTATTCATTAACGGCTTTATAAAGCCGTTTTTTAAAAAAATCTGTTTTGCTATAAACTTTGTTATGAACATAGTAATAAACACAGTTATAAACATAGCCCTTTAAGATTAGCACCAAAATAAGATTTAGCCGCTAGACGGGTTTCGAATCAAACGTTAAAACCGATGGCGCCTGATACCAGGTCTTTGTATCCCACTCGGGCTGCTGGTAGTGAATCGCAACAATGCAATAATTCACCTCACCTTTCGGTAATTTCACCTCGACCTCATCTTCTAAACGCTTACCCAATAACCCTCGGGCAAGCGGCGCATCAACGCTAATATAATTATTAGGTAAGTCTATTTCATCTTCACCGACGATTCGATAACGGTATAAATTCTCATCGTCATCCTCAAGCTCAATCCAGGCACCAAAATAGACTCGATTGATATTCTGAGGCGGTCGATCAACAACATCACAGATCTCGATCCGCTTTCGCAGAAACCTAACTCTACGGTCTATCTCTCGCAAGCGCTTTTTTCCATAAATATACTCCGCATTTTCTGAGCGATCGCCTAGTTTAGCGGCATCAGAAACTTGCTGGGTCACGACAGGTCGCTCTTTACGCCATAGAAAATCCAGCTCATCTTTCATCTGCTGCAATCCTCTAGGTGTCATTAAGTGCGCACGCCTAGGCAGAGGTTTTTTTTCTTTATTTTCGCTCATATCAAACTTTGTCGTATACTCAATTTAGTCGCGTCAAATACTATAACCCAGTCTATTATGGCTGCCCAGAATCGAATGTTAAAAAGGGGGTTCCTATCAATTCGCTCAAGCAAAAAGTAACGCACGATAACCCTGAAGAAAAGATTAATGAATTACTCGATGTTCTAGAGCTCTTATTAGAAGAGAAGGCATCAGAAACGCAGACATTAGAAGAACAGGCAAAAGGCTTTTCTGAGCATCAACTGCTCACGCTTTTACAAGAACCTCCTCATGCTTTCTTCGCCGCTGATGCCATGCGCGACCCTTTATTGTTATTCCAAACGCACTTTTTACTTTTTCATTGCCTATATTTATTGCGTAACCGTTGGCAGAAAAATCGCTATGCTTCTTTAGAAATCTCAGCCTTATCCATTAAAAAGATCGGCATTACATCTTTAATAAACACTGTAGATTCCGCAACGAGTTCTCATGGCCAGACCGATCAGTTGCTATTAAATGCTGATCCTTTAGCTCAATATTATTTAGATTGGTCTCATTTCTCTAATACCAATAGTGAAGATGTTGATTCGCTTTTAGATAGCTTTTGGAAGCAGGTATATCAGCCTCAATCCACCGAAGATATTCAGCAAGCACTTATTATTATGGAGTTAGAAGCCCCTGTTCCACTGCCTCAATTAAAGCAACAATATCGCCGCTTAGCACAGCGTTTTCATCCGGATAAAGGCGGTGAAAGTGAGCATTTCAAGAAGATTTGCCAAGCCTTTCATCAACTGCGACAATCGCTCAATTAAGCTGAATTCAACCGACCCTATTCCGATTTCTTATTAAGGTGACCCACTATTATGCACTCTCGCTTGATCTCTTTATTACTCGCTCCGGTATGTTTATTACTGAGCCTTTCAACTCAGGCTTTAGTCGTTTTACAATATCATCATGTTGATGATGTAAGCCCTCAATCGACAACGATTAGCCCTGCAAAGTTTTTAGAGCATATGCAGCTCATTGAAGACTTAGGATTAGAGGTTGTTGATCTTGAATCAGCGACACGAGACATACTCTCAGGGAATTCTCAGCACACCCAATCGGATAAACCAAGAGTCGCGATCAGTTTTGATGATGCCTACGCCTCTATTTTTGAGAATGCTTACCCTGAGTTAAAGCGCCGTAATTGGCCCTTTACTGTCTTTGTAAATACCCGCCCAGTGAACCAAGGCAACCGTGGCATTATGAGCTGGAAACAAATCAAGCAACTCGTTGATGATGGCGTCGTAATTGCTAACCACTCGGTCACTCATGCTCATTTACCTACGATCCCTGAAGGCTTAACCTTATCCCAATGGCTAGACCAAGAAATATTGACGACTCAAATTGAGTTAGAAGAGCGCCTTGGCAAAGTAGGTAATATGCTTGCTTACCCATACGGTGAATTTACCTTAGCCATGATTCCTTGGTTAGAAAAGCATAATATGCTCGCTTATGGACAGCAGTCTGGACCTATTGGCGAAACGAGCCATCCTCAAGCGCTTTCTCGCTTCCCTGCGGCTGGGGTTTATGCCGATGTTAAAAGCTTAAAAACCAAGTTATTAAGCCTAGCGCTCCCTATCGAAAAGTCTCAATTGCATGATCCTATTGTTCTGCCTGAAAATAACCCACCTGCCTTTAAGGTTGATTTATTAAAGGCTGATTATAACCCTGCCGGTATTCAGTGTTTTGCCAGTTCGCAGGGGGCTATCGATACAAAAGTCGAAAAGATTAGTACTGGTTATGTATTAACAACGCAAGCGCCTAAGGCTATGAGTGGCGCACGCGGGCGCTATAACTGTACGGTAATGAGCGGTCAAAAAGGCCGTTTTTACTGGTATTCCCAACCTTGGCAGTTCTTTTAATATTTAATATTGATTCTTATAGGCCGTTAATCCTGTGCACGCTTAATACGCACAGGATTTTTCAATACTTCTCAGTTCAATTTCACGCGCTTTATAATCAGGCAGTTTTTCAGCCATTAAGCGATAGAAGTTAGCACTATGATCAAAATAGTGACTGTGACAAAGCTCGTGGACCACCACCATTTCAATAATACTCGGACTCAGTTCGAGCAACTTCAAACTTAAGTTGATATTCCCCTTACTCGACAAAGATCCCCAGCGGCTACGCATCTTTTTTACTCTGAGTACCGGTCTAGCAATAAGTGCTCCTTGAGAAAAGTGAGGCCACCATTTATCAATCAGCTGCTCAAAAAGTTCTTTCGCTTGAGTACGTTGCCAAGCTTCAACTTTTGCTAATAAATTTTGCTCAGTCCACGACTGCGGGTAATAACAAGTATCTTCTATCAAAACAGGCTGCTTACTTTTTTGTGTACTTTGCTGAAAGCGATAAGACTTGCCCAAATATTGCATTTTTTCTTTCTGAGACTGCTCGACCTTATTAAAATGAGCTAAACGATTTTCTAGCCAAGCCGTATGTTGTGACAAAAAAGCCAACAGATCCTTTTGAGGACAGCGCAGCGGTACTTTTACTTCAACCTCACCCTTTGCATTAATGCCCAAACGCAACGATTTCCGCTTCATAGCATGAATAGTGACCACGACTTCACGACCTTGTAACTCAATGGACGTTTGATGAATGGATTTATGCCTGACCGATTGCCTCAACGGACTCATGTTCTTTGTATTTTCCTGTTACAATTAGACCAATTATTGGAGAGTATTGTATGTCTGACTTGTTATCGATCCCAGCTTTAGATGAAGATGAATTAGAACTTCTTGGCCAAATGCTTGAAGATGAGCTTGAACGTCAGGATTCATTTGATTTTTTTGAAGCGCACGGTCTTCTTACCGCCATCAAAACTGGCCCTATAGATCTTGAATGGTCTGAGATTTATGCCACTATTCTTCCTGAAAAAACAGCTTTTACTGATGAGCAGTTAGAACGTGTTCAGCGCTTATTAAGAAAATTGAGCTATGAGGTTCAAGCTTGGTTGGATTATGGGGAAGACTTCCCAGTGCCTTGTGACTTAACGCTTCAAGTTGAAGACGATGATGAAGAAGGCTCTCCGCTAGAAGCCTGGGCAGCAGGCTTTATGGCCGGTGTATTACAAAATGAGGAAGCCTGGTACGCTAAAAACGAAGAACAGATGGCCGAATGGATTTTCCCAATCATGTATGCATCAGGTCTGTTTGCCGAAGAAGCCGAAATGGCCGACATTGATGAAGACGGTGATTTGTCAGACCAGATGTGTAACAACATCCCACCCGCCATCATTGAAATGTTCTTACATTTCCATGCCGCTAAGGGCTAATGTAAGCGCTTAAATATAGACGAAAGTGGCCTCGATACAACGGTCACTTTCGCTAACCAGAATGATCTTCATCTAAAGCGCCAAGTCATCGTCATTAAACTCGATGTCTCCCGCATGTATACAAACTAGACTCATATCATCATCTTGAGCATGTTCACCGACCTGATGAGCCATAAATTGATAAAGTTCTTGGTGTATTACATCAATATTACACTTGGAAAGCTGTATAGCAGACTCAAAACGTGAGCGACCAAAGAACTCGCCTTCTTGGTTGCAGGCTTCTAAAATACCGTCGGTATAAAGAATCACTTTATTATCTGGCTGAAGATCAAATTCTGAGTAACTAGCATCAAACTCATTGTCTTCTAATATGCCCAACGGCATGTGCTGTGAGGGTATTCTCTGCTGAATTTTAAATTGGTGATCAAGTATTAAGCTGTCATGAAGGCCTCCCGTCCATAACTTAATATTATCTCCAGCAGCATTTAACTTACCAAGCACCGCTGCACAAAACATATAATCGGGCAAAAACTTAACCAAAACCCTATTCATTTCTCGCGCCAAATCACCAACCGATAACTGTTGATCAACAAAGGAATGAAATGATTGCGAGACCGGTAAGCTACCCAGAGCGGCAGGCAATCCATGCCCTGTAAAATCACCCAGCATAATATAAATTCCACCATCAGGTGCTTTTGCAACCAATAACACATCGCCATTAAATTGCGATGCACTTGAAATATATGTCTCTATGCTTTTACAATTTTGATAATTAATTTGCGTTGCATGGTCAAACACATGCTGAGCCATTTCTTGCTCTTGCAACATGCGAGAATGCAGATAGGTCAGTTCTTCGTGCTGTCTTTTTGCTTTCCTATGCAGTTCGATCGTTCGAATGTGAGCGGCAATTTTTGCATTGAACATAATCTGATTAAAAGGCCTAACCAAATAATCATCACCAAACTCTAAGCACCGCACTAACGCATCCTCATCCTGCAATGCAGTAATAAAAATAATGGGCACAAAATTATCACCAACCACCTTTTTAAGTTGCTTAGCTGCTGAATAACCGTCAGTACCAGGCATAACAACGTCCATGAAGATGACATCAGCGCCATGCTCACGATAAGACTCAAGCGCTTCTTCTGCGCTCCCACACGGTATCGGTTTATGATCATTTAAGGTAACTAAGTGTGATAACAGAATGCGATTGGCTTCTAGATCATCAACAATCAAAATACGCATGGCTAGTTAACCTTAAAGTAGTTATCGAGTCTCGCGGTAAATAGCGCATCACGAATATGAGGGCGACAATATTTTAACTCTATATTGCCCGCATCCATATTCAACTCTTTCTTCAACGTTAGTAGTAGCCCCATTCCAGAACTATCCATGTGCTCCGACTGTGATAAGTCTATGATGATATGCTCTACAGGGTCATCATCGACAATAGAATAGGCATTGCGAAAATCCTGCAATATGGAAAAATCAAACCGCCCTACAATGGTAATCTCAAGCTGATTACCCTGTCGCATACTACTGACAACTGCCGCCATACCGATAACTCCTAACTGTATGCGTTAAGTGTAGATGTAATTTGGCAGTTTTCATGTTTATCACGTTTAAATGAATTGTTGTTCTAATTCCGTCATGGAGTGATTATTATCTTATCTAGCCGACTTTATTCGGCCAGCCAAACTTCAACTCTGCGGTTTTTATAGCGCCCCGAATCTCGTTCGTTAGAAGCAACGGGCAATTGTTCTCCATAACCTAAAGAGTGCTTAGGGTAGATCCCGAGTTTAACAAGCGCTCGGCGAACAGCCATAGCCCTCAATTTCGATAATAATTGAGCGCGTTCCACCGATTTTTTTTGATCACCAAAGCCAATTAATACCAGTTTTTTTTCAGGGTGAGTTTCTATAAATTGAGCCAATCGATCAATATCGCGCAATGCTCGATTATCAAGCTGAGCGCTGCCCTGCTTAAAACGAAAATTAACCGTTAACCGCTGCTTTGAAGGGGTTAGCTGTTTGAAGTCTTGAGGCAGATCAGCATAAGATTCTGGTATTATCGATTCTACAAACTGCGCAACAAATCCATTATCGGCCACTGTGTCCTGCCCTAAAACCCCCTCTACAAATGTAATAAACTCAATAACATTCTCATTACTTGGTTGGTCATCCGTATAAAAATACAAACGCCTTGAAAGTGCATAATCTTCTGTCGCGATATTCAATGTATTAGGGGTTAATGCCTTACTCAAGCCATCTGAAATAGAAATCAGCTTAGCCCGACGTACTGAAGGTAAGCCTACAAAGCCAATACCATAAATATCATTACTGACCTCATCAGACAATTCATCATTCGACTCGAAGCGCTTGGCATTTGGGCTTAATAAATACTCTTTCCCCAACACCATTCGCTTAAAGCTATCCCACGTCCCTGAACGATCATCACGGCTGTAGAGCTTAATGTCTGCAACACGCCCTCCTAACTGTGACCAGTTATCGATTTCGCCGGAAAATATTTGGCCCAATTGTTTAATGCTTAATTGATCAACCGGATTATTAGGATTAATAATAATCGCTAGGCCATCAATACCAACAATGTGCTCTGAGTGTTTATCGGTAAGATCAGCAAAATCCGCTAGATCTTCAATTTCACTGCGCTTTGCAGGGCGGGAAGCCGCGGCAATATCAGCCGTTCCAGATTTTAACCCTTGAAAACCAGTGCCCGAACCATGTGCCGCGATTTCAACCGAAACCTTGCCCCCCTGGCCTTTCATCATGGCTTCTACTCGCGTTTCATTATTGCCAAGGTCAATCACAACAACATCGATTGCGCCTTTCGATAATAAATAATCTTTCACTAGCGCGGGGGCAAGGCGTGCACCGATGGTATTTGATCCATGAATAGTAAAAAGTGGCTCAGCGGAGGCCTTAGTAATAAACAATAAGCAGAATAATAAAAACAAAAAAGATCGACAGAATAAATGAGATGAAAAGTGAGATAAGAAACGAAAGGAAAAGCGAGAGAAACGAAATTGGTTATGCATGCAGTAGGCACCATCAAATAATTAGGATGGCGCACACTAAGGGGTTTTTATGACCGTTGTATTACAAGTCGGTTAATTTTAGTCAAAAACTGCGCCCACTCTCTAAGGCACATTCTTGATATTTGGGATTTGGGCATTCTGATATTTGTCTTTCTTCAACATATCAAACATATTGCTCATTGTATTATAAGGTGTATCAACCACTACGCTATTGGCTAACCAGTTTGGCAAACTTCCACCTGGATTTGCATGCACTTGATACGTGATTAATACCTGACCATCTTTTTTGGGCTCAAACTTCCAAAAACCCGTCATGTGCGGAATACGAACATAATCATCATGTTCAGGAACAAGGTCGTTAACCATTGTGATCTTAGTAGTAATGACTAAAGTCTCTGGATCTTGGCTCATGCTCGACATGACGACGGCATCACGATCACTGACAGGCCAAGGAGCTCCGTTCAAAAAGTAAACAACTGCGGTTAAAGGATCAACTTGCTCTAATACTTCAAGCTTTTCGCACTTATGCATCCACTTTGGCGCTACTGCACCGTCTAATAATAATGAAGCAATCGTCGTTAACTTTTGCTTAACCAGCATTTCACCTTTAAATTCTTTTAAAGCAGAACCATCGATTTCACGAGTGAAAACTTTAAGATTGATGTCTTCTTCCTCTTTTTCTAACTCCCAGGCGGTCGTTTTAGCGTGCGTAGAGAAAGTAAATAATGTAGAAAAAAGTAGAGTTATTAATAGACGCATGGATTCTATTCCAGATAATTTTTATTGTTGGGGCATCTTACATTTTATTATTAGGGTTGGACAGGTACTATTTTGCCAACCCAATGCGGGGAAATGACCTATTGTAACGATCTAATGCAGCATCTAATTTGACGAACCTAATACTACGGTTTGAATTTATAGGTGGATTAATTGGCACCCTGACAATCTGGAGAAGCATGACTTTTACGCCCTGCTTGCTCCCACTCAACCTGAGTAAATACATGCAGTACCAATGCATGCACTTCACCGGCTAGCTCATCCGCCAACACCTTATAGATCATTTGGTGGCGCGCGACCGGGCGCTTACCTTCAAAAAGATCACTCACAAGCGTTAAATTAAAATGAGAATTTTCGGCTGGCCCAGCATGCATGTGGCTTTCATTCAAAAGGATCAATTCTTGCGGGGCAAATTCTTGCTCAATTTTACTGCGAATAATCTGGTCCATGGTCATACCTTGTGTGTTTGTCATATCGTATTTCTCATAAATAGTACTGCCTCTTTATGATGGCTCAGATATACTAGCGCCATCACATTGCACGTCGAGTAAAACTCGGTATTGTATACGTAATCAATTAAAAAAACGGATCTGAATCATGAAAGCCCCAGAACTGACCAATACCCAAGCCCTTATTGACCGCTATTATACCGAAGAGAAAGCAAAAAAAGAGCAAGCATTAACCCGCGCATCACTAGATATTCAATTAGATGCGAATGACTTAGCCATGTTAAACATCATTGCCAAGCGTTTTGATAAAGCTCGTGATGAACTTGCCAAAGATATTTTAAGTAATGCACTTATCGACTTGCTCACTCAGCTAGAGCCTGGCGAACGTAAACTCATCGCCCGCGACGCCGATGAAATGGGCAGCTCAATGGCCCGTGAAATTGCAGAAGAAAACGGCTTAAAAGACATCGACCATAAGCCTAATGTTTGGACTGGCCACGAACGCAATATAGCCCGTGCAGAAAAGAAGCGTGCTAAAGAATTAGAAGAAGCGCGTAAAGCGGCTAAAAAAGCCCAAGCCAATGCCGATTTTAGTGAAGAAGTGGCCGCCAGCAATGAGTCTACGCCACAGGAAGTAACTCAACAGCAGACTGCTGAAGCTACAGAAGCGTCTACTGCAGAAGCGCCTGCGCAAGAATTAGATTCACAAGAACAAGTGCAAAAAATCACAGAATCTACCCCTGCTGAAGCAGAAGATACGAGTGAAGTGGCCTAATAATCCCGCTCATATCCGCGTTGCCGCAAGCAGTAACCGTTATAACAAGCAGCACCTTTATAACAAGCGGTAACCTTTATAAATAGGCCTATGTAGTAGGCCTACTCTTTTTTATTAGCTTTACTGGAAAATTATTTTTATGGCCATTAACTGGTTCCCTGGGCACATGAACAGAGCCCGCAATCAAATCGAAGAAGCAATGCCTGATATCGACTTGATCGTTGAAGTTTTAGACTCACGCCTACCTTATTCCAGTACCAACCCCCTTGTTGATGAATTACGCGCTGGCAAACCTTGCATCAAGGTACTCAACAAGGCCGATCTTTCCGATCCTAAAATCACCAAGTTATGGATTGAGCATTTCGAAAAGCAAGACAATACTCACGCATTGGCACTCATCGCAGAAGATCATAAGCAGAGCCAAAAGCTGATTCAACAGATTAAAAACATTATTGGTCAAAGCGAAGATAAGAAAACCAATATCCGCGTGATGATTATGGGGATTCCCAATGTGGGTAAATCAACGTTAATCAACTCATTAGCGGGCCGCTACATTGCCAATACCGGCGATGAGCCTGCGGTCACCAAGCGCCAGCAAATGATCGACCTTAAGAACGGCGTAGTATTAAGCGATACCCCAGGAATTTTATGGCCTAAGTTCGAGAATTTTCATAGCGGCTACCGTCTAGCCACCAGCGGCGCGATCAAAAACACCGCCATGGAATATGAAGACGTTGCGATGTATGCCTTAGAGTATCTTGCTACGGCCTACCCAGAAGCGCTAAAAGCTCGCTATAAGTTAGACGTTTTACCAGCCTCTGGAGAAAGCCTGCTCGACATGGTAGCGCGTAAGCGTGGCTGTATTCGCAGTGGTGGCAAAGTCGATTTACATAAAGCAGGGGAAATTGTATTACATGAGTTCCGCTCTAGTAAGATTGGAAAACTCAGCTTAGAAACACCCGAAATGATGATAGCTGAAGAAATCAAAGCCGAAGAGCTACGTCTTGAAAAAGAAGCGGCCAAGGCTGAAAGAAAACGCTTAGCGCTTAAAGGCAAACGCTTCCAAACACCCAAAAAAGAAAGACCGCCTAAATAAGCTTACCGCGAGCCTAAACGCTGAGTCAGCAAGGTTATTCTTTGCTGACCAAGCGCTTTACAAGCCTTAGTAATACATAGCTTCCTTTTATAAAAACCTCACATCATAAAAACTTCCCTTTATAAAAGAGGCATATCCTAGATTGAAACTGAGCAAACGATTAAGCCAGATTGAAGCACTCATCGGCCACGAATATACCCACATTTGGGATACCTGCTGTGATCACGGTTTTCTGGGCACCCACTTAATCGCACAACAGCGAGCAGCCAACGTACATTTGGTCGACATTGTGCCGGAGTTAATTACGCCACTCGATGACAAACTCAAGGCACTGTTTTCTAATGCTCACGGCTCTAAGTGGCAAACCCACTGCTTAGATGTTTCAGAGCTTCCGCTGCAGCAATATGAAGGTAAGCATTTGGTGATCATTGCCGGCATTGGGGGTGATCTAATGATTCAATGCCTCAAGAAGCTGCTAACTAATCATCCGACAGCCGACATTGATTTTATACTCTGCCCTATCCGTCAGCTTTATAGCCTTAGACAACAGTTGATTGCATTCGACATGAGGCTAAAACAAGAAGTATTGCTGAAAGAGAATAATCAGTACTACGAAATTTTGTATGTTAGCCGCCAAAAAACAAGCACCACTAAAGAGTCGACCTTACGCTGCATTACTCCCGCTGGTCGTGAAATTTGGCAAGCTGAAAACGAAGAACAAGCACAGATAGTAGAAGAATACAGAGAGATCACACTGCAGCATTACAAAAGAATGCTGCGAGGTGCTAATAACCCAGCCTTAAATGAAATCATTCAAGCCTACCAAGCGACGAATATCTGTAAATAGCAGCTGTAACTGGCAGCCGTACTCACACCGAGCAATAGCACCGAGCACGGCAGACCAACACAACTGATTACAGTATTAATCTATTTTAACAAATTGCAGCAGCTCTTCGCCTTGCGCATCTAAAAACGTAAGTCTTAAACCGTTCAGCTCATACGTTTTAATACGGCTAAATTGCTGGTTAAAGCGATCAGCAATATCCATCGGCTGACAATACATACGCGTACTACCGACGGGGCCAAAAGTAATCGTCTTATTATCAATAAATTCGATACTACCAAAAAAGTTGTTACAGCCATCATGGCCGTTCAACGTCATTTCGCGTAAATGAATTTCCAGCTGCGGTCTTTGCGAACGTCCTAATACCAGCGTTTCTCCGGCCATGCTTTCTAACGCCCAAATATCATTCAATATGTGGCTAGCCTGTGAATCTTCACCGGATAACTGAGCGATCAAAGCATCATCGCCTTGATACGTATCGTTCAGCGAGCACGCCGATAAAAACGCCGTTAATAAGATTAAGAAGCTTTTAGATACATTCATCGTACGTTATTCCTCTAATGCCATCGCTGCCATTTTCATCGTGCTTTCAAAAGATGCTGCTCCACCGATGAATAAACCGTTATGGCAAAACATAGCGTCATCAAGTTGAGTGACGTCTTGTAGTGCTTTATCAGACAAACCCGCCCAGGCTTTTGGCAATGATTTACGATTTTCAAATGAGCCAGGCTCAACAGGAACGGTTTGAATTCTCCACTGACCCGAATCAGAAGGATAAACCATAAATAAAGCGTCTTCAGACAAAGCATGTACCGTGCGTTTCCACGGCGTATATTGCTCTAAAACAATCACACGAGGATCTTCAGCCTGCTCAATCGCTTTCGCGACAATCGACTTGGCACTAATACCACCACTGGCCGACGCAATAAAACGCGTTAATACACGAGAAGCAAAGGCAACCGCCTCATCAAAACACACATCGTAGTGGCTTTCTTCTTCCCAAGTCGGGTTAAACATTGAAATGGTTTGGCTAAGGCTAATCCCCTTAGAAACCCCTTCTGCATGGCCACAATCAATCGCATCAATCGTAGACACAAGGCTAGAATCGACCGAGTTAGCAACATCTTGGTTACCACCACAGATTTCTACACCGTATTTCTTCCAAACCAAACCAAACGAAGAATAAGGAATACCATTTTCACGCTCACCGGCACCACCACGCTGATGGTGATCAAAACGGCCGGTCTCAGGATCGTATATACCACCCACATCAATCACTACGTCAGCCTTGCCAATCACCTCTAAATCACGGGTGCGAACAAGGTTAAATACTGGAAAAATATTCTTCAAAGCGGCAATACTAAAAACATCATCGGCATGAAAATTACCGTTGTGTGTTGCTATGGTTATATCAGTCATTTTTAGAGTCATATAGAAAGTAATAAGAAGGCAACACGGGCCAATAACCCGCGTTTTCTAAGAAGTTGTTCGATGAATTAATACTGAGGATTCTATAGTAATACAGCAGACAAAAACAGCACGTTCATTGCCTGCAACAGTGTATTGACGCTAAAAAAACAAACTTACTGCCCAATCCCTCGAACAAGAGGAAGCTCTTTTTTACCTACGTTTCTCACGTACTTAGCATCAGGCTGAGGGCCAGTTGTTGAATAGATGACAATTTCCATGCCCGTCACTTGAATACCGTCTTTACCCGATTTGATATAGACGCCACCAGGGAAGCGCCCCATAGTATTGTGCCAACCCGTATTATTTTCATTCAGCCAATTCTGCAATTCAGTATGGGCAGGATCGGTTTTTGATAGGCTTATTTTGTTCTTACTGTCGGTTACCACATACGCATCGACGTTGCGTCTCCAACTGAATATCAATGGTTTCGGTGCACCCAGATATTAATAATAAGGAGGCCAAAAAAGTAAATAACGCGATGGAAGTAAAGGGAGTTTTAGTCATGGTATAGGGCTCTCTATCAACATACCGATACGATACATGAAATAGGCAACTTCATGGGCTGATATACATCAATAACTGAATAATAAAGACTCATGAGTGATACCTAAGCAACAATCGATAGAGCACGGGCTCCAACCTGATCGGCCAAAACTACGTTATCATTACCCTCAATACCTAAAAGCCCACGTTATTAAGGAATTTCCATAAAAGACTCGACCTAGTACCAAATTCAGCAATTAAATCATAGCCCCATATCAAATTTGTTTTTAGGGCTAGGTTCATTGAGTAATACCATTGAAATAGCATTTACTTCAGCCTGTACATACGCCCAATATTCAGGATTATCAATTGTCCGCTCTTTAATTTCTTGAGGAATAAAGCGGCTCATTTCCATATTAAAATCTTTACGCACTTCATTGTCTTGCATCAACTTAGCAAGCTGGGTATTAAGCGCTTCATTAAAGTCATCTTTTTTCTTACCTCTTGCTACCAGTTTTTTATCAACCAAGTCTGCTGACAACTCAATACCACGCTGCTTAATCCACACGATATCCCAAATATCACGGGGTTTAATTCTTCTTGCGCGATAAGCTAAAGCAATCAACTTATCTGCCAATATTTCTTTTAATGACTGAACAGGAACCAATATCCCCTCGGTCGGTACTACAATATTGTAATGATTCAATAACGGCCTTTTTTCCACATCAAACGCGGGTATTGCACAAACATCAATATGCATTTTTTGACGTGGTAAATCTGGGCGATTAGCCTCTTTGACAATACTAATTTTCCAAGAAGATGTGTCTCCTTGCTTATCCAGCGAAGGCTTATTTACCCATACGTCAGTTTCATACTTGTTCTGTATATATTTTTGTATTTCATACTCTAAACCATCAAAATCTGAAGGATTAAAGTTATGCCCACCATTAAAATCAAGATCTTCTGACAAGCGAGCACTGTTGTAGCACATTCGCAGTGACGTCCCACCAATAAATGTCAGTGACTGCATCGCGCCTTGCCTTATCAAAACATCCATAATGTCATGATGAAGGATCTCTTTTTCTATTACAGGCGTAATAGCGGCGTATTCTGGATTAGCTTGGATAATTCGACGTACCTGTTCTTTTAACATGCTAGTTCTCCAGCATAGACACATTGCGCCTACAATCTTTAAGATCTGCTATTGCCTGCTCTGTGTTAGCTCGATACATTTTAATATCAGGATCAAAATACAAGTTAGGTGCAATATGACTGATTAGCTTTTTTGTATGGGTAAACTCAATAACTCCATAGGGCGTCGAAAAAGTACCACTTCGACCTTTTGTGATAACGGTCACTCTATCCATTATCACTTGTGAAATATCGCCGCTATAGCTCAATTGGCTTTCTAGGCTTATGTAATTCAATACTCCACTACGCAATTTTTTGATTATTTTGTAGATGCTATGCTCTGATTCAGGAGGTGTAATTGTACTCTCATACAAGCCTTTAACTACCCTTCTTAAAAGGCCCCTTTTAACACCATCAGCTAGGAATTTGATAAAGGCTGAGCTACAGGGCTCTCCCAACATAAAAGCAAGTTCGGAAGCAGTATGAATACCGCCTCCCGCTTTGACAGAGCGAGAAAAGACTCTGAGTAATTTATCGCTCTTGGTCATAAGAATCTACACCAAACCACTAATTATGTAATATATTGTAGACCACTCACATAAAAAAGCAATCAGGTCGACAAAACATCAATCAAGGGGTTATTACCAACAAAGTCACTCATCGCTGTAGAATCAACGCCTTATTATCATTGTGTCGCTTGAAACCAACAAAAACCAACAAGGACATCTATCTTAAGGAATTCTTACTCAAACGAAATATTAGGTTGATTTTTATCACCAAATATAAAATCAGACCCAAAGCAGTGCATGCATTACGCTGAATCAGTATTGAGAGGAAAAACATACGATTTCGAGACACGCTAAAGCCACAGAGAATTCTGGCATCAGGTTTTAGACAATATGTATTTTGAACGTTAAATATTAATGAAACATCAGTTTACAGGTTGCTAACCCTGGAGGCCGCTGATAATGAAGGCTCTCACAGGCAGTTCGTAAACTGCTCTCACCGCCAACAAATGAACTGAAGCAATCTTCAAAGCTGGAAGTCATTTCTAACCACTGGTCTTCGTCAATATCGAGCCTAGTTAGAATTTTTTCAGAGTCAGCACTAATCGCACCGCGCTTATTATTCTTAAGTATGCGCCCTGTGCTATCAACCAACTCTAAATAATCACTCAGTCTCATCTGAATACCTTCAGGCTGACCTTGTTTAGGATAACCAACAAAAGGATAAAGTAATTTCTCTTGCTGATTCATTTGATTTGGTTTTTTACTCTTACTCGCTTTATCGCAGCGCTTTTTAACAGAGGTATAATTAGATTTCTCTGGTGTTTTTGCCATACCTGCTCGCACTGGATTGAGATCAACATAAGCCATACATGCCATTAATGCAGCTTCATCTAAGAGAGCCTGTGACTTAAAACGCCCTTCCCAAAATCTCCCCGTACAGCCATCCTCAGCGTTCGCCTCACGAGCAATACCTTCATTTAGAATGCGCATAAACCAGCTGATATCTTGTAAACGTGAACGCCATTCATCAATGGTTAGTTGAAACATCATCATCTCGGCTTTTGAAAGTTGACCTTCATCTTTTAGATACTTTTGCGAGAGAACCGTACCATTAAATAACCGATGCCAACGCTCAACTATTTCATAATCAGACCAAGTTTTAGCACGATCTGTATTGATATGAAGTATCACATGATAGTGATTACTCATAATGGCATAAGCCGCAATATCGATGGCAAAGACTTTCGGTAACTCTAATAACCTATCTTCAAGCCATGCTCGCCGATGTTCATAGCTATTTCCTGACATCGTATCAACGCCACACAAGAATGCTCTACGCACGCAGCGGGCAATGCAATGATAATAAGGTGTTGATTCTACAGCGATGAGTGATTTGCGTGGTTTTGGCATAATGATCACCAAGCTAAATTAATGGAATAATTTAACTTTAGATCAATATTTAAAAATACAACTTAAAGCGCTACATTAGGCAGCTACTATTATGGATGATGAGATGGACGCTTCCCACTCACAGCGTCAATGCGCTAAAGTTTTTATGCAACTAAAAACATTAAGAAGGAAGCGACCAAGTGAATAATATTAATCTAATTGCTATTGATTTAGCAAAGTCTGTTTTTCAAGTTTGCTTATTAAATGAGCATAATAAGGTAATTAAGAATTCGAAGTTAACTCGAGCAAAGTTTATCGAATTTATGGCACAACAA
>CAWKOX010000027.1:0-4088 GCA_963851095.1 uncultured Gammaproteobacteria bacterium | reverse complement strand
CGGCGCGAACCAGGCACTCGGCACCGCCAGTGGCTCTTCCGCCCGGATGGTTCGGGGACGCCTCGTCGGTGAAGCCACCCTCAGTGCCCTCACCCAGATGATCCCCCACGGCCCAGCCCTGGCGCTCGCCTCCCTCGAGGTGATCACCGTCGCCGGCCGCCAGATCGCGCTTTCCCAAGTCGTCCTGGTCGACGCCGGCCAAGAGCACATCTACGTCGGTTCCGCCCTGGCCGAAGAGGACAGCCGGGCCGCCAGCGTCCGATCGGTGCTCGACGCCATCAACCGCGTCTTCCCCAAACTCAAGCGGTAGGCCGCCCCCGGCGACCAACCGAGCTGCTCGTCACGTCTTCTCTTGTTGAAGTCGAAGTTGAGGTTGAGGTGGCCCGCACCCGATCACCCGCCCGTCCCGACGGGTAGGTTCCAACGAATGGAAGTCATGGTGCGCGGGTACGGAGATGTTGCGGTCACGCCGCACCACCTCTCGACTGAGGCGGCCATGGAGGTGTACCACGCCGGCGGTAACGCGGTCGACGCGGCCATCGCCGCCAATGCCGTGCAGGGAGTGGTGGCTCCTCAGACCTGCGGGATCGGGGGCGATCTCTTTGCGCTGGTACATGTCCCCGGCGATCCAGTCCCCTACTGCCTGAATGCCTCCGGGTGGGCGGGGTCGAACAACCGGGCTGATTCCATCGACGCGGCCACATGCCCCTCTTCGGGCCCCACTCGGTCACCATCCCCGGCTGCGTCGCCGGCTGGCACGAACTCCACGAGCGGTTCGGGCGGCTCCCCTTCTCCCAAGTCCTGGGGCGGTCGATCGCCTACGCCGAGGAGGGCTTCTTCGTCGGTGAGGACCTGGCCTCCGGACTCACCCGACGCGGAGCTGAGCTACTCGGCCAGGAAGTCGGGGCCACGCTCATGCCCGGGGGCCAGCCGCCACGCCTCGAGTCCCGGCTCCGCCGCCCCGACCTCGCACGAACGCTCAGCAAGATCGCTGAGGAGGGCCGCGAGGGCTTCTATCGCGGTCACGTCGCCGGTGAGGTGAGCAGGGCTGTCGAGAACCTCATCACAAGCGAGGACATGGCGCACTACGACCCCGAGTGGGTCCGGCCACTCGGGCGGGAGCTGTTCGGCAGGACCGCCTGGACCGTGCCGCCGAACAGCCAGGGCTACCTGACCCTGGGGATGCTGCGCATCCTTGAGATGCTCGAACCCGCCACGACCGCGCCGGGACAGTCCACCTGCAGGTCGAGGCCTATCGAGCGTTGGCGTGGGAACTCGGCGATCTCGTCTCCGACCCACGGTATTCCCCGGTTGCTCCGGAGGACCTCATTGCTGACCATCGCTTGCGTCCCCGGGCCGAGGCCATTTCCGCCGATCGGGTCGCCGACTGGCCGCCCGGGGAGCCGACGCCGGGTGGGACCGCCTATTTGGCGTTCGTCGACGCCGAGGGCCTCGGCGTGTCACTCATCCAGTCGAACTTCTACGGACTGGGGACGACCATCGGTGCCGGGGACGCCGGGTTCATCCTTCACAATCGAGGAGGAGGGTTCTCTCTCACCCCCGGCAACCCGAACCAGTTGGCCCCGGGCAAGCGGCCCCTCCACACCCTCTCCCCCACGCTGTGGACCGTCGATGGCGCTCTCGACACCATCCTCGGGACTCGCGGCGGCTACCAACAGCCCCAGCTCTTGACCCAGCTCGCCTGGTCGCTCTTCGTCGACGGCCTCGATCCGGCAGAGGCGCAGGCGACTCCCCGCTGCTGCTCCGGACTACCGACCCGAGGAGTCGACGACGGTCAGGTTGGAGGCCGCCTTCGATCCGTCCGTCGCCGAGGAGCTGCGATCCCGCGGGCATCGGGTCGAGGTCACGTCCGGAACCGAAGGAGATGGGGCCCGGTCTCCATTGTCCAGGTACTCGCCGACGGACTGCGGAGAGCGGCCTCAAACCCACGCGTCGCCGTGTCAGCAGCGGCGGCCACCTGATGGCTGTGACGCTGCTCGTGATTCGGCACGGCGAGGCCGAGGGCAACCACGACCACCGCTTCATCGGTCAATCCGATGTCCCGCTCTCGGATCTCGGGCGACGGCAGGCGGACACGGTCGGGGCGTACCTCGCCTCGAAAGGCGTCACGCGGATCATCTCCTCCGACCTGCAACGGGCCGTCAACACCGCGCGGCCGCTGGCCGACAGGATTGGCCTCGACATCGAGATCGACGTCCGCCTGCGGGAGATCCTGAATGGCGATTGGGCGATGCACCTCCCGGAAGAGATCGAGGCCGGGTGGCCCGACCTCTGGCGCAGGTATCGGTCCGGCGAGGACGTCCAACGCCCGAACGGGGAGACCTGGGGGGCCGTTGGCGTCCCGCGTCCGCGAGGCGCTCGGGGAGTTGGCCGAGACCGGCGATGGAACGATCGCCGCCTTCTGCCACGGGGGTCCCACCCTGTGGGCGGCCTACTGGGCCATGGGCGTCCAGCTGGACATCAACCTCTTCCACGGGCCGCTCCATCCAGCTGCCAACGCCTCGATCACATCGATCGCCGTCCCCGGGCCCAAGTTGCTGAGCTTCAACGAGACGGCGCACCTTCCCCCGATCTCGCGCCAGAGTCGAACCTGCTGCCGTTTCTGAAGTGAGGAGAGGTACGAGGTGCGAGGTACGAGGTACTACAGCTCCTCCGGTCAGCCTCTGGTGGCTGAGACGAGCGCCGCGGCTTCATCCTCGCTGAGGTGCTCGAGTTCGTCGGCGAGGGTGTAGTAGGCCACTCGATCGAGCCGGCCCTCATAGCGTCGGCGAACCGCAGCTCCCAGTTCATCGATCGGGGCCACCACCGCAAACTTCTCCATCACCTCATCGTCGATGAGGTTGGCCATCTCCTCCCACTGGCCTCGCTTGCTCATGGCGGTCAGCGCGGGGCCGAAGTCCCAGCCCTCGATGTCGAGCACGCCCCGGTACGCCGGTGTCGAGGCGTAGAAGGCGATCTGTTGCTTGACGCCTCGCTTCGAGGCTTCCATCTCGGCCTCGTCCCGCCCTGTGACGAAGAAGGTGGCAGATGAGAACGTGATGTCTTCGAGGTTTCGTCCTGCCTGGTCGGCGCCGGCCTTCACGCTCGGGATCACATACTCATCGAGGTAGCGCTCCGTATGGAACGAGTGCACATGGATCCCGTCGCAATGCGTCCCCACCAGCCGGCAGTTGAAAGGCCCGACGGCCGAGATGAACACCTTCGGCAGATCGAACGGAATCGGCCCCGGGTCGAAGAATGGCGTCATCAGGCTGAACTCGTAGAACTCCCCGTCGTAGCGCAAGGCGTCCCCGTTCTGCCATGTGCCCCAGATCGCTCGCATCGACTCGATGTACTCACGCAACCGCGGTCCGGGTGAGTCCCACACGGTGGAGAAGCGACGGGTGATATGCGGCTTGATCTGTGTTCCGAGGCCCGGAGGAGTCGCCCGCCGCTCTGCTTCTGGAGATCCCACGCAATCATCGCCGTCGTCATGGGCGAGCGTGGAAAGGCCACCGCAATGGCGGTTCCGAACTCGAGGCCCGGACCGCTGGGAATGCCGGCTGCCAACTGGAGGAACGGATCGTGGGCAGTCTCAACGCTGAACACACCATCGAACCCGATCCGAGCCGCCCGGGCGACCACGGCCGGGGCCTCGACCGGCCCGGTGGTGGACGCCATCACATAGTCAACCTTCATGGCCTGCTCCTCCGAGCGGCTTGCGGGGTACGCACCGGTGAATCTAACGTTGTCACTCCTGACCTGCCGCTAGGGCAGGCACTGTTGCAGACGACTCGGGCGGAGTGGAGTGCGACGACACCCAAGGCTCATGGCCTTCATCATGTGGTCCGTCATGGCAGCGATTTCCGTTGCGGGCTTTGCCGCGTTCGAGGCTTCCCAGCAGGAGGAACCCCCCACCACCACCCAGGGAGACATCGAGGATGTCCTTTCGATCGTAGGAGGCGTGGGGAGAGGCAACGGTGCCGGGAGTTCCTTCAACGTCCGCGATGGAGAGCGGCGCTGGCGGCCATTGACTCGTCCGCGCTTCCTCAAGCCGTCGAGCAGTGGAGATCACTGGTCAGCGCCTC
>CAWKOX010000026.1:0-14572 GCA_963851095.1 uncultured Gammaproteobacteria bacterium | reverse complement strand
ATCGTTTGTTTCGTTGCTGCTCTGCGAAGAAGAAAGCACAACCGTAGAATAAGTTAGTGGCTCCCAAGTCAAATCCGCTTCCCATGCAACACGCATATTAGAAGAGATGTCTTTATCGTCGAAGAAGCGCGTAGAACGACCGATTTTAACTTCACCAGTAGTTGCACCCGTAATATCCCAACGCATACCTGCAAACATACGCTGCTCATAACCTTCACGAGCTTCAGCTGTAGCAGTATTCTCAGAATACGTAATATTCGTTTGCTTCGCTTCTAAAATAAACTCAGCATCTGGGCTAGCCGTTAACGACAAGATAGCGCCAAAGTTAACTTTATTATGATCGCGATCAAGGGTTAAATCTTTGTTATTGCTGTAACGCTTCTGGTAAGAATCAGCAAAAACTTCAACATTACCCGTTGCAGAATCTGCACCGTAAACATAGTTTACGCCGCCAGTAATTTCTTCATACTCATCAGGAACAACCGCTGGCGCAGCAGAACCTTCAACGGTACCTGCACCACGAGCATCGTGTGCATCGTTGTAACCAACATTACCACTAACTTCTTGGCGCGCATTGATTTCGTAGCTTACATCAGCATCAATGCGTTGATCGATATAATCATCATGCTTATCTTCGCCATAAAAACCCTGCTCAGCACTGTAGGTCGCGTTGGCTTGAGTTTTACCGAAGTCACCCTGAAAACTAAAAGAAGGTGCAAGACGAGTGATAACATCATCGACTTCATCTTCTTTTGTACTGTAAATGTTTGAGTTACTTTCTACGGTAAGGTCAACAGCAGGTAAAAAAGTAACACCACTGCCTAGTGCTATACCCGTTGGTTCAACGGCATAAGAATTAACACTGATCAATGCCACAGCAAGTGGCGATAGCTTCCAAGCTTTCATTACAAGTCCTCTAGAACTTTTAAAACAAAACAATTAGGGAAAATAATTTGGCGCTATTGTAACAGTCAGTAAGGGTTTGTCACCCTATAAACCAAAAAAATGGCGCAATAAACGAACATTTAAAGCAGCTCTAACAATATTTAACGTTTGATTGTAACTCTGAGTAAATAACCCCAAATAAAAACAACAAAACCAATACCAATACCTGCCATACCATAGGCCAGGTCCCACCATTCAAAGCGGCGTGTTGCCACCAAGGCTTGATGCAGTTCGTCCAATAACAAACCCGATATCAGCAGCGTACAGACAGCAGAAGCACGTAACAAAACAGACAGTAACTTAACATCATCGCCTGCTTTCACCAACGCAAACAAAGCCAGATAAGACAAGCCAATCGACAGCTTTAAATGCATTAATTTATCGCCACCAAAAAACGCCTCTAGCTGATAAATCGTCGGCAAAAATAGCTCGGCGCTTTTAAAAGCACTCAGTGCAATTAAAAGACAGCCATAAGCAACTAGAAGCACAACTTTATACACTTGAATTGGCGCCAGATTAATGAACATGACTCCCAAAGAACCCTTTAAATACCGTTAAAATCACAATTTTAACATCCATCAAGATTGACCAATTACGAATGTATTCTAGATCACAATCAATACGCCCCTCCATTTTGTCGAGGGTATCGGTTTCGCCACGAAAGCCATTAATCTGAGCCCAGCCAGTAATGCCCGGTTTCACTTTATGGCGCAACATATAATAAGGAATCAGCTTGCGATACTCTTCGTTATGCGCAACCGCATGTGGTCGAGGGCCAACAACCGACATACGCCCCTGCAATACATTAATAAATTGCGGCAACTCATCCAACGAAGTTTTCCGAATAAACACCCCAACCTTCGTAATGCGCGCATCACCTTTGGTGGCCTGCACCACTTTATCGCCATTATCCATGGTCGACATACTGCGGAATTTCCAAACAAAAATACGCTTACCATCCAAACCATAACGCGCCTGTTTAAAAATAACCGGCCCAGGGGAGGTAAGCTTAACCGCCGCCGCAATAAATAGCATCGGCAGAGCAATCAGCATTAAAATCACACTCGAAAACGCAATATCAAAACAGCGCTTCAATACATCATTAAAACCAGAGATAGGCGTTTCATAAACACTCAAGGTTTGCACATTTCCAACCGAACCCATGCGTGCGTGCAATAAGTTGTAAGTAAAGAAATCAGGAATCAAATGCACACTTGCCGTCGTATCACCACAACGCTCTAAAATATCAGCAATGCGTTTTTGCGCTTTAAGAGGCAAGGCAATAAAGATTAAATCGAACTCACCCTTTTTAGTGCGCGCAATCAACTCACGAATAGAACCCATTAATACTTCATCAGGGTGGTCTTCATGCAGACGCTTGCTATCGCGATCATCAAAAAAACCCTCGAAGCGAATACCTAAATCAGGCTTACTCTGAATCTGACTGCGCATTTTAAGCGCACTGCTGTTCAGTCCTACAATCGCTGCAGTCCGAGTATTGTAGCCCTTACTACGCATTGATCTTAATAACCAACGCAGCGCCATACGCCAAGCAGCCAAGCCCAAGTAAGACGCCACAATCCAGCTACCCACGGCGATACGCGAAAGGCTGTCACTGATTTTGGTAAAAAACACCACTACCAAAAAGATAACCGACGCCAATGCCCAAGCACCTGCAACCGTCGTTAGCATACGCACAGCCGTACTCGCACGCCAAGAGCGATAAACACCCAAAGACTCAGCACTTAATATAAAAACGATACTCGCGATTAGCCCAGCCGTGGTATAAAGCGAACTATAAGTTACGCCATAGCATTGTGTAGAAAGATTTAAGAAGAAAAAGATGATCGATATATCGATAATTCGATAAACGAAGTTGAAGCCCCCTTGGTGAGAGCGAATCATTCCTTGATTTTGCATAGTAATTCCTTTCTCGGTATTCATTTACCAAGATATATGAGTATTAATAAAGTACTGCATGCAATCCATTAAAAGTAACCTCTTTGAACTACTTTAAATATGCATAACTAGCAATAAATTACCGGCGCATTATGTCACAATTAAGGTTTTTGTCCATAACAACAACCCCTAATGTATACTGTGAACAAGTAGTCATAATAGACATTTGTAGATAAGTAGGAATTTCAATATGAACAAAGCAACCATCTTAGTCACGGGCGGCGCAGGCTACATCGGTTCGCATACCTGCATTGAGCTTTTGAACGCAGATTACACTGTTCTCGTTATCGATAATTTAGATAATTCAAGCGAAGAATCCTTAAAACGTGTCGAAAAAATCACCGGCAAAGCCGTCAGTTTCATCAAAGGCGACGTACGCGACAAAGTTTTAATGGACCGTATCTTCAGCGAAAATACCATCGCCGCAACCATCCACTTCGCTGGACTAAAAGCCGTTGGCGAATCATGTGCCATGCCACTTGAGTACTACGACAACAATGTAAACAGCACCCTAGTACTGTGCCAAGCCATGGAAAAAGCCAACAGCAAAAATCTAGTATTCAGCTCAAGCGCAACCGTCTACGGTGACCCAGAAATACTGCCACTCACCGAAGACATGCCACTATCTGCCACCAACCCTTACGGCCGATCAAAGCTAATTATCGAAGAAATGCTAAGAGACTTACCCGAGTCAGATAAACTCAAGCAATCAAGTAATCCATGGTCAGTCGCCCTACTACGCTACTTCAACCCAGTCGGCGCACACGAAAGTGGCACCATCGGCGAAGACCCAAGCGACATACCAAACAACCTAATGCCGTTCATCACCCAAACCGCCGTAGGCCGCCGCAAAGAACTGTCGATCTTCGGCAGCGACTACGACACAGTAGACGGCACCGGCGTACGCGACTACATCCACGTCGTCGACCTAGCCCGCGGCCACTTAAAAGCCGTACAAAAACTGCTATCAAAAGAAAGCATCAACGGCGTACAAGCCTACAACCTAGGCACAGGCAACGGCATTAGCGTATTACAGATGGTAAAAGCATTCGCCGAAGTGAACAGCGTCGACGTGCCTTACAAATTAGTTGACCGACGCCCGGGCGATGTTGCTGCTTGCTACGCCGATGCTACCCGCGCTAAAGAAGAACTGGACTGGGAAGCCGTGATGAGCCTAGAAGACATGGTAAAAGATAGCTGGAACTGGCAGAGCCAAAACCCTGAGGGTTATTGATTCTTTAGAAGCAATTCACCACGGAGTGCACGGAGGCGCTCCGCTTCACGGAGAAAAACTATTATAGAGAGCATAGTGATTAGTTAAATTGATGCGATTAATTAGAGTGCGCAATAAATGATAGTCGCTGCTATACAAATAAATATCGACGTTTGAACCGGAATGACCATCAAAATTTATTTCGATTTAATGGCCGCTCAAACACAAGAACACTAGTACTACTCAAGCGAGGGAGTTTCTATCCAAGTAAGAGGATTTCAGAGAATGGTATAGTTAGTCGTAAACCCATCACCATTTAAAAAAGCACACTCAGAACGGTTGGCTTCTCGATGACCGCCCAATGAATCGACATAAATTTGAGAAAAATACAGCGTCATTAACAAACCTGTATAATACGATAATTCAACTTCACACTTAGAAGCATAAACATCGACAGGGCAATGCCCAGGCTTTTCTCCATAGCGGCGGTTTTTATCTACGGCAACGATGTAAAAGGGGTCGTTTGCCTGAAATGCCTCAAAACACGTAATAGAGCTATCAAAATCAATAGCATGCCCACCTTCTACGAATACGCTATAGTCAGAGTAAGTGCCATTTACATGAATAATTTCAAGATAGAAAGTACCTGAATAAGCAGGTAGGTATCGATACAACCCATTATCGAGAAACTCTTTATAACCTTCTAATAACTGACCACTGGCGTCATAAACGGCAATACGAATGCCATCAGGATTATAAGGTGATAGCTTAATATAAAATGACTCACCCTCTTCTGCTGTAAATGAATAAAAGTCTTGAAGATCATTTTCGCCAATAGTACCGGACACATCGGCCCATAGCTCTATTGATTGGGCTTCGGAGATGGTGTCGTTACTCGCGAGAGTTTCAGCAATTTGGATGCTACGAAAAGGAATGCTAGGTTTTGCTTTGTTTGATTTTTTATCGTCTGAAGCGCCACAAGCTGCAAGCCCCAAAACCATTATTATTAGAAGGTATTTTTTCATCACAAATCCTTTTGTTTTTTAGCCTCATCTTGCGGGCCTGATATGGGTGGAATGGTAGGCTGGTTATTGATAAAAAACAAGAGAAGATATTTATTTACCACAGAGGGCACGGAGAAAAGCGGAGGCAATTAATAGATACGGAGAAATTCATATCTATTAATGGAAGTTAGTATTGCGATGCTAGTGTTGTAAATACTGTATCAACGACTTTTCACTGCCTGTTGTATAACCACTATCAAGAACACTAACCAGAAGTGTTACTAGTTTCTTATGTCGCTTGAGAGCTTGCTCTACAGCACTGCCAGCTTTTTCTTTAACTAATGTAATATAAATAGAAGCAACATCATCCGCATCTGATGAGTAGTGATTATCTAAACGGTAAAAAACATCATAAACAACATCCATTTGAACGGGGTGCTCATCTAATATCGCCTTGGCTAATAATTCTTCTTCCATATTCATGGTTTTAAAATTCATATCACCCAATTGAATGCTAGTACAATGCTGATTAATTAAATCAACGGCAGGGTCACGCTCTTTCGTTAATGCTGGGGCATTCAGCCAAGTACGCTGAAAGTCAGCCCAGCCATTTAGAGCAGTAATTTTATTATCAGAATCATGCTCAAATGCGGTTTCGAGAACCATTGTTATGAGAGCTTTGGTTGCGTTTATGGCAACTTTGCCTTCTAGGCTAAACACCAGACTTGTATTGGAATCATCTTCTGCTTCCCATTTAGTATCGTGATCAGAGTGGTTTTCTTTCTCTATTCCTGAATACCTTAATATCCCTGTAATATTTCCAGGCTGCATAGGATGAAAATGCTTTTCTCTTATTGCGTGGCCTGCAGAAAAAGAATCTTGCAAAGCGTGACAAGCATAAGCAAGTGTTAGCCAGCTCACATGGTCAGTTTTTGTCTTGTTTTTATTGAGAGTACTTCTGACAGGAGGTTTTCCTGCAATGGCGTGCTTTCCACTTCGCATGGAGTCAGAACTAAAATCATCAATTTTCAATCCAAATTCTTTAATGCGATTTGAAAGTTGATTTGCTGCTTGCAGTGCATTTGATTTAATCCAATTTATTGCATCAATATAGGCATGAAAATGACTTTGACCATCAAAACTACGCATAAAATGATGGCGCTGCCCTGAATTAGTCCAATGTCCAAGCTGAATAACGTCAAAAATATCTCGTGCTTGAACGCTATGTTTCAGTGCCATGCGGTGAAGGTTTCCAATAACAGAGTGCTCTTCACTTGAACGAACTAGCTCATCAATAGCTTGTTTTGTAATATTTTTGTGTCCCTCTAATTTACTCATATTATTAATTTCCTTTTAATAAGTTCAATTATATACATACGTATAGGTGTAACGATCCCGCCAGCCAAAACCATCAATAATACAACCGTGTGGGTATGGAATAAGGCAAGTTTCCGCTTGTATTCGATAGATTATTTTATCAATATAAAATTCAATAAGGAATCTCACATCATCCCCTCCCTTGTCCTTGGTTAGTGATAGTGTGTTGTCTGATTTATATGTTTCAAAATATACAGTGCATTCCGCGACCGATCTTCCACAAATCACATACTCTTTATTTTCGCCACAAACAGCCAAGTTCAATACAGGCCCGCCTGAAGTTGTTAGTGATAATGCCTTACAGTCTTGTAGGTCAGAAACAATATAATCATTATTTAAAGACAAAGTTGCTTCTATTTTTTTATCTTCGATACTTGGTCCAGATTTATATAGTGTGCCGCTACCCACCAAAGACTCAAATTCTGGAATATCCTCTAACTCAGTTCCTAACTCATCACCAGAAAAAGTATGCGCGCACCCTGTGAGAGTAATAGCAATCATAAACATTTTTAAAACTTTCATATATCCAGATACTCTCTATTTAATAGCCCGTTATACTAAGGATTGGACTGCAGTGAAACAATCCCACTTTCTTATGATTTAAATACATAGATATAAGTGTGTTCGCATTAGCGGCTTGGTTGCTTTTATGGCAGCTTTGCCATAATCCAACTGATTGCATACATATAGGTATTAAAGAAACTCTGCCCATTAAAGCTACGCATAAATAATGACATCACCCCAAATTAGCTCAGTGACCAAGCTGAATAACGTCAAAAACCTCTCGTGATTAGGTACTATGCTTAATAGCTATATGATAAAGATTGGCAATAACTGAATGCTGTGAATTCGAATTAACTAATTCATTGACAGCTTGCTTTGTAATTTCTTTGTGACCAGTTAATTTGCTCATCATTAAATTTCCTTTTTATATTAATTTGAGCTTAATATCTTCCATGTTTACTTAAATAAGCCAGCCATGAGCATTAATGCTTTATGAAAGTGTAAGTATCTAGGTCTACCCAATTAAATCCATCGATAATGCAGCCATGAGGATAGGGAATAAGACATGATTCCAGTTGAATTCGATATACAACACTATCTTGATGGAAATTTATGATATGCCTCACCTCATCACTTCTATAATCATTAATTAGTGATAATGCATTGTCTGATTTATTAGTTTTAAAATCTATAACGCATTCAGAATCATCCCCACCACAAATAATATATTCTTGTGTATCTGCACATCGAGCTATTTTTATCACTAATTCATCAGTAGATTTTAGCATCAATACTTTACAACCTTTTCTATTAATAATAGTTTCATTGTCGCTAAGAGTTATCCAAGCTTCTGTCCGTGTTGTTTCTTCCCCCCCGCCAACTTTCTCTAACGTACCACTCCCTACTAAAGTCTCAAATTCAGGTATACCCTTTGATTCACTATCAGAAAAAGTATGCGCGCACCCTGTGAGAGTAATAGCAATCATAAACATTTTTAAAACTTTCATATATTCTGACACTCTATTTAACAACCCGTTTCTTATGGTTTATATACATCGGTATGATGGCAATGCGCTGCTAGTGTTGTAAATACTGTATCAACGACTTTTCACTGCCTGTTGTATAACCACTATTAAGAACGCTAACCAGAAGTGTTACTAGCTTCTTATGTCGCTTGAGAGCTTGCTCTACAGCACTGCCAGCTTTTTCTTTAACTAATGTAATATAAATAGAAGCAACATCATCCGCATCTGATGAGTAGTGATTATCTAAACGGTAAAAAACATCATAAACAACATCCATTTGAACGGGGTGCTCATCTAATATCGCCTTGGCTAATAATTCTTCTTCCATATTCATGGTTTTAAAATTCATATCACCCAATTGAATGCTAGTACAATGCTGATTAATTAAATCAACGGCAGGGTCACGCTCTTTCGTTAATGCTGGGGCATTCAGCCAAGTACGCTGAAAGTCAGCCCAGCCATTTAGAGCAGTAATTTTATTATCAGAATCATGCTCAAATGCGGTTTCGAGAACCATTGTTATGAGAGCTTTGGTTGCGTTTATGGCAACTTTGCCTTCTAGGCTAAGAATATCCCGTCTTCATTATTGTCTTTAATTTTCCATTTTTTATCGTGACTCGAGTGATCAAGTTTTTCAAGGCCTGAATACCTCAAAATCCCCGCTATATTGCCAGGTTGCATTGAGTGCAAATGTTTTTCTCTTATTGCGTGGCCTGCAGAAAAAGAATCTTGCAAAGCGTGACAAGCATAAGCAAGTGTTAGCCAGCTCACATGGTCAGTTTTGCCTTGTGTTTATTGAGAGCACTCCTGACAGGAGGTTTTCCTAGAAAATCCTTTTCTTATCCTTATTCTCAAGCCTCCACTTTTTATCGTGTTCAGAGTGGTCCTTTTTCTCCAAGCCTGAATACCTCAATATCCCTGTGATATTGCCAGGTTGCATAGGGTGAGCATGTCTTTCTCTTATTGTATGCCCTTTTGAAAAAGAATCTTGCAATGCATGACAGGCATAAGCAAGTGCAAGCCAACTTACATGATCAGTTTTAGCCTTGTGTTTATTTATTGTGCTTCTGGAAGGAGGTTTTCCTGCAATGGCGTGCTTTCCACTTCGCATGGAATCAGAACTAAAATCATCAACCTTCAATCCGAATTCTTTAATGCGATCTGAAAGCTGATTCGCAGCATGCAGTGCATTTGATTTAATCCAGTTAGTAGAATCAACATAGGCATTAAAGTGACTTTGGCCATCAAAACTACGCATAAAGTGATGACGTTGCCCTGAGTTAGTCCAATGCCCTAGCTGAATAATATCAAAAACATCGCGAGCTTGGACGCTATGTTTCAGAGCCATATTACGAAGATTTCCGATAACTGAATGCTCTTCATTTGAGCGGACTAGTTCATCAACAGCTTGTTTCGTAATATTTTTATGTCCATTTAATTTACTCATTTTGAATATCCTTATTCTTTGAATTTTAATACTTTTATGTCATTAAAAAATGTAAATGTAAGTATATGAATCAACCCAGCCAAAGCCATCAATAATACAACCATGTGGATATGGGATTAAGCATGATTCAGACTGAATTTTATAAACTACTTTATTAGGATAAAATTCAACGCGACGCCTTGTTTCATCGTATCCCCAACCCCAATCTTTGATTAGTGTTAATGAGTTACCATCATGTTTGGTTTCAAAATATATTTCGCATTCATTGGGCTCGTCAGCACAAATCAGATATTCATCGGCATCACTATCGGCGCATTGAGCAACTGCCAGAACAGTTTCTAAATCTGTATTGATGATTAATGCTTTACAGCCATTTCTGCCTATAACTTTATAATTTTCATTTATTGATAACGAAGCTTGTACATGACTTGTATCGTAGCCTGGTTCAATTGTCTCTAACGTACCACTACCCACTAAAGACTCAAACTCTGGTATACCCTTTGGTTCACTATCAGAAAAAGTATGCGCACACCCTGTGAGAGTAATAGCAATCATAAATATTTTTAAAACGTTCATATATCCAGATACTCTCTATTTAATAGCCCGTTATACTAAGGTTTGGGCTGCAGTGAAACAATCCCACTTTCTTATGATTTAAATACATAGATATAAGTGTATTCGCCCCCTCAAGAACCAGGAATCAAAACCCCACACCCAAGCCCCTCAAGCAACCCCTTCAAAGCCAACTTAGCCCCATCATCCCCATGCACAATCCGCACAACCCCAGGCCGAACCCGCATCCGCTTCACAAAATTCACCAAGTCCCGCTGCCCAGCGTGCGCGCTATACCCACCTAAGGTATAAACCCCAGCCCGAATATCCACCCGTTCACCCGCACCAAACTCAACATACCCCAAGCGCCCACTCTCTTTAACCCGACCCATAAAGAGGCCCAAAGCGCTGAATATCCCGCCCAGGTGTCCCCTTAGCCTGATACCCCACAAACACCACATCGGTGCGCTCATCCGGCAACAACTCAATCAAATAATTCTGCATACGCCCACCCGAACACATGCCACTGGCCGCAATCACAATCGCCGCCCGTCCAGAATCTTTAAGATGCTTCAAAAGCTTCTCATGCTCTTGATGCGAATCCACCGTAATTAACGAATCAAACGACAAAGGATGCCGCCCACTCGCCACCTTACGCTGCGCCTCTTTATCCCACAGCGACTTAAGCTCACGATAATGCTGAGTAAAGCCAGAAGCCAACGGCGAATCGACAATCACATCAATCCCCTTAAGCCCACCCTTATGAATAATGTCTTCAATCTCGTACAGCAGCTCTTGAGTACGGCCAATAGAAAACGCAGGAATCAAAACCGTGCCTTTATTTTCAAGACATCGCTCAAGAGTACGCTGCAACGTTTTACGACGATCATGACGGCTCTCGTGATTACGATCACCATAAGTACTTTCAATCACCAACTCATCACAACGATAAGGCGACTTAGGCGCAGGCAATAACGGCGAATAAGGCGCACCCAAATCTCCCGAAAATACCACCCGCTTTTTAGCGGTCGCTGAACGCACATCAAACTCAATATAAGCCGAACCAATAATATGCCCAGCCACTTTGAATTTTGCTTTTAAAGCACGTTTCATAACCCTCAACCTGAAAGCCAGCAACCTCAAAACCTTCAACCGCAAACCATTCATCATAATCAACCGCCACCAACTGGCTTTTAAACCGCGCCATCACCGACCGAATAATAGAACGGTTACGCGTAACCCCCACCTTAATCGCATCCTCAATCACCAACGGCAATAATAACGCCGTCGCCCGAGTCGCATAAATAGGCCCACTAAAACCCGCCGCCAACAAATAAGGAATACGCCCAACATGATCAATATGACAATGCGTCACCAGCAACGCCTTAACATCATCAATCGGAAAATCGATTTGTTTAAGATGCGCCACATCGCCAGCAGAACCAGAAGACTCACGATCAAACGACTCATCCCCCTGAAACAAACCACAATCAATTAAAACAGAACGAGAACCTTCTTTAGAAAACGAAGATCCCTTAGAAAGCGAAGATCTTTTAGAAAACAAAGAACCATCAACAGAAAGCTGATGACAAGAACCGGTAACACCATTAACCGCACCGTGGTGAAAAATATCGTACATCCATGCACTCCAACCAATAAAATAAACTTAAAAATATTCTGAATTCTTGCTGTGGCGATAATCCAGAATACACACAAACAAAAGAACAAATAAAACCAACACTCGATAATAACAAATAAAAGAAACGCTTATCCTGACCAAATAAACCATCAAGAAAAGGCAGCCCAAAAATAAACAAAAAACCAATAAAAAACGCCAAAAAACACAAAGACAGCTTCTCTTTCATCCAAAAATTCCCTTTAAAAAATCATACATCCATGAACTACTATTTTTAAATTAAAAAATAATTTTAAGCAACAAACGATCTAACAAACCCACCTAAAAATAATACTTAATAACCACAATACGTTAAAATAAACAAAGACAAACAAGCACAAGATTGTTAGCAAAAACAAATCAAAACAGGTGGCTTTATGTATCATTTAAACACCACAAAAAACCCAAACAACAACCCGTTCGCACTACATCTTGCAAACAGCTTTAACGTGAACGCCAGTGTTAACGACAGCATCAACGAGCCACCCACCGCCTACACCACAAACAGAACCACAAACAAAACCACAAACAAAACCACAAACAAAACCAGCAGCAACGACCAACTAGCCGACCAAATCACCACCCTAGCCGGACAAATCAACGCCGCCAACTACCGCTTCCTAACCCTAATAGCAGAATTCGAACGCCGCAAAGCTTGGTCAGGCTACGGCCTACGTTCTTGCGCCCACTGGCTAAACTGGAAATGCGGAATCGACATGGGCGCCGCAAGAGAAAAAGTAAGAACCGCACTCGCCCTAACCACACTGCCCAAAACCAAAACAGCCTTCCAAAAAGGCGAACTCAGCTTCTCCAAAGTACGCGCCATGACAAAAATCGCTACCCAAGAAAACGAATCTTTCCTACTCAACATCGCCGAATACGGCACCGCACAGCACATGGAAAAACTGGTAAAAGCCCACCGCCGCGTAGAACACACCCTAAACGCAGAAGAACTAAAACAAGACACAGCAAAACAAGACACGAAAAAAGACCACAAAAAAGAAGACCAACAAAAAGAAAACCGCAGCGTCGTCTGCTACCAAGACAATGACGGCATGTGGATCATCCACGCAAAACTCCCCCCAGAAGAAGGCAGCCTAGTCGCCAAAACACTCAAAGAACTCGGCGACAAACTGGCCGAAACAGAAACAGACACCGAGAAAGGCACCGGAAAAGATACCGAAAAAGACAGCAAAAACGTTTCCGCGGAAACGTTTTCACTCAACAAAACAGAAGAAAAACTCACCTACCCACAACGCAAAGCCGATGCACTCATTGCCCTATCAGAACACTACCTAGCAACCGTCCACAACGCATCAACAAATACACAAACAAGCGCATCAACCAACACACTCACCGCCTTAAAAAGCGCAGAACGCTGCCAACTCATCTTACACATACAAGCAGGCGACCAAAACATACACCCAGCCAACCTAGACGGCCAATGGCTCACCCCCAGCGCAGCACGCCGCATGGCCTGTGACGCTGGCTTACTCATAGTAGAAGAAGACGAAGCAGGCAACGTACTCAACATAGGCCGCAAATCACGCACCATACCACCCGCTATGTCACGCGCCCTAGCCATACGCGACAACGGCTGCCAATTCCCAGGCTGCTGCGAAACCCGCTACACAGAAGGCCATCACATAAAACACTGGGCCGATGGCGGCGAAACCAAACTCGACAACCTCGTCACACTCTGCCGCTACCACCACCGCGAACTGCACAAAGGCTCGTTCTACCTATCACTCAAACCCGCAGCAACAAATTCAGACACAGACAAACCCACACGCTTTGCACAACGCCTATGCTTTTCAAAAATAGAACAATACTGCAACGCACCCTTCAACCGCACAGCCGACTTCATAATCGCACCCAACCCCGCAGAATTCACCTGCGCCCACAGCAACTCACACGAATTAAAAGACGCAATACCAGAAGAGATATATCAAACGATCACTGAAAAAACAGCAGTAACAAAATGGGCAGGCGAACGAATGGATATGAGCATGACAATAGATGGCCTACTTAATACAAGATAAAAACCTAAATAGACTTAGCTCACTAAAATTCTTTAACTATACAAGAAAGCAGTTATTAAATACCCGGTGTTTCCAATATATTTAACTACCCTATAATACTACTCAAACCCATAAAAAAATAATGACTTGTCGTCAGTGGAATATCAAAAGAAATAATAATTGATCAAGCAGCGCCTAGAGAATTATAGGCAATTCACTCGTTCGCGTTAAGAGCCTTTAATAATTATAATACAAAACTATTAGTTAGACGTGATTACGTAAAGAAAAGGTAATATAACTACCCAGTTTAACTTGTTAGGCGACACTCACCATGGAATAATATAGTTGAAGTTTACTTATGCAAAATATGGATATTCTCATGGAAGTTAGAATTACAATATCAGGAATTGGTGTCACCATCCCTAAAATAGGATTTGGTGTAAATGTATTCACAGGCTGTTATTTAGAAATAAGGGCTAGTAAAAACTCACCGATCAAAGTGTTTGGTGTAAAAGATCACCTTTCACTAGGCGATGGATCAGGATCTATAATTGTTGGGCATGCCAAAACCAGCTGGATAACAGTTATGAACCCTGAATCCTTAGTACTCCTAAACACACAAAATTTAAATGGCAGTAAAGTTGAAATTGAAGTCAAAGGAACTTCATTTGGCCATGCAAATGGAGATATAGGATTCAAAGTGTTCGATGATGTAGGAAATTCAAAAACCATACTTGATAAATATAATATTCCAATGGAAGCCATGCAATTAGCTTCAACAAAAGTTCGCGGAAAAATATCATTACTTAATATCGCTACCGCAGCCTGATTATTTATTACTTTGGTGAGT
>CAWKOX010000025.1:0-329011 GCA_963851095.1 uncultured Gammaproteobacteria bacterium | reverse complement strand
ACATCCTCGTTATGATTCAAATTGAATTATGAAAAATTATCAGGAAATATTAGTTGAGTGTTGGTATGACCAAGTTGATCTTGTATCGATCAAGCAGTGGGCTTACACGTACATTGAAAATAATGATGATATTCCTGAAGAGGTATTTGAATTACTTGACGCTGATAAATATCAATTTGAAAGCCTTCTCCTGAAATTGTCGAGAGTAATAGATTCTGGTTTTTCACCACAATCCATAAGTGCTGAAATCTTGGCAGCTAAGCACTTAATGAAAGTAGCTTCCAAGTATTTAAATGACAAAGCTACTCCAATGGATGTTTGTAGAGTCGTAGGTAAAATTGATGGTGGTTTCTTGGGTGCCGCTAGAGGACTGCCTGATGACGTTGCTTACTATCCTGATTGGCTAGGAAATCTCTATAATAGCTGTGATTGGTGCGATGATACTTGGACAAGTAGTAGCGCACCTCATTTAAAGAAAGACTTAGAGACTCAGATCGCGAATATAGGTAAATGGGTCGAAAGTCATAACGAATAAGGATAAGTCGCGCGAAGCCGCGACCTATCCTATTGTTGAACGAACCCGGCAAATCTAGGCGGGTTGCTTTTCTATTTATAGTATTTATCTATTTCTGAATCGAGGTAAATAGAGATGAAATTCATCACCTCTATTTTTGGTAGGTATCATTAAGCCTCACCATCGCTGGCGATAAAATTTAAGCACAACTCATTATTAAATAAACCTCCTCTATTATTCGGTGAATCGCTCACAGTACCAGCGAGTTCATTATTCTGCGTTTGATGGCGGTCGTTTCTTTTTACTAAAACCAATGATGTTCATTGGCGAGCAGCAGCATTTACAGATAAATTTTGGTCTTTCAGTTTTAACAATTACTGGCAGCCTTGCTTTCAGTACGATCTGAATAATCGTCAATAATTTCTTAGCATTTCCATGTAAAAAACCATAATCCCTAGCTCGTCGAAAACCTTTCGGTAAGGTGTGTTGCAATACCAAGGCAATAAAGTCTTCGTCTTTTAGTTTTCGGGGGGATTACAAACGAGTCCGACATCAAGAGAGGGGTAGCCTTTTTTAGAATTTCTTTCTCTTCTTCAATGTCTTTAATTCGCTTTTCAAGCTCACGAATTTTGATTTGCTCAGCGTCATTGGAGAGGCTGCTAATATGCCACCATCACGTTCAAGTTTGAGCTATTTTGCCCACTTATCAAGAGTTGACTTACCGACATTCATTAGTTCAGCAGCTTCGCGTACAGAATAATGTTTATTAATGACTAGTTGTGCAATTTCTGAACGAAATTCAGGTGTAAAATGCTTTCTACCTTGCTTACTCATATGTCACCTAAGATACTTATGAGGTGATGATATCACCTCTATTTAGGTGGCCAAAATCACTGTACCACTACAGAAGTAGTGATGATTTGAGCATTGTTTGGTGATATATTAATCAAAATATTCATTTGCCTGGTTTTCGGTGTGTGAATCTGAAAAAATTAAACAATGGATGAATAAGAATTAACTTGCTCAAAAGTTAATTCTTCTACAGCTTGGTTAGGCAAAAAGTATTCGCGTAGATTTGATGGAGATATAAATGAAGCGAATTTTAGTTGTAAATGGAAGCTCTAAAAATTCAAGTTTCTGTCATAGTTTGGCTGATTCATACGCTCAAGGTGCAAAAGATGCTGGGCATGTGGTGGATGTTATTCATTTATCCTCATTAGAGTTTCAGGCTATATCCAGAAATGGGTACGAGAATCATCAAGTTCTAGAGCCGGACCTTATTCATTTGCAAAATAAGATTCGAGAAGCCTTGCATTTGGTCTTTGTATATCCTGTCTGGTGGGGCGGGATTCCAGCTTTAATGAAAGGAGCATTAGACCGGATTTTATTGCCAGGTTTTGCATTTAAGTATGAAAAAGGTAGTGTTTTTCAAAAAAAACTCTTAACGGGAAAAACCGCGCGCTTAATTGTGACAATGGATACTCCGCCATGGTATTACAAGCTTATTTACGGTGCTCCCTCGCATAAAATGATGAAGCGCACAGTCCTAGAGTTTTGTGGGGTGAAGCCAGTCAAGTTAACAGAATTTGGTTCTGTAATTAATTCGGAAGAGAAAGATCGTCATAAATGGTTAAATAAAGCTAGAGATCTTGGTGCCAAAGCAGCTTAACGAATAAGGATAAGTCGCGCGAAGTCGCGACCTATCCTATTGCTGAACGAGCCCGGAAAATCTAGGCGAGTTGCTTTTCTATTTATAGTACTTATCTACTTTAGAATCGAGATGAAATGTATCATCTCGATTTTTGATAGGTATTATTAAGCCTCGCCATCACTGGTGATAAAATTTAGGCATACTCATCATTTAATAAAGCGCTCAAAATACTCAATAGCAAAAGGATTTAAGTTGTGCCGAAAAATATAAAGTTAAACTACGTAGAGTTTCCAGCTAAAGATCTTCCTGCGACTAAGAAGTTCTTTAAAGATGCTTTTGGATGGAGTTTTACTGATTACGGTGATGATTATACTGCTTTTTCTGATGCAGGATTGGAAGGTGGCTTTTATAGGTCTGATTTAACCTCATTGGCGTCAAAGGGAGCTGCGCTGCTGGTTTTGCTAACTGATAATCTAGAGCAAGCTCAATCAACGGTTGAATCTTGTGGTGGTAAGGTATCCACGCCTATTTTCGCATTTCCTGGTGGTAGCCGTTTTCACTTTGTTGAGCCTAGTGGTAATGAATTCGCTGTATGGTGTTTGTCTGCTGAATAGCCATCGATAATCGCTCAAGGAAGACCAAAATAATGAGTTTTATTAAACTACCCTTTGTGAGTTCTTCAGCCTTTTTTCAATGCTTTGTGTTTTTAACCTGTGTAAGTTCTCATGTGGCTAATGCTGATATTTTTAAATGGGTTGGTGAGGATGGGAAACTTAATTTTTCAGATAGCCCGCCCGTAAAAATGTCTTTTGATAAGGTTGTTTTGAAACCCAGCAACTCACTGTCTAATGAAGGCTCTCTGGATAATAAGCAATCTTCAATTCCTTATCGCTTTGTCCTAACTTCGGATATCAGTAAAGAAAATGAACCTGTCGATAATCTTGATGAAATTAACATAAGCAAACGACAGAAGAGCTTTTATACTTATACAAGCCTTACAAGTATTAAGCGTAAACAAGCCTATACCATTAGAATAAAAATCTCTGATGCTAAAGGAGTGTTGATCTTTGATAATGCTGACACACAAATCTCATCGACAAATTCGATTTGGTTTGTCACGAAGGTCTCACCGAAGTTAGCGATTGATACCCCAGGAGAGTGGTTGGTTGAGGCAATACTCGACGATAAAAAACTATTCACCAAAACAATTAATATACGCTTCTAATACTTATTGTCAGAAGCTAGGAGCTAATAAGTAAAATGATTAAAAATACGCTTTTATTATTAGTCATACTGGTGTTCTCATTTGCGAGCTCTGCCAGTGATGCATCGGTTTCTCATGCCTATCATTCCGGTTTGAGCGGTGTTCAGTTGAGAGATGCAGGTTTGGTGGTTAAAATTTTATCTGATGATAATAAGGGATCTCGCCATCAGAGGTTTATTCTGAAGATGCCTGTAGGATTGACTGTATTAATTGCTCACAATATTGACTTAGCACCCAGAATTAAGAATATTAACGTAGGTGATACGGTTGAGTTCTATGGTCAGTACGAATGGAATGATAAGGGTGGAGTCGTTCATTGGACGCATCACGATCCTGCGGGTCGTCATGTCGGTGGTTGGTTATTTTTATAATTCCATCAGATTTATTCTGAATATGCTGTAGATTACGGTATTAATTGCTCACAATATTAACTTAGCACCATGAATTAAAATATTAACGTATTGATACAGTTTATTCTATTCAGTACAATGAATATAATGAGTTGTTCATTGGACGCATCACGATCCTGCGGGTCGTCATGTCGGTGGTTGGTTAAGACACAATGGAATTATGTATGAATAAATGGAAGGTCGCTTTTTTTCTTACATTGCCGCTTTTACTGCTGTCTCTGTTGTGTGTCTTGTATGTGCTTCTTGATAATGGAACCTCATATACTCATTTGAGGGTTTCATATAATGATCAAGTTGAAGCGAATAAGGTGTTGGCGAAGATGGTTGTTAAGGCACACTCTGATCATAGTCAGCAAGATCTATTGTCTATTCTGCGTAGTGAGTATCCTGATGCTTTTATTGTTAAAGAGGGTAATACACTGATTATGGGAAGCCTTGTTTTTGAATTTAATAATGACAGGCTAGAGCACGTTCGTTAGTGTTGATTTTAGAGAATAAAAATCAAAATTCATCTTTATCCATTTTAAAGTACACCGGATTAAACGTTGCAATAATAAGTAATAAATACTTGGCCATAGATTAACAGGCCATAGATTAACAGGGCTAGTTAGATGCATTTAGATTTTATGAGAGACTCTAGTAAGGTGATGCCTATTATTGATTCGCCTTCTGAAGTTCGTTCAATAAGAATTTGGCACTGTAAATATACTTCTTTAGCATCATTAGCCGACTGTATTAATCTTGAGGTTTTGGTTGTTGCGACGTTTCCTGATGAAAGTTTTGAATGTATTTCTGGGTTAAAAAAACTGCGTTATCTTTCTGTCATGCATTTGCCTAAAGTAACTTCATTATCAGTAATAGCTGATCTTCATTGCCTAGAATCGTTGTAAACACAATGGAATTATTTATGAATAAATAGAAGAGTCACTTTTTTTGACATTGACGCCGTTCAGCAAAAAGTTGGCAGCGGCGTATTATTCAGAGGCGGGTGTGGTTGCTGGGCGTTTTCCAGCTCCAGATTTTGACGGTGCTTTATAGAGAGGACTTTAGGTGAATAAAGTAAGAGTTCTTATCGTGGCGGCTAATAATTATTGGCGTGAATGGTCGTTTGGAAGAGTGGTGATGAATGACTCTAGGTTGCTGCTTAATCATATTTATCAAGCACAGCCTAGAGCCATATTAAAAGGCAAGTTTTAAGTTGCGCCAATTATAACAAACGTTGCGGTTTCGCTAGATGTTGTGTGTGTGAGTGTGCATGTTACGGTGGCTTTATCGGCTACAGCAACCGCTGCGACTGTGTATCCATCAGGTAATGCATTGCTAGCGAGCAGTGTGCCAGCATCGCTACAATTATCAATTGTTTGAAAGGTATCTGAACTTATTCCGGCTTCAACTGCAATATCCACGGCATGATTAATACCACTTGAACTTTCAATTGAGCCTGCAAGCCCTTTGATTGCAGAAACTTGTGCCTCTTCGGATAAATCAATGAATTTAGGGAGTGCCACAACGGATAAAATTCCAAGTATGACAACGACTAAAACCAGTTCGATTAGCGTAAAACCACGCTGTTTATTACTCATAGGTGCTCCAAGACAAGCAATGATATATTAGGGTATTCATATAAAGCCTAGTTCTTGATATCTAAATTTTCAAATAGTGAAGTGAAATCATTCAACTATGGTGGTTATTACGTGTGGGTTGTTGTGCAGGGTCTTATGCACTGGGCATCGGTCAGCTATCTGCATTAGGCGTTCTTTGTCTGCATCTGTTAACGGGCCTACTAGTTGAACTTTTCTAATCAAGGCTTCTATTTTCGAATGTTCATCTTCTGACGTTTCTGCATCATTTATATAATTACGCTCGTGGCTTAGCGATACTTCAACGTGTTCTAGCGGAAGTTTCTTATGATTTGCATACATGCGAATGGTCATTGCCGTACAGGCGCCGAGTGCGGCTAATAAGTGTTCGTACGGATCTGGCCCGGTGTTTTGACCGCCCATTTCGACGGGCTCATCAGCATACCAGTGGTGACTATCTGAAAATACGTCTTGCTGAAATTTATGGTCGACTTCTGATACGAGTACATGACCTTTTTCAAGGGTTGGGGTTTCAGTTTTGAGTTCTGGAATGTAGCGGCTTGCCCAGCCCGATATTGTTTGCGCTACGTATTCGCTGTCGATGGATTTGGTTAGTAAATGGTCAGCTGAGTCTAAGCTTACAAAGCTTTTAGGGTGCATTGCGGCTTTGTAGATTTTCTCTGCATCTGAGATATCGACGGTTAGGTCGATGGGGGAGTGCATGACTAATAGGGCTTTATCTAGCTGTTTTATGTGGTCGGTTGTTTGATTGCGAAGATCATCCAAAAACTGCTTTTTGATGGTGAATTTTCGGGGCCCTAGATTCACCTGAGCTTGTCCGTCGGTATCGATAGTGTTTAGGTGAGCATTGAAGTTATGCATAACATGGCTGGCTTCAAACGGAGCTCCAATGGTGACAACCGCTTTGACGGCAGGCAGCTTGTCAGCCATGGCTAATACGGCTGCACCACCTAGGCTATGGCCTATTAGTAACTGGGGTGCTTGATAGTTTTGTTCAAGAAAGTACGCGGCGGCGATTAGATCTTCGGTATTGGAAGAGAAGTTTGTATTGGCAAAGTCACCATCGCTATTGCCTAAGCCTGTAAAATCAAAGCGAAAAACAGCAAAGCCGTGCTGGACCAAAAATCGGCTGATGCGTGATGCGGCGGCAATGTCTTTTCCGCAGGTGAAGCAATGGGCAAATAAAACGTAGGCTCTAATGGCCCGTTCAGGTGTTTCAAGTAAACCCGCTAAATTTTGACCTTGGCTTGGGAATTCAACTTTAGTTCTCATTATGTGACCCTGTTATGAGTGTATTAGAGGCTGTTGGAGTGCAAGGTTCTGTATTCGCCCGGTGCATGTCCGGTCCAAGATTTAAATCGACGATGAAATGAACGAACTTCACTAAAGCCTAAATTAGTGGCGATTTCGTTAATCGCAACCTGAGTAGTGGTTAGCCATTTAATCGCTGTTTCTCGTCGAATGTCGTCGAGCAAATTTTGGTAGCCTGTGCCTGCTTCTTGGAGTCTTCTTTGCAGCGTTCGTTCCGTCATGTCGAGGGCTTCGGCGACTTTTTCTTTGCGTGGTAATTCGTGTTCCATCAATTGTCTTAAAACGGCACGGACTTGAAGGACGATGGTTTTCTTTTGTTTGATTTCATTCATCATCGACTCAGCTTGCTGCGTTAGGCTTTGCAGAAGTCCTGGGTCTGGCTGACGTAGGGGGATTTCTAAAACATCTTCGTCAACAATTAATGCGTTACGTTTGGCGTTGAATTCAATCTCGCAGCCAAACATCTCTTGGTAGGTTTTAAGTGCCTGCTCACCGGGCTGCTGACGTTCAAGCTGAACACAATAAGGTTTGCCTTCAGGCAGGTCGGCAAGGTAACGGGCAAATTGTGTCCAAGAGTAGAGGACGTTATCGATCATGTGCGGAATGATGACGGGGTCGTCATATTGGCACAACCAGCGAACAGCTAAACGACTGCCGGCTTTTTCGAGTTTGGTTATGCCCATATCGCCCACGATACTTTCGTACATTGGGGTCATGTGAAGAGCTTCGCGAGCACTGCGGCAGTTCATGATCATGTAGCCGAATATGCTGTAAGAACCAGGTTGAACGTACGATCCACTTTTTAACCCAAATAGAGGGTCATTGCAGGCGTCGACTAACCAGCGGATTAGGCGCTGAAATTCAGTGCCCGTTACGCGAGTAATACTGTTGTCCAAAATACCAATAGGTAGATCATTTTGTACAAGCGCATCTTCCGCTTCAATGTCATAATCTTGCGCGGCTCGAAGATACTGGCGGAGTGCGGCAGTAGAGGCGGATCCTAGGCGGTCTTCAGTCATAAGCTCGTCAATACAGTCTCGGCAATTTTGGGTGTCCTAATTTACTACGTTACTGTCCGAATGTGACGTTGCTAAAGATAGTCGGCTTAGTAAACTAATGTCATATTAGCGCTACAAGCGTCATGGGTCTATATACTGGACCATAATTAAAATAATCGGAGAATACTATGCGTCGTTGGAATGGTTGGGGTGATGACAGTACCACTAAAGAAGTTTCTGAACATGGCGGTGCATTAATTCGTAGTGTTATCGGCGAACCTAAGCCTCTGAAAGATGCGACTCTTGAAAGTGTGATTGCTAAGGTTCCTGCATCACGTTTACCGAAACACCCGCTTATTAGCACCGATGCTGAAGAGCGAGTACGTCACGCTCGTGGTCAGAGTTTTCCGGATTGGCTGGCCATGCGCAGCGGTGACTTTGATGTTTTTCCTGATGGTATTGCTTGCCCAGAAACCAGTGCTCAGGTTCGTGAGATTTTAGACCTTGCGGTTGAACATGATTTTATTGTGATTCCTTATGGCGGCGGCACCTCGGTAGCGGGTCATATTACTCCGCAAGAAAGTCCTAAGGCGATTTTGACCATTGATATGGGTCGAATGAATAAGCTGATGGAATTGAATGAAGAAAGCCAAATTGCAACGTTTGGTGCCGGTACGCCTGGGCCACAAGTAGAAGCTCAGCTGCAAGCGCGTGGTTATACTCTAGGACATTATCCTCAGTCGTGGGAGTTGTCGACTATTGGTGGTTGGATCGCAACTCGCTCTTCTGGCCAGCAGTCGTTGCGCTACGGTCGAATTGAGCAAATGTTTGCCGGTGGTAAGTTGGAAACGATGTTGGGGACGATGGATATTCCTACTATTCCTGCATCTTCTGCTGGCCCTGATATGCGCGAAGTAACGATGGGTATGGAAGGCCGTATGGGCATCTATACCGAAGTTAAGGTGCGTGTTGTACGTGTGGCTAAAGAAGAAAAGTTCATGGTTTGCTTTATGCCAAACTGGGAAGCGGGTAAGGCTGTTGCGCGTGAAGTTGCTCAGCAAAAAATTCCTATGTCGATGATGCGTGTGAGTAACGCGGCTGAAACTCGTGCTCATGCAAATTTAGGTACGACATTGAAGCAGTTTAAATTGCTTGATGGCTATTTGCGTCTTCGTGGATTGGATGATAATCGCTGTATGTTGACGTTTGGTGTGACAGGTACCAAGTTCCAAAATAAAACGTCGATGAAGCAAGTTAAGAAAATTCTAAGACAATACAAAGGTATTGGCGGACCATTAGCAAATATTATGGGTTCTATTTGGGCTCACGGTCGCTTTAAGTTCCCGTACTTGCGTGAAACAACGTGGGCTCAAGGCATTGCTGTTGATACGTTAGAAACGTCTACCGATTGGGATAACGTTGATAATATGATGAATGGCATGGAAGAATCTTTGCGTACGGCGCTAAAAGATGAGGGCGAAGAGGCGATGGTCTTTACGCATCTTTCTCATGTTTATGGTCAAGGTTCGAGTATTTATACAACGTATTTCTTCCGCTGCGCAGATACTTATGAAGGTACATTGGCACGCTGGAAGAAGTTGAAAGGTAATACTTGTGACGTTATTGCTCAAGGCCGTGCAACGATTTCACATCAGCACGGTGTCGGTCGTGATCATGCACCTTATATGCCTGCTGAAAAAGGCGAACTCGGCATGCGTGTAATTGAAACTTTGATTAAAGATTTTGACCCAGAAAAACGTTTGAATCCGGGTATTTTGATTGAAGATGACAAATAACCTGCATTAAATAATGCAGGTTGATTTCCTTTTTACTTATCACCGCTGACTTGTGGTTAGCGGTTTTTAAAGAGCAGTAATTATGTGGCAAGAAGCATGGCAATCAGGTAATCGTGAACTGTTGCTAAATCGCTTGAGAGAAAACAAGCAAGACGAATGGGATGTTGTGATTGCTGGTGGTGGTATTACTGGGGCCGGTATTGCGCGTGAAGCTGCACGACGCGGTTTAAGTGTACTGTTAGCTTGATCGCAAAGATTTTGCCTGGGGCACTTCAAGCCGTTCTTCAAAGATGGTTCACGGTGGGCTGCGTTACATTGCGGCAGGCGATATTAAAACGACGATGCATTCGGTTTCTGAGCGCGAACGTTTGATGAATGAAGCGCCGGGCTTGGTTGACCAGATGGGCTACTTAATGGCGCATTATAAAGGTGGTTTTCCTGGGCCATTTGTTTTTAATAGCTTGCTGCGCATTTATGATTTGTTTGCTGGTAAAAAATACCGTAAATATCATAAGCTTCAAGACTTCGAACGTTTAAGTCCGTTAATTAATGAAGAAAATTTAATTGGTGGAACGCAATTTGCCGATGCGGTGACCGATGATTCTCGCTTGGTTATTCGTGTTTTACGCGAAGCTCAAGAAGATGGTGCTGAGGTCATTAACTACGTGGGTGTTGATTCTTTAATAAAAGAAAACGGCCGAGTAGTCGGTGCGAATCTTAGAGAATGCGGAAACGGATGAGATTTATTCTGTTAAAGCTAAGGTGGTTATCAATGCGACGGGCGCGTGGGCTGATGAGCTGCGCGGTGAAATGAGTGACGAGAAAAATATCCGTCCGGCTCGTGGTAGTCATATTGTTGTGCCTAGCTGGCGCCTACCTGTTGCGCAAGCTTATACCGCAATGCACCCGGATGATAAGCGTCCAATTTTCATCTTTCCTTGGGAAGGACGTACTGTTATTGGTACAACCGATATCGATAATAAAGGCATCGATAATAAGGAAGTTGCAATGACGCGTGCCGAGCTTGAATACTTGATGCGTGTTGTTAATTTTCAATTCCCTAAAGCAAATCTGAAAGAACCAGATATTATTTCTTCATGGGCGGGTGTTAGACCACTGGTCAGTTCTGGGGCTTTGAATCCTTCTAAAGAAAAACGTAATCACAGTATTTGGTCTGATAAAGGCCTAGTGACGGTCAGTGGCGGTAAGTTAACGACGTTTCGTCTGATTGCGCTCGATGTTTTAAAAGAAGCAGGGTCGTATTTGCCTGGCTTTAGTGCATTGGATTCTGGTGCTGAGATGTTTACCCAGTCAAATCCGATACATGCCTTGTTTAAATCGCTACCTGGGTATCTGAAAAAGCGCTTAAAGGGCCACTATGGAATGGATAGCGACCTTTTATTGGCTCAAGCTCAGCCCAATGAACTGGATGTAATTCCGGGTGCTAGCGCTATGTGGGCTGAATTACGTTGGTCTGCTAGAAACGAAGCTGTCGTTCATTTAGATGATTTGTTATTACGCCGAACGCGCATTGGCTTATTAGTAGAGCAGGGTGGTTTAATTTATGAAGCTAAAATTAAAGCAATCTGCTGTCAAGAACTGAAGTGGGATGATTCACATTGGCAGGCTGAGCTTGAGCGGTACAAAACGATTTGGAATACCTATTACAGTATCCCTGCTAAATAAATGACTGCATGAAACCGCTCGCTTCAATTTCTATGGGAAAGAAAGGCGGGTAATAATAAAAAGGAAAATGCTGTGACTCAGCCACAATATGTACTTGCCATCGATAATGGTACGCAGAGTATTCGTGCTCTTGTATTTGATGAGCAAGGCAATGAAGTTGCTAAAAGTAAGGTTCATTTAGAGGCTTATTTCTCTAATCAGCCTGGCTGGGCTGAGCAAGAGGCTGAATATTATTGGCGAGCGCTGGGTCAGGCATGTCAAGAACTTTGGGCGCAAGGAATTGTGAAACCAAAGCAAATTAAAGGTTTATCGCTCACAACGCAGCGCTATACCATGATTAATTTAGATGCTGATAAAAAGCCTTTAAGGCCCGCGATTGTCTGGATGGATCAGCGAAAAGCCGTTCCCGAAAAGCCCGTTTCAGGTCTTTGGGGAATTATTATTAAGGTGGCGGGTTTAACCAATCTTATTGAAGATTTAAGAGCTAAGGCGCGTGACAATTGGCAAGCACAAAATGAACCTGAAATCTGGGCGAAGACTAAGCATTATATTAACCTGTCGGGCTATTTAACCTATCAGTTGTGCGGAGAAATAAAAGATTCAACTGGGTCTATGGTGGGGTATTTCCCTTACGATTATCGCAAGCAAGATTGGGCTAAAAAAAGTGATTTGAAGTGGAAGCTGTTGACGGCTGATCGCAGCATGATGCCAGAACTTGTTAAACCCGGTGAATTACTCGGCAAGATCACTGCTGAAGCATCACATCATACGGGTCTGCCGGAAGGTCTGAAAATGATTGCGGCGGCGTCAGATAAGGCGTGTGAGGTCTTAGGGGCTGGGGGGATTGCTCCACACATTGGTTGTTTAAGTTACGGTACAACGGCAACGATTAATACGACGACCAAAAAGTATATCGAAACGATTCCTTTTATGCCGCCTTATACGGCTGCAATTCCAGGTCAGTACAATACTGAAATGATGGTATATCGTGGATTTTGGATGGTTAGCTGGTTCAAAAATGAATTGGCTCAAGCAGAACAGCGTAAAGCCAAAGAGCTGGGGGTTGAGACAGAGCAGTTATTTGATGAGTTGCTAAACCAGGTCCCTGCGGGTTCTATGGGCTTAATGATGCAACCTTATTGGTCGCCTGGCATCCGACAGCCAGGGCCTGAAGGTAAAGGCGCATTCATTGGTTTTGGCGACGTGCATAAGCGGGCGCATATCTACCGAGCAATTCTTGAGGGGCTGGCTTATGAGTTACGATCGGGCAAGGAAGCAATCGAGAAACGCAGTGGCACCAAAATAACTCGATTACGTGTTTCGGGTGGGGGTTCACAAAGTGATGCGGCTATGCAGTTAACGGCTGATATTTTTGGTATGTCTGCTGAACGTCCGCATACTTTTGAGGCTTCGGGCTTGGGCGCTGCGATTAACTGTTTTGTTGGGTTGGGGATATACTCTGGTTATGATGCGGCGATTGAGAAGATGACTCGGGTCGGCGATGTGTTTGAACCTAATCAATCGACGGTTCAGCTCTACGATAGACTTTATAAGGAGGTGTATAAGAAAATGTATAAACGTATGCAGCCTTTATATCGTTCTATTCGTGATATTACGGGTTACCCTAAGAAGTAGGCTTAGGCTGGTGTGAGCTTCTAGGTATTATCGTTTTGAACTTCTAAGCATTAATGCTTTTGGTTTATCTAATGGCCGAATAAGCTATCGGCTTTTTTAATGCTTTCTAAGTATAGTTCTTCGACGATGTAGGGAGGGACTTCCATTTTTTTCCAAAGGTCCCAGCGTATTTTATGCCAGTGGCCTTTTTCCATATTAAATACCGTTGAAATGATGAAGCCAAGTTTTCCGGTTTTGTTTATTAATGCGAGATTTATATCTTTGTGAAGATTAATTTTCTCTAAAATTTGTGAAAGAGGCATGTCAAAAAAAGCATCTAGGTTCGAAAGAAGACCAGTGATGAATGCGATACTTTTATCTGTTGAAGGAAATACAGCGGATAGATTTTGACAGAAATAGGCTCTTTGCAGAGATTGTTTACAGAGTTCGAGCGGTTTATCTTCAAGTTTTCCTAAGCTGAGCATAACGACCCAAGCTTTGATCTGGTCAAATCCCACTAAAATAATAGCTCTCTCTAGTGATTCTACTTTATTTTGTTGGCTGAAGGCTGCTGAATTAACCAATTTAAGCAGTCGAAAGCTCAGTTCAGGGTCTTGTGATAGTAGTTTTTTTAGGTCTTCAGTCGAGGTTTTTGGGTCTTGTAGTGAGCGAATTAATTCTAAAATGATGCGTTTATTGCTGCTGAGTGATGTGCCATATATGTTTGACGGTCTGCTGAAAAAATACCCCTGAAAATAGTTGCAGCCTGCTTCTTGGCAGAGTTCATATTCAGTTCTGGTTTCCACTTTTTCTGCCAACCAGCGAAACTTCTCTCGTCCTTTTTCTGAAATGATGCTCTTTACGTTATCAAGTGAGTCGAAGCCTAGTATGTCGAGTTTGATTATGTCGACATAGGGCAGAAAAGGATCTTGAAAGGATTCGCCTAGATAGTCATCGAGCGCGATCGTAAAGCCTTGCTTACGAAGCTTTGCAATGGCCTCTAATATAATAGGTGTTGGCTTTATATGCTCAAGAACCTCGACGATAACGCTATTAGAATTAAATGGAGGTGGGTTGTGAAGCCAGTGCTCGGTGAAATTTATATACGCAGGCTTGCCTCCAGTCACTTCCTCTAATCCGATGTTATCAAAGGCGTGAACAAGAACCTCATTGGTTGCAAGGTCACCACTATGATTCTGCCAGCCTTCATCGTCACTTGGGATAGGGCGATACAGCAGTTCGTAGCCGACGGTATTGAGATCGGCATCGAAGATTGGTTGTCTTGCTAACAGTACATTCGCTTTATTTTGCATGATTGTCCTCATCTAGTTATGAGTGTAGATGATATTTGGCAAATAATGTCATACAGACTCAATAGGATTGACTACACTAAATAAGATAAACCTGTGTGGAGTAGTCTATGAGTGGTGTTTTAAGCTCAGTTGATGCGCGAACCCAGCTTGTTGGTCAGAATAGACTAGAGCTTTTATTATTTAGTCTGGGTGGTCGTCAGCTTTTTGCTATCAACGTATTTAAAGTTCAAGAAGTGATGAGTCTGCCAAGATTGACTGCACTTCCAGATTGCCATGAATTGGTGGTTGGAGTGACGCATCTGCGTGGGCAGACGATTCCGGTTATTGATCTACGCCGAGCCATTAAAATGGGCAAAACGGTAATTGATGAAAACTCGACGATTGTTGTGACTGAGTACAATATGACAGTTCAAGCTTTTCTCGTGGCTGGGGTTGAGCGAATCGTTAATATGAATTGGAATGAGATTTTACCTCCGCCTACGGGGGCTGGGCGATCTCATTATCTGACTGCTATTTGCCGCTTAGATGATCGTATTGTAGAGGTGATTGATGTAGAGAAAGTCTTGTCTGAGATTACGCCTTATAACCCTGATATTAGCGATTCTTGGATTGATAAAGAGTTGGCCCCACTGATTGCAGGCAAGCAGATCTTAATTGCCGATGATTCACAGGTGGCATTGAATCAGGTGCAGGGAGTTTTGCTAAAGTTGGGTATTGATGTAGTCGCGACACACAATGGTCTTGAAGCATATCAAGTTTTACAGGCTTGGAAAGCGGAAGGGAAAGATATTGCTAATGATGTGTTGATGTTGATAACCGATGCAGAGATGCCAGAAATGGATGGGTATATGTTAACGACTGAGGTTCGTAAGGATCCTGAGTTAAAAGGTATGTTCATTGTGTTGCATACTTCTCTTTCAGGCAATTTCAATAAGGCAATGGTCGAGAAGGTTGGTTGTGATGGGTTTTTATCTAAATTTCAGCCAGAGAAGTTGACGCGAGAAGTTCAGAGGATAATCCGAAAAAAAATGGGGCTTGAAGAAAAAGAAGTAGGAGGTGAGGAAGGATTGTAAGTAATTTATGCTAGCGTCAAACATCCATGTGTATAATTGTTTGCTAATGAATGTGGTGCTATTAAGCACTGCTTTATTTAATTGGATATACGATATGGAATCGCTATGCTTGCCCAAATTGATCAACTTTTTATTTACCCAGTAAAGTCATGTGCGGGTATTTCAGTCTCTCAAATACAACTTACTAAAAAAGGCCCTATGTTTGATCGTTGGTGGATGCTAGTCGATGCAAAAACGGGTGTTTTTTTATCTCAGCGTGAAATCCCGCAGATGGCTTTAATTTCTACCCGCATAACGGATGGTTGTGTCTGGGTAGAGCAGTCGTTGAATCACGCATTGGTTTCATCACACTGTTTACCAGTAAAGGGCCAATTAGTTGATGTTGATGTTTGGTCTGATCATGTTCGTGGTTATGATTGCGGTGATGAAATTGCTGAGTGGTTTAGTGTATTGCTTCAGCATGACTGTCGCCTTATTTATCAAGGTGATTGTGAGCGCTTGGCGGATGAAAGTTATGCCGATAAGAATACTCAGGTAAGTTTCGCTGATGGCTTTCCATTATTGGTTATTGCTCAGTCGAGTGTTGATGAAATGAATGCTGCTTGTGAAGGTGATATTAGTCCGCTCAATTTTAGGCCCAATATTGTTATAGGCAATACACTGTCTTTTGCCGAAATTGATTGGAAGGCGCTAAGTATTAAGCGCTCTGAGGCTGAGGTGAGTCTGGAAATGAGTGTTGTTAAGCGTTGCCAGCGCTGTGTCATTCCTCTGTTGAATCCAGCAACTGCAGAGCGAGATCGTCATATCTTGCCGGTTCTTTTGAAATATTGTCGTACTAATAAAGAAATATATTTTGGACAGAACTTAACGTTTAAATATGCAAAAGGTCTGGAATTGAGCGTTGGGCAGGAGGTTGATATTGCGGTTTGATGGTGCTGGTTTAGAAGGTATCAAAAGAGCTCTACTTCGTCATCGGTATCGTAGCTTTCTTGCTTGCTCTTACTAAACTGGTGCTGGTAAATTTCTAGTGCTTCTGCAATGGTTTGGCCGCGCATAATGTGTTCGAACATAATGCGTTCGGCTTCCATTGTGTAGCTACTTTTTATATCTTCTTGTGCTTTTCGCCACGCATCCTTTTTATAGCGTTCATTAGGGTTGGCAATTAAGTGGCCAATTTTTTCTAGGCTTTGAGATGCATGGTCGAGGCGCTGTGTTAATCGATCGTAAAATTGAAATGATATGACGGCTTGTTGTAATCTTTTTTCAATGTCTTTAGCGGCATGAATTATGTTTTTTTGAATTTCGGTGTTGTTGACTGAGTCTGGGGTGAATTTACCGGCTTCTCTGATAATGTCTTTGCTATTTTTGGCTAGGTCGGAGAATCCACTGGTCAAAATATCGACTGATTTGTCGCCGTCTTTCATGCTGGTTTCAATTTGGGCAATGGTTAGTGCCAGCATGGTGATTGTTTCAGCAACCTGGCTAAAGTCCATGGAGTGTTTAGGCACTTGGCTGCTTAAAGAATGGCGCTCAGGTTCTAACATGATTCATTTCATCCGTTGATATTATAAAAAGTTTAGATGATTTTTTCTATGTTGCTGCTGTGAGTTGAAATTTTAACAAAAAAAAGCCGCATCATATGATGCGGCTTTTAGGGTCCTGCTACGACACCAATATTACTTGGCTGGGTAGTCGCGCTTAGGAGAGCCTGTGTAAAGCTGACGAGGACGACCAATACGGTAATCGCTGCTGATCATCTCATTCCAGTGAGCAATCCAGCCTGGCGTACGGCCAGTAGCAAAAATTACTGTGAACATTTCAGATGGAATACCAATCGCTTTCAAGATAATACCTGAGTAGAAATCTACGTTCGGGTATAGGCCACGCTTGATGAAGTATTCATCTTCAGTTGCAATCTGCTCAAGCTTAAGAGCGATCTTTAATAGAGGATCGTTCTCCATGCCAAGCTCAGCTAGAACTTCGTCACATGTTTGCTTCATTACCTTAGCGCGAGGGTCGAAGTTTTTATAAACTCGGTGACCAAAGCCCATTAGGCGGAAAGGATCTTCTTTGTCTTTTGCTTTTGCAACGAAGGTGTCGATATTAGAAACATCACCGATTTCTTCAAGCATATTAAGAACTGCTTCGTTAGCACCGCCGTGAGCAGGTCCCCAAAGGGCTGCAATGCCTGATGCGATACAGGCGAATGGGTTGGCGCCAGTAGAGCCAGCTAAGCGTACTGTGGACGTAGAGGCATTCTGTTCGTGATCTGCGTGCAATAGGAAAATACGATCCATTGCTTTAGCAAGAACTGGGCTAATTTTCTTTTCTTCACACGGTGTGTTGAACATCATGTGTAGGAAGTTTTCAGAATAAGACAGGTCGTTGCGTGGGTACATGAATGGTTGACCCATTGAGTACTTGTAAACCATTGCTGCTAGTGTCGGGATTTTTGCAATCAAGCGATGTGCAGAAATCAAACGATGCTGAGGATTGCTGATATCCATAGAATCGTGATAGAAAGCAGATAGAGCACCAACAACGCCACACATGATGGCCATTGGGTGTGCATCACGACGGAAACCATTAAAGAAATGATTTAATTGTTCGTGAACCATTGTGTGGTTTTTGATGGTATTAACAAACGTTTCTTTTTCTTCTTCAGTTGGCAGTTCGCCGTGAAGAAGTAAAAAGCACGTTTCTAAATAATCAGAGTTTTCTGCAAGCTGATCAATAGGGTAGCCGCGGTGTAAAAGAATACCTTTTGCGCCATCGATGAATGTGATTTTTGATTCACAAGCTGCAGTGGAAACGAAACCAGGATCGTAAGTGAAAAGATTCTTGCCGGTTAAGCTACGCACGTCAACGACGTCTGGACCTAGGGTGCCTTTATAAACTGGCAATTCTAAACTTTCTTCAATGCCATCGACGGTTAAGGTCGCTTTAATATCAGCCATGAAGGCCTCCTGCTACTGAATTTATTTGCGTTAATTGAGTTAATAAAGCTATTGGCGCTTAGTTTATCGCTTAAATAAAAGTCGAAACTATAGAGCCTCTTGCGTGTTTGTCAATTATTCCATTACAAAGCGTTATCTCAATATGTTGTCTAGTATAGAACATATATCATCATAAACATCGCTGAAAGCCTTATAATTTACGGATCATACTTTCTGATGACTAAATTTTGCACAGGATTAATTGTCTTGATTATCCACTGTAAAAAAATGAGTTTGGGATTAGTTGGCCCTTAAGTTTGTAAAAAAGTGTGTGGATGATTATAATTTGTCGCGACATTTACCTGTATGAAAGTATGCAGTTTGTTGTTGATTATTTTAAGCCACGTTATTTGTTTAGTTTTTAAACAGTAACACTAAAATAGAGTGTAGATGAGCCGTGAATAGCAATAGACCTAAAAATCTGGATCTGACTACTATAGAGCTCCCTCTTCCTGCAAAGGCTTCTATCCTTCATCGTATTTCTGGTTTCGCATTATTTTTTGCTGTTGCCTTCATGTTGACTGCGTTAAACGCATCACTTGAATCAGCTGAAAGTTTTGCAGAGCTAAAATCGACGTTCGATAATGGTCTTGCTAAGTTGATTACTTGGTTAATTTTATCAGCAGTAGGTTATCACCTAGTTGCTGGTATTAAACACTTGGTAATGGACGCAGGCATTGGTGAAAGCAAAGAAGGCGGAAAAGTTGGTGCCATTATTACCTTGGTAAGTGGTGCAATCGTGATCGCTTTGGCTGGAGTTTGGGTATGGTAGCAAGTATTACTAATTTAGGACGCAGTGGTTTATACGACTGGGTCATTCAACGTTTAACTGCGGTTATCTTAGCAGTTTACACCTTGTTCTTGTTGGGCTTCGTGATTGCTCATCCGGATCTCCAGTACAGCGATTGGCAGGGTTTGTTTTCATGCACTGCTATGAAAATCGCTAGCTTGTTGGCATTGATTTCGATCTGTGCACATGGCTGGGTTGGTATGTGGACTATCGCTACAGACTATATTAAACCAACAGGTATTCGTTTCCTTTTCCTACTAGTGACAGCGGCGTTTGTTTTCGTCTATCTAGTATGGGGCATTGATATTTTATGGGGAGCGTAAGTTATGTCTAACAAGATTCGTACTTTATCCTATGACGCTATCGTAATCGGTGGCGGTGGTGCAGGCATGCGCGCTGCACTTCAGTTGACTGAAGCGGGTATTAAAACTGCTTGTGTTACTAAAGTATTCCCAACGCGTTCACATACTGTATCTGCTCAAGGCGGTATTACGTGTGCAATTGCGTCTGCTGATCCGAATGATGATTGGCGCTGGCACATGTACGATACTGTTAAAGGTTCCGATTATATTGGTGACCAAGACGCTATCGAATACATGTGTTCTGTTGGCCCGCAAGCTGTGTTTGAACTAGAGCACATGGGTCTACCTTTTTCTCGTACTGAAGAAGGGCGTATTTATCAGCGTCCATTCGGCGGTCAGTCAAAAGGTCCTAATGATACAACTCAGGCTGCACGTACATGTGCTGCAGCTGACCGTACGGGTCATGCATTATTGCACGCTTTGTATCAAGGTAACCTGAAAGGCGGTACTACCTTCTTAAATGAGTGGTATGCGGTTGATCTGGTTAAGAATTCTAAAGGTCAGGTTGCTGGTGTTATCGCGATTGATATCGAAACGGGTGAAACTGTTTACATTAAAGCGAAAGCAACGGTATTGGCTACTGGCGGCGCAGGTCGTATCTATCAGTCTACTACGAACGCATTAATCAATACTGGTGACGGTGTTGGTATGGCGATTCGTGCTGGCGTTCCAATGCAAGACATTGAAATGTGGCAGTTCCACCCAACGGGTATTGCGGGTGCTGGAACATTGGTAACTGAAGGTTGTCGTGGTGAAGGCGGTTACTTAGTCAATAAAGACGGTGAACGTTTCATGGAGCGCTATGCGCCAAACGCGAAAGATCTTGCAGGTCGTGACGTTGTTGCTCGCTCTATGGTTCTAGAGATTCTAGAAGGCCGTGGTTGTGGTGAAGAAGGCGATCATGTATTCCTTAAGCTTGATCACTTAGGTGAAGAAACATTGAATGCCAAGCTTCCTGGTATTCTTGAGCTTTCTCGTACTTTCGCACACGTTGATCCAGTTAAAGCGCCAATTCCTGTAGTACCTACGTGTCACTACATGATGGGTGGCGTACCGACTAATATCGGTGGTCAGGCTTTGACTCAGGTTGACGGTAAAGACGTTGTTATCGAAGGCTTATACGCCGCCGGTGAGATCGCTTGTGTATCGGTTCACGGTGCTAACCGTTTGGGTGGTAACTCACTGCTTGATTTGGTTGTATTTGGCCGAGCGGTTGGTATTCAGGTTGAGCAAAGCTTTAAAGAAGGTTTTGAATCAATTGATGCTAGTGAAGAAGATATTGAGCGTGCAATGTCACGTTTGAATCGTTTGAATAGCTCTACTACTGGTGAAGATGTTGCGACTGTTCGTGCGGACCTTCAAAAAACAATGCAGTTGTATTTCGGTGTATTCCGTGATGGCGATAGCATGGTTAAAGGTTTGGGCTTATTAGACGAAATTGAAAAGCGTGTTCGTAATACGGTTCTTGATGATAAGAGTCAGGCGTTTAACACGGCTCGTATTGAAGCGCTTGAGCTGGACAACTTGTTCGAAACGGCTTACGCAACCGCTATTGCAGCTATTGAACGTAAAGAATCTCGCGGTGCTCATGCCCGTAATGATTATACCGAGCGTGACGATGAGAACTGGTTATGCCACTCATTGTATTTCCCAGAAACTAAAACCATTGGTAAGCGTGATGTGAACTTTGCACCTAAGACTGTGCCTGCGTTCGAACCGAAAATCCGTGTTTATTAATAGGGAAGTAAATCATGTTAGTTAGTATTTATCGCTACAATCCTGAGGCTGATGAAGCGCCTTACATGCAAGACTACGAGATCTCTATCCCTGCGGGTAAAGACCTTATGGTTTTGGATGTACTAAACCTAGTTAAGGAACAGGATTCTTCTGTTTCTTACCGTCGCTCATGCCGTGAAGGTGTGTGTGGTTCAGATGGTATGAACATTAACGGTAAAAACGGTTTGGCGTGTATTACTCCAATCTCTGAAGCTACTAAAGGTAAAAACGACAAGCTAGTCTTGCGTCCATTGCCTGGTATGCCTGTAATTCGTGACCTTGTTATCGATATGGGGCTTTTCTACAAACAGTATGAAAGCATTAAACCATACCTGAATAACAATACGCCAGCGCCTGCTATTGAGCGTTTGCAGTCACCTGAAGAGCGTGCAAAGTTGGACGGTTTGTATGAGTGTATCTTATGCGCTTGCTGTTCAACTTCATGTCCTTCTTTCTGGTGGAATCCTGAGAAATTCGTTGGACCGGCTGGCTTATTACAAGCTTATCGCTTCCTAGCGGATACTCGAGATACGTCTACTGAAGAAAGATTGGCAGAATTGGACGATCCATTTTCAGTTTTCCGTTGCCGTGGCATCATGAACTGTGTCAATGTATGCCCGAAAGGTTTAAACCCAACGCGCGCAATTGGACATATTCGTGGAATGTTGTTGCAACGCGAGATCTAAATTTAACGATTAATCGTTGATTTAGAGGCTCTAATTGGTCGTCTGTATCAGGAGTGAGTTGGACATACAGCTCACTCCTGTTTAAAACTTTCAAAAATAATGCTTACAAGGCATTATTTTTTACTAAGCTGTATATAAGAAGAGGGAGCGGGTAACATCCGTTTCGTTCACAAGGCCAACGATCTTATCCGATCGGCCTGCTCCGGTGAGCCGGTATTAGGTGTCTTGTGACTTATCCCTTTGAAATGTTCAAACAGGGTGGTCCTAAATGCACGAGCTGACAATGGAGCAGCTATGGAGTACGTCTCAACTCGCCGGTGGGAACGTAGCTTACATAGAAGAGCTCTTTGAAACTTATCTTCGTGATCCTAACGAAGTTCCGGAAGAGTGGCGTCAATATTTTAATCAACTCCCACGAGTTGAGGAAAATATCACGACCGACATTCCGCACAAACCGATTCGCGAACAATTTCTGTTACTTTCCAAAAATCAGAATCGGGCAAAACCTACTTCACAATCCAGCGTAAGCAGCGAATTCGAACGTAAACAAGTTAAAGTATTGCAACTGATTAATGCCTTTCGTGGTCGTGGTCACCAGCATGCGCAACTTGATCCATTAGGTTTAATGGAACGTGAACAAGTAGCTGACTTAGACTTGGCTTTCCATGAGTTGTCTCAAGCTGATTTGGATACAACATTCCAAACTGGCTCATTATTTATTGGCCAAGACGAAGCAACACTGAAAGAAATTTTAAATGCATTACAGCAAACCTACTGTACTACCGTAGGTGCTGAGTATATGCACATCGTTAATACTGGGGAGCAGCGTTGGTTCCAACAACGTTTAGAAAGTGTGCGCTCTCACCCTAAATTTGGCGAAGAAGTTAAGAAACATCTTTTGGAGCGTTTGACTGCCGCCGAAGGCCTAGAAAAATATTTAGGCTCTCGTTACCCAGGGGTTAAGCGTTTTGGTCTTGAAGGGGGAGAAAGTTTAATCCCTCTAATGGATGAATTGATTCAGCGTAGCGGAACCTACGGCGCTAAAGAAATTGTTATCGGTATGGCGCACCGTGGCCGCTTGAATATGTTGATTAATACCTTTGGTAAAAAGACATCAGACTTGTTTGATGAATTTGAAGGTAAGGCACATTACAATCACAGTGGCGATGTTAAATATCACCAAGGCTTTTCATCCAACGTAATGACGCCTGGTGGCGAAGTTCACTTGGCATTAGCTTTTAACCCGTCGCACTTAGAAATTGTATCTCCAGTTGTTGAGGGTTCTGTTCGAGCTCGTCAAGATCGTCGTCATGATTTAGAAGGTGATGCTGTTATTCCTGTGTTGCTGCATGGCGATTCGGCGTTTGCAGGCCAGGGCGTGGTGATGGAAACGTTCCAGTTATCACAAACTCGTGCTTATAAAACCGGTGGCACCATTCATGTTGTGATTAATAATCAGGTGGGTTTTACCACAAACAAGCGTGAAGATGTTCGTTCTACTGAATACTGTACGGATGTTGCCAAAATTGTCGAAGCACCTATTTTACACGTAAATGGTGACGATCCAGAAGCGGTATTGTTTGTGACCCAGCTAGCGGTTGATTACCGTAACGAGTTTAAGAAAGACGTTGTGATTGATTTGGTGTGTTATCGCCGTCGTGGTCACAACGAAGCGGATGAGCCTTCTGGTACTCAGCCATTGATGTATCAGAAAATTCGTGAACAAAAAACAACGCGTCAGTTGTATGCTGAAAACTTGGTAACGACTAATGTTGTTGCCGAAGATGCTATCTCTCAAATGGAAGATGAGTATCGTGATGCGTTAGATAACGGTTTGCATGTAGTTAAGAGTTTGGTTAAAGAATCAAAAGAAGAGCTATTTGTTGATTGGACACCTCATCTTGGGCATGAGTGGACAGCGTACGCTGATACCAAGTATGACCTTAAGAAACTTCAAGAACTTGCTATCAAGATGCAAGAAGTTCCAGAAGGTTTCACGGTGCAGCGTCAAGTAAGTAAGATTCTTGATGATCGCCGTAAAATGGCTGCGGGTGCATTAACCATTAATTGGGGCTTTGCAGAAACTCTAGCGTATGGAACCTTGTTAGCAGAAGGGCATCAAGTTCGATTTACTGGGCAAGATGTTGGTCGTGGTACGTTCTCTCACCGCCATGCGGTATTGCACAACCAAAAAGACAGTACTACGTATTGTTCTTTACAGAATATTGCTGAAGATCAACCACGTTGTGATATTTATGATTCATTATTGTCGGAAGAGGCGGTACTGGGTTTTGAATATGGGTATGCAACAACGAACCCAAGTGCGTTGGTTATTTGGGAAGCGCAGTTCGGTGATTTCGCCAACGGTGCGCAGGTAGTATTTGATCAGTTTATTTCAAGCGGTGAGCATAAGTGGAGCCGTTTGTGCGGCTTGACTGTTTTGTTGCCTCACGGTTATGAAGGTCAAGGGCCAGAGCACTCCTCTGCTCGTTTAGAACGTTATTTGCAGTTGTGTGCTGAACATAATATGCAAATTTGTGTCCCCACGACGCCCGCGCAGGTTTATCACATGTTACGCCGTCAGGTGATTCGTCCTTTACGTAAGCCATTGATTGTATTTACCCCTAAAAGTCTATTACGTCATAAATTAGCGATTAGTACTTTGGAAGAACTAGCCGATGGCTGCTTCCAAACAGTTATTTCTGAAGTGGATGAGTTAGAGCCAGCGAAAGTGGAGCGTGTTGTTTTATGTTCCGGTAAGGTTTATTACGACTTACTTGCTGAGCGTCGTGAGCGTGAGCAAGATAATGTCGCAATTATTCGTCTTGAGCAGCTTTATCCGTTCCCAGAAGAGCAGTTGCTAGAAGTATTGGCTCCTTATACCAACATTAAAGATATGGTTTGGTGTCAGGAAGAGCCGATGAATATGGGTGCTTGGTACAGTAGTCAGCACCACATGCGTCGTGTATTGCAAATACAGCACCCTGATCTGCATTTGAACTATGCCGGTCGTGATGCAGCAGCATCGCCAGCAGCGGGTTATATGGCACTGCATATTGAGCAACAACAAAAACTAATTAATGACGCGCTTACCCTTGGGTAAGCGAGCTACAGAATTTTAAGGAAAGAAAATGACTATCGAAATCAAAACACCAACATTTCCAGAATCTGTCGCGGATGGCACGGTAGCGACTTGGTATAAAAAACCAGGCGAAGCCATTAGCCGAGATGAACTAATTGTTGATATTGAAACTGACAAAGTTGTGCTAGAAGTTGTGGCCTCTGCTGACGGCGTTTTAAAAGAAATTCTTAAAGGCGAAGGCGAGGTTGTTTTAAGCGCTGAAGTTTTGGGCATGTTTGAAGAGGGAGGTGTTGCAGCAGCAACGCCTGCGTCAGAAGAATCCGCTGATGATGCTCAAGATGAATCTGTGGATTCTGATGATGATATTATTATGAGTCCTGCGGCCCGTAAAATGGCCAAAGAAAATGATATTAGTGCTTCTGATGTGACGGCTACGGGTAAAGATGGGCGTGTGACCAAAGAAGATATTCTTAATTACTTAAAAGCACCTAAAGAAACCGCACCCGCTCCAGTAGCTGCCACTAAAGCACCAGAAGCTGCGGCTAAGCCAGCAGTGGCAAACGCTGGCGCGATTAATTTTGATGCGGGTGATCGTATTGAGAAGCGAGTTCCTATGACTCGTTTACGTGCAACGATTGCTAAGCGTCTAGTCAGTGCTCAGCAAAATGCAGCGATGTTAACGACGTACAACGAAGTTAATATGAAGCCTATTATGGAGCTGCGTAAAAAGTATCAAGACCGTTTCGTTAAAGCACACGGTGTTAAGTTGGGCTTTATGTCTTTCTTTGTGAAAGCAGCAACAGAAGCGTTGAAAAAATTCCCAGCAGTGAACGCATCTATTGATGGTAGTGACATGATTTATCATGGTTACCAAGATATTGGTGTAGCGGTTTCGACTGAGCGTGGTTTGGTTGTTCCGATCTTGCGTGATACTGACAATATGGGTTTGGCAGAAGTTGAAAGCACCATTGGTGATTTTGGTGTACGTGCACGTGATGGCAAACTAGGTATTGATGAGATGCAGGGTGGAACGTTCACTATTTCTAATGGCGGAACGTTCGGCTCATTGCTTTCTACTCCTATTTTGAATCCACCGCAGACTGCCATTATGGGAATGCATAAGATTCAAGACCGTCCGATGGCGGTTGATGGCGAAGTGGTTATTTTGCCAATGATGTATTTGGCGCTATCTTACGATCACCGTATGATTGATGGTAAAGAAGCAGTTCAATTTTTAGTAGCAATTAAAGACCTGCTAGAAGATCCAGCACGTCTATTATTGGATATTTAATAAGGAAGATACATGAGTAAGCAATTTGATGTTGTGGTAATCGGTGGTGGTCCTGGTGGGTATGTTGCAGCGATTCGTTGTGCGCAGTTAGGGTTATCAACGGCTTGTATCGACAAGTGGGTTAACAAGGAAGGTAAGGGTGTCTTTGGCGGTACTTGCCTGAACGTAGGTTGTATTCCTTCTAAAGCCCTATTGGATAGCTCGCATAAGTATGAAGATGCCCATGAAAAGTTTGCTTTACACGGTATTTCTACCGGTGAAGTAACAATGGATGTACCGGCAATGGTGCAACGTAAAGATCAGATCGTTAAAAATCTGACAATGGGTGTGTCTACATTATTTAAAGCTAACGGTGTTGTCGCACTTGAAGGTACGGGCAAGTTATTGGCGGGTCGTAAAGTAGAGTTTACGAATCATGCTGGCGTAACTGAAACCATTGATGCTGAAAACGTGATTATTGCAACGGGTTCTGTTCCTGTTGAGATTCCACCAACGCCGTTGACTGACAATATTATTGTTGATTCAACAGGCGCATTAGACTTTACCGAAGTACCTAAGCGTTTAGGTGTGATTGGTGGTGGTGTCATTGGTCTTGAACTAGGCAGTGTTTGGAATCGTTTAGGTTCTGATGTTGTTGTACTTGAAGCGCAAGATTCATTCTTGTCGATGGTTGATCAGGCTGTTGCTAAAGAAGCTAAAAAGCTACTAACTAAGCAGGGTTTGGACATTCGCATTGGTGCTCGTGTAACGGGTAGTGAAGTGAAAGGCGAAGAAGTGACGGTTACCTATCAGGATTCTGAGGGTGAACAGCAGATTACGTTTGATAAGCTAATCGTTGCCGTTGGTCGTCGTCCTTATACTGAAGGTTTATTGGCTGGTGATAGTGGTGTGAATATGGACGAGCGTGGTTTCGTCTTTGTTAACCATTATTGTTCTACTGATGCGCCTGGCATTTGGGCAATTGGTGATGTTGTTCGTGGTCCTATGCTTGCGCATAAAGCATCTGAAGAAGGTGTGATGGTTGCAGAGCGAATTGCAGGTCATAAAGCACAGCTTAACTATGACGTTGTACCTTCGGTTATTTATACCAGCCCTGAAATTGCGAGTGTTGGTCGTACTGAAGAGCAACTTAAGGCTGATGGTGAGTCTTATAATGTTGGTATGTTCCCATTTGCGGCGAATGGTCGTGCAATGGCATCAACCGATACAGAAGGTTTTGTTAAAATCATTGCTGATGCAGAAACAGATCGTATTTTAGGTGCTCATATTATTGGTCCTAATGCTGGTGATTTGTGTCAGCAGATTGTGATCGCGATGGAATTTGGTTCGAGTGCGGAAGACATCGGTATGATGGTTTTTGCTCACCCAACTATTTCAGAAGCGGTGCATGAAGCTGCTTTGTCGGTTAATAATGCGGCAATCCATAAGGCAAACCGTAAACCTAAGAAGAAAAAATAAACCCTAGATTTTATGAGGGTTTAGAGCGCTAATTAATCAATTAGCGCGCGAAAAGCTATAAAGTTTTTAATTATTCGTGACTTGCATCATCAGTTCACAAATAAGCAAAGATTTTATGGCTTTTTTTGTTTTTGGTGTTTGGATTTCTTAATGGTAGGGTCTATTATCACGAAAGGTTATAAAAACTTGGCATCTAGTTTTGAGTGGACATGATAGCGAAGTGACACAGAGAAAAGTGGCACTGTTTAATGTGACAAATGTAGAAAGTGAAAGTCACAAAATAAAGCTATTATATTATTAATGTAATTAGTTTTGCTCTGGCTAGTTGAATGATCAACCTACAGAAATTGACGGGATAATTTTAATGAATCTACACGAGTATCAGGGTAAGCAACTCTTCGCTCAATATGGCTTGCCAGTATCAAAAGGTATTGCCGCTCAGACAGTAGAAGAAGCAGTTGCAGCAGCAGATCAAATCGAAGGTGATAAGTGGGTTGTTAAGGCTCAGGTTCATGCTGGCGGGCGTGGTAAGGCTGGTGGTGTAAAGCTTGTTTCCACAAAAGAAGAGATTAAAGAATTTGCAGAGCATTGGTTAGGTAAGAGTTTAGTGACTTATCAGACTGATGCTAATGGTCAACCTGTTAGTCGTATTTTGGTAGAAACGTGTACGGATATTGACCAAGAACTTTATTTAGGTGCGGTTGTTGATCGTGCGAGCCGTCGCGTAGTCTTTATGGCTTCAACGGAAGGTGGGGTTGAAATTGAAACGGTTGCTCACGAGACGCCAGAAAAGATTCTAAAAGCTGAGATTGATCCTTTAGTGGGGGCTCAGCCTTATCAAGCGCGCGATCTAGCGTTTCAGCTTGGCCTTGAAGGCAAACAGATCAATCAGTTTGTTAAAATATTTTTAGGCTTGGCTAAGCTATTTGTTGAGAAAGATTTAGCGTTGTTAGAAATCAATCCCCTAGTGATTACAAAAGAGGGCGACTTACATTGCTTGGATGCCAAAATTGGTATCGATAGTAATGCTGTTTATCGTCACAAAGATTTGCAAGAAATGCATGATCCTTCGCAAGAAGACGAACGTGAAGCGCATGCTGCTAAGTGGGAGCTAAACTACGTTGCTCTAGATGGCAATATTGGTTGTATGGTTAACGGTGCTGGCCTAGCGATGGGAACGATGGATATTGTTCAGTTGCATGGTGGTAAGCCAGCTAACTTCCTTGATGTGGGGGGCGGTGCAACGAAAGAACGTGTTATTGAAGCCTTCAAAATTATCTTGTCGGATGAGAATGTTAAAGCGGTATTGATTAATATCTTTGGTGGTATTGTACGCTGCGATTTAATTGCTGAAGGTGTTATTGGTGCGGTGCAAGAAGTTGGTGTGACGGTACCTGTGATTGTTCGCTTAGAAGGTAATAACGCAGATCTTGGTAGAAAAGTATTGGCGGATAGTGGCTTAAATATTATTGCTGCGACAAGTTTAACGGATGCAGCAGAGCAATCTGTAAAAGCCGCTGCAGAACAGGAGGCCAAATAATGAGCATTTTAATCGATAAAAATACCAAAGTTATTTGCCAAGGTTTTACTGGCGCGCAAGGAACATTTCATTCTGAGCAAGCGATTGAATACGGTACAAAAATGGTCGGTGGTGTTACACCGGGTAAGGGCGGTCAAACGCATTTAGGTTTGCCTGTATTTAATACCGTTGCAGAAGCAGTAAAAGAAACAGGTGCAGAAGCTTCGGTTATCTATGTACCTGCCCCATTCTGTAAGGATTCAATTCTTGAGGCAGCTAATAGCGGGATCAAGCTGATTGTTTGTATTACTGAAGGCATTCCGACATTGGATATGCTTGACGCTAAAGTTAAGTGTGATGAGTTAGGTGTGACCTTGATCGGTCCTAACTGCCCAGGCGTTATTACTCCTGGTGAATGTAAGATCGGTATTATGCCAGGCCACATTCACTTGCCTGGTAAAGTGGGTGTTGTATCGCGCTCTGGTACATTGACGTATGAAGCAGTTAAGCAGACTACGGATTATGGTTTTGGTCAGTCAACGTGTGTGGGTATTGGTGGCGATCCTATTCCAGGTTCTAGCTTCATTGATATTTTACGTTTATTTCAAGATGATCCAAAAACTGAAGCCATTGTAATGATTGGTGAAATTGGTGGCAGTGCTGAAGAAGAAGCGGCGGCTTTCATTAAAGCCAATGTAACTAAGCCTGTTGTATCTTACATTGCGGGTGTTACTGCACCAGCGGGTAAGCGTATGGGTCATGCGGGTGCCATTATTGCTGGCGGTAAAGGAACGGCTGACGAAAAGTTTGCGGCTCTTGAAGATGCTGGAGTTGAAACGGTTCGCAGTCTTGCGGATATCGGTAAGGCTTTGCAAAAAATTACTGGCTGGTCTTAAGATTCAACCAGTTTAAAAAGGACGCTTTATGCGTCCTTTTTTATTTCTGTTTTTTGTTTCAAATGTGCTAGTTCTTGTCTTTTATGTGTCTATACAAGGCCATATTTGTTGTGTGCAAAATAAGCAGTGTGCACTTTTTTTGTAAGGTTCTGGTTTTATCCGTCACTAGAATAAGGTATAACACGCTCAAATTTCGGCATGCTATGATTAAGTTCTATCTATTTTCAAAAACAGATTATTCTATTTTGCCGACCTGTTAACTCAAAAAGTGATGCAATTATTGATGAATATTACCAATCAGCAAAAGGCAGAACGATTTTTGTCGGTATTACGACATTGCCAGTTATTAGGCTTAGAAGTCTTGTCCGCAGAAAAAAATAGCCTTGAAATGAAGTTGCCTTATAGTGAAAAAATCATTGGCAACCCTTTAGCGGGTATTATTCATGGTGGCGCACTCACTACTTTGATGGATACTGCTTGTGGCACGGCGTGCTTTGTTGCCATTGACGGTATGGAACTGTGTCCGACTTTGGATTTACGTGTTGATTATATGAAGTCGTCCGAACCGGGGCAGGATCTTGTTGCTAGAGCATCCGTTACCCGAATTACCAATAATGTTGTATTTACCGAGTGTCTGGTTAGACAGCAAAATGACGATACGTTAGTCGCTAAGTGCAATGCTGCGTTTATGCGAATTGGGTCGAAAATGACTCCACCTGCATTTCAAGGTGTCATCGAAACCGGTGATGCGAGTGTCTATATGGGCGAATACAGTATGGGTGAGTATAGTGGTGCAGAAGAAGGGGCTGTGGCCTTTGATGCTCAGCCTGTGAATAGCGGAGAACGACACTAATGAGTTTTCAGGATATTATTCAACAAGCACAAACCAGTGGTGATTTTCAGCCACTTGTTGACAGTATTCCTTATGCGGGCTACATCGGGCTTGAATTTCAACGTTTTGGCGACAACGTTATTTTTAAGCTCCCTCGAAATCCTGACAATATCGGAAATCCTATTTTGCCTGCGATTCATGGTGGAGTGATTGGGGGCTTTATGGAATTATCAGCGGCAATCAATCTGCTGATGTTTATGGATACGCCTTTAATGCCAAAGATCGTCGACTTCTCTCTAGATTATTTACGAGCCGGACGTGATCAAGATACCTTTGCTGAGTGTCAGATATGGCGTCAAGGGAGTCGTGTTGCCAATGTGGCAATAAATGCTTGGCAGGGTGATCGTGCTAATCCAATTGCAACAGCGCGTGCTCACTTTTTATTAGCCAAAAAGTAAATGCGATTATCACGGTTTAAGCTCAGTTTGAGCCGTGATTCTTAGTAAGTTTTCGTTTTTCCTCATCCTCTCCCCTTGAAATTCAGTTCCCCGTCCCAATTTCTCTACCAAGGCTAAGACAATAGCCAACTTAATTTATGTCACTTTCGACGATTGACCAGATATAAACTGTGCAATACGTATTTGGAAGTGGCTATGTAGAACAAACGGTTCAGAAGTAACTGTTTAGAAATCAAAAAAACAGAAATAATTGATCAAGCATAATTGTTCAAGCTAGGGAGATAAAATGACTGCAACTCAAAAAGAAACAATGGGTTTTAAAACTGAAGTAAAACAGCTACTTCATTTAATGATTCATTCTTTGTATTCAAATAAAGAAATTTTCTTACGCGAACTTGTTTCAAACGCATCTGATGCATGTGATAAATTGCGTTTTGAAGCGATTTCAGATGCTTCGCTTTATGAAGATAATAGCGAGTTGGCGGTCCATATTGATTTCGATAAAGAAAAAAATACCGTAACAATTGAAGATAACGGCATTGGTATGAGCCGCGATGATGTTGTTAATCACTTAGGCACAATTGCAAAATCTGGTACGTCAGAATTTTTAGGCAAGCTAAGTGGTGATGAGAAACAAGATTCTCAGCTAATTGGTCAGTTTGGTGTAGGTTTCTATGCTTCCTTTATCGTTGCAAAAGATGTTGTGGTTGAAACACGCCGTGCTGGTTTGTCGGCCGATCAAGCTGTTCGTTGGCAGTCACAAGGTGAAGGCGAATTCAGCCTTGAAGATATTGTAAAAGAAACGCGTGGTACACGAATCACACTGCATCTGAAAGATGATGAAACAGAGTTTGCAGATGGTTTGCGCTTGCGCAGTTTGATTAAAAAGTACTCAGATCATATTGCTATCCCAATTTTCTTGCCACAAGAAGTAAGCAGTGATGATGCCGATGGTGAGAGTAAGCAAATTCCTGAAGCGGTTAACGATGCACAAGCATTATGGACTAAGCCAAAAACTGATATTAGTGACGATGATTATAAAGAATTTTATAAGCACGTATCGCATGATTGGCAAGAACCGCTAGCATGGTCCCACAACAAGGTGGAAGGTAAACTTGATTATACCAGTTTGCTATACATTCCATCGCAAGCGCCAATGGACTTGTGGAACCGTGACGCTGCTCGTGGTTTGAAGCTTTATACTCAGCGCGTTTATATTATGGACGAAGCAGAGCAGTTCTTGCCGCTGTATCTACGTTTCGTTAAAGGGATTTTAGATTCCAATGATTTGTCGTTGAACGTATCGCGTGAAATCTTGCAGCAAGATAAAAACGTAGATTCTATTCGTACAGCATTGACTAAGCGTGTTCTTGATGTTCTGACTAAAATGGCCAAGAAAGACGAAGAAAAATATGCGAAATTCTGGTCGCAATTCGGTGAGGTTTTAAAAGAAGGCCCAGCAGAAGACTTTGCTAATAAAGAAAAAATTGCCAGCTTGTTCCGTTTCGCTAGTACACAGAATGGATCTGAAGATGCGACTGTTTCTTTGGCTGATTATATTTCTCGCATGAAAGAAGATCAGAAGAAGATTTATTACGTAACGGGTGAAAACTATAATGCGGTATTCAATAGCCCGCACTTAGAATTCTTCAAGAAAAATAACATTGAAGTATTGTTGCTGACGCAGCGAGTTGATGAGTGGATGATAAGTCATCTAGCAAACTTTGATGAAAAGTCTTTCCAGGATATCACTAAGGGCGAATTAGACCTTGATGAATTGACCGGCGAAGAAGAGAAAGCCGAAGCAGAAACATTGGCTGAGAATAATAAGAGCTTGGTTGAACGTATTGCAACCGCCCTTAAAGGGGAAGTAAGTAATGTTCGAGTTACTGCTCGTCTAACCGATTCGCCTGCTTGTTTGGTGGTTGGTCAAAATGATATGAACGATAGTTTACGTCAAATGCTAGCGGCTGCAGGTCAACCTGTTCCAGAGGCTGAATCAACGCTTGAGGTGAATCCGAATCATCCGTTAATCGCCAAGATGGATACTGAGCAAGATGAAGAGCGTTTTAATGATTTGGCACACGTTATTCATGGGCAAGCACAGTTGGCTCAAGGAAGTCAGTTGGATAAGCCTGCTGAGTATGTAACTAAGTTGAACAAACTGCTTCAAGATCTAATGAAATAATTTATTAGATATTGACGTTGATTGATAAGAACAGCGCCTTTTGGCGCTGTTCTTAATTGGGGTGACTGTATTTTCTCAAATGCGAAAGCATCTGATATAATGCGGAAAAATATTAGGTGTAGTAGTAATGAAAGCATTAAAAATTCTATTTTCCGGCTTGTTGTTATCCGTTAGTATGCAAAGTTTAGCCGGTGGTTCAATCGATTTGAGTTTGGCTAATGATTCTGCGCGTCTTGAGTACGATGCGACTAAAGTCGGGTCTGGTCTACACGTATCAGCCAGTATTATGCATCATGAAGACGACGGTGATTTATTGTCGTTAGGTTTGCATGTTGTTGATGTACGCGAGCCTAATAGCCCTTTATACATTGGTGTTGGTGGGCGTATTTTTGGTTATAAAAATGGCGATGTTGATGGCGGGGCTTTAGGGGTTGGTGGTTTTTTCCGTTACCAGATTCCACAAGTGCCCAGCTTAAGCGCTGCGGGTTATGCGTATTATGCGCCTAGTGTTGTTTCATTTGATAATACTGAAAACATAGCGGATGCGGATCTTCGTATTCAGTATGGCCTGCTACCAACGGCACGCGTGTATATGGGTTATCGTTATAGCCGTTATAAGTTAGAAGGTATTAGTAAAGTGTTTATGCTTGAAGAAGGCATTCACTTAGGTCTAAAGGTCGACTTTTAATGGCTGAATGGCTAGCACACAGTAATCAAAAGCTTTATCAAGCGCGCTTACTCATAGAGAAGCAAGAGCAAGCCGAACAGTCAGATGATGACTTGGTCTTAAGTGCGGCTTTACAAGAGTCGGTATTGTTTCAACTGGTTTTGGCTTATCAGTCATACTTACATGAAATTGCCGAGCTTGCGCAATACAGAGATGCGATTTCGTCATTGCAGCAGTTAATTGAAAGTGTACCTGTTGCTACGGGTGAAATGACAGAGTTACGCCAGCTAGAGAGTGATAAATTTAGCTGGTTAAGTCAGTTGCTTACGGCTTTTGAGTATTGTGCTCAAAAAGAAAATAGACCTGCTGCTCCACAACAAAATGCGGGAATGATTCAGCTGTATGATCAAACGTCTCAATCCTTGCCGCTGAGAGATTGGTTTCAAGCATTAATTGATATCATTGATTTGCAACGCAATAATCGACAAGAAAGCTGAGCTCTGTTTTGTTTTTTTACTCTGTACTTATTCGTACAGTGTGTTGGGTTTACATTTGGTAAGTTCTAATAATCAGCGTGCTTTGATGAACGCGCTGTCGTAGAGAAGGGTATTATGGCTGATTTTTTTGAGATCGTAGAATTATCCAATGGTGATATTGGTTTGCGTAGAGCGGATGAAGAGTCAGGGGAGATGATTGTTAAAATTCAGTTTTCAGAAGAAGCCAAGGAAGGTCTGAAAAATAATCACATTGAAGTGGCGCATGCCATGATTGAAGCTGGTGTTAGTAAGGTGAGTGAATTGTCCGGGATGGATGTTGAGCAGGAAACTATTATGACTGAGCAAGAGGTGCCGGGAGTAATTCACTAAACGCTAATGAGCTGAATTATCTATTTATTAGCTAGGTTTTGCTTATTGGTAGTACGTAGGCGTAATATTGTTTGGTCTACGTACCTTTAATCCATTAAGTATCTAATCATTGATCATATAATATAAGCGCCGTGATCTGCTATCTGCGGCGTATTAACAAAGCATGACTAGCGCCGGTTTTCGCTGCCTCTTCAAGTTCAAAAAGTTCTTCATCGTTTATTTTCCCAGGCCATTCAATAATTAAATGACCAGTACCTGCTGCTAATGCCTTGCAGCAAACCTTATGAAAGCATTCGCTTTCAGCATTAATATGCAAAACTTGAGACACATCAATTCCTAATGCTGCCAACCAGTTTCGATTGATTGATGGTTCGTCTGCTAACCACATTAACCAGCGCTTATCTCGTGACATCTGAGAGAGTAGTGGTAAAAGATACATAGGCTGGAGTGCACTGTCCGCCGCCAAAATGATCTCACTAATACCTGCATTATTTGTATTGGAAGTACGATTCGTCGACGGATTAATTGGGTGATGGCCCGTCTCGTTCTTAACAATACGACTGCTTAGGGTTAACGCTGAATTTTGAATGCCTAATGGTAATTGGCGCATGTTTAACTCCTTGTATTAATGAATCTATTTGGCGTTGGTTTATTTTTGTTTATTTGCTTGTGATGGCTTCTATTTGATCGCTAGTGACGACGAATGACGCCGACGTACAAACCTTCAATAGCAAAGTTTGTATCCTTTAGGTTGACTTCAATAGGGTCAAAATCATCATTCTCAGCAAATAATGTGACTTTGTTGCGAGTTTTTTGGTAGCGCTTAACGGTTACATCTTCTTCTACGCGAGCGACAACAATTTGTCCGTTACGGGCAACGTTGGTTTTGTGTACGGCAATTAAGTCGCCATCCATAATGCCTACATTTACCATGCTCTCACCGTGAACTTCCAGTAAGAAATTGGCGTTTGGTTTGAACCAGTCTGCCGGGATTTTACAGTGGTCTTCAATGTGCTCTTGGGCAAGAATAGGTTCACCAGCCGCTACACGGCCAATAATGGGAAGGCCTAGTTGCTGGCTTTCGACGATGCGAATGCCACGTGATGCACCAGGCATCATTTCGATAGCCCCTTTGCGTGCAAGGGCCTTGAGATGCTCTTCAGCGGCATTAGGTGAGCGAAACCCAAGACTTTCTGCAATCTCAGCGCGAGTTGGTGGGTAGCCGGTTGTATCAATGGCAACCTTAATGAGATCAAGAACTTCTTGCTGTCGGGCGGTAAGCTTAATCATGATGATTCCTAATGCGTTATTTGTAGTGTGTATCTATACAGTAGTTGTAAATATATACAGTGTTTTTTAGTCTGTAAAGTCTTTCGCCTAATTTTCTTTTAAAGAACTAGTACACAGAACCGTAATGACATTGCTGAGTATTGCTTGCACTTAAAGCGTTTAAAACGTATGTTTGAATTTTATATATTTGAAATATGGGTAGTTATGGCACAGAAAGATACCGCAGAACGCATACTTGATGCGGCGGAAGCATTATTTTCTGAAAAAGGATTTGCCGAAACATCGTTGAGAAACATTACGACCAAGGCCAATGTAAACTTAGCGGCTGTCAATTATCACTTCGGTTCTAAAAAATCGTTAATACAAGCAGTGTTTGCACGTTATTTAGCGCCTTTCAGTGAACAGTTTTCTAAACAACTCGACATAATCGAACAAAAAGAAAATACCCCTGACCAACTTTTGAAGTTGTTAGTTATTACACTTAACAAATCTGGATTGGAGAATCCGGAAAAGTTTGGTGTATTCATGCGATTGCTCGGTTTGGCGTATAGCCAAGGGCAGGGGCACTTGCGTAAGTTTTTAACCAACGAATACGGTGAGGTTTTTCGCCGCTATATGAAAGAAGTGAATCGAGTTACTCCTGAACTAACCCCACTTGAACGCTTTTGGCGTATTCATTTTATGCTCGGCGCGGCCGTTTTTACTATGTCAAGTGTCGATTCGTTAATGGCTATGGCAGAGCATGACTTAGGCACAGAGTCGGATGTTAAAGGTGTGGTTTCTCAACTGATGCCTTTCTTGGCATCAGGTTTGATGGCGAACGTTTAATATGAGCAATGAGCGTACGTTATTAAAAGTCGAAGTTTCAATCGATGATCAGGTTATGTGTTTAACCTATGATAAAGGCACTGTTAAGTACCCAATATCTACTTCAAAACTGGGTATTGGACAGCAGAAAGGGTCGAACAAAACCCCTTTGGGCTGGCATCAAATTAAAGCCAAAATCGGAGCGGGTGCTGTCGAAAATACTGTCTTTGTTGGTAGGCGGCCTACAGGTGAAGTATACAATGGCGAGTTGGCAAGCCAATACCCTGAGCGTGATTGGATCTTAACCCGAATTTTATGGCTGAGTGGCTGTGAGATAGGGCGTAATCGTTTTGGTAATGTCGATACTATGCAACGTTATATCTATATTCATGGAACGCCCGATACCGAGCCTATGGGAATTCCAGAGTCTCATGGCTGTATTCGCATGCGAAACTCTGATGTCATCGCTTTATTTGATGAGTTAGACACGGGCACGCCTATTTGGATTCAAAAAGTTCCGCTGGAGAAAATCTCATGTCAATTTGTGTAGTTGCTGATATCGAAGGCTTAGAGCTTACTTCAGAAGACGAGCGTTTTTTAATGCAGCCGGAAATATCGGGGCTCATTCTTTTTAGTCGCAATTACAGCTCTCCAACTCAACTTAAAAACTTGTGTGCGAGTATTAAGGCTTTACGCTCTGATTTGATCATTTCTGTTGATCAAGAAGGCGGAAGAGTTCAGCGATTTCGAGAAGGTTTTTTGCGTTTGCCTGCTATGCGTCGCTTGGGCGATTCTTACGCGATTAATAAAGAGGCAGCACTTCAGCAATCGAACTCATTGGGGTGGTTAATGGCTGCCCAGTTAATTCATCATGGTATTGATATTAGCTTTGCGCCTGTTCTTGATTTAGATTTTGGGCGTTCGGGCGTAATTGGGGATCGTGCTTTTGCATCAACTCCAGAAGATGTTTATGCATTAGCAAAAGCGTTCATTAGCGGTATGAAGAGTGCAGGAATGCTGGCAACGGCGAAACATTTTCCAGGACATGGACATGTACAGGCTGATTCACATAAAACGTTACCGACCGACCCAAGGACCTTTGACCAGCTTAGCAAGCAAGATTTGGTACCTTTCGAGAAACTCATTCAAGAAGGGTTGTTGAGTGCCGTTATGCCCGCTCATGTTATTTATCCTGATGTAGATGGTGATTTCACTGCAGGGTTTTCATCCACTTGGTTGCAGGGTATTTTAAGGCAACGGCTGGGATTTGATGGCTTGATCTATAGTGATGATTTATCCATGGAAGGCGCGGCTGCGTCAGGTGCGCCTGCAATAAGGGCACAGAAAGCCAAAGAAGCAGGGTGTAATGTTTTGCTGATTTGTAATAATCGACAAGCGGCGCAAGAAATCGTCGATACGGTGCGCTCGAATCAATGGTCGCTATTGAGTTTAGAGACTATGAAAGCGCGATCTCCTTTAGACAATAATTTATATCAAAGTCCCTCTTGGGATTCGCATCTGCAAATCGTGAGTCAGCTCATTCAATAAGGTTAATACGTGTCTATAATAGCGATCATTGGCGGAACGGGATTGACCGAATTTCCCGAGTTGGATATTAAGAAAATTCATAAGCAGGTTGATACGACACTCGGTAAGCCAAGCGGTGATATTGTTGAGGGTGAATTACACGGTCAGCGATTATTATTTCTTCCAAGGCACGGTAAAAGCCACTCGGTCGCACCTCATAAGATTAACTATCGCGCTAATTTGCTAGCTTTGCAGTCTTTGGGTGCTGATAGCATGATTGCGGTTAATGCCGTTGGTGGCATTCATTGTGATGCTATCGCAGGTCATATATCGGTTCCCGATCAAATTATTGATTATACCCACGGTCGCGAACATACTTATTTTGATGGTGAGTTTAGACCATTGGATCATGCAGAATTTAGTCACCCTTATGATGAAACGCTGCGCCAAAAGCTCATTAAGGTTTTATCAGTTCATGCTTTGAATCATGGTTTTAGTCGCGGGGGCGTCTATGGCGCGACACAAGGGCCAAGACTAGAGACCATTGCTGAAATTAAGCGTTTAGAAAATGATGGCTGTGATCTTGTCGGAATGACAGGGATGCCCGAAGCGGTATTGGCTCGAGAATTAAATATTCCTTATGCCAGTCTATGTTTGGTTGTTAATCCAGCGGCAGGTAAAACAGACACTCTTATTACCATCGACGAGATAAGATGCGTCTTATCTCGCGGCATGCTCGACATCAAATCGATACTCGGCGAGTTTTGTAAAGCCAATGGGTAGTCTGTTGGGCTTATTCTATTGATAGCACACCTTTAATAGCCCTTTTCTTAATGGCTAGGCATTAATTTTTATATTGCGCCGATGTAATAAACTGATTAAAAGATTCGCACCAGATAATAACGGTATTGTAGTGTTCAATATTTACATTTTTATTTAGAGTTTTATTCATACTGCCGTTTAGTGGATGTATGTAATTACCAAAGCTATTCACTTCACCAATCTCAATCATTGAAGACTTCAATCGATTAAAATCTGCCTCCGTTTGAACAAATGACGGCGAAAGGTATAGGCGGTAATCAGGACCGGGTGCAAGAGTGCCCTGAAAAACAATGTCATCATCCCCAATAGAAAAAGTTCCCTTTCCCCAGTGTAGCCAATCAGAGTCGGTTAAATTATCTGAAATGGTCGCAACATAGCGTGTGTTTTTTATACTGAGCGCAAGAGCCCCAGAGCTTGGGTCGGCTGGTGCCATTAATATCGGTAAGGTGTATATGCCTAGCATGAAGGCGCATATAGCCATCGTTGTATGACTCATTGCGAGTAATAGAAGTACTTTTATTTTCTTAATCATGGCAGTAGTCTGTTGGCTTAGTTGTTGACTTGGTAGTTGATGTTGATTCGGTAGTTGATTTAGTTGTGCTGATCTGATTGTGTGAAGTCTTTATTATCAATAGCCGATTGCGTTTCGGGGTTGGTGACACCTTCAATTAAATGGCAAATATTAGCCCCTGTCGGAGTGCAATCGGGCTGTGATTGCCAACGATGCATTGCTTTTTGCATTTGCTGATAGGTCGCTTGCATAGCTTCAATTTTGGCGGCGGTTTCTTTTAAACGGGCCTCCATAATGATACGAACCTGAGGGCAGGGAGATTCACCAAAGCTGGCTTGGTTGATGATAGTTTGAATGTCTGCCAGCGAGAAGCCTAAAGACTTTGCCTGCAAAATAAAGTGCAGTCGTTTTATGTGTTCCTCATGAAAACGCTTGTAGCCATTCTTAGAATCGCGCTCAGGTATTATTAACCCGCAGCGAACATAATAACGCACGGTATCGGCACTGATGTTGAGCTGCTTGGCTAATTGAGAAACCGTTAAAGAAATCATATAAAACTGGGCGGCCTTTTGCTGCTATATGTTTAATGCTTTAGTGAATCTAAAGTTGAATCTAAAGTTGAATCTAAATTTGAATCTAAGTTTGAGCGTTAATTAGCTTACCTCATTAAAGTCTGAGTTACGACAGAGTGAATATATCAAAAAACCGATCTGTCGGCCTATTCAAATGTTGAGCGCAGCTTTTCTAAATGTTGAAGGCTAACGTTTATCTAGCCAGTGGGTGTATTTAAAAGAGATATTGGATGTGGGTGATTCTTTATATTGATTCTGGACCAAGTCAACAGCCGTTTTTCTGGGCGTTTTTTTGATACGTGGAAGTTTAATTCGACTTTCTATATGATGCGAAAGCCAGACTAGCGTGATTGGCTTAGATCATGTCGATGAGCAACCCTTGGCCGAATTATTGAACATATCGCCCCATTCAAGCCAACTGTCTTTTTACTGCTTAGGTATTATCATTGATGCAACGACTAAAAACCGCTTTTCATCCTGCTGTATCCCCTGAAGATATCACCTTAGCAAGTGAATATACCCTGATTGAACGGCATGCTGCGCGAGGCATTGTGATGAAAGGGGAAGACATTCTATTACTCTATACCGAGCGCTATCACGACTACAGCTTACCGGGCGGTGGAATCGATGAGGGTGAGGATGAGATTGAAGGCTTGGTTCGAGAGCTTGCTGAAGAAACTGGGGCCCAAGGCATCCGAAATGTAAGACCGTTCGCGCGTTATGATGAATATCGCCCTTGGTACAAGCAAGATGCCGATATTATTCATATGATATCGCACTGCTATTTTTGTGATATTGATGATGAACTGGGAAACACAGCGCTTGAGGCCCATGAAATAAATAACGGTATGATTCCTCGTTGGATGAATATTCATGAGGCGATTGCGCATAATGAAGATGTAATTGCTCACAGCGAAAAGAAAGGACTCTCGATTGAACGAGAAACGTTTATCTTAAAGGTGCTTGCTAAACGACTAATAGAAGCAGACTAGTAGAAGCTGACTAGCCGTTAGAAATAGAACGGCTAGAAATAAAACCGCTATAAGCAATTGGGTATTAAATGCGCTAAAATAGCCCGATTAACCCTTTACTGCTTTTAATTAACTGTTTTTTACTTATCTTTTTACTTAACCATGCTCTGAGCGCTTATATTAATGACATCCGCGACTAATAACGACGTAATACCCGCTAATATTCCTACTGATACGATAACCGACTTTAAGCAGCTTGGTCTTATTTCGCCTTTGTTAGCTCGGTTAGCAGAATTGGACTACCAGCAACCAACCCCCATTCAAGCGCAGTCGATTCCTAGTATATTAGAGGGCCGCGATCTTATTGGTGGTGCGAATACTGGTTCTGGTAAAACAGCAACGTTTGCCTTACCACTTTTGCAGCAAGTATCACAAAAAGCGATTAATGCAGGCAAGCAAGGCGAGGGTAACTTTGTATCGGCTTTAGTATTAGTTCCGACCCGTGAATTGGCAAAGCAAGTCGCGGATAGTGTACGCTCGTATGCTGTGCATTTTAACGGCGCGATTAAAACCGTCGCAGTGTTTGGTGGTGTATCGACCAATACGCAAATGCTTTCTTTAAGAGGGGGCTGTGACATATTAGTCGCTACCCCAGGTCGTCTGCTTGATCTAATTTCGAATAATGCCATTAAACTCGATCGAGTTAAGACACTGGTGCTTGATGAAGCCGATCGTATGTTAAGCCTAGGCTTTACCGAAGAGCTAACGGCATTGATGGCGTTGATGCCAACGCAGAAACAAACCTTATTATTTTCGGCGACTTTCCCAGAGCAAGTACAGACTCTGACGACTGAACTATTGAATGATCCTGTTGAGGTACAGGTTCAGAGCGCGGATGCCAGTACTCTCGTGCAGCGGGTTTTTACCGTCAATAAAGGTGAAAAAACATCGGTATTAGCGCATCTGATTAAACAAAATCAGTGGCGACAAGTATTGATTTTTGTTAATGCTAAGAATAACTGCGAGCACTTAGCTTACAAGCTTTCGAAGCGTGATGTAGTGGCTGAAGTATTCCATGGCGACAAAGGTCAGGGTGCTCGAAGTCGCGTTTTAGAGGCTTTTAAATCGGGCGAAATAGAGGTTTTGATTGCAACTGATATAGCTGCGCGCGGCTTAGATATTGAAAAACTGCCTGTAGTGATCAATTTTGATCTACCAAGAAGTCCGTCAGATTATATGCACCGTATTGGCCGGAGTGGTCGAGCTGGAGAGGTCGGATTAGCCTTATCGTTGATTGATTATGAAGATTATCATCATTTTAAAATCATCGAAAAGAAAAATAAAATTCACCTCGAACGAGAACAGATTGTGGGTTTTGAAGTTGATGAAGCTGTAATCAATGAATTATTAGCCGCAGAAAAACCCATGGCAAAGCCAGAAGGGACGGGCAAAAAGAAAGCTAAGAAAAAGCTTAAAAATATACCTCAAGTTAATGCCGATATTTGGTCTGGCTATACTGAATCGGGCGAGTAGCGAATCTAGATTAGCATGACCCCACAGCTTGCTACACGATTAGATGTAACAAGCTGTGATGATGCTATTTACTTAAAGTCACTCTTATTCAAAGTCACTCTTATTCAAAGTCACTCTTATTAAATACCATGTCCTCAATGACCAATACATCGAGTCCGCTGGTAAAGAAAACCGATAATGCATCTTCAACCGAATGAATAATGGGTTTACCCATAACATTGAAACTAGTATTAATAAGAATGGGCACACCGGTAATTTCATTAAATGCCGAAATCAAATCATAATATTTTTCATTGCTCTCGCGCGTTACACTCTGTGCTCGACCTGTTTTATCTTCATGTACTACCGCTGGCACTTTATTCCATACAGCACTTTTGAACTTTAGTGTGCGCTCCATATAAGGAGATGATTGATAGTTCTCAAAATACTCTTCGCCGTACTCATGAAGAATAGAGGGTGCAAAGGGGCGGAATTCCTCACGGAACTTAACACGTGAATTTAGCGCATCTTTCATTTCAACCGAACGAGGATCAGCCAAGATGGAGCGGTTACCCAGTGCGCGAGGTCCGAATTCTGCTCGCCCCTGCACCCAGCCAATTATTTTACCCTCAGAGAGTAAGGTGGCAACATGTTGATAAAGGGGCTGACCATTAAGTATTTTATGCTTCAATCCACCGTGTTCTTTGCAGTTTTTCATAACCTCAGCCTTCATTGATTCACCCAAATAGGGAGACATCTGAGCAGCCGGTACATTTTTGCTTGGATTGTCTTTATAGAATGACAAAAGGGCGGCGCCAATAGCATTACCTTCATCGCCGGGCGCAGAATAAACGTGCAGTTTCTTAAAGGGTGTCTTTTCTAGTAGTAAACCGTTACATGCTGAGTTTAATGCGCAACCTCCCGATAAGATTAAATTATCAGAAATATTTTTACCGTGAAGCTGCGTGAGAATTTCTGACATGAGTTCGGTGAAAATAAGTTGACCATTATAGGCAATATCAGCGGCTTCAATAGAAGAGTGCCCCGGTTTTAGCTTCATCTCGAAAAGTTCATCGTAGACATTCAGTACTGAAAAATTACGGCTTACAAAACGAGTGTCTTCTACATCTAATATTTTTTTTAATTTGCCGTAGATGGATTCGTCATATTTACCGTAAGGGGCTAACCCCATTACTTTCCATTCTTCACCCTTGATAGGATCAAAACCGCAGACTTTGCATATCATGCTGTAAAACATGCCAAGGCTTTGTAATGATTTTTTAATCCCCGGTATTTTGGTTATTTTCCCATTTTTATAACTGTAAAATGACGTTGATGTGCTTTCGCCAAAGCCATCAATCACGGCACAAACACCTTCATGGAATGGGCTGCTATAACAAGCCGTCGCGGCATGTGTTAGATGATGGTCGCAGTTGTGTACGTCGACATTAACGTCTGGGTTTGACATGCGACGTTGAAAGCGAAGGCTTTTACCTGAGAAGTCATAGACGTTTTGTAAGGATTCAATTAGATAGTAATAAACATTATAAACGTAAGGAATCATTTTCTTTTTAAACAGCGGTAGTAATAAGAAAATTATTTTCAAACTGAATTGTGTTTTACCACTCCATGTTTTGGCAATTACAAGATCTGCATCCTTGTCCGTGTATTTTTTTAAGAGATACTCAACGTGAATTAAATCATCAGCAAAGGTATTCCAAGTGCGTTTGTTTTGCAAATGGCGTTCGGTTGATTCAGCGTATACAACTTCACCCTCTGAATTAACAATGGCAATTGCAGGGTCGTGTTGTGAACATGCAATGCCCACATAATTTTTTTTCATTGGTTATGTCCGTTACTACTAATCTTAAAAATACAATATTATTCTGTTTTCTTATAAACAGAGTTAAACGGTATAGGATACGCAGGCTGTGGTGATACCCGCACCGGCTGCTAGAAATAAAATCGTATCATCTGGTTTAAAAGAATTTTCTTTGGATAAATGATGATAATTCATAGTGATCGCTGATGAATGTGCATCCCCATATTGTTCATAATGGTCCATTATTGAATCATCTTTTATGTTAACAATATCTGCTATTTTACGTCCAAAATTAAGCTCGGGTTGAACGCTGACTAACTTGACCGTTTTGCGATTGATGTTGAATCGCGTTAAATATTCTTCGGCGGACTCACTAGAATATTTAAGTAGCTGATTTTTATAATCGCCAGGCATATCTACCGTTAACCGTTCTTTGGCAGGCTCTGACAGATTATTGAAGTCCAAATAGCCTTTAACGCTTTGATCGGTAGTCGGTGAATGATTAAAACTGAAGTCATGGAAGCCTTTATTATCATCGGTATGTTCAAGCAGCATTGCTCCGCCAATCGTAGCGTATGGAAATCCTTTATGGTCAGTGTTTGAAGGATGAGCATCACTCGAAACAATTAGCGCATATTTGATTTTTCTGCTTTTGAAAACTGCATCGGCGGTTTGTATTGCGTTAATTATTCCACAAGCGCTGTTCATCATATCTAATGAGAATGCGGCGTTAAAAGGCTGGGACTTTGTATAGTCGGGCTTTATGTTGAGTCCTTTTTGAGCAAAGGCGGCCATTGCAGGCTCAAGCATATTCTCATCGCGATAAATTCCAACGTTAATTATCAGATCAATATGATTGATATCAATACCCGCATCTTCAATACATTGTCGACCTGCTTCGATAGCGTGTTGATTTGAACTTTTAATAGACTTGTCGGTACTAATGCCCGTTGCTTTTATGATTGTTGCCATGATTATTTCACTGCCAATTTGTTAATGTTCATAGATAAAAAACCGGTAACAAAGCCGGATGCGGCGGGTACCATCAGTATTTTTGATTTTTCTTTTAGCTTGTTGGCTTTTAGATATTCATAAAGCACGATGAAGTGAGAAGTGGATGACGTATTGCCATATTTCTCTAATACCGATAACGATTCTGGTTGCTCTGAAGAAAAAGCTTCTGTTCCGATTTTCAATAATCGATCAATAAACTTTGAGCCTACTTGATGATGAATGATGTAATCAAAATTTTCTGTTTTGAATTCTTTATTTTCTTTGGCCAGTGTATCTGTTTGAAAATTTGGCCAAATTTTTAACCGTTCTTCGGTATGCATCTTTGAGTTACTTGCGTACATAGCGTACCGATTACTCTGATTACTGGGTTTTCCAATGGCAAGATCAGAATATTCAGGAGTACTAATTAAGTTAAAGCAATCAATTACGTCATCTTCATTGGTCGCTTGATCTAAGATCACTGCTGCGCCTGCATCACCCACGGTAAGCGAGCCGAACTGAGGGTCGTAGATGTCTTTTGCTTCTAATACTGCCGTTTCGGCAATCGTGGAAATGTATTCGCCACTAACAACCAAACCATTTTTAACAATGCCAGCTTTTATCATAGACTCTAAAATATAAATGCCACTGAACATTCCTGCACATGCGTTGGAAATATCAAAGAATATTGCTTTTTTTGCGCCTAATTCATGTTTAAGTAATAGACTCATCGCTGGCTCGTAATAACTGGATTCCCCTACAAAGCGAGCGATGGAACATGAAATAATAATATCTAAATCTGCAGCTTCGTATTTAGAATTCTCTAAACAACTTTGTGCCGCATCGATGGCCATTGTGAAGGAGTCGTCTTTGTCTTCTTTCCAAGAGCGAGTTTTTATTCCGGTAATAGCCTCAATATCAAACTGGGGAGGTATATTCATCTCTTGAGTTAAGCTTTCTGTTGAAACTCTTTTATTCGGTATATAGGCACCGATACTCTCGAAGCGTGCTTTGATCATTCTGGATTTCCTTAAGATTAATAGTTTATAAATTTGAGCATTGGTTGAGTATGAGTTAACTGCGTTCACGCAATCTCATTGTCAAACCTACAGGATTCATCGTAATTGACATCAGCTCTTGAGCTTCGCCACCGTCAGGAGTATCGACGCTAAGTATGTCGAAATTATTAAAGAGCATGACCATGGCCAGTTTGATTTCCAGCATGGCTAGGTAACGCCCAGGGCAGACTCTTGGCCCTGAGCCAAATGGCATTGAAACTTTTCTAGATAGAGAAAGATCATTATCAGGATGCATTAACCAACGCTCTGGGTTGAAGGCCTGAGGGTTTGGAAAATATTTTTCAGCCAAGGTGTCATGTCGACATACACTCCAGATCCAAGTTCCCTTAGCGATTGCAACACCTGCCACCTCTGTATCGTTTAGCGAAACCAGAACATTGAAAGGCCCAGTAGGTTTAAGTCTTAATGTTTCAAGAGTGCACGCTTCTATAAACTTTAAATCGTTAAGTCTTTCTGGTGTGATCTCGTTTAATTCGCTAGACATGGCCCGTGCTTCGTCTTGGGCTTTTTTAAATGCTTCTGGGTTTTGTTTTAATAGATACAGTAACCAAGATAATGTGGTTGCTGTTGTTTCTTCGCCGGCGAGTAGCATGGTAATTACATTACCTGCGATATCGTTATAATCAACGCTACTATTAGGTTGCTCTGCGGCAACGATCAGCGATTCAAGTAAGTTTGTGGGCGTGACGCGCCGCTCAGGTTCTTCAGCCAGGCGTTGTCGTGATTGGCTGATAAATTCCTTAATTGATTGATTTACAATCGATACACTTCGATCGAGTTGGCGGTCGGAGGGGAATTTAAAATAGCGCCAATAGGGAATGAGTGCATTCAAACGGCTGAAGATTGCCGGTAATATTTTATCAAGATGATGTTGAATGACATCATCTTTAGTTTCTAGGGTATTAATATCTGAGCCAAAAGATAAGCCAGCAATAGCATCGACGGTATAACGCATAAAATCATGCTGTACATTAATGCGGCTATTACTCTGGGCCGCTTTAGTCCATCGTTTCTGTAAGCGCTTGGTAACTTTTACAAGAGAGGGGAAATAACTGCGCACATTACTGGCTGTTAAGCTGGCCATTACCATTCGTCTTTGATGTTTCCAAGCTTCACCTTCGGCGGTTAAAAGGCCTGATTGAAGACCCATTTCTTCTATTGTATCAACGAGTTGTTTTGGACGACGAAATCCACTAGGGCGGTCTTTTAAGAGTTCAGTTTCTATTTTGTGATCAGCAATGACTAAAACTTTGCTTGGTCCAAGGTGCATCTTAAAGACGGAACCATATTTATTCGCCCAGGCTTCGATGTCTTGGTGTAGGCGAGGCAGCTTAACCTGCAAGGCATTGCCAACAATAGGCCAAGGGCGTGGGCCAGGTAAATCTTCAAATTGAAGAAGCGGCTCATTATTATTTCCTGTCTTTGATGGCCCTGACATTATACGTGTTCCACAAAAGCTTCAACGCCGCCCAGCTCATCAACCCACGCCTTAAGCTTAGGCATGCCTGTATTTTGCTTAACTCGAGCTTGGTAGCCGAAATCTCTTTTAGCGGCACTGATATCGTAAGTTGATGTATAGGTTAATAACCCAACCGCATAGCGAGAAAGAGGCGCTTCGATTTTCTGCGCTAGTGGAGGAAATTTCCAAATAAAATCAAACAAACCGCCTAGCGTCATGAGGAACTTTGAGCTTAATTCTTTTTTAATCGGGGGCGCTGAAAAGGTGTGTCCTAGGTTGCGTAGGAAGTCCCAAACATTTACGGTTTCGTCATCGGTTATAAAGTACGCTTTACCACCGACATTGTTTGATTGTGCAGCTAGAATGCAAGCATTGGCTGCATTTTCAACATGGCACAAGGTTGCATAAATATTTTTACCGTCAGACATGTCGGGGAATTTTTCATTTAGCATGCCCTTTACTATCTTTGGCACAAATCCTGTTTTATCTCGAGCGCCCCAAATCCCGCGAGGTCTAAGTGAACAGGTTGTAAAATTTTCATCATTACACGATAAAACATATTTCTCGGCAAGTGCCTTGGTCTCCGAATAGTAATTGATGTATTTCTTTGGGTAAGCATAGCTTTCATTAATGTGAACTTGATGAGAGAAATCAAAAAAGATACTGGGGCTACTGATAAAAACAAAACGTTTAACGCCCTGTTTTTTTGATTCGTCAACTAAACAGCGAGTCGCTACAACATTGTCCCGATAAAACTGATTTCTATCTCCCTTGGTGGTGACCCTGGCGGCAGAGTGATACACAATATCAACACCACGAGTAGCATCCTTAAGTGATGAAAGGTTAGTTAGGTCACCAAAAGCATATTCAATTGAGGGGTGCTTTTTTAAATGTTCGATATCACTCGTTTTACGTACTAACACTCGAACGCTATCGCCTTGAGCTATGCATTTATCAACGATATAGCTACCTAAAAATCCAGTTGCGCCTGTGATTAAAACTTTCATTACTTGTTCACCAGTTGTTGCCTTACCGGCTTCCACCACGTTGCACCAAATAAAATCGTTAAGACAATACTCTGTAATTTTGTATAACCTGATTTTTTGCCCACAGGAACTGCTATGAAAAGCTGAAGTAAGTGGACCGGTACACTTAAGAAAATATCGATATACCACATCCATTTGATGTATAAGTTATCGATGGGGATAACTAAGCCATAAAGGATGAATAACCAGCCAAAAACCGGTATTAACATCAGTAGTTTGTCGTTTTTATTAAAGCCTTTGGTATAGTTAGATATCATTTTATTGCTTTTCCTGTTCTGCCCATATGGCAAGTTGCTCGCGGCCTATTTTGGCGTTATGTCGAATGTCTACTGGGAATGATGGATGAAATAGAAGGGTGTTTATCTCTTGAGTTAACGTGTGTGCTTTCCCTGTGTTGAGAATTGATTGTGTTAAAGCAGCCTTTTCTTTAGAATTTTTTATATTTTCAACTTGCTCTGGTTCTAATTCAATGCAGATTATGGGGGTTTGATTATTCTTATCACCAATACCCACTAAGGCACTTCTGAAAACAGCAGGGTGCTGATTAAATATACCTTCGCATTGAACGGTAAATAATGTTGTCTTGTCAGTAATAACTCTTTGTTGCTTACGTCCGCAGAACCACAGTTGCCCTGTTTCGTCGAGCAGGCCAAGGTCGCCCATGCGGTGTCTGTTTTCATTACCATCTTTAATCTTATTGAGTGAATTAGCCTGCGGGTTTTTGTAATAGCTTTGACTGACAATCGTACCTTTAAGAACCACTTCGCCAACGGTGCCGTTTGGTACTAGAAGTTTTTCATCCCATTGTGGTATTGGAGTGTCGGTTATTTCTATTATTGATACTTCGACGCTTTCAAGAGGTTTTCCTATGCAGGTACCCATTCCCATTTCTGTTTTATGACGACAATTCACTTCGAGTGTTTTGTAGTCTATGGATGAAATTGGTAGAGCTTCGGTTGATCCATAGGTTGTAAGGATCGATGCATCATCACTAAGTAGTTGTTGAAATACCTTCATGGTCGACAAGGTAACGGGGGCTCCACCCGCTAGAACCGTTTTTAGTGTTGGGAGCTTGATATTGTGTTCAATTCCATATTTACCCACTCGATTAAGTAAAGCGGGAGAAGCAAACATCATGCTCGCATTAAATTGTTTTATGGGATCAATAATATTTTGAGGGTCAACGAGTGCAGGTTTTGTTGCGTCTATCTTAGGGAGTATTGCTGTTACGCCAATTAAAATGTCATACAGAGCGAATAATGATAGTGTTGCCAGGTCAATATGGTCAGGGTTATTGTAATAATTAAGCTTCAGTGATTGATATTCTTTATTAATCATCTCGTGGGTATATTCGACACCTTTCGCAGGCCCAGTGCTACCGGTAGTGAAGTTAATGAGCGCAAGTTCATTTGGCGTTGTTTCGGCCATTTGATAAGGCGTTGTTATTTGTTTTGCGAGATTTTTAAGAGAATAGCCTCCCCAAAATAGTCGCTTACCTGCCGTTATCCATATTTTTACAGATTTAAAGTGGCGAGCAAGTAGAAGTCTAAATATATGGGCGCGTTTTATTCCGATAAAGGCTTCTGCATTCACAGCGTTGAAACAATGCAACATACGTTTAACGCCTAGACCTGGGTCCACAATTACGGGGATCGCGCCGACTTTAAACAGACCGAAGGTAATTGAAAATAAATCAGGCCCTGGTTTGACCATAAACAAGGTTTTAGTACCTTTTTTTATACCGGCAGATTCAAATCCACGCGCATATTGGTCGGATTCTATGTTGAGTTCTTGGTAGGTTTTATGATGGTATTTAATTGATCCATCTTTGTGTGTGCCGACTGGATAGATGATTGCTTTTTTATTAGGAAATTTATGAGCATTGTCTTTTAGACAGTTGGCGATATTTGATATATTAATGGGCATGACTATTCATTGATATTTATGCTCTTTCATTAAAGCACTAGCATCGTTCCAGTTGATGATATGTATCGGTCCGTGCACATATGGGTGTGATATGTGGCATAAAATACTTAATTGATTAATGACTGTTCAGGTTAATCTTTAAGCGCGCGCATTTAGCCTCAAATTCGCATTAATTACTTGTATGAAATGATGATGAAGGTAGGTTGGTAAGGTGGGTTTACATTAAAATCCTCTGTAATCTTCGTTGTAAGATGAACAGATTTTGACATTAGGCAGTAAATGCACGTATATTCGCCCCGTCGAATTATTTCGATTTCGTTCTCGGGGCGGGGTGGAACTCCCCACCGGCGGTAAAGAATTATTTCTAAGCCCGCGAGCGCCTTCAATTTAGGGTATGGTTCAATATGCTTATTATCTTGAAGGGTCAGCAGATCTGGTGCGATTCCAGAGCCGACGGTTATAGTCCGGATGTTAGAGAACGTGTCAGACAAATCTAGGTATTCCTTATTTTAGGATGATTTTGCCTGTCCGTTCGCCCTGATTCACTTTATAGGTATAGGGTTTTATAATGAATCAGAGCTCAACGAACTTCACTCCTGCAACCAAACGCATCGCTTTTTTACACGCCACTTGGCATGAAGAGATCGTATTAAATTGTCTGGAAGGATTCAAAAAAGAGTTATCTTCGCGTGGGTATGACGTATCATTGATTGATGTGATTCCGGTACCGGGTGCATATGAAATTCCACTGCAAGCTAAATTGTTAGCAAAAAGTGGTCAATATGCGGCTATTGCGGGTAGTGCATTGGTTGTAGATGGTGGCATCTATCGACATGACTTTGTTGCTCAAACCGTGTGTAATGCATTGATGCAAATTCAGTTAGAAACAGAAGTTCCGGTTCTGACGGCTGTATTAACACCGCATCATTTTCATGAGCATGCAGAACATATTGAATATTTCAGTCGTCATTTCTTGAAGAAGGGTCTGGAGCTTGCTAATGCATGCGATCAAGCCATTCAACTGACAGAGCGCGCTAAAAAACAGGATAAATAAGGCATAGCATGATCGATATTTTAGCGGTATTCATTACATTCTTTGCGGTAATCGACCCTATCGGGACGATTCCGGTATTTATCGCCGTAACGGATCAATATGATGCAAAGACTAAACGTCGAGTTGCTTTGCTTGCCACGATTGTATCGGCGTGTGTCTTATTATTCTTTGTGGTAATGGGAGAGCTGATTTTAAATGCATTGGCTATTCCATTACCCGCGTTTCAGATATCAGGAGGCATTGTTCTCTTCTTATTCGCGTTGACCATGATTTTTGGTGATAGTAAGCCCGATGAAGAAATCAAACTGCTTGAAAACTCCCATAGACAAACAGCGATCTTTCCTCTTGCGGTGCCGTCTATCGCAAGTCCTGGTGCGATGCTAGCCGCGGTATTATTGACTAAAAATGCGGTATACAGTGTTTGGGAGCAAGTTCAGACGGCCTTGGTGATGGTATCTGTTTTGCTTTTGGCTTATATCTTGATGCTGCTTGCGGGTGTCATTACCAAGGTGATCGGCAGTAGCGGCGCGAGTGTCGTCAGTCGGGTGATGGGGTTAATACTTTCGTCGATTGCGATTACCAATATATTGGCTGGTTTTACCGACTATTATAACTTTTTATAGATTGAAGCTTTGCCAGTCTCTACCTTGCTAGATGTCTACCTTGTTAGATATTCGTTTAATCACTCGATTATTCAAAATTCTAAATTCCCTTTATAGACAAAATGCCTTTCCTGCTTGGTTACAGGGTCGATAAACCTAAGTTCTTTGGCCAAAAGTTGTAAGGGCTTCGTATAATCATCCTCTGAAAGCTCTTGTAATTCTGGATAATATCGATCATTTAAAATAGGCCAGCCGAGCGACTGCATATGAAGCCGAAGCTGGTGGGTTTTTCCTGTAATAGGGCTTAGTTCAAAGAGAGCCTTATTGGCGCTATGCTTTACGCAGCGGATGGTTGAATGGCTATTCGCTTCGCCCTCTGTAATGCGCATCCGAAAACGTTGCTCTGTGGTGACTATTCGATTGCTAACTTCCCATGTTCTTCCCGTTATTGCTTTATTCTGAATGCTGCCAGAAATAGCCTGGTAGGTTTTCTGAATGTTCCGCGTTTTAAACAGTTCATGATAGAGGTGGCGCGTAGCAGGGTTAACTGAGAATAAAACCAAGCCCGCTGTGACGCGATCAAGTCGGTGCATTGCTTGTAAGCTTTCTATTCCTGTACCGCGGCGTAAGCGATTCTGTAAGCATTCATTTATATATTGGCCACCGGGAGTGACGGCCAAAAAATGCGGTTTATAAGCGACGAGTATGTGTTCGTCTTGAAAGAGAATCTCTTCTGCAAACGGAATTACCGGCTCGTTTTCAACTTCACGATAGTAATAAATACGTTGCTGCGGTTTGAAAAGGGATTGCGGGTTAACTAGGCTTCCATCATGCAAATGCACTTTGCCATCGAGCATACGCTGTATCCATACCTGAGCCTCGATATAAGGAAACTTAATCACTAAGTATTCAAGTACGGTTTCGACGCCAGGGTTGGTCTGCGGTAAGCTGAGTTTTGATGGCTGTTCTGAGATGGCCATGAAGAGTCCAAAATTGTGACTATAGCATGAGTTAGGTATTCGTTTGTATTTCGCGTTGGGATGACCCATCGTAGTTTTTATGGGTAGGATTATTAGCTTGTGGGGTTAATTTATATTCTGATAGTACTAGGCTATTAGGGACATAGTTACAATAGTTTTCACTTCTGACACGTAATGAATAATAGTGATGTTAGCACTTGCATAAGCTTGCACGGATCAAAAATCATTTTCAGTTAAAGCAGGAGATTTACCGATGTCGAATAACAAATGCCCAGTCATGCACGGTGGAGCAACGGAAACCAGTATGTCGAATACGGATTGGTGGCCTAAGGCGCTAAATCTAGACATCTTGCACCAACACGATAATAAAACCAATCCTATGGGCGCAGACTTCAACTATCGCGAAAACCTTAAAAACTTAGACGTTGAAGCTCTAAAAAAAGACTTGGTTGATGTCATGACCGATAGCCAAAAGTGGTGGCCAGCCGATTGGGGTCATTATGGTGGTTTGATGATTCGTATGTCTTGGCACGCTGCAGGTACATATCGTATCGCCGATGGTCGTGGTGGAGCAGGTACGGGCAATCAGCGTTTCGCACCGATTAACTCTTGGCCAGACAACGTTAACCTCGATAAAGCACGTCGTTTGCTTTGGCCGATTAAAAAGAAATACGGTAACAAGCTTAGCTGGGCCGATTTGATTGCATATGCAGGAACGATGGCGTACGAGTCTATGGGGCTAAAAACCTTCGGTTTTGCGTTTGGTCGTGAAGACATTTGGCATCCAGAAAAAGATACTTACTGGGGTGCAGAAAAAGAATGGTTAGCACCGAGTGGCAGTGAAGGCAGTCGTTATTCTGGTGAGCGTGATTTAGACAATCCGTTGGCTGCTGTGATGATGGGGCTTATTTATGTGAATCCTGAAGGTGTAGACGGTAACCCTGATCCATTGAAAACTGCTCATGATATTCGTACTACGTTTGAACGTATGGCGATGGACGATGAAGAAACTGTTGCACTAACGGCGGGTGGTCATACGGTGGGTAAGTGCCACGGTAATGGTGATGCGGCTTTGTTAGGCGAAGACCCTGAAGGCGCAGAGCTAGAAGATCAAGGTTTTGGCTGGCTGAATAAAACCAAGCGCGGTATTGGTCGTGATACGGTTTCTAGTGGCATTGAGGGTGCTTGGACAACGCATCCTACTAAGTGGGATAACGGTTTCTTCGATTTACTATTGGGCTATGAATGGGAGCTTAAGAAGAGCCCAGCGGGTGCGTGGCAGTGGGAACCTATCAATATTAAAGAAGAAGATAAGCCGGTTGATGTTGAAGATGCGTCTATTCGTTATAACCCGATCATGACGGATGCGGATATGGCGATGAAGATGGATCCTGAGTATCGTAAGATTTCAGATAAGTTTGCCAAAGATTCTGCGTATTTCTCTGAAGTATTCGCTCGTGCTTGGTTCAAACTGACTCACCGCGATTTAGGGCCAAAAGCGCGTTATGTTGGCCCAGACGTGCCTAAAGAAGAATTGATTTGGCAAGATCCGGTACCAGCAGGATCAACGGGATATGATGTTGATGCCGTTAAAGCCAAAATTGCAGCCAGTGGTCTAAGTATTAACGAAATGGTGTCGACTGCATGGGATAGCGCACGAACGTTCCGTGGATCTGATAACCGTGGTGGTGCTAATGGTGCACGTATTCGCCTTGCACCACAAAAAGATTGGGAAGGTAATGAGCCTGCGCGTTTGGCCAAAGTATTAACGATACTTGAAGTGATCGCTGCCGATGCGGGGGCGAGCTTGGCTGATGTGATTGTACTTGCAGGTAACGTGGGTATTGAACAAGCGGCAAAAGCGGCTGGAACGAATGTAACAGTGCCTTTTTCTCCAGGTCGTGGTGATGCTACTGACGAGATGACGGATGTTGATTCATTTGATGTATTAGAACCTGTTCATGACGGTTTCCGTAACTGGGTGAAACGTGATTACGTGGTTACTCCTGAAGAAATGTTGCTTGATCGAGCACAGTTAATGGGTTTAACCGCACCAGAGATGACAGTGCTGGTGGGTGGTATGCGTGTTATTGGGACTAATCATGGCCGTGCAATTAAAGATGGCAGTAAGCACGGAGTGTTTACCGATCGTGAAGGTGCGTTAACCAATGACTTTTTCGTGAACCTCACTGATATGAACTACTCGTGGAAGCCTAAGGGTGAAAACGTGTATGACATCTGTGATCGTGAAACTGATCAGGTTAAGTGGACAGCAACACGTGTAGATTTGGTATTTGGTTCTAATTCGATTCTTCGTTCTTACGCAGAAGTGTATGCCCAAGATGATAACCAAGAAAAGTTCGTGCGTGATTTTGTTGCTGCATGGACCAAGGTTATGAATGCGGACCGCTTTGACTTACTTTGATCGGCTTTGCATTCATGGGTTTGCACTTATTAGTGCGCATTTATGAGCAAGTCTTCATGAATCTGTGCTTATTGAAGTGAGTTGATTAGAACACTTCATACTGGCCGCTTCCTCTTGAAGTAGTCAGTATGAAGACAATTAGCACTTATTTTTAAAATTTTGATAACTAACCAAGACTATTGTCGCTAAAAAACCGATAATCCCTGTAATGACGATCAATTCGCTCAAAAGTCATTTAACCCGTTTATTTCATAGGGGTTAGTCACTTTTACGAGCCGCGCTTTACAGTGGGACGCTATTTAATGGAAATCAAAGTTAACTTTCTCGATAATCTTAGACTTGAGGCCAAGTTTGATGATTATACCCTTATCGCCGATCAGCCGATTCGTTACAAAGGTGATGGCTCTGCTCCTAGTCCTTTTGATTACTTCCTAGCGTCTTCTGCTATGTGCGCGGCGTACTTTATTAAAGTGTACTGTGTGGCGCGAGATCTCTCGACCGATGGTATTCGTTTATCGCAAAATAATATTGTAGACCCAGAGGATCGCTACAATCAGATTTTTCAAATTCAAGTCGAATTGCCGGATACACTTTCTGAAAAAGACCGCGCGGGGATTTTGCGTTCTATCGACCGCTGCACGGTAAAAAAAGTGGTTCAAACTGGGCCCGAGTTCAAAATAGAAACCGTTGATAATCTTGATCAAGATGCTCAAGCGATGTTGATGGGGCAAGCAGATGATGCCGCTGAAACCTTTATTTTAGGCAAAGATCTACCGCTAGAAAAAACCATCGCCAATATGACCGAGCTGTTAGCGGATTTGGGTATGAAGATAGAAATTTCTTCATGGCGCAATATTGTTCCTAATGTGTGGTCGTTGCACATTCGTGATGCGGCGTCTCCTATGTGCTTTACCAATGGTAAAGGCTCTACTAAAGAAAGTGCTTTGTGTTCAGCCTTGGGTGAATTTATAGAGCGCTTAAACTGCAATTTTTTTTATAATGATCAGTTTTTGGGAGAAGATATTGCCCAAGGTGAATTTGTTCATTATCCCAATGAGAAGTGGTTTACCTTAACCGAAGATGATGCGCTACCAGAAGGTATTTTGGATGACTATACCCGTGAAATTTATGACCCTGAAGGTGAGCTTCGAGGTTCTCATTTAATTGATACGAATTCGGGGAATATTGAACGGGGTATTTGTTCTATCCCTTATGTACGTGAATCGGATGGTGAGACGGTTTATTTCCCATCAAACTTGATTGAAAATTTATTTCTTAGCAACGGTATGAGTGCAGGAAATAATGTTAATGAAGCGAAGGTTCAGTGTCTGTCAGAGATTTTAGAGCGTGCGGTAAAGCGTCAGATTATTGAAGAAGAAATGACCTTGCCGAATGTTCCACAGGACGTGCTTAATAAATACCCAAGTATCGTTGAAGGGATTAATGCGTTAGAAGCTCAAGGATTTCCGATTTTAGTTAAAGATGCGTCATTAGGCGGCCAGTTTCCGGTAATGTGTGTGACGTTAATGAACCCAAAAACCGGTGGTGTGTTTGCCTCGTTTGGTGCTCACCCAAGTTTTGAAGCGGCGCTAGAAAGAAGTCTGACTGAGTTATTGCAAGGGCGCAGTTTTGAGGGTTTAAATGACATTCAAAAACCAACGTTTAATAGCATGGCGGTTTCAGAACCTGAAAATGGTGTTGAGCATTTTATTGATTCATCGGGTGTTATTTCTTGGCGATTCTTTAGTGATAAACACGATTATGAGTTTTGTGAGTGGGACTTCTCCGGCACCAATGAAGAAGAATCTGAATCCTTGTTTGGAATTTTTAAGACTATAGGCAAAGAGGTTTATGTTGCGGAGTTTTCTGATCTTGGGTCGGCGTGTCGAATACTAGTGCCTGACTATTCTGAGGTGTATCCGGTTGAGGATTTAATTTGGGATAATACCAATAAAGCGTTAGCGTACCGTGAAGATATTTTGAATCTTCATTCGCTCAGTGATGAGGCGCTGGCTAATTTGGTTGAGCGTTTAGAAGAAAGTCAGCTGGATGATTATAGTGATATTAATACTCTAATCGGCATTGTCTTTGATGAAAATACCGTGTGGGGCCAGCTAACTATTTTGGAGTTAAAACTGCTGATCTATTTAGCCCTAGGGGATTTAGAAGAGGCGGGTGAACTGGTCGAAACGTATTTGCAATATAACGATAATACGGTTGAGCGTGGATTGTTTTATCAAGCGATGCACGCCGCATTAGAAGTCACCTTGGATGATGATTTGGCATTGGAAGACTTTATCGCTAATTTCAACAGAATGTTTGGAGAGACGATTATGAACAATGTGGTTGGCTCTATTACCGGTGAAGTAAAGTTCTACGGTTTAACTAAAACCAATATGCAGTTAGAGGGTTTGGATAAGCACTTGCGATTGATTGAAAGTTATAAAAAATTGCATCAAGCCCGAGCCATTAAAGCCAGTAAAAAATGACCGCCAATACGTTAGAAGAAAAAACTATTGAACTGGTTAATGTGTCCAGCGAAGAAATAACCTGTTCAACGTGTAGGGCCAACTGTTGTCAGCTAGAAGTGATGCTTATCACCGATACTGGTGTGCCGGAAAAATTCATCGCAGTCGACGAATGGGGCGGTATGACCATGGCGCGACTGGATGATGGTTGGTGTGCCGCGCTGGATCGCGAAACCATGATGTGCAGCATTTATGAATTACGCCCATGGATTTGCCGTGAATTTGAAATGGGCGGTTACGAGTGCCTTGAAGAGCGCACCTAACTGCTTGTTGCTAATGACTTTATAAATTTGTGTAAGTTTTGGTTGGCCATGTCGGAAACTTTATTACGCAAGAACGAAGTCCATCCCAGTAATAATCCTGGAGCCCCTAACGATTGTCGGCTCCAGTGCCAAAAATCAAAACGATCGATGTGTTTGATTATCTTTCCGTCTTTAAACTCAAATTCAGCATCAATAATATTGTGAACCCGTCGGCCTGATTGGCTAAAAGTATAAATAGGTTCCCAGTGGGCGGTGATACGTCCGTCGTGTTCTGTAACGGTAAATTCCATCGTCATGTCTTTGCCTCGCTCACACAGCATGTGCCACATGCAGCCTATTTCTTTTCCGTGCAGTTCGAAGGCTTCGTCTCGAAAGTAGGCATCTTGGTGATAACATGCCGACATCGTCTTGTAGTCTTTATTTTTGAAGGCGCTGTAAAACATCTCAATAAGCGCTTTATTCTGCTGGGATTCATTCATGGTAGTCGGTCTTTGTTATTGAGGTGGGTTGCTTAAACAAGCTAAATAAACAGCTTGAAACGATAGTGTAGTACTGAATAACATGATTCGTGAGTGTCGCTTATGCCAACATAGGTGTGTATATTGGACTATTTACTGTCTTAGTTTATGAAGATCAGCCGATGAAATGTATTTTACTCTTGTTAGAGAATAGTCCAGTAACCTCAGTTTCAGGGCCAATGGAGATTTTTTCCTTGGCGAACAGTTTTGTTTCGCGTGAACATAGGATGAAATTGCAGCTAGTCAGCACTTCGGGGGCTGCGGTGCCGTGCTTGGGTGGATTAATGCTTTCGGTACATGGAGGTCTAACCACTTCGTCAGGGCCTGATCATGCTAATCCAGATCTTATTATCATCGGCGCGATCGGGCCGCCAGATGCGAGGCCGGTTGATTTTGACCCGAAGGTTTTAGCGTGGCTTAGGCATCAATATGAGCAGGGCACTAAAATCGCCAGTATTTGCACCGGAGCCTTTGTGTTGGCTGCTAGTGGATTATTAGAGGGTTTGCCCGCGACAACGCATTGGCAGTGTGTAGAGCTGTTTCAACAACGGTTTCCTAAGGTTCGACTTTGCCGGGATGCGATGATTACCCAGCAGGATGGCTTATATTGTTCTGCGGGTGCGAGTGCTTATCAAGATATGAGTATTCATTTGGTGCAAGCGTTTTTTGGTGAGGCGGTAGCTCAGCAATGCGCTAAGGCGTTGTTATTTGATGCCGACCGCTATTCACAAGCGCAATATGCGAGTTATCAACCTTGCAGGAAGCATGTTGATGAGGTGATTCATGACTTACAAGATTGGCTGGGTCAACATTACTCGCTCAATGTGTCGATGGTCGAACTGGCTAAGAAGGTCCATTTAAGCGAGCGTCAGTTCAAGCGTCGTTTTAAACAGGCGACTCAAGAGTCTCCTTTGGCGTATGTTCAGGCCTTAAGAATCGAGTCGGCTAAGCGGCACTTGGTTTCATCAAATAAGGCCATTGCGGATATTAGCCGCAGGGTTGGCTACGAAGATGTGCGGTTTTTTAGGCAGCTATTTAAGCGATTAACGTCGTTAGCGCCAACAGATTATCGGCAGAAGTTTTCTTTACATCGTTAGAAGGGCTAAAACTGCTCTAATACCTTTAAAAAAGCGGGGCTGTATTGATCGAGTTTCATTTGTCCTACTCCTGAAATCCCTGCGAATTCTTGTCTGCTCTGCGGTTTAATTTGCAACATGGACTTAAGCGTTGCGTCGTGAAAAATCATAAATGGTGCGATGCCTTGGGTTCGGGCGAGTTGAGTTCGACAGTCACGTAATGCTTGCCAAAGTGCTTGTTCGTCTTCGGGGATTTCAAAGTCTTTATTAGCGCTACTTTTATTAGCAGACGCGTAGCGGTTTTTACTTTTATTGGCCGATTCAAAACTGTCTAGGCGTAACGTCAGAGTTTCTTTACCTTGTAATAGGCTGCGACTGCTTTCGTGTAATGAGAGTTGGCCATAGTCATAATTAACATTGAGATAACCATGCGCTACGAGCTGACGGAAAACGGACCGCCACTGGCCGTCTGTCAGTTCGGTGCCAATGCCATAGGTTGAAAGAGTATGGTGATTGAGCTGAGTGATTTTCTCACTGCTTTTGCCGCGTAAAACATTGATTAAATGAACTACGCCAAAGCGTTGGTCGGTGCGAAATACACAGCTTAATGCTTTACGAGCAGCTTCGGTTGCATCCCAGGTTTGTACCGGCGTTAGACAGTTGTCGCAGTTGCCGCAACGCTGAGGGTCTGAATAGTGATTGCTAAGTTGGTCGCCAAAATACTGAATCAGCATTTTTCGGCGGCAGTCGGTGAGCTCCGCTAAACCCAGCATGGCATTGAGTTTTTGTTGTTCTATGCGCTTAAATTGTTCGTCGCCCTCACTCTTTGCCATCATTTGTTTTAATTTAATAACATCTTCTAGGCCATACGCCATCCACGCCGTCGCAGGCTGGCCATCTCGTCCAGCACGCCCCGTTTCTTGGTAATAGGCTTCGATGCTTTTAGGTAAATCTAAGTGCGCAACAAAACGGACATCGGGTTTATCGATCCCCATTCCAAAGGCAATGGTCGCGACCATGATGATGCCATCTTCACGTAAAAACCGTTGCTGGTTTTGTTGTCGTACGGCTTTATCTAGACCTGCGTGATAAGGCAAGGCTTGGATGCCTTGTTGTGTTAGCCATTGCGCGGTGCTGTCTACTTTTTTGCGAGAGAGGCAATAAACAATGCCGGCGTCACCGTGATGTTCAGACTGTAAAAAATGCAGCAGCTGTGCTTTTGGATTATTTTTTTGTGTAATGCGATATTGAATATTGGGGCGGTCAAATCCCGAGACGAAGACTCGGGCATTTTGTAAGCCTAAGCGATAAACAATTTCTTCGCGGGTTTTAACATCAGCGGTTGCGGTGAGAGCAACCCTTGGGATGTTGGGAAAATATTGTTGCAGTAAGCTGAGTTGCAAATAGTCGCTGCGAAAATCGTGACCCCATTGTGCGACGCAGTGAGCTTCATCAATCGCAAATAAAGACAGTTGGCATTGTTGCAGCCAGTCGATAGTACGCTGCAGGGTTAAACGCTCGGGTGCGAGGTAGATAATGTCGAGCTGGCCGTTAAGCGCAAGTTGCTCGGTGTGTGCATTGTGATTATTTGTCATAGAGGAGTTCATGCACGCCGCGCGAATGCCCGCCTGGGAGAGTGCATCAACCTGATCTTGCATGAGGGCAATTAACGGAGAAATAACAATGCCGATTCCAGGGCGAACTAAGGCAGGAATCTGATAGCACAACGACTTTCCGCCACCTGTAGGCATTAAAACGAATGCATCTTCGCCGTTTAACAGGGAGTGTATTATTTGGTCTTGGGGCGGGCGAAATTCTTGATAACCAAACGTATTATTTAAAACCTGATAAGCGTGCTGCATCATAATGCTATTGCCTTGTTGTAGTTTGCCTTATTGTAGTTTGCCTTGCAGTCATCTGGCCTGTCGTGATTAAACCCGCTGTTCTTTAATCTTAGCCGAAGGTGCAATCTTCATGGGCATCCAGCCAAAACGGAAACTTCGCCATGGCTTTGCCATACAACTGGCTTTGCATGTGTTGCTCTAGCCATTCTCGAAGTTTTGGGTAGGGTGCTTGAACAAACCACGCTCGGTTTACTCGTGAGAACTGACGTACAAAAGGCAATAATGCGTAATCAATAAGTCCTGGTTTTTGTCCGATAAAGAACCCGTTGGTCGTCAGTCTTTGTTCTAGGTCGGCAATAAAAACTTCACACTTTTGACGTTCTTGAATGACATTTTCTAAACGAAAGCGTTTCGCTTTTTTATAAATTTCGAGCTGGGGCTTAAACTGTTTATCGTTAAACTGAATCAGCTCGAGGGTCGCTGTTAGGTCTTCGGGGTGATCTTTGTGTAATAAATCGTTTGGGTCATTGTGTTGTAGTGCCCAGATCATAATGTCTAGGCTTTCATCGATCACGGTATCGTCGGGCAGTATCAATACTGGCACCGTGCCTTTGGGAGATTTGGCCAGCATCTCTTCGGGTTTATTTTTCATCGTTATCGCGCGTAGCATGACCTGCTGCTGAGCCATTAATAAGCCTAAGCGAGCGCGCATAGCATAAGGGCAATGTTGTAATGAATAGAGTATGGGTAGTTTCATACTGTAATTATAGCGTGACTGTTGAAAAGTTTTGTATCTAAATCTAAACCTCAACCTGTTTGGGAATTTGCCTTGGTATTTAGCTAATGCTTTAGTATGCTCTGATTTTTACCCATTTGAGAAAATCATGTTTAAAGTATTGGTTTTATCGTTGTTTATTTTCAGTCCGTTATTAGGGCAGAGCGCCTTGGCTGAAATTGATTTTAAAACAGTTAAGCAATCCGCTGAATTATCATCGGCATCTTATGACAGCCCTGAAAAAACAAAACAGTCGTTGCAAACAACAGGTTATAAAGTAATTCATCATGCTGAGTTACCCGGTTCTGCGGTGAGCTATTACCTTGCACAATCGGCTACGGGGATGCAGCAGTTGGCCTTTAGAGGAACGGCTAATTTAGAAAATGTCTTAGTGGATTTGGATGTTTCTTTATTGCCAGATTCTGCCTTAGGGATTCAACTGCATCAAGGTTTTGCACTAGCGGCAAAGGCGGCTTATAACGATGCTTTAGAGCATATTGATAAGTCGCAACCTATTCGCACAACGGGTCATAGTTTAGGCGGTGCAATAGCGGTTATTGTAGGTATGTATTTGCAGCAAGATGGCTATCCGTTAGATCGTATTATTACCTTTGGTCAGCCAAAAGTGACCAACGTAACAGGGGCGGGAAAGTTTGAATCTCTTCCGTTAACGCGGGTAGTAACGCCTACGGATATTGTTCCGTTAGTGCCGCCGCTTAGTCCGTTGCAGATTAAGAATTTGGATATTTATTGGCATAATGGTATTGAGGTTATTTTAGTTGCAGAGCAGCAGTATGCTGTTGTCCAAGGACTAAAAAGTATGATGCGAGCCACTAAGTTTGTTTCGGCTTTACCCAGCGAAGAAAATTTTCAAGCGCATCAAATGGCAACGTATTTAAGGTTAATTGATAGCAATCAGCAGCAGGCTGAGGAAGTTCCTTATCAAACAGGGTTGAGTTTGTTTGGTATGAGCTTTGATTGACTGTTAGAGGCCGGTAAGTATTTGATGAGTACTTGATAATGAAATCTATCAAGCATTCATCGAATACTCATTTAAATAACAGACCTGTGGTCACGCTGGGTTATAAGCCTTGGCGGTATTGGGCATTGGTTGAAAGCGTTACCATTTCATTCAATTTAATCGCCGCTTCTTCTTTTCCTTGCAGTAGACTTTCAAAGTGTTCAAGCAGTTGTGCTTTATCTTCAACAGCGGTATCGCCAGATCCAATGTTGGTAAGATCAATAAAGAACTCATCAAATAAATCTCCTAGGTCATTAACGATGTCTAAGTTTAAAAACTGCTCGTCGTTATAGATGCTTGGGTAGCCGCCTTTTTGCTTATCGATAGAGTATTTAACCCCTCGTACACTTTTGATTGTGGTGGCTTTTTCACATTTCAGCATGCAGCCATCTTCAATGCTCGGTTTCTTACATCCAACGGTTGGCTGAAAAAAGCATTGGCGGCTAGTCATCATTAGGATTGGGTGGTAGATACTGTAATACAATTTGAAATCATCTGGTCGCGCAATGTTTCTTAGTTGCAGGCGATTAATTTCGTTAGACATAAATGCGCCTGCGCAATTTAACTCTTCTTTCAGGGTTAATAGTGCATAGGAGTTGGTAGTATTTAAGAAAGGACCTGCAACCCATTCGATACCCATTTCATAGGCTTTATACGCAATGCCGGTATTGTTGGTAACGATTCGTTTGGGTTTTACTTGTTCAAGTATTTTAACCGATTCTAAATAATCTTTACCAATTAATACCGCTGGAAACCAAGGGATTAATCGAGGGTTAGCGAGTAAAAGGTCGATGTGCTTTGTGCAATTCTTTTTAAGACTTTCCGGTATTTTAAAGTACACGTCGGCGTCGGTTAAGTCGCATAGATGCAAATCTTTTTCATCGGCAATGAGAATCGACATTGTCGGTTTACCATTCGATTTATTACTCTTATCCAGGGTTGGCACTTCAACATTGGGAATAACTTCAACGGAGTCGTTGAGTAAAAACGCTAAACGATTTTTGAGTGCTGTCAGCTCTTTAAAGGGAATGCTTAAGCCAGAGTCGTAATCGTTAAAAGTGAAGTCATTAAGCGCGAATTCTGAATTATCAAAACTCTTAAAGCGTTTGCTTAAGGCTTTTTGATCGAGTTCTGATTTGCCTGCAGTGGTTAGCAGTGATTCAGATTGAATACTGATGATCTTAGCGTCGTCACTATGGTTGTTACTATGATTGCCACGCTCTTTATTTAATTCATCACCGACGGTAGCAGTAATGGTTAAAGGAGCATTAAGTGAACCTGAAAATGCGATGGTAAGTGGTAGTTTTGCAGTACTTAAATAATGAATTTTATCTCTAAGTTCTGCTCCTAACTGATTTTTGTCGATGTATAATTCATCTTTAACTTCTTGAATCTGGACAACCGAAATCGCGTTGCTGCTTTTAACGGCGTGCTGAATACTGTAATCACGCGGGTTGTCGATGAACATGTCTTTGGTCAAGTTGCCGTGCAAAAACGAGTTGGTGAAGTCGCGGTTGAATACCTTGTGTAAGTTAGAATCGTCAGCCAATAATTGGCCGGTTTCAACAAACTGATCGATGCCTTTGCGCCATGTGTCGACAACGGTATAGACGTAGTGGGCGCCTTTTATGCGACCTTCGATTTTTAAAGAATCAACGCCTGCTTCTACTAATTCGGGTAAGTCAAAGTAGGCTGAGTTGTCTTTTAGATTCAGCGGGTATTTATTGCCTGTTGCGGTGACTTCGTATTCTTCACGGCAGGCTTGGCTGCAGCGACCACGGTTGCCCGAGTTTCCTACGCTCACAGAGCTTGAATAACATTGGCCAGAGAAGGCAATGCACAATGCGCCGTGAACGAAGACCTCGGTTAATATTCCCAAATCATGAGAAAGAGCGGTAAGGGATTTAATTTCCCCTAAATTCAGTTCGCGAGACAAGTTGACGCGAGAGGCACCAATTTTATTTAAAAAATGCAATTGCCCTTCATTATGAGTCGTCAATTGTGTTGAGGCGTGAATGTCGAGTGTTGGGAAGTACTTTTTGACAAGGTTAAACATCCCAAGGTCTTGAACAATAATGCCGTCAATACCACTATTAACCAGTTTGTTGAGCAGTTTGATCATGGTTGGCAGTTCTTGCTCAAGAATAACGACGTTGAGAGTTAGAAACACTTCACAATCGTATTTATGCGCTAAGCGTAAAATGCCGTTTAAGTCATCATAGGAAAGATTGGCAGCTCTGTTGCGAGCGTTGAATGTATCAAGGCCACAATAAACAGCGTTTGCACCCGCTACGATGGCCGCTTTAATGGCTTCAACATCACCGCCTGGTGCTAATAATTCAATCTTTCTGCTCATGTGATCAACTGCTTTTGTTACGGGTAAATTTAAGGGGCGATTCTAACGGGAACAGGGCTTAATTGCTACATGCAAGTCTCCCCCACGCATGGGATTTGGTGGTAAGGTAGCCTTGTTTATAACGTTAGTCAGGATGATGAACGAATAGGTGTGGTTATCGTTTTTAATGTTTGTGGCGAGTAGGATTCAGTATGCGTTACTTTTTTTGCAGTAAGTCTCTTCGTTCACCTTTAGCCAAGGTAGGCCTGGTTAAAATAAATTTCGTAAGCGTTGTGTTTAATGTTTTCTTGATCGGTCTGTTGCTATCAGCAAGCAGTGCAAATGCCCGTCCCAAGATTGGTTTGGCTCTTGGTGGTGGCGGTGCTAAAGGTGCGGCACATATTGGTGTATTGAGCGTATTGGAACAGCATAATATTCCGATCGATTATATCGCGGGAACCAGTATTGGCTCGGTGGTTGGTGGGATGTATGCATCAGGCCTAACGGTTGATGAAATACAGACGATCATGCTGAAAACGTCTTGGGCCGATGGCTATTCTGATCGTATACCCAGAGAAGATCTGTCATGGCGTGATAAGCAGCAAAGTGATCAATTTAATATTCCACTTGAAATAGGCCTTGAACGAGATCAGTTAAAAATACCTGTGGGGTTGTTATACGGGCAAGCTGCAACAAGACTTCTTAGGCAGGCTGTCGGTGAGCATCCTAACTTTGACAGTTTTGATGACTTAGTGACACCTTATCGGGCGATTGCGACTGACTTAGCAAGCTATAAGGCCGTCATTATTGATCGTGGCAGTTTGATTACCGCGATGCGCGCATCCTCAAGTATTCCGGGTGTTCTAGCCCCAGAAAAAATTAATGATTTATTGCTGGTTGATGGTGGTATTACGATCAATCTACCGGTCAGTATCGTACGAGAAATGGGGGCTGACATTATCATTGCCGTGGATATAGGTAGTGAGCTATTACCCAGCGAGCAGTTGGGCAGTACGTTTTCGGTGATGGGGCAGTTATCGTCTTTTCTAACCAGCAGTAATACCCTAGTTCAGAGAAAAGAATTGTCTGTGCAAGATTTTTTGATTAAGCCCGATATTGTCGGCTTGTCGACAACTGATTGGAGTACGGCTGAAATTGCCTTTGCTAGAGGGCAGGCCGCGGCTAATTTGAACGTTGAAAAGCTTTCTAAACTGGGTCTGCAGCAGGACGTGTTTGATGCCTATTTATTGAAGCGTCAGGAAGAGCGTAAGAAGCTATTATCACGCATGGATAAACCTATTGCAGGCATTGTTTTAAACAATAAATCGTCGGTTTCGGATGAGCTCATCTTGCAGCAAATTGACCTGTTGGTTGGTGAGCGGGTAGGCGCAAAACAAATCAATGGCGCGGTCGATCGACTTTATTCATTAAATGAATTTCAGCTGGTTGATGCTTATACGCAGCTGGAGGATGATGAAAAAACATTGCACGTCGTCTCAGAGGAGAAGTCCTGGGGGCCAAACATCTTGCAGTTTGGTATTGGCTGGGAAGATGATTTAGATAATCAGTCTGATCTAAACTTTAATATTGCTTATACCTTAGGCGAACTTACGGAGCATGGGGGAGAGTTGCGCTCTGAGTTGAGAATGGGGTCTCAGCGTTCTTTTGGTAGCGAATTTTATTGGCCGCTAGAGCCTACTAGAAAATTTTATAGTAGCAGTCGTTATGGCGTAAGTTCATTTCAGTGGGACTATTATGTAGAGGGGGCCCCTTTAGTGCCCATTGACCAGCAATTTCAGCGGTTATCTCAAGGTATTGGGTTTAATTATACTCAGTCTGGGTTTATGGAAATCGGTTTTACGACGGATTTAGGGCAGTTCAGTGATCCCATATTATTGGGTGGAAGTATTGATTATTTTACTTATGGGGGCTATTTCAAATTTGGTATTGATACCTTGGATAGCTTAGATTTTCCGACGGAGGGCAACTATTTCTCGCTTAGCTATACGCTGCATAATGAAAATGTCGATGACCATGAAGTAATTACGAAACAAGCAGGGAGGGATTATATTCAATCGTTAGTGGTTGATGTGAACTGGAAAGGGGCACTTAAGTTTGGTAATCATGCAGTGGTTGCCAAAGCGTCTTATTCGGAAGCCTTCACCGAAGAAGATAATGAAAGTATTTATATCTCATACTTAGGTGGGTTCTTGAATTTATCAGGGTATCAAAAAAATGCGTTGGCGGGCGCTAAAAAAGCGTTTGTTGCCGGTATTTATCAGTTTGATCTTGGACGGAGCTTTTTTAGTTTAGATGAATTTCCCTTGTATTTAGGGGTGAGTCTTGAGGCTGGCAATGTCTGGCAGTTGGAGGGTGTTGACCAAGACGATCTTATATTAGCCAATTCCCTCTATTTAGGGACCGATACAACTTTAGGCCCCATTGCTTTAGGGTACGGACGAACAGATGATGATTCACAAGCCTTCTATTTCTATCTAGGAAAGAGTTTCTAATGGTGCTAATTGTGTGAATGGTGAAGTGGTGGGATGGTGCAGGCGTCGAGATATTATTGTTCCGTGATTAATGTAATGTTCTTGCGAAAATCACGAAATTTAATGCCTTGTTTAAGCAGGCTTAGTTGAAGGGCCTTGATCAGTTTTTCCTCTAACGATATGAGGTTTTCGGCTTGAGTCTGCTCAGATAAATGGCAGTTAATCATTAAGCTATTGGGGAAGTTGCTCCAGTCTACTTGGTAACTGAAGCGGTCGAGCTCAGGCACGTCTTGGGTGCTGGAGCTTGCTAATGCCAATGCCTTACGAACACTGCTTTCTAACTTGGCAATAACCGCTCTATTTTTTTTAGGCAGCGATTGCTTGGAAGGCTTAGGCATTGCCAGTCACCTTAGTGTGCTTAAGCTGGTGGCGTAAAGAATCCCAGCTGAAAACAATCAGTGCGAGCCAAATAAAACCAAAGGTTATGTAGTCTTTCAATTCTAAAGCTTCGTCATAAAACTGTACCGCGAGTATGAACATGAGGCTTGGGCCAATGTATTGAATAAACCCAAGCGTCGTATACTGCAGACGTTTGGCCGCCGCTGTGAAACATAATAAAGGCAGTGTCGTTACGATACCTGCACTGAGCAGCATTAAGTTAGTGCTTAAGGGGTTTTGGGTCATGTCGGATGTTGCCGAAGGCTCCATATAGATCCAGTATAGGATCGCAAAAGGTAAAAGAACTAAGGCCTCAACCAGTAATCCCGGTATCGATTCAACGTGTGTCTTCTTATGGAGGAGTCCATAGCAGGCGAAAGAGGCTGCAAGTGAAAGCGCAATGGCTGGTACAGAACCAAAACTGATAATCTGAATTGCCACGCCCGTTAAGGCGAGTACGACCGCTAAGCCTTGGCGTTTTCTTAAGCGTTCAGACAAGAATAAATAACCCATCAATACATTAATCAGCGGGTTGATATAATAGCCCAGGCTGGCCTCTAGCATGTGGTTGTTATTGACCGACCAAATGAATAATCCCCAGTTAAAACCGAGTAAACAGGCACTGAGTGCAAGTACAGCTAATTGTTTAGGCTGTTTAAATACGGCAATTGTTTTGTGCAGCTGACGAGATAGCAAGCTGATAAATACTAAGAATAGTACTGACCAAATAATACGTTGCGCTAGAATTTCAAAAGAATCGATATGGGCTATTTGTTTAAAATAGACTGGGGCGATTCCCCACATAACGAAGGCGGTTAAGGCAAAAAATACGCCTTTTTTCTGTTCTTGTTGCTGTATTAACTGTTGCATGGGGTGCACACGGGTTGTTATTAGATGATAAGGATAACGTTAAGGCTATTTCTGAATAGATGTTAAGCGTAATATTAACACTATTATTCTTACTGTGGTGATTCTTCTATTAATAATTCCTCTCACGAAGAGCTAAGGCAAGGCTACACAAAATGACAGAAGAAACACATTAAACAGAAAAGAGTCTTATGTTAGTGCGGGTATCCGGTATTAAGTAAGCCTAATGTGGTATATTTTAATAAAAATAATGCAGCTGTGAATTCAACGGAGCACTCAGTTAATGGAGCACTCAAATTTAGTTTGTTTGGGCGGAGGCCATGGTTTAGGTCGATTACTTGTTTCTCTTAGAGAATCCGGATCGCGTCTGACGGGCATCGTTGCGACGACAGATGAAGGCGGTTCTACAGGGCGGTTACGCGAAGAGGCAGAGACAATTGCTTGGGGTGACTTACGGAATTGCCTTTCTCAGTTATGTACTCTTGATGGTATAGGTCAGCGCCTGTTTGAGTACCGCTTTGATACTCAGGGGGATTTAGATGGTCATAATTTAGGCAATCTGGTCTTGTTTGCATTAGATCAATTGTCGGTAAGACCTACCGATGCGATTCGTATTATGCGTGACATGTTAAATATCAAAAGCCACTTATTACCGATGGCTGACAGCCCTACAACCTTAATGGCGAAAGCAGTTGCACTGCCAGGGCAGGAGGCAAATGTTCTTGTCGGAGAGCTATCGATAGATAATAGCGATGAAGAAATTGAGCGCTTATATCTTGAGCCTGCGGTAGTCGCGGGTCCTGAAGTTATCTCAACCATAGAGCATGCAGATGCTATTATATTAAGTGCAGGCAGTTTTATGACGAGTATTATGCCGTCATTATTGGTGGCTAATATTCGTGATGCGATCAATCAAAGTACTGCCCCTTTAATTTTAGTGATTAATATTAAAGAAGAGCATTTAGGGGGGGGGCTTGTATTAACCTTTGATAAGCAAATTGAACTGTTAGAGAAAGCAGGGGTTCGTGCTTTGGATCATATACTTTGGCCCGCGAATCGAGATTTGTCCGTTCAAGATCTTGCCAAATATCCGATTACTCAAGTAGATATGAAGCCTTGTGAAAGAGGGTTGCATAACGAGAAAGTACTAAGGGCGGCTATTTTTGATGTATTGTCTAATACAATATTGGGTTAAAATATTTGCGTTTATGAAAAAAAGGCTGCGTGAGCAGCCTTTTTTATTTGCGTACAGTTTAACAAACTCTTTGTTAAACAAACTATTTAAAGAACCATGTCTTTTAATTTTTTCAACGGCAGTACTTTAACTTTCGTGCTGGCTGGTTTAGCCGCAACGTCCATCAGCTCACCTGGTTTGAATGGGTTAGGTACGTTTTTACGGGCTTTTTGAGCGGGCTTTTTAACTGTTTTAATTTTTAATAGACCAGGAAGAGTGAATTCTCCGACCGCACGTTTTTTTACGTGACGCTCAATGATATCACCTAGCTCATCAAGAACACTGTTTACTTCTTTTTTGCTCAATTCTGTCTTTTCAACTAGCTCATTTACAAGTTGAGTTTTAGTGAATTTTTCTTTAAGCGCAGTTAATTTCTTTGCTGGTGCAGCCGCTACTGCTTTTTTAGCAGGCGTTTTTTTTGCAGCAGGTTTTTTCTTAGCAGCCATGGTATTTCCTTTCATGGTAATAAATTGAGGTAAGCGTTTTTAAAAAAAGATACGGATGACGCGATGTATCTTGCTTACAGTTATATTTTTAAAGCAAAAAAATAGGCCGTGCAAGTGCAAAGCCCTATTTTTATAGTGTTTTTGTGTAATTGAGTGAGTTTTTAGTAAAACTTAGCGTGCAAGCTTCAATAAAGCGCCAAATATGTCGGTGTATTTTTCTGGGAAGAGGCGTTGTATACGATCCATGAATTTAGCATCTTGGCCAATTAATATACGGCGCTTGTTCTTTCGTACACCGTTTAAAATGGTTGTGGCTGCTTTTTCTGGCGTTGTTCTTGCCATCTTGTTGAACTCTTCAATTTGTTGGCTATGCGTTTGTTCACCGATCATGGAGGCATGCATACGACCATTCACTACGATGTTGGTCTTAATGCCTCCGGGATGAACACAGCTTACTTTTAAATTGCTGTTTTTTACTTCTTGGCGTAGAGATTCAGTAAACCCACGTACGGCAAATTTTGCTGCGTTATATTGTGATTGTGTTGGCAGTGCAATAATGCCGAAGATACTCGAAACATTAATGATGGCGGCTTCGGGGCGGGTCAGCATATGCGGCAAGAAACTTTTTGTGCCGTAAATCACCCCCCAAAAATTAATATTCATTAACCACTCAAAATCTTCATAACTGCAATCTTCAACGGTTTGCGCAAGTGCGACCCCGGCGTTATTAAATAGCAGGTCAACTTGGCCAAATTCTGCAAGAGTCTCTTTGGCGTATAGTTCGAAAGCTTGACGATCAGAGATGTCTAATTTGGTTAGTGTTACTTTCTCGTTACCTGTTAACAACGCCTTGGTTTCTTCTAGGCCTTGTTCGTTGATATCAGACAGTGCTAATTGAGCGCCTTCTTGGCTAAGCTGCTGCGCTAAAGCACGGCCAATACCTGAGCCTGCACCTGTGATGACGGCTGTTTTATGGGCAAATGATTTCATGAGACTACCTTAGTATCGTTATTATTATTTGTCGTAAGTGCTTGTTGAGTGTTTGATTTAGTAAGATTACCTTACAAGTAAGGTCCAACAAGGTGTATTTCTGCCTTAAAACGTATATTTTTTTAATTAAAGTAGTGGAAACATCGTTAACAGGTGTCGGCAATCGCGAGAAAATCGGTATAATGCTCGGCTTTAAATATTTTCATTTACCGTCTAATAAGTAGGATTTAAGTAATGCGCACGCACTATTGTGGTGATATCAACGAAACCTTGATTGACGATACCGTCACTTTCTGTGGCTGGGTGCACCGTCGCCGTGACCACGGTGGGGTAATTTTCTTAGACGTACGTGACCGTGAAGGTTTAGTACAGGTTGTTTTTGACCCAGATACGGTTGACGCTTTTAACGTAGCTGACAGTGTTCGTTCTGAATTTGTTGTTCAAATCGTTGGTCGTGTACGTGGCCGACCTGAAGGCGCAACAAACGATAATATGCGCACGGGCAAAATTGAGATCTTGGGTAAAGAGATTACGATTTTAAACAAAGCACAGACTCCTCCATTTCCATTAGATGGTTATACCGATGTGGGCGAAGACATTCGTCTTAAGTATCGTTATATGGATATGCGTCGTCCTGAGATGCAAGAAAAAATGCGTTTCCGTTCGAAAGTAAGTTCAAACTTGCGTCGTTATTTGGAAGAGAATGGGTTCTTAGATATCGAAACTCCAATTCTTACTCGTGCCACCCCAGAAGGTGCGCGTGATTATTTAGTCCCTTCGCGTACCCATGAGCACAGCTTCTTTGCTTTGCCACAGTCGCCACAGTTGTTTAAGCAGTTGTTGATGGTTGCTGGTTTTGACCGTTACTACCAGATTGCTAAGTGCTTCCGTGATGAAGATTTACGTGCTGACCGTCAGCCTGAATTTACTCAAATTGATATCGAAGCGTCTTTCATTGACGAAGAAGAAATCATGAACCTGACTCAGGGTATGATTACTGAGTTGTTCGAAAAAGAATTGAATGTGAAGTTGGGTGAATTCCCACGCATGCCATACTCTGAAGCGATGTCTAAGTATGGTAGCGATAAGCCAGACTTGCGTATTCCACTTCAGTTGGTAGACGTTGCTGAATTCTTACAAGACATCGAATTCAAAGTATTCGCTGCCCCTGCTAAAGATCCTAAAGGTCGCGTTGCTGCTTTACGTGTTCCTGGTGGTGCTGAAATCAGCCGTAAGCAAATCGATGCGTACACTAAGTACGTTAGCATTTATGGTGCTAAAGGTTTGGCTTGGATTAAAGTTAATGAAATTGAGAAGGGTGTAGAAGGTTTACAGTCTCCAATCATTAAGTTTATTGGCGATGACAATACCATGAACATCATGAAGAAGTTGGGCGCTGAAAACGGCGACATCATCTTCTTTGGTGCTGATAAAGAAGTGATCGTAAACGAAGCGCTAGGTGCGTTACGTTGTAAGATCGGTGAAGACATGGACTTGTATACGTGCAAGTGGGCACCTATGTGGGTTGTTGACTTCCCAATGTTTGAAGAAACTAAGGATGGTGGCATCACTGCAATTCACCACCCATTCACGGCGCCTTCGTGCAGCCCTGAAGAGCTGAAAGCGAATCCTTTGACAGCGCTATCGCGTGCTTACGATATGGTATTGAACGGTTGTGAGTTAGGCGGTGGTTCTATCCGTATTCACGATCAGTCTATGCAAGAAACGGTATTCGAAATTTTGGGCATTAGCGAAGAAGAACAAGCCGAGAAGTTTGGCTTCTTGTTAGACGCATTGAAATTTGGTGCGCCACCTCATGGTGGTTTGGCATTCGGTTTAGACCGTTTGGTGATGTTGCTAACCGGTGCTAATTCGATTCGTGAAGTGATTGCCTTCCCGAAAACACAATCGGCTGCGTGTGCAATGACTCAGGCGCCAGGTGTGGTAGGTAATGCTCAGTTACGTGAGTTGAACATTAAGTTGCGTGAAAAACCTAAAGCTGAATAAAAGCTGAATAAGTTTTAGTGTTTATCATTCTTCAAATAAAGCCAGCTTGCTGGCTTTATTTGTATCTGTCTTAGCAAAAGAGAGCAATTATGCAAGTACGTAAATTAACCACCGAAGAATTCGCCGCAACTAAGATTGGCAAGCCTACAAAGATTGAAGCGGGTGAGCCGTTATTTGATTTTTGGGCTTATGTAGAAGCCATCCCAGCAGAAGATTTTGGTGAATATGATTGCACCGCGGGTGTGGTTGGTCATGTCTATCGTATGGAAGAAAAATACGAGCACGTACTGATTCAATCACAATATGCAGAAATCGCTATGGTATTGGTATTAGATTTAGACGCTAAAGAGGTCTATGGTCACTACCTATTAGACATTCGCAAGCGCGGAAATCCAGTCATTTAATGAATGCGCTCACATTCTCTATCGAAAATTATGGTGTCGTCACCTACTGGTTGGGTATGGCAGCTGTGGCTGCTATGGCTGGCGCTTCGGTTTTGGAGTCGGGAGCTAAGCGTTTCGATTTATTTGGCGTAATCGTCATTGCCTTGGCCGCTTCTTTAGGGGGTGGTTCGTTACGCGATATGCTGCTGGATCGCCCTGTATTTTGGATTGCGGATGAGTTGTTTCTTCTGGTCGCAATTATGGCGGCAGTCAGTGTGTTTTTTCTTGCCCGTTGGCTGCTTATGCCGGTACGGATCTTTTTGATATTAGATGCTATTGGATTAGCCCTATTCAGTATTATGGGCACCGATGTGGCACTCGACTTAGGGGCAACTTGGCTGGTGGCCAGTTTCATTGGTGTCATCACGGGGGTCATGGGAGGGGTATTTCGGGATGTTCTATGCAATGAAGATCCATGGGTATTTCGTAGTCCGCTATTTGCAACGGCCTCTTGGTTGGGGTGCTGGTTGTACATATTTATGATTGAGTTTGAAGTCGGTGATTTGGCCGCTAACTTGATTGCTAGTAGCAGTATTTTATTGATTAGACTGTATGCATTGCGAAAGGGCGTTAAGCTGCCTCGCTTTAAAGAAAAAGAAAGACGGCTGTAGAATTTATCAATTTGGGTAGTTAAAGAGGTTTGTTATGAAGAATGTTGTAATTACTGGTGCTAATAGAGGCATTGGACTTGAGTTAGCTAAACATTACCGCGAATTGGATTATACCGTTATCGGTATCTGCCGTGAGACATCAGAAGAGCTTGATGAATTAGCCGACATGGTTATCAGTGATATTGATGTTCGCTCAGAAGACTCCATTGCAATGGTTGCTGAGGTGTTGGCCAGTACATTAATCAGTTCTGATTCTGGTCAAAAAATTGATATTTTAATAAATAATGCAGGGGTCTTTTTGAATGAGACTTTAGCGGCAATGGATTTTGATAGCATTCAGACGCAGATGGACATTAATGCAATTGCGCCATTGCGAGTGACTCATGCTTTTCAGAGTATGTTGTGGGAAGGCAGTAAGGTTGCCATGATCACTAGTCGTATGGGTTCTGTTTCTGATAATGGCTCGGGTGCCTATTATGGCTACCGTGCTTCTAAGGCCGCGTTGAATGCATTTGGTAAATCATTGGCGATTGACCTTAAACCAAAAGGCATTGCGGTTGCGTTATTACACCCAGGGTTTGTACAAACTCGCATGGTTGGTTTTAATGGCGATATCTCTCCAGCACAAGCCGCTGCAGGTTTAGCTCAACGAATCGAAGAGCTAAACTTGGATAATACCGGTAGTTTCTGGCACTCCAATGGCGAACTGTTACCTTGGTAGTCTGTAGCGACTAATCATCTGCTCTCGGTAGCCATAGAATTTTCCCATAATGGAAAAGGAAGATGCCGAGGGCGATGATGATGCAGCTGATCGCGAGCACATACGACATGCTAGGTAATATGGAAGGTCCCAGAAGTCGAACCAGAGTCGCTATTTGCAGTAGACCAAAGCTAAGCGCCATAAAAGGCAGTGCCATTATTTTTCTACCGGTATGTCCTAAACTGATGCGCGCCATCATACTGATAATCATTGAAAGCAAACCACCAATCGTCATTGCATGTAACCACGGCAGTGGAACGCCTTGAGAGGCATTGCTTAGGTCCATTATTAAATTAATTGCGATTAGGCCGTAGCCGGTAATTAACCAAGCAAACGCTAAATACAAAGACCAGAGCATGGGCTCTTTGGATACCCCTGGGCGATAAAATATCGCCAAGCGATAGCTTTGTGAAACGGCAGTACATAGCGCTAAGATCGCAGTAATAATGTTGAGTACTGTATTGTCTGTAAGTTGCGCCGCTAGATAAAACGGAATCACAAGCCAGCTCGATCCCATTGATATTTCTAATAAGCCTTTGGGTAAGTCCTTCCCTGGGGATTGTAATCTCGCACGGGTAAAAAATGGCAGAACCCGCCCAGCTACCCATAACGTCATGGCTGCCATCATTAATACGGCGACCTGCATCAAATAGGTAATATTTTCTGGCTGAGATGTTAATAGTAAATGAAATACCATTTGAATCGCCGTAAAGGCCGATAGCAGTGCGACAAATGGCCAGTTGTACTTTTGGCTGCCTTTGCCGTGCTCTTTTTCACCCATGGATAATGTTTTAGCTAAGCCTAGGGTTGCAAGTAAAGGGGCGGCTATGTCGAGTAGCATTAATATAACGGTCGGAGTTGCAGAAAATAACCACGCGATACGAGCGCTTAGCCAGAAAAACACAATGGCTTTTAGCATGTTGCTAGAAATTCCTGGTTGACCTGTCCAGTTTCGTGACGCGGTCAATAAGAACCCAATGGCAATGGCTTGAACAAAACCAAAGATCATTTCATGGCTATGCCATACGAACCACCCTCCATACGGTTGGTATTGGCTGAGGCTGTCTGGCAAACTATTGGATAATAGTAAAGCCCATAATATAAATCCCAGCGTTATGAAGGCGGTTCCGGCTAAGAAGAAGGGGCGAAAAGCAATCTGCCAAATAGGTAGGGGGGGGGTGGAGGCTTCTTGTGACATGGTATTCTCTTAAAATGACACGAAATAATTCAAACTTCACTATATCTCACTTCTTATAGATATGATTGACTTAGCTCATCCTATGCAAGTTTTTAAGAATAATTACTATTCAAAAATTAAAATGATTCAGTGGGTTAATGTAAATGATAAAGCGACGTTATGATTAAGGTGTATTTGGCGAACCGACCGCCACTGCCTGAGTACCAAAAAATTCCCATGGTCGGCGATCTGCCTTTGGGTGAGATTAAGCGCATAGGCACGGAAACCGGTAATCATTGGCGTAAAATTTTTAACGTGTATGCCAAGCTGATGTACCGCCTTGCAGAAAAAACCAATGACGAAATTCTACTGAGTCATTCTAGTTGGCAGCAGTATCGAGATCACGCATTATTGCAATTGGATAGTGGTACTGAGCTTCATTTTTCGCCAACTATCATTATTAAGGCTCCGCGATTAGAAAAGTTGGATGCTGGCGCTATTCATCTTGTGATGGGTAAAGCATTTGCCGAAGAGTTTTTGGCTGCAACATTAGCGAATGCGACTCATGATGGCCTAGCTGAAGACCCGTATCGTTCACTTCAATGGTTGGATAATGACTTTGCCTTACATCGGACGCTTAATATTATCGTTTGCCCCTATTTTGACTATCGGCAATTATCCAATCAAAAAATTGAGACCTTGGTAGCGTTAATTATCTCGCTGCAGAAAAAGACGGGTGTGACATGAAGGTGAATCAAGGGCGTATTTATGAGGGTTAAAATAAGTACTTTTATGCTCGTTGTCTATTGGTCGGCTATTGCGAGTGCTGGTGAAAGGGAAATTTCTGCAGGTTCTTATTTTTCTCCCGTTCCTTATGTTGATTTAGCGCTAGGGGTGGGAATTCATAAACTTGATCGCTCGGACAATAGTTTGGGAGGTTATGAAAGAGGAAGATCGAGGGGCAGTCAGTCGGCTGATTAAGCTTGGGCTTGGGTGTGCAGTGGTTTCCGTTTTTAAGTACACAGGTTGGTATTTGGACTTGGAGCAGTGATGAGCAATCTAAGCGTATACCTGAGGATGATTCTGAACATCACAGAGTCGGCTTGTTTGATGGTATCAGTAGTTCTATGGAAATCGCCTTGCAATGGCCGGTTGATAATCCCGGGTCTGAGTTAAGTGCAGGACCTTATTATCGTCATGGCCGACATTGCTGGTCGGCTGTTTTAACGGGTTTGCTGCGCCCGTGGTCTAAAGAGGGCTGCTCTAATCTAAACAGTATTGGCTACTCTTTTCCTCTACACAGTGAAGAAACTTCTGCAGTGTATGTGGAGTTTACTCGAACTGACTTTGATGACTTGTCGTCTAACTCTTTGCAATTTGGGGCGAAATTAGCCTTTTAAACAGAATTAAAGACATGAATAGATTATAAAAAGTTAACTAATTGGTTAGAATGCGTTAATTCGAAACAATAAAGAGTGACTATGTCTTCTTCGACTCCTAATGTGCCTACGAGTACAGACAATAATAACGCTATTCCTCTTAGCTTAGCCGTATTGCCCGTGATTTTATTAATGATCATGCTGGCCGGCTCTGTGTACTATTTCTCTGACGACTCTTCCTATGGTGGCAACCAGATTGCTCTGCTGATTGCAGCTGCAGTCGCTTCTATTATTGGCGTCAGGATGGGCTTTAAATGGGATACCATTGAGCAGGGTATTATTGATGGTATTTCTAATGCCATGATTGCGGTGCTTATCTTGCTGGTGGTTGGTTCATTAATTGGTAGTTGGATGCTGTCGGGAACCGTGCAAAGCTTGATTTATTATGGCCTCATGCTGATCAGCGCAGAGTGGTTTTACGCGGCGGCGTGCTTGGTTTGTGCGATTGCTGCCATGAGTATTGGTAGTTCTTGGACCGTCGCGGGGACACTGGGTGTTGCTTTTATGGGCATGTCTGCTGCTATGCAGCTAGACCCAGCGATTGCTGCAGGTGCTGTTATTTCCGGTGCGTATTTTGGTGATAAGTTATCGCCACTTTCTGATACGACCAATCTAGCCTCTGCGGTGACGGATACACCACTTTTTTTGCACATTCAGAACTTACTCTGGACCACTATACCGAGCTTTGTGATTGCGTTGCTTTTGTTTGCCTTTATGGGGGGGGAGCCAACGTTATCGTCTGCACAGTCGATTCGCGAAACAATGGAAGGATTGGATGCTAATTTTACGATTGGTTTGCATTTGTTATTGCCAGTATTTTTTGTTTTTGCTTTGGCGTGGATGCGAGTGCCTGCTTTGCCAACGATTCTTGCGGGCGCTGTAATTGGCTGTGTCTTCGCGGTTATTTTTCAACCAGAATCCGTTGCGCGTTTTGTGGTGGTATCAGAATTAGGAGACGGACTATCCGTTGTGGAACAAAACTTTTTGGCCGCTTGGAAGGTCCTGTTTGATGGCTATCAATCGGATATCGGCAATGACGCGTTAGATAGCTTGCTGTCTCGTGGTGGTATGAGCAGTATGTTAAATACGGTTTGGCTTATTTTGTGTGCAATGACTTTTGGTTCGGTCATGGAAACCGTTGGTCTGCTACAGCGTATTCTGGCGGCGATTATGAGTTCTATTGAATCAACGACTGGGTTGATCATTACTACGGTCTTTACCTGTATTGGTGCAAACGTAATGACTGCAGACCAATATATTGCCATCGTCTTGCCGGGGCGTATGTTTAAGCTTGAATATACTAAGCGTGGATTAGCTTCTCAAAATCTGTCTCGAACACTTGAGGATTCTGCCACCATGACGTCACCGCTTATTCCTTGGAATACGTGTGGTGCTTATATGGCTGGAACGCTGGGCGTCGCAACGCTGACCTATCTACCGTATACCTTTTTTAACCTATTGGGTCCGATTTTTTGTATCGCATTTGCCGTGACGCATTTCCGTATCATTCCTTTAACGGAAGAAGAAATGATTGAGAAGGCCGCGTAATCGATTAAGTCGAGGTGTTTAAAGGCTTATGGAAGCGTATTGCTTGTGCTTCTGTTAAAATCCTCTGCAACTAACATTGCAGGGGATTTTTTATGTTGATGACTTTTTTATACGTTGCCATTGGTGCTTTATTTATTTATGCCTTAAAGCGCGCATTTTCGGGTACTACGGGTACGAGCGTTGCCGGCAATATCGAAGCGGGTGCACAGTTTTTAGAAGAGAATAAAAGCAAAGAAGGCGTGATTGAAACGGAATCAGGCTTGCAGTATTTACCGCTACAAGCCGGAACCGGCACGGTGCATCCTGGCCCAAAAACTAAGGTATTGGCGCATTATCATGGTTCACTAATCGACGGTACGGTATTTGATAGCTCTGTTGATCGTGGACAGCCTTTGGAATTTGGTCTGAATCAGGTGATTCGAGGCTGGACGGAAGGTTTGCAGTTGATGGTTGAGGGAGAGAAGGTGCGTTTATTCATCCCAAGTAAATTAGGCTACGGAAACCGCCCAGCGGGTTCAATTCCCGCGGGATCTGTTTTGATATTTGATGTCGAGCTTATTGCGATTCATTAATAACGATTGATAATCAGTCAGTTATCGGTAAATTAAGCGCATGGGGTACTTGAAATTCCTTGTGCCGTCCTTATCATCAGTAGTATATAGAAAGTCGTATAACGATAAATTAAACAACGGAGTTACAAAAAAATGGAACATATTAGCACTGGCTCAGCTCAGCATGCCACAAGTGCCGAGACACAAAAAGTACTGCGCAATACTTATATGCTATTAAGCATGACCCTTGCATTCAGTGCGTTAACAGCGGGCATTTCCATGTCTGTTAACTTGGGTGGCGGCGCCGCTATGATTATGTCGATCGCAGCGCTTGCACTTGTATGGTTTGTGCTGCCACGTACGGCGAATACAGCGATGGGGCTTCCGGTTGTATTTTTGTTTACGGGTCTGTTGGGTGCAGCATTAGGACCAATGCTTAACCGTTACTTGGCATTGCCAAACGGTTCGGAAATGGTGATGCAGGCTTTAGGTGGCACTGCTATTGTCTTTATGTCGCTTTCGGCTTATGTATTAACGACTAAAAAAGACTTCTCCTTTTTGGGTGGATTTTTGTTTGTTGGTTTGATGGTTGTTATTGTTGGCATGGTCGGCGCTATGATCGCGGCGTTTTTCTTTGGCGTTGATGTATCGTTCTTCTCCTTAGTTATGTCGGGTGTGATTGTATTGCTAATGTCAGGATTCATCTTGTTTGATACTAGTCGTATCATTACCGGTGGTGAGACTAACTACATCATGGCGACCGTTAGCTTGTACCTAAACATCTATAACTTGTTTACTGCGTTATTGCACATTATTGGTGCTACTGACGATTAATCAGTATAAGGGTAAAGGAGGCTAGGTCTTCTTTATCCTTTTGATTTCTACCAATCATCTAGCATTTCTTATTGCTTAGACTGCTCTCTAATTTTCCGCTCTTTAATCTCAAATATTATTCCATTTTTCAAATCACTTTTTATAATCTTTTGTGACGGATTTTTAGGCTTGATTATAAGTTTAATAGGTCAGTATGGTTTTAAATTAAGCTCTATTAATGGCAAGAAGCGCTGGTAATTTTGAGTGAAAACTTTGATGATGAATTGATAAAAATATAAGAGTGAAAATATGAGTAATCTTATTTTAGTTGATTACGTTGAGCGCCTTAAGCAAGAGTTACGCGCTCAGCGAGATCAGTTGTCACAAGTTCATAGTACGCGGTTACATCGTTCGTTAAGTTGGTTGAAGGCGGCAGGGGAACAGCTTGAAAGTAATAATATCGATCAGGCTTTCATAAATCTCTGGATCAGCTTTAGTGCGTGTTTTTATATTGAAGGTGAGGAGTCTATTGCTCCCTTTATTGAGAAGCTGGTCGCGCTAGATACTGAGCAGCGTATTTATACCTGTTTATGGAATGAGTATTCTCAATCGGTGAAAGCGCTGATTAAAAACCCTTATGTGTTTGCTGAGTTTTGGAAGGCTCAGCGTCTTATGAGTGAACAGCTCGATGTGGACGAGTCTACTGAGGCGGCATCTCAAGAACTAACGGATAACATCGAGGCGGCTTGGCGCGCCAGCTTTAATCAATCATCTGTTGAGGCGCTTAACTATTTGAGCCGAAAGAAAGTCGCACCGTTATTCTCTATCGTGCTTGATCGTTTATATGTATTGAGGAATCAGGTTTTAGAGGGTGGAGCAACGTTTCAGAGCCAAGTGAACAGAGAGCAGGTTGAGGATGGCGTCGCACTGCTATCAAACATAATGCCGATTATTGTTCGTATTATGCTCAGTAGCAGTGATGAAGACTGGGGTGATATTGCATACCCCGTTATTTCATTTGATGGGCTTTAATAAGGGATCTTTTAGAGCGAATTACATGCGCTCAAGCGTTTCGATACCCAGCAAGTTCAAGCCTTGCTTAATCGTCTTGCCGGTTAATGCGGCAAGGCGTAAGCGACTCATCTTCTGCTCTTCGGTTTCTGCGCTAAGAATAGGGCAGTGCTCGTAGAAGCTAGAGAATAAGCCTGCAACTTCATAAATGTAGCTACAAAGTGTGTGTGGCTGACCACGTTGACTGATGCGTTCTAAGATTTCTGGGAATTGCATAAGTTTGTTAGCAAGATCTTTTTCTTTTTCGGCGTCCAGTTTTACATCGCCCTGAATGCTGTTCATGTCTAAGTTTGCTTTGTCGAAGATGCTTGCGACACGGGTATAGGCATACATAAGGTAAGGGGCGGTATTGCCTTCAAAACTTAGCATCTGATCAAAGTTGAAAATATAATCACGGGCGCGATCTTTCGAAAGGTCGGCGTATTTAACGGCCGATATGCCGACGACCTTACCAATTTTCTCAAGCTCTTGCTTGCTCATATCTGGGTTCTTGCTGCGAACTAACGCTATGGCACGCTCTTCAGCTTCGTCTAATAAATCAACTAGTTTAACGGTGCCGCCACTGCGAGTTTTAAACGGTTTGCCATCGGCACCATTCATTGTACCAAAACCTAGGTGCTCTAAACTGGTTTGATCGCTCGCAAAACCCGCTTTATGAGCCAGTGCAAATACTTGGTTGAAGTGAAGTGCTTGGCGCTGGTCAACAAAATATAAGACGCGGTCGGCGTTCAGTTGTTGTGCACGATAACGAATTGCTGCTAAATCACTGGTTGCGTATAAAAATCCACCACCGGATTTTTGTACAATGATTGGCAGTGGCTCGCCTTCTTTGTTTATAAATTCATCAAGAAATACGCACAGGGCGCCATTGCTTTCGGTCAGCAAATCGGCTTCTTTTAAAGCATCTACGATAGACTGGAGGTCATTGTTATAAGCGCTTTCGCCGCGTACATCCTTTGCAGTTAGGCTAACACCTAAACGCTTATAAAGTTCTAAGCAGTGCTCTAGTGAAATGCTATTGAAGTCAGCCCAAAGTTTGTTGCAGTATTCATCGCCGGATTGCAAAGCTACAACCAATTCGCGAGCGCGATTAGCGAATTCTTCTGAGTCGTCGAAGCGACCTTTAGAAGCTCGATAAAAACCTTCCAGGTCGGCTAAATCTAATGCTTCACCATTGTTTTGCTGTTCTTCCATGTAGGCGAGTAACATGCCGAATTGAGTGCCCCAATCGCCAACATGGTTTTGACGGATTACATTATGACCTTGAAATTCGAGTGCGCGTACGACAGCATCACCAATTATGCTGGAGCGTAAGTGACCAACATGCATTTCTTTGGCAAGGTTTGGTGAGCTGTAGTCAACGACAATGTTTTGCGGAGCTTGGGTGCGCTTAATGCCAATGTGCTCATCCGCTAAAGCAAGGCTCACTTGCTTTTCTAACCAGCTGTCATCAACAAAGAAGTTAATGAAGCCAGGACCTGCAATTTGAGTATCGCTAATGCGGGGATCTTTAGGCATCTGCTCGATAATTTTTTCTGCTAATGCTCTTGGGTTCATCCCCGCAGGCTTGGCAAGCATCATTGCGATGTTGCAGGCAAAATCACCGTGGCTTTTATCTTTGGTATTTGAGAGGTTGATGCGCGGGCTGACATCTTCAGCAAGCACGCCTTGCTGTTTTAACGTATCAATGGTTTGTGATAATAATGCTTCGACAACCGATTTCATGCTGCTACCTTTCTTTTGCTCTTGCGAGCCCGCTGTAAATTTCTGAGGGCAGATTTTACGCGATAGTCAAAGGCTTGTCTTGGTTATCTTCTATCTATCCCTATCAAGTATGATTTATCTAGTATATGATTTTCAAAAAAACACTCAGGAAGGTGAAGGTTTTGGTTAAGGATGATTTAAAACGTGGATTTTTAACAAGATCTATCCACATAGGAAGTGTGCTCGCATTATCGTCTTTGATAGGCAGTCATGCTTTGGCGAATAATGATTTTGACGATTATAAATCGAGTATGTCAGCGGGTTTATTCAGTGTCGAGGACGAATTCGCTCAGTATAAAAAGACTTATGCTGAAGCGTATCGAGACTACCAAGAAGAAATATCGCAGTTTTGGTCAGAAGTAGAACTGTCCGATAGCAAAACTTGGGTTGATTATAATTCAGCAATGGATGTTAAGCGTGTTTTCGACTTCTCTAAGAATGAAATTCGCATCTCTGTTCAGGGGCATAAGTTAGAAAATTTCACTCCCGCAGATACCGAACGAGAGATTTTAAAAGCGTTGAGCCTAGGGCTGGCTAAAGCTTATAGAATTGACCCAGTTTTGGCCAAGATAGTGGGTGGCCAAGAGCCTTTGAGTCAGCGAAAAATCATGGCAGTTGACAAGTCACTTGCAGCGCCCCTCGCTAAAACGGCCTTGCTTCAGCGTAAAGCAGGAAAGAAAGGCGATTTATTAATTATTACCGCCAAGTTACCGAAGGACAGTCTTTCTCAGCGAGCGGATACTTTTTTACCGAGTGTGCAAAAGTCTGCTGATAAATGGCAAGTATCTGCGCCACTGATTATGGCTATTATGCATACAGAATCTGCTTTTAATCCTTTAGCGCGCAGTCATATTCCAGCGTTTGGTCTTATGCAAATCGTGCCTAAGTCTGCCGGGCGTGACGCCAGTCGTTTGGTCTTTGGCGAAGAGCGCTTATTGGTAGGGCGTGATTTATTCGAACCTGAAACGAATATTGAGATGGGCGCGGCGTATTTGCATATTTTAGATACTCAATACCTGAAAGGTATTACAGATCCTGCCAGTCGACAGATTTGTGTGATTGCGGCTTATAATACCGGCGCGGGTAATGTTGCTCGTGCTTTTACGGGCACATCATCTATCAAGAAGGCCCTGCCTTTAATCAACCGCTTGTCGTCACAACAAATTTATGCGCATCTGCGCAGTAAGCTAAAGTATGAAGAGGCGCGTAATTACATTAAAAAAGTGACGGAGTTGCTGCCGCACTATCTTTAAGTGAATGCGTTAAGTAAGTGCGTTAAATAAATGGCTTATTTGGTCTCTTTACAGTGAGAGTATGGAAACGGCATACTTTCTATTAGGCAGAATAAAAATAAAAGTGCAGGAGAGGGAACAATGCAAGAATATTATAATAAGAAAGCAAAGGAATGTGAGGCTGCTGTTGTTCAGTTAGAACAGCAGATTGCACAAATGACTAGTGACGATGCTGCAAGTTTGAAGGCCCAGATGGACCTAGTGCGCCGTGAAATGAAAAATTATAAGGCGGCACTGAGCCCAGTTGCTTCTTAGGATTGATGGCCTTTCAGTTTAGACTTCGAAAATCGCACCCTTGTTAAGGCCTTCAAAGGCTTTAACTGTAATGCTTCTGCTGGGGTCCTCGTCGTGCAAAACCTGTGCGATGTGTGCCGCAATGCATTCGACGGTTGTATCTGTAGGCATTAAATAACATACCGATTGAGGTAGGGTCAGCTCAAAGTGACCCTGTGGTGCATCATAAGCAAAGTGCAGGGTGGATTTATCATCACTGCTGATGCTCACAAGATCTTCTTCGCTGCCAATGTAAATATCACTCCAGCGATCAGCCCAGTTGTTCTCTAGGTCTCTATCTCGAGAGCCGTCGCTCCATATTTGGATGCGTGAGCGGTGTCCGTGTGCGATTCGTTGGCAATTGCCGTCATGCTTTTTAAGGCCGTGACTGTAGTGATAATAAGCGGCGTTGATCTCTTCAGCTTCAAATGACAATTGAATGTGTTCAAGATTGTCAGGAAAGTAGCTTGAAAGTTGACGAATAGACCAAGTGGATGCTGTTTGTTCGTTAATTTCTTCAGCATCAATCAGGGCGACAGCTTCTAAAGGCGCCTCCATGGTGAGTACATTATCGTTACCAAAATTCCAGCTAAGTGAAATTCGGTCGTTGTTGATGCTATATGTTAGGCGTTCAGACTGGGTTGGCACTAATAAGCGATGATCCAACTGGTCATCTAGCCAGTTGCGCAGTACTTTTTTGACGACGCCAAAGTCCCAAATCATGCTTGTTTGATCTAGGCCTCCATCTAATAATACGGAGGCTAGCCAAGTTTCGCCGACTAAACCGCGTTGGTCATCCAGGTAACTGAAATCTACATTGGTAAGGTTGTCGACGAATAACTGCATGAAAATCTCTTGCTTGGGCTTCAAAAGAGGGCATTCTACCCGAAGTTAACCCCACAGCGTAGCACCAGTTACGTTATAATGGCTTTCTTTAGTGTTTTACCTCCCTATACAACTGTTAAATGAGTCGAGTGGTTATGAAATACCTCAATCTGGAAGATTTTGATCGCGCCTGGATCTTTCGTCATAAAGACCTGCCATTAAGTGAAGATGTTAAAGCAGCGATTAAACCTTATACCGAAGCGGTCTCTAACCAATTGTGGAATCAGTATATTTCACAGCAGTCTGGGCATTCATCTCAATTTGCAAGTGGTGATTGGCCAGTGAAAGGTGGTGTATGGTCGGACAAGGGAGATTGGCAGAAGGTCTGGGATTCAGAAACGAATGAGCTCCCGAGTATTATCCTTGAGCACTTGGATTGGGATGATAATACTAATGTGTTGTTTTTTTATGACAGTGATCGGGTCGTTGAAACCAGTTGGAAGGTGTTCAAGCAAAGCTGGAAAAACTTTTTATTTTTTGACGATGGTCCAATTTTATTGGGTAAGAAGCGTAAACAGGCCGTTCAATTCCTACAAGATGGTAGTTTTACTGTTGGTGCGCTACCCGCAAAATGAATACGATTAATGTGCGACGCAGCGCTCTTTGGATGGCAGGAGCGATTGTTGCTTTTTCACTAACGGCTATCTCGGGGCGCGAAGCGACTCAGCAATTGTCTGATTCAACCTTGACGGTTTCACAGTTGGTGTTCTTTCGCAGTATTATTGGGTTATTACTTATAAGTACGTTGATTGTCGTACGGTATGGCAACAAAGCGCGGGAAATGATTTCTACTCAGCGCTTAAAGCTTCATTTTGGGCGAAACTTTTCACACTTCTGCGGGCAATGGTGCTGGTTCTATGGTTTGGCACTGTTGCCGATAGCCAATGTTTTTGCGATTGAATTTACTGTGCCAATTTGGACCGCTGTATTTGCGAGTTTAATTTTATCTGAAGCACTGACGGTTAAAAGGTTGGTATCCATTGCTTTAGGCTTTTTTGGCGTTTTGATTATCTTGCGACCTGGCTTTGTCGATATAGAATTTGCCTCTTGGGTCGTGCTAGCAGGTGCGGTAGCGTATGCCTTATCTCATACGTTGACTAAGCGATTGTCGGGTTTTGATGGCGCGTTAACGATTCTTTTTTATATGCAGGTTATGCAATTACCACTGGGGTTCTCCTTAGTCGTATTTGATTTTGCATGGCCGCAAGGCATTACTTGGATGTGGGTTGCTTTAACAGCAGCAGCTGGGTTGTCAGCGCATTTTTGTATGGCTAAAGCGCTATCAATGGCGGATGCAATGATTGTTATGCCGATGGATTTTTTACGCTTGCCCTTAATTGCTGTGGTGGGCTATTTTCTCTATCAAGAATCGATTGATATCTTTCTATTATGTGGGGCGGCAGTCATGTTATTAGGAAATATGCTGTCTTTGAGTGAAAAATCAAAACTCTAAGGCAATGCTGGAATAACGATTAGCGAAGCAACGATGGCTTAATAACCATCGGTTATTAGAAGTCATCGCTTATTTCGCTAATCGGTTTTGAGTGTGCTTAGACCGCTTAATGAGCGGCTTTCTTCTTTTTCTTGCGTTGTTTCTTTGGATAAAATGGTTCTTCACCTTCTGGTCGTGATCTAAAGCGACGGTGCATCCAAAGGTACTGTTCAGGGTGTATTCTGATGAACGACTCCAATTGTGCGTTTAAACGGGTCGCGGCTATCACATCATCATCTTCTGCTAAATCTTCCAGTATTGGTGAAAATCTTATGCTGTACTGACCGTCATGCTCTCTAAATTGGCTAACCATTAATACGGTTGCCCCTGTTTCGCGAGGCAGTCGCATTGCGGCCTTTACTGTGGCGGTTTGAATGCCAAAGAAAGGGGCAAATACAGAGCGTCTTTTTCCGAAATCTTGATCGTAACCATACCAAACGGTATTACCTTGTTTGATAAAATCGGTCATTTCTTTTAACTGGTACTTGTTGAACTTCTCATGACGGTAACGCATGCGGTGACGTTCGATTACAGTATTGAATAAAGGGTTGTCGTTAGGGCGGTACATATAGCTGAACTTAAATACGCTATTAACCATTGGGCCGGCTAGGTCGAGAATGCTGAAATGACCACCTACTAAAATTACGCCCTTGCCACGCCCCTCGGCTTCTTTTAAATGCTCTAAGCCGTGTACTTCTAGATTGTCGAGGATGGGCTTGTGGTCCCCCCACCAAGCAATAGTCGTTTCTACCATACCTTTCATATTGGCGATAAAAGACTCACGAATAATGGTTTCACGTTCGTCTGCAGATAATTCTGGGAAGCAGGCATCTATGTTGGCGCGAGTGATTTGTAGGCGACTGCCACCTTGCTTATACATTAATAAACCGAGCTGCGTGCCTAGCCACATTTGCGCTTTGTAAGGTAAGAGGGAGATAAGAAACATCATGCCTATGCCTAACCATGTTACCCAGTAGCGAGGGTGTAGGTAGTTTCGGTATAAGTATTCTTGGGGGATGTCATGTTTCATTGTTATATATCGACGCTGTTATGAAATAATGAAGCTGACGCATTCTAGTCTAATTTGCCTGAATCTAACAATCTGAATATTTTTTTCATTTACGCAAAATATCAAAGAAATGCTTGCATATGGATCTTTCCTTATAAAACAGTGACTTAAAAACCCCCGAGTTTGAGTTCGATGGTGGGTGGAAAAATCAAGAGATATTGAGAATAAAAAGGGCTTGATTTTGTCTGCTAAATCGAAGAAAGTGCGCGTCCTTTTTTGCTCTCGCCTTGTCATCAGAGAGCCGTATTATTGAGACTTGTCATATGAACAACGTACTAACTGAACAGCAAATCCAATCTGTTGCGAGCATGGGGGAAGAAGCTTTATATAAATACTTCATTGACCAAACGATTGAGCATAAGCAAGTTTGGGGTTTGCGTGATGAGGATGGCTTTGTGCAGCTAGGTACCGAAGAGCAAGTATGCTTGCCAGTTTGGCCGCATGCAGAATTGGCAATGCAGTGTGCGATGGATGAGTGGGAAGGATGTGTAGCCGTCGCAATTCCTGTGCAGGTTTGGGCAAGCCATTGGTTGACCAATATGGGTAAGAAGGGTGCTTGGCTTACTATTTGTCCTAATGAATACGATGATTGCTTGGTCTGTGAACCGCTGGATGTGCAGCGTGATACCTTGTGTGCGATGCCAGTTGCTAATGATTTTCTTCACTAGAATATAGTGGTAATAGGTAGGGTTATAGTCAGGATCTTTGGCGCTGGATCTACCTACTCTACCTACCGTTGGATATTCGACGCTGATTTCTGCTTTTGCTCTATTGAATCTTGCTCTAGTGAATCGTCTGTAACCTCTACTCGTTACTGCTGTCATCCGCTGATTCAAATAGAACCTCTGTTTTACCTTTTAAAGCTAAAGACATTCGATCTTTGTTACGAGCAAAAATCAGTCCTATTTCTTCAACCTGTTGCTCGTTTAGGCCTTCAATGTTGTTTTCCATAAAGTGACTAACGGCTTCTGCCAGCTCAAGCATCTTGTCATAATCATCCGCCTCTTTTTTGCTGGTAAAGGTTCTGCTGGTATCTCTGTCTGACATAAATAAAGTCACCACTGCCATGGGTTTACTCCTGAAAAGTACTGTATGGCTAAACAGTATTTGATTGTGCCGGTTGAGTCAAGAAAAGATCCTATGAATCATTCCTTTAGGGGATAAAAATGGGTTATATCACTTTCGTTTAAAACCAAGCGGCGCGATGATGGTATTAGCACTGGTGAGCGGTAGGGTAAATCCGTTATCATTCATAGGGTAGTGATATTGATTTTTAAATAGCGTATTTGTCGTAGATATGAAGGACGTCCATGCAATTTGAACAAGAAATACTAATTAATTCAATGTGCCTTATTTGGTTTTTAATATGCTGGGTTGGTTATACTTTTTATTCTCGGCATCGTGCAAATAAACAATCCTCTCTTGCGTCTGAGCTGCATAACTATCGTCAGTCTTGGATGCGTCGAGTATTAATGCGTGATGTTCGAGTTGGAGATGCGGCTTTGATTGCTAACTTAGAGCGTAATGTTAGTTTTTTGGCATCAACGACTATCTTAATTTTGGCGGGTTTGTTAACGGTCTTTACTGTGTCTGATGAGGTATCTGGTTTGGTCTCACAAATTCCTTTTGCTAATAATACCAGTCCATTATCGGTTCAATTGAAGGTAATTATGCTTGTGATTATCTTTGTTTACGCGTTTTTTACCTTTACTTGGTCGATGCGCCAATATGGATTTTGTTCGATTGTCTTGGGTGCAGCTCCGCTAGTTGAAGAGGCGGAGGTCTCAGAAGATGAGCGAGAGCGTTACGCATTTTATGCGGCACGAGTGATTGATTTGGCTGGATTAAGCTATAACCACGGTTTGCGTGCTTATTATTTTGCGCTGTCGGTTTTGGCTTGGTTTATTAGTCCGTATTTGTTCTTATTATCGAGCGGTTTTGTTGTAGCGGTATTGTATCGTCGTGAGTTTAAATCGCGTTCGTTGCAGGCACTAAGGCAGACTGGTAGTGACTATAAAATTCTTTAAGTATCTTTAAGCATTCGTTGAATTCTTTTTAAGCGCTGGTGTCTTAACTGTTGAATGTCGCTTTAAAGGATAGGGGGGCTTTAAAAGTTAGTATCGCAGATACTAAATTTTAGGCAAAAAAACGCCCGTAAGTAACAGATTACCTCGGGCGTTTAAAAGTGTGCAATATGATATTTAAGTCATGCACACAAGATAGGGTATTTTTAGCCTTAGTTCTGTTGTTGAATTGCAGCGCAATGTAACAATATGTCTCTGGGGGTTGTGAATTCTCAGTCTGGGTTTATCTGTCGGCTTCTTTTCAATGGATTAGCTGCTATTATCAACCCCTTTTTACACTGGTGCTCGTTTTACGTATTTATGCGTGGCGTATCAGTGGCTTGTTATCAGTGATTTGATGTCACTTTTTTACCAGAATAATTGATTTTTAAGTTTGGAATATAATCATGCGGTTTGTATCAGGTTCGCTTATTTTTTTATCGTCGTTTGCTCTTTTGGCAGGCTGCAGCGATAAAGGCAGTAGCAATAGTGTTTCTACAACGTCGGCTATCGAAGGTTGGGTTGGTGCTCAGGGATTAAATAATGGCCAGGTGGTTGTTAATCAAATTGCGGAATCTGGTCAGGTTTCTGTTGATACCAATGGTATTTATAATGGCGTACGTGAATCGACCGATACGTCTAGCCGTTACAATGCAACTGTAAACAATGATGAAACTATTTTGCTCATTGCTCGTGGGCAAATAGCCAATGTCGATAAAGACAAAGACAATCTTGCTACTCAGCGACAATGCCAATTAGCGGCGGGTTGTGGAGATCTTGATCCAAAATATACATTTGCTAGCTACTATCCTGCAACAAGTGGTTTTGAGTGGCGTGCGGTTATTTATACAGCCGGTGAGGATAGTCGTAATAATGTGAATGCAATTACTACGTTGGCGGCGGCTTTTGCTTATGAAGTTGACGTAAAATATGGCTATGATAACCATGCGAGTCATGATCATACGGGCTTTGAAACGACGGCTTCTTCTGTTTTCTTTAATCAGTTGTTTACCCCTTACGATGTAGTTCTTGCTAACTCACAAACGTCTAATGTTTTAGGCTTGCAAGATATTATCGGTGATTTACCCGCCAATCTAACGCAGTTAAATAAGTTTAATGAAAATACAGCGGCCGTTAGAAACCAAATTCGCTACGGTGCTTTGTTAGCAGGCTTGCAAAAACTTGAGCTGGCTTATTGGGCTGATAACAATAATGCAAGTGATCAAAACTTTATCGCGCTAGTAGCGCAGCAGTTCGCTGCGGATAGTGGTCAATTCTACAATCATACCCCTGATACTGATCGAGCGTTAACACTGCAAGCACTTTACGAAGCTGCTAGAGATAATTTAAGTGCTATTGCGGTAAATGTTGCCAATACACAAGCCAAAGCCGCGGCCAATGCCGTTATTACTCAATTATCTGACGAAATAACCGCCATTGAAGCCACTCAGGCCAGCTCAAAGACAACTCAGGTCGCTGATGAGCTGACGCAATTATTAACCGCAGGTGAAGTGGTTGAGTTTAACTTGGGCTTAGAAAAAACAAAGCTGTTCGTTAAAGACCTTTTAAGTTATCAGCAAACATTTTGGCAGGAGGGTTATAAGAGTGAATTTGATGGTTATTTGGCGTTATTAAAAACGGTAGGCGATGAACATCGTGAGAATTTAGATGATTTGGTGATGGAGTTTGCTCGCATTCAATCGTATTACGTAAATTGTCAGATCAAGCAGCCAGCAGCCAATATTTGTGCAATTAACTACACTCCGGGAGACGTCGACCCTGAAGGCAATAATGGTTTAAAAGACATTGCCGATCTTGTGCAAAGTTATAATGAGACCACTAAAGTGCTTACTTTAAATAGTGGTGTGCTGGCCAGTGGTATTGCTATTTCTAGTGCGGTTACTGTATCGCAAAAAATCGCGGACCTAAATTTAGTCGATAATAACACTAGCCCAAGCAGTTCTAATGCGATGGATATCTTTATTACCGGTGAAATGGAAAAGGGTAATCTTGTGCTGTCACTTGCTCATAGTATGAGTAGTGATGGGCTTAGTATAGAAATTCCATCGTCAATGCGTATTTACTACAATGAAAAAGTCAGCAGTGTACCGACGAATTCGGATCTTGAAATTCAAGGTTACGAGTTAATTTGGGGTGAGTTTGAACTGTATGACAAATCAAAGCTAGGTATTGATTATGATCCTGATAATGTATTACTAGGATCAGAACTTGAGCTAAGTGGTGCTTTCAGAATCTTCTATCGTGGTGTTCGAGATCCTCTGGATGCAAACTCTGAATTACGCTTTAATATCGAAAATTGGGTCTTATCTTCACGTATTAGTGATCAGGTCGATGATGAAGCGGGTACGGACACTGAAACGTCCAGTCTGGTTATAACCGGCAGTGCTTCTAACCCAGACAGTTACTACCCGGCGCAAAAGTTGGCTCAGTTTGATGGTTTCTTTACGACCAATAATGCTCATCCAATGGGTGAGGTATTGCCAAACTTATTAACCTACACGTTAGGAACAGAAAATATCCCTGCGGGTTCAAATACACTTGTCGCGCAAACGATTGATTTCATCAATACTCATGGCGATGATGTTCGCTATCGCTTTTATCCTAATGAGCGTGTTGTTGATGAAAACGATTCTGATCGTGATGGCAATTTTACCGAAGTTCTTGATATGCACCGAGTAGAGGAATGCAAACTGAACGATAGTGGAAAGGTGACCAGCTGCCGTCCAAAATCAAAAATTTATTCAAAGGTGAATGTACAAAATACAATTAATGATCTTTGGGAAATTGGTTTATTTCAACAGGTGCCTGTTGATGGGCAAGGGACCTATTTTGTTAATTTTCCAACGACATTAGATGCTAATGGTTGTTTGGTCTTGGACACCTTAAGTAATGATCAAGGTGCAATGTCGGGCTCGCTTATTGAGCAACAAGTCTTAGGCTTGGATACTGTTCGCCTGCTGAGTGAAACGCAGATACGTGATGCCAGTGGTAATGCTTTACCGAAGACATTATTGGATGTGAGTATTGTTGCGCCGTCTAAAGATCAGTATCGCCTGACCGCAGGTTTGTCGCACAATTATAGCAGTACGACCACAGACAGCTCTGGCATTATTTTGGGTACAGGATCAGCGATTAGTTCTTTATTGGTCAGTTATGATACGTCTGCGGATTTTGAAAATGCTGGTAACATATCAGTCGCTAAAGCTGGTGTGACGTTAACCTTGGATGATTCATCAACAGTGGTTGAAAGCCAAGATATAACGGCATTTTTATCTCAGCGTTATGATCCTACTTCTGTAAACTACACCATCATCGAAGATGAAAATGGCCAGCCGAATCGCTGTGTTAAGTCTGTTGGTGCGAATTATGAAAAAGACCCTGCGGATGCTTCTCAGGTTTTTTATCTCAATTACCGCGATGTGATTTACGGCACTATTCGACCTGAAGGTGACAGCGGTATATGGACGATTCGTTATATTGACGGTAGTTGGTTGATTCCATCTTCAGTGCCTACTGATGTTCAGGCGGGAATTTAAAAGCTTATTAAAGTCGTAGGCTTATTATTGAATGTTGGTCCTCATTAAAAGCTAATCATTCCAAAAATAACAAAAGGCGTATTGATGTTAAATAAATTGCAGAAGGTTAGTACCAAAGCGGCACTTGGGTGTTTGTTTTTTTTATTATTAATCGCCAGCAGTAATATTTTTGCGGCCAATGAGCCTGAGGATCGTATCGATCCTTGGGAAGGCTTTAACCGTTCGATGTTCACTTTCAATGAAACATTGGATGCTTATGTGGCTAAACCAGTTGCTGAGGGCTATCACGCCGTAACGCCTCAATTTATCGACACGGGCATCACCAATTTCTTTTCTAATTTAGAAGATGTTCTTATTATTGTTAATGATGTCTTTCAGCTAAAACCTATTCAGGCTTTGTCTGATACGGGGCGCTTCTTGATTAACTCAACCATTGGTTTATTTGGTTTTTTTGATGTGGCAAGCCATATCGGATTAACCAAGCACGATGAAGACTTGGGGCAAACCCTAGGCTATTGGGGGGTGGGTGCTGGACCTTATGTGATGTTACCTTTTTTGGGGCCTAGCAATGTCAGGGATAGCTTTGGTCTTGCAGGTGAGAGTCTTTCTGGCTTGGGTTATACCCAAATTGTCGATCCAATTGCCCAGCAAGGTGGTTTGTGGATATTACGGAATGTCGATGTGCGTGCGGGCTTGTTATCATCAGAAGGTCTGATCACCGGTGAGCGGTATACTTTTTTCCGTAGCTTTTATATGCAACGCAGGGCATATCTTGTGGCTGATGGGGTTGTTGAGGATGAGTTTGGTGATGATTTTGATGACGACTTTGACGACAGCTTTGATGAGGCTGATGGCTTTGATGATGACGGGCTTGGGGCTGAATCAGATTCTAAGGACTTTTAACGACTGCAGAACTAAGTTTAATTAAATGAGTGCGCTTAGTCGCGATGACTAAGCGTTATGAATGATGCTGGTCTATTATAAATAGCGATCGATACTGGCGCCATATTGGTATTGGTCGTTAGGCATGCGACGCACGCGTAACAAGGTTGCTTGCGCTTCTAGCGGTCTAATTTCTCCACCGCCACTTTGAATTGATAGGGTTACTTGGCTATTAACTTCAAAGCTCTGTTCGCTTTCTATCAATGCGCCGGTGCTACTCAAATCTAAGCAGGTAGCAGGATAGGCCTGTCCATTAAGTATTATTTTGCTATCAGTGCTTATTTGCATGCGAATAAAATCACGTTTTTCGGTGTAATCTCTTGCCGCTTGGTTCATATCAAGTGATCCTTTTTTGTTATTGTTTGTACTCATGCTATCACCGCTGTTTATGATTTAGAATTGTTTAGAATCAACTCTTTAAATAAGTATCCTGTCTTAAGTAAAGCACTAATTTAATCTTTGTGAATAAAAGTCACTAATTTGGGTTAATTTACCGATATTAATCGCTGAATATTGCACTGCTACTGGGTTGCGTATATTGTTCGCATAAATCAATATTTCCAACTTGGGGTAGCTTGATGAAAGCGCGCTTACTCATCATCGATGATGAGGCCATGGTACGAGATAGTATGGAAGCCTACTTAGAAGATAGCGGTTACACGGTAATCGCGGTCAATAGTGGCTTGGCTGGCCTAGAAGTCTTAGAAGCACAGGAGATAGATCTTATCCTGTGTGATTTGCGTATGCCCAATTTAGATGGATTAGAAGTCTTAAAGAAGGTAAAGCAGCGCGAGGATAATATTCCTGTTATTGTCGTCTCTGGCGCTGGGGTTATGGACGACGTCGTTCAAGCTTTGCGCTTGGGGGCAAGTGATTATCTGGTTAAACCAATCATTGATATGGTAATGCTAGAGCACTCAGTGCAACGCAATTTGGATCTTGTCGCCCTAGAGCGTCAGAATCAAGGCTATCGCGATCACTTAGAATCGGCTAACCGTGAACTTCGTCGAAGTTTAGACGAGCTGCGCAGTGACCAGCAAGCTGGGCGTAAGGTGCAGATGAAAATGCTGCCAGATTTTATTGAGGATGACGGTTTATCCTTTCGCCATAAAATACGACCGTCTTTGATGCTCAGTGGTGATTTCCTAGATTATATCCCGCTGGATGATAAGCATTATGGTTTCTATATTGCCGATGTCTCGGGCCATGGTGCCTCATCGGCCTTTGTAACCGTCTTATTGAAAAACCTTACATATCGACTAAAACGCAACCTAAAGCGCGGTTCTAGCCAAGATCTATTTCATCCGGTGAAAGTCCTTGAACGCATCAATCAAGAGTTATTGGATACTGAATGCGGAAAGCACTTAACCATAGTCTATGCCGTGCTGAATACAGAAACCTTGTCGTTAAATTATAGTGTTGGTGCGCATTTTCCTATGCCAGTCTTGTTAGTTGACGGAAAGGCACAATATATAGAAGGAAGAGGGATGCCAGTTGGTCTGTTTCGTGATGCTGTTTATAGTGACTACCAGATGGGCTTACCTAAGGCATTTACTTTGTCCTTATTCTCGGACGGTGTCTTAGAGTTATTGACCCAGTCGACCTTGGCGCAAAAAGAAGAATACCTGCTCCGACTTATAGAGCAAGAAGCGGGCAACCATGAAGCGATTGTGAAAGCGCTTGCACTTGAAAGTGGTGATGATGTACCAGATGACATCGCATTAATGACCGTTGTTAGGAAAGAAAATGCTGCAGGGTAAAATTGAAGTTGCCAATAATTGTGGTACCTATGTTATTAAGTTGAGTGGCGATGTGCGGCTTAACTTATGTTCTGCGCTAGAGACTTATTTAGACAATATGTTTTTAGATGCGGTATTCAAAATGGTATTGATTGATCTTAGTGAAGCGGATGGAGTTGATAGTACGACCTTAGGGCATCTGGCTAAAATTTCGATTCAATGTAAAGCCCAGTTCGGCTTTATTCCAAGTATTATTTCACCGCGTGAAGATATAACGCGAATACTGCTTAGTATGGGGTTTGATCAAGTATTTTATATTCTAGGTGAGATGCCAGAGCAAATATCTGATTTAAATGAGCTTACCTGTGAGCATGTGAATGAAGAGCTTATGAGAGATAAGGTGATTGCGGCTCATGAGATATTGATGAGTTTAAATGACGATAATAAGAGTGCCTTCCAAGAGTTGGTAGATTGTTTACAAATTGATAATAATAAATTTTGATGGCTGATGTCATAGGGGTGAATATGATGGTTAAACAAGCCGCAGTTATTGGTGGTGGAAGCTTTGGTACTGCCATTGCAAGTATTCTTGCGGGAAATGGCATCGCGACCCAGCAATGGATGCGTAATGAAAAAGTAGCGACTGCAATTAATGAGCAGCAAGAAAATCCACAATATTTACCTGATGTTAAACTCGACCCGCGCCTCCACGCTACAATAGACATAGCGGAAGCGATTAAGGGGGCTGAGCTTATTTTTGTCTCTGTGCCAAGCAAGTCATTCCGCAGTGTTGTTCAGCAAATTAAACCTTTCTTGAAGGAAGGGCAGTGCTTAATTAGCACAACAAAAGGAATTGAGCCTGATGGCTTTAACCTAATGAGCGAGGTGTTGACTGATGAGTGCCCTGGACACTCTGTTGCAGTACTGAGTGGGCCTAATTTGGCAAAAGAAATTGGCCGAAAACAGTTAACTGCGACGGTGGTTGCGAGTAATGATGGCGCACTAAGAATCGCAGTACAAGAAGCGCTAGGTTGTGAATATTTTAGAGTGTATGCATCGGATGACATTTTTGGCGTAGAGCTCAGTGGTGCTTTAAAAAACATCTATGCCATTGTATCTGGCTTTATTGCCGCTTTAGGGATGGGTGAAAATACCAAGAGTATGATTATTACCCGTAGCCTTGCAGAAATGAGTCGCTTTGCGGTTGCTCGTGGTGCAAATCCATTAACTTTTTTAGGTTTGGCAGGTGTTGGTGACTTGGTTGTTACGTGCATGTCGCCAATGAGCCGAAATTATCGTGTTGGTTATGCCATAGGTGAAGGTCGCACACTGGATGAGGCTGTTGCTGAATTGGGTGAGGTCGCAGAAGGTGTGAATACCTTGCGATATATCAATGCACAATCTGAAGAACTTGGTATATATATGCCTTTGGTAAAGGGTGCTTATGCAGTACTGTTTGCTCACGTTGACCCAAGGCTGGTTGCGAAAGAATTAATGACAGGGGAGAATACTTCCGATGTTGAGTTTGCCTTAGCTAAATCAGAAATTGGAGAGTAATTGTGAGTGAAGTAAAAAAGAGTTTGGCGTCTGATGCATTTTGGCTGAAGACCTTGTTCATTATCCTATTTTCCGTCGTTTATCGTATTTTAGATATCGTCGTATTATTGCTGGTTATTGTGCAGTGGGGATTCCGTTTGACGACGGGAGAAGTTAACCCCGCGTTGAATGATTTCAGTAATGGCTTAGCTAACTATGTCGCGCAAATATTGCGTTATATTACGGGTAATGATGATACGAAACCTTTTCCTTTTACCGATTGGCCATCAACAGGAAATCAGCCGACGGTGTAAAAGTGAAGCTTTATTTAATAAGACACGGTGCAGCAGAAGCTGGATCAACAGATGATATTAATCGTAATTTAACTTCGCGTGGGGAAAATCAGGCACTTGGCGCCGCGAAGTGGTTGGCTAAGAGCATTAAAGGGCCGGTTAGTCTTTGGGTGAGCCCTTATTTACGTACCCGACAAACGGCGACACCCATTGCTAAGGCTTTGGGGATTGAGTTTGTAGAGCATAAATGTTTGCAGCCAGAAATGACGCCTCAAAAGGTCGTGGATGAATTGTGTCACGAAGAAAAGAATATCATTCTCGTAACGCACCTTCCGCTAGTGGGGCGTTTAGCTTCGTTATTGACCGAGGGGGTTATATTCGATCAACCGTGGTCACCCGCTGAAATATGGCAGCTTGAAGGTGATGTATTTGCACCAGGTTGCCTTACAAATGCCGATGTCTGGTACCCCGTTCTTGATGAAGGCTGATCAGATAAGTGAAGTCAATGAAGGACAAGCCTATTGAAGCCATTGCTTTAATAGTAAAACGGTCGCACTAGCATGGGTTAGTCGACTGTTTTTGCGCCTGCACTAACGAAACTACTCGCGAAACTAGAAAAACCACAAAAAACTTGCCTAGCCATGGATCCGAATACGCCGTCTTCCTTTACCACTTCGGCGTTCAAATACCTTGTTTTCTTTATGTATTTTGGTAATTTGAGAGCAATTCTCAAACGGCGGCTCTTATTTTACAATGAAAGACATTTTACATTTTTCACATGCTAATGGGTTTCCTGCGGGCTGCTATTCTACGCTGTTTTCTTATCTCAGTGACGATTTTGATATTGGTGTGATCGACCGCATAGGCCACCATAGCGACTATCCTGTGACCAATAACTGGTCGGAACTCGTCAAGCAATTGATTCATTATTTTGAACAGACCTATTCTCAACCCGTTTATACGGTCGGGCATTCGCTGGGCGGTGTTTTGAGTATGATGGTGGCGGCTCAGCGCCCAGACCTAGTGAAGGGGTTAATTATGTTGGATGCCCCTTTCCTGACAGTCTTTGAAGCCTATGGCATTGCATTGGTTAAACGTTTAGGGTTGATGGATAAGGTGACACCTGCCGGTAGGACACTTGGGCGAAAAGAAGAGTGGGATTCGGTTGAGCATGCTTCGCAGTATTTTAGAGAAAAGCAACTTTTTCAGGCCTTTGATAAACGTTGTTTGGATGATTATGTGAATCACGGCACTCAGCCCTTAGATGGTGGTGGTAGAAGCCTGCACTTTAAGGCAGAAACTGAGATTAGTATTTATCGAACAATCCCTCATAATCTTCATAATACTAAGCGCTTGAGTATGCCTTCTGCTGTGATTGCTGGTACCTCGAGTGATGTGTTTAAGCGGCATCATGAAACGAAGGTGAAGCGTCAGCTAGGTATGGATGTGAGTTGGGTAGAAGGCGGTCATATGTTTCCTTTAGAAAAACCTGAAGTAACGGTTGAATTGATTAAAAATTATATCGCCGGCTGGGACCGTTAAAAATATGATCACCTTATGGAATGATCGCGTAATTGAATGAGTAGAAGGCGGGTAATATGCAGAACACTGCAGTAGAAACACGGGTTACTTTAAGCAGTGGTGAACTGTCCATACAGGAATGGGGGGATGATTCAAAACCTACCATAATGTGCTTGCATGGCTGGTTGGACAATAGTGCTAGCTTTCATCGCCTTGCCCCCTTATTGGCTAATGATTTTCATTTGCTAGTCGTTGATCTTCCTGGGCATGGCTTATCGCAGTCGTTAGCTGAAGGCGCTCATTATTATATTTGGCAAAATATCGAGACCCTTTATGAATTATTGGCATTTAAACAGATCGAGCGTGTACATCTGTTAGGTCATTCTATGGGAGGGGTTGTGGCGAGTTTATTTGCGGGAACGTTCGCTGATAAAGTTCAATCCCTTATCTTGCTTGATTCATTAGGGCCAATGACTACGCAAGCAGCCGAAACGCCTAAGCAGCTAGCAAACGCTATTTTAGATTCACAGCGTTCTGCTTCGCCGTTGAGGGTGTATCCAACCATTGTGGATGCATTACAAGCTCGTCAGAAGTCCTCACCTGGGATGAGCGCTGATGCTTTGATGCCCATTGTTGAACGAAACCTAAAACAGTCAGAGCAGGGTTTTAGTTGGAGAACAGATGCGCGTTTACGACATGCCTCAAAAGTTAGGCTGACAGAGGCGCAGGTAATGGCATTTTTTGAAGAGATAAACGCCCCTGTTCTCGTCATAATGGCCGAGCAGGGTATTGTTCCAAAGGCTTGGGTTGAACAGCGAATGAAAGGGCTCAGCAATGCCCAATTAGAATATGTACCGGGACATCATCATTTTCATGCAGAGCAAGCAGGGGCTGAAGCAATTAGTCGGTACATTATTAATGCTTCATAAGATCATGCTTTATAAATTGGTGCTCAATGGACGTAGCTTCGGAGTGTTATTTCTTGCGCTTATACTGTCCCTCTATGGCGGTTGGATGGTTAATGCAAAGCTAGGTTATGGTTATGATTGGCTCTATGGGTTTTATGATACTGAGCAGCATATAGCGTATTACGCACCGCAGAACCGGTTTCGTACCGGGTTTGAGTTGACTTCAGTGAGTGTACATAAAAAGGTTTTTCAAGAAATCGTCGAAAGTGTCCATGCAAATGGTGAAGGGTTAGCAGACATTTCTTATGATTATGCCGGTAACAATGTTCCTCTTTTGCATCATGCCGAAATAGTACACCTGCAGGATGTGGCCAACTTGATTAATGCAATTCATATATTGGCGGCAATTTGTTCGGTGCTCTTAGTTATTTGTTTGGCGAGTGAATATCGATATCGAATCAAAGGCAGTCCAAATGGTCAAGCCAGTATTAAGGGGTTGTTGAGTGTGTGTTTGATGCTGGTGGCTTTGGTCGTTATGGCCTTTGTTGTTTTTGGGGCTAAGGCCATTTTTTATCAGATGCATATTCTAATTTTTCCTGAAGACCATCAATGGTTTTTTTATTACCAAGATTCTCTGATGAGTACTTTAATGAAAGCCCCTGATTTATTTGCTGGAATTGCGGTGCAGATAGTCTTTGTTGGCTTGCTCTTGTATGCGGCCATGCTATTAACGCTAAAGCGGATAGTCAAAACAGCGTCATAACGCTATTACTCATTGAAAAGGAGCTCTAATTAAAAAGGAGCAGGGCTCTCAAATGTTAATCGCTCTAAGCTCACAGGGTGAGTAATGGTAAGAGACTGTGCATGTAAGCAGAGATGTTGGCTGGCAGCTTGTGACTCGGCTGTGCCATAAAGATTATCCCCAAGTATAGGATGGCCAAGTGCATCACAATGGATTCTCAGTTGATGAGAACGTCCGGTAATGGGGATCAGCTCAACACGAGTATTGCCATTGCAATGCTCCATAACCCGCCACCGTGTTAGTGATTTCTTTCCAAATTCATAGCACACCATTTGTTTTGGTCTGTTTGGCCAGTCGCATCGCATGGGTAGGTTAATGGCCCCTTCGTTAGGGGTTAATTGTCCCGATACAATTGCTTGATAGGACTTTTCAGTTTGACGATGCTGGAATTGCTGCTGCAGGTGTCTAAGAGATTCTTTATTACGAGCAAAAACGATTATGCCGGAGGTAGCCATATCTAAGCGGTGAACAATGTGTACTTCTTCAAATTTTAGGGTGAGGCGATGAAAGACTGAATCAAGTTTGTCGGGGCCTCGACCAGGAACACTTAATAGGTCGGGGTCTTTATCAACAATAATAATATCGTTATCTTCATGCAAAATAGTAACAGGCATTGAGGTCGCTATGTAATACAGTCAGATTGAGCGGTTGCTCAGTCTGACTGATAAAATTAAAAGAATTGGGTGCTTACAAAAGAGGAGCCTAATCGATAGCGCTATGATAGCACTATAAGCGTGTGCTTATAAATTAGGGTATTGATGTTTTTTAAGAATTTCTTCGTAGCGACCATTCTCTTTCATTTCTGCCAAGGCCTTATTAAAAGCATCGGCTATCGCTTTGTAATCTGAACGCATTTTGCTGATAGTAACATGAAGGCCGCGCTTGATGAGTGTCGGCATCACTTCTAGGTGGTCGGCGACATTTTTTGTATTGTCTAAGCTTTTTTGGGCTGTCCAGTTGTCGATTAGTGCAATATCAGTACTTTTATTCGCCACATCACGAATCATCTGTGTGCAATATTTGTAGTAGTTTAAAGAAACGAGTGGGGCGATTTCAGAAAAATAATCACCATAGCCAAAGTCTTTAAAGACACCTAAGCGATATCCACGATTGTTTATATTGGTTTTGAACTCTTCTGGAGTGGAGTAAGACAACTGATCGAGCTTACGCTTAATAATAACCAGTTCGTTATCCAGGTAAGAGTCAGTGAATTGTGCTTCACGAGCGCGTGTTTCGTTGTACCAAGCGGCGACTGAGATATCAATACCTCCATCTTCCATCTCTTCACTTACACGCTGCCACGGCATAAATTCCATCTCTACCTGATAGCCTGCATGTGCGAATATTTCGGTGACAAGATTCACTGCGAGACCGTTTGCTGGTAATTGATTGCTAATGTAGGGCTCCCAGCTATGCCCTGCCATCTTTAGTATTGGAGTTTCACTTTTATATTCAGCGGCTAATAACGAGATAGCCTGGGCTAGGCCATGTTGTTCGATACTCTGGCTGAATTGGTCGCGAAAACTTTTAACCAAACTCACACCTTCAATAACGGCGTCGTAAGTAAGCCATTGGCCTTTTTTGTTAAATAGCTTATAGGTAACGTTTATTTCAGGAGCGCCGACACGTTGAATGGCACTTTTAACAATGGCTCTTTTTCCTGACTTATTGAATTTGGCATCTTCAAAGATGATTTTTTCACCGTTGAAGGCTTTAAAAGCCCCTGCGTAGGTGCGAATGACTTTATGTTTAAAGGAATCGATGAATTGTTTCTTTTGCGATTCAGAGGCTTTTTTCCAGTTTTTAGCTAATACGCGCCGTGCCATGTAAGCATGATCAACGACGGGCAGTAATATTTCATCGACCAGATGCTCAACGTAATAGGGTTGTGTATTGATTATTTCTTGATCGGTAATGAGGCGTTTTGTCATTTCGATTGCGGCATCTTCGACAACCTTCTTAGGGCCATCTGCGGCCATAGATAATGCACTGGTCGCTAATAATGCAACCAGAGTAAAGATACGGACGATGTATTGGCCCAAGGTAATTGAACTTGGCATAAATATAAGCTCCTAGTAATGCTGAGGGTTTCTAGCTTTACTATAGAGATAGCAAGGATGATTGCCAAGTTCATTAGTAAATTCATTAATAGGTAATTAGTATGATACTCATTACTTATTATAAAATTGGGCTATTTTAAGTTTCTAATAAGAAGAGATTTTTCAGCGCTTAGCAGGCCTTTGGGGATTGGTATCTTGACGATAAAGCCTGAACCAGGGGCATCGCTACGAGATTCACCGTTAAGTGACGTTATGGACGTAAGTTCAAAGGTGAAATTTCCTTGTGGTGTCATTAGTTCCAGTTCATCGCCAACTTGGAAGCGATTTTTTACATCAATGGTCAGTTCTTTATCATCACAAGCCGTTACTTCACCAACGAATTGTTGCCGTGTGCTGGTCGATGCGCCTCGATTATAGTTTTGATATTCATCGTGGACGTGACGGCGATAAAACCCTTCGGTATAGCCGCGGTTAGACATGTTCTCAAGGGTATCCATCAGATTCCTATCAAACATTTTACCTGCTGCGGCGTCATCAATTGCTTGTCGGTAGGCTTGCGTTGTTCTTGCCGCGTAATAGTGAGACTTAGTTCGGCCTTCAATTTTTAGTGAATGAACACCGATTTGCTGTAGCTTTTGAACGTGCTGGATGGCTCTAAGATCTTTAGAGTTCATTATGTAGGTGCCGTGCTCATCTTCATACATCGGCATAAGATCATTATCTCTATTACCTTCTTGTAGCAAAACAATGTCATTCGATGGGCTACCGATGCCAAGAGATGGCTTGGTATCCAATGGATTTGATGGGTCGAACTCTAATGCAGCGGCTGGAATAATATTGCCATTGGCTGTTTCTTTTGCATCATGCGCTTGGTATTTCCAGCGGCAGGCGTTAGTGCAGCTGCCTTGGTTAGGATCGCGGTGGTTCATATAGCCTGACAATAAGCAGCGCCCTGAATAGGCAATGCAAAGAGCACCGTGCACAAATACCTCAAGTTCCATTTCAGGGCATAGCATCCGAATCTCTTCGATTTCATTCAATGATAGCTCGCGACTTAGTATGACGCGCTCAATACCCTGGCGGTGCCAGAATTTAACAGCGGCAAAGTTTACGACGTTAGATTGTACCGATAAATGAATGGGGGTATCAGGCCATTTATCTTTTACCATCATGATGAGGCCTGGATCAGACATGATGATCGCGTCTGGCTTCATCGCAATAACAGGCTCGATGTCACGCATATAGCTGTCAATTTTGTTGTTATGAGGTGCGATATTGCTGGCTACGTAAAACTTCTTGCCCAGCTGGTGGGCTCGTATAATGCCTTTTTCTAGATTATCGATCTGAAAGTCATTATTACGTACACGTAAGCTGTATCGTGGTTGGCCGGCATAGACGGCGTCGGCGCCATAAGCGAAAGCGTACTCCATGTTTTTATAAGTGCCTGCGGGGGCCAGTAATTCGGCTTTAAAGGTTTCTGACATGGTATGACCTAGATAAATAAGCGTGACTTTGAAGTTGTAGTGATGGCATGCATGGCTATTTTAAAAAATGGCTGCTGCATTAATGGCACTACAGGGGACGTTTTATAAAGGTCGGTACTATAAGGATTAAGAGATTTTACTTGTTGATGTAGGTCATATAAGAAATACGCTTTTATCAATAGCTTCATATTGAATAAAAGCGTGTCACGCTTTGCGCTTAATCGAGGCTGATGCCAAGGCTAGACTCAGATTCTTCCGTCGCTGCTTTTTTAATCGCAATGATAACTTCTCGTTTTGGCTTGCCTGAGGTCAATGTATCGAGCACTTCTTGCTCAAAAGCAGTATGGCGCTGATTTAGCTCATCGATATCACTGCCCATCTCTGCCATGGCTGCAAATAATTGCTGATTGCTGAGTTGCACCAATTCGCAATCATTCGCGCTTTCATCAAGAAGTGCATAGGTGGATGAATAAAGGCTTTGGCATGCTTGTTGAGCGGCTTCAGCCCCGAAAGAGTCTTGGCCTTCAAGTAGTGCTGTTTGCCATTCATCGAATTCATTGAAGAAACGTTCTAAGTTATCGATGGATTTCAATTCGCCTTCTAAGTACGCCCACGTCTTTGAGAGTAGTTTTGTATACGGCGTTGCGTCTTGGTCAAGCATGTCACTAAACAAAACAACATGGTTGCGGTTGCGGCTTGTCATCGCGGCGCAATAAGCAGCACGACGCCATTGTGAGAGGGTTTCAAAGTCCATAATAATTCTCTTGAGCGTTAATATTATTTCGCTGTATCTAGGGTCAGTATTTTACCATGCGGAGCAAAGTACTGCGTAGTATAGAGTAAAGGCATTGTCCAGTTGCTGCTTTTGGGTAATGCTGCTTCAAAGCGATCAAAAAAATCATCAGAGCTGATCGCGCGAACAAAGCGAGTTTCTTCGTCACCTTGGTTACCAAAAAAGTCTTCCCAGTGACCTAGAATGAAGTGTCTTGCTTTTGAGTCATTCATGATGCCTTCAGGGTAGTTATCAACCTGATTAAAGGAAGCGGGGGTGATGATAGCGATATCCACTTGCTTGCGGTCTTTGCCGATAAGATTTGGAATTAAGCCTAGTGGCTCTTGGCTGGCTGAGTCTTGATAGAATACACGATGTAAAATTTCTTCTTGTGCGCCTAAAAAATCTATCAGGTATGCCAATGTTTGGCCTTCTTTCCAGCCGAATGCATGCCAAGGCAAGTCTTCTAAATCTTCATCGTACGAGCCTGTCATGATGTTTATTCCCATGAAGTGCGGGGCGTGTGTCGACTTTATGGCCATAAACCGAATAGTCTTTGCTTTGTTGTAGTGCCATTCTCCTGGGTTATCAAGAATAGCCATGGAGTCATTCATTGCGTGTAAGCGTGATTTGTCGATTGCTGGGGCGATGCTATGAACCATGGTTTTTGAACCATAGACATGGGAGTTTTTGGCCTTTTCTTGCATTACATAAGGCACATCCATCAGATGATCATAATGGGCGTGGCCAACTAAAATGGATTCAACGTCACTCACGTCAGGTAAATATTGATCAATTAGGTCTGTATCAGCACTGATCGGCATGAAGGGACCGAGCGCTAGGAAGTGCGGGTTTGTAATCGATGGTGCTGTCATTAGGGTATCGTCACCAAAGCGGAATAAATGACCGCCCACACCTAGATACTGAATACTCAGGCCGTCAGGTGGCATTATCTCTTTTATTTGTTCAGCGTCGGGGGACTGGTAAACCGGTAGATGCTTAACAGAGCTGCTGCAGGCTATCAGTGTAAGTGCCAGAGCTATGAAGGTTATGTGCCTGAAAAAAATCATGATTTTAGATCGCTTTATTATAGAGTTTTTATTTTAGGGTTTTATATTGGAGTTGTTTGAACTATTTAGCTGAGTACTTTATTTATGAATACTTAAAACTGTGTATTGTTTGGGGCTTTTTAGTATTTTGCGCATTCTAGCAGCGGCGGAGGGGGGCGGCTAGGATGATAACGACATTTTTCGGGTTTAATTATGCCAAATGGTCGTTCTTAGTAGTATCAGTGTCGAATTCATTGTTATAAGGATCAAGTGTTTTGAGATTAGATATTTTGAGATCTGGTTTTATGCGGGTCAAGTGCTCTGAGGGTTAAGGCATAAGTGTAAACTAAGGTATATTCACTACTAAATTGATCAGTAAATGATAATAATGTGAACTATTACTCGGATTATGGCCCTTATTAGGACATGGCCGGTTGAATCTTAGGGGCTAATCGTATAATTTTTAGTCAGCTCGCTTGTTTAATTAGATTGAAAGCGAAAATTTTTAAGTATGCTGAATTATAAATATACTGATATTTAGGTGTGTTTAAGGTGTTCTCATGAAAAATCAGGCAATATTAACGCTATTAATTGATAAAAAAGAAGTGTTAAAAGTTACTCCTAGTCAATTATCGCCTCGTGGTTGCGAGTTTGAGTGTACTGAAAAAGAAGTGACGTTGTTTAGAAATAAGGTGGACCACCTTACTCAGGGTCGTTATGCCAACTTCAGTATTCGTCTAGGCTTGTTTCCTCATTCTGGTCCTGTGCCTCAATACATGACTGCTGAAGGGCAGGTCACTTCCATAAGACGAAATGCTCAAGATTGCTACTGCATAGCACTAGAATTTGAACATGTCGCTTCAGGAGGTTATCGACTCATTGCTGAGCACTTGTCTGATTCAATCGTTACCGTGATCGATTCTGTAAAGATTAAGAGTGCTTAGGTCGCAGTTTTCTGCCAGGGAGATACTTATCTCTACTTGCAGGCTATATTCAATACTTATTATCTCTCCGGCCAGCTGCTTGATTAAATAGCGTAATTGATGCTCTTGTTGAAAATTACACTGCAGCTGAATGATCTGTTTCGCTTCATAATCTACCCAAGTCATGCTTTTGAGTACTTGGCTAGCGGCTTCACTATAAGCTCTTGCAAGGCCACCTGTTCCTAACTTTGTCCCGCCAAAGTAACGCACAACAATGATGGCGACATCTGAATATTCCGAGTGATCAATTACATTTAGGATGGGCATACCAGCGGTGCCGCTGGGTTCACCATCATCACTAAAACCTCTTTGTGCTTGAGAAAGTCGGCCAATTCTAAAGCCATAACAAAAATGACGCGCATCAGGGTACTGCTTTTTTAATGAATAAAGAAACTCTTTAAATTCAGTAGGTTGAGAGACTTTCTTACAGTAGGTTATGAAGCGACTTTTCTTTTCGATAAGCTCAAAAAAACCATCGCTTGCGGGTTGTTTATGCATGTTTAGTGCTTGGGAGGTAATGCATCAGTGCATTGATAAATTACAAACTTGGCATCGCAATTCAGTTGTTTTATATTTTTAAAACCTTTCTTTAGTAAGGGTGCATAAGGCAGGTGGCGGTTTGCTATTACCAGTAGCTGACCATCTTTGGCTAGAAGCTTAGCCGCTTGTTTAAACATACGCTCGGCGGCGGCCGTTGAAATGCGATTGCCACTATGAAAAGGGGGGTTGCATAGTATGGTGTCAGCGCAGGTGTTAACCTTTAGCAGGGCATCGGTATGATGAAGCTTAGCTTGCGAATAACCACGTGCGATTAAGTTCATTTCGGCAGACTCAATGGCCAGTGACGAGTCATCGCAGAGAGTCAGCTCTATGTTCTGGTCTGGGAAATAATGCAGGCAGGCAAGGCTTAGTAAACCGTTACCGCAGCCTAAATCTATTATATTGCCAGATAATGAATTTAGCTGACTGATTTGCTGAATAAAGAACCGGCTACCAATATCCATGTGATCCCTAGAGAAAACGCCTGGCAGTGCAGATACTTCTTTATTGTCGGGCCCGAGATAACTTTTGAGTACGGTTAGGGGGGGGAGCTCCTCCCCTAATGTAAAGGTCATTAAGCGCGCTTTTTTCTTAATGGGATGTTGTTGGTAATCATTGTTATGCTGTTCAAGCCATTTCAACCACTTAACCGGTATGTGCTTAGCCATTCCGGCCAATGATACTTTGATGCCTGGGCCTAGTTGCTGGAGCGCAGAGGAAAGCCACCAGTGAAGTTGGTCAAACGATTTTGGGCACTGAATCCAAATGCTATCGGTACGACTTGGAAAGGTAGGGCTACCTTGATCAAGAACTAAGTCAATAGGCACGTTTATATTGAGTGGGTTTTGGCTATTTTTGTTAATGCCTATCTGACTGCAGAATGAATCAATCCAGCTGTATATGGGGCTGTTTTGCTGTGCTAAGAAACAGCTAAGAGCTCCCCACTGATCATTGACCACGGCTGGAAATTCGCCGAATCTTGCAGATTCAATGAGGTATATGTCCGCTGCATCCCACGGTTGCTGAATTTTTGCATCAACCTTGGGATAGCATTCTAGGTGCAGCTCGGATGTGGAGGTGGTTAAAAGCGCCATGAAGCCGACTCGTTAAATAATGATTAATAGAAGTCGTTGAAGTTCTTATTATCCAGTTGGGATAATAGATCAGGCTCTCTTTCGCGATCGCTGCTGTCTTTTTCTTGCGAGTCTTCGCGCTCAGATTTTCTAGGTTTTGCCTTGTCTTTATCTTTTGGCTTTTTCAGCGGCTCAGGTTTAGCATTGTCGGCAGGCTTAGCAGCGACTTCTTTAACCGGCTGAGTTTGCTTTTCAATTGCATCAGGATTCTCATCAAGAAACTTTTGGTAAACAGATTTTGGCTTGTCTTTTGTTTTGATGCTCGATTGGCGATCGGTCGTGGAGCTACGCTTAAGTTTGCTTGGCGTGCCAGTTTTTACACTATGAATGCGTTTAAGTGAGCGAGATTTTTTTTTGCGAGTCATTTTACAGGTCGTATCTTAAGGACTGAATGTCGAATTTGTTTGGTTGTATCTGAAGTATTCTACCGTATTTTATGGTTTGATACACGGATTTGGGGATTTAAGTGGACTATTGGCAGCAGTTGGTTTTCGTTGGGTCTATTACATTGCCTGTATTTTCGTTGGTATTTATTGGTATTTGGCTGAAGTGGCGTAATAAAATCGATGATGACTTTACCGTAAAATCTTCTTATATAGTCTTCAATTTGGCGTTACCTGTGCTTATGTTTGCGGCAATCGTGCGAACGGATATTGCTCAGATAGGCAATCCACGGTTAATCATGTTTGCATTGGCGATGGCTTTGTTAAGCTTTACTTTCTTGTGGTTTGGTAGTCGAACATTGATTTCAGATCGAAAAAACCTTGGGGTTTTTGTGCAAGGATGTTTTCGATCAAACCTAGGGATTCTCGGCTTGGCATTTTGTGTGACTACATTCTCACAAGAAGGTTTGGCCGTTGGAGCATTGTTATTGGCAGTAATAACGCCTTTGTATAATATATTATCAATTTATGCTTTAACGCATGCCGCTAGCGAAGATTCAACACTCAATGGTTGGTTATTGTTGAAGGGCGTTATAACCAATCCGTTAATCGTTGCTATATTGCTGGCTTTACCTTTTGCCTACTGGCAAGTGAGTTTGCCGGATGTCATTATGAGGTCGATTGATTACTTAGCAGCAATGACCTTGCCGCTGGCCTTGATTTGCATAGGCGGGTCGCTTAGCGTTCAGGCGCTCAAGCAAACTCAAGGTTTATCTTGGGCGGCGGTCATCATAAAGCTGTTGCTTATGCCTGCTGTTGTCGCCGTGCTAGCTTACCTTATTGGTTTTAGGGGTGTAGAGCTCGGCTGCTTGATTTTAATGTTTGGTAGTCCAACCGCTGCGGCTTCTTTTGTAATGGTCCGCTCAATTGGTGGAAATCATACTCTAGCCGCAAATATTATTGCTTTGACGACGTTAATCTCTCTATTTAGCATCAGTATCGCCATTTACTTATTAAAAGTGTTTGCCTTAATTTAAGGGATGGTGAAAAATAAACAATAAATTACAAAAAGAAGATAAAAATGGATGAGAGGACTTAATGGCGCAGACTAAGCGTTTTTTAGTATATGTCGCATCAAATCATATAGGTTTAGAAGCTGAGCGATATGAAGTAACACGCCAACTAGTCAGGATGGGTATTCTTTGTTGTGGTTTTCCTTGTCGTGAAGATACCTCTCCTTATGACTGGAATCTAGCTCGCACTCAAATTGAAGACGCAGATTTATTCATTATGATTTTAGGTGATGAATACGGCCCTATGGCACCAACGGGTATCAGCTATTTGCACCGCGAGTTAGTTCATGCACAGACATTATCTAAGCCGGTCCTATCTTTCGTTAAAAACGCATTGCCGACTCAGCAAGAAACTGAAGACCAGAGACGGCTTGCCGGTTTTCATAGTGTTGTTTCAAAAAGCACTTTCAGACTTTGGCATTTAAGAGAAGAACTTATCTCTCATGTGAAGACAGCGGTTGTAAATGCACTTAGTAATAAATCTGGTGGTTGGTTAAAGCTAGACCAGCACGCAAATACAAACTTGCCTGATGAGCCTAAAGTTGCCACTAAAGTTGATAGTAAGCAGTGGATGTTAAAAACACGCCAACTAATGAAAATTGGATTTTCGGCGAATGTTTATGAAGCAGGGAATAATACCTTAGAAGAGGTTGTCATAACCTTGCGATGGGATGCGATATTTGGTGCTGTTGGAGAGGCTTTAAAGATACCCAGTAGTGAAGCAAAGTTAAGAGGAGTTCTTGAAAAGTTTGTCGAGCCGGAAGTTAAGCGTAAACTATTACTGCTGCATACGTCTTCTCATGCAGTTGATGATGTAAGAATTAATCGTCAGCAGCTTCAAGAGCTGCTTGATCAGTGGTCAGAACACAATTTGGTAGATAGCCATAATCATGGTGCGCGTAAAACTTGGGTATTAACCAAGGAAGGTGAGCGCCGTGTTGCTGTAATGAGTTTAGCTAAGCAGGTCATCTAATTGTAATCGTGTTTTTTTGAAGCTCTTAATGACTATATGTATTCCTAAGAGAGTAATGGGTATTAAGAGCTGGGCTTATTTGATCGGTTGAGTTTATGAGTTATGTGAAAATAGCTCAGGAAGAACTTAAGAAAGGATGTTTTGCTTTTCTTCAAACTCTTCGCGCATACTATTGCACACCGTATCGCATAAGCTAAAAATGTAGGGCGCTGCGATGCTGAAAAACGCCATATTCCCTTCTTGTCTACGTTTAACCATTTGTTGGTTGCGCAGACTGGCCAAATGTTTCGATATATTTGGCTGTGATGCGCCGGTTCGCTCAACAAGACTGCCAACGCTTAACTCACCTTCTTGCAGTTCATGCAAAATGCGTAAACGCATCGGGTCTGCAAGTAGGCGGAATCGCTGGGCAACTAATTCAAGCATTTCCTCAGTCATTATTGTCATAATAATCTCAAGTGTTTTTCCTTATTCTAAAGCATATTGAATGAAATCTATATGCCTCAGAGGATATTAAGAGTCAATAAACATTAAAGGCGTATTAATTGATAATAACGCTGGCTTTATCTTGGTTTGATACTGGGTTCATTAAGGACAATCCGGTATACTGTTAACCATCATTTCATTTATTCTAAAGTAGTCTCTATGGGTACTCCCTCTACGATCCAGCGTAAACTAAGAAGCACTATTTTTATTGTTAGTCTACTTGCCTCGCTTTTTTTCATTACCGCTTGCAGTGAATCTGACGATCATAAAATAAGCAAGATCTCAGGCCCTACTATGGGTACTCAGTATCATATAAGCTGGGTTTCTGATAAGCAAAGCCGTCACGATATCGCCTTAGAGGCAAAAGATATTCAGGAGCGGGTTGACCAGTTATTAATTGCATTCAATCGCAGCATGTCTACTTATGACCCTGATTCTGAATTATCGTTAATTAACCATAATTTTAAATCGGGCTGGCAAGACATTAGTGAAGATCTTTATCTTGTACTCCAAATGTCTTTAGAGCTTAACGCACAATCGGACAGGGCCTTTGATGTGACAGTAGGGCCCTTGGTAAATCTTTGGGGGTTTGGTCCTGATAAGCGTCAATTTCAAGCACCGAGTCAGCAAGACATTACTGCATTGCTCGATCAAGTCGGTTCAGAAGCGATAGAATTACGAAGCTTAGATGAAGGTTTATTCCAACTGAGATTGAAACAAGCTCGTTATATTGACTTATCTGCAATTGCTAAAGGCTATGCAGTTGATGTGCTGGGAGATCTTCTGCAGCAGCAGGGTATAAATCGATATTTGGTCGAGGTTGGGGGGGAAATAATTGCCAATGGCGTTAAGCCGCAGCAACAGCCTTGGCGAATTGCTATCGAAGCGCCTAATGACGATGGCCGCAGTGTACAGATTATTATACCGTTATCAAATATGGGGATCGCGACATCGGGTGACTACCGTAATTTTTTTGAGCAAGAAGGGCATCGATTTTCTCATACCATTGATGGGCGTACAGGGAAGCCCGTTGAGCATAGCTTGGCTTCTGTATCAGTCTTGCATAAATCGGTTGCGATGGCTGATGCCTGGGCAACCGCTTTGACGGTTTTGGGTGCTGAGCAAGGTTTGGCACTGGCAGAGAAATATAATTTAGCGGCCTATTTCATTGTGCGTACCGATACGGGGTATCAGCAGGTAAGTAGCAGCCAATTCGAACAATTAAGGCTAAACTAACTTAGTATTAGAGAAAGAGAGGTTTGTATGACAACATTATTAATCGTTTTTAGTGTGATGGTGCTTTTCATTATCTTTATGTCCGTAGGCTTATTGTTAGGCGGAAAGCCAATCAGTGGATCCTGTGGCGGCATGTCTGCCGTGGGCATGAAAGGCGCTTGCGATGTGTGTGGTGGTGATACGGCAAAGTGTGAGTCGAGTAAAGATCCTGTACGTCAAGAGGCAGAAGATTTGTTTTACGACGCGTCTAAAAAATCTGACCAGTAATTTAAATTGATTTACTTAGGCATCTTACAGCCTATTTCGGCTGTTTGAAGGCATTAAGTGACTAGGATCATTCTGTGCTTGTTTTATGATGATCTATACTCGATAGTTATAAGTAATACAGTGTTCGCATTAAATTCAGTGCTTCAAGTAAGTATTTGCAAAAGTATTTTAAAAGCACTTAGTGAGTCAGTTAGTTAATAAAGTAATCAAAATCACAAGAGTGATTGCAGCCATAAGGGCGGAATTATAGGATGGCAGATTTCCATTACGATGTAGTAATTATTGGTACTGGTCCCGCGGGAGAAGGCGCAGCAATGAATGCTGCCAAGAAAGGGAAGAAGGTTGCGGTTATTGAAAATCGCAATATGGTGGGGGGCAACTGCACACACCTAGGTACAATTCCATCTAAAGCTTTGCGCCACTCGGTTAAGCAGATTATTCAGTTTAATACCAATCCGATGTTTCGTGACATTGGCGAGCCACGTTGGTTTTCATTTCCGCAGGTTTTGCGTAATGCCGAGCAAGTGATTGCTAAGCAGGTAAAGGTTCGAACTGAATTTTACGGACGTAATCGCGTTAGTCTTTATTCTGGCCATGCTAAGTTCGTTGATCCTAATACGCTAGACGTTATTAGCAGTACGTCAACAAACCATGTGCGTTTGCATGCAGATCAGGTTGTTATTGCGACGGGCTCTAGTCCTTGGCGTCCCGATAATATCGATTTTGATCATAGTCGTATTTATGATTCTGATAGTATTCTGACTCTTGAGCATACTCCGCGTACGATGATTATTTATGGTGCCGGTGTTATTGGTTGTGAGTACGCTTCAATTTTCTCTGGTTTAGGCGTAAAGGTTGACCTGATCCACCCTGGGGATCGCTTGCTGAATTTCTTAGATGATGAAATTTCCGATGCGTTAAGTTATCACTTGCGTGATAAGGGTGCGTTAATACGTCATAACGAAGATTTTGATTCGGTTGATGTGAACGATAAGTACGTTACTTTAAAAATGAAGTCTGGCAAGAAGGTTAAAGCGGATGCATTTTTATGGGCGGCTGGGCGCTCGGGTAATACCAAGGGCCTAGGTCTTGAAAATACGGGACTTGAAGCAAACTCCCGTGGCCAGTTAGATGTCGATCAAAGTTATCGTACCGCGGTTGATCATATTTACGCGATTGGTGATGTGATTGGCTGGCCAGCATTGGCATCGGCTGCTTACGATCAGGGTCGTGCTGCTGCAGCTGATATTACCGATATGGAAGATTTCCGATTTGTCAGCGAGGTTCCTACTGGTATTTATACTATTCCTGAAATTAGCTCGGTTGGTAAAAACGAGCGTGAGCTTACCGAAGCGAAAGTGCCGTATGAAGTTGGTCAGGCATTCTTTAAGAATATTGCCCGCGCTCAGATCACTCATGAAGGGGTGGGGATGCTTAAAATACTCTTCCATCGTGATACGTTAGAGTTGTTAGGCGTTCATTGCTTTGGTGACCAAGCGGCTGAGATTGTGCATATTGGTCAAGCAATTATGAGTCAGGAAGGAAAAGGGAATACGTTAAAGTATTTTGTTAATACGACCTTTAACTATCCTACTATGGCTGAGGCTTATCGCATTGCTGCTTTGAATGGCTTGAATAAGCTTTAGGTTTTGCTGGCTTTTGGGGTGGTGCTTAAACAGCACCATCAACAAAAATCAAATATATCGATGCACTCGCAAACTCGGTAAAAATACCTCTTCGCAGATCTTAAAATCATTTCGTGCAATTCGTGTTCTTGCTGCAGGCGGTTGTTCTTCTATTTGGTTGTATTTCGGCATGAATGGGCTCCCTTCTTGAGGGACTAATAATGGAAGGGATACGTTCATTGCTTTACGCACGGTCTCGACATGGCCTTTTTCATTCATGAGTTTAAAAACCAGATTGGCTCTAACCACAGGTACTTGGGTTTGTATTTGAGCTAGAATTTCGTGTTCTGGCAAGGTGTTTAGTTTTTGAAGCTGTTGTTGTATGTGAGCTTTTTCTTCACCCATGGCTAATAATTTTACTTCAGCTTGGGCGATGGTGAGCTTTTTGATGCTGCGGCCGTTGCTATACCAAGTGAAGCCAATTTTCTCAGGGCGATGTGCCAGTATTGGGATGTGGCGATACAGTTGCTTTAAATGAATGCGACCAAGGCCCGTGTAATAAAGCTGTTTGCGTAATGATTGGTGGCGGGTATTAAGCTGGGCCTTTTGACTGAGCCAAAGATCTTTGTCTGTTTTTTGTATCTGTTGAACCAATAATTTAAAGATATCCTTGGCTTGGTTTACTTCTTGTGCAAGCTGAATGACTTCGTCACTGGCCATCACTAAACCGTGACAGCTGCGGGTCTCCCGTCCATCCTGCTGGTCTCTGTACCAAATGTCTTGATAATAGCTGCGGGCTTTTTGTAGGGGTTCTAAGGTTTGTTCATCTTCTGCTAGTGCGACCCAGCATGCAGGCTGCTCGTTGTTTAAGAGGTCGCAGAATTTGGCAATACAAAGCGCAAGGTTATCAAAGGCTGTCACCAAGTCGGTACTTTGGATTGTGTTCAAAGGTTCTTGGCCATCAATATTTTTCTTTGTGGTGGCAGACGTCGTTAAGTTAGTCATTCACTCGCCGCTTTTATGCGATTTTTGGTTTGCATAAAGTCACTATGAGAAACATACAGCAAATCGGCTATGCGCCTAACCATATGTTCTTCGTATTTATCCAGTTGCTTATCGCTATACGCGACTTTCCAAAGTGACTCAATAAGGGTCACTTTTTCTTCGTACTGGTAGTTTTTATTGATCACTTCAGTAAATTGAAAAAGATCGGTCGCTGTACGAACCTGCTGCTTAGCGGTGACCAATAGTTCATTGGCCACCTCGGCGGTTATGAATAACGTCTCAAAAAGAATGCTTTTGATGCTTTCAGATTCTTCTGGTGATAATTCATGATCAGCATTCATTATCTCAACCAGAAGGGCTGCTGCCGCTAATTCAGGTTTGTGGCCTTCGGTTTTTATTTCTTCTTGTTGGAAGAATGCCAATATTTTATCAATCATTTGCATACCTTGTGACGATTGTTTTGTGACTAAGTAACGCAGTGCAACTAAGTGATTAGCTGCGCTGAGAGATTTTTTCGCTAAGCAGGGTTTCTAACGTAACCTGATCCGCTGCAAAGCGACGAATGCCATCGGCTAGCTTATCATGCGCCATTGGGTCGTTACTCATCTGCCAGCGGAACTGCGCTTCGGTTAAAGGCGCCGGCGCATCTTGTGTTTGCGTCGCGGGAAACAACTTTTGCTTAAGCGGTGTAGTATCGGCCTCTAATTGAGCAAGCAATTCTGGACTAATGGTTAAACGATCGCAGCCTGCTAATTCTTCAATCTCACCGGTATTACGGAAGCTTGCCCCCATCACAATCGTTTTGAAATTGTGTGTTTTGTAGAAATTGTAGATGTCGGTCACTGAAATGACGCCAGGATCTTCGTTGGCTGCATATTCTGCTTGACCACTATTAGCTTTGTACCAGTCTAGGATTCGTCCCACAAAAGGCGATATCAGGGTAGCACCAGCTTCTGCACAAGCTTGTGCTTGGGCGAAATGGAAGAGTAGAGTCAAATTACAGTGAATCCCTTCACCTTCTAGAATCTTAGCGGCCTGAATACCTTCCCAGGTTGAAGCGATTTTAATTAAAATGCGATCAGTATCGATGCCGGCATCTTGATATAAGCGGATAAGTTTACGGGCTTTTGCTACCGTTGCTTGGGTATCAAATGACAGGCGGGCATCTACTTCTGTTGAGATAACGCCAGGAATGCTGGTTAAAATTTCACAGCCAATATTAACCGCCAGTTTATCGCCGACATTCTCAAGGGTAGTCTGGCTGTTTTTGTCACTGCCTTTTATTTGTAGCGCCCAGTCGACCGCATCTTCTATAAGGTGTTGGTAGTTAGGCAATTGAGCGGCTTTCAAAATTAATGATGGATTGGTCGTCGCATCAACAGGCTTAAACTGTTTGATGGCTTCAATGTCGCCAGTATCGGCAACAACCGTGGTCATTGCTTTAAGTGCTTCTAATTTGTTATTCGCTTGAGCTGACATGGTCATTCCTTAGAGTGTATCGGTGGCTATTATTTAAATTATACCGTTAACTAATAATGTCAGCTTCTACCTATTAGACATTAGAGTCAATAGGGCAGTTGACGTTTAATTAATAAAGTACCAAGGAGGAAAAAGAGAGATTTGAAACGATTGAGAATAATAAAATAGATAAAAGAATTAATCAGCCTGAAGGTTCTGGTTGATACAACATGATAGTTTGTTAGCTGTAACGCTAAAAAGTGGCGCAGCCATCCTCCGTGAAGCGAAGCGCCTCCGTGCGCCCCGTGGTAAAGATTTGCTTATTATTGCGCAAGCCTTAAGCCTGGCTAGCATCAAATGCAGCACGACGCGCCAGTGCTTCTAGGCGATTGGCCTCATTCTCAGCCTCAGTAGGAACTTTGCTTAACGCCGTGCGCAATACTTCAATTCCCGATCCAGGCTTATGTGCATTTTCGCTAATATAGCGACGGAACTGACGAGCCCCAGGCTGACCGTGAAAAATACCCAATATGTGGCGAGTAATGTGCGATAAATAGATATCTTTGGACAATTGCTCTTCAATATATGGCATAAAATCTTCAACGATCTTATGGCGAGACGGAGATTGCTCTGTCATGGCCAAAAAATGCATTGTCAACTTCTGCCATAATGTAAGGGTTGTGATAAGCCTCGCGACCAATCATTACGCCATCAACATGCTCGAGCTGTTGCTTCATTTGATCAAACTGATTCAGTCCGCCATTGATCAAAATTTCTAAATCGGGGAAATCTTGCTTAAGCTGATAAACCCAGTCGTATTTTAGTGGCGGAATATCACGGTTTTCTTTCGGTGATAAGCCTTGCAAGATGGCTTTGCGTGCATGAACAATAAATGTCTTGCAGCCTGTTTTTGCTATCGTATCAACAAAGTTAACCAGCTCAGGGTAAGAGTCCTGATCATCAATCCCGATGCGATGCTTCACTGTGACATCAATATCAACCGCATCTTGCATCGCTTTAATGCCGTCAGCTACAAGCTGTGGATGACCCATTAAACAAGCGCCAATCATATTGTTTTGTACGCGATCACTTGGGCAGCCGACATTGAGATTAACTTCGTCGTAGCCCCATTCTTGTGCGTATTTTGCGCATTCAGCAAGTTCTTTGGTATTGCTACCGCCCAGTTGTAGGGCGATTGGGTGTTCTTCTTGCCCATAGCCTAAGAAGCGCTCGCGATTATTGCCATGGATGATGGCTCCGGTAGTCACCATCTCGGTATATAGCACAGCATCGCGAGTTAGGTGGCGCCAGAATTGACGGCAATGACTATCAGACCACTCCATCATGGGCGCGGTAGTAAAGCGGCGGTTAAGGCTATGTTTTCTATTGCTCGCAGGAGAAGCGATTTTAGAGGTGTTGTTAGGTGTCATGTATGAGATTTTTCGATGTCAGTGTAAGACGGTATTATCTCATATTGTTTAACTATTTGTCTTTCCAATCAGGCGGCTATGCAAATTGACTATTAAATCGTTCACTCAAATAGGCTATTAGTAAATCAGCTATGCAGGTTGGGGTACTTCTGAGGTTTTGAGTGGCTTAAAGCATCCATAGTTCGAAACATTACAATAAGTTCGACAATTTTATGGGTGCTAGTTGCGGAATAAATGCTTTGTTTTTCATCTATCATGCAGTCTTTATGTGTTATTCCTTCAGGGATTACTCAGGAGTAGGCTAGTTTAAATTTTGAGCCTTTGAATTTTGAGCCATACTGCCTAGTAATATCATGCGAAGCTGGGTAGTTAGTCTGTGCTGAATTAGAAGCAGTTCTTCCGGTTTTTTATCAATTGCTTCAATGCTAGCCACCAATACTTGATTGACCATGACTTCTGCTGCTAAAGCAGTATTGGTTAGTCTCGAATCGCTACTTAAGTCTTCATGCAGCTCATCGACAAAGAATTGTTTTTCTTTCTGTAAAGCTTCGCGAAAAATTTTGGGGCCGCCAGTAAGTCCGCTGGTTAATAGACGAAACAGCTCTGGGTTTTTTTGACTGAACTCTAATTGTGTGATTACAGAAGTTTCAATGGCACTGCCGTTAATTTTGATGCGTTGGCGAGCTTTACGCATAAGCTGGCGAAGAGTTAGGGCGACCTTGTCGACCAATACCAATCCTAAGTCTTCCATGTCTTTAAAATGTCTATAAAAGGTAGCGGGTGCGATCTCTGCTTCGCGAGTGACTTCACGCAAGCTTAATGCTGGATAGCCTTTTTCTTCACTTAGTTTTAGTGCGGCTTGAATTATTGCTTGACGCGTCTTTTCTTTTTGTTCTGACCGTATGCTCATTATTTGTGCTAATCGATTAATCAATATTTTAAAACACCACTATAACAGGCATTGCAGCGATCTGTTGAAAAATGTTGTGCAAATCTCCGGATTTCTCAGGTTTTAATAAATATACGCCCTTGGCTGGTGCGTATGGTAAATCCGTACGCACTCGAATGACGCAAGTTTTGTCTTGGTTGAACGATTTTAGGATGCTGGGTAGCCAAAAAGAGGCATTTAAAGCATTTTTTATTGGTTTTTGGGAGTTGGCATCATGGTTGCAATACCTAGGTAAAATACGCCACGCCATGATGGAAGCCCTATGGAATAGGGTTTCAGGGAAGACGGCGAATATAAGATAACCTAGGATTAGAGAGATCAGCTATGAATAAGACCCGTGTAATCGTTGTTGGTAATGGCATGGTAGGCCATAACTTTATTGATGCTGTAGCCACCTCAGACACTGCAGATCAGTACGAAATAATTACCTTTTCAGAAGAGCCACGATTAGCCTACGACCGCGTGCAATTGAGTAAATATTTCTCGGGTTCAACAGCAGAAGATCTTGCCTTAACTACTGAGAGTTATTATCAAGAGAAGGGTATCAACTACATTCTTAACGATAAAGTCGTTGAAATTAATAGCGAAGAAAAATTTGTTATTACTGCTGGCGGCCGTAAAGAGGCTTATGACAAATTGATTTTGGCGACAGGATCTTATCCTTTTGTTCCGCCTATTCCAGGTAAAGATCAAGATCATTGCTTGGTTTATCGTACCATTGAAGATTTAGAGGCTATTTCTGCTTCTGCCGCTGCCAGTAAAGTGGGTGTGGTTGTGGGTGGGGGCTTGTTGGGGCTAGAAGCCGCTAATGCAGTGAAGCAAGCCGGTGTTAAAACTCACGTGGTCGAATTTGCTCCACGTTTAATGGCGGTTCAGCTTGATGAAGCAGGTGGCGCGTTGCTACGAACCAAGATCGAAGAAATGGGCGTTGAGGTTCATACAGGAAAAAATACGACTGAAATTGTAGCGGGTGAGACCTGTCGTTATCGCATGAACTTTGCGGACGGTACTTTTTTAGAAACCGATATGATTTTATTTTCTGCGGGTATTCGCCCTCAGGATGAGTTAGCGCGCCAATGGGATTTACAAATTGGTGAGCGTGGTGGTATCCAAATTAATAATAACTGCCAAACCTCTAATGATGATATCTACGCCATCGGCGAATGCGCGCTTTGGGGTGGAATGATTTATGGCTTGGTTGCCCCAGGTTATAACATGGCGAAGGTCGCGTTTGATCATATCAAGTCAACGGTCGGCAGTTGCCAAGGCTTGGAGTTTAACGGTGCAGATATGAGCACCAAGTTAAAATTACTCGGTGTTGATGTTGCCTCGATTGGTGATGCGCAAGGTAATACACCGGGCTGCTTAAGTTATGTCTATCAAGATGATATTAATCAGGTTTATAAGCGCTTAATTGTATCAGCGGACGGTAAGAAGTTATTGGGTGCTGTATTAGTTGGCGAAGCCGATGCCTACAGTAATTTGTTGCAAGTTAAATTAAACGATATGGATTTACCCAAAAATCCTGAAGGTTTAATTCTTCCAAGTTTGGATGGTGAGGCCAGTGTTGGATTGGGCGTTGATGCACTACCAGAAGCGGCGACTATTTGTTCGTGTTTTGATGTTTCCAAAGGCGATATCTCTGCTGCGGTTCAGGGTGGTTGTTGCACAATGGGCGATATTAAGGATGTAACTAAAGCGAGCACAGGCTGTGGTGGTTGTGCAGCGTTAACCAAACAGGTTATGGACGCTGAATTATTATCACTGGGTGTTGAGGTAAATAATGATTTATGTGAACACTTTGCTTATACCCGCACAGAGCTTGCCGATATCGTTCGTATAAAAGGTATTAAAAATTTCCAAGAATTATTGTCGAGTCACGGTAAAGGCCATGGTTGTGAAATATGTAAGCCAACCGTCGGCAACATCTTAGCGTCTTTCAGTAATGAATATATTTTGAAAGACGATCATATCGGCTTGCAAGATACCAATGATGTGTATTTGGGCAATATGCAAAAAGATGGCACCTATTCCATTGTTCCTCGTATCGCTGCGGGTGAAATTACCCCTGATAAATTAATCGTCTTAGGTCAGGTTGCGAAAGACTTTGATCTGTATACCAAAATTACCGGTGGTCAGCGTATTGATTTGTTTGGCGCACAGTTACATGAGCTTCCTGTGATTTGGAAGATCTTAGTCGATGCCGGTTTTGAAACGGGTCACGCTTACGGAAAATCTTTACGGACGGTTAAATCGTGTGTTGGTAGTACTTGGTGCCGCTATGGTGTGCTTGATTCTGTCTCGATGGCGCTGGCTCTTGAAGATCGTTATAAGGGTTTACGTTCGCCGCATAAAATTAAGTTTGGTGTGTCGGGCTGTACTCGTGAGTGTGCAGAGGCTCAAAGTAAAGATATTGGCGTGATTGCAACGGAAGGTGGTTGGAATCTTTATGTATGTGGTAACGGCGGCATGCGTCCACGCCATGCTGATTTATTCGCTACTGACTTGGATGATGATACGTTAATGCGTTACATCGATCGCATTCTTATGTTCTACGTTCGCACCGCTGATCGCTTACAGCGCACATCTGTTTGGATGGAAAATTTAGAAGGTGGTTTGGATTATCTTCGTGAAGTGGTCATGGACGATAAATTAAACATTGGCGCAGATCTGGATAATGAAATGACCACGGTTGTTGGTACTTACCAGTGTGAATGGAAAACAACCATTGAAAGCCCTGAGAAACTAAAACGCTTTCAGCATTTTATTAATAGCGACGAGCAAGACAGTGAGCTTGCATTTGTTCGTGAGCGTGGGCAGCGCCGCCCAGCAACAGAAGCCGAGCGTATTGAATTGGTTTCGTTAGACAGTATTACGTCTAAGTAAATACGATTTTATAGGGCTGATTTATATCGCAGCTCTATATAAAAACGGCTTCATAGTTTTGGGTTTGTAAATAAGGAATATTAAGATGACAACGAATACTTTAAATGCCACTCAGTGGATTACGGTTTGCAGTGAAAATGATTTAACGGCTGATACTGGTTTATGTGCTTTGCATAAAGGCGAACAGGTTGCGATTTTCAAACCTGCCTTAACAGGAGAGTTGTTTGCCTTGTCGAACTTCGATCCTTTTGGTAAAGCGAATGTGATGTCACGAGGTATTCTTGGATCTATAGGAGAGAGTCTAGTCGTGGCTTCTCCTCTTTATAAACAGCACTTTGATTTACGTTCGGGTGAGTGTTTGGAAGATGATTCTAAAGCGTTAAAAACCTATCAAATACGCGTTGAAGATGGGCAAGTTCAACTGCTTGCTTAATTCCTGTTTGCTTAAATATTAAATCCGCTGGTTATTTCTAATTACTTTGTAATGAACTGAATAAAGCGTCATTGCAAAGTAGTGCTGACTGGCGGTTGTAGTTTAAAAATACTAGAGAAAATTCTATGTCGACTGAAAAGTTTAATTTGTTCAATTTTACCGGCAAGATGAAGATCTTGCACATGAGCTGGATGGCTTTCTTCATCAGCTTCTTTGTATGGTTCAACCATGCACCACTTTTAATGGCTATTGCTAATAGTTTGGGTTTAGAAGCCTCTCAGATTAAAACACTCTTGATTTTAAACGTTGCGTTAACCATTCCGGCGCGAGTAATTATTGGCATGTTAACCGACCGCTTTGGTCCTCGGGTGGTTTATTCAGCACTGTTAATAGTCTGTTCGATTCCTTGCTTTATGTTTGCGTTAGCAGACAGCTTTGCACAAGCGGCAATTGCGCGCTTCATGCTGGGTTTTATCGGTGCAGGTTTTGTAATTGGCATACGATTAGTGAGCGAATGGTTTCCTGCTAAAGAATTGGGTACGGCTGAGGGGATTTATGGCGGTTGGGGTAATTTTGGTTCCGCAGCAGCGGCGTTTACCTTACCTGTTATTGCGTTAATGTTTGGTGGTGAAGATGGCTGGAGATATGCCATTGGCCTTACCGGGATCATTAGTTTTATCTTTGGTTTTATTTTCTATTTTAATGTGAGTGATACGCCTAAAGGCTCTACTTACTTTAAGCCAAAAAATATTGGTGCGATTGAAGTAACCAGCCAAGGGGATTTCTTTTTATTAATTATTATGAAATTACCTATGTATGCCGCACTTGCTTTGCTTAACTGGAAGCTCTCTCCAGCCGGCGTTGAAATGTACAGTCAATTAGTGGCTAATGCATCGTATGTGGGTTTGATTTTATTGTTCATGTACGAAATGAAGCACGTTTGGGCGGTGAATAAAAACATCTTTAAAGAACCGGTTCCTGAGTTGCACCGTTATAAATTTAAGCAAGTTGCAGTATTGAATGTATTGTATTTTGCGACGTTTGGCTCAGAGCTGGCGGTTATCTCTATGTTGCCTTTGTTCTTCTCTGAGACGTTCGAGTTGAGCCCTGTGTATGCGGGTATGGTGGCCTCTGCGTATGCGTTTATGAATTTAATGTCGCGCCCAGGTGGAGGTTGGATCTCGGATAAGTTTGGCCGTAAACCAACGCTATTGATTTTAACAGCAGGTTTAGCGGCAGGTTATTTTGCCATGTCGATGGTCGATGCAACTTGGCCTTTATGGTTAGCGGTTGTCACCGTGATGGCGTGTTCTTTCTTTGTGCAAGCTGGAGAAGGCGCAGTCTTTGCAGTAGTGCCGTTAATTAAGCGTCGTTTAACGGGGCAGATTGCTGGTATGACAGGGGCTTACGGTAACGTAGGGGCGGTTGTTTATTTAACGGTGCTGTCCTTTGTTGAATACTCGGTTTTCTTTTCGGTAATTGGGGTAACAGCCGTGGTTGGTTTTATCGTTTTATTAATGATGGAAGAGCCGGGTGGTCAGATTGCCGAAGTGATGGAAGATGGCTCAGTGCAGATGATTGATGTGAGTTAGTATTGTAGTGAGTTGATTTTGAGCAACAAAAAACGCTGACAGGAAACTGTTGGCGTTTTTTATGTTTGCATATATTCCATTTGAGTAATATCTTAATTGCAGCGCGATAAGCTGAAGGCGTAATAACACATTTGATTTGTGAGGGTGGCACATGAGAAAAATACTAATATTAATGATGATGGTTTGCGGTATGCAGGTACATGCAGAATCTGAATACTGGATTGATGTCCGCACCCTAGGTGAATACGAGACGGGTCACGTTAAGGGGGCTGCCCATGTTCCTTATGATGAAATAGCGGATAAAATAACGGCATTGACAGCAGATAAAAGCGCAAAGATCCATCTTTATTGCAGAAGTGGTAATCGAGCGGGTAGGGCTTTAAAAGTACTACAGGATATGGGATACGATAACGCACATAATGATGGTGGAATATCAGACCTAAAGCATGACACTGTGGTTCTTGAATTTAACTAAAATACGTTGTGCTAAAGGGCGGCTAGTTCACTAGCCGCGCTCTTGAAACATGAGATTTGAAACAGTGTACTGTTCAATTTTTTGGTGCTATTCCACTTCAGGGTCAACCCCATCAAGAGGCTTTATCACCAAGACATCACAGGCTACTCGGTCGACAATTCTTTCGGCTGTATTGCCAAGTAGTACTCCAGACCAGCCTTCTCTACCAATGCTGCCAATCACGACTAAGTCTGCATCGATTTCTTTAGCCATCACTTCAACCACATCATCAGGATCACCTTCTGTAATATGAATGTGATCGTTATTGATGTTGTATTTATTAGCGTAGTACTCACACTCGGTTTTATGTTGCTCGGTTATATACTTCTGAATGTCATCTGGGGCGGTAACTTCAGGCACCATAGCAAAAGCTAAGGCGACCATTGGGTATGAGTTTACTAAATGTAGGTCGGTTTCAAGGTGGTCGGCTAAGTGCTCAGCAAAATCAAGAATATTTTCGTTGATTAACTTGTGACCCTTGTCGTGAGACGTAGCATCAATAGAAGCAAGAATTCTATTGTGTGCCCAAGGTTTTGCAGATTTCACTAGTAGAACAGGAGCTTGGCTGTGGCGCAGTAGGTTCCAATCGCTATGAGTGAAAATACGATCCACGAGACTGTGAGGTTTGGTGCCCTTAATAACAAGGTCAAAATCAGAGGTGTTCATCGACGCCATAACCGCGTCATAAAGACTTTTCTGCCAATGGACTTCAGTTGAAATTTCAATGCCATCTTTTTCAGCTTCTTCCACAAAAGAATCGAGCCATCTTTGCTTGTGGTTGATCAGTGCTGATTTAATCTCATTTTTAGTCTCGACTTCAAGAGAGGAGCTATCTTCGCAGTAGGCTTCATAGCAACTGCCTAAAATAGTGATATCAGCTTTTAATGAGCCAGCCAATGCTAGGGCGCGATGAAATGCAGGTTGCTCTGGGTGATCGCTGTCTAAAACGACAAGAATGTGTTTAATATTTAGCACGGGAAGCTCCTTTTGATAATAGTTTTGTTTATCAGTTCTAATGTATAGCAGAAGGCGTTTAAATCGTTGCCTTATATCAATAGTTTAGGCCTTTATGAGTGCGATAAAAGCTTTTGCCGCATTTGATAGGGTTCTATCTTGTAAATATAAGAATCCTAATGGCCGTGTAAGCGATATTTTATTAATATTTAGTTCAATTAATCCCACTTCTTCTGCGTTGTCGAGCATAGATTTTGGCAATAAACTCCAGCCTAAGCCCACGGATACCAACATTTTAATTGTTTCTAAATAATTGGTTGGCATAGGGGAGCGTAAGATTAACCCTTGTTGTCTGAATTGCTCTACGAGCAACTTAAATGTGAAAGTATTGGATTCAGGTAGGATTGCCGGGTAGTCACTGAGGTTTTTTAATTCGACGTTGTTTAACTGGTTAAGAGGATGCTCGGCGGAGCAAACAAATATCATTTCATCGTGCCAGAGCACCTCACTAATAATGCCTTCGGGTGAATAGTTGGTATTCGAGGTCTCTAGAGTGGTTAAGGCCAGCTCTACTTGTCTTTGGGCAACGGCTTTGTAGGCAGACTCTGACCCCATAAAGCTAAGGTTAAGTTCAGCATATGGGAATTGACTCGAAAATGATTTCAAATAAGGCGGCAGGCGATGCAGACCAATGTGGTGGCTTGTTCCCAGCTTTAAGCTACCTTCTACTTTATGGTTCATATTGCGCATAGACAGGCGTGTATCATTAACGAGCTGCACAATTTCTTTGGCTTTAGGCAGTAAAGAGTGTCCGGTATCGGTTAAGCTTAGGCTGCGGTTGTGTCGATCAAAGAGCGGGCTGTTTAGTTGCTCTTCAAGGCCTTTGATGCGCTTGCTGATAGCGGGCTGGGTTAGGTGAAGCTGTTCAGCTGCTAGAGAGAACGATTTGTGTTCCGCTACCGAAATGAAGGCTGTTAAGGCTTGAATGTCCATATTTTAACGTATCTCTATGTCTGCTTCTTGCGCGGTTGTGTATGCGCTCGATGTTTTGGTAAGTTTTGAATTAATTATTCCAAATAGTAATACACTTTATGAAAAATATGAATTGGAGTTATTTATAGATTTTTCGTATGATGAGTTATCAAAGAAGCACGCAGAGATTGGTTTGAATGTGTCTGCGCTTTAATAGACTTCTTGTTGAAATTAATCATACAGCTATGAGAGAGCGCTATGACGGCTAAAACATTATATGACAAGTTGTGGGATTCACACTTGGTCAAGCAACGCGATGACGGCACGGCTTTAATCTACATCGATCGTCAATTATTACACGAAGTGACCTCACCACAAGCGTTTGAAGGTCTTCGCATCGCTGGACGAAAGCCTTGGAAGCTAAGTGCAAACTTAGCCACTCCAGACCATAACGTACCAACGACCAAAACTGAGCGCACTATTGGTATTCAGGGCATTCAAGACCCCGTATCCAAAATTCAGGTGCAAACCTTAGACGACAATTGTAACGAGTTTGGCATTACTCAGTTCGATATGATGGACAAGCGCCAAGGTATCGTTCACGTAGTAGGCCCAGAGCAGGGCGCAACTTTGCCAGGCATGACCGTTGTTTGTGGTGATTCTCACACAGCAACACACGGTGCATTTGCAGCATTAGCACACGGCATCGGAACCTCTGAAGTTGAGCACGTATTAGCGACTCAGTGTTTGATTCAACGCAAAATGAAAAACCTTTTGATCCGTGTCGACGGTGAGCTAGGTGAAGGCATTACCGGTAAAGATGTGGTACTACACGTAATTGGTGTGATTGGTACTGCTGGCGGTAATGGTTGCGCAATGGAATTTGGCGGCAGCGCGATTCGCAGCATGAGTATGGAAGGTCGTATGACCATGTGTAACATGGCAATCGAAGCGGGCGCACGTGTGGGGATGGTGGCATTTGACCAAATCACTGCCGATTACGTTAAAGGTCGTGACTTTGCCCCGAAAGGCGATCAGTGGGAAGTGGCATTAGAGCAGTGGGCGGATTTGGTTTCTGATGAAGATGCGGTTTTCGATAAGATTGTAGAAGTTAAAGCAGAAGACATTAAGCCTCAGGTTACTTGGGGCACCTCGCCAGAAATGGTCACTACGGTTGATGGTTTTGTTCCACGCTTAGAAGACGCGAAAGACGATGTAGAGCGCAGTGGTTTTGAACGTGCCTACGAATACATGGGTTTAGAGCCAGGCCAAGCGATTACTGATATTAACTTGGATCGTGTATTTATTGGTTCTTGTACCAATAGCCGTATTGAAGATTTACGCGCAGCCGCGGCCGTCGCCAAAGGTAATAAAGTCGCTGACTCTGTGATGCAGGCCTTGGTTGTTCCAGGTTCTGGTTTGGTTAAAGAACAGGCAGAAAAAGAAGGTTTGGATAAAATCTTTGTTGAGGCCGGCTTTGAATGGCGCGAGCCAGGTTGTTCGATGTGCTTAGCGATGAACGCGGATAAGCTGGGTAATGGCGAGCATTGTGCTTCGACCTCTAACCGTAACTTCGAAGGTCGTCAGGGTTATGGCGGTCGTACGCATTTGGTAAGCCCAGCAATGGCAGCAGCGGCCGCGATTGCGGGTCATTTTGTGGATGTTCGTCAGTTTGAATTGGTTAAATAAAGGAGCGTTATAATGAAAGCATTTGTTAAGCAAAGCGGTATTGTCGCTCCTATGGATCGCGCCAATATCGATACGGATATGATTATCCCTAAGCAGTTTTTGAAATCCATCAAGCGCAGCGGCTTTGGCCCTAACTTGTTTGATGAGTTGCGCTACCTTGATGAAGGTCAGCCTGATGCTGATAACTCTGGTCGTCCGTTAAATCTGGACTTCGTATTGAATCAGTCTCGCTATCAGGGCGCTTCGATTCTTTTGACCCGTGAAAACTTTGGTTGTGGTTCTTCCCGTGAACACGCACCGTGGGCATTAGAAGATTTTGGTTTTCAGGTTATTATTGCGTCTAGTTATGCGGATATTTTCTTTAATAACAGTTTCAAAAACGGCCTTTTACCGATTGTTTTAGATGAAGCGATTATTGATGGTTTATTTGCAGAAGTTGCAGCCACAGAAGGTTACGAGTTAACGGTTGATTTAGAAAATCAAAACATCGTTAAGCCGAATGGTGATTTAATCCCATTTGAAGTCGACGCCTTCCGCAAGCATTGCTTGATGAATGGCCTTGATGATATCGGTTTGACCTTGCAAGACGCGGACGACATTACGGCTTATGAAGTTAAGCGTAAAGCATCGTCGCCTTGGTTGTTTTAAAAGAAAAAGATTAAAAGCAGGGTTTTGCACACGCTGCGCTGGGTAATTCGTTTCGGGGGACGCCGTGAATACGTCGCTTCGCCATCTCCCTGTAGGCTCGTACACCACATCCATGTGGTGTGACGCCGCCCAAAACGAACCACCCAGCACATCGCCACAACATTGTTGGTTATTCAGACAAGCTTTTGATGAAGCGCATAACCTTTGAAAAGGATTCTGCCTTTAATGTTAATGGTTGAGTGGTTTTCCAAATTGCTAATAAAGCGGTGCTTGGGTGGTAGGTTGTTCGTTAAGGGGCATCATTTCGCAGGGATGCGAAATAGAGGCTACAGGGACGTATTTACGCCGTCCCCGAAGACGAATTACCCACCACCAAGTAATCCGTTGCTCAAATAACCAAGTCAATTATAAAATTATTTTAAAAAATTAAGCGGAATCAGAAATGTCTAAAAAAGTATTAATCCTACCAGGTGATGGTATTGGTCCAGAAATCGTAACCGAAGCAGAAAACGTATTGGTTGCAGTGAACGAAAAATTTAACCTAGGTCTAGAATTTGACCATGGTTTAGTCGGTGGTGCTGGCTATGATGCAGAAGGTTCTCCACTGCCTGCCTCAACTATGGAAAAAGCCAAAGCGGCTGACGCCATTCTTCTTGGCGCAGTAGGTGGCCCTAAATGGGACAACCTAGAAGATCGCGAAATGCGTCCTGAAAAAGGCCTGCTAGGTTTGCGTTCAGGTCTAGAATTGTTCGGCAACTTGCGTCCAGCAATCCTATACCCACAACTTGCTGATGCCTCATCACTAAAGCCAGAAGTTGTATCCGGTCTTGATATTCTAATCGTGCGCGAACTAACCGGTGGCATCTACTTCGGACAGCCACGTGGTATTCGCACATTAGAGAATGGCGAACGTCAAGGGTATAATACCTATGTGTATAGCGAATCTGAGATTCGTCGTATCGGTAAAGTCGCCTTTGAAGCGGCTAAAAAACGCGGTGGCAAACTGTGCTCTGTTGATAAAGCCAACGTACTAGAGGTAACCGTACTATGGCGCGAAATTATGAATGACATGGCGAAAGATTACCCAGAAGTAGAACTTTCCCACATGTATGTTGATAACGCAGCCATGCAACTAGTACGCGCACCTAAACAGTTCGACGTCATGGTAACAGGCAACATGTTTGGTGACATCCTATCCGATGCCGCAGCCATGCTAACAGGCTCAATCGGCATGCTACCTTCCGCGTCTTTAGATAAAGACAACAAAGGTATGTACGAGCCATGTCACGGAAGTGCGCCTGATATCGCAGGCCAAGGAATCGCAAACCCATTAGCGACAATTCTTTCTGCCGCAATGATGTTACGATACTCTTTAGGTGAAAATGCTGCTGCCGATGCAATCGAAAAAGCAGTAAGTGATGTACTGGATCTTAATCTACGTACACCAGACATCTACTCTGACGGTATGACAAAGGTGAGTACCGCAGAGATGGGTGCAGCAGTTGTAAAAGCACTTTAATCTTTTTTGGATTTCAAAGTTACTTTCAAGGTTACTTTTAAAGAGCAAATTTATATTTATACAAAGCACTTAGCTGTGCTTTGTATTGGGAGAAAAAATGAAAACTGTAGGTCTTGTAGGCTGGCGTGGCATGGTTGGCTCCGTGCTAATGCAACGAATGGAAGCAGAGAACGACTTTGCTGATATCAATCCGGTATATTTTACTACCTCACAAGCAGGGCAAGCGGCCCCGGCGTTTGGTGGCAAAGAAGCCCCTGCGCTTAAAGACGCGTTCGACATTAACGAACTAAAAGCCATGGATGTAATCATTACCTGTCAAGGTGGTGATTACACCAAAGAGGTTTACTCAAAGCTTATGGCAACGGGCTGGAAAGGCTACTGGATCGATGCTGCATCAAGCCTCCGTATGGCTGATGACGCAATCATCGTACTCGACCCAGTCAACAAAAACGTCATTAAAGACGGCCTTCATAACGGCACCAAAACCTTCGTTGGTGGAAACTGCACAGTATCCCTAATGCTAATGGGGCTTGGTGGTTTGTTTGAAAATGGTCTAGTTGAGTGGTTGAGCTCACAAACTTACCAGGCAGCTTCCGGTGGCGGCGCAAAACACATGCGTGAACTACTGACTCAAATGGGGCAATTAAACACCTCTGTAGCTGACCAACTTGCTGATCCACGCAGCGCAATCTTAGACATCGATCGCATCGTTGCTGAAACTCAGCGTAACGGTTCAATGGATACGGCTAACTTTGGCGTACCACTTGGTGGTAGCTTAATTCCATATATCGATACCGAAATGGGTAATGGCCAAAGTCGCGAAGAATGGAAAGGCCAAGCTGAAACCAACAAAATTTTAGCGACTGGCAATAACATCATCCCAGTAGACGGCACCTGTGTGCGTATTGGATCTATGCGCTGTCATAGCCAAGCATTCACCATCAAGCTGAAAAAAGATGTACCGATGGATGAGATTACAGCCATGCTAGATGAGCATAGCCAATGGTCTGGAGTTGTTCCGAATACCAAAGAAGCAACGATTGCTGGTCTAACGCCAACAGCCGTTACTGGAACACTTAATGTGCCAGTTGGGCGCTTACGTAAAATGAATATGGGTTCTGAATACTTGAATGCATTTTCTGTCGGTGACCAGTTATTATGGGGTGCGGCAGAGCCATTGCGCCGTATGCTACGCATTCTATTGGAAGATTAAGCGTCAGATTGTTGTTTTGATTTGATGTTGAAAAAGCTTATATCGCAAAATGAAGCACTGGACATTCTGAGTCACAATGTTTCATTTTGTGAATAAGCTCACACTTTAGTTTTGGATATTGATCAAAAGATAGCCTGAAAGCCGCGTGAAACGTGAGTTATCGACGCTGAAACATTGCGAAATCTCTTTTTATAATTGATACTTACGAATACTGATAAAAAGAATCTAAACGTTTTATAAAAAATGTATTTATGATTCATGAACTAAATTTGGTTTTATTGTTTGCAAAACCGGCATTAAGCAGCCTAATAACAACAAGGAAGCAGAGAATGAAGCGCACGCTTTTAAGTACTCTAGTGATCACCAGCACCCTTGGTCTAAGCACCAATGTGCTTGCGCTGAGTATGGGTGAGCTTGAATTAAAGTCCACACTCAATCAGCCTCTACAAGCAGAGATAGAGCTGTCGAATATAGATGATTTAACCGAGTGGGAAATCAAGCCATCTTTAGCTTCTGACGGTGATTTTGACCGTGCAGGTGTAGAAAAAGTATTCTTTTTAAGCGATATCGATTTCGAAATTAAAGGAAGTCGTATTGTTTTAACCAGTGACAAATCGGTTACTGAGCCCTTTCTAAATTTCTTGGTTCAAGTGAATTGGCCATCAGGGCGTGTATTGCGTGAATATACACTTCTGCTTGATCCACCAGTATTTGATGATCAAATACAACCACTTGCTGCACAGAGTGCGCCACAGCGTACTGGTAACAATCAGCCAGTGGCGGTCGTTAAAGCACAGGCTAAGGCGCCTAGTCGCTGGGAAACTGAAGATGCTGCGGAAGGCACTTATAAAGTGCAGAGAGATGATACGCTATGGGAAATCGCTATAAAGACGCGCCCGTCTCGTCAGGTTTCTCCACAGCAAATGATGCTTGCCATCCAGGATAGTAATCCTGCTGCTTTTATTAACGGCAATATAAACCGTTTAAAGACACATCAAGTACTGCGAATTCCTAATCAGCAGCAAATGGCTGCTCGAAATGATAGCCAGGCTGTTAATGAAGTTTTACGTCAAAATCGTGAATTGCAAACAGCTGGTGCTCAAATAGATGCAACGGCGAATGCCGCTCAAAGAAATAAAGCTGAACAATCAGCTAATGGTGGTGAGCTTAAACTTGTTGCTAACTCTAGCAAGGTAGCTGAATCTGCTGGTGCAAGTGGTGATGTTGACCGTGGCGTGGCTGGCAGTGGCCCTCAGAATGGCACTTCAGATGAACTAGTCATCGCTTTAGAAAGTTTAGATACCAGTAAGCTTGAAAATAATGACTTGAAAGAGCGCCTGGCGTCTCTTGAAGAGCAGATTGCAACCCTACAGCGGCTTGTGTCGTTAAAAGATGATCAGCTCGCGAGTATCCAAACGTTAGAATTACAAAAAGAAGCGCAAGCTGAAGAAGTTCAGCCTGAATCTGCGCAATTGGTTGCGGAAGACACTGCAACTGCAGAAGCTAGCGCTCTAAATAACTCAGTAGCAAGTAATGAAGTTGAAGCTGAAGACTTTAACTACGCGGATGCTGATGTTGTCGATGAAGCTGGCGTAAATGAAACTGTTGCAACTGAAGAGATTGATCCGGCCTTAGCGGCTGCGCAAATGCAGCAGCAAGCAGAAGATCGCTATAAGCCGAAAGGCCTTTTCGCTGAGATAATGGCTAAGCCTGCTTTATTGGGTGGCATTGCAGGCGGTTTCGCATTGTTATTGGCCTTGATTGGTTTAGGCGTTAAAAAACGTCGCGATCAAAAGGAAGGCGAAGTTACCGATCCTGCGCTAGCGGGTTTTGATGAGAACTTTGAATTTCCAAATGAAAATCTTGATGATGCATCGCTTGAAGGTTTTGAGCTGGATGATGACGATCAGTTGGTTACAGATTCTAATGAGCTCAATGATGAACTTCTTGAAGGTATTGGAGGCACTAGCGAAGAAAACACTGATTTAGATTTGGATTCTGCCGATTCTGAAACTGTTGCGCAAACAGCTGACATTATTGGCGAAGCTGAGATCTATATTGCTTATGGCCGATTTGATCAAGCTGCCGATCTATTGAAGAATTCCATCGAGCTAGAGCCTAGTCGCATTGACTTGCGCACTAAGCTTTTAGAAGTTTATTTAGAAACTGATGATGCCACTTCTTTTGCAGAAGCAGAATTAGATCTTAATTCATTAGGCGACATTGAAGCTAATGAGAAAGCCATTGCTATGCGCAGTCGCCTAACGTCACCAATTACGGGTGACGTTGAAAGCGATGCTGGAGAGCCTTCTTTTGAAGAGTCTGAAATTAATCTTTCATCACTTGCGGATGAAAGCGATGAGTTCTCTGATGGTATAGACTTCGAAGCTGCGCTCGATCTAACGGATGCAGAAGAATCGAATGATGATTTTTCAGCGACGTTAAATGAAGCTGATGCTGAAATTTCTGGTTCTGACCTTGCTGATAATGACTTAATTAGCTTTGAAGCGGACTCAGTCAAAGATGAAGAGTTTGATATCGACTTCAATTTCGAAGAAGAAGAGACGATCCCTGTTGTTGATGACTTTGCTGATAAAAATGACGTTTCAGATGAGCTTTCTCTGGAAGCAGTCCCAACGTTAGATGTAGATATTGATTCAACTGATAATCTAGATGGATTAGAAAGCCTTGAATCTCTTGAAGGGTTAGAAGATTTAGAGACTCTTGAAAATCTAGATGAGCTTGAAAATTTCGATGGCCTTGATGGTTTAGGCGATCTAGACAATCTTGATACGTTAGACGACCCTGAAAACCTTGAAGCCTTAGGTGATATTCCTACGCTTGAGTCTAATGATTCTGAGCTTGATGAATTGGGGTTCAATGATATCCCTACGCTAGAAGACGATTCATCTGCAGATTTTGATCTGGCTGAGCTAGAAGGTCTTGCAGAAAGCTCAGAAGAAGCGGCTGAAGAAGCGGCTGAAGAAGCGAGCGAATCAATAGACGACCATTCTATTGTTGATTTGGCATCAATGAAAAATGCAGATGATTCAGAAGAAAGTGATGCGTTAGCGACACTGCTTGATTCTGACGATATTGTTGATGATCTGCCAGAGTTTGATCTTGGTACAACCGGTTTTGAAAGTGACTCATCCGATGAGGATCTTGAATCACTGGATGCTGAATTGAATAATTTAACGATTGCTGAGCCTAAAACTAGTGAAGCCTTTGAATCTGATATTTCCGAATTAGAAAGTGAGCTGGGTGAAGCGTCTGAGCTAGGTTTTGACTCGTTGGATGATGATTCCTTTGAAGGCAGTTCAGAGTTCGATTTGAACGAGCTCGAAGACTTACCCGATTTCTCTGCTGAGACCACTGATCTTGCTGAAGGTGACTTCAATATTGAAGATGAGGGTGAAGTTGAAGGTGAGGGTGAAATTGAAGGTTCTGCTATTCCTGCCGCTGATCCATCTAGTAGCAACCAAGAGATTAATCTTGATCAGCTCGCAGCGTCAGAAGATGAATTCGATTTCCTTGCAGGAACGGATGAATGTGCAACTAAACTTGATTTAGCGCGAGCTTATCTCGATATGGAAGATAGTGAGGGTGCTAAAGAGTTACTTCAAGAAGTAGTTGCCGAAGGTAGTGATCAGCAAAAGCATGATGCTCGTGCTTTAATGGATTCTATCGGATAGTTATAAACCAGTATGCAGATTGACAGTAAAGAAGTCGTTAATACGCAGGATAAAACTCTTGTTAGAAATGCCGCAATAGTCGAATACCATGGAGCACACTTCCATGGTTGGCAGCGGCAAAAACATCACCCAGAGCCGACTATTCAAGCGGCTCTGGAGGATGCTCTTAGTCGAGTTGCCAATGAGCCGATTGTGGTTACTTGTGCGGGTCGAACTGATGCAGGCGTTCATGCCTCAACTCAAGTAATACACTTTGATACACACGCAATTCGTCGCCCGCACAATTGGATGATGGGGGTTAATACCTATTTACCTGATGGCATTGCGCTGCGTTGGATTAGTGAGGTTGATGAATCGTTCCACGCAAGATTCGGCGCGACTAGTCGACGTTACCGCTATTTGATTTTTAATAAAGAAATTAAACAGGGGCTGATGCACGACCAGTTAACCTGGTGCCGTTTCCCTTTGGATGAGAATAGAATGCATGAGGCGGCTCAGTCGTTACTCGGTGAGCATGACTTTACCTCTTATCGCGCTAAAGACTGCCAAGCAAACAGCCCAGTAAGGACTATTCAAGATATTTCAGTGCGTCGTTACGGTGATATCGTTATGATCGAAGTCCAAGCAAACGCTTTTCTGTATCATATGATTCGTAATATTGCAGGTGTGTTAATGCCTATCGGTATGGGGCGCAAGCCTGTCGAGTGGTGTGCAGAATTATTAGGTCAAAAAAATCGTGCCTTGGGGGGCGTTACAGCACCTTCAGCAGGGTTATATTTTGTGGGGGTTGAATACCCAGCTCATTTTGCTGTCCCTTCACAAGCCTGGGGGCCTGTTTTTGTCGAGCCTTGGCTGTGTAAGTAAAGATTTTCTGTTAGACTCCACTCTTCCTTTCTTTTATCAAAATTAAGTGTGCTTTTGTGAATAAGGTACGAATTAAAATATGCGGGTTAACCCGTGATCAAGATGTTCAGACTGCTGTATCCGAGGGCGCAGACGCACTCGGGTTTGTATTGTATGAGCCAAGCCCTAGAGCCGTCACTGCTGAGCAGGCTGCTCAGCTCATAAAGCATTCTCCTGCTTTTGTTACGACGGTTGCATTGTTCGTGAACGAAACCGCAACGGAGATATCCCGCGTCTTAGATATTTGTAGCTTTGACTTGTTGCAGTTTCATGGTGATGAAAGTCCAGAATTCTGTCGTCAATTTAATCGCCCCTATATGAAAGCTATTCGTGTACGCAGCGCCGACGATATTCAACGCGCAGTACAACAGTATCCGGATGCCAAAGCTTTATTATTGGATGCCTATGTGGAGAATTTGCCTGGCGGAACTGGCCAGGCGTTCGATTGGCGGTTGATCCCCGAACTATCGGTCCCTTGGGTATTAGCTGGGGGGCTAAATGCAACAAATGTTGCTGATGCTGTGAACCAAGTGAAGCCTTTCGCCGTAGATGTAAGTGGCGGTGTTGAGGCAAGTAAAGGCATCAAGGACAAACAAAAAATTAAAGATTTTATAAGTGAGATTCGTAATGTCGAACGTTAAGAATAAAGAAGATTTACCGATATTGCCTGATGCAAAGGGTCATTTTGGAATATACGGCGGTCGTTTTGTTTCTGAAACATTAAGCGCAGCGTTAGATGAGCTTCAGGTGCTTTATAGTACGCTTTCTAAAGATCCTGCATTCCAAAAAGAATTTGATGAGGATTTAGCTCATTATGTGGGTCGTCCATCGCCATTGTATTTTGCTGAACAACTAACCAAGTATTGCGGTGGTGCAAAGATCTATCTTAAGCGTGAAGATCTAAACCACACGGGCGCGCACAAAATTAACAATACTATTGGACAGGCGTTGTTAGCTAAGTACTCTGGTAAAAAGAAAATTATTGCCGAAACCGGTGCGGGTCAACATGGCGTTGCAACAGCAACCGTTGCAGCTCGCTTAGGCATGGAGTGTAAAGTTTTCATGGGCTCAACCGACATTGAGCGCCAGAAGCTGAACGTATACCGCATGCGTTTATTAGGTGCTGAAGTCATCTCTGTTGAATCGGGCACTAAGACCCTAAAGGACGCGATGAACGATGCGATGCGTCACTGGGTAACCAATGTTGATGATACTTTCTACATCCTTGGTACTGCCGCTGGCCCACATCCATATCCAATGCTAGTGCGTGATTTTCAAAGTATTATTGGTCGTGAAACCATTCGACAGTGTGATGCCCAAATCGGGCGTCAGCCAGATGCAGTCATTGCTTGTATTGGTGGTGGCTCTAACGCAATCGGTATGTTTTACCCATACCTAAATATGCACGATGTTCGCATGATCGGTGTAGAGGCCGGTGGTTTAGGTCTAGCTGGGGATGACCATGCAGCACCTTTATGTAAAGGTCGCCCAGGTGTATTACACGGCAATCGTACTTACCTAATGGAAGACGACAACGGCCAGATTATGGGGACGCACTCGGTATCTGCTGGCTTGGATTATCCAGGTGTAGGGCCAGAACATTCATGGTTAAAAGACATAGGTCGCGCAGAATACGTTGCAGCAACTGACGAAGAGGCATTGAATGCTTTCCGTGATTTAACACGCATAGAAGGTATTATGCCTGCACTTGAATCAAGCCACGCAATTGCCCATGCAATGAAGATGGCCAAAGACATGAATTCTGATCAAGTATTGGTTGTCAATCTATCAGGTCGTGGCGATAAAGACATTCATACTGTAGCTGGCATTGACGGCTTAGACGTTTAAATAAAGTAGAAGGAAATTTTCATGAGTCGCATAGCTGCTTTATTTTCAGAATTGAAAAGAACAGGTAAGAAAGCACTAATTCCTTATGTCACAGCTGGGGATCCAAATCCTTCTGTTACGGTTGATATGATGCACGGTTTAGTTAGTGCTGGTGCCGACATTATCGAATTAGGCGTGCCATTTTCAGATCCAATGGCTGACGGCCCAACGATTCAGTTGGCGTGTGAGCGTGCGTTGATGCACAACACATCTTTGCGTGATGTGATCGCAATGGTGAAAGAGTTCCGCACAAAGAATAGTGATACTCCGGTTGTTCTAATGGGATACTTAAACCCCGTAGAAGCAATGGGCTATGAAACGTTTGCCAAGTCGGCGCAACAGGCAGGCATTGATGGCGTATTGATGGTTGATATGCCACCGGAAGAATCAGGTGATAATGCTAAAATCTTTGCAGATCATGATTTAGATATTATTTATTTGATTGCACCCACTACAACCGATGCTCGCATTAGCGAAATTGCCAAGTTCAGCTCTGGTTATGTGTATTACGTATCAATCAAGGGGGTTACGGGCAGTGCCGAGATAGATGTTGCTGATGTAAGCAAAAATCTTGAGCGCATTCGTAGTCGTGTTGACATTCCTGTTGGCGTAGGTTTTGGCATTAATAATGGCAAAGCGGCTGCTGCAGTTGCAACGGTTGCTGATGGCGTTATTGTTGGATCAGCATTGGTTAATAAAATCGCAGCGAATGCCGATCAGCCAGAAAAGGCAATTAGTCAGGTTCAGGCCGTACTTACAGAAATGCGTGCTGCGATGGACGCGAACTAGCGTAAGCTGATATAAATGGGCGTTAAATAATCGTGATAGCAGCGGGTGCAACGAAAGAGCAATGGTTGACTCATTTAGAGTCAATACATCCGGCTAATATAGAGATGGGCTTGGGTCGTGTAACAAAGGTTGCTCAGCAATTGGGCTTATTTAAGCCCGCGCCTGTTGTTATTGTGGTGGGTGGAACCAACGGGAAAGGCACGACTACAGCGCTCGTTGGGCAGCTGTTGGCGGAAAAAGGATTGACGTCTGCCTGTTATAACTCGCCGCATATTCATGAATATAATGAACGTATAAACCGACGAGACTCTGTAACTTCCATGCGGCTTTCTTCTGACGATGAGCTTTGTGAAGCATTTTCGGCGATAGAACGTGGTCGTGGCGATATACTGCTAACTTACTTCGAGTTTGGAACACTAGCCGCGTTGTGGCAAATTAAACAGTGGCAGGTTGATGTTGCTATTCTAGAGGTTGGCTTAGGCGGACGTTTAGACGCGGTTAATATTGTGGAGACTGATTTAGCCATTGTTACGAGTGTCGGCTTAGATCATCAGGATTGGCTTGGTGATACTTTAGACTTGATTGGTATGGAAAAGGCAGGTATTGCTCGCGCCGATAAACCACTGATTTGCGGCCAGCTAAATGCGCCTAAAGGGTTCGTTGATGCGGCTGTTCAGCTTCAAGCTAAGACGCTTTATCAGGGTGTCAACTTTTCCATTACACCTTTGGCTCAATCCCCTAGTGCTGGCTGGGAATGGGTAAAAGGTGATCAAACTATTATTCTGCCAAAAGGCCATATCCCTTTTTATAATATTGCCAGTGCTATTGCTGGTCTAGACGAAATTGGCTTACTGCCCCGAGTAGAGGGTATTCAGGCTGCGGTCAATCGCACTAAGGTCCCTGGGCGTTTGACTCATTTCCCTTGCGAGTTTAATGGTAAATCCGTCACGTTTATTTTGGATGTTGCTCATAATGCCCAAGCGGCAGCGTTTTTATCGGATCAAGTTCAAGATTGCTCCGTCGCTATCTTGGCCATGCTAGCAGATAAAGACCCAGCCGCTGTCGTAACGGCGTTGCCGCATATTGAATCTTGGCATTTAGCGAGTTTGCAAGGGTATCGAGGGCAGACTGGCCATTCTTTATTTGACAGAATTGGTCAAGTTTCCCCTAATGTGTCGTTGGCGTGTCATGAGACTGTTAAATTGGCTATGATCTCCGGCTTAGAGGATGTTTGCTCTAAAGAGCCTGCCGAAAGTTCGGGGCATAAAATACTCATTATCGGTTCATTCCTTACAGTATCAGCTGCCGAGCAGGCGCTGGCGCGTATTGATGGGTTGCTTTTAAAATAAGTGAGTTGCAAATAGCTCAATTGTGAACTGAATTAGGCGAAGATTTAAAGCATGGAAATTAACTTTAAAGCACGGATTTTAGGCGCGGTTATTACCGTTTTATTACTGGCGCTCATCTTACCTAATGTCATTAAGGGTCAGCAGCTTGATGCTGATGACGATTCAACCATTCCTGCCAAGCCTGTAATACCAAGCTGGGTTGATGAGAAGCAAAGCAGTCGCGTTCGAATAGAGTTGAATGCACTGGATGCTGGAAGCTTTGAGGAAAAGATAACCGCACCCGAGCCTGTATTTGTACTTCAAGATGATCCTAGAGACCCAAATATCCCAAGTGATCGAGCAGGGTTAACCCTGCAAGGTGAAGCAGTTGCTTGGACATTGCAGTTAGCCTCGTTTAAAAATAGTACGAATGCTATCGAGCTTCGAGATTCATTGCGCAGTAAAGGCTATAAAACCTATATTCTCAAAGATGGGGCAGGGGGATTTGATCGTGTTTATGTGGGTCCTATGCTTCAGCGTGCAAAAGCTGAGCAATTACAGATCGAACTCGCTAAAGAAACCCAACTTAAAGATATTGGTTTACGTCAATATACACCTGAGTAGTAGCAGTTGAGGCTCGGCTTTGCTAGAATTCGCGTCTTTCCAATACTGTCAATGAGTTGAGAGGCGCCATGACAAGTATCGACTGGGTTATAATTGCGGTTTTAGTAGTATCCGCAGCCCTAAGTTTACGACGTGGATTTGTAAAAGAAGCGTTATCGTTAGTCAGTTGGGTAGCGGCTTTTGTGATTGCTCGCGTATTCAGCGGTAACCTTGCAACTTTATTAGTTGACCACATAGAAACGCCATCCGCTCGTTGGGTTGTTGCATTTGTTCTGTTATTTGTTGGTACTGTGGCCATCGGCGCCATGGTGAACCATCTTGTTGTAGAAATGATCCGTATTACAGGTCTTTCGAGCACCGATCGTGTATTTGGCATGGTATTCGGGTTTGTTCGAGGCTTACTTATTCTCGTTGCCATTGTCTATGGACTGCAATATACCGCAGTGCCAAAAGATCCTTGGTGGCAAGATTCGACACTCATGCCACACTTAGAACTTTTAGCGGACTGGGCAAGAAAAATTTTGCCTTCAGCCACTGATCATGTGATGTCATACACAAATAACTTATAGCTTAAATTGAGGTTTATTACGCATGTGCGGAATAGTGGGTATAGTTGCGAAGTCCCATGTCAATCAGAGCATCTATGATGCATTGACGATCCTACAGCACCGTGGTCAAGACGCTGCAGGTATCGTAACTTGGCATAATGATAAGTTATTTTTACGCAAGGACAATGGTCTTGTTAGCGATGTTTTTCGCACACGTCACATGAAGCGTTTGGTTGGAAATATTGGTATCGGGCACGTGCGTTATCCGACAGCCGGTAGCTCCAGTTCAGCGGAAGCTCAACCTTTTTATGTTAATTCTCCATACGGCATCACATTGGCGCATAACGGTAACCTTACCAATGCCGATGAAGTTGCTGACCTTCTTTATAAAGAAGATCTTCGCCATATTAATACAACCTCTGATTCAGAAGTTTTATTGAATGTATTTGCTCATGAAATGCAAAAGCAGGGCGAGCTAGAACCAACAGCAGACACTATTTTTAAAGCGGTTGCGCGTGTTCATCAACGTGTTCGTGGCGGGTATGCTGTCGTTGCTATGATTAATGGCTTTGGTCTTGTGGCTTTCCGTGACCCTCATGGTATTCGTCCTGCGGTATTTGGTGCGCGTGATACTGATCAAGGCAAAGAGTTCATGGTTGCTTCTGAAAGTGTTGCTCTTGACGGCCTAGGCTTTAAGTTAGAGCGCGATATCGCTCCGGGTGAATGTGTAGTCATTACTAAAGAAGGTGATTTCTTTAGTCAGCAGTGTGCAGAAAACCCTGAGCTTAAGCCGTGTATTTTCGAGCATGTCTATTTTGCTCGTCCAGATTCCATCATGGATGGTATTTCGGTTTATAAAGCTCGTCTTAAAATGGGCGAATACCTTGCTGGCAAAATCATGAAAGAGCGTCCGGATCATGATATTGATGTCGTTATTCCTATTCCTGATACCAGCCGAACTTCGGCTTTGCAGCTTGCTAACCGTTTAGGTGTTAAGTATCGCGAAGGTTTCATGAAGAACCGCTATATTGGCCGCACATTCATCATGCCAGGGCAGCAGCAGCGTAAAAAATCTGTTAAACAGAAATTAAACGCGATCGCTTTAGAATTTTCGGGTAAAAATGTATTGCTAGTCGATGATTCCATTGTACGCGGTACTACGTGCAACCAAATTATTGAGATGGCCCGTGAAGCCGGTGCTAAGAACGTGTATTTTGCATCTGCAGCGCCAGAAGTACGTTATCCAAACGTGTACGGAATCGATATGCCAGCGGTTACTGAACTGATTGCTCATGATCGTACGGTATCGGAGATTGAAAAGGCGATTGGTGCTGATTGGCTAATCTATCAAGACCTAGAAGACCTTCAGCGCTCCTGCTTAAGTGGCGCAGTAACCGACGTTAAAGAATTTGATTGCTCGGTTTTTGACCAAGGGTATGTAACAGGTGACATCAACGAAGCGTATTTCGAGCGCCTACAAGCTGCTCGCAGTGATGCTTCTAAATCCTCAGCTAATTCCGCTGAAGATGTCGCAATTGATTTGCACAACGATCAAGAGTAAGTTAATTACTGATTGATAATATGATGCACAAAACGGCCAGTTATCTGGCCGTTTTTGTTTTTAAAAAATGAATTTTGTAGAGTGTAGATAAAGACCAGTATGGGTAAATTTTCTGATAGAGATTTTCGTTACCAGTCAGACTTAACGGATGCGGACTTTGAAACATTGGCCGTACGTGCAGGGCAGGTCCGAAGTGCGCACGGCGAGCATAGTGAAGCTATTTATACGACGAGCAGTTATGTCTTTAACTCTGCAGCAGAAGCTGCAGCGCGCTTTTCGGGTGACGAGCCTGGTAACGTATACTCACGCTACACCAATCCTACCGTTCGTACATTTGAAGAGCGTTTAGCTGCATTGGAAGGTGCTGAAGATTGTGTTGCCACAGCGTCAGGTATGGCCGCTATTTATTCGGTTGTGGTAGCGCACCTAAAGGCAGGCGATAGCATTATTGTGTCTCGTAATGTGTTTGGCAGTACGAATGTGTTATTCGAAAAGTTTGTTCGAAAATTTAATATTGATGTGCGCTATGTCGACCTTTTGAATCTCGACGCTTGGGCTTTAGCGATTGACGAAACAACCCGCATGCTCTTTTTAGAATCTCCCTCTAACCCAATGAGTGAGGTTGCAGATTTACAGGCTTTGGCAGACCTAGCTCACAAGCATGATGCGCTGCTTGTGGTTGATAATTGTTTTTGTACACCTGCTTTGCAGAAGCCTTTGAATTTTGGTGCTGATTTAATTATTCACTCAGCGACTAAGTATATTGATGGACAGGGGCGCTGCCTTGGTGGTGCTGTTGTTGGTAGTAATGAATTAATCGAGCCGGTGGTAGGTGTGTTGCGCTCTGCGGGACCGACCCTGAGTCCATTCAATGCTTGGGTATTCTTAAAAGGGTTAGAAACCTTGTCTTTGCGTATGAAAGCGCACAGCGAGAATGCGATGATGTTAGCGCGATGGTTGCAGCAGCAGCCGCAAATTATACGTGTTAATTACGCCGGATTAGAAGATCACCCAAGTCATGAGCTGGCTAAAAAGCAGCAATCTGCTTTTGGTGGCGTATTATCGTTTGAAGTTGAGGGGGGTCAAGAAGCCGCCTGGAACTTAATCGACGGTACTCGCATGATCTCGATTACCGCAAATCTTGGTGATACTAAAACGACGGTAACTCATCCTGCCTCAACGACGCATAGTCGTTTAACCCCAGAAGATAGAGCCAAGGCAGGCATCAGTGATGGTTTGGTTAGAATCGCGGTAGGTCTTGAGTCGGTTGAAGATATTCAAAAGGATATTGCTTTGGGCTTAGCGGCAATTAGCTAGTGCTCGAAAGGGTTGTGCCAATCACGGGTTGAAGAGTATCCGTGATTGGCTTAAAACTAGTCTGACTTAGCTAATAGTGCTTCGACTCTTGCAATGTCAGCTGGCGTGTCCACACCGTGTCCTGGTGGTGTGTCTGTAATGCCCATGTGAATTTTTTCACCGTACCAGAGGGCGCGTAACTGCTCTAAACACTCCGCTTGCTCAATAGGGCATACTGACATTCGTGTGTATTTCTGTAAGAAAGAAACTCGATAGCCATACATGCCAATGTGGCGATAAACAGGCATGATTTCGGTTATTTTATCCTGTCCATCTTTGTATAAGTCACGATCCCATGGAATGGGGGCGCGGCTAAAGTACATAGCGAAGCCACGACCGTCTAATACAACTTTTACCACATTCGGATCAAAAGCATCTTCAGCAGAGTTGATGGCGGTGCAAATGGAGCTCATGCCAGCTTCTGGATTAAGTAATAAACCTTGTGCGGTTTGTTCGATTAATGCTTTGGGCACTAATGGCTCATCGCCTTGAAGATTGACGAGTACGTCATCTTTGTCCCAGCCTTTTATTTCTGCAACTTCCGCAATGCGCTCTGTGCCGTTTTCATGCTCAGGGCGAGTCATTACTACATCAGCCCCAAAACCTTTAGCAATATCATAGATTCGCTGGTCGTCAGTGGCGATGACAATGTCTTTAACTCCCGTTTCTAGTGCACGCTCATAGGTGTGCTGAATCATGGGTTTGCCGCTAAGTTCAATTAATGGCTTGCCGGGTAGGCGACTACTTGAGTAGCGGGCGGGAATAACAATTTTATAGTTGGCCATTTTCTGGTGAAACCTTTACTGTGTGGATCAAGTACTGTGAATCAAACATCTATTTATAAAGCTACGGACTAACGAGCTGATGAGAAATAAAATTATGTGATTGTCTTTTCAAACTCAGGAAGCATTGCCTTTATGTAAGCTTCTTCTAAGGACATTCTACTGCCGAGTACGATGTCCGCGACTTCGCGCGCCACACCTTTACCGCCCAGTGCATCGGTAATTAGATCGGAATGTTTCTTAACCAGCCAAAAACCATCTGCAGGTGTGATGCTAAGACCAATTCGTTTCATTACTTTTAAATCGATAACATCGTCACCAACATAGCAAACCTCACTAGGCTTTATCCATAAAGTATCCATTAGTTCACTTAGTTTTTCCCATTTATCTTTACAGGCTGGGTAGAAGTGTGGAATGTCGAGATCAGAGATGCGCTTTCTGAGAGGCGCACTGTCTTTAGCTGATATTACAGCGGTTGTAATATCGTATGCGTTAAGCAGTTTTATCCCAACGCCATCTTTAACGTTGAAGTGCTTAACTTCTTCACCGCTTTCGCTGTAGCTCAGGGTGCCGTCTGTCAGGACACCGTCGACATCAAAGACTACAAGTTTAATATCACGGGCTTTTTCTTTGATTGAGTTAGGAAGGTGTACCATAACGTTCTCGATTGATTTATTATCTGTCTATTGTAAAGCAATATGGCAGCAGCGAAAAATATTAAAGCTGCTATAATGCTGTTGTTTATAAAAATAGTAGGGGGATAACATGATCGATGCTGCTAATGATCGTAAGTATGGATACGCGGGTTTAATTCCTTTGGCGGTCGGTTTTGCAGGTGCACTTTTTGCAGTATCAGGTTCAGTAGAAGTATTTCTGGATTACTCGCTTTTAGTTCTAATGTTTCTTACCGGTAGCTGCTGGGGTGCCTTACGCACCAAAAAAAAGAAGGCTGAAGATTGGCAGTTAGGTTTCACTATTGCTATCTTTCTGTGGGGCTGGTTCGCTTCATATCTACCCGATAACCTTTCTGTATTAATGCTGCTAGTTGCTTTTTGGATGCTCCGCTTCTTAGAAACGGATAAAGTTTTTGGGAAGGTTTATACCGAAGGATACCGTGCTCTTCGAGGCAAGTTAACCTGGGTGGTTAGTGCATTGCATATACTTGTTTTTGTTTTAATTAATTACACTGATCAATTAGCTTAATTGATCTCGCTTTGGCTGCTGTTTTTAATAGTCGGCCAAAGCTGTTTTTATCGTATTTAAGCTCCTTAGATACTCATGTCTATTTAGTCTGATCTTTAGTTACCTCATGCCTAGTAACTTCAAGCTAGCAACTCCAATCTAGTAGTGCCTTTCCTAACTATTTCAGCACTTAGATAAAGAACTTTCTACCTTCTATCAACTCTTTCGATTTTTCCCAATCCTGCTCAAAGCTCTCACGGTGACGACGAACACTCAGTCGATTGTTGAAATTACAAAAAATGGCTTTGTGGTTAAAGCGCAGATGGCCTGCAAGATCAAATATTATGGTGTTGTTGTGGGCTTCTTTGTTAGCGGTCGACTCCAGCGCTCGAATTTTAATACGACTGCTCATTCTTTGTCGTAGTCGTAATAAAGGATGCTCAGCTAAACCGGGGATTTCGTTATGTATTAATACCCTGATATGTGTTTGTCGTGACTGTCTAATGAAAGTTGCTAGATTGGCTAGGCAGGCAGGATTATTAAAAAGCGGATGGGCGAGGTCGTGAATCTGAATGGTGATTTCGCGCCGACTCTGGCTACTGGCAATCTGAAACCACACTGCGCTGGCGATGGCTTGCTCGGAAGTATGGTTATCGTCATCGTGAGCGAGTATATAAGTTTTACTAGCAGGATTAGGGCGCTTAAGTATTTTTTGCATTTCGATATGTGGAATATTGGCGTCCCACATCATTTTGTCCGTTGGGCGGTATCCATTCTTATAATAAAAATTGTAGCTATTCGCTTGGCTGTTAAGAAAGACCTTTGAATGTTTTTTCTCGAGTAAATACTCTTCGGCATAACGTAAGATGCGCCCACCCCAGCCATGGGAGCGATAGTCTTTTAAAACGGCCAATCGACCTAGTTGACCATCAGAAAGTAAGCGTGCGCAAGCAACAGGGCGATTGCCCTCTTTACCCAGTATGTGGGTTGCTTGCTTGTCGAAGTTGTCCCACTCAAGATTCTCAGGTACTTCCTGCTCGTCAATGAAAACCTTTTGTCGGATAAGGCGAAGCGCTGTTTGGGCGTCGTCCCAGCTAACTATGTTAATTTCCAATTGGATTTCCTAGCTTATTCAGCACTAAAAAAATGGCCGTCTTTCCATAAGTTTAGCAGCAGCTTTTCATTGTTACTATCTTCGCACAGGCTAAGAAGTTTTTGGCCACTATACAAGCGGCTTTGGGTTAAATATTTTGCAAGCTCGAGACAATTTTCTTTAATCGGGTAGACTTTACCTCCCGCATAAAAACTGTGCTGGCCCTGCGTGCAGTTGAAAGCAAATCTAGAATGTAATTCTCTTTCAATATCAATAGCTTGAAGGTCATACTTAAGGTCACTTGTAGTATATTCTTGAGCGGATTTAGCGCCTTCATCATCCTTTTCTTGTGAGTATTTAGGCTCTGTCATCAACTTGCCAATGGTATCACTTAGCAAGACAGGGTCGGCCAAAGCCTGCGTCATAAACTCTCGCACTTGCTGTAAGGCCGCATCGCTAATTTCACCACAATTCTCTTGCAGTTCTAAATCAGGATCTCCATATCGCTGGTCTTCATTGCTGCTTGCATCAATCTGATCTACCAAGCTGTGCATAAGCTCACTTTGGCTTGGGGCGCGAAAACCGATGCTATAGGTTTGGCCATTTCCCTGAGAGATGCCGTAATGCGCTAGGCGAGGTGGTAGATAAAGCATATCCCCGGGCTCAAGTGTCCAGCGATCAGTTTCTTCAAATTGGGATAGTATGCGTAATTTTGTTTCTCTCAGAAAGTCATCGTGCTCGCTGCACATCTGACCGATACGCCACTCGCGCTGACCTTCAGCTTGCAGTAGAAATACGTCGTATTGGTCGTAGTGTGGGCCGACGCTACCGCCGTCTGTGGCGAAGCTGATCATTAGGTCGTCTATGCGCCAGTTTGGGATGAAGTTGAAGTCTTGCAATAGGTCTGCGGCTTCCGGCACCCATTGGTCTACGCCTTGAATGAGCAGTGTCCATTTATCTTCGGGTAGCTTGCTGAAGGTGTCTTCTTGGAAGGGGCCACTCAGTAGTTGCCAAGGCGAGTCTGGGCCGTTTTCCATGATGATGCGAGATTCAATTTCTTCTTCTAGACTCATGCCGGCTAGTTCGTCAGCAGGGACTAGGGGCTCGAAGTTTGGATAGGCTTGGCGGATGAGTAAGGGCTTCTTTTGCCAGTATTCTTTGAGAAATTGCTCTTTGCTGATGTTGCCGAGAATATCCATTTTGATTTACTCTGTGTCGATTTGATAATTGGCGGGGATGATACAGGGTTTAGAAAAGACTTTCACCACAGAGGCACCGAGCCGCTGCGCTACACAGAAGAAGGATAAGGAAAAGCGAAGGAGGAGGAAAGAAGGATTTTTTGAGGGGTGAAAAAAGAGAAAGAGAGAGTGGAGATAAAAGAAAAGCCCCAATACCTTTGGTGCTTTTCTTTTCGGAGTGGTTGTTAAACCGCTTTAGCTTGGTCTGCAGCGTTACCCACATAAGAAGCAGGGGTCATTGCTTTCAACTCGGCAATGGCTTCTGCTGGCATATCTAGAGTTTCGATGAACTCTGCCATGATTTCTTTAGTAATGGCTTTGCCGCGAGTAACGGCTTTTAGCTTCTCGTATGGCTGTTCGATACCGTAGCGACGCATTACTGTTTGTACTGGCTCGGCCAATACTTCCCATGCATTGTTAAGGTCTGCGCCAATGTTGGTTTCGTTTACTTGCAGTTTGCTAATGCCCTTCAATACAGAGTGGTAAGCAATTAGGCTGTAGCCAAAACCTACACCCATATTACGAAGAACAGTGGAGTCGGTTAAATCACGCTGCCAGCGAGAGATTGGAAGCTTCTGAGCTAGGTGGCCCATGATGGCGTTTGCCATGCCTAGGTTGCCTTCAGAGTTTTCGAAGTCAATTGGGTTTACTTTGTGCGGCATAGTAGATGAGCCCACTTCGCCAGCAATGGTCTTCTGCTTGAAGTAACCATTTGAGATATAAGCCCAGATGTCGCGGTTAAAGTCGATCAAGATTGTATTGTAGCGTGCGATGGCGTCGAACATTTCTGCGATGTAGTCGTGTGGCTCAATTTGAGTAGTGTATGGGTTAAATGCTAGGCCCAAAGACTCTATAAATATTTGTGCGTTGTCTGCCCAGTCGATTGCTGGGTAGGCAGAAAGGTGTGCGTTGTAGTTACCCACCGCACCGTTGATCTTGCCCAATAAAGGAATAGATTCAAGCTGTGTGATTTGACGCTCTAAACGTGCCACTACGTTTGCCATTTCTTTACCCAAAGTCGTTGGGGAAGCTGTTTGGCCATGTGTACGAGATAGCATGGGTAGTTCAGCGTAGGTGTGTGCAAGTTCGCGGATGGCGTCGGCGATTTTGCGCATGTAAGGTAATGCGACATCTTCACGACCTGATTTTAGCATTAGGGCGTGAGATAGGTTGTTGATGTCTTCTGAAGTACAAGCGAAGTGTACGAATTCAGACACGGCTAGCAGTTCGTCATTACCTTCAAAGGCTTCTTTAATGAAGTATTCAACCGCTTTCACATCGTGATTGGTGGTTGCTTCGATGTCTTTGATGCGCTGAGCATCAGCTTCTGAGAAGTTTGCTATGATGGCGTCAAGCTGGGCATTGGTTGCTGCGCTAAACGGTGTTACTTCTGAGATTTCTGCGTGATCAGCTAAACGCTGTAACCAGCGGATTTCTACTTCTACACGGCAGCGGATAAGACCGAATTCAGAAAAAATGGCACGTAATTCTTTAGTTTTGCTGCCATAACGGCCATCAATCGGGGAAATCGCGCTTAATGCAGAAAGTTCCATGGGATGCAGTTCTCGTCAGTAGATTAATTTATGTGAAACGGAAAATTTATGGCGCGCATTCTACCTGATAAGCAGGCTTTGTGCATCTTTGATGTAGCGTTTACGATTGAACAATAGATGCCAACGTCGCCCACCAACCTGTCGCCACAAAATAGCGGCACGAATGCCTGCTAATAATAACGCACGCACTTTGTTAGCATTTAAGCTGTTCTGCAGTATTTGCGGATTGCCAGAGACTTTAATTCGAAACGATAGAGTACTCAGGGTTTGCTTATAAGTGTCTGCTAAACTGCCAATAACACTTTCGTGCGTGATGTGAAAGTGGTCGGCTTGCCTTACGCTGGATTGAATGCTTTCTCCTAGTTGGTTCATCATGTGGCTATTTTTACGCAGGCGTCCTTCTAAATGAACAATGCTTAGAGCGTAGCGCATGACTTCAGGTTTTATGTCCTGCTTACTTTTCAGACTATCATCACCCATCATCTTGCAAATACCGTGAAATCCGGCTTGAAGGTTTGGCTTTGAACCATAAATATCATCAAAGCTGTCAGGACTCTGCTTAAATAAACTGGTAATCAATAATTCAAGCTCTGCTGCAGGAATGTCGCCGGTGCGTGCAAGCTGTTCAACTAGGCTAGCAGCTTGAAAAATTGCGGCCAAGGCGATGGTTTGCTGTTCGTGCTTATTTGACTGACTCATAGTAGGGCTTACAATTCCGTCTAAAACTTAACTGGGCGATTAGGATCAACGTGGGTGTTTTCAATCACGCCGCCACCTAAGCAAATTTCATCGAGATAAAAAACAACACTTTGGCCTGGTGTTACGGCACGCTGCGGCTCTTTAAAGACAACCTGATATTCACCAGACTCATCCTTAGTTACTGTGCAGGTTTGATCGCTTTGACGATAGCGTACTTTGGCTGTGCATGTTAATGGTAACTGCGGCTCTTCATTAACCCAATAAATTTGATGTGAGGTTAATGAATGACTAAATAGAATAGGGTGGTTTTTGCCTTGCGCTGCAATCAGTACATTTCTATTAAGATCTTTTTGTGCAACGTACCAAGGGTCGTCAGAATAGCCATTCAACCCGCCAATACCTAAGCCTTGGCGTTGACCTAGAGTGTGATACATAAGGCCTTGATGCTTCCCGATAACAGCCCCTTCAGGGGTTTCAATCGTTCCCGGTTGAGCGGGTAAGTACTGCTGTAAAAAATCCTTAAATCGGCGCTCACCGATGAAGCAAATGCCCGTGGAATCTTTTTTATTGTGGGTGATAAGATCATGCTCTTCTGCAATACGGCGTACTTCGGGCTTTTCTAGTTCGCCCACAGGGAACAGAGTCTGCGCGATTTCACTACCTGCAACTGCGTGAAGAAAGTAACTTTGATCTTTATTGCCATCCAAGCCTCGTAAAAGCTGAGCTTGCTGGCTGCCTTCCTGCTCAATATCCCGGCGACGCACATAGTGGCCTGTAGCTATGTAGTCCGCCCCTAATACTTTAGTATAATCAAGAAAGGCTTTGAATTTGATTTCGCGATTGCAAAGAATATCAGGGTTTGGGGTACGCCCAGCTTTGTATTCTTCTAAAAAGTGCTCGAAGACATTATCCCAATACTCACTTGCGAAGTTGGCTGTATGAAGTTTCATGCCGAGCTTATCAGCAACGGCTTGAGCGTCTGCGAGGTCGTCCATGGCGGTACAATAATCAGTACCGTCATCTTCATCCCAGTTTTTCATAAACAAGCCTTCCACCTGGTAGCCTTGTTGTTGCAATAATAGGGCGGATACGGAGGAGTCAACACCGCCGGACATGCCGACAATGACGAGGGTTTCTTCTTTTGGCTTGTTAATCATTATTGTCTTCTAACTCTTTAGCGCTATTGTCGTAAGTTGTTTCTTTATCCTCTGAATGCTCATAGATGAGATTGAGAGGGTATTGTCTTCCATCTATATGGTCTTTAAAGCAGCGTTTTACAAGTGGGCTACGCAGATTGTCCAATTCTTGTATTTCACCCCAAGTGAACCATTTCGCATCGAGTATACCATCATCAAGCTCATTTTCTGCTTGATGACTCAAGGCTTCTGCAGCAAAGCAGTAGCGGTGATAGGTAATGCCATTGGCAGGGGCGGTAAAAATATAGATACCTATTAAATGCTTTAGTTTAACCTGCCAGCGTGTTTCTTCTAGTGTTTCGCGAATCGCCGCCGTTAAAATAGATTCACCTTCATCCACATGACCAGCAGGCTGATTATAGACAATGCCAAAATCTCCTTGGCTGTTGATTAGACGTTTCTCTTCTACTAAAAGAAATTTCCCGTCTTTTTCAACAACGGTGGCTACTGTTGCGTGAGGCGTCCAGCGCGCAGGCTCTAGGTTCGAATTATTTTCAAGGGGATTAACAAGCATTATCGTCTATTCTTCTTGTACTTACTGCGGGTAATATTGCCATCAAACTTTTTATCAATATTCTTTTTGGTCGGGCCGCTGGTTGCTTGGCGCACAGATTCGCTTGGAAGCGCGACAGTATCTTCACGAGACTCTCCTGGCTTAAGGCCTTTAATAGTCCATTCACCAATCTGCATTCTAATAAGGCGTAAGCAAGGTAATCCGACCGCCGCCACCATTCTTCGTACTTGACGATTCCTGCCTTCAACAATCGTTAATTGAATCCAGCCCGTCGCTTGCCCTTCGCGCGGGCGAATAGGTGGGTTGCGTGGCCAAATTTTAACGGAAGCCATTTGCTTTACTTTGGCAGGGGCTGTCATACCATCACCAAGTTTTACGCCATTACGCAGTTGATCTAATGCTTCTTTTTTAACGTCACCTTCCACCTGAACCCAATAAGTTTTTGGCAGTTTGTGGTTTGGGTGACTAATCTGATGTTGTAGGGCGCCTTCATTGGTGAGTAACATCAAGCCTTCGGAATCGTAATCAAGGCGACCAGCAGGATGGAAGCCTTTAGTTTTAATGTACTTCGCCAAAGTAATCTTCCCTTCATGTGCGGAAAATTGAGACAGGACATTAAAAGGCTTATTAAAAAGGATTAGATTGGGCATAGAAAGATGAAACCTTGTAAAGAAACTACCAAATACTACAATATTGTATGAAAAACGAGCTATAAATGTAGAAATACTACATAAAGGACTGTTGATTATACCATTGCATGTTAATATTCGTGCCTGCTATAACTCATAAAGTTGCATTAATAACTGAAATGAACGAAAAAGGTGACCAAAAGTGACCTTTGATATGCCTGTCGGGCCAAATGATGAGAAGCCGATCAAAAGTCGGCTTTCTAAGGCTTCTGGCGATACAGCCAAAGAATACTAGGACAAACAATGACTAAGCAAACTCCTAAAATTATTTACACAGAAACAGACGAAGCTCCAGCACTTGCGACGTTTTCGCTTTTGCCTATTATTCAAGCATTTGCTAGAACGGCCAATATCACTATTGAAACACGTGATATTTCTTTAGCAGGTCGCATTATTGCGAACTTCCCTGACAATCTAACTGAAGATCAGCAGATCAGCGATGCCCTTGCCGAATTGGGAGAGCTTGCAAAAACACCAGAAGCAAACATTATTAAGTTGCCCAATATTAGTGCTTCGGTTCCACAATTAGTTGCTGCGATTAAAGAACTTCAGGGGCAGGGGTATAATATTCCTGATTTCCCTGAAGACCCAGAGAGCGATGCGGAAGCTGAAATTAAAGCACGCTACGGTAAAATCTTAGGCAGTGCGGTAAACCCTGTATTGCGAGAAGGTAATTCTGATCGTCGCGTCGCTGATCCCGTGAAAGAATACGCTCAAAAAAATCCTCACTCTATGGGTGAGTGGTCTAAGGATTCAGCTTCTCACGTTGCGCACATGACCAGTGGTGATTTCTACGGCAGCGAACAGTCGGCTGTGATGGACAAAGCGGATGATGTTCGCATTGAATTAATCAAGACTGATGGCTCTACTCAAGTTCTAAAAGCCAGTACAAAATTACAGATAAATGAAGTGATTGATGCTTCTGTGATGAGCAGTAGCGCTCTCCGTGATTTTTTTGAGGCTCAAATGCAAGATGCCAAAGAAAAAGGCGTTATGCTTTCATTGCACTTAAAAGCAACCATGATGAAGGTTTCTGATCCTGTTATGTTTGGTCATGCAGTGACGGTTTACTTTAAAGACGTATTTGAAAAATACGCGGACGTTTTTGAAGAGTTGGGCATTGAAGAAACCAATGGTCTAGGTGATGTTTACGCTAAGATAAAAGAATTACCAGCGGCCCAGCAAGAAGAGATTGAAGCCGCTATTATGGCTGTTTATGAAACACGTCCAGCCCTAGCGATGGTTGATTCAGATCGAGGGATTACCAACTTACATGTTCCAAGTGATGTGATTGTTGATGCATCCATGCCTGCTGCGATCCGCTCATCTGGTAAAATGTGGGGTTCGGACGGCAAGCTGCATGATACTAAAGCCATGATCCCGGACCGCTGCTATGCCGAGATTTTTCAAGAGACCATTCAGTTCTGCAAAGACAATGGTGCGTTTGATGTTAAGACAATGGGCAGCGTTTCCAACGTTGGCCTAATGGCTCAGAAAGCTGAAGAGTATGGCTCACACGATAAGACCTTTATTATCGAAGATGCTGGTACGGTTCGCGTTGTGAACCATGCGGGCGAAGCGGTACTTGAACACTCTGTTGAAGTGGGTGATATCTGGCGTATGTGTCAGACTAAGGACGCCCCCATTCAAGACTGGGTTAAGCTAGCCGTTAAACGTGCGCGAGACACAGGGCAGCCAGCCGTTTTCTGGCTAGATCCTCAGCGAGCTCACGATAGCAATCTAATCAATATTGTAAAAACGTACCTTCAGGATCACGATACTGACGGCCTAGAGATTTTGATCAAGTCTCCCGTTGAGGCGATTCGCTATACAATGGCTCGCGTTAAAGCGGGTGAGAATACGATTTCTGTTACCGGTAATGTATTGCGTGATTACTTAACAGACTTGTTCCCAATTTTAGAATTGGGCACAAGTGCTAAGATGCTTTCTATCGTGCCTTTGCTTGCCGGTGGTGGGCTTTATGAGACCGGTGCCGGTGGTTCAGCGCCTAAGCATGCCCAACAACTTGCAGAAGAAGGTCACTTGCGCTGGGATTCATTGGGTGAGTTCTTGGCATTATCCGTTTCTTTAGAAGACTTGGGGCAAAAAACTGAAAATTCAAAAGCGCTTGTTTTGGCTAAAACACTTAATGAAGCAACGGGCCGATTCTTAGATCATGATCGCTCACCTTTGCGCAAAGTTGGCCAGGTTGATAATCGTGGCAGTCATTATTACTTAGCAACATACTGGGCAGAGTATTTAGCAGCTCAAAATGATGATGCTGAACTTAAAGCGAAGTTCACGAAGTTAAATGATGATTTGGCAGAATATCATGCAGATATCATTGCGGAGCTAAGTCATGCACAAGGCACTCGCGTTGATCTTGGTGGTTATTATCACCTAGATACTGCAAAAGCGGCCAATATTATGCGTCCAAGCAACACCTTAAACTGCATTATCGATGCTGTTTAAGAGTTAGCAAAAATAAAAAAGGCGAGCTATATGCTCGCCTTTTTTATACATGTCACTTAAGGTGTTTTATGCTTCAGTAGATTCTAATGCAGTAGACGCTTCTAATTCAGTTAGCTTTTCAATAGAAGAGGCGCTGTCAATCGAAGATATATTGATGGCATGAATGCCATTATCAACTTCTTTTGTATCAAAGTAGACACTTTGGCCTGCCTTTAAGGTTTTATAGCCCTCCATGGTAATGGCGGAGTAGTGCGCAAACATATCGAGATCGCCACCATCTTCTACAATAAACCCATACCCTTTGGCATTATTAAACCATTTCACCTTGCCGCTAATTTTACCTGTACTTTTGGCATTAATATTCCCTGTACTCATGATTTCCTCCTTGGATCGACGATTTAAGTGATCAGGTCATAATACCAAAGTATTGGTTGATGATCGTAGATGCTTATTTCGTCAAAATAATCTTATTTGTGTTCATTAACAATAAAAGTCTTCATCTTAAACGTCAAGAGTTCTAGGGCAAATGCTATCGAGTTGGTATTATTTGCTTTAAAGTTGGGGAATTACCCCCATATTATTAAATACACTAATTAAAGTCGGTAAGATGTTGAAATCTCAACTAAGATTACAAGAAGATGACCATTATGGTGATGGTGGTTTGGCAGTCGAAACGGCAAAGCCAAAATTGAAACCACCCGCTATGTACAAGGTCTTAATGATGAACGATGACTATACACCCATGGATTTTGTCGTCGAAGTACTACAAACTTTTTTTGCCAAGTCTGATGAGCAGGCTATGCAAATAATGCTCGCTGTTCATAATAAAGGGGCTGCGATTTGCGGAGTTTTCAGCAAAGATATCGCAGAAACAAAAGCCGCTTTGGTGAATGATTATGCCAGAGACTGCCAGTACCCTTTGCTATGCGAGGTTATACCCGCAGAAGATGACGAGTAAAAGACTTACAACTCAGGAGGCATTATGCTGAATAGAGAGCTTGAGCAAACCTTGAATGATGCATTCAAAGAAGCTAGGGTCAAGCGTCATGAGTTTATGACGGTTGAGCATTTACTACTGTCTTTACTGGATAATGACGCTGCATTGGTTGTACTTAATGCCTGCGGATCTGATATCGGGAAATTACGTAAAGATTTAATTGAGTTTGTTGATTCAACAACTCCACTCATTCAAGAGCAAGATGAAGAACGTGAAACTCAACCTACCCTAGGGTTTCAGCGAGTGCTTCAGCGTGCGGTTTTTCATGTCCAGTCTTCTGGTAAGTCAGAAGTAACGGGGGCTAATGTATTGGTCGCTATTTTCAGTGAGCAAGAAAGCCAAGCTGTTTATTTCCTTAAGCAACAGAACATTGCGCGTATTGATGTGGTTAATTTCATCTCTCATGGCATTGCTAAAGTCCCTGGTCAAGACGAACAGAACGAAAACTTATTGGAATCTGATGATGATGGCCAAGAACCAGGCAGTAAGAGTGCATTAGAAGGCTATGCCGTTAACTTAAATCGTCAAGCAAAAGAAGGATTAGTCGACCCTCTAATTGGTCGCGAGTTTGAGGTAAATCGCGTTGTCCAAATTTTAGCACGTCGTCGCAAGAATAACCCTCTATTGGTGGGTGATTCTGGTGTTGGCAAAACGGCCATAGCAGAAGGTTTAGCTAAGCGTATTGTTGATGGTGATGTGCCTGATGTTATTGCAGATGCGGTGGTCTTTAGTTTGGATATGGGTGCGCTTTTAGCAGGCACTAAATATCGAGGCGATTTTGAGAAACGTTTTAAGGCTCTATTAGCTGAACTCAAAAAACAGCCGCATGGTATTTTATTTATTGATGAAATTCATACCATTATTGGTGCGGGTGCGGCATCGGGTGGGGTGATGGATGCCTCTAATCTACTGAAGCCAATGCTTAGTAGTGGTGAAGTACGCTGCATGGGCTCTACGACCTTTACTGAGTATCGTGGCATATTTGAGAAAGACAGTGCGCTTACTCGTCGCTTCCAAAAAGTAGATGTTGGCGAGCCGAGCGTAGAAGATACCTATTTAATTCTTAAAGGGTTGAAATCACGCTTTGAAGATCATCATGAGCTTAAGTATCAAGATAAAGCACTCAGAGCCGCTGCAGAGCTTGCTGATCGTTATATCACCGATCGTAATCTGCCTGATAAGGCGATTGATGTTATTGATGAAGCGGGGGCAAGTCAGCGACTATTGCCTGTCAATAAACGCAAGAAGATGATTACGGTTCAAGATGTAGAAACTATTGTAGCCTCTATTGCTAAAATTCCACCTAAGAGTGTTTCAGCTTCTGATAAAGAGCTGTTATTCGGACTTGAAGATAAGCTTAAAATGGTGGTGTTTGGTCAAGATGAAGCGATTACGACCTTGTCAGCGGCCGTTAAGTTATCTCGTGCTGGCCTTAATTCACCTGAGAAACCAACGGGGTCGTTCTTATTTGCTGGTCCAACGGGTGTCGGTAAAACTGAAGTTAGTCGTCAGTTGGCAAAAGTAATGGGGATGGAGCTTGTTCGTTTTGACATGTCTGAGTACATGGAGCGCCATACGGTATCACGCTTAATTGGTGCGCCTCCAGGTTATGTTGGCTTTGATCAAGGCGGATTGCTAACCGAAGCTGTCAATAAAAACCCGCATTGCGTGTTGCTGCTTGATGAGATTGAGAAAGCTCACCCAGAAGTCTTCAATCTACTACTGCAAGTAATGGATCATGGCACGTTAACGGACAATAATGGTCGCAAGACTGATTTCCGAAATGTAATCTTGATCATGACGACCAATGCTGGGGCTGAAACCATTAGTCGCCGTTCGATTGGTTTCTCTCATCAGGATCATACCTCTGATGGCATGGAAGTTATTCGCAAGCAATTTACCCCTGAATTCCGAAATCGTCTTGATTCCATTATTCAATTTGCTTCATTGACGCGCGATAATATTATGTTTGTGGTCGATAAATTCTTGGTTGAACTACAAGCACAGCTCGATGAGAAAAAAGTCCATATGCGTATTGATGACGATGCCAGAAATTGGTTTGCTGAAAATGGATACGATGAAAAAATGGGCGCTCGCCCTATGAATCGTTTAATTCAAGAAAAGCTTAAAAAGCCACTCGCAGAGAGGATCTTGTTTGGCGACCTGGAAGGAGGTGGTGAAGTTGAGATCTGCCTTAATGATGCTAAAGACGGCATCGAGCTTCATTTGGTTGAAGAGGTTGTTGCTTAAGTAGTATCGCCTTGCTCTGGCTGGAAAAATTTGTAGTTAGCTGTCAGAGCAGGGGATTTGATTGATCTTGCTAGAAGTTCGTTAATGGACTCTGGTAGGGCAATCAAAAGGTAGGGCTATCAAATTTTAGACAAAAAAAGGGCCGGGTAGCGATGCTAACCGGCCTTTTTGCTTTTAACGTGCGCGGTAAGTAATACGGCCTTTACTAAGGTCGTAAGGTGTTAATTCCACCTTTACTTTATCGCCGGTCAAAATGCGAATGTAGTTTTTACGCATTTTTCCAGAAATGTGTGCTGTTACAACGTGGTCGTTTTCCAACTTAACACGGAACATTGTATTCGGAAGGGTATCAATAACCTCTCCGTCCATTTCAATATGATCGCCTTTTGCCATTCTTCACCTGTTGACATTATCTAATGCGGCGAATTCTGCCTTAAAAATTACCAATAAGCAAAGGCTTATATTCATTTAGCCTATTTAATAATCAATTTTCGCCAAAATTGACCATCAAACACCTCTAATGGCTGATAATCAGCCTTATAGCTCATTTTGTTGGCGTTTTTAATCCAGTATCCTAAATAAGTGTAAGGTAATCCTTGCTGCTGGCACTCGCGAATTAGGGCAAGAACAATATACCGCCCAAGCGAGCGACGAGGCTGCTCTGGATCGAAATAGCTATAAATGGCCGACAAGCCATCATAAAAAATATCGACAACACAACAGCCTATTAGAGTACCTTCTGCGTCGCGTAACTCAAGAAACTTGTGCGTGCCATGCCCTTCTATTAAGAATCCCTGATATTGCTCTTCACTGGCGGGGAACATTTCGCCATCCTGATGACGCTGATTGATGTAGCGCTGGTAAAGCTGATAGTGCTCATGATTAAAAGCTGCTTCAGACCAATGCAGGGTAATATCCTGATTTCGCTTTATCGCTTTTTTTTGATTTTTACTGGCACGAAATTCAAGGTTAATAATCCTGCATGACTGGCACGCATTGCAGTCAGGGCAATGTGGTCGATAAACCAGCTTACCACTGCGACGAAAACCTTGAAGGTGTAGCAGGTTAAGCTGATCTTTAGTAGGCTCGCTGTCCGGATCAATAAAAATACTATTGCTTTTAAGGTTTGGTAGGTAGCCACATTCGCTATCCTCTATGTGGCGATAGAATAGGACTTCAGAATCGTGCATTTGAATTAAAGTCCATCTGTCAAAAAGGCTGGGTAGTTAAGCGCTAATGAGTCATTAACAGCGTCATTTAGTAATCTTTCAAACTCGTGCCGTTCAATTTCTTTGGCCCCAAACTGAGCCATATGGTCACTGTGCATCTGGCAATCAATTATTTTAATACCAGAATCAAATAAGAATTGGGCAAAATAAGCAAAAGAGAGCTTTGACGCATTGCTCGCTAAGCTGAACATTGACTCGCCAAAAAACACACCATTAATTTGTAGACCATAAAGCCCGCCAATTAACTCACCCTTTGAATTCCAGCATTCAACCGAATGACCAATACCATTTGCGTGCAAGCGAATGTAAGCTTGCTCCATCTCATCGGTTATCCATGTGCCGTCTTGATCATCCCGTGGCTGAGCGCATTGATAGATGATTTCATTAAAGGCTAGGTCACAACTTATTTTATAATCACTTTTCCTTAATAACTTGCGCACGGTTCGACCAATGTGAAAATCACAGGCTTTTAAAACCATGCGAGGAGCAGGGCTCCACCAAAGAATAGGGCTCTCATCATCATACCAAGGGAATATTCCGCGCCGATAGGCCGCTACTAGCCACGCAGGGGTTAATAGCCCACCGGCTGCAAGCAAGCCATTAGGGTCTGTTTGTGCCATTGCTGTATCGGGAAAATGAGGGGGTAAATCTTCTTGTAACCAATCTATCATAAAAGTCTATTTTTTCTGTTGTCTTGCTTAAGGCTATATTGTACGAAAATGCGTGATAGACTGTGTCAATCTATTGTTATTATTAAGGATACCTGCTTTGGCAGCAGAAAAACTAGAAAAAAAGGAACGTAATTTAAAGCAGGATATCGCTCTGTTATCCCTAACAGCACTTTGCGCTTATCTTTTACTCTCGCTGGTTACATATTCCCCCCTTGATGATGGTTGGTCAACAGCAGGCGCAAACACATCCTTTAAAAATGCAGGCGGCCCAGTTGGCGCTTATTTAGCCGATGGGTTGCTTCATGCTCTCGGTTATTTGGCCTACATTATTCCATTACTGGCTGCAGGCAAAGTCGTTCAAATATTCAGGACATATCAGGCTGAAACGTCCGGTGCGATATGGCTGTTACGCCTGCTTGGTTTTTTCTTATCTATTTTCTCTCTAGCGGCGTTGTTTGAATTCAGCGTTTTCACGGCTGAATCTTTGCCAGCGGGTGTAGGAGGGATGATAGGGCAGAGCATTGCCAGTCTAACAATCTCACTATTCAGCACGATTGGCGGCTCGATTCTACTGACTCTTATGTTATGTATTGGCTCAATGCTGTTCTGGGAGTTTTCGTGGCTGGCTGTATTTGACGCTATTGGTAGTGCTGTTTTGAATGTTATTGAATCTGCCGTTCAATTATTTAAGAGCTTAGCCGCAAAGATTCAGTTGAAGATGAATAAACGCAAAGCCAACAAAACGCTGCATTCATCGCAACAATCATCACGACAATCGCCCGATCAAGCATTAGAGCAGGGCTTACAAACACCTGCCCGAGCAGTAAAAATTGAACCGTTACTGACTAGTACCGCCGCCCCGAATGACTTTGGTGTAAATGATAACTTGGGCATAAATGACAATTCTAACGTAAGCACTGTTCGCTCTCGTGTCAAAGCACTCGTTACACCGGCTATCAGCAAGGTAAAATCCAAAGCAGCCAAAATGGATAACGAGCCCCCCATTTTAATCGACAGCGTAGAGCTTGATACAAAACCGAGTGCTTCTGCTGCACTTGTGAAAGAGGTAAAAATAGAGCCGCTTGAGAAGCGCGAAACGAAGCCAAGTGAGCGTGCAGTTCGTGACCTTCAGGGGAAATTATTCACAGAAGAAAATCCACTCCCCTCTATTGCCTTATTAGACCCTGCGGATGAAGACCAAAAAATCGGATACTCAAAAGTGCGCCTAGAAGAATTATCCATTATGCTCGAGCAGAAACTGGCTGATTTTGGCATTAAAGCAGAAGTGGTGGCCGTCGCTCCTGGCCCTGTGATCACACGCTTTGAAATTCAACCTGCCCCTGGAACCAAAGCCAGTAAGGTTTCGGGCATCGCACAAGATCTTGCGCGCTCAATGGCAATGAACAGCGTTCGCGTGGTTGAGGTAATTCCAGGTAAGTCTGTTATGGGGATTGAAATACCCAATGAGCACCGCGCCATGGTTCGCCTTTCTTCTGTTTTATCATCAGAAGATTTCGACAAATCTAAATCGCCACTAACCATTGCGTTAGGGCACGACATTGCGGGCAACCCCGTGGTGACCGATTTGGCTAAAATGCCGCATTTACTGGTTGCGGGTACCACTGGCTCGGGTAAATCTGTAGGCGTGAACGCCATGATTATCAGTCTATTATACAAGTCGACTCCTGATGAGGTTCGCTTGATTATGGTTGATCCAAAGATGCTTGAACTTTCTGTTTATGAAGGCATTCCGCATCTTTTAACCCCCGTCATTACTGACATGAAAGAAGCGGCAAATGGCTTACGCTGGTGCGTAGAGGAAATGGAGCGCCGCTATCAGTTGATGGCCGCAATGGGTGTTCGTAATGTAGCCGGGCATAACGCTAAAGTAAGAGCTGCGATTGCTGAAGGCAAGCCCGTACCTGATCCACTCTGGCGTATAGATCAGAGTTTTGATACTACACCGCCAACACTAGAACCACTGCCTTATATTGTTGTCATAGTGGATGAGTTTGCCGATATGATGATGACGGTTGGCAAAAAGGTTGAAGAGCTTATCGCCCGAATTGCACAAAAAGCTCGAGCGGCAGGCATTCACCTGATTTTAGCCACTCAGCGTCCTTCGGTGGATGTTATTACCGGCCTCATTAAGGCCAATGTACCGACCCGAATAGCGTTCCAGGTATCTTCTAAAATTGATTCTCGCACTATTTTAGATCAAGGCGGCGCAGAGCAGTTATTAGGTCATGGTGATATGCTATTTCAGCCCGCAGGAACCAGTATTCCAATTCGTGTTCATGGTGCTTTTGTTGATGATGATGAAGTTCATAGAGTGGTTGCTGAATGGAAGACCAAGGGCGAGCCGAATTACATCGAAGAAATCACCCAAACAACAGAGCAAGCTGGGCTAACCCTTGAAGGTGGCGATGAGAAGGATGACCTGTACGATCAAGCTGTTGCCTTTGTTACAGAAACACGCAAAGTTTCTATATCATCAGTACAGCGTAAATTACGCATCGGTTATAATCGCGCAGCTCGGTTGGTAGAAACAATGGAAGCAGGCGGGGTGGTTTCACCTGCCGCGCACAATGGTAGTCGAGAAGTTATTGCTCCACCCCCGGTAAATCGCTAGCTAATAGCCATCGGTAGAAAACTAATAATCAACCATGTTTTAAGTGAGCCATAAAATTTGATGGCGATGTATTTGGAGAGACTGTGAAACGTACTTCTATTATCAGAACAGGGCTAGTATTGGCCCTGACATGCGCTAACCTAAGCTGGGCAAGTGATACTATTCATGTACTAAGCCAGCCAGTTGCGAATACCACTCACGCAGTTCAGAATCTGAAGCAGCAATTGAATCTAATCAATAGCTTTTCGGCAAAATTCGTCCAGCTAACTCAAGATGGCCTTGGCAATACACTTCAACGTGTGGAAGGCTTTATGCAAGTTGCCAAGCCCGGAAAGCTCCGCTGGAAGACTGAAGGCATCTATGAACAATTGGTAATCTCTGACGGTCAGTCATTATGGATCTATGATGAGGATTTAGAGCAACTCAGCATCAAAGATATGGATAATCGCCTCTCTGAAACCCCAGCTCTATTACTGGGTGGCGACGTCAGTGCTATTGGGGATGACTTCATTATCACAGAAAGTAGTACCGAAAATGAAATTCGGTTCATCTTGCAGCCTAAGGATACAAGTCAATTGTTTGATTCTTTAGAGCTGGATTTCAATAAGCTGGATGAGCAGCAATCTCTTACTCAAATGATCATTCGAGATGCTTCGGGACAGATTACTCGAATTAGTTTCACTAACGTCTTAAATAACCCAACACTCGCTCAAGATACGTTCAATTTCACCATCCCTGATGGTATCGACATTATTGATGGCCGACAGGGTAAGTATTAAAAAATGTCGGCAGATGATTTATTTTCTCAGCAGGACGAAGATCAAGCACAAAAATACGCACCACTTGCTGCGCGCTTAAGGCCTACGTCCCTAGATGATTATTTCGGCCAAATTCATTTATTAGGCCCAGCAGGGCCTTTGCGTTTAATGCTTGATCAAAGAAGCCTGCACTCTATGATACTTTGGGGGCCGCCGGGTGTCGGTAAAACAACACTGGCACGTCTACTTGCTCAGAGTGAAAAATGCGATTTCTTAAGCTTAAGCGCTGTAATGGCAGGCATAAAAGAAATTCGCGAAGTTGTTGCTAAGGCCAAACAAAATCAGGCTCAGCGTCGCAAAACCGTCCTTTTTGTTGATGAAGTACATCGCTTCAATAAAAGCCAGCAAGATGCATTTTTGCCTTATGTAGAAGATGGCACCTTTATTTTCATTGGTGCAACAACTGAAAACCCCTCTTTTGAGTTAAATAACGCATTATTATCACGCGCGCGAGTTTATGTACTCAAATCGATGGATAGCGATGTACTTATAACGGTTTTAGAGCGTGCACTGAGCAGTGAACTAGGCTTCTCAGGCCGCTACACTGCCGAAGAGGGTGTTTTGTCAGCCTTGGCAAAAGCGGCTGATGGCGATGCGAGAACCGCCTTAAATCTTCTTGAGATCGCCAGCCAGCTGAGCACGGACAATATTATTACTTTGAACGTTGTCGCCACCAGTCTGCAGAATACTTTTCGCCGCTTTGATAAAGGCGGGGATGCATTTTATGATCAAATATCAGCATTGCACAAATCCGTTAGGGGGTCAGACCCTCAAGGTGCTCTGTATTGGTTTGCAAGAATGATTGACGGCGGCTGCGACCCTCTTTATATTGCCCGCCGAATTGTTAGAATGGCCAGTGAAGATATAGGTAATGCCGATCCTCGTGCACTCACCATTAGTCTGAATGCTTGGGATGTTCAAGAGCGACTGGGTTCTCCTGAGGGGGAGCTGGCGATCGCTCAAGCGATTAGTTACTTAGCTTGCTCAGCAAAAAGTAATGCGGTTTACAAAGCTTACAATCAGATACTTGCAACTATTCGACAGCAGCCTTCTTATGATGTCCCCATTCACTTGCGTAATGCACCGACTAAGTTAATGGCAGAAATGGGGCATGGAAACGAATATCGATATGCTCATGACGAAGAGAATGCCTTTGCTGCCGGAGAGTGTTACCTGCCTGAAGAATTAAAAGGCAGTCGTTTTTATCAGCCAGTTGAGCGTGGGCTTGAGCAGAAAATTTCTGAAAAGTTGCGTTATCTGGATGAATTAAATAGAACCGCCAGTCGTCAGCGTTATAATGAACAATAGGAAAGGATTATGCTGAACTTAGTCTGGATCGGGGTAGGGGGAGCGCTGGGTGCAATGGCGCGCTACAGCCTTGCGACGGCAATATTTAAATGGATTGGAAAGGCCTATCCTTATGGCACACTGAGTGTGAACCTGATAGGCTCCTTTGCGATTGGCGCAGCTTACATATGGCTGGTCGAAAACAACTTTGGTGGTGAGGCTCATCGCCATTTGATTATGGTGGGTTTTTTAGGCGCATTTACGACCTTTTCCACCTTTTCACTGGAAAGTTTAACCCTCTTGCAGCAGGGTAAAATCACGGCATTTTTAACCTATATTGCCCTGAGTTTGATTGGCTGCCTGCTGGCAACAGCGCTTGGAATGATATTAACAAAACAATTGGTTTAGAAATTACATGCTCGACATTAGAACTATTCGTGACAACCTTGAAGATGTAGCAGCGCGCCTTAAAGTTAAAGGCTTTGAACTTGATGTTGAAAAGTTTCAACAGCTTGATAAAGCCCGCAGCGCTGCACTTACAGCGGCTCAACAACTACAAGCTGAGAAGAAAAAAGCATCCAAGCAAATTGGCCAATTAATTGGTCAAGGCATGACTCCAGATGAAGCCAAAGCGCAAGTCATGGGCTCATTAAATGACAATATCGCCGCTGAAGAAAATAAAGCCAAAGCCGCGGAAGCCGATGTTAAAGAATTCTTATTATCAATTCCTAATATCCCGCAGTCGGATGTACCTGCAGGAAATGATGAAGATGATAATATCGAAATCATGGTATGGGGCACACCTAAAGACTTTGCTTTTGAGCCTAAAGACCATGTCGATCTTGGCGAAGCCAATGGCGGTCTAGATTTTGAAGCGGGAACAAAGCTAACAGGTTCTCGTTTTGTTGTCATGAAAGGACAAATGGCTCGTTTGCACAGAGCTCTTGCGCAATTCATGCTAAATACCCATATTGATGAGCACGGCTATGATGAAGTTTATACGCCTTACTTAGTTAATAAAGATTCATTATTCGGTACAGGTCAGCTGCCTAAATTCTCGGAAGATTTATTTAAGCTAGAGGGTGAGCAGGAGTTTTATCTGATTCCTACTGCCGAAGTGCCGGTAACCAACATCGCTCGTGATAGTATTTTAAATGGCGATTTACCACAAAAATTCGCCTGTCATACACCCTGCTTCCGAAGTGAAGCGGGCAGCTATGGTCGTGATACTCGTGGCATGATCCGACAGCATCAGTTTGATAAAGTTGAATTAGTACAGTTTGTACATGCTTCTAAGTCTGATGAAGCCCTTGAGGAGTTGACTCAGCATGCAGAAACAATTCTCCAAAAACTTGAATTGCCTTACCGTAAGGTTATTTTGTGTGGTGGTGATTTAGGATTTTCGGCGGCCAAAACGTTTGACTTGGAAGTCTGGTTGCCAGGTCAGCAAAAATTCCGCGAAATTTCTTCTTGTAGTAATTTCGAATCTTATCAAGCTCGTCGTATGCAAGCTCGCTGGAGAAATCCAGAGACAGGAAAGCCTGAGTTAGTGCATACAGTGAATGGCTCCGGCTTGGCGGTAGGACGTACCTTGGTTGCCGTCCTTGAAAACTACCAGCAAGAAGATGGTTCGATCATTGTGCCTGAAGTACTACGCCCATACATGGGTGGTCTTGACGTGATTACCGCGAAATAATATAAGGCAAAACAATGAACTGGCTACCTCTGCTGCACCGCTCAAACGATGTTAAATTCATTATCTTTGGCGGTGGGCAGGTAGCCCAGCGCAAAGTCCAAACGCTGATTAAGTTCACTCACGCCATCACGGTGGTCTCGCCTAATCTAGATGCTCGCTTGCAGGATCTTGTTGATCAGCAGAGCATTCATCACATTAATGCCTTGGCGCAGGAGCAGCATGTTCTGCAAGGACATCGCATTGTAGCCGCTACCGATAATTCTGATATCAATCAAGAAATTGCACGCTGGGCAAAAGCACTGTCCTGCCCTATAAGCATTGCCGACGATCCTGTAGGTAGCGACTTTATTTTTCCGGCCATTATTGATCGCAATCCTGTGATGATTACAGTGTCATCCGCCTCTGAATCCCCAGCATTAACACGCTACCTTCGAAATCAGCTTGATGCAGCGTTATCCCCCAGAATTTCACAATTGGCGAAATTCACATCCAATCTGCGCAAGACCATAAGAACTCGCTTTGACGATACCCAGAAACGTCAACAGCTTTGGCGCAAGCTGATGTCGAGCCCTATGCCCAACTTGGTTCTTGCAGGTAAAGAAGAGCAAGCTGAAAACGTGTGCAATGAAGTCATTGCTGGAAAAAGCATAGGTGAAGTCTTCTTGGTAGGAGCAGGCCCAGGAGATCCTGATCTATTAACGCTCAAGGCCGTACGTCTTATTCAGCAAGCCGATATTGTCTTTTATGACCGTTTAGTTTCAAAGCCTATTTTGGAGTATTGCAGCAGTCATGCAGAGATGTTTTATGTCGGTAAAGCCATGTCCGATCACTCGGTACCGCAAAACGAAATAAATCAGCTGTTAGCCGATCATGCAAAGCTTGGAAAAACCGTGTTGCGCTTAAAAGGGGGGGATCCTTTTATTTTTGGTCGTGGTGGCGAAGAAATTGAGCTGCTGGCTGATCAACAAATTCCGTTTCAAGTTGTGCCTGGCATTACAGCCGCTTCTGGTTGTTCAAGCTATGCTGGTATTCCATTGACCCATAGGGATTATGCTCAATCCGTGCGCTTTGTTACGGGTCATTTGAAAGATGGTACGACTAACTTACCGTGGAGCGAGCTAATTCACCCTCAGCAGACCTTAGTCATCTATATGGGATTGACGGGTATTAGCTATATTAGTAAAGCGCTAATACAGCATGGAATGAGCCCCGACACACCCATTGCATTGGTCGAAAAGGGCACGCTGCCAGAGCAAAAGGTCTATACCAGCACACTCGCAAACATTGGTGATGTAATTGCCAGCAACTCAATCTCTGCACCCACGTTAACAATTGTCGGCGATGTTGTTAGATTGCATAAAAAACTAAAGTGGTAGCAGCCGCAAAGACTACTATAAAATGCTGTTGATGCTAGGGATTGCCTTTAGCATCACATTTGTTATTTCCACCCCATGCCTGCACATCTCTAGCCTCAAGCAAGCTCATCGCTATTAATTTTATGCTTTTTTAAGGCAATCCCCGTAACTTGTTCTATTCTTCAATTAACGAGTTGTTATAAGAAATAGGATTATTATGGGTTTATTAAGCAATATTAGCATTAAGGCCAAGATCATTGCTTTAGCAGGCGCAGCCATTATTGGCTTTATGATCAGTCTGGCAGTGAATACCAGTATTAATTCACAAAACAGTGAGCGCATTCAGAAAGTAAGGGATGTGTATTTTCCGGTTGTCCAAAAATCTGACGAGAATCTCGTCAAGTTGCTCCAGATAAAAGAGCTACTAAATACCGCCGTAAGCACAGGAGAGGTAGAGTTTATTCAAAATGCTGGGCAGCTGAATAAGCAAATCGTTAGCAATATGGACCGAATTATTGAGCTGTGGAGTGATCGCAGTAGTGATAATAGAAAATTACGCACGCAATTTAAAAACTATTATTCCCTGGCCCATGAGGTAACGGACGGCATGCTATCCGGCACTCTTGATATGAGTAAAATGTCAGGCAAAATTGATGGTATGAACAGTGCGTTAGCAACCGTAAAAATCTCCATGGAAAAGCTCAGTGAGAACGCACTGGCTGAATTTAATCAAACCGTTGAAGCCTCTATCTCTGATGCCCAAAAAGCGCTAACACTGGGGATGCTGGCGACTGGGGTTACTATTGCTATATTGTTATTGCTGGGTTGGAGCATCGTAAATAGTATCGGTACGGCGCTAGGTAAACTACTGGTATCACTTAAGGATATCGCCAGTGGCGATGGCGATTTAACTAAACGCATACAGAAAACATCAAATGATGAGTTAGGCGATGTGGTTGACTGGTTTAATCAGTTTGTCGATAAGCTTCATAACAGTATTACTGATGTTGTGAAGTCCATCGAACCCTTAACCTCGCTATCGGCAGATCTTGGAAGCCTTACGAGTGAGACACTATCCATCTCAGCCAATCAAAATGAAGCAACGGAACAGGTTTCTCTCGTAGTTGAAGAAATGGTTTCAAGCGTTAAGGCTGTGTCTAATAACGCAAACTCCGCGTCAGAAGCGGCTAACGAAGCTGATAAGGCTGCTAAGGATGGTCGTGACATCGTCACGAAGACGGTTGCCAGTATTAATGGCCTAGCGGAAGAGGTAGAGAGAGCGGGTGAGGTTATTCGCAAGCTTGAGGCCGATACCGGTAATGTAGGAACGATTCTAGATGTTATTAAAGGCATTGCCGAACAAACCAACTTACTAGCGCTTAACGCTGCCATTGAGGCCGCTCGTGCCGGTGAGCAGGGGCGAGGATTCGCAGTTGTGGCAGACGAGGTAAGAACGCTGGCTTCAAGAACACAGGATTCCACTCAAGAAATTCAAAAAGTAATCGAAGAGCTGCAAACCGCTGCGCGCTCAGCTGTAGATGTAATGGGGCAAAGCAAGCAAAGAGCACAGGCCAGCGTTGAGCATGCCGCTCAAACGGGGGAATCGCTAGCAGCAATTACTGAGCGAGTTTCTGCCATTACTGAAATGAATAGGCAAATTGCATCAGCGGCTGAAGAGCAAGAGCGAGCAGCTTATTCAATTAAAGATAATGTTTTGGGCATTAAAGAAACATCAGAAACGGCTATGCTAAGTATCCAAAAAGTCGAAGAAGCTAGTCTTTCCTTGGTCGATATCTCTGGCAACCTACATCGCGTGACGGGTGAATTTAAGGTTTAAAGGAAAAGCTTACACTCGTCGACTTATAGTTTACAGTTCATATAAAAAATCCTTTCAAGTAATCTTGAAGGGATTTTTTGTTTCTAACTTATTAATATTTTTAATTAGGATGTTAGCCGAATGTGAGTTTATCTCGCTTCACCCAAAGCTCTGTCGCTTTTTTAAGGGCAAGTTCAAAATCTAAGGCTTTATCCTTCAGCATCAAAATCAGGGCGGTAGTCCTCAGTGTTGCATGATAGCCATACTCATCAGACTCATGCTTCCAGCAATCAATGAGCGCTTGTTTGTTTGGTATACTATGTTTTCCATCAAAATGAGATTGGATCCCTGGGATCTTTTCAATCTCATCTCGATGGGTAAAAATGGCCTGAGTTGTTCTTTCTGGATTAACTTCAAACTCTCCGCCTTCACCTTTCATGATCAAAGCCTCTTTGCCAATTAATGCGCAGGTTGCTTGGTGTGTCTTGCCATAATTTGGGTGGAATACACTCTGCACGCCAGCGCAACCAGTAGGGGCGATGAGGCGCAAAAGAGTATTGATAGGCGAACGAAGGCCTAAAGTATGCTTCGTCATCAGCCAGCTCTGAAATTCCTCATGCAGCAGATCACAAGGCAGGTAAGCTATTTTTTCGTTCGCAATCAATTCGCTTGCATGAGTCTGGCTGGTTGCAATTTCAATTCCAAAGTCTTCACAAAGATCAGCACTAAACTGACGATCGGCAGTATGACCATGCGTCCCATGAATCAAGACGCTATATCCAGCCGCCTTTATGAGCTGCATGCTGAGCAAGTACCATAAAGGTTGGCGACGTTTGCCTGCATAGCTGGGCCAAATGATATCCGCCTTAAGATCTTTCCATAAAGGTGCGCAAGCTTGAGCGAATCCGGCTAACTCTTCTGGGGTTTCTTCTTTTACTCGCATTAGCATAAAGAAAGCACCCAGTTGTTCTGGCAATGCCTTTCCTTCAAGCAATAGTGTCATGGCATGTTTAGCTTCTTCTTGAGACATATCTCGGCTGGCATTACGGCCACGGGCTAAAATCCGAACATATTGAGTAAATTCATTATGTTCGGTATTGGTAATAATCATAAACAATTCTCAGGTCGTGGTAAGCCGGCTATTTTTGCTAAGTATTTTGCAGGACTTTGAGGGAATAATTGCATCAAATAAATGCTACTGGCTTTTTCTGCTCCTAGGTGAAGTCTGATGTATTTTGCCAGCGGGCGCATGGCAGGCGATAAACCAAACTCATTATAAAACGCTCGAATCAATTGAATGAGCTGCCAATGATCCTCTGTTAAAATAATTTTCTCGTTTGCCGCTAATTGTTCTGCAACCGTATCATTCCAACTGAGGTGGTCAGTTAAAAACCCATCCTTATCCAAATCCAAATTATAAGGTGGTAATGTCATATCATCCATAGCGCTACCAGGTTGTTGATTGCTGATGGCTGCGAGTCAATAGGACCCATTCTTTAACGCTGATCAAGTTAATGCCTAGTCCTTCAGCCTTATTCATTAACCCGCGCATTTTCATGTGGTCAGATAAGGCCGATACAGCGGTTAATCTTGATGCAGCTAAGGTCAATAAATAACAACCATCTTCCAATAATAGAATTTGGTCATCCGCTTGAACAATTCGCTCTACCTGCTCAATGGCAGTGGCTTGTCCGCTCTTGATAATATGTAATGTCATTAAAAAGTCACACAATGTTTAGAATGTTGTATTAATTGCTTAATTTCTTCATCGCTTACGAGCTTACAAAAGCTTTGTAAGTCTTCGATATTGAGCGATTGCTGTTCTAAGTCGAGCTTACTGATATAGATTTCTTCACAATCGTACATAGGAAGCACAGAGAGAACTTTTCCAGCAGCTTTGCCTTGAGGCTTCTTTTCTTGCTGAAGTGGATTTGCATGATAAATGCCTTCTCCGAGCAATAAAAGTTTAGGGGCCTGTTCAAAAGCAGCCAGCGCCAGTAATAGTTCAATCGGTTCAAGGTCCGGAGTAGGGGCCTTTGTTAGTATGATTAAACTCATATAGATAACCCCTTAACCTGCATTAAATTTATATAATGAGGTAATAAAAATCTCTGAGTAGGTATCTGAGTAAATATCTGGGTCATCATTAAAGCCTAATAATACGATCTGATGACTGACAAGCTTCTGCTATTTCGCCTAGTCCCGAAAGCTCAAAGCCATCAATCAAATTTGGGTTTTGTGAATAACGTGCAGCTTCGGCCTCATCTAGTATTCCACGACGCAAACTGTTTGCGATGCAGAGCTGCAGAGGGAATTTCTGAAGGGCCTGAAGATCTAACCAGCCTTTATAACTTGCCTCTAGGCCCTGGCCAGGTATCTGTGATTTTAACCCAACATAAACAGCATCCTGATAAAAGAATACTCGATCAATAATCCCGCCCGATGCAATCAGCGCTTTAACAAAGGATTGAGCCGTTAAATTACTTTCGTATTGAACAGGGGAGTGAGTCAATATAAGGGTGTAGCTAAGTGGTTCAGATGGCACAATTAATCATCCAATTCTTTGAGCGAAAGTTAGCGTGCAATGATAGGTTGGATAGGGGTGTTTTAAAAGGAAATTACAGACTTGTTTAGTTCATCCGTCTAGCTCCTTGATTTCATTGGAATTAATTACAATTAATTTATTAAAAAAACTTGACGTGAAATTATTCCAATGTATTATACATCTCAGTTGCGGAGGGATGGCTGAGCGGTTGAAAGCACCAGTCTTGAAAACTGGCATAGGTTTATAGCCTATCTAGGGTTCAAATCCCTATCCCTCCGCCATTTTACACCAAGGAGTTCTTCCTACATTCGGTGTGAAGCACAAAAGATAATCTCTTATCTATAAATTTAAAATTGTCGAAAATACCAAAAATACCCACGCTGATAATCCTGCAATTGCAAACCATTCAAGTTTGATAATATTTTTATACAGCTTATTAAGTGAGCTTACCTGTATTTTGCCACTCGCGTCATTTAAAACCCAATTCAGCATTGACTCAACCCGCCTATAAATATTCAGGTCTTTAGAGTGCCAGCAATTATTGAAAATGAGTTGAGGTGTTTTGTGGCTTTATTGTTGCTGCTTGTAATTAAGTATCAGTGCGTGAATCACACGACAGTGCGAGCAATATAATGACTAGAGGTGGAACGCAGTAATAAATTCACCACAAGAGACTGCAAGCGCATCTAAATTATAACCCCCCTCTAAAACAGCCAGCATTTTATTATCTGGTCCTTCCTTGCTTATCTCAGATAGAAAACCACCTAACCAAGCATAATCCTCTGCCGACCAATTAAGCTCAGCCATTGGGTCGTCTCGATGCGCATCGAAGCCAGCCGAAACGATTGTGAGTTGAGGCTTAAAGTCTTGAAGCTGTTGCAGCCACTGAGCTTCAACTGCTCTTCGCATATCTATGCCGCTAGACCCTTCATCCAGCGGTGTATTAATAACATTTTCATAAATGTTGCGCCAATGAGAAAATGGGAAGCTAGGGTGTTGAAAGCTTGAGCAAATAAGAAAGGCAGGGTCATCCGCCAAAATATCAATAGTGCCGTTCCCTTGGTGCGCATCAAAATCAATGACAGCGATGCGCGCTAGGCCATAATGCTGCTGAGCTTTTTTCGCTGCGATGGCAACGTTATTAAGAAAGCAGAACCCCATAGTTTTATTCTTTTCGGCGTGATGCCCTGGAGGTCTGACTGCGCAGAATGCACGATCGACCTTGTTTTGCATTAAATCATCAAGCGCCTCAATCACACATCCAGCAGCTTGGTAGGCGACACTCAAAGAACCTACCGCCATAGGCGTATCAACATTGGCAAGGATGCTTCCATTAGTCGGGCTCATAAGCTCCAACTGATCGACATAACCCTCTTTGTGAGCACGAATTAAATCCTGCCTGTGTACCTGGTGACAACTACCTAAATGCGCCCCTTGAAGAATCCCCATGTGTTCGAGCTGGTGATTAATGGCAATGACACGCATAGGGTGTTCTGGGTGCATATCCCCAACGTCGTGCTCAAGATGTGATGTATAGCTATAATAGCCAAGCTTCATTTGATTATTCTACTTATTATGTATGATACTGAATGCATTTTTATTAGTGTAACGATTAGATCATTAATGATCCATAGATTAAAAGGCTATAAGTAATGGGGACGCGTGCACTCGAGCAAATTTTCACACCCACATCAGTTGCTGTTATCGGTGCATCTGATAAACATGGCAGCCTAGGAGGTGCAGTACTAAGGAATTTACTGCAAGCAAAATTTGGAGGCCCTATTTATCCGGTAAATGCTCGTGGATACAGAAAAGTAGGTGGGCTTAAATCCTATACCCGCATATCTCAACTACCACAGAATGTTGACCTTGCTATTATTTGCACACCCGCCGATACCGTCGATAAAATTATTGAAGCGCTCGCTAAGGCAAAGATTCCAGCGGCCGTTATCTTAACCGGTGGTACTGCTCGAATTCGCTCCAAAATCTTCATGCCATCAAAAAGCCGACTGACTGCCGCGCAAGAACAAACTCGAGTGCGTATTTTAGGCCCTGATTGTTTAGGGGTTGTTAATCCAAACCACCAGCTTAATGTAAGCAATCTTCATTTACCGGTTAAGGCAGGCCATATTGCGTACATTGGTCAGTCTGGGGCCATTGCAAGCGCCATAACCGATTGGGCTAAATCCCGAGATATTGGCTTTTCTCACGTACTTACGCTTGGGCAAGGCCAAGATATTAAATTGGCGGATGTCATTGACCACTTAGCGCCCAATAAACTGGCAAAAGTTTTATTGGTTCATTTGGATGATTTTAATGAAGGGCGCTTTTTATTACGTTCATTACGAGCAGTTTCTCGCAACAAATTAGTGCTGATTGTTAAAAGTAATCGCTTTTCTAATTCCCCCCTTAGCAATAGCATTCATACTCCTGGTCTATTGAATCGAGATGGTCTAATTGATCACGCACTGCAGCGAGCTGGCGTACTGCGAGTAGGTGCAACTGATGAGTTGTTTGACTATATCGATACCCTGCAAAAGAAAAAACAGCTGAAGGGCGACAAGCTTGCCATTATCAGCAATAGCAGGGGCGGTGCTATTCTGGCCATCGACCGACTGCTTCATGATAAAGGGACGTTGGCTGAGCTTTCTCTAGAAACGCAGCAAAAGCTCACAAGCATACTGCCGGAATACGCATCAGCCAGCAATCCAGTCTTACTAAACCCTGAACTTAAAGCTGAGCAGCTGAAGGCGGTTGCATCACTCTTATTAAAAGACAATAAAATTGATGCGGTATTGGTTGTTTATACCCCAGGGCTTGGGACTAATCCTGACGATAATGCTTTTGCGCTTACCGAGTTAATTCGAGAAACCAACAAAACGTTATTCTGTAGCTGGATGGGTGAATACAGCGTTCAATCGGCAAGGGCACTATTAGACCAACACTCCATCCCGAATTTTGATACGCCAGATAACGCAATAAAAGCTTTCATGTACATGGTTTCGCATACGCGAACCCAGGAGCTCATGCGTGAAACCCCAGACAGTGTCGAAACCCTTGCTGAGTATTCCGAACAAATTGCCCAGCTATTACCTGTTAATGATGTTATTAATCCTCAGCTTGCTTGGAGGCTGTTAAATAACTACGGGTTTGCCTCCGTCGATAATCACTTTACCCAAGATGCAGGTTTCTTGGCCGAGCTGAGCAAAAAAGTGTCACCCCCTTGGGTTGTAAAGATTCATCATAAAGAATACCTAAAGCCTTTCGCCTATGGGGATAACGCTCGCCAGCGCTGGCGTAGTGTAGGCCTCAATATCAATAATGAAGACCATTTAAAACAAGAAGTGAAACGACTGAATTGTGAACTCAAAGACCGCTTTCCAGACAGTCCGGTACTCGGCTACAGCATTCAAACGATGCATCGCGCACTGGACAATATGCAAATAAGCCTTGGCATCGGCCGCGATAAAGAAGTAGGGCCCTTTATATTTTTTGGCGGCGGTGGCAGTACCGCTGACATTCTAATCGATCGTCAAGTTGCAATTCCGCCACTCAATACGGTACTGGCTCGCCACTTAATTGAACGAAGCCATGCCAGCCAAGTTATGCGGGAGCGCAGTGAGAATTACGAGCAAGAGCTAACCATCCTTAGTCGATGGCTAGTAGCAATTTCACAACTTTCTAGTCACTACCCAACCATCTCTGGCTTAGAGATGAATGCAATACGTGCTAACAATGGTGAGTTTCTAGTTTTGGGGGTGGCAGGTGAAACAGGGCGGAGTATTACACCTACATTTAAGGCCTATCCGAAAGAGCTGGAAGAAACCCTGCGTAATCACAACAATCGAAAATACAAAGTTAGACCGATTAAGGGTGAAGATGAAGGGTATTTGGCTGATTTTTATCGCAAATTAAGCCCCGATACGTTGCGCTTTCGATTCTTTAACTCCCGCCAAAACTTTGATCATAAGGAATTGGCCCGACTTGCCCAAATTGACTATGACCGCGAAATGGACTTTGTTGCCTTTGATAAAAAAGAGATTGCAGGAGTAGTCAGCTGCTGGATTGATCCAGACAGCATTACATCTGAGTTTTCGGTTTTAATTGCTGATGATCAAGTTGGTCAGCGACTTGGGTTTATACTTATGACCAAAATGATCGAATATTTGACCCATGACCGAGGTGTTTTGCAGCTGATTGGTAGTGTAATGCCCAATAATCATCCTATGTTGAAGCTTGCTAGAAGGCTTGGTTTTACCGAGAAAGAGAATCCAAAAGATGGCTTTGTTGAAATAGTATTGAATTTAAATGAGCCAACTCAAAGCTGGCAGGCCAAGCGCCTATATACTTGATTGTATAATTCGTTAGAATACCCGCAAATATTGTGCGTATTACTCATATGACCGTAGTGTACTGAGGTGATGTTTGATTAGAGTATTAGTAGTAGATGATCACGATTTAGTGCGGTCGGGCATCGTAAGGTTGCTGACAGACAGTGACAATATAGATGTTGTAGGGGAAGCAAATTGTGGAGAAGACGCCGTTAAATTGTGTCGAGAGCTAGTGCCTGACGTAGTCTTGATGGATATCAATATGCCCGGTATTGGTGGGCTTGAAGCAACCCGAAAAGCTGTACGTTATAACCCCGACCTCAAAGTCATTGCAGTGACCGCTTGTGATGACGGTCCTTTTGCTACACGCCTTATGCAGGCGGGTGCGGCTGGCTTTATGAGCAAAGGAGCAGAAGTTAACGAAATGGTCCGCGCAGTCCTTAAAGTCAACTCTGGCCAACGCTACATTAGTCCAGATATTGCGCAGCGAATGGCCCTGAAGCCTTTCCAGAAGGGCAGCGAATCCCCCTTTGACCAACTGTCAGAGCGCGAAATGCAGACAACACTCATGATTGTTGGTTGCCACAAAGTTCAAGAAATTAGCGACAAGCTTTGCGTGAGCCCAAAAACAGTTAATAGCTACCGCTATCGCATATTCGAAAAGCTTGGTATTGATGGTGATGTTGAGCTCACCGTACTGGCGATGAAGCATGGTATTCTCGACACTCAAACCTCTGCATAACTAGATCTTACTATGTCATTTGATGCTACATCCTTTTTAGAAAACCTAACCCAGCGCACAGGGGTTTATCAGATGTTTGATGAAAAGGGTGAGCTAATCTACGTCGGTAAAGCAAAAAACCTGAAGCAGCGTGTATCCAGTTATTTTCGGGCGAGAGGCTTAAACAACAAAACGCTTGCTTTGGTTGCCCGAATATTTCGCATTGAAGTGATCATTACTCAAAGTGAAACTGAAGCGCTTATTCTCGAACAAACCCTGATAAAAAAGCATCGCCCACAGTACAACATCCTACTTAAAGATGATAAATCCTATCCTTATATCTATATAAGTAAGCACAAATACCCACTCATCGCTTATCGCCGTGGACAGAAAGTAAAAAGCGGCCAATACTTCGGCCCCTACCCAAACTCTTATGCCGTTAAAGAGAGCCTAAGTTACTTACAAAGAATATTTAAACTCAGAAACTGTGAAGACTCATATTTCAGTAATCGCAGTCGCCCTTGCCTGCAATATCAAATAAAGCGTTGCAGCGCGCCTTGCGTAAAGCACATAAGTGCAGAGGACTATCAGCACGACATTGATAATGCGATCCTTTTTTTGCAGGGCAAGAGTAGTGTTCTTATAAAAGAACTAGAGCAGCAGATGGAGGGGGCAGCTGAACAGCTGTTGTTTGAACGGGCAGGAGAGATTCGAGATCAGCTATTGCACCTACGCACTCTACAAGAAAAACAGTACGTCAGCACAGAAAAAGGCAGTGTTGATTGCTGGGCAAGCCACAATAGCAAAGGCAGCATCTGCATTCAGCGCTTGAGCTTCCGAGAGGGAACTCTAATTAATAGCAAAAGCTATTTTCCAGATAACAAACTCGATGAAGAGGAGAATTCCGTACTAAAAGAGATGCTTGCGCAATACTATCTTTCTGGAAATCCTAGCAATGGCTTACCTGATCAAGTCCTAGTCGAGCTAGATCAAGAATCAGGAGATATTCTTCTCGCGGCCATTAATGAAGTTAGCCTAAAACCATGCTACTGGCTGCAGCAGCCACGAGCAGATAAACGGAAATGGCTAAAAATGACACAAGAAAATGCGGTTAACGCCGCAACCAGTAAGTCACTAGAGAAGAATGCCTACCTTGAGCGCTTTAAGGCTGTTCAGGCTTTACTAGGATTAGATAGGCCTCCTAATCGCATTGAATGTTTCGACATTAGTCATTCCAAGGGAGAGGCCACAGTAGCCTCTTGTGTAGTCGCTGATCAAAAGGGCGCACGAAAAGACCTTTACCGCAGATTTAATATTAAAGATGTTACAGCAGGAGATGATTACGCCGCTATCAGACAGGCCGTATTTAGACATTTCTCACGTTTGAAAGAACAACAAGACTACCCCGATGTATTATTGATCGATGGCGCTCAAGGCCAAGTTAATCAAGCACACAGTGCGCTCATAGAACTCTCTGTGCCGGATGTTCTGATAATAGGCATTTCAAAAGGTGAAACGCGCAAGGCTGGCTGGGAATTTCTTTGGCCGCAAGGGGAATCCACACCAATTCTACCTAGTCAGCATGATAGAGGATTCCTTCAACTGCAAGAGGTTAGGGATGAGGCTCACCGCTTTGCAATCACCGGGCATAGAAAACAACGCGCAAAAGCACGGACCGTATCTGGACTCGAAGCCATTCCTGGAATAGGCGCAAAAAGAAGGCGTGAATTACTGCGGCATTTTGGTAGTATGAGCACTTTAAAAGGGGCCTCGATCGATGAAATCACAAAGGTCACCGGTATTAGCATAGGCCTTGCGACCGATATACATGCCGCATTAAATAACGAACTAAAAGACTAATTGTCAGTTTTAAATTAAGAGACACTATGAATTTACCCAATATAATCACCATGTCCCGCATCATCATGATCCCAGTAATGGTTTTTTGCTATTACCAATGGCCGGCCGATAATGCACACTACATTGCAGCATGGGTGTTTATGATTGCCTCTTTTACTGATTTTTTTGATGGCTACTTAGCTAGAAAACTGAACCAATCAACACCGCTGGGGGCTTTCTTGGACCCAGTAGCTGATAAGCTTAGTGTTGTAATTGCATTGGCACTATTAATAGAACACTACAACTCACTTCTGCTGACCCTTCCTGCACTTATTATTATCGGTAGGGAGGTTGTCATCTCTGCACTGCGAGAATGGATGGCAGAGCTGGGGCAGAGCGCTGAAGTTGCGGTATCTTACATAGGTAAGGTTAAAACACTCGTCCAGATGTCATCGATTACCATGGTAATGGGGTTTGCAGATGACCACTGGATGGGAATTCTAGGAATGATCGGGTTATATGCAGCCGCTATTCTAACAGTTTGGTCCATGATGCAATATTTACGAGCTGCATGGCCTCAATTAATGGAGAAATGATTAATCCTTAAACAACTTTCCATATTTTTTTAAAAAACTCGTAAGTTATTTAAAAATAAAGAAAAAAGCTGTTGACAGGTTTTAAAAATTCGCCATAATACGCACCAAGTTCAAGGGGAAAGCAACATCAACCCGCTAGAACAAACTGAGAGATCAGATTAAATATCAAGTATTTTGCGGAAATAGCTCAGTTGGTAGAGCATAACCTTGCCAAGGTTGGGGTCGGGAGTTCGAGTCTCCTTTTCCGCTCCATTTTAAAAACTTACCAGTTTAAAATGGCATATAGATACAGGAAGGCGTGATAGCAAAGCGGTTATGCACTGGATTGCAAATCCACGTAGCCCGGTTCGACTCCGGGTCACGCCTCCATCCTCAAGATCGCAAGATCTTTTAGCGCAAGCTAACATTCGATGCCCGGGTGGTGGAATTGGTAGACACAGGGGACTTAAAATCCCCCGGCAGCAATGCTGTGCCGGTTCAAGTCCGGCCCCGGGTACCATCTTTACTCCTCGTTTAAAATATCAATCCAGTAGTTATAATATCCCTTATTCGTCCAAGCATGACATAAATTTTATTTTTATGATCTAACTACCCACTAAAATCACTATCAGACATATTACTAGAAGAATGATCGCTCTTTGCCTCCTTAACAGTACTATCACTCTTCTTCTCTAAAGACCAATTTGCATCACTATCGACCTCAGAAGAATTACTACTCACTATTGAACTGTTATTATTCTGTGAGCTTTCTTCAATTCCAACCTCCCATTGTTCATCACTATCAATAACTACGGACAAGCTCATATTTTCATTAGAAGCATTGGAGTTCTGTATTTGCTTTGTGGCTTCTGAATCCTTGCAGGCAACCAAGGCTAGTAGAGGGGTAAATAGTACTAATACTTTTAGAGTGCGCATAAAACAACCGTTACTAAATAGAAAAATTAACTCGTTCAATTACATAACCATAGCACCCGATAGGTTTATTGCTTTAGTTCTATCTATATATTTGCAAGTATCTAGTTTTCCTCAGCGCGCAAGGCTCTACAATAGTCCTTAACATTCCTCGCTTAAAGCCGATGATCTAAGCCTACCACCCTGGCTGAAGAAGATATTTTAATATCAATTCCTACCTTACTTCGATAATTCAACTACTCTAAGTTTAATCAATAAATTTTAATGAAGAACCTTGACTTAAATTTGCGAACTTAACTCTGGAATTTCTATGATGGTTAAAAACTTTCTACTCACCTCTGCATTATTTATATCAACAAGTGGTATTTTCATGGCTGAAAATTCCCTTGCCGATACTTCCAAAACGATTGCAGTAGAAGCCTTTGAGGGTGTAACCGTTGCCTTCAGGGAGCAGGGCACGATTCAAAATGCAACCTTAAGTATTTCTGGACCTAGCGCTTTTTTTGCCAGCAAGGCGTCCAAAAACAATATTCCAAGCATTAACCTTACTGATTTTGGCGACATATCTGATGGTAGGTATAAATATCAAATAACGTCCTCAGACATTGGCACAGCAAGCATAGAAACTACCAAACCATTAAACAATGGTAGAAATAGCGACTCTCGAAAAGCTGCTAGCAAAAGCATCTCCCAAACAGGCCACTTTTATCTGAAAGATGGACAGATCAAGCACTTCTCACCAACCAATGATACGCATACACGCTAGTCGAGGATTATTATGATAAATTTACGCATATCGAGATTTGCTCAGATGTCATTACGCACAAAAACGATTCTAACAGGCGCTGCGTTACTAGCCAGTACAGCAGTAAACGCTGACCAGCAAATACTAGATGACTTAGTGGTGCAGGGAAGCTCGTGCATTGGCACCGATTGTGTAAGTGGAGAGACTTTCGGCTTCGACACACTAAGGCTTAAAGAAAACAACCTACGCATCAAGTTCCAAGACACAAGCGGCAGTAGCTCATTTCCCTCGAATGATTGGCAGATTACCGCTAACGATTCCTCAAACGGTGGCCTGAACAAGTTCAGCATTGATGACATAGATGGGGCTAAAACACCATTTACTATTGAAGCAGGCGCTCCAGATGCCGGAATCTATATGGATAGCTCAGGTCTTTTGGGCTTAGGTACGTCCACACCGGCAGTGCCACTGCATCAAAAGTCAGGAAATACACCTGCGCATCGCTTTGAACAGGATATCAGCGGTGGGTTTACTGCGCAAACATGGGATGTTGGTGGTAATGAAATTAACTATTTTATTCGCGACGTAACCAATGATTCAACTCTCCCGTTTAGATTATTCCCTGGAGCACCGACCGATAGCTTTACGATAAGTGCGACGGGGGCTGTAGTCTTAGGCGCTGTATCCGCTAAAGATTATTATGGTAGTAGTGCAACTTTAGATTTAGCGGGCGCCTCTGGCATCAATCCTATTTTAGGTATGGATGCAGCGGCCGACAGCCAATACTCATCTTTATCATTCTCTGTAGCAGACACAGATAAATGGCAACTCAGTTCTAGAGCCAATACCGATACAGCCTCATCTGCGACGACTGATCGCCTTGCATTTTTTAATGCTAACTCAGAAGAAGTTTTGACCATTCAACAGTCAGGTAGTCTTTACATAGGCGACAGTGCTGGAGGAAATAATAATACGACCCATGCAATTGAGGTTGCCAACGGTGCGCATTTGACAGCAGGAGGAGTCTGGACTGATGCCTCAAGTCGAGCGCTAAAGAATAACATTAAAGATATCTCTGCGACGGAAGCATTAACTGCTTTATTAGAGTTAAAGCCTGTCACTTTTAACTACAAAAAAGAACCTTCTGAAACCTATGCTGGATTTATAGCAGAAGATGTTCCAGAACTCGTCGCGACAAATGATCGCAAAAGCCTTGCACCAATGGATATCGTTGCCGTTTTGACCAAGATTGTGCAATCGCAGCAAGCAGCCATCGAAGAGCTTAATGCACGCTTATCCAAAATTGAAAATAACACCAAGTAAGCTGCCAAGGCATCTATCTTATATGCAGTGTCCATTCGGAAATTTGGTATATCGTAAATTCAACGGAGCTAATGCAATCAATGCATCTCATTCTAAGTAAGAAAATTCAAATACTGGTTTTTATTATTGGATTGGCAATAAGCGCATTGACTCATGCTGCGCCCCCTGCTTTTAATATGTCTTTTTCACCCAATACAATAGGCCCTGGCAGCAACTCAATACTTACCTTTACTATCGATAATTCTTCAGAAGCGACATCCGTTAGCAATTTATCATTCACTAATACTTTGCCAGCAGGAATGACCATTGCAGATCCAAGCAGCTCGAGTACGAACTGCTTTAATGGTGCGCTGTCTGCGGTAGCTGGGGCAGATTACATTGCCATGAGCAACTATCGCCTAGGCGCAGGTAGCGTCTGTACGTTGACATTAGAAGTGACCAGCTCAGTAGTGGGCGCACATGTAAATACCAGCGGCATACTGAGCACCAGTGCTGGCGATTCTGGCACTGCCAATGCGACGCTAACGGTTGATGGCGAACGTGCAGGGATTAGCATGAGTTTTTCACCCAATCCGATTAATAAGAATGCTATAAGCACACTAACTTACAATATTAATAACAGCCTGAGCGGAGCCAATCATAACTTTTTACTCTTTAACAATACACTGCCTGCAGGCTTGCTGATTTCCAATCAGCCAAATAGCATTACGAACTGCACAGGAGGTCTAGGTCAAGCAAGTATTACAGGGGTTCCTGGAACGAATAGTATTAAATTAGTGCAAGGTTATGTAGCGGCTGGAAGTAGCTGCTCTGTCAGTATTGATGTAATAGCAGCAGCGAGCGGGGTATACACCAACCAGTTAAATGATCTATCCACCAATGGATCCAATAAAAGCGGAAATGCAACTGCGCTATTAAATGTTGTTAACCCTTTTTTGAACGCCAACTTTCCAACCTCAGTAATACCGGGCTCGAGTGTGGTGTTGACATACACACTGAGCAATTCTAGTCGTGATAACTCAGCAGAAAATATAACCTTTACTAACAATCTTAATGCAACTTTAAGTGGGCTCTCGGCAACAACCCTACCAGCCGACGACTTTTGCGGCACCGGATCAACTATCACAGGAAGTTCTAACTTAACAATTACAGGCGCCAATCTCGCTATAGGTGATAGTTGTACATTTGAAGTCACGGTACTTATTCCAGCAAACGCAGCGATAGGTTCGTATATCAATACGACAAGTATCGTTAACTTAACCCTAGACTCCGCCACCACCAAACCTGCCCTCAGTCACCCCTTGGTTGTGGATTATGCTCCACAACTTGAAATGTCTTTTATTAATGACCCAGTTAGCGCAGGTGATGATGTGACTCTTCGCTATACGATCACCAACCCTGATCAAGTCAATCAGCTGAGTGATTTAGAATTCACTCAGGGCTATAGTGAATCTTATAGCGGTATGATATTAAAAACGCTGCCTACTTCAAATAGCTGTGGGGCAGGATCCACATTTACGAATCCGACGATTAACCAGAATCAGATATTCCGATTGACGGAAGGTGTGCTGGCTGGCGGTGGAAGCTGCACTTTTGACGTTGTTTATACATTACCAGCTCGTGGGCTCACAGGGAGTTTTACCCAGCCATCCTCAGCAATAACTGGCAGCCTATCTGGTGATGCGGTTTATGGAAGCTATGCCTATGATGTATTGAATGTTGTATCCGCTCCAAATTTGAGTATTGACTTGGTAGGCGACTCAGTTGCCCCAGGTGGAACTGTGACAGCAAATTTCAAGTTAATACATAGTGAGAACTCAACTGCAGATGCCTCGAATATTGGATTTACAATTGATTTAGATTCAGCACTAACAGGATTAGAAATGTCATCTGCTGCAACTAGTGATATTTGTGGCTCAGGGTCGACAATCAGTGGAACATCTATACTGACATTTTCATCAGGCTCTCTAGCATCTACAGAGGAATGTGAGTTTTCTGTCACCCTTCAAGTTCCAGCGGGAGCTCCGCCACAATCCTTCACAGTAATCAGCTCGGAAGTCACCAGTACGATCGCGGCTATGGCCACTAGATCTGGTAGTGCATCTGACACTCAGAGTATTACAGGCTTAACAATAACCAAATCCTTTGTATCGAACAATCTATTTGCAGGTGATGTCAGTATTATTCGATATACGATCACTAATGCAGCTGCCTCTGTGGCAGCTGCAGACATATCCTTTACGGATAATCTGAGCGGTGCATTATCATCCTTAGCAGCAACGTCTTTACCTTCAACCCCTTGCGGGGGAGGTTCAAATATAAATGGTACGACTACCTTAACAATAACCGGAGGGAGTCTAAATTCAGGGGGCTCTTGTACATTTGACGTCCCCATTTTGATCCCTGCAGGCGCAAGTAGTGGCGCCTACATTAGTGTCTCGTCAACATTGAGCGCCACAGTGAATGGTAATAATACTGTAACTCCATCTGCTGTCGATACGTTATATGTCGATACATTAGAAACAGTTATTTCAACCACTGCATCCAAACCAACATACAGCTCTCCGATTCCCGTGAATATTAATTTTGCGCGCCCAGTTGAAAACTTTACAATGTCTGATCTGCTAGCTTCAAATGGCACAATCAGTAATTTTACCGGTTCTGGTCAGGATTATGGCGTAGACATCACTCCGATAACCACCGGTGATATCACATTGACACTTCCAGCCAACACCGTTAATGACATCATCAACCCTAGCATTCAAAACACCGTTGCTAGCATTGTCATGACCTTTCTGAATGCACCAGCCAATGTTCAAGTAACAACTCCAGCGGCGGCGACTACTAATGCCGGCACTAATTTTGTTATTGAGGGGACGCATACTATCGATGCTAGCCGGGTATTTCTTTACGCCGATATTAATAATGATGGAATTGCTGACAATTCAACCATACTCGCAAGTGATATTGTAGCGAACAACAGCTGGTCAATGAATGCGGCACTATCACCGCAGGTTAACAATAATTTTGTCGTAATCTGGAAGGACCGAGTAAACAATGCAAACCGCTCAGTAAATGTACCTACTATTACTGAAACGACGCCTAATTACACCCCTGTTATTAGTGGGTCACCGTCAACGGCAGTCGATGAGGATGCCAATTATAGTTTCATCCCAACAATGACTGATGCAAATACTAACGACACGCATACTTACAGCATTACTAATAAGCCTAGCTGGGCAAGCTTTAGTACGACCACAGGAGCTTTAACGGGCACGCCGGTCAATGCGAATGTGGGCATAAATAATAATATTACTATTTCGGTAACCGATAGCTCAGGACTGAGTGCAAACTTGGCTGCATTCAATATTACGGTATCAAATACTAACGACGCATTGGTCATTAGTGGTATTCCCGCCAACAGCATTGCAGAAGATGCCAACTATGGTTTTACCCCAGTTATAACTGACGTTGATATTGGTGACTCTGCTGTTTTCAGCATTACCAATAAACCTAGCTGGGCCTCTTTCAGTACCGTTACGGGTATTTTATCGGGCGTGCCTGCTAATGATGATGTTGGTACTTATACCAATATAGTTATCGGCGCTATGGATAGTGGCGGTGCCATCTCAAACCTATCGGCCTTTGCCATAACTGTTTCCAATACTAACGATGCACCAGCAATCAGTGGCAGTCCGAGCAATACAATAGCAGAGGATAGCTATTACAGTTTTTTACCCGTGGCCACTGATGTTGATAGTGCAGATAGCAAAACATTTAGTGTGATTAATTTACCCACTTGGGCAAGTTTTGATACGGGAACTGGATCAATCACAGGCACACCAGTAAATAACGATGTTGGCCTAACAACCGGTATAGTTATTACCGTTAGCGATACTTTAGGTGCAACCGATAGTTTACCAGCCTTTAATATAACCGTTAGCAATACCAATGATGCTTTAGTTATTAGCGGCGTCCCGAATACTAGCATTGCAGAGGACTCGCTCTATAGTTTCACACCTAGTATTAGCGATGTCGACATAGGCGACTCAGCCGTTTTCAACATCACTAACCAGCCTAGCTGGGCCTCATTCAGCACAACAACTGGGACTCTAACAGGCACCCCCGGTAATAATGATGTAGGGGACTATAACAATATTGTGATCGGTGCTACCGATAGTGGAGGAGCAATATCCAACTTATCGGCTTTCAATATCACCGTAAGTAATACCAATGACGCACCCATCATTAGCGGTGTACCTGCCACCTCTGTAGCGGAAGACTCTCTTTACAGTTTCACACCAAGTGCCAGTGATGTGGATGCTGCAGATACTCAAACATTTAGCATCTCCAATAAACCATCTTGGGCTAATTTTGATACCAGCAATGGCAAACTAACAGGTACGCCCACCAATAGCGATGTTGGTTTGGATAGCAATATAGTGATCACCGTGACCGATAGTATGAGTGCAGCAAACACTCTACCTGCCTTTAATATTAGCGTAACAAATACCAATGACGCACCAGTAATTAGTGGCAGTCCGAGCGCAACGGTTGCAGAAGACTCTCCTTACAGCTTCACACCAAGTGTCAGTGATGTCGATGCCATAGAAACAACGAATTTTAGTATTACAAACTTACCGAGCTGGGCAAGTTTTAATACGAATACAGGTGAATTATCCGGCACCCCCACCAATGCTGAAGTGGGAATTTTCACAGGGATAGTGATGACTGTTACTGATATTGCTGGTGCCACGGATAGCCTGGCAGCCTTTAGTATTACCGTTAATAATACCAATGATGCGTTAGTGATTAGCGGTGTCCCTAGCACCAGCATAGCGGAAGATTCAAGCTATAGTTTTACGCCGAGTATTAGTGATATTGATGTCGGCGACTCAGCCGTTTTTAGCATTACCAACCAGCCTAGCTGGGCTTCTTTTAGTACTACTACAGGGACTTTATCAGGCACCCCAACCAATAGTGATGTAGGGGGTTATAACAATATCGTGATCGGGGCTACCGATAATGGTGGGGCAATATCCAACCTGGCAGCATTCAATATAACCGTTAGCAATACCAATGATGCACCATTTATTAGTGGCATACCTGCGACTTCTGTATCGGAGGATTCTCTGTATCGTTTCATACCGAATGCCAGTGATATCGATAGTGGAGACACCGTTACGTTTAGTATCACCAACAAACCATCGTGGGCAAACTTCAATACCAGTACTGGTGAATTAAGCGGTACGCCTACGAATAATAATGTTGGCTTAAATAGCACTATAGTTATTACAGCTATTGATAGTAGCAGTGCGAATACTAGCTTACCTGCCTTTAATATTAATGTGATAAATACCAATGATGCTCCCGTTATTAGTGGCAGCCCAAGTGCGACGATCGCAGAGGATTCTCTCTACAGCTTTACACCAATAGTAAGTGATGTCGATGCAGTGGAGACGACGACCTTTAGTATTATTAATAAACCGACCTGGGCGAGCTTTAATGGTCAGACTGGAGAATTATCAGGAACCCCTAGCAATAGTGATGTAGGCATCACCTCAGGCATAACCATTACAGTAACGGATGCGGCGTCTGCAACAGACAGCTTGGCAGTCTTTAGCATTACAGTCAGCAATACTAACGACGCACCTACTATTAGTGGCACTCCAGAAGTAACCATCGCAGAGGATCAAAACTATACTTTCCAACCAACAGTTATCGATATTGATATAGGCGACGCGGTAACCTACAGCATTACCAACAAACCAAGCTGGACAAGTTTCAATGTAAATACAGGAGAGCTGACGGGTACTCCGACGAATAATGATATTGGAATGACGGAAGAAATCGTCATCACTGCAAGTGACCTTTCAGGCGCAACCGATAGCCTTACTGCTTTTTCTATTACTGTAAGCAATACAAACGATAGCCCTGTAATAAGTGGTACACCAGACTCTTCCTCAATAGAGGATAGCGTTTATGATTTCACCCCTATAGTGACAGATGTCGACACGGGAGATACCAAAACATTCAGCATAATCAATCAGCCCGATTGGGCTGATTTTAGTTCTATTACAGGACGTTTAAGTGGCACGCCCTCCAATGATGATGTCGGAGCTACAGGCATAATTTTAATTACAGTTACTGATGGTAGTGGTGCTTCTGCTAGTCTTCCTGAGTTTGTTATAACGGTAACCAATACAAATGATGCCCCTGAAATAAGCGGCATACCTTCTACCCAGGTAATAGAAGGACTTATTTATAGCTTTACTCCCGTTTTAAATGATGTCGATAGTTTAGACATACTCACAGCCAGTATTGCCAACAAACCAAGCTGGGCCATATTTAATCAAACGACAGGACTATTAACCGGTACTCCGACACGAAGTGATATCAATAGTTATAACAATATTATTATCAGTGTAAGTGATGGGGAGGCCACTACTAACTTAGCGCCGTTCTCCATCGAGGTACTATCAGATCTAGACGGCGACCAGATTAGTGATGACCTTGATCCCGACATAGATGGGGATGGTATGAGCAACGACTTCGAAATCGCAAACGGCTTGAATCCTCTTGACGCCTTCGATGCTAATGGTGATTTAGATGGTGATGGCACCAGCAACCTAGATGAGTTTACTAATAACACAGATCCGACGAAAGATGATTATGGCCCTAGTATCCAATTTGAAAGTCCTTTAACGATAGATGCTACTGCGTTACTTACCCATCTCCCTCAACATTTAGCATCTGCAGACGATGCCATTGATGGAGCTGTTCTAGTCAGTCATAACTTATCATCTGAATTGTTAAAACCAGGTAAACATACAATTGTTTGGTCCGCCGCTGATCGTTTAGGCAATAGCACGAGCGAAGTTCAAATCTTAAATATTCAGCCATTGGCCAGCTGGGAGTTGAATCAAGAGGCAGGAGAGGGAAGTACTGTTACGGTGACACTTCATCTTAACGGTGTTGCTCCTGAATACCCAGTAGAAGCAGAATATACCGTCACAGGAAGCGCTATGGTTCCCGATGATCATGATGCAGTCAGTGGAACCCTGATAATAAATTCTGGACAAAGTGCAAGCATAAATATAGCTGTTGCTTCTGACATGATTAATGAATTAGACGAAACCGCTATTTTCTCTCTAGAGAGCCTCAAACATGCCGCCATAGGAAAAAATAGCACACACACAATTACCATTAATGAAGAGAATCATGCACCTCGAGTTAGGCTATCGACAATAAATACTTTATTAGATATTAATAGCGGTCTAGTCACGGTAAATGCTGCAATTAGTGATGTAGATGTTGGCGATAATCACACAATAAGTTGGGCTTCAAGCAACGGTTTGATTGGTAGCTCAATTGATACCAGTTTCAATTTTGATCCTGCCATTACGGGCCCCGGCACGTATCAAATTTTTGCAACAGTCCTTGATGATGCAGAAAACCCAATGCAAGGTAGCGCAGTAATTACAATGACTATTCTAGATCAAGCTCTCGACCTCAGTGATTCATTAGATAGTGATGGTGATGGCATCATTGATAGCCTTGATGGAGCGGGAGACAGTGATAACGACGGTGTGCCTGATTTTGCTGACAATGAATCGGTTAAAAATATCTTAGCCATTTATCCGATTGGTGGCGATCTACAAGGCGGCCCTTGGTTTGTTGAAACCCAGCCTGGACTAAGCTTACTTCTAAATGAATATGCAAGTGCCAGCGGTAATTACACCCCACTTCTAAGTGAAGGGGACCTATTGGATGCTAGTAATAATAAGCGAACTGATTTTGGATATGAGTATTCGTGTGGAATATTCGATTTTATCGTGTCGGACCTGCCAATTCAGGGCGAAACGGTACTTGTTGTATTGCCTCAGTTGTGTGAAATTCCTGACAATGCTATTTATCGCAAGGAAATCAACGGGCGCTGGGGGGCATTTGAAGTAAATACCACAAACAGTTTAAGTTCGGCTCCTGGTGAGTTGGGCGTCTGTCCACCGCCAGGCAGTGATCAGTATATTTCTGGTTTAAATAAAGGCTACTATTGCATTCAGCTTGGTATTGAGGATGGAGGCAATAATGATGGTGACGGTGTTAAAAATGGCAGTATTATGGACCCTGGTGGCGTAGCGGTAGCTAAGCCTACAAAAGTAAGTACCAGTAATAGTGGTGGTGCCTTTGGATGGGCATCGATACTACTAATTTCCTTAATGGCACTGAGTAGAGGATTGGGGGCTATTATTATACTCTCACTGTCGACGTCAGCCCAAGCGGAGGATTGGCTCAGAGGAATCTATGCCACAGCCCACATTGGTAATGCCGATTCAAATTCAAGCATTCAAAAGGTGCAAGCTGATTTTGATAATGCAGGGGTTTCTAATACCACGATTGATAATGTCGACAGTCAGCGCATGGGCTTTGGTTTGGGGGCTGGATATGTGATCACACCAAGGTGGCGAGCCGAACTCTCATATTTAGACCTTAAACAGATTGATGTTGACCTAACCTCAACCATTGCCATTAATAATTTAGAGGACTTGATTCCAGAATCTGGAAGCGGCATAACCATGTCGCTTTTACATAGATTTCCATTAGATGAATATATTAATATGCGTTTTAGACTAGGAGCATTTAAATGGCAGGCCGAACATTCAGCCCCCGCCGGCCCAGGCTCTCAAACCCAAGATATACATCATTCCGGATTAGATTGGTATGCTGGTTTAGGCTTTGATCATGCATTGTCCAGTCAACTGAGCATCACAACTGAATTTCAACACTTTAACTTTGAAAGAGACAGTACCTCTTACTTAAGGATTGGACTAGAGTGGTCATTAGATTACGGGAAATAAGAACGTCTTTAAGCGCCTGCAGTGTATTGCCTTCTATACTCTGTTGGCGTCATGGCGTTGCCTTTTTGAAATGCATGACAAAAAGAACTTAGATTCGCGAAACCTACCTGTTCACACACACTCTGAATGGAATCATTACTGTTTTTCAATAGTAATTCGGCTTTTTCAATACGCGCCTCGCTCAACAGCCTTCGCCAATGAGTGCCTTCGTCTTTTAAGCGACGAGAAAGCGTTCTTTCTGATAAGTGATATTGGTTAGCAATGTCATTTTTTTGAATATTTGTGCTTGAGCCCATGATGAGCGTTTGTTTTATTTTTTGCGTCAAACTGACTTCGTGCTTATTTAGATTCTTAAAGTACGTATCTTCGATAATTTGAGCATTAATAGGATTTGAAAACGGCGGGACCGCTTGTAGGTGAATAAGCTCTGACATTATATAAGTAGAGTCTTGGTTATAATGCACACCACAACCAAAAGCTTTACTGGCATCATCCATACCTGCCAAATAATCAAAACTAACCCCGACCTTATGAAAGAACAGTGTGTCAGACTCTGAATTGAGGTGTCGATACAGAAAATGAATAATTCCCATATCTCTAGCAATTAAGAATTGTCGTACCGGCTCTGAGTAATTTTTTGTGATATGCCAAGTCATCGTCAATTTGCCATCCTCTTGCTGAAGGCTAAATTGTGTGAAGTTAAACGCTAGGTTTAAATAACGTACGCCAATTTCAGCAGCATGCGTGGCATCTTTGCTCGACATTAATGCCAAGCCTAATACTCCCAAGTCTCCCACCTCATAGTTTAGACCTACCGCGAAACCATTGCGGAAGGGCTGCCCCTGCTCACGAATAAGATTTTCGATTAACATTATTTCTTGCTCGGGCGTAGGATCTTCAACAAGCTTATTAAAGTTATGCTTAAGCTTAGTTTCCGCCAAGCAGAGTGATAACGGTAACGAGTGCGCATTAGCGTGACGAATAAGGGCAGAAATACTGCCGCGACCTAGGCCAGGCGCACGAATAGCTGACATTTAGTATCTCTCAGAGGTGGTAGTGATTATGAGTCATCAGCGTTAAAACATACCAATTCTCTCTTCTAAAATCCATACAGAGCACTTCATTACACTTTTCATTGTCCTATTAAAACAAAAACTTGGCCTGTGATAAAAAATAGAAATACTGCTGCCTACTAGCATTGAAGATCATACCTATTTATTAGGCATGAGTAAGGAGCATTAAGGAAGTATGAAAGGAAAGCAATACCCAAAAAATACATTATAAAAACAATAAAAAGGCACAGAAAATGTTTAAAAAAATACTGTTATTACTCAGCATGAGCGCATTCATGATGAGCTCTCCCTTGGCTTACTCTGAAGGTAGGTTAATTCCCATTCTAAACTTTGTCTCAGGCATCTTTAATCAGGGTGTTTTCCCAGAGTCCGATGCGTTCACCACGGATGATGATATTGTGATTACCGCAAGCGATGGTATCTCACTATCGGCCAATATCTTTGTTCCGACCGAACTAAATGGATTAGCACCCGCTATCATTTTCATTAATAGCTGGGCTATGACCGAATATCAATACTTAGAACAAGCTGAAGATCTGGCAAAGGAGGGGTATATCGTTTTAAGTTATGCATCTCGTGGCTGGGGAACTTCTGGCGGGCTAGTGGATACAGCGGGGCCCAAAGACGTCGATGATTTCTCTCGTGTGGTTGATTATCTCATTGCTAATTACCCAGTAGATCCTAGCGCACTTGGCACAGCGGGTATTTCGTATGGCGCGGGTATCAGTTTATTAGGCTCTGCTGCAGACGATCGTATTTCTGCGGTTTCAGCCATGAGTGCGTGGGGAGATTTAGGCGATGCACTTTATGGTGAAAAAACACCTCGTAGAGCTTGGGGCGAGTTTTTAACCTTACTGAGCGATTTACTGGCAAAACCAGACCCTATTTTGAATCAGCACTGGGATGATCTAAAGAAGCAAAATTTAGCCGCAATCCCTGCAATTTTGGACTGGGCTGCTATTCGTTCACCGATTAATTATGTTGATCAGCTGAATGCTAATGGCGCTGCGATTTATTTAGGCAAGGCGTATGGCGATAATTTATTTCAGCCCAATACAGTCCTTGATTTATTTAGCCAGCTGACCGTGCCAAAACACATTGATTTACTACCAGGCACACATGCTTCAGCAGAAGTATTGCCCAGCCTAACCGGTATTGGCGACAACCTAATGTGGGACAATACGTATAAATGGTTTGATCTTCATTTAAAGGGAAAGCAAACCGATATCGCCAGTGCTAAGCCTGTACAGATGAAGGTTAAGTTTACCGATAAGCTTGAAGGATTCGATGAATTCCCAATCGCAGACGTTCAAGATACGCGTTACTTCTTACATCCACGCAAACTGTTTGATAGTGGTGATTTAGAGACCTATGAGTATAGTAAGCGGCGATCTCGTAAAAACAGCTATCATACGCAACTGGACTCTTTGTTTACTTCCGGAGTGCCGCTTTTTTCTGAGCTTTTAGGTCAGCTGGATGTGCCTGTAATAGCCAGTGTACCGCTATCATCTCCGCTTAATTCGCTTCATTATAATTCCGCAAAATTAACGGAAACCATGCAGATTCGTGGCACCCCCAGTATTAATGTTCAGGTTAAACCTCACGCGGACACTATTCAGGTAATGGCTTACCTTTACGATATGTCAGCCAGCGGTCTTGCGACACTGATTACCCACGGTGCAAAAACGTTGCCGGTTGCACAAAAGGGTAAAAAACAGCGCTTAACTTTTGATATGACGACCATTGCCTACAATGTACCCGCTGGGCATAAAGTAGTTCTGGCTATAGACAGTAAAGACATTGAGTATGAGCCGACCACAAAGAAAGGCTATGTAATTGATCTTGAATTTCATCGTGGCAGGCAGTCAACCCTAATTATTCCGACTCTTTAAGTAACATACAATATGGCAGGCTGGGTGGACTATCTGGCCTGTCAAAGCAAAGAAAAGCAGCCTGTTCTTATACTATATGACAATCAATTGAAATGATTAGTTAGTAAAACGAATATCAAGAGTAGGACGTATGGCTGTGATAAAAGAAATAAATAACAATAAAAAGATATTTAGTTTAAGCATTTTAATGCTATCAACCCATTTGGCACTGGCTGATGCTACAAGTACATCGACTAGCACTTCCCACAGCCGAGTTACAGGGGCTGTGTTACTTAATAATCTAAATTCTTCAGAAGATGAAAGCCCGCAAAGTCAGCCTATTGCGGGGGCGATGGTTACCGTTACCGACAGTCGCGGTGTGAGTATAACGCACTATACCGATAATCACGGTAAGTGGGCGCTTGAAGAAGATTCATTAGTGCCACCTTTAACACTTCGCGCAAGGGCTGGGGCCGCTTTTTTAGACCATAAAATAGACATTCCTACAGGTCAGTTAGCACATCAAATATTACAAGTTCATACACTTAATGATCCTATTAAAATTTCTGAGCGCCTAACCGCCAGTGCACATGCATCATCGGTAAAGTGGGACGATTCCAAGACCAAGCAAGACTTTATAAGTCAATGTCATTTTTGCCATCAGATTGGCAATAGCACCACCCGAACTCCAAAAACAGAAGAGCAATGGGCACAAGTTATTAAGCGCATGCAAGGTTATGGCGCACTGGTCACTTGGGAGAATGAAACCGCTTTCGCTGAAACCTTGGCCAGCAATTTTGATGGCAAGGCTGTTGAGGCATTACGAACTCGCTCAATGCACCCGCAGCTGCCTGGGTCCGTTTGGCGAGAATGGTCATTCGGTGGCCCAGTGAATTATGTGCATGATGTTGAAATTGGCGAAGATGGGTTAATTTACGGCGTCGATATGAGCACTGACAAAATTTGGATATTAGACAGAAAAACCAATAAAGTTGATCATATTCAGTGGCCTGCGAATGACCTGCCTCTAGGTGGAATGTTCTCTGGTGCCGTCGCGCCACTAGGCACTTTTCAGGCTTATCATGGTCCGCATTCCATTGTTATTGGCCCAGATAAAAAGCTGTATACCACCAATTCACTTGCAGCAGAAATTGGTATTATTGACCCTAAAACACGTGAAACTGAATTCATTAGCATTGGTAAAGATGCAGTTTATCCACATACATTGCGCTTTGATGATAACGGCGAACTTTGGTTTACCGTAGCGTTATCCAATCAAGTAGGGCGGATGAATATAGAAACTAAACAAATTACCTTAATTGACTTACCTTCTAATGGCTTTTGGCGCTGGATATCCGATGCTTTCTTGCCCTCTATTCTTAAAGTTGCTTCATGGTTTGGTAAGGAAGATATGCATGTTGCTTTGTCGCATCACAAGGTGAGTGGTGAAGGGCGTGAAGTATTAAACCTTCCTTACGGGATTGATATCAGCCCGATTGATGGCACCATTTGGTACTCAAAGCTGTATTCCGGTCACATCGGAAAAATCGATCCAGTAACAGGGGAGATAACAGAATTTAAAACCCCATACCCGTCACCGCGTCGCTTACGCTTCGCAAAAGACGGCTCGCTTTGGATACCCTCCTTTGAAAGTGGCGTATTAATGAAATTTGATACACGCAGCAAAACATTCGTGAAAGATTATAAATTACCCTTATTGGCCGAAGGTGAATATGAAACCCCGTATGCGGTTGGTATTGAACCCAATACACAACATGTGTGGATTGCGGCTAATATGTCGGATCGCATCTTACGTTTTAACCCCGAAGAAGAAACGTTCATGGCTTACCCTAGCCCGACACGGGTCACCTTTATTCGTGATTTCATATTTACTCCAGAGGGCGAAGTATGTACCAGTAATGCAAATCTACCTTCTTCAGCCATCGAAGGTGGGCGAGGTAAGTTAATTTGTCTGACTTTATCTGAAAATCAATAATTCAGTTTTCTCACACACATTACTTACGATCAGCTTGGGCAGCAATGCTGAGCATTCAACATGAAAGACATTTTAATATGAAAGTTAATAAGAAAAATAGAAAACACGCCAAGTCCAGCTCTCGCCAGAAGCATGTCATCATCACTGGTGGCGGTAGTGGCTTGGGCTTTGGTCTTGCTACTCGTTATTTAAAACAGGGCGCAAGCGTTACCATACTCGATTTAAGTATTACCGATGAGCAGCAAAACACCTTGGCTGAGAGTGTTAAAAACAACCATGCAGGCTGTTTGTTTTTAACCACCAACATCACGGTGACAGAAGAGGTTAAGCAATCGGTTAGCGCTGCGGTTGAGCAGTACGGTCCGCCAGACCTGGCGATTAATTCCGCCGGAATTTTAATTAATAAAACCCTAGAGAACACGACACCTGAAGCGTTTAAACACATCATTGACGTGAATCTTAACGGTAGCTTCAATTTTGCTTCGGCTGTATTGCCCTTAATGAAACCCGGCTCTCGTATTGCTTTAATAGCCTCGGTTGCGGGTTTAATTAGCAATTATGGCTACAGCGCTTATGGTGCATCCAAGTTTGGCGTTGTGGGCTTAGCGACGACGTTGCGCTATGAATATGAACACAGAGGTATAAACGTATCATGTGTTTGTCCTCCTGAAGTAAAAACTCCTATGGTTGCCGTAGAGCACGCCAGTGGTGACCCAGTATCTCTTGAATTGAAAAAGTTTGCAGGTTCCATGCAGCCAGATGTCGCCTGCGATCAAATCTTCAAAGGCATTGAGTCGGGGGAATGGATGATCATTCCAAGTATGAATGCAAAATCTTTGATTCTGATATCACGTTTATTCCCACGCTTATTCTTTGTTTCAATGCAGCAGTTGATTCGATATGCCGTGAATAAAGTCAACTTTAGTAAGACTTGATCAATTCAGCTTTTGAATAACCGACAAGCCAATGAGACAAAGCTATTCGCTTTCCTGTAAAATATCCTTATATTTTTATGGGTAATAAATCATGCTGAATTACGTTGAGCCGGTATTTCGTCCACCGAGTGAAGGACGATCGCTAATCCTTCAGGTGACCAATGGCTGTTCATGGAATAAATGCACATTCTGTGACATGTATACCCAGCCACAGAAGAAATTTAAAGCCAAACCAGAAGATGATACTTTGGCTGAAATCAAGAAGGCCGCAGCCGCAGGCCCACAATTTGAAAAGGTGTTCCTAGCCGATGGTGATGCCCTGGTTTTGCCTATTCGTCGCTTGGTTGAAATCTTAACCGCGATCAAAAAATATATGCCTTGGGTTAAACGCGTTAGCAGTTATTGCTTGCCGCGCAATATTCGTAAAAAATCCGTTGAAGATCTTAAACAGCTACAAGAGCTTGGGTTTGGTATGGCTTACGTAGGCGCTGAAAGTGGTGATGATGAAATTCTTGAATTCATCAATAAAGGCGAGACTTACGAGTCGACATTGAGCGCCTTGGTTAAGTTGAAAGAAGCGGGCATTAAAACGTCTGTGATGATTTTAAATGGCATGGGTGGGATGAAGTATAGTCAGCAGCATGCTGAAAACTCGGCTCGATTAATGAATGAAGCTCAGCCTGACTTCTTATCGACGCTTGTGGTGAGTTACCCCATGGGTGACAAGCGCGTACGCGAAGGCTTTAAGGGTGAATACGAGCTACCTGATCAGCGTACTTTATTCATGGAAATGCGCCATCTTATTGAAACCCTTGAATTAGACAATACGGTTTTCCGCAGCGATCATGCGTCTAACTACGTGACTCTTAAAGGGACTTTGGGCGCTGATAAACAAAAGTTCTTAGGTCAGCTGGACGATGCCATTGCTGGCCGTATAGCTCTGCGCCAAGAGTGGCAGCGCGGACTTTAATTAAAAGGTGGGGTAGCAGTATGACAAGCACGACAGATAAAGATCTTTTTAAGCTGCTAGGCAAGTTCGAGCAGCAACAAAAAATGCCACCGGTCGAAAGCTGGAACCCAACCAGAGAAGGTGAAATCGACATTCTCATCAATACCAAGGGTGAGTGGTATCACGAAGGCGGCTATTTTAAACGACAAGATCTTGCCCGCATGTTTGCGTCCATTTTACGCAAAGAGGGTGAGGATTATTACTTAGTGACACCTGCTGAGAAGTTAAAGATTCAAGTTGAGGATGTTCCTTTTTCGATTGTTTTGATGAGCGAAAAAGAGGGGGTTTTAAGCTTTATTACCAGCTTAGGTGACGAAGTGATCATGAGCGCCGAGCACCCAATGGAATTTAGAGAACTGATTCCGTATGTCATGATTCGAAATAATCTTTGGGCCAAATTAAATCAAAGCACTTATTATGAATTGATAAGTTTAGCCCAAGAAACCGCCGAAGGTTATGTTGTTTGTAGTGGCGACTATAGGGTTAATATTCCAGCTTAACCCCAAATAGCGTTTGCTTAAAAGAGACGCTATTTAAGTTCTTTAGAGGCGACAAAGACTCCGCGAATATCACCGACATTAAAGCCCGTTGCTTTATCATTAGGATACAAGTTAGCAAGCTTTGACTTTACGTCTTCAGCAACATTGCTGCCGTGACATGCTAAGCAGTCTGCCTTTGTTGGGATTGCTTTCACTAGGTAAAACTTACCGTCACGCACTTCGGTATGGGCAATGTTTTCTGCTGGCTCGCCATTCGCCTTTCTTTGTTCAAAATCTTTCATGATCTGTTCAACCCAGCCTTCAGGCACATTAGCAGGGCTGCGTAGCTTTAGTGATGTACGACTCACTGTCCATTCGGTAGCTCCGCCCTCAATAGAAGATGCTTTAGTGATGGCAGGTGCCTGTAAGTTGCACAGTTTCACCGAAGCAGCGTGGCCATCAGTCTTAATGCCTTGCTTAAGAGTCGCGGTTAGCGCACCGGCCAGTGACATTATTTGGGTCTTGGCATCCTTTACTAATCCCTGCTTTTCGGCCGCACTCATCTGGTCTGCATAAAGCACAGGTGAAAGGCTTTGAAGGCAGAGCGCTAAAGCGGATGAAGCTAGAATTTTTTTCATGATAATCCCTAAAATATAGTCAAAAATCAATATAACCAAAATAGAATATAGCTCTTAATATATCAACCGTCAAAGCCTATCTTTCTTTGTGTAGCGAAGCGCCTTCGTGCACTCCGTGGTAAATCATCTATCCTTTCCTCTGTGCGCCCTGTGATTAGTCGCTCTTAAACAAATTACAGACACAAAAAAAGCGACCGAAGCCGCTTTTTTATAATACATTCAACCTTCTAAATTATTAGAAGATCTTACATATTAGGATAGTTTGGACCACCAGCACCCTCTGGAGTTACCCAGGTGATGTTTTGTGCAGGGTCTTTAATATCGCAAGTTTTACAGTGTACGCAGTTTTGAGAGTTGATCTGGAAGCGCTTATCGCCACTTTCTTCTTCAACGATCTCATAAACACCAGCAGGGCAGTAGCGTTGAGCTGGCTCATCGAATTTCTCAAGGTTTGAGCCTAGAGGAATCGTCACGTCTTTAAGACGTAAGTGACACGGCTGATTTTCAGCATGGTTTACGTTGCCAATAAATACAGAGTCAAGCTTAGCGAAACTCAATACACCATCCGGCTTAGGGTAGTCGATTTTCTTGCATTCTGAAGCAGGCTTCAGCGTTGCGTGATCTGGCGTCGTATCGTGCAAGCTTACCGGAATCTTGAACAGGTTCTGGTCGATGAAGTTGAAAGCAGCACCTAGGTACATGCCAAACTTATGCATTGCAGGGCCGAAGTTACGGCTGCCCTCAAGCTCTTCATAAACCCAAGAAGATTCAAATGCCGCAGTGAACTCAGTGATTTCGTCATGCTGACGCTCAGACTTAATCGCTTTAACAATTTCTTCAGCTGCAATCATGCCGCTTTTCATTGCTGTGTGAGTGCCCTTGATCTTAGCGAAGTTCAAAGTACCCGCATCGCAACCCACAACCAAGCCACCAGGGAAGGTCATTTTAGGAAGGCAGTTTAAGCCACCCTTAGCAATGGCACGAGCACCGTAAGATACGCGTTTACCACCAGTAAGGTGCTTAGCTAGAACTGGGTGATGCTTTAAGCGCTGGAATTCATCAAACGGGCTAACGTGTGGGTTAGAGTAAGATAAATCGGTAATCAAACCACAAACAACCTGATTATTCTCTGCGTGGTATAAGAAGAATCCACCGGAAGAATCAGACTCCGTCAAAGGCCAGCCTGCGCCGTGAACAACCAACCCTTCTTGGTGTTGTTCAGCAGGAATGTCCCATAATTCTTTAATACCAATCCCGTAATGCTGAGGATCTTTACCTTCGTCCAATTTGAACTCAGAGATCAATGCTTTACCAAGGTGTCCACGACAACCTTCAGCGAAAACCGTATATTTACCACGAAGTTCCATACCTTGCATGTACATGTCGGTATGTTCGCCGTTTTCACCAACCCCCATATCGCCAGTAATGATGCCTTTAACCGCACCATCTTCAACAATGTATTCAGCTGCTGCGAAGCCTGGGTAGATTTCAACGCCTAGCGCTTCAGCTTGTTCGCCCAACCAGCGAACAACATTACCAAGACTAACAACGTAGTTGCCGTCGTTGTGCATTGGTTTAGGAATTGCCCAGTTAGGGGTTTTAATTCCGCCAGTCGCACTGGTTAAGATGTGAACTTCATCTTTAAGAACTTCAGTATTTAGTGGTGCGCCCATTTCTTTATAAGTAGGGAACAGCTCAACTAAAGCACGATCTTCAATTACCGCACCGGATAAAATGTGCGCGCCGACTTCAGAACCTTTTTCAACCAAACATACGGTCAGTTCTTGTTCGTTTTCTTGTGCCAATTGCATTAGACGAATTGCAGTAGACAGACCAGATGGGCCTCCACCAACAATAACGACATCATATTCCATCGATTCACGTTGCATATTGTGATCTCCTCGAAAAATAAGCTGGGAGCTAATTACAGTTGCTAATAATACTAGCGATTTATTATAGCGTTCTAAATAAAGGCCGATATTATACGTCTGTGCATTCTATATACCTAGCTTTTGGCGCTAATTTATTGATTTTTCACCCTTTCTGGACAATTTCTGGCTAAAAAAGCGCTTTAAATAATAGGAATTCTCATTACCTGAATAGTTTCTATTGACCTTAGGCCGAAAGATACGAATAATATTGCGCGCTGGGAGAGAGTCATTGGCAGTTTTTAGATCCAATGAGAGGCTCTCTTCAATCATTCACTAGACGAATACGGAGAATCTATGAAGGTTCTTGTTGCTGTAAAGCGCGTAATTGACTACAACGTCAAAGTACGTGTTAAGCCTGATAATTCTGATGTTGATCTAAATAACGTCAAAATGGCTATGAACCCTTTCTGTGAAATCGCTGTAGAAGAAGCGGTTCGTTTAAAAGAAAAGGGCGTAGCTACTGAGATCGTAGTAGTATCTATCGGTCCTAAAGTTGCCCAAGAGCAAATTCGTACTTCTTTAGCGCTTGGCGCAGATCGCGGAATCTTAATTGAAACCGACGAGAAGTTAGAATCTCTTACTGTTGCTAAGTTGCTAAAAGCCGTTGTTGAAAAAGAACAGCCTCAGCTTGTTGTTCTTGGTAAGCAATCAATCGACAGTGATAACAACCAAACAGGTCAGATGCTTGGCGCATTGACAGGTTTACCTCAGGGCACGTTTGCTTCTGAAGTTGTTGTTGATGGCGATAAAGTTAACGTTACTCGTGAAGTAGACGCTGGTTTACGTACTGTAGGCTTAAGCCTTCCAGCCATCGTAACAACTGACCTACGTTTGAACGAACCTCGTTACGCTTCTCTTCCAAACATCATGAAAGCTAAGCGTAAGCCTCTTGAAACTGTATCTCCTGCTGATCTAGGCGTTGAAATCAAGAGCACTCAAACGGTAGTTAAAGTAACTCCTCCTGCTGAGCGTTCTGCTGGCATCAAGGTTGCTGACGTTGCTGAGCTTGTTGAGAAACTGAAAAACGAAGCGAAGGTATTGTAATGACTATTTTAGTAATCGCTGAACATGATAACGCTGCGTTAAATGCTGCGACTCTAAACGTTGTTGCTGCTGCTAAACAAATCGGTGGCGACATCGAAGTATTAGTAGCTGGCGAAGCGTGTGGCGCAGTTGCTGATGCTGCTGCAAAAATTGAGGGTGTTAGCAAGGTTGTTGTTGCTGACAACGCTGCCTACAAATACCAGATCGCTGAGTCTATGGGCGACCTAGTTGCTGAGCTGGGTGCTGGCTATAGCCACATCCTTGCTGCTGCATCAACAACAGGTAAAGACTTCATGCCTCGCACAGCTGCATTGCTTGATGTGAATATGATCTCTGATATCGTTGCTGTTGAAAGCGCTGATACGTTTGTACGCCCAATCTATGCGGGTAACGCAATCGCTACAGTTCAAAGCTCTGATAGCGTTAAAGTGATCACAGTACGTGGTACTGGTTTTGATCCTGTTTCTGCTGAAGGTGGTTCTGCTGCTGTTGAAGCAACGGCAATCGTTAAAGAATCTGCAATCTCTGCTTTCGTTAGCGAAGAACTTGCAAAATCTGACCGTCCTGACCTTGCTGCTGCTGAGATCGTTATCTCTGGTGGTCGTGGTATGGGTAACGGCGATAACTTTGAGATCCTATACAAGGTTGCTGATAAAATCGGCGCTGCTGTTGGTGCATCTCGAGCTGCTGTTGATGCTGGCTTCGTACCAAACGACATGCAAGTTGGCCAAACGGGTAAGATCGTTGCACCTTCTTTGTACATTGCTGTTGGTATTTCAGGTGCGATTCAGCATTTGGCTGGTATGAAAGAGTCTAAAGTGATCGTTGCGATCAACAAAGACGAAGAAGCGCCAATCTTCCAAGTTGCTGACTACGGTTTAGTTGCTGACTTGTTTGACGCGGTTCCTGAGTTGGAAAAATTACTTTAATTGCTTAAAGTATAATCAACTCAAAAAAGCCCAGCTCCGCTGGGCTTTTTTTTGCCAAAAATTCCTCTCAGATCTCCCATAAATAGCGGGTTTACGCTTGTGATTTTTTTCAGTTAAGGTAGTTTAAACACATGTTTTAATGCACAGATATTATTAGCGTTACACTGTGCGGTTATCGAATAGGGAAAGAAGCATTTTGGATATTACAGTAGTCGGAACAAACTACGTTGGATTAGTCAGCGCAGCTTGCTTTGCAGAGATGGGTAATGGCGTTTTATGCTTAGATATCAACGAAGCCCCAATCAAACAACTTCAGCAAGGAAAAACACCACTTTACGAGCCTGGCCTTGACAGTATATTAAGTGAAAACCTGAATGCAGGTCGCTTAAGCTACAGCAATAACTTTGCCTTAACCTCATTACAATGCCAAGTTTTCTATATTGCGGTTGATACCCCAAGCGCTCGCGATGGCAGTGCTGATTTATCCGAGTTATGGCAAGTGATCGACAGCATTGCCAAGGTGATTACGCAAGATTCCATCATTATTACAGCGTCGACCGTCCCTGTAGGCACTTCAGAAAAAATCAAAAACAGAGTACTTGAACAGCTTTCAATACCCTGCGTTATCGATATTGTCGCCAACCCTCAGTTTTTAAAAGAGGGCACCGCAGTTGAGGACTTCAACCGCCCAGACCGCATCATTATTGGCGCCGAAACAGATAAAGCAAAGCGTTTAATGACCGAGCTATACAAGCCTTTTTCACGCAGCTTCGACAAACTTATATTCATGGGCATTCGTGATGCCGAACTTACTAAATATGCAACAAACGCCATGCTGGCAACAAAAATCTCTTTCATGAATGAACTTGCAAACCTGGCAGAGAAGTTAAAGGTCGACATAGAACACGTTCGAACAGGGGTGGGGGCTGATAGCCGCATCGGCTTTTCCTATATTTATCCCGGCTGTGGATACGGCGGGTCTTTTTTCCCTAACGATGTAAAAACATTGATCAATATGGGCGCCGAGCACGGCTACCAAGCAAAGATCCTACATGCGATTGATGATCGTAATGAATTACAAAAGATGCGCTTGTTCGAAAAGCTTAACGAACAGTTTAATAACGACCTAGCCGACAAAACCATTGCCATTTGGGGCTTGGCCTTTAAACCAGGCACGGATGATTTACGCCAAGCACCTTCTTTAATACTGATCGAAGCACTGCTGAAAGCGGGCGCAAAGATACGCGCTTACGACCCTGTAGCAATGGATAATGCGGGTGCGCACTTCTCAGAAAATAATTTTGATGAGAGTATGATTACTCTAGTTGATCACCAGTATGATGCATTGAAAGATGCTGATGCAATGGTTCTGGTTACTGAATGGAAGCCATTCCGCCAACCAGACTTCAATGCAATGAAGCGTTTGATGAAGGGACTAGTGATTATTGATGGACGCAATCAATACGATCCTGCGACATTGAAAGCGGATGGATTCCAATATTCTGGCATAGGGCGAACTAATTAATGGTTTTGCTTTCAAAACAATTAGAATTACAACAAGCATTAATACAATCTCAAAACAGCGTTAAGAAACTGATATGACCGACAATGTAATGCCAGAGCAAACTGTATCCGTACAGCAAAGCCTAACGATCCCACGCTTACCGTTTTCCTTCGCTAAGCGCTTTGGCATTGTTCTAGATAAGCGACCTACTGGTTTTGTTGCTGCTCACAAAGAAGGGCTGCAACCCCACGTGTTGCTGGAAGTTCAGCGCTTTCTTGGCAGTGCTTTTACCCTAGAAGTCGCCAGCAATGACGATTTTGAACGAATCTTAGGACAGGTTTACCAAACAGACTCCTCTGAAGCCATGGGCATGGTTGAAGGTCTAGGCGACGAAATGGACCTTGCCAGCCTTGCGGACTCAGTCCCAGAGACCGAAGACCTATTAGAACAAGAAGATGATGCACCGATTATTCGCCTAATTAATGCATTGTTAACGGAAGCCGTTAAAGACAGCGCTTCGGATATTCACATCGAAACGTACGAGAAACGCTTATTAGTTCGCTTTCGAGTTGATGGCGTTCTGCGCGAAGTCGTACAGCCAAAGCGTGCACTAGCGCCGTTGCTTATTTCTCGCATCAAGGTAATGGCTAAGCTGGATATCGCCGAAAAACGCGTTCCTCAAGATGGTCGAATATCTTTACGTATCGGTGGACGAGAAGTTGATGTGCGTGTATCGACCATGCCATCGAATCACGGCGAACGTATTGTAATGCGCTTGCTAGATAAGCAAGCAGGGCGCTTGAATGTACGCCAGCTGGCAATGGAGACCTCCGACCTCAGCAACCTACTGTCAGCAATCCAAAAACCTCACGGCATTATCTTGGTAACAGGGCCTACAGGTTCGGGTAAAACAACCACACTCTATGCCTCGCTTAGTGAGCTGAACGATGCTAGTCGTAACATTCTAACGGTCGAAGATCCTATCGAATACAGCCTTCCAGGTGTTGGTCAAACTCAGGTTAATACCAAGGTTGAAATGACGTTCGCCAAAGGCTTGCGCGCCATTCTTCGTCAAGACCCTGATGTTGTAATGATCGGTGAAATTCGAGATTTGGAAACGGTAGAAATTGCCATTCAAGCCTCTCTTACTGGCCACATGGTTTTATCAACACTGCATACCAATACAGCCGTCGGTGCTGTTACGCGCCTACAAGACATGGGGGTTGAACCATTTCTTCTCTCTTCAAGCTTAGTCTGCGTATTAGCGCAGCGACTTGTACGGGTTCTTTGCGAAGACTGCAAGCAAGCTAGCATTGCGGATGAGGCAGAATGTGAGCTATTGGGTGTTAATAAGCAACAAGCACCTACTATTTTTCACGCCAAAGGCTGTGAAAAATGCAATCAGCTAGGTTATCGTGGCCGACAGGGAATTTATGAAGTCGTCCCAATCGATGAAAAAATGAAGTCGTTAATTCATGATCGTGTCGGTGAGCAAGCGTTAGAAGCCCATGCACGCGAGATCAGCACCTCAATCCATCAAGACGGTATACGTAAAGTCTTGCAGGGAACCACCACAATTGAAGAATTATTAAGGGTGGCAAAAGGGTAACCTTTTGAATAATTATGGCTGCATTTGAATACCAAGCCTTAGACAACAAAGGCAAACAGCACAAAGGGGTTTTAGAAGCGGATAGCTCGCGTCAAATACGACAACAGCTACGTGACAAGGGCTGGATGCCTCTCTCTGTAGAAGCCACCAACAATGGCAAACAAAAGAAGGGTGGGTTTCTTGCTAATTTTTCTTTAGGTCCGTCATTAAAAACCGCTGACCTAGCATTAATTACACGCCAGCTCGCTACGCTCATTGCTGCTGGCCTGCCGATCGACGAGGCCTTAAAAGCCGTCTCAGAGCAAAGCGAAAAACAAGTTGTTAAAAGCATGGTGCTATCGATTCGCTCAAAAGTACTTGAAGGGCATACGCTAGCTGACGCACTAAAAGAATTCCCTCGCGCTTTCCCTCATCTATACCGCGCAACGGTCAGTGCCGGCGAACATGCAGGTCATCTTGACGGCGTACTAAACAAACTTGCCGACTACACAGAATCACAGCAGACCGCACAAACCAAAATCAAACTGGCCGCAATGTATCCCATCATCCTCTGCATTGTTGCAATCGGTATTGTGGTAGGGCTATTAACCTATGTCGTGCCCGATATCGTTGAGGTATTTGTACGAAATGGTCAAGAGCTACCTGGCCTGACCCAACTTATGCTGGATATCAGCCACTTAATCACCAACTATGGCCTAGTTATTGTCATTGTTAGCGGACTCAGCTGGGCAGGCTTTCTTTACGCTTTGCGTAAACCGGCTTTCAAATACCGATACCATCAGTTTTTACTGACGGCACCAGGGATTAAGAACTTTACCAAAAGTGCCAATACAGCACGATATATCAGCACGCTAGCCATTTTGACCAGCTCAGGGGTTCCCTTAGTTGAAGCTATGCGAATAGCGTCTCAAGTAGTTGAGAATTTACCTATTCAGGCCGGAGTAAAAGAAGCAACGGTTCAGGTTAGTGAAGGCGGCAGCCTAAGCAAGGCATTGACCGCGACCGGATTCTTTTCACCCATGATGCTACATATGATTGCCAGTGGCGAAAGCAGTGGTGAGCTCGACGATATGCTCACAAGAACGTCTGCTCAGCAGCAAGCCAGTTTAGAAGCAACCATTGAAGCCTTGGTTAAAATGTTCGAGCCCCTTATGTTACTGACCATGGGGGCCATTGTTGCCACGATTGTAACCGCCATCATGCTGCCAATTTTAGAATTGCAGAATATGGTTCAATAAGCTCAGAAGCAAATTAGAAGTAAATTCATAATAAACTAGGAAAATAGTCATGCAAAAAATGTCTTATAAACACAGCACCAATACTGCAAAGCAATCGGGCTTCACCCTCATTGAAGTTATGGTTGTATTAGCCATTATTGGCGGTATGCTCGCGCTAGTCGCAGGTAACATTATGGGCAATGCCGGTGAAGCTCGCATTAAAACAACCAAGAGCCAGATGTTTTTAATCGGCAACGCGCTTGATTTGTACAAGCTCGATAACTACACCTACCCAACAACCGATCAAGGCCTAGAAGCCTTAATTACCAAGCCAAGCGGCAGCCCAGAACCTAAAAACTGGAAGTCTGGCGGCTACCTGAAAGGTGGCAAACTACCTCTGGATGCTTGGGGTAATGAGTTTGCGTACTTTTACGAAGAAGGCAGCTATACCATTCTATCACTGGGTGCTGACGGTCAAGAAGGCGGAGAAGAAGAGTTAGCCGATATAGAACATCAAGGATAATTGGGTGTTCAATAACGTTCGCATGCCATCAAGCTACCGTGCACATTCAGGCTTTACTTTGCTCGAAATCATGGTTGTACTCACCATAATTGGTCTCATGCTTGGCATGGCAACCTTAAGCGGTGGTGGCAACGAACAAAAGCACGAAGCAAAGCAGCAAGCATTAAAGTTTATTGCCCAGCTAAGCGCTTATCGTGACGAAGCGGTATTTCAAAACATTGATCTAGGCTTGGCGATGGATGGTCAGTCGACCCAGCTATTAAAATACTTCGACATTCATAACCCCAGGCATATTGAGGGCAAAACCAGCGAAGAACTTAGCAAGCTCAAGGACATTCCCTGGGACACTTACCAGGGCAGTCTTAAGGCCTCAATAGAGCTTCCGGAACAGCTTTCTATGTCATTATTCATCGAAGATAAAGAGTTTGATCTTGCTGAGCTGATAAGTGACGATGGGGTAAAGCCTGCCATTATGTTTTTATCATCCGATGAATACACACCTTTCAAAGTCGCGATCAATCACGAATACGATGAGAGCTTCAGCATTTTTATTGAAGGTGATGGCTTTAGCCGCTTTCAGATGAACATTGAGCAATATGAAGAATAATTCACTCAGTAACATTTATAGCAAACGTGGATTTACCTTAATTGAGGTAATGATTGCCTTGTCGATCTTTGCCGTGATGGCTGCTGCTATTAGTCGTACCGCAAGTCAAAACGCCGATACCGTGCTTTATTTAGAAGAAAAGACTTTGGCGTCTTTCGTTGCTGAAAATCGCCTTAACAAATTAAAATTATTAGGGTACCCAGCAGCAACCCAAACAAAAGACGAAGAAGAAATGGCTGGGCGCGAATGGCATATTGTTACTAAAGTCGAAGATACGCCGCTGCCCAATTTTCGACGCATTGAGATTAAGGTCGCTAAAATGACCGATAAAGAAAATTCATTAGTAAGCCTAACGGGTTTTATGGGTAAATACTGATGATCAGTCATAAGCCCAATTCATTAACGTATACACTAAGACAAAAAGCAATTGGCTTTACCTTGCTAGAAGTCATGATTGCGATATCCATCACAGCACTGATCGGGATCTCTTCAACCAGCTTGCTCAGTAACATTATCGAAACAAAGAAAACAACCGACATTCGCTCTGAGCAGCTGACGACCTTACAAAGATTTAACCAATTTGTAAGTCGTGATGTTGAACAAATAATCAATCGAGGCATTCGAGATCAATACGGCGACTCTCAGCCCTCTATCATTCTTGATAGCACCGATTATTTAGCAGAATGGACTAGGCTTGGGTGGCGCAACAACCCAAACGAGCCGAATGGGCGCGCTATTATGCAGCGCGTAGCGTTTCAATTATTTGATATTCAAGAAGAGGAATGCGCACAAGCAAAGCTGCGTCTTCAAGATTGGGGCAATATAGAGCCAGAAGGGTCTTGTTTGGTGCGCTATTTTTGGCCAGTGCTTGACCGCTCTGGGGATACAGAAGCTAAAACGCAAATTGTATTGGACCTTGTAGATTCTTTAGAAATAGAAATATTTGCCAAAGAAAACACCAACGCCAGCGGAAGCAATACCCAAGGCCAAAGCGGTGAATCTAACTGGTATACCCAATGGCCAAACTTACAAACCGGTGGCGCTCCAGAAATTCCGGTCGCTATGCGCTGGAGGCTAACATTGCCTAAAATAGGTGAAATAGAACGATTATGGTTGCTGGCATATGATGATCAATAATACGCCAATTAAAAACAGCTCCAGCAATAGCCTCAACCATAAGCGCAGCATTAACCCGCAAAAACAGCAGGGGCTTGCGCTCATCTCGGTTTTACTTATTTTTGCCATCGTATCCGTATTGGCAACAGCAATGATTGAGCGCCAAAGCTTAGACATTCAACGCAGTGGTAACCTACAGGCATTGCAGCAAGCAAGAGCCTATAGCAGTGGCATAGAGTACGCAGTGCGCGCAGGGTTACGCCTAGATTTTGATAATAATGCCGAAATCGATAATTTATCAGAAGATTGGGCAAACCCACTCACATACCCGTTAGATCCAGGCACCGCTGAAATTCAAATCATCGATGCCCAATCTCGATTTAATCTCAATAGCTTACATAAAAGTGCAAGCAATCGAGCCGTTCAAAACCAAAGGTTTAAAAACTTACTGGCTGAGCTCGGTATCGACCCCATCATTGCAGACAATACTCAGCAATTTATGGACGAAGACAGCATGGTTGATAATGACTATTTAGCGGAAGAAGTGCCATACCGTGCGAGCTACGCGTTATTTAAACACCCGTCTGAATTATTATTAGTAAAAGAAATAGATGCCGACATTTATCGCAAGCTCAAACCCTATGTCAGCACGCTACCCGTTAATGCAACGCTAAACGTCAATACCGCCAGTGATAAAGTACTGGCATCATTGTCATCAACGTGGTCACTCTCTGATGCCGATACTGTTATTAATAGCCGAGGGGAGAAAGGCTTCAGTAGCCTTGAGGAATTTTGGAGTTTAACTGAAGTACAACCATTTACCGAGGCGGGTAAAAATAATCCAAGCTCAAATAATCAAAACCCGAAGGAAGTATGGGATAAGCCTGATTTCAGTGTAAACTCTCAGTACTTTGAAGTTTTTGCACGCGTTACACTGGCAGACCGAGTTGCCACCGTAGAAATGTTGATGCACCGCGACTTACAATCTGGAGAGATGCGAACCTATTACCGAGATTACTCTCGAACGGAAGCGCGCCTCCCAGTGGTGTCTAGTGCTAATAGCAGCGCTAATAATGGAGTCAATAATAGTGGTGGCAACAATAACACTGAATAACAATAGTAATACCCCCCAGGTGCGGTGGTATTTAGAAACACGTTTTAGGCTGAAATAATGGAAACAGTTGCGGTACGTTGGAGTGTAGAGCTAGAAACCTGGTTTGTTTCACCACTCACCCCAGCAATACAAGAAAATAACACCGACAGTGATGTTAATGCCCACTGGCTCCCCTTGGATGAGTGGGCAGAAACGCTAGAAGACCTGACACAACTACGTTTTATCTTACAAGGTGAAAACTATGTGTGCCGCTGGTTAACGCTGCCCGGAGTACAAGGAAGGCATCTACCGAAAGCCCTACCTTTCGCACTTGAAGAAAGCCTTATTGAAGACATTAGTCACTACCATTTAGTCACAGCGGGTAAGATGGGTAAGTTTACCCATCGCGTATACTGCAGCATGGTCGACAATTTTAATCGATTACTTGAAGCCTGCGAACTAAGACATATCAAGCTGCGCCAGCTCATCCCAGAAACCAGCTTAGTGCCTGAAAACAGTTTGGTACACGACGGTAAATTTTGGCTTGTTAATATTCCAGGTTTAAGTGAAGCTAAAATTCACGAGTCGGCATTAGCTGCTTTCCTAGAAGGCTTATGCGACGATTTGGCCAAAGGATCTCAAGCGGCGATAACGTTAATCGACTCGAATCTTGATAGCGCCAATCTACTTAAGACACAGATAGAAACCAATTCAGCAGGAATATTCGAAACCGTTAGCGTTCAGCATGGTGACTTTTCAAGCTTAAGGGATGATGCATTATCTGCCAAGTGCAGTGATTTATTAACCGGTGAGTTTCGCCCTGCAGAGCCAAAAAAAGATCAACCAGCGGTATGGTGGAAGCCTGTAGCAGCACTTGCAGCTTGCTGGTGCATATTTAGCTTCACCGAAATTTCTTTGGAGAATAAGCGCTTGGTCGCTCAGCAAAATCACGTGAAAGCTGAAACCATTGGCTTGTACAAGCGTCTATTTCCTGGTGAGAGAGTTCGGTTCTTAGAGCGCCAAATTCGCAGCAAAGTAAAAGGGGACAGCACCGTCACCAGCGCTGGAGTAATGGTATTGCTCTCTCAAGCGAGTAAAGCGCTGCAGCAAAACAACTTAAAGCAATCCATTGAATGGCAGAGCTTTCGCTTTAATGATCGCCAAAATGAATTAGTCATAGACCTAACGTCTAAAACCTTGGCTCAATTGCAAAGCTATAAAGCCGCCATAGAACAACAAGGTCTCAATGTTGAAATTGCCCAAGCAACCAATGACAAAAATGGCGTTAAAGGCCGAATCAAAATAGGAGCTTCCGCATGAACACCCTAAAGCAGAAGCTAGGCTCCAGCTGGACTGAAAGCCTACAAAAGTTAAAGCAACTTCCTCCTGTTGTAAGCTTCAATCTTTGGTATGGCAGCCAGAATGTCCGCGATCAAAAAATCATTAAAGGTATCTCTGCCTTTATTGTCCTGTGTTTAATTATCATCCTGTTCGTACAACCCTTTTTGGCTAAGCAAGAACTGTATCAAACCAAACTTGCCAAAAGTATTGCAACCTACGAAACCCTTGCGAATAACGCTCATAAATTTCAAGGACAAACCAACAACCAGTCAAGCAGCGCGCCGATATTGGCCATTGTGACAAAACAAGCAAAGCGATCCAACATCAACCTAAAACGTTTTGAACCGGATGGTGATGGCTTAAGAATCTGGTTAGAGGGCGCTGTCTTCGACGACGCCATGCGCTGGTTAGAAGATTTAAATCAAAAGCACAACATTCAGATCAAACAAATCAATGTAGAGCGTGGCGATAAACCAGGGCTTGTAGATTTACGCGGCTCTTTATATAAATAGGCAGCAACGCTGAGTAGGTCTCATAGAGAATGTTAATCTAAGCCATTAATACTCACTATGAGACCTCATTAATAAATTCATCTAAACTCTACTCATCCTTTAAAGCCTGCTACAAAAAAATTAATCATCAAAGGTCCTGTCAAAACAGAACCTTGGTTACGGAGATTTATCGTGAATACAGAACTTCAACACTTTGACCTAGTAGTGATTGGCGCAGGCTCAGGCGGCGTTCGTTCAGCCCGCATGGCTGCAGCTCAAGGCAAAAAAGTTGCCATTATTGAGAATCGTTATTTGGGTGGAACGTGCGTCAATGTTGGTTGCGTCCCTAAAAAGATGTTTGTATATGCATCGGAATACCGCGAAAAAGTTGAAGAGGCCAAAGGCTTCGGTATCAATAGCCAATTCAATGATTTTCATTGGCCAACACTGCGCGATAATAAAACCAATGAAATCTCACGTTTAAACGGCATTTACCAAAACTTATTAACCGGCCCAGGCGCTACCATTTTTAATGGCACTGGCAGTTTAGTGGATGCCAATACTGTCCACATCAATGGCCAAGATGGTACAGAGCAAGACATTACCGGCGAAACGATTCTAATTGCAACGGGCAGTTGGCCTTTTAAACCAGAAGTCCCCGGTGTTGAGCATGCTATTACTTCGAATGAAGTCTTTGACCTAAGTGATGAAGACTTCCCTAAGCGCGCATTAGTTGTTGGCGCGGGTTACATTGCCGTCGAGTTTGCAGGTATCTTTAATGGCCTAGGGGTTGAAACGACTCTAGCGGTTCGCAAAGATCTTGTATTGCGTGGCTTTGATGATGACATCCGTCTTTTCGTGCAAGAGCAAATGATCGAGAAGGGCGTTAATATCGCAGCAGAGACCGAAGTAGAAAGCATCGAAAAACAAACCGATGGCACATTACTGGTTACCTTCACTAATAAGCAGCAACAAGAATTTGACCTTGTGTTGTATGCCACAGGCCGTCGCCCAATGACCGACGGTTTGAACTTAGAGAAGCTAGGTATCGAACTGAACAAGAATACGACCATTAAGGTAGATGACTTCTTTCAGACCAGTGTTCCATCAATTTATGCACTGGGTGATGTTATCGGCACCCCACAACTAACCCCCGTTGCGTTAGCACAAGGAATGAAATTCTTAGCGCATCAGTATCATGGTGATACCGTACCAATGAATTACGACAATATTCCAACCGCTGTATTCTGCCAGCCTAATATAGGCACCGTTGGCCCAACTGAAGACGAATGCAAAGCCCAAGGTATCGAATTTGACGTTTACGAATCTAATTTCAAACCTCTAAAGCATACTATCTCGGGTATGAATGAGCGCACCTTGATGAAGTTGATCGTCAATAAGGCGAATAACAAAGTAATTGCGGCGCACATGGTTGGCCATGACGCTGGTGAAACAATCCAAGGGATTGCCGTAGCCATTACCGCAGGCGCAACCAAAGCAGACTTCGACGCAACGATTGGCATTCACCCAACATCAGCAGAAGAATTTGTAACCATGAGAGCGCCAAGGTCGTAGAGAATTTTCGCCCTAAAGGACGACCCTCAATTAACAACCTCAAATCCACTCGGCTATCTTGGTAATGCATTAGGGATTTCATTTATGGGGCTTCTACAGCAGGGAGCTGTAGAGAGTGTACAGGGAGAGCGAAGCGGCGTATTTACCACGTCCCCAGAAATTAATTCCCTGATGCAGTACTTGAAATACTCTTGAAGGTTGGTATTTTTGATTGGCAGCCCGGCCTAGCCATCCATGGCTAGTCGTAAAAACCTAAGAAAGCTGCGCTTTCTTCTAGGCGGTTTTTACCCACAAAACACAATGCGGATATTATCCATTTTGTAATTTGCTTGGCTAATAGCTTTCTCAAGTGCGACTTTCTTTTGCTTAAGTAAATCAATCTCACTATCACGAATGTTTCGATTGGTTTTCTGCAGCTCTTGCAATCGAGATATTTCACCGTCTAGCTCAGTCGCCATTCTTTTAGCACCCAATGCTAACTGCTTAGGAAGCTGAGCTTCTGCCGCTTCTTTAGCAATTTTTAAAGACTTCTTAATGCCCGTTTCAACACGCTTAACCAAACCTGTCGCCGTTGAGCGTTTCAAATCTTCAGGGAAATCAAGGTAATCTGGCTCTTGAAATTCAATGCCGCCGTTAGGATCAACCGCAATGTGAATGCCTTCTGCAGGTAAATAACGCTGAATCTGCAAAGCCTTAGGTGCTTGTGACTCCAGCGTATACTGAGCTTGGAAGTAAAAATCTCCTGTAGCGAACTGATGATTTTCAACGTACGCAACGTTTGAATTACCATGATCTTCAGAAAGAATTAAGTCCAAAGCCCCCACGATTAACGGATGCTCCCACGTGAAAAATTGAACATCATCACGAGCAACAGCGACATCACGACGACAGGTATAGGTTAAACCATCTTCAGGAAGGTGAGGGAAGTAACTGGTTAACATATGGTCGCCAGGGCGCAGAATAAAGCAGTGTTGGCTGTGGTCTTGCTGAATAATTCCATAAACATCACATACCTGTTCAAGAAAACTCGGCAAAATAGCTTGATCAAGGCGATCATCTGCAAGAATCTGATCGAGCAGGGCCTTCGATTTCTCAGGATCGCACGACTGTAACTCTAATAAACGATCACGACCTTGTTCCAACTTTTGCTGCTGAGCTTCACGCTCAGGAATCAAAGCATCAACCAGCTTGTGTAAATCACTGATCTTGGGGCTGTTAAGCGCTTCAACCATTTGTGTATGATGGTGATTAAGTAAAGACTGAGCAAGGGGATTCGGATGACTGAAGACATCCACTCCAATATTCAACAGCTCAAATAAGCGCTCAGAAGAATGCTCTTCAAAATAAGGGATATGCAACTGAATGTCGTGCTTTTGACCAATACGGTCAAGTCGACCAATGCGCTGTTCAATAAGGTCGCAGTTGTCAGGCAAATCAAACAAAACCAAATGGCGAGCAAACTGGAAGTTACGACCTTCGCTACCAATTTCACTGCAAAGCAAAATTTGAGCACCGCCTTCTTGTTCCGCAAAATAGGCTGCGGCACGATCTCGCTCGATCATATCCATATCTTCATGGAATACCGCACACTGAGTGCCATAGCGTTCCCATAAAGCACGCTCGATCTGAAGAACCGTTTTCTGCTGATGGGTAATTAATAAGAACTTCTCGCCCTTATTTGCCTTGATTAACTCATTAATCCAATCAATACGCGGATCAACACTCTCCCAATCGTCTATTTGACGCTCAGGATACAACCCGTCTAAGCCAGAAAATGCTTTGTAAGCTTCAGGCAGTAAGAAAGGCTGTGCAATCACTTCACGATTAGGAAAACCTTCCATTGCGCTACGAGTATTGCGGAATAAGACTCGGCCAGTACCATGCTGATCAATTAACTGCTTAATCCAAGCTTGAGATTGCTCAGCATCAGGCTGTGCAGGAATATCTTGCCCTAATAGACCTTTTAACGCATCGCGCTCGGTATTCGACAATTCACTGCCCGACAGTAAAGACTGTGCAGCATTAGCAACAGGCTGAAATTGAGACTGCTCCTGAATGAATTCTTCTAAATTATGGAAGCGCTCAGGATCTAGCAAGCGTAAACGCGCAAAGTGACCTTCCATGCCTAATTGCTCAGGTGTCGCCGTAAGCAATAATAGGCCTGGGCATTCATGAGCCAAAGACTCAACTAATCCATAGCTTTCATCATGAGCACTAGGAGACCAGCCAAGATGGTGAGCCTCGTCGACAACAACCATGTCCCAGCCAGCAGACAAAATCTGCTCGCGACGTTTGGGATCATTGGCAACTGCATTTAACGGCGCAAGTACCAATTGCTGCTGCAAGTAAGGATTTGCGCCATCTTCTTGGTCTTCAAGCGCCAAGCAGCGGCCTTCATCCAACACACTAAAGCGTAAATTAAAGCGGCGAACCATCTCGACTAGCCATTGATGCGTTAGTGCTTCTGGCAATAAAACTAATACGCGCTCAATACGTTCACTCAATAATAAGCTATGCATGATCATGCCAGCTTCAATGGTTTTACCTAAGCCCACTTCATCAGCAAGCAATACTCGAGGAACTTCACGACTAGCGACTTCATTAGCAATAAATAACTGGTGAGGAAGTAGGGTAGTACGACTTCCTACAAGGCCATAATGTTTACGTTCCTGCAGCTTACTCTTCATTTGCAAGGCACGTAAACGCAGCTCATAAGCCTTACTGTTATCAACCTGACCCGCTAACAAACGCTCAGACGCCTGACTTAACTGAATCTGTCCACTCAGCTGAGTTTCAGGAATAATACGATCGGCATCGCCATAGAATAAAATACCGTTCATTTCTTGGACTTCAGTAATGGTAAGTTTACTACCGTCTTCCAAAAGAACCGTATCTTCAATATTGAATTTTATACGAGTAAGAGGGGCTTGATCTTTTGAATAACGCCTTACTTCATCTGCAACCGGGAATAAAATCGCTACCTGTCTAAAAGTAACTTCCTGAACCATTCCTAGGCCTAAATCAGACTCCGTGTCACTTATCCAACGCTGACCAACTTCAAACATGCGCCACTCACTCCAAATCTAATAAATTATGCCGCGCATTTTAAAGGATGATACGCTGCAAAGACAGCTTGTATGCGCTGTTATTGCTTAATCATAGGTAATAATTTGTATAAACCATTATTCGGCTTTAAATTCTGAGGGATGAGTCGGTTTTGACAGGCAATAAATTCACATTTAAGGCGGGGCATAATACAGCCTGTATAAGAAACGATACGGGATAAAAATTTATGCGAAAGGGTCTTTCTAGAGAGTTGCAGGAGTAGCGAGCTTGCAAAAAAATGTTCGAATAAGAGCTATGCTACCATAACAACACTCCATGGTTTCATAAATGGCTACATGTCATCCAAAACCAATACCGTCTAATGAGGTCCGCAATGAACGATTCTTCTTCCTGGGATCAGCACAAAACAATATCAAGCTTAGGGGGCAGTCGAAGTATAATAGAAAAGCTAGCAATGCTATTCCTAAGAGATGCTCCGAACCAAATGCAACAGGCGCTAAGCGGAATACAACAGCAGGACTATGATAAAGGACATGTCGCGGCGCACTCGTTAAAAGGCACATCATCAAACTTTTATACGTCGCGATTTGAATTCATTTGTGCTGAGTTGCTAGAAGCATTAAATAAAAGAGACTGGCTAGCCGCAGAACAGCTTCATGCACAGTTAAGAATTGAATATAGCCAGCTTGAAGTAGAGTTTAAGATATTCTTACATCAATAAATTCAGGTGCGTGTCATTGTAATACTTGTTTATGATGACCGTATAATTAACAGCGAGAACCAGCCTTCAACCCCATGGTATTTCCGATAATTGTTATTATCGGAATAATTGAGTAATGGGTATTTTAGCAGTGCTTCAAGTCCATACGCACCTTGTTATTAATATTCTACAGAATTGCACACAGCGAATTACAGTATTCTAAAATCATCATCGGCAAGAAGCATGACTAGAAAGAAATATGACCAGAGAGATAAGTTGTTAATACCAGTGGAGATTTTTCATAAAGCTAGGAGGCCTTACGGCGTACAAATCAAATGGGGAATCTGACTTAAGCACCCCACTCATAAATATTTACGATTTCAGCTGAAAGCCTTTATCGCGCATTACGAGTAGGATTATTAGTGCGAGAGAATCGCACTAATCACAACGTGTATAAGCTAAAGCTTAGATACAAACGATGTTTTCAGCTTGAGGACCTTTAGGACCATCAGTAACAGTAAATTCTACTGCCTGGCCTTCAGCCAAAGTTTTGAAGCCGCTGCTTTGAATTGCGCTGAAATGAGCGAAAACGTCAGGACCAGATTTCTGTTCGATAAATCCAAAACCTTTAGCTTCGTTAAACCATTTTACTGTACCAGTCGTTGTAGTAGACATAATTAGATATCCTAATATAAAAAAATAAAAGTGCCAAAAATAGGCGATTAAGCTGGGAAAAATTAATATTTTACTGAGGATAACGCGAAGGATTATTACTAATAACAACGTGGTACGACAAACAAAAATAAGGACTCTTTCTCAAGCCAGAGCACTACAGTATAGATTTCACCCCAATATAGCAAGATTTATGTTGCATGGTAGTATTCCCTAGTGTGATCAGTCTACGGGGCACTATGCAATGAGTGACAAATCGTATTTGATCTGACTTGTTATTTCCGATAATTATGGGATTATTAGCTGCATGACTCATCAAATAAGCCTACAGCAAGCCGAACGTTATGACCTCAACTTTCAATACCTTGTCCGCCCCATTATCTCAGCCTCCAAGCCCGATATTTGATAATCTTCAATATCTAGCAGGTCCATTAAAGGAAGCCGATGCAATATTTGCTAGACAGATAAAACAGATACCTAAGGGTGGCAAAGAGGATCTCTATCACTGCCTGACCTTTTTACAGAGCTACAACGGCAGTCAGGCAACCTTCAATAGCTATCGTCGAGAAGTCGAGCGACTGGTGCAGTGGTCTTGGTTTATTCAAGAAAAAACATTGCCTGAACTCAGGCGTCTGGATATTGAAGAGTACCTAGAGTTCTGTCAACACCCTCCTCTTAGCTGGATAGGCACAAAACAAGTTGCTCGCTTTAAAAACAGTCAAGGCCAGCGCATCATCAACCCAGGCTGGCGCCCTTTTGTTAGCCAAATAACAAAAGTAGAAACCCAGCTTGGCCAGCGCCCTAACACTAAGCACTTCAAGCTTTCTCAAAAGAGCCTGCAGGCCGTCTTTTCCATACTATCGACCTTCTTTAACTATTTACTGCAAGAAGATTATGGCGAACTAAACCCTGTTGCTTTAATTCGACAAAAAAGCAAATACCTTCAGACGCATGCTTATAAAGAACCTATTCGCCGCATTTCAAACTTACAGTGGGATTTTGTTCTAGAAACTGTGGAGATGAACGCAGCAGAAAACCCCAAGCAGCATGAGCGCAGCTTGTTTATTATGAATTGTCTATTTGCAATGTACTTGCGGATTTCTGAGCTGGTCGCCGATGGCCGCTCAACCCCAACCATGGGTGATTTTCGAGCTGACATTGATAACAACTGGTGGTTGCAGGTTACAGGTAAAGGTAACAAAGTCAGAATGATTACTGTGTCCGATGACATGCTAGCGGCACTAAAGCGCTACCGAACCCACCTTGGGCTATCACCGCTGCCTCATGTGAGTGAATCTACCCCGATGATATCCAAAATAAAAGGCACAGGGCCGGTAACCAGTACGCGTCAAATTCGATTCATTGTGCAGGATTGCTTTGATCAAGCATATCAAAGGATGCGCGAACAAGGATTAAAAGAAGAAGCTCTTGAGCTTAAAGCCGCTACCGTTCACTGGCTCAGGCACACAGGAATATCTGAAGATGTGAAGCACCGACCAAAAGAGCATGTTCGTGACGACGCCGGACATGCAAGCATGGCAACAACTGATCGCTATATTGATACCGAAATGCGCGAGCGCCACGCCAGCGCCAAGCACAAGAAGATCAAGCCTGAGTGATGCTTTCTGACTTTCCGTAGTTAGCCGTCAAGAGTCACCCAAAACCCGATCCTGAAGCTGTTTAATTGACTCGCGTAATTGCTGAATATCCGACAGCTCCTGCACTCCGTCCTTGTCTTTAAGACCAGTAACCTGCTCTTTTAGATCATTATTCTCAGCTTGAAGTGCGGTAAGTTGCAAGTTAAAGGCGTCAGCTTGCTCCTTTTTATGAACCTGCAGGTTCTCTCTGGTCTCATTTAGTGTCGAAGTCAGTGATGCAATTTCAAGCTTTTGCCCATGGCAGGTCTGCCTCTCAGCTTGCAGTTCATGATTCAGAGACTCCGTCTTTTTAGTAAGTTCGCCAACTAACTGTTTTTGCTCGATGCGGGCCTGATCCAAAAGTCTCATTAAACGATTTTCGGCAATCTCTGCAGATTCTGTAAGTGCGTTTTTTTGCTGAGCTAACTGCTGCTGCGCATCAATCTTAATTTCATTGATGGCAAATAGGTGCTGCTCCGCAATTCTTTCCTTATCGCTTGCATGAGTTTGCTTCTGCTCTTCGATAGCATGCTCATAGAATTCCTTTTGCTCCTGCAGGCGAGCATTTAAAGAAGCGGTCATCTCGTTTGATACCTGCAGTTTTAACTCCAATGCTTGCATTTTTTGTTGGTGGCTGGCCAGCTCGCCCTCTTTGCGTGAAAACTCCGCTTCTAATTCATGATTGGCGTGTCGGGCTAATTCAAGTTCAGCTTCTAGTTGCGATTCCCTAAGTTCAAAGCTTTCTGAGGCTTTTTTATTGAGTGACAAAAGGATCTCTTCGCGCTCTTTGTCATGTTGCTCAATTGTCCCAATAAAATCCGCTACCTGCTTTTCAAGCATGGTGGCCACTTGAATTAATAATTCGGTCGGAACTGTTGGTGCAACCTCTCGAACAGGTTGAAGTTTGCGCCAGGCCTGTATTAGCGGATCAATCACCACAAAGCTTCCGCCACCAACAATCATACGGACATCATCTCGGTTCCATACTTTATCTAGCTGCTCTAGCTGTTCGCAGGCATCGAATACGGCTTTTGGGGTGGCTTTTTTAACGCTCATTAAATTAGTGCCTTGTTTAGGGGTTAATTTGATATCTATTTAAGTGGGCGGATTCATTTTGTACTGCAAGCCCACTTCTGGCTCTATTTTAAATGAAATACCCAGCTAGTGTAAGGTAAAATGTGTATGGTAATCCTTACTTATTGGTATTTATCAATAATAAATTCACGATTAACCCTATTATCATGAATTTATTCTCTTGAAATGGTAGGATCCTGTATTTGAAAAACACGTACAAGATAAAAGCAACTCACAACAAATGCACACAGCCAGCAAATGAAAAAGCACCCAATAACCCCGATAGAATCCCTCACCCTGCCATCACATCTAACAGGCAGCCAAGGCGCAAACCGCTACGATTCTAAGCACTGCCAAATCAACGCCAATACCGATTGGCAGGCCGTTCAGTGTTGGCTAAACGAATTCTACGACTCACCGCAAACCCTGCGAAATTACCGCAAAGAAGCCGAGCGCCTTTTGCTCTGGTCCATCAATCAGCGCAGAAAAGCCCTGTCCGACTTAAGTCGTGAAGACTTTCAGCTTTACCAAGAATTCCTCACCGACCCACAGCCCAGTGAAATCTGGTGCGGGCCACGCGCCGAGCGAACCAGTACTGAGTGGCGTCCATTCAAGGGGCCGTTAAGCGAGAATAGCCAGCGTCAGGCGCTTATTATTGTTAATGCCCTATTCAGTTATTTGGTGGATGCGGGCTATTTAGCAGGTAATCCACTGTCTCTTATTCGTCGCCGTAATCGCAAGCTGCGTCCGCAAACCGATCAGGCGATCAGTCAGCAGCGCTATCTTGATCACAAAACCTGGCAACTGCTAAAAGACCACCTTTCAAATCAGCCGACAGCTAGCCCAAAGCAAATGAATCATTTTCAGCGTAATCGGTTCTTATTCCACTTATTGTATTTAATGGCGCCGCGAGTCAGTGAAGTTAGCAGCCACAGCATGAACAGCTTTCGTCTGTATCGCGGACAATGGTGGTGGTTTGTTTTAGGTAAAGGCGAGAAACAAGGAAAAATCCCAGCGAGTGATGAAATGCTCGCCGCATTAATGCAGTATCGTGAGCACTTAGGATTAACCCCGCTCCCGCCTGAAGATGACCACTCACCATTATTGCGTAGCATTAGTGGTGGCAAAGGCATTAGTGCCAACATGGTTTATCGACAAGTCAAAATCGTAGTAAAAGAAGCCGCAGAGTCCATCAGACTAGACAATCCGATCCAAGCATCGATTCTTGAAAAAGCATCAACCCACTGGTTTCGACACACATCGGTAACGCATGGCGATGATGCGGGTATCGACCTTAAATACCTAACCCGCTCCGCCCGCCATGAAAAGATCGAGACAACCGCCATCTATCAGCATGCAGAAGACGATCTATGGCACAAAGCATGGCAAAAGCTTAAGTTCTAAACTATTCGCCAATAATGACGTATAATTTGCCACCCAATTTTTTACCCGACGTTTAGCACTGCCAAAGCGTCTTTTTAGATGAGTCCGTTATGAAGTTTGTAGCCAAATATTTCCCAGAAATCATCATGAAGAGCCGCCCTGTACGCAAACGCTTTGTGAAACAACTACAGATGAACGTGCGCAATCTAGTCGGTCGCAACGGCTTTAAAGCTGACGTACAAGGCCAGTGGGATAACTTATCCATCAGCATTAATAGTGACGACTCAACCATTCGTCGCGCGATGATTAATATCCTAAGCAATACACCAGGCATCGCCTTCTCATACGAAATCGAAGAACACGAATTCGAAACCCTCGATGACGCCTACCAAATAATCAAGCAAGTAAACGGCCCATCACTGGCAGGAAAAACCTTCTGCGTACGCGTTAAGCGTCGCGGTACTCACGAATACAATAGTAACGATGCCGAGCGTTATATTGGCGGTGGCTTGCTAAAAGAAACTGACGCGATCGGGGTTAAGCTTAAAAACCCAGACGTGACGGTTCAGGTAGAAATTCGCGATCAAAGCTTATTTGCCGTTAAGAATCGTTTTGCCGGTCTTGGCGGTTACCCAATGGGCTCTCAAGGCGATACGCTTTCTCTTATTTCAGGCGGCTTCGATTCAACCGTTTCTAGCTATTTAATGATGAAACGTGGCCTAAAAACGCACTACTGCTTCTTTAACCTAGGCGGCAGCGCCCATGAAATCGGCGTAAAGCAAGTCGCTTATTATTTATGGGACAAATACGGCGCATCCCACAAGGCCCGTTTTATTAGCGTTCCTTTTGATGGCGTTGTTAAAGAAATCTTAGAAAACGTAGAAGACGGCCACATGGGCGTAATTCTAAAGCGCATGATGTACCGCGCGGCAGAGCAAGTAGCTGACATGATCAACCTCGATACGTTCGTTACCGGCGAATCCATCGCCCAAGTATCCAGCCAAACGCTAACCAACCTGGCTGTGATCGACAAAGTGACCGACAAGCTTGTATTGCGCCCACTGGTTGTTATGGATAAACCAGAAATCATCAGCATCTCTCGCCAAATTGGTACCGAGGCTTTCGCAGCGACCATGCCAGAATACTGCGGCGTGATATCAGTCAAACCAACAACCGAAGCCAAAATGGACAAGGTTTTAGCCGAAGAAGCCAAGTTTGATTTAGCTGTACTGAATAAAGCCGTTGAAGACTCCGTTCATCAGTTTATTGGTAATCTGGTTAAAGAAGAAAATGATGCATTAGAAGTAGCGCACGTAAGCCTACCTTCTCCCGAGGACATCATTCTAGATATCCGCCACCCCAGCGAAATCGAAGTAGCGCCACTGGATCTTACCCATAACAAAATCATTGAAATGCCATTCTACGAGATAGAAACCCGCAAAGGCGAGCTGAAAGAAGATCAAACGTATTTGCTGTACTGCCAAAAAGGTACGATGAGCAAAATCCACGCACACCACCTAAACAAACAAGGCATGGCCAATATTAAAGTTTACCTTGAAGAGAAACCTAAGCTGGTTGATACCAAAGCTGAGAAGAGAGCCTTGTGGGAAGCTTCGCAAAAAGCTGAAGCTGAGAGTGGGACTGAGACTAAAGACTAAAAGCGATTCACCACCAAGGCACCGAGTACACCGAGAAGTGCAATAGAGAAAAGAAAAAAAGAAGAGAAATATTAATGGCTAAGGGATTGCGCCGCCCTGACACTTTAATATTTTCTTGTTCTCCCTCTGTGCAGCGACCTCGGTGGTAAATTATCTTTTAACTACCCTAAAAGCCAGGAAGGCAAACCTAACCAGGAAGGCAAACCTAAAGAGCCTTCTGCCAAAAAGAAGCCCCGCCCATTTCAGGGTCCAGTTCATACCCACCAAACCCAAACTTCAAATAAGCATTCTGCGCAACTTTATTCCCCTGCAATACCTCAAGCGTCAACTTGCAGCAGCCCCTCTCCCGCGCGACAGTTTCAACTTTTTCTAGCATCAGTTGGCTCAATTTGCGCCCGCGATACTTAGATAAAACAATCACATCATGAATGTTAATCAGCGGCTTGGCTTTAAATGTTGAAAAGCCCATAAAGCAATTAATCAAACCTGCGGGTTTACCTTCAACCAATGTCAATACGGTAAATGCTCCGGGTACATTGGCCATGGCGGGTACTAAGGCCGCTTTAACAGAATCTGGCAGACTTACACCACCGCCCATTTTGTCTTGTGCGTATTGATCCATCAGCTCTACGATGGCGTCTGAATCCATCACATTATAATAATCTGCAATGATGATTCTTTGGGTTCTATTTTCAGAGGGAATAAAATCACTCATTACAGCTGGTATCCAATTTCAAGAATTAAGGCCGGACCGGCTACTTCAACAAAGCCCGCATCAACATACTCAGCGTCTAATAAGTTAGACCCTGCTAGCGCGACGGTTAAGTTGTTATCTTCATAAGCCAAGCGTAAATCTAAGATTTCATAATCCTCACTATCAAAACGGCTTTCATATTTATAAGTCGTGAGCAGTGAATAATTGTTGTAGAAATCAAAACCTGCATGCAATGCCGTTTGATTTTGCAGCTGTCCGTCTGTATTTTTCAGAACGGCGAAATCCGTTTCAATCGTTTGAATCAACCGTGTGTGGGTTAGCTTTAACGTATTCATGCCCATGCGCATAGCCGCAAAAGCAGAGGCGTCAAATTCAACATCAAAACCTTTGGTTTCATTATTACCGTAATTACGAGCAATATGTGCAGAATTGGCAGTGACTTCAGCTTGCGACTTAGTAAAATCAATCGCATCCTGAGTATCTTTATAAAAGATACTGGTGGTGATATTAATATCGCTAGAATTTAATCGAACGCCTATCTCTGCACTATCCGTTCTCTCAAGTTCAAGATCGGCTGAACCTAAATCGCGCCCTGGCATATTCAAAAACAAATCATTCAACGTTGGCGTTCTAACCGATTGCCCAGCATTGGCATACACTTCTACATTTTCAGAAATAAGCGCATCAATACCAATTACCGGTAATGCAAACTGTTCTTCACTATCATAATCAACATAAGAAAGGTTACCCGTAAGACTTATATTGGCACCGATTAATTGCTTATAGTTAACAAAAGCACTAGCAAAGTGACGACCCTGACGACCATCACGATTACTGTCCATGTTTTCTTGATTGTATTCCAGTCCTGTCACGAATGAGCCATGAGTGAAAGTTAAGCGAGACTGCAGTGCTTCTGTTTCATGCTCGCTTGCAGAGGACGTAGGTGAATATACAAATGAATCAAAGTGATTGCGCCAATTTAAGCTTGCTTCAATCTGGCTGCCATTATCTAGACGATATTGATGAATACCGTAACCATGACGCTGAGAAGTGCTTTCTCTAGACTGCGCATCGGCATCAACATAAAAACGATACGCCCCAAAGTCCTTCTCAATATAACCAAATGCAACTTGCGTCATGGTCTTCTCGCCTTGATGCACAACGCGATAACTGCCTTGCCCTTGGCGAGAATCCAGCGCTTCATCGCGAATATAAGAATCTGATGCCGAGTGATAACCACTTAAAAACTGACTGTAAGCCCCTTCCGTCTTCGCTAAACTCAAGGCGTAACGTTCGTAGTCATAACTACCGCGTTGAACATTTACTTTCGCCTTACGACCAGACTCAGTAATGATTTCTTTGCGGCTAACAATGTTAATCACACCGCCATTTGAGCTTGGGCCATATTGTGCAGCACCGGGGCCTTTAACAATTTCAATGCGCTCAATATCTTCAAAAGCAATCGGCAAATCAAAATTGTGATGCCCCGTTTGAGGATCATTCATGCGAACACCGTCCAGCAAAACAAGGGTCTGTTCATAAGTACTACCACGAATACCCACATCGGCCTGAACACCAGAAATGCCACGTTTACGCACATCAATGCCCGAAACGTACTCCAGCGCATCCACCACATTATTAACGGGTAGCTTTTGTAAATCAGCCTGCTCGAGTACTGTCACATTAAACGCTGCGGCTGAGACTGGATTTGCATAAAGTCGGCCACTCACTACCTGAGCATCAAGCGCAACACTGCTGTCTGACCAAGCAGATGATATGGGTAAGCTAGCAAAAGAAATAGCGATTGGTAATAGCGTGTGTGCAGGCTTCTTTAAAAACATAAGGCTCTTTAACATAAGTAGGCAACTTTACCGAATAATAATGAATATAATACTAACATTTGAAGGCTGCTTTACGCAGCACTGTTATTTTTACTGTTGTCTTTATTGTTATTGTCACTGACGATTGAGCTGCGAGCAAACGAGGTATAAGACGTGCGATAAGAAATAAGCACAGAGAGAAGAATTAATCCTCCACCTATAGCTAATCGCAATAAATCCGCTTCTTCAGAAAACAATAAAATAGAGGCAATAACCGCAACCGGAATATAACCGTTGTTCATCACTGCCAACGTAGCAGGAGTCACTTGCTTACTACCGCTGTTCCATAAATAAAAGCACAAGCCCGAAGCAATAACGCCCAAATACAGCAATACCCCTATCTGCTCAGTGCTAATGACAACCTCACTAATATTTAGCTGAGGGAAAGTAACTAAACTAGCAAACGCAGCAGCACCTAAGTACATCCAGGCCATATTGCCAGCATGACTACCTTTATCAGCCCAGCGTTGGTAATTCCACTGACCAATTGCAAAAGCAATATTCGCACACTGCAAAATCAAAAAGCCAATCAAGTACGCTTCTTGCCCAGGGGATTTAAAAACAATCACCGCAGCGCCCGCAATACTTAAAACCACTGCCGCCAAGGATAAAACTAGCTTACGTGGATCACGGCTGGATTTATCAAACAGCGTATTAAGTGCAATGACATAAAAAGGCGTAAAAATAGTGAATACCGCCACCAAATACCCCGGCAAATACTGATAAGACTCTATGTACGCCAAATACATAATGCCAAATTGCACGATGCCCAACAAAGCCAGTCGAAGTCGCATTTTGTGCTGAGAAACTTTGAGGATAAACGGCATAAAACACAAAAAACATAAAATCAGTCGAATACTGGCAACCAAGCCCGAATCAAGTCCTGTGAGTTTTCCTTTGATTAAACCAAAAGAAAACGCCCAAATAATCGATACCGCCACTAACCGCCACATACAAAATTACCGTCAAAATAAGCAAAACAAAAAGTAAGTCACATCCTACCCAGTTATGCGGGTGTAATCTATGCCCCAGCCCCGTAACAATAGACAGTTGTGCGTGTTTTAAACTATTTGAACTGATAGAATCAGGTTAACAATTTATTCCGATTATGATCGTTAAGATATTTTAAGAGACTACTATGACGCGTTTTATTAGCTTCAACATCAACGGCATCCGTGCCCGTCAACATCAGCTCGAAGCCATCAAAGAACAGCTAGACCCAGAAGTCATGGGCTTACAAGAAACCAAGGTTCACGATGAATCTTTTCCATTAGCCGATGTAGAATCCATTGGTTGGCACGTTGAATACTTTGGCCAAAAGAGCCACTACGGTGTAGCGCTCGTTTCCAAAAGCAAACCCATCTTTGTACAAAAAGGTTTCCCTAGCGATAGCGAAGATGATCAAAAGCGCCTAATACATTGCCGCTATGAAATCGATGGGAAAATCATTGACGTTTTAAATGGCTATTTCCCACAAGGGGAAAGTGAAGTCCATGAAACTAAATTCCCCGCGAAAGCCAAGTTTTATGTCGACCTTAATAATTATCTAGATAACGAATTAAAAGACGCTGACAATATCTTGCTAATGGGCGATATGAATATATCACCAGAAGATACCGACATCGGTATTGGCGAACCGAATCGTAAGCGCTGGTTAAAAACCAAAAAATGCTCATTCTTACCCATTGAGCGTGAATGGTATCAGGATTTGCTTTCAAGAAACTTAACCGATACGTACCGTAAGCATTATCCAACCAGCAACGACCAATTCAGCTGGTTTGATTACCGCTCAAAAGGTTTTGCCGATGAACCAAAGCGTGGGCTGCGCATCGATCACATTTTAACAACCCCTGCTTTGACCGAAGCCTGTACCGCAGCAGGTATTAGCTATGATATTCGCGGCATGGAAAAACCGTCTGACCACGCGCCAATCTGGTCGAATTTTGATCTGACGAAAATTTAAAACCTGTTGAATGACAATAAAGCTGAATATGTGAAGTTTGCTCTGCCAAAGTGACGAACAAGTGTTAAACTTATTCGCGAAAACATTGTCATATTCATGATTTTTAAAAGTACAAACAACACAGTCAATACTAAGACAAAAGAGGTAAATAGACACATGAGCTTAGAATTATTAGCCACTCTAGAAGCAAAGATTCAAACAACGCTAGAAACAATGGAACTTTTAAATCTAGAAATAGAAGAAGAGAAACAGCGTAATAGCGATCTAGAAGAACAAAACAATGCGTTAAAAGAAGAAAATGCCAAACTAGAATCTGAGCGCCAAGCTTGGAACGATAAAGTCGTCGGCTTAGTTGATCTTTTACGAGAAGAGAATACCGCGGCAAGCGCCGAGTAATAGATTGAAAACTGAGCAGTCAGTTTAAAAGCGAACCTCAGGTATTAATACCTGAGGTTTTTCAGCAGCTTTTTCACAACTAATTCAACAACTAATTCAACAACTCTAACTGCTCCATATATTCCAGCCAAGCTCTGGCACTGTTTGTTGAACTCGGTTCTTTTAGTGCCTTAGAAAAATAGACCTTTGCATTGCTATAATCCTCAAGTTCAAAATACGCATTCCCCTGCATTAACAGGCTGATTCCAGTTTGCTTACCACTAAGCTCGAGCTCCCTTGCTTTAGCAAAGCTTTTGATTGCACCGTTAAAGTCTGATTCATCAAACTGCAGCTGTGCACTGCGGAAATATAATTTTGCCGCATCCTGCTTATTCGATGATGCTTGGCTAGCGTCAGCCGCTTTTATAAAAGCGGCAATAGCACGGGAACGCTCCCGACTTTGCAACCAAGCAGAAGCCAATAACTTCCAATTATCATCCGTCAGCTCAATCTTTTTATTCTCCAAAAGCGCTAGCAAAATTCGGCCCTGCACGTTCTGGTACGCCTTCAGTAATTAGCAACTGAACCAAGCTAATTAAGCCATCTTCTTTTACCAAGATGTTACGCACATTAGCCAACTGTAATACCTTAAGCGCATCTTTTGGCTTATTCATCATCTGGTACAGTGACGCTTGCTGTAACCAGTATTCTTCTTTTTGTTCATTAATCGTAATCAGCTGATCAATAACCACAACCGCTTCAGCATACTGTTGTAATTGATAATGAGCCGCCATCAACATCTGCAACCAATTTTCTCTTGGGCTCTTGGCTCGCTCAATACCTTGGCGCAACCAAATAATGGCATTCGCAAAGTCCTGCTTTAATTGATAAGCAGAACCCAAAGAAATATATGCCATCGCAATCGTCGACCCTGGCTTCTCTTGCTCAGCGGCTTCGATGCGTGATTGCAAAACGCCAATCGCCTCTTCCACCTGGCTATTGGCCAAATAAAGCTGTGCAACATTGGTGGCTAACGATACAGCCTGAGTCGGCTTTAACGCTTCTAACGCTAACGCTTTATTAAAATACTCCACCGCTTTTGAGCTATTTTCTTGAGCTAAAAATAATTGCGCATGAATTTGATAGGTAAGCGCCAAGCCAAAACCAGGGTTAAGATTTTCTTCTAAATCTTTAAGCGCCTCTTCTACCTCAGCAAATTTACTCTCAGCCAATAGCTCCTGAATATCATTCAGCTTTTGATACGTTTTTGGCGATAAAGATTGATTGGGCGCTTTCGCATTAGCCATCATCGGAGACAAGGCAAAAACAAGTGTCAGTACAAATGCCATCAAAAATGACGACAGAGAAATAAACAAAGCAGAAAGGCTTGAGTTATTATTAGGTTTTAAGCAGTAAGAATGAACCATTAATTAATCCTTACCCAGAGAGTATTCAAGCGTTTGCGTGACTGTTTGTGGTTGAGGTTTACCGTCTATTATCTGGGGTTTGAACTTATATTTATACAGCGCACGAATCGCTGAACGTTCAAATACGCCCCGTGGTTTAGCATCTATAATCTCTACTGAATCCACGGTACCTTGAGCATTAACTTCTAGGCGCGCTTTGACAAAACCTTCAATATTGCGGCGCTTCGCTTTGCTAGGATATTGAGCAGGCATACGCACTAAAGGAATAACGTCGCCATCACCAAAACCCATGCCGACTTGTGCATCACCCAATAAACTTTTATTGGCTAACGATAAATCAGGACTAATGTTCGGCATGCGCATCGCAATTTGCTTCATTGGCGTATTCTGCTGCGAGGCTTGCTCAGGAGGCATTGGAGGTTTTTTAGGTTTGGGCGGTTCTTTTTTATCGCGCTGTTTAGTGCGGCTTTCGCTATCTTGTTTTAAGCGAATAAAATCAATAACGGTTTGCTCGCCTTGATTATTATTTTGCGCACCGTCGCTGCTCACCATGCTGCTCATCACAGCAAAAATACTGCCTGTCACAATAACCGAACATAGAAACGCAAAAATAAGTTTCATTAAACTAGCTACCTGAAGTTTCAGCAGAAATAGAAATATTACTCACACCAGCTAAGCGCACTTGATCCATCACTTTAACCAGCAGGCCAGTATTAGAATACTCATCCGCCTGAATAATAACCGCACCTTGAGGGTTTTCAGCTTTAAGTCGTTCAATATTGGCACGCACAGCACGTACATCAATAGAGCGACGATCAATCCAGATTTCACCATTCGGGCGAATGGCGACCAGGATATTACTGCCTTTTTGCTGTACTGCGGTTTCTGCACTCGGACGGCTTACAGTAACTCCCGACTCTTTTACGAAAGAAGTCGTCACAATAAAAAAGATCAGCATGATAAAAACAATATCCAACATCGGGGTGATGTCGATATCACTCTCATCCGTCTCTGTCGCGGTATGTCGTCTTCTACTCATAAATAAAATCCATTACTGTCAGTCAGCAACTGTTTAGCTAAAGCTGTAAATTAAGCGATTAATCGGTAATAAGAATATCAGCCAAGCGCTGATGACCTTGTTGCGAAAGTCGTTGGAAACGCGTTTTGAAATATAAGCCTGTCAGTGAAACCAATAAACCCGCCATCGTTGGCAAGGTCGCTTTAGAAATACCTGCGGCCATGGCGCGTGCATTACCGGTACCGGTAATGGCCAGCACATCAAAAACACTGATCATGCCTGTAACCGTGCCAAGCAAACCCAGCAAAGGACAAATAGCAATTAATAGCGTAATAAACGACAACCACGTCTGAGTTTCTAATTTAAACTGGCTAATCATATAATGACGAATGTGTCGTGCGGTCCAAGAATTACGATCGTTTCTATCAGTCCAGGTTTGGCGGTAATTTTTAATTCGGCTTGGCATTGTGCGATAAAAGAACCACAAGCGCTCTAATATCAATGTCCACAACATTACGCACACAACCAAAATGCCATAAAGCACAGGACCGCCACGATCAAGAAAGTCAAAAAGCCAAGCTAACATAATTACTTATCTTTCTTTGTTAACGGTAACGCATTACGCGCTTCCATCGCAGTTGCAATTAAACCGGCGGCTTGCTCGTCCAGAATTTGCACTAAACGTTTACTCTGACTGCTCACTAGATTATGCGACAGTAATAATGGGATCGCAGCAACCAAACCTAATACCGTAGTAATCAAGGCCTGAGAAATACCGCCAGCCATTAACTTAGGATCGCCAGTACCAAAGTTGGTGATCGCCTGAAACGTTGCAATCATCCCTGTCACAGTACCCAGCAGCCCCAACAACGGTGCGATCGCCGCAAATAATTTAATCATCGACTGCACTTTTTCTAACTGCGGCACTTCTTTTAAAATGGCTTCGTCAATTTTTAATTCTAAAGTTTCTAACTCTTGCTCACTGTCTTTAAGGGATGCTGCTGTTGCTAACACACGCCCCAAAGGGTTATTAAGATTAGGCTGATCAAGATGCTTAATCTGATCTTCAACTTTCTTGCGAATTGAAAACAAGCTAATTAAGCGCCAAACAGCCAATAACAAGCCAATCGCCGCTAAACCAATAATAATATAACCCACCAATGCACCTTGCTTAATGCGCCCCATTAAATCGGGATTAGACAACACTAAACCTAATAACGCGCCTCGCGTAGGGTCCACGCCAATGGCTTTAAACTCACCCGCAGTACCCGCTAAATAATCCGCTACCAAGCCTGCATGAGTTGGCTGGCGTGCCATGGTAATTAAACGACCGGTTTCTTCGTCAAAGCGCAAATAGCCTTCATCGGTGATCGCATTGAAAGTACCTATACGCGTCACAAGCTGCTCAGTTTCACTGCCATCGTTTTGTACAACCGGCGCATTAAACTGGCTAACCTGCCCAGACATCGTCATCTCTTCTTGTAAGGTTAACCACAGACCTTGCAGCTCTTTAATGTTCGGCAATTCTTTTGCTTGTGAAAGTTTATCAAGATCCGCAAGTCGCACCGGTTTTTCAGCACGGGTTAAACTGGTATGCAGTGTTCCGTTCAAATCATCAGCTACTTGACGAACCACGCCAAACATTTCACCTAAATTACCAATACGCAAACGCAACTGATCTTCTTTTTCGGCTAACCGTTTTTCATTATTGTCAAAATTGGCTTTAAGATCATCAGCAATTTTTTGCTGAGCTTTTAGTTCTTTTTTGGCTTTATTCAATAGTGCTTGTTGATCTTGTTTATTTTGCTTAAAGGTGTTTTCGCGTTTTTTATTCAGCGAGTTTTCTTGTTGCTGAAACTGTTGAACTTGTTGCAGCAATCCTTCAAGGGTCTTAGCTGGAACAGCTTCAGTTGTTTTACCATTTGACTCTTCGGCAACGCTTAAAGAGGTAAAGCCTAAAGAAGCGCCTGCTAATAACAAAGTCAGAACAAAAGAGCGATTAAAGAAAGTCATGTTAAAAACGTCATATTAAAGCCCTCCCATAGAGCCAGTCGGCGTAGGCAAAGGTATAGTCAACAACTCAGGGGCCGCAGTTTGGCGGGCCACATCTTGCGCTTTGCGAATATCACGTAATAAAGAAGCCTCTAGCAATAGCCAATTAGCACTCGTTTTATCCCAAGCCCAAGCCGTATCGCCAGCAAGAGTTAAACGATATAACGCCGTACGGCCAATACGCAGATAATCATAAACAATATTGTCATCGGCTTTTTCACGATAGGTTTCTAGAGTGCGGCCGTATTCCACTTCAATCTGATACGCCTCTAATACACGACGGTATTTTTCGGATATCGTAATATCAGCACGGGTCATTAACTCACGAAGTTTGGCTAGACGTGTTGCGCGCTCTTTTTGCAAAAAAGGCAAATCAAGCTGATTAAATTGCTGCAATGCATCCAGCATTTGACTCATAAGAGGAAGAATACCTTGCTCAGTAAATTCAATATCACGAATTTGCTGATCAATCTTATTCAGCTCTGCATTCTGATTCTCAATAATGGCTGCCATCTGCTTGTTATACAATTCAAGCTGATCAATTTCGCCATTCGTCGCGCGAAAATCTTGCAAGGATTGCTGGTAAGCGTCATCTAACACATCTACTTTTTGTTGAGACTTTGCCGCTCGGCGAACATCTTTAGCAATTTCTGAGCGACCTTCATTCAAAACCGTCGAATCAGCATGAGCAAGGCCAAAACCAAGACCGGTGCCCGCCAATAGATTAATAGCGGTGAACGTGAGAACTGCGGGGAGTATCGTCTTTGTTTTCAAAAGTCGTCCTGCATAAAATATAAAAAGCCGCTGCTAGATTCCAAGAAATCTAACGACGGCTATTAAAGAAAATGATTAGCTCATCGATTGTTCGATTATAAAGAGCTTATCGAACTGAATCTTGATGCGAATCATTCTAATCTAGAGTTCAATCGCATTCAATCCTAATTTTGCCGCGATATCCGCCGTGCCCTTCGGTGCTAGCACGGCTTTTTTGCCTTCTGCATCCAATAGATAGGTCTCAATCACCCGTTTAACATCTGCAAGGGTTACTGACAACAAACCTTGGCGATAGGCTAAGCGGCGTGCAGGAGTACGACCAGACTTCAACGCATGATGAATCAGTTTGGCTTCACCCGCCGGAGAACTAGGACGATCCATTGAACCAATAATGCCCAAAATAGACTGCTCAACTAAGCTCTCATCTTTTGCATCATTCAAGATCCAGTTAACCGACGCAGTAAAATCATCAAAAGTGCCTTCAATACGTGGATCTCGATAAGAATAGAACTTGAAAATCCCCAAATTGTTGTCTTGGCTAGCCCCAGCGCCATAAGCACCACCCTGCTCACGAATAGCCGTATGCAAGAAACCATTACGTAAAATACCGGCCGCAACCGCCAGTGCTGGTGCATCGGCGTGCAACTGATTAACTGTTGGAAAAGCCATGGCACAGAAGTTAACCTGACTATCAACCATCCAGTAGCCATGTGCAGCACTACTGACTAATTTTTCTGCATCGTCTTTAGCAATGGTAAACGGTGCATTGGCATAGTCTTGCTGCCAAACCGCAACCGACTCAGCGTGTGCCGCCAATTGCTCTTTATCTTGAATCAATAATACTTCAGTCGGCTGACTGATCACTTTTTTCTGCAACGCTTGTAATTCAGCAGCTAATATACGGCCCTGGTCTGCAGAAGGCTGAGCAAAATTCTCTTTCATGCGCTGAGTGAGTGGCAAGCCAGAAATATCACTCATCATAGCGGCGTGTTCATTGACTTGAGCTGCTGCAATTTGCATTGCTAAACCATGGCCATTGCCGGTGATACCTTGCAAGCGACGCGCACTGACCTGCTCGGCTAATTCATTAATGCGCTCTACATCAGAAAAATCAGCCTGCAACGCGGTTTCGCGCATTAAATCGCTGAATTCTTTTTGGTTACTCGCCAAGGCTTTACCCGAGAACGTATAATAAGCCAGCATTTCATTCTGCCCATTATCATCACTCATCGCCTTTGGCTTAATGCTGGCGTAGCTAGAAATTCCCCCACAGTAAGCCGCTTGCTTCTGCTGCTGAGCTAAATAATCACCGGTCGCGCCCACTTCAGTCCAGGTATAACCCAGTAACGGTAGTAGCTGTAGCTCTTGTGCATTTAACGGCGGTAAATTAGTAATCAACTGCTGATACACGATGCCGTTAGTGCCCGTGCTATAGCTGGTAATGTTGTTAGCGCTAGCTGGCAAATTAGCCGCTTGGCGAACACTTTCGTCATCAGGTTCTGGGTATTTAATTTCTGTTGGAATATCGCTCAGGCCAACCGATGGTAATAATTCGCTATCGTCTTCTTGCTCTTGGCGAGCTTTAAGCGCCAACGATTGATCAATAATGGCCTGCGCATCATCACCTGTTAACTCAGCTTTCATTTTGCTCAGCTTAGACTTCTCAATACGCACTTCTTCCGCGCCTAATTCACGATCTGGGCGCAAGGTTAAGCGAATAAAGTGACGATTACTCAATAATAAATCTTTCACTAAATTCGGTACAAAGGCAGGATCTTTTGAAGCTTCTTTCAATTCAGCCAGCGCTGGGTCGATATTAATCATCTCAACCGGATCGCCATAATGGGTCGCCGCACTCATACCACTAAAGATCAGCTGCAAACCATAAGGATGACTATCGCCACCCACTTCACGCTGATGGAATTCTAACTGGTGCAATACCGAATCAATTTCTTCTTGAGCCACACCGTTTTCAGCAACGTCGTTTAATACGTCAAAAACCAATTGCTCAAACGCATCGCCGTCGGCGACATTACTGCCTTCCACACCGCACATAAAGCTCATTTCGCGGTTTGAATCTTCTAGCCCGCACATTGGCGAAGGCGCAGAAGCAAACTCACATTTCTCTAATGCTTTACGCAATGGCGAAGCGCTATTATCCAGCAACAACTGCGATAGCAAGTGCGCTTCTAGTTGCTCTTTTAAATTAGCCGACTCGCCTAATAACCAAGCAATCACATGATGAGTTTTATCTTTTAGCGCATCTTCGTCGTCGGTTTCAACCGCGTAAGATTCTTCTACGCGAATCGGCGCCGCTAAACGCTGCTCTAATGGCACCGCCCACTTTTGGTCTTGTTTTTCAAATTTCGCCAAAGCTTGCTGATCAAATTTCTCGTGCAGCTCAGCCACATCCATATCACCAAACGTCATAAAGATAGAGTTGCTTGGGTGGTAATGGCTTTTATAAAACGACTTCAACTGATCGTACGATAAGTTGGTAATTTCAGACGGCTCACCACCACTGTTGTAATGGTAAGTATTGGTCGGGAATAAATGCTTGCTGATCTTTTGCCATAATTGGCTGACCGGAGAAGACATCGCGCCTTTCATTTCGTTGAATACAACGCCTTTATAAACCAAGTCGCTGCTCGCATCTTCCATCGATTCAAATTCAACACGATGGCCTTCTTGAGCGAAATCGAGCTCGTCTAAACGGGCAAAAAATACCGCATCTAAATAAACGCTTAATAAGTTATCAAAATCTTTGTCGTTTTGTGAAGCAAACGGATACGCCGTCCAGTCACTACTGGTCATTGCGTTCATGAAGGTATTTAACGAGCGACGCGTCATCATAAAGAAAGGATCGCGCACAGGGTACTTGTCACTGCCACACAAGGCCGTATGTTCAAGAATGTGGGCAACGCCTGTGCTGTCTTTTGGCATTGTACGTAGGGCAACCATAAAGACTTTTTCTTGATTCTCGGCAGCCAGGTGGTAATGAACGGCCCCCGTCTTAATATGCTGATAATGCTCAACGGTTAAATTAAGGGAACTCACTTCTGTACTGCTGATAAATTCAAATGCAGATTTAACCTGAGTCATATATTGCTGTGCCTCTTTAACGGGGTATTCGTATTCATTAGATATTCGTATTCACTGGGTATTGTCTACCCTATAAGAAACGCTGTATAAAAGAACAAGTATCTTTGTTACTGCCTAGATAATCAATGTGTCGATGTAAATGAGTCCCAATTTTATGCCCTTATCTTCTAATAATACGTCAAATGAATCGCCTAACTCCGAAATAAGCATCGCCGACCAGTTTCCAGTAAACCAACAGTGCTTTTATTTAAACCATGCCGCCGTTGCGCCTTGGCCAAGATGTACCAGCGACGCGGTACAAACATTCGCTGAAGAAAATTGCCAAACCGGTGCCAAAGGCTACCTAACCTGGCTAAAAAAAGAACAACAACTGCGTACTAAACTGGCCCAACTGGTCGGCAGCCACAATCAAGAATGCGTCGCGCTGGTGAAAAATACCTCAGAAGCCCTTTCTTTTGTCGCTTATGGATTAGATTGGCAAGCTGGCGATATTATCGTGATCAGCGATGACGAGTTTCCCTCTAATAGAATCGTATGGGAATCGTTAGCGCAAAAGTTTGGTGTTATTATTCAACAGGTACACATCAGTGCTGAAAACCCTGAAGCTGAAATACTTGAAGCCATTAATTCAGTAACGTTAAAACCCAAGTTGATATCCGTCAGCGCGGTTCAATATGCATCGGGCATCAAGCTGGATTTAGCAAAGCTAGGAAACGCTTGTAAGGAAAATGACGTACTCTTTTGTGTGGATGCGATTCAAGCCGTCGGTGCCATGGAATTTAAGTGCGACGAATGGCATATCGATTTCGCCATGGCCGATGGCCATAAATGGATGTTAGGACCAGAAGGCTTAGGTTTCTTTTTTGTCAAACAGCAGCACATCAAACAGCTAAATCTATACCAATACGGCTGGCACATGATCAAAGGGGCTGGGGATTTTTCGATTAAAGATTGGCAACCGTCCGATACGGCTCAGCGCTTTGAATGCGGAAGCCCCAATATGCTGGCAGGTTATGCACTTGAAGCCAGTACCGATCTTTTATTAACGGTCGGCCTCGATAATGTGGCTCGGGCAATTGAAGATAATCACTCTTTTTTACAGCAACAATTACAAGCACTAGGGGCAGAAATACTGTCGCCGTTAAACAGCCAGCAGCGTGCAGGTATTATTACCTTTAAGTTTGAAGGGGTTGATTCTGCGTGGTTATATCAGCAGTTAATGAATAAGGATGTTGTCTGCGCCAATCGTGGCGGCGGGGTTCGTTTTTCGCCACACTTCCATACAACTAAAGAATGTATGGAAGGGGCGATAAAGGCGCTTAAATCTTTATTAGCCAACGGTCAGTAGCACCGTCATTTAATAAAGCGAAAGAACTTCACCATTAACGGTGAAGTTCACCTGCTCTTTCTGGCTGATAGGTCACTTCTTTAATCAGTACCTTTATCAAGCCACCACCTGGGCGCGGCCATTCAATTTCATCACCCTGTGCAAGACCCAATAAAGCACTGCCTACTGGGGCTAAAATAGAAATCTTCTGCCCACTTTGATCGATATCTTTTGGGTATACCAAGGTCAAAACAAACTCTTCTTGGGTTGATTCAACAATAAAATCAACCGTCGAATTCATGGTAATAATATTACCAGGCACTTCGGTAGGCTCAACAATGTTTGCTCTATCCAATTCAGCCTCAAGTTCCTGCACGCCAGTGATATTGGCAGGAACAGATTCAATTAATTTATACAGTCTATCTGCATCAAGTGTCGAGATAGTAATCGCTGGTCTTTCGCTCATTTTATATCCTTAAATCTCTTAATCTAAACTTTAAACCCTTAGAAACTAACAACCGCTATCAACCGTTACCAACCCTTTAGCCATTAAACTGTTTGGCCATTAAACCATTCAGCTATTTACTGATCGCCATGCTCAACTGCTGTAGCGCTCTATGCGGTACTCAGTTATAGGTATTTAAAGTGAAACAATCAACTAAAGAATGTGCTAAAAATAGAGGTTTTCAAGTTTTGGCAAAGAAAGCAGTGGAAACCTAAGGTTTAACGCATTTTTGCCGTATACATAGCATAAGACAAAGATAATAAAATACAAATACTGGCAGGGATATACAGCGCAGCAAAAAGCAATTCATTAAACGCAAACGCCCCTAAAGAACCACCGAGAATAAAGCCGACAATAATTAACAAGAACAAAAAAGCCTTGCGATTATCAAAGCGATCCCCGCGTAATTTAGCGCCAATCATGAGGCCCAAATCAGTAAAAATACCCGTCACATGAGTGGTTCGAATAACCGCCCCACTGTAGGTTGTCGCCAACGCATTTTGTAAACCACAAGCCGCCGACGCTAAATAATGCCCATACAAAGAATCGCTGGTTAAAAAGAAGGCGGACAGAATGAGCAAAGCTGCTTCTAATAACAGTAATAAGCTGTAATTTCGGCCGAGCTTTAACGCACCGTTCCGTAAAAAATACCCAGAAATAGCTGAACCCATCATAAAACTCACTAAAATAAACAGCAGATAAGAACTGTCCATAAAAGTAGAGTTAGTAAGCCCTGTACCCAGCAATGTTGCCGTGCCCGACAAGTGAGAAATAGACTGGTGCTTAAACCCCAAAAAACCGACGGCATTAATTAGCCCCGCCACAAAAGCCAAAATAAACGAACCGTATTCTACCCAACGAGGTAATTTGGAAATCACAAAAATCTTCCGCTTAAATGTTTAGATGCTTAAATGTTCATATGCTTAAAAAAGGATACAAGGTTAGCCCCAATATAGTCGCCATGCCTATTAAGGTCAGCATAAACTGATTAGGGTCTTGTTTAAACTTAACGTACAAGCCTTCGGCAATGCTTAATTGAGCAATTTTAGCGCGATCTTCTTGAGCATTTTCATAACGCGCTTGCTGGTATTCTTCGAGCACGGCTTTAGCCGCGTCATGCTGGCTTTCATCGCGCAACCAAATAGCCGCAAGACCAATTCCCCAGCGTCCTACTTCGGTTTCATAAACAGTAAACTCATGGGTTTCGCAAAGCTCACGCACATCTTCGATTTCGTCTTCAGGAACGCCGTATAACTTGAATAATAACTTGGGCATCTATTTTTTCACTCTTTAGGAATCAACTTTCTAACGTTGTTTAACTTTTACTTCTAACTTTTATGTTTAGCAATTACGCAATAACTACTGATTAATCCGCATATCATTCAGATTAATCCCTAGCGGCAAGTCCGTCACCAACCGCGCGAGCTTGCGAGTTAATAACGCACTGCGCCACTGAGTTTCCAACGCTTCTTTTAACTTAGGCTTAAGTTCAAGATTAGGCAGCTCGATCAACAAGGTATCTAAATCTTGGTACTGAGTTAACAAATCCGTCGCTGTTTTAATACCGACCCCTTTAATGCCCGGCAAAAAGTTTGTGGTATCCCCCGTCAGTGCGAGTAGATCAACCAACTGCCTCGCTTCAACACTATAACGCGCTCGCACTTCTTCTTCGTTAAACAGCTGGCGATCAAAATGGTTAAGCACCTGAATGCGCTGATCAACCAATTGGAAAAAACCTTTATCGGTAGAGATAATGGTACTGCCCAAACCGTTATACGCCGATTTAGCCGCAAGGCTGGCAATAACATCATCGGCCTCCCAGTGCTGAAATTCAAAACAATAAAAACCAGCGGTTTTAAAGCCCTTTTTAAATTGTTCTAGCGCTTTCTCTAAGGCTTCCGGCATCGGGCTGCGGCCCAATTTATAATCAGGCCAAACCGCATGACGCCAAGTCGGTTCTTTGCGCTCAAAAATAATCGCACAATGAGTCGCTTCTAAACGCTTGGCATTATCGGCAATCGTATTAATGCAGCGATTCATGCACGCTTCTTCTTTATTATCATGATCCGGCATCGCCGCATACATACGGCGAATCAAGTTCATGGCATCAATGATTAATAGGTGCATTATCTTCCTGCGCTTGCCAAAGTTGAAAGTAATAGCCTTGCTGCGCTAATAACTCTTGGTGCTTGCCCTGCTCAACCACAATGCCATCATCCAGCACGACAATGTTATCAGCATCAATAATCGTCGAAAGTCGATGCGCAATAATCAAACTAGTATGCCCAGCAGACACATCACGAATCGCTTGGTTGATATTTTTTTCGGTGCGCGAATCCAAAGATGACGTCGCCTCATCAAATACCATAATCGCAGGGCGTTTTAATAACATACGCGCAATCGATAAACGCTGTTTTTCACCCCCCGATAGTTTTAAACCACGTTCACCTACAATTGTTTCTAAGCCGTCTGGGCATTGGTCAATAAAGAAATTTAACTGCGCCATCGCAATAACCCGATTAATATCGTCATCACTGGCATTCGGCGCAGCGTATAAAAGGTTATTTCTTAACGTATCATTAAAAAGCACGGTATCTTGCGGCACAATACCAATATGCTCGCGCAAGCTGGCAAGGGAGTACTGATAAATCGACTGATTATTAATCAATATATCCCCTTCTGTTTTATCGTAAAAACGAAATAGCAGCTTAGTTAATGTTGATTTTCCTGCGCCACTGCTACCCACCACGGCAACACGCTGACCCGCCTTAATGGTAAAACTCAAGCCTTTTAAAATCGGACGCTCAGGCTGATAATTAAAGGCTAAATGTTTAAATTCGATCTGTGTTTTATCACCGGCAAACGACTCAGTACCAGAGTCTTTCACGCTGCTTTCTTGTTTTAACAAACCCAGCATCTGCTCAATACTGGCCAGCGATGCTTTCACCTCACGATAGACAAAACCTAAAAAACTGAGCGGCAAAAACAACTGAAACATAAACGCATTCATCAAGGTAAAATCACCAATTGTCATTTCACCCTGCAATACATAATACGCCGACAAACACAGCATCAAGGTCATCGCTAAACTAATGATAAACGCCTGACCCGAATTTAAAGCGAACAAGGTTAAGCGATTTTTACGGCGAGCTTGCTCCCACTGCCATAACGAATCGTCATAATCTTTTGCTTCCCGCTCTTCGGCCGAAAAATACTTAACCGTTTCGTAATTTAATAAACTATCTAGGGCACGAGCATGGGTTTTAGAATCCATTTGATGCGCTTTGCGAACATACATAGTGCGCCACTCAGTCACTTTTGCGGTATACATAACATAAGCAATCACCGCGACTAACGTAATCAAGGCAAACCAAGGTGGGTAGTTATAAAGTAATAACCCCATAACCAGCAGCAATTCAAAAAAGGTCGGCAGAATATTAAAAATCACAAAGCGCATTAAAAAACTAATGCCGTTCGTGCCGCGTTCAATATCGCGTTGCAAAGCACCGGTTTGGCGAGACAGGTGAAAATCCAAACTTAAATTATGCAAATGACGAAAAACTTTTAATGCCATGCGGCGCATTGCGCGCTCAGTAACACGACCAAACAAAACGTCACGAATCTCACCCAGCAAAATCGTCATCAGCCGCGCTGAACCATAGGCCAATAACAGCCCAAGCGGAAACCACATCCATACTTCATCTAGAGAAATTGACTCGTCACTGGAAACCGAAAGACCATCAACCAAATACTTGAGCAAAAAAGGCACACTCACACTCGCAAGTTTTGCCCCAATCAAGCACAGCGCGGCTAATATAACGCGGCCTTTATATTCCATTAAATACGGCCACAAGGTTTTTAACCAGGCGGTATTTTTCAAACTAACTTCTGGAGCATCGCTCCACGACGAGGGTCTCATAACAAACCTGTAGTATTAATTTAGAGCTAATGCTCAATTCAATATTTTACCATAGCAAGCCTATTTTCGCCTTTCCTGTATTTTAGCCAAAACAATGGTTAAACGACCTCTGAGCGGTTATTATGTCGGCGCTCCATTATTATTTTAATTGTTAGGTTGTATCTATGCGCTTTCGTGTGACACCCAGTACCTTATTAGCCGTTCTACTGTCCGTATCCAGTATTAGCCAAGCCGAGATCATTCTCGATGCGGGCTTCGCCTCTGAATTTGTTCGTGACGGTATAAAACAAAGTAAGGCAAAACCGGTTATTCAACTTAACGCCCTATACAGCTCACAAACAGGCTTCTATGGCGGCGCTTGGTTATCGGGTGTAGAGCGTGGCTCACCTGACAGCACGCGCTTCGAACTAGATGGCTACGCTGGCTGGTACTACCCCTTTACCTCTTTCTTAGCGGTTGACCTAGGTTATACCCGCGCAACCTTCATGGGCGATGCCAAAGCATCAAAGCAAGCCTACGGCGAAGGATTCTTTAATCTTCTATTAAACGATTCCACCACCTTGGGTTATCGCTTAGCGGATGATTACATGGGAAGTGGCGAGTCATTACAAGTATTGGAACTGGCTCAAACCATTAACGCCGGTCAATTTGGCTTTGAATTCTCTGCTCGTCAGTATCAATACCTTGATACTACCGAAACCGTAAACTGGGGCAGCGAAAGTCGAGATGATTACTTCCACTTTCGCTTAGGTATTGCTCGTAACTATTTCGATCACAACTTAGGCTTATCGATTGAGAAAACGAATTTGTCACGTCAGTTCGACGGCAGCACCTCGATCGTATTCACCTATAGCCGTTCTTTTTCTTTCTAGCGTTTGCTTAGCGCGCACAAAAAAGGGCCGACCGAATTGAATTCGGTCGGCCCTTTTTTATTCGTCATCAGTATTAAGGCAATAACGGAATATACTTAGACGCTGTCTCAGGATTATCATTAAAGATAATCACCGGGTAATTACCATTAGCCAAATCGATCACGGTATTCACCGTACGATTCGCAGGAAAATACACTTCGCCTTGCTCAGATACACCACCTGGGAATACCAATAATTCTGGGTAATACCCCTGCAATATAGAATCTTTGAAAACAAGAATCGTATGATGAGGCTCATAATCGTCGCCCTTTACACGCTCCATACCCATAATGGTATAGTCATCAAAGCTGCCAAAATAATAAAACGCCAATACATGATCAGTATGACTATTCTTGACCAGATGCGGCATATTCTTAAACAAATAACGCTCTGTCCACTGCGGAGTGAGCTTGATCTCAGCAACACTGCTGACACTTAATAGACTGAGCATTAAGCCAAAAGCCAAGTTAACGCCATTTTTAATAACGCTATTTTTTATTGAGCTGTGCTTACTTCTAGTCATTGTACTTTTAACACTGTACTTTTAGCCATTGTACCTCCACCTAGATGAGTCAATTAGATGAGTGTGTTAACTTTTCCAGACTAAGCAATACCAACTAAAGAGCCGGCTGCTCTAGCTTCAACTTAGTACCCAAATATTCTTCTAATGCTGGCAATTCAAATGCATCATCTTCAGACACCAACGCAATCGAAATACCTTTAGTACCTGCACGACCAGTACGACCAATACGGTGAACGTAATCTTCTGCATCGTCAGGCAAGTTATAATTAAAAACGTGAGATACACCATCAACGTGAATACCGCGACCAGCAACATCCGTCGCCACTAGCAGCGGCAATGAACCATCACGAAAACGCTCAAGGGTTTTAATACGCTTCTGCTGATTTACTTCGCCCGATAACAAGCCGGCTACCAAACCATGTTTATTTAACTTATCACACAAATTACGGGTAATATCGCGACGGTTAGCAAAAATAATTGCACGTTCGATTTTTTCTTCGCGCAAATACTTACACAACACATCAAATTTCTCATCACCGGCAACCATTAAGAACTTTTGGTCAATATTGTCAGTTGCAACGGTTTCTGGCTCAATCGTCACTTCAACAGGTTCATGAGTCCATTGGTCGATTAAGCGACGAATTTGTTCAGTGAAGGTCGCAGAGAAAAATAACGTCTGGCGATCGCCCTTAGTAGGAGTTGCGCGCTCAATGCGACGAACATCAGGAATAAAGCCCATATCCAACATGCGATCCGCTTCATCCAATACCAAGATATCCACTTCATCGAGGTAAACATCTTGGCTACCCATAAAGTCGATCAAACGCCCAGGGGTTGCTACCAAAATATCAACCACATGATCGCGCACAGCACGACGCTGTTCTTCATAATCCATGCCGCCAACAATCGTCACAACATTCAAACCAGTATGAGCAGCCAGACCACGAGCATCTTTACCAATCTGCATCACAAGCTCACGAGTCGGTGCAACAATAAGCGCACGCGGCTCACTGGCAAAACGCTCTTCTAGCGGCTCGGTTAATAAACGATTAATAACCGCCGTCAAAAACGCCGCAGATTTACCGGTACCCGTTTGTGCTTGGCCTAAAATATCACGCCCTTGTAGCGCCGATGGTAAAGACTGCGCTTGAATCGGTGTGCAATATTCAAACCCCGACTCTTGAATGCCCCGCATCAACGACTCAGGGAGCTGCATATCATGAAAACGTGCCTTACCCTCAACCGCTTCCACCACAAAGTCTTCTATCTTCCATGGCTTAGCCGCTGGTTTCTTCTGTGCTTGATGCTTTTGATTACCTTTCGCAGAAGGCTTGAAAGCTTCTTTTTGAGCGGCTTTATGAGGCTTATGTGTTTGTTTACTGCGCTCATTAGGTTTGTTCTTTGCTGCGGGAGCGTTTTTCTTGTTATTACTTTTTTGGCTCGCATCACTGGGCGCGCCAGTAATGGCTGATATTATTTTTTTAAACAAGGTGTAACCTTCAAAATCTAACTTTATAGTTATAACAACTCACTCAGACATCCGCGACAAAGCTTAATCCGAATCGAGTGCTGCGGTCGCCATAGCGGGCAACTCATACGCTCCGATCAATTCACTCATCTGAAACTGATCGCTATCTAATTTTTTAGTACGTTGATAATAATCCAATAAAGCCTGCTTTAATACGTCTGCGCGCTCAGGAAGACCATTTAACAGGTATATTTTCACTTGTTTAACGACATTTTCAGCAAACAGCGCTCGCCCTGCCGCAATCGCCTGCGCATCCCCCTCCAAATTATCGGTACTGATGTTAAACGCCAGCCCACAGGCTTTTGATAAAATCCACTCAATTGCCTGCGGTTTTATCTCCACCTGCTCAAATTCTCGCTGTTTGTCAGCACTGCGGCCATCTGGTTCGTACCAATAGCCATAATCGACCAATAGCCGACGTTGCTCACCGGCAATACACCAATGACTAATTTCGTGAAGTGCACTGGCAAAAAAACCATGAGCAAACAAAATTCGATGATGCTTAAAATCATCACTTGCAGGCAAATAAATCGGCTCGTCATGGCCGTGATCATCACACCGCGCAAGGCAAGTATTATGAGGATTAATAAACAATTGATTAAAAATCTGAATTAATTGGTCAGGATTGTGCTCAATCATGAAGTCGCTTCTATACTCTCGCGCCATTAACGGGCAAAATGCGCAGCTTACTGATAATTGATGATTATGACAAATACCAAATCCCCAGCCAGTACTGCCTTAGCGAGTAACGTTTTAAGAATGCAGCACCTAAAACAGCTCTACGCACTAACCGCCCCGATCTTGATCACCCAACTTGCGCAAATCGGCATGGCGACCATCGACACCATCATGTCGGGGCACGTCGGCACCGAAGATCTCGCCGCCATCGCCATTGGCTCGAGTCTCTGGACACCCATCTTATTATTTGTTGCAGGGGTCATGGTTGCATTCACCCCTCAAGTTGCAAAACTGGTCGGGGCTAATAAAACCGATCAAGTCGGCGACATTCTAGGTTCAGCCGTCATAGTGGGCATCATACTGGGCTCCCTATTAGGTTTAGTCCTCTATTATTTTGGCCCCATGCTCAGCTTTTTACTGCCCGACCCGCTCAGCGCACAATTAATGCGTACCTACATACAAGACGTCGCCCTGGGCTTGCCTGCAGCAGGCGGCTTCTTGGCATTGCGCTTCCATGCCGAAGCACTGAATCAACCGGGTGCAGTAACTCGCATTATGCTGGCGGGTTTACTACTCAACATTCCCGCCAACGGCCTATTTATATACGGCTGGTTAGGCATCGAGCCAATGGGCGGCGCAGGTTGCGGCTATGGCACAGCTATCGTTTTTCACTTCTTATTCATTACCATGCTGATTAACTGCTACAAGCATCGACTGCCCCAACACCAGCGCAAGCTATCAACCTTCTTCCGCATGAAGCGCCAACCAATGATCGATCTAATTGCCTTAGGCATTCCTATTGGCAGCGCCATATTTTTTGAAGTCAGCTTCTTCTCGGTGATTGCACTCTTTTTAACCCCGCTTGGCACAGAAGTTGTCGCAGGACACCAGGTTGCAATTAACCTATCATCACTCACCTTCATGGTGCCATTGAGTGTTGGTATGGCAATCACGGTCATGGTGAGCCAGCAGTTAGGGCGAGAAAAGCCAGAACAGGCCGCCAACATTTCTTGGTTAGGCATTCGTGTAAACCTAGTGCTGGCCATTATCAACGCCAGCACTATTATTTTATTAGCCCCCTATATTTCGCAACTGTATTCCTCCGACCCAGCGGTGGTAGAAATTGGGGCAACATTACTGATGTACGCTGCCATCTATCAATTCAGTGACGCCATCCAAATTGCCGCCGCTGGCGCATTGCGTGGTTACCAAGATACGATTATAGTCATGGTCATTACGTTCTTGTCATATTGGTTATGCGGATTAGGCTTGGGATATTATTTAACCTTCGAAGCCCCCGAGCCTCTAGGTGCGAAGGGTTTTTGGTTAGGAATTACCGTCGGATTAACAGCATCTGCGGTTATGTTAAGCTATCGTTTATACAAGGTAAGTAAAAAGCATCAGGTATAAAGCAGATGATTCGGCATAAATAGCAAATGGATGAGGCAAAGCATTGATCGCAATTAAGGCAACAAAATTTTGGCAACGATTGCGAACACTAAAGCGTTTAATTCATCGCTTTGTTTTTCTGATTGGCCTCATCACACTGGTAGGCTTAACCGCACTGGGAATCACAACCTACCAGTTGATTGATTCCATACCGTCTAAAGACTCTCTCTCATTCAATAAAGTACGTGGCCTCGCCCAAGCCCTCAGTATAGCCAACGCTATTAATTCCAAGCAAAGCAAGCCAGGCAGCTGGACCGAGTTAAAAGACGTCAGCACCGAACTGCTCTACGCACTGGTCATCAGCGAAGACGAAACGTTTTTTAATCACCGCGGCATCGACTACAACGCCTTGGTCGCTGCCCTCGTGCATAATGTCAAAAACAGAGAATGGCGCTTCGAAGCCAGTACGATCACCCAACAAACCGCCAAAAACTTATTCCTAAGTAACAATACCAACTTCACCCATAAAGTGCAGGAAGGATTAATCACCTACCGCCTAGAACATACGATCTCAAAAAATGAAATACTAGAACTGTATTTCAACATTATTGAATTTGGCCCAGAAATTTACGGCATCGCCAACGCCTGCGCGTACTTTTTTAACAAAGCACCGAGCGAAATCAATGCCGCCGAGGGGGCATACCTTGCCCAGCTCATGCATTCCCCTGGCAATAACCATCACGCCACCTATAAAAACAGCACGGGCTCACCGGCGGTAATGAAAAAGCTCCACCGTACCTTGCGGGAAATGCGTTTTAAAGGGCTGATCAAAGAAGACCAATATAAGCACTACCTAGAGTGGAAATATGACGAAGACGAATAACACACAAAAAGATCAACTTTAACCGTTATATTCGTTATTATGGGCCAACATCTTCACGGCCAAATCACCATGCAAACCACTAAAAAATCGATACCCAACTGGTTAATCATTTCGCTATTTAGCATTTGGATTACAGCCACACTATTTGGCCTTTGGTGGTTTCAGCAAGCCAATCTCAAAAGTTTTATTACTCCGCAAGACGATACAATATTCTACCAACCGATGGCGATAGAATCGCTGTTCACACCTTATCTTAAAGAATTACCTGCACCATTAGAAAACCAGCAAACATTAATGCATTTATGGAAACCCGATTGTCTTTGCAATCGCGTAAGCCAGCGTCATTTTAGCCGCTTACTGACTAACTTCAGCGCAGAAGAATTACGTATCGTCATCATCGCTCACCCTGATAGCCGCGACGAAGAAATTGAACAGCTACAAGCATTAAACGGCGATCGACTATCGATCATCAAAGCCAATAATACCCTGCGTAGCTTGCCCTCTAGCCCCGCGTTAGCATTAATCAATGAAGAGAATAAACTGGGCTACTTTGGCCCCTATGGATTTGGCGCTTTTTGCACCAGTAACGAAGAAGGATTTTTAAGCAGCATCGTCAACCAAATGGCCAGCGATGCAGCGCTTAATACCTTTACCAATGTGATTGGCAAAGGTTGTTTTTGCAGCTGGCGCTAGCTTTTACCAAGCCGACGTGCCAACTGCATTAAATTTTTAGCCAGTAGTCGTTCGTCTTTTTCTGCGGTCTTTTCACGAGCACCAGAGAAATAATAGTACTGCAGTTGATCAAACAAACGTCGGATAGAATCTGCATGCCCAGGGTAGCACTGCTGCAATCGCAAGCTGTAATCTGCTAACCCCTCATTATCACGTCGAGGCTCAACTACCGCCGAGATTTTCTTATCAAATAAACGCAAGGTTTTTACTAAGTCTGATTCTGTACGACTGGGCTTACGCCACAAAACTACCAGCGCAATAAAAAAGAATAACGAACAAAAAATAGCCGCTAACGCGTACAAGCTTTTCTTTAAAAAACCATTGCCAAACCAGTCTTTTAATACACTACCTTGTTTATCTTTATTAAAATTTAAAACTGTTTTATGCCAATAATAGTTCAACTGATCCAACTGAAAACGCAAATCGTTCAACCAAGGCAAGTGCGACATTTTAATGAGGGAAAAATTATTATTCGATAAAAACTCATCACTACCACCCAGTGCTTCACGTAATCCCAAACTAATACGTTCAGGGGCTACCTGCGCCGTCGGATCAACCGAAACCCAACCTTGGTCTTCTAGCCACACTTCGACCCAAGCATGTGCATCATATTGGCGTACTGTAATGTGGCCACTATCAGGATTCAGTTCGCCGCCTTGATACCCTGCTACTACGCGCGCAGGAATATTCATTGAGCGCATCAAAAAAACAAAACTACTGGAATAATGCGCACAAAATCCAGAACGTTTTTCAAATAAGAAATCATCAATATCATTCCCCGTCATCACTTCGGGCTTTAATGTATAGCTAAAATCATTATCAGGATAATACGACAACGCATGCTTCATGCGTTCAACATCGGAATCGAAGTTCAAAAATATTTGCTGAGCTAGTGATCGCGTCTTTGGGTTGACCGAGCCACGCGGCAACTGTAAATTTTGCTGACGCATAAACGGTCGCAAGCCTTGCGTAGCAATCGGTAACTTAGGTACAGACCGCACTGCATATTCTTTTCGTTGCAGCAGTTTTTTATTACTAACAATACGATCGTCTTCGGTCATACCGATACCGCTTTCCATAGCGGCAATGCCTCGCAAACCAAACAACCACTTTTTATTACTGGCTTCTTGAATAATGCGGTAATTAAAAACACCTTCGCCATCGTCAGGCAGCCAGCTATTAGGATACCAATCCACCTTATTAAGAATACCGCTCATAGACCAGTTAGCTTTACCATTAATTTCTTCGTAAAAATCTAATACCAATCCGCGCCAATACCATTGATCAGGGGCTGGGGGTTTGCCCTCAAACTTCACCCGAAAAACCAACTCATCAGAATTCGACAGCTCGGCAATATCCCCCGGACTCATATTCTCTGATAGCCCTGTTTTAGCCTTACCCGATTGTAAATTTAAAGACCACAGCGGCCCTAAACGTGGAAACAATAAAAACAAAACCAACATAATCGGCAGCGACAATAATAAAACCTGGCTGCTTATTTTTCCGGCGCGTTTAAAATTATTCTGCAATTGCTCATTCTGATGTAAGCCGACCAACGCCGCTAATAATAACCAAATCGCCAGCACACTATAAATCGCAGTAAACAATCCTTGCTCGAATAAAAAACTTACCGCTAATAAAAACATTGAGATAAAAACAACGATATAGCCATCGCGTTGATTTTTAATTTCTAATACTTTTAATAAACTCGACACCAAAATAAACGTCGTAGCACTTTCTAGATGAAAACGCCCCTTGGCAGAAATCACCACAGCGGCAATGGCAAATACTACCACCACAACTTTCACCACCGTATTCGGATAGGGCCAACGCCCCAAGTGCATCATCCAGCGCCAAACGATCACACTGACAAAAACCAAACCCGTCCATAACGGCAAATGCATTTGCAACGGCAAATACACGCTGCTAATCGCCAACATCAACCAGATTAATGCACTGCGAGGAAAATTAATTGCGCTCATTAAACAGTCTCCTCAGGTGCATCTGACAGACCGTACAAGGCCAACTGCTTTAAACAATAATCGCGATGCACATCACCCATACTGGGTTTTATTTCTGCATTCGGTAACTTAATGCCATACGCTCGGCCTTCTTGCTCGGCCTGCAATACCCAGCCCGTTAAATGCGATAACCGCTCTTCTGTACCCATGCCTTGTAAACTAAACCAATCTAACCACTGCATACTCAACTGCTGATTATCGTATTCTTTACTCAACAAGCCTTTGCCTTTGGCCAGATATTTCCATGCAACGTGCTTTAACGAATCCCCTGCACGATAATTTCGAAGACCGATAAACTCATCATTCCCAACCGACAAGTTCGCATCCGTCGGTACATCATCACCCTCGCCCAAGCTGGCAATAAAAGGCGTTATAATCGGTTTAGGATAAACAATGCCCGGTGTATTTAAGCGAAGCCAAGTCCAGCTTTTATAAAAACCAAAAGGGAAGCGCGTTTCAAGACGCAGACGCGGCGTGCGTAAATATCCGCGTTGTTCTAATTGAAACGGAATACGCACATCATGCGCCTCCTCTGCAATAACATCCGCAATAACATCCGTGCTCACCATGCGCAGAGTGTCTTCCTTTTTAATACCCGCCCAATGCATCATTAACGCGGTATGGTCCCGCTTGTCATCACTTAAGCGCAGCGGAATTTCAACAAACTGACCACTAAAACCATTAACCCCCTGACTGGTTTTAATAGTCAGCCCCGATAAATTTCGATAAGTGAATAACAGCGCACTCATCGCCACCGAAAATAACCAAAAGGTCAGGCCATAAATCAAACTGTTCTGATAGTTAATCGCCGTCACTAATAATAAAATCAGCAGTAGAACAAACGACCAGCCCACTTTAGAAGGCACAATAAAAATAGACCGCTGAGTCAGGGTAATAGAATTCGCCGCAGGAATACGACGATCAAGCCAGCGCTGCCACCGCGCCTGCCACTTGTTAGGGCTAGAGGTGCTTGGAATCCGATGTTTTAGAACCAGAGACGTTAGAACCCGACATAAACTAAGTAAGCACCGCAATGCGCTGTAATATCTGGCCAGATACCCCATGCTCGCCTTGCTGAGCCGCATCCGCTAATCGATGATCAATCACAGCAGGTAAAACCGCCTGCACATCCTCAGGAATCAAATGCTCACGCCCATGAAGTAGCGCCCACGCCTTAGACGCACGCAACAATCCCAAACCACCACGAGGCGACAAACCATAACTAAAGCCACCCTCATAACGGGTATAATGAATAATCCGCTGAATGTACTCAAGCACCGAAGAAGACGCATGAACAGCCTCAACCTTCTGCTGCAAAGCCGTAAGCTGCTCAAGCGTAATCACCTGCTGCAAGCCATCGGCCAGCTTACGACGATCAACCCCCGTCAACAGCTCCATCTCAGACTTAGCATCCGGATAACCAATACTAATGCGCATCAAAAAACGGTCTAACTGAGACTCAGGCAACGGAAACGTACCCGACTGAGAAATAGGATTTTGCGTAGCAATCACAAAAAATGGCGAAGGCAACGGACGCGTCTCCCCCTCGATCGTCACCTGTCCCTCTTCCATAGCCTCAAGCAAAGCACTTTGCGCCTTAGGCGTCGCACGGTTAATCTCATCGGCCAATACCAACTGACTAAAAATAGGCCCAGGATGAAAACGAAACGTCCCATGCTGCCCATCATCACCACTCGAATCCCTCTCAAAAATACTCACCCCTAAAATATCAGCAGGCAAAATATCACTGGTAAACTGAACGCGGTTATAACTCAATCCTAAAGCCTTCGCCAAAGCATGAGACAGAGTCGTCTTACCCATACCTGGCAGATCTTCAATTAGCAAATGCCCACGCGCTAACAGGCAAGCAAGGGCGAGCTTTATCTGGGGTTCTTTACCTAGGATGACGGCATTTAAAACGTCTAATAACGATTGGATGCTTTTAACAGAATGAACAGAGGTAGAAACCATAGAAATTGACCCGAGATAGCTTTTGCAGAGTTGAGAATTAAATTTAGATACTGCAAAGGTAGCAAGGATCAAGAAAGAATCAAAGGTTACTTATTAAAACTGCCTACGGTTTTATAAACTCATAGGCAGTTTAGCTAATCTACTTTAATACAAATTCAACTCGACGGTTTTTAGCTCTACCCTCTGGACTATTGTTATTCGCAATAGGCTGTTCTTCACCATAACCAACTGGCTCTAATCGAGATATCTCAATATTTTTATCGACTAAATACTGAACCACCGATTCGGCTCTTTTCTGTGATAGCTTCTTATTATAAGAGGCAGAACCTGTATTATCACTATGCGCTTGAACTTGGACCTGAACCTCATCATATTTTGCAAGGAGAACAGCAACTTCATTAAGAGCAATTTTACTTGGTTCAGTTAAAGAGGACGAACTACTTTCGAACTGCAATTTAGTGATTAAATCACCCATTTCTTCTTTAACTTTGGCACACCCTAGTTCATTTACAGCAACCCCAGGCGGAGTATTTGGACATTGATCTTTGTCATCAAGCAAACCATCTTTGTCAGTATCAAGCACGATAATCACAGGAGCGATCACCGCCAAAGGAACCACCGCTTTCGGTACTGGTTTCACAATAACAATAGGTTGTTTATTTTTGGTTTTTCTCGAATTAAAGCCAAATCGCTTAACCAAGTTTAGAGAAAACAACGCCGCATCAGCATCATAAGATTCTATTTCAAATCGCACACTAAACTTATGTGGCAAATAATATTCCACACCAACTCCGCCCACTAGTTGTAAGGTATTATTCTTTTCATAACTAACGCGTTTGCCGGTATTTGTCATATGATTAAGTCCACCCTTAGCGTACACAGCGACACTTCCCTCTATTCGCTCTTCACCATAAGCCCAGTAATGCAAAATAGCATCGCCACCCATCATTCTATAACCAATACTGGCACCTGGTTTAAGTGATACTCGACCTAAGTCAGTGTAGTAGCCCTCAATTGATATGTGGTCATTCCAATCCCAACCAGCCGTTAATTTCCAGGCATTATCAGTATGGTCATCAATACTATACCCACTTTGACCTAGACTAGGCGTTAAATAACTTTGCCCTATGCCTGCCCCAGCATACAAATCCATTTCGTCCCACCAAACAGCATTAGCATTCAAAGTAGTGGCCATAAGAGGCACCACTATCAATACAGTCGACTTGCGACGCACGGCCAGTAATAAAAGCATCAAACCTAAGGCCCAGTGAAGGTTACCAGCTCCTTGTACACCTGTTTTAACTTTACCGAACTCTCTTACAAGGACTGGTGATCGATCGTTATCTAAATAATCCGCCAAACCATCATTATCACTGTCTATGCAGTTAGGCCAGCTAGTGCACTCAACCGCATCGGGTATACCATCACCATCGCTATCCCCACCACTCTCAACACCGCTTTCAGAAACCTTATCAGCAATATCAGGAATGCCGTCACCATCAGTGTCTTTTGGCTGTTCGGGATTAGAACCCACCTCATCAGCATCTAATAACCCATCATTGTCTGAATCAGTATCGGTATAATCTGGAATGCCATCCCCATCAGTATCACGACAAGGCTGACTACTACATTCCACACTATCAGGAATACCATCGCCATCAGAGTCACCTGCTCCATTAGCACCATCATCATCTGCATCAACTACATCAGGAATGCCATCGTCATCCGTATCACGCGGATTGTTTGCATCATAAGGCTCATTGCGCTCATCAGAATCTTTCACACCGTCATTATCTGAGTCATCATCTAGATAGTCTGGAGTTCCATCACCATCAGTATCTCGAGGATTTGTCGCAGGATCATTATCCTTATCAAAGTTTGGATCTTCATCAGTATCGGCAATGCCATCCCCATCAGAGTCCTTGTTATTATCTAGATAATCAGCTTTACCATCCCCATCAGTATCAGGGCAGTTTGTAGGATAAACGGGGCACTCTTGAGCATCACTCAGCCCATCATTATCACTATCACCACCGCCTACGGTATTACTGCGATCGTCATGATCAACAAAATCAGGGATTCCATCATTATCTGAATCCTTTGGATTAAGAGGATTATGAGGTTGATTCACCTCATCCCGATCAGCTACGCCATCATTATCAGAATCTTCATCGCGATAATCTGGCTTACCATCTTTATCAGTATCTTTAGGTTGAACAGAACCGTCTGTAGCAGCAAGGTCTTCTCCATTACCTGCAATACCGTCAGCTTCGTCATCATCCGAGATGCCATCATTATCTGAGTCAGTGTCTAAGTGATCATAAATGCCATCCTTATCAGAATCGCGACAAGGCAATGCTGAACCGCATTCAATTGAGTCATCAATTCCATCTTTATCACTATCCCCAGAATTAGGTGCAGTACCATTAGCATCAGCATCTAGGTAGTCAGGAATTAAATCCCCATCACTATCACCAATAAGTTCAGAATCATCAGTAATGCCATCATTGTCGGAATCAGCATTAGGATTCAAATTAATATTTGGCATACAGCCTGAATCATCATTCGTTGCTGGGAAAGCAATAGTCCCATCACAAATACCATTACCGTCTGAATCAGGATTAGTTGGGTTTGCATCAGGGCCAGCAACACACGTATTCGTTACTGCAAGATTGCCATCACAAATGCCGTCGGCATCTTGATCCGGATTTATACGTCCAATATCCGTTTCATCAATATCGAGCAGACCATCATTATCATCATCGTTATCTATTGAATCCGGCATACCATCACCATCAGTATCAGGCCCACCATTATTAACAGCTGCAATGACCGCCTGTACTTCTGCGGCAGTAGGATTCCCAGGATCAGAAAATGGTGATGGTGTAGTCGCTGTAAAGGCATTCTGGTATGCCTCCTGATTTTCATCAACTGCCCCACTAATTCCTCGAACAGAATTCAAATCAGATGCTTGAATCAATCCATTATTTGTATCCCCTGCAATGTCTTCTATCAACTCCGCAAACACTGCAGTTTCATTTGCAACAATTACATTAACACTATCAATGACTGCTTGAATCTCTTCAGCTGTTGGGTTGTTAGTATCTGCAAAAGGTGATGGATTCGTTGCAATGAAGCCAGCCTGATAATCAGCTTGATTATCAGAAAGCGCGCCATCCACTCCTCGAATGGCATTCAATTCTGATGCTTCAATTAAATCATTATTACTATTGCTTGCAATATCTTCTTTGAGCTCTTCAATAGCAGCGACTTCGTTCGCAACAATCACATTGATAGCGTCAATAACAGCTTGGATTTCATTAACTGTAGGATTGTTGATATCCACAAATGGACTCGGATCAGCGATAAAGGCTGCATTATAAGCATCTATTTCTGCGTCGATAATGGATTCTAGCCCTTGTATACTTTGCAACTGAACTAAAGATAAAGTTGTAGAGTTACCGTCACCATTCAGGTCATCGACAAGCTCAGTAACCGCATTAACTGAAGCGATCACGGCATTGATTTCAGCGATTGTTGGGTTATCGATATCTGCGAATGGGCTTGGTGCAGCAACGAAGGCAGTATTGTAGGCTGTCATATTTGCATCGATGATGTCTTCCAGACCTTGAATGACTTTCAATTCCGCCGAGGTTAGAACGGTCGCGTTCGCATCACCGTTTAGGTCTTCAACTAGCTCATTGATCGCATTAACCGAAGCGATAACCGCGTTGATTTCAGCAACCGTTGGGTTATTGATATCAGCGAATGGGCTTGGCGCCGCAACGAAGGCTGCGTTGTAATCAGCGATATCTGCATCAACGACTCCAGTTACACCTTGAATATCTTTCAGCTGCTCTGCTGTCAGCGCAGTTGCGTTCGTATCACCGTTTAGATCTTCAACCAATTCGTTGATCGCATTAACCGAAGCGATAACTGCGTTGATTTCAGCAACCGTTGGGTTATTGATATCGACGAATGGGCTTGGGGCTGCAACGAAGACTGCGTTGTAATCAGCAATGTCAGCATCAACAACTCCTGTCACACCTTCAATGTCCTTCAATTGCTCTGAAGTAAGAGGTGTTGAGTTACCATCACCATTCAAGTCTTCAACCAATTCAGCTAATGCAACATCGCTATTAACTTCGTCGATCACGGCATTGATTTCAGCAATCGTTGGATTGTTAATATCAGCGAATGGGCTTGGGGCCGCAACGAAGGCTGTGTTGTAACCTGCCATGTTGGCATCAATGATGTCTTCTGTGCCTTGAATAGCTTTCAATTCAGTCAAGGTTAGAACGGTCGCGTTCGCATCACCGTTTAGGTCTTCAACGAACTCATTAATCGCATTAACCGAAGCGATAACTGCGTTGATTTCAGCAACCGTTGGGTTATTGATATCGGCGAATGGGCTTGGTGCTGCAACGAAGGCTGCGTTGTAGTCAGCGATATCCGCATCAACAACTCCAGTTACACCCTGAATATCTTTCAACTGCTCGGCTGTCAGTGCAGTTGCGTTCGTATCACCATTTAAGTCTTCAACCAATTCGGCTAGTGCAACATCGCTATTCACTTCGTCGATCACTGCATTAATTTCCGCAATCGTTGGATTATTGATATCAGCGAATGGGCTTGGGGCCGCAACGAAGGCGGTATTGTAACCTGCCATGTTGGCATCAATGATGTCTTCTGTGCCTTGAATAGCTTTCAATTCAGTCAAAGTTAGAACCGTCGCGTTCGCATCACCGTTTAGGTCTTCAACGAGTTCATTAATCGCATTAACCGAAGCGATAACCGCGTTGATTTCAGTAACGGTCGGGTTGTCGATATCAGCAAATGGGCTTGGCGCCGCAACAACTATTTAATTATTTTCTTCTATCTCTTTATGCTTATCGTTAGTTTCTTATCGCATAACGAAGCATAACTGCGTTGATTTCAGCAACCGTTGGGTTATTGATATCGGCGAATGGGCTTGGCGCTGCAACGAAGGCTGCGTTGTAGTCAGCGATATCTGCATCAACAACTCCGGTTACACCTTGAATATCTTTCAACTGCTCGGCTGTCAGTGCAGTTGCGTTCGTATCACCATTTAAGTCTTCAACCAATTCGGCCAGTGCAACATCGCTATTCACTTCGTCGATCACGGCATTGATTTCAGCAATCGTTGGATTGTTAATATCAGCGAATGGGCTTGGGGCCGCAACGAAGGCTGTATTGTAACCTGCCATGTTGGCATCGATGATGTCTTCTGTGCCTTGAATGGCTTTCAATTCAGTTAAGAGTTAGAACCGTCGCGTTCGCATCACCGTTTAAGTCTTCAACGAGTTCGTTAATCGCATTAACCGAAGCGATAACCGCGTTGATTTCAGCAACCGTTGGGTTATTGATGTCAGCGAATGGACTTGGCGCTGCAACGAAGGCCGCGTTGTAGTCAGCGATATCCGCATCAACAACTCCGGTTACACCTTGAATATCTTTCAACTGCTCGGCTGTCAGTGCTGTTGCGTTCGTATCACCATTTAAGTCTTCAACCAATTCAGCCAGTGCAACATCGCTATTCACTTCGTCGATCACTGCATTAATTTCAGCAATCGTTGGATTATCGATATCAGCGAATGGGCTTGGTGCAGCAACGAAGGCGGTATTGTAGCCTGCCATGTTGGCATCGATGATGTCTTCTGTGCCTTGAATGGCTTTCAATTCAGTTAAAGTTAGAACGGTTGCGTTCGCATCACCGTTTAGGTCTTCAACCAACTCGTTGATCGCATTAACCGAAGCGATAACCGCGTTGATTTCAGCAACGGTTGGATTATTGATATCCGCAAATGGGCTTGGTGCGGCAACGAAGGCTGCGTTGTAATCAGCAATATCTGCATCAACAACTCCGGTTACACCTTGAATATCTTTCAACTGCTCGGCCGTTAGAGGTGTTGCGTTAGTATCACCATTTAAGTCTTCAACCAATTCAGCCAGTGCAACATCGCTATTCACTTCGTCGATCACGGCATTGATTTCAGCAATCGTTGGATTATTAATATCAGCGAATGGGCTTGGGGCCGCAACGAAGGCGGTATTGTAGCCTGCCATGTTGGCATCAATGATGTCTTCTGTGCCTTGAATGGCTTTCAATTCAGTTAAGGTTAGAACGGTCGCGTTCGCATCACCGTTTAAATCTTCAACCAACTCATTAATCGCATTAACCGAAGCGATAACCGCGTTGATTTCAGCAACCGTTGGGTTATTGATATCTGCGAATGGGCTTGGTGCTGCAACGAAGGCTGCGTTGTAATCGGCAATGTCTGCATCAACAACTCCGGTTACACCTTGAATATCTTTCAACTGCTCGGCTGTCAGTGCAGTTGCGTTCGTATCACCATTTAAGTCTTCAACCAATTCAGCCAGTGCAACATCGCTATTCACTTCGTCGATCACTGCATTAATTTCAGCAATCGTTGGATTATCGATATCCGCGAATGGGCTTGGGGCCGCAACGAAGGCGGTATTGTAGCCTGACATGTTGGCATCGATGATGTCTTCTAGGCCTTGAATGGCTTTCAATTCAGTTAAGGTTAGAACGGTCGCATTCGCATCACCGTTTAGGTCTTCAACCAACTCGTTGATCGCATTAACCGAAGCGATAACCGCGTTGATTTCAGCAACCGTTGGGTTATTGATATCAGCGAATGGGCTTGGTGCCGCAACGAAGGCTGCGTTGTAGTCAGCGATATCTGCATCAACAACTCCGGTTACACCTTGAATATCTTTCAGCTGCTCGGCTGTCAGTGCAGTTGCGTTCGTATCACCATTTAAGTCTTCAACCAATTCAGCCAGTGCAACATCGCTATTCACTTCGTCGATCACTGCATTGATTTCAGCAATCGTTGGATTATCGATATCTGCGAATGGGCTTGGGGCCGCAACGAAGGCGGTATTGTAACCTGCCATGTTGGCATCGATGATGTCTTCTGTGCCTTGAATGGCTTTCAATTCAGTCAAGGTTAGAACGGTCGCGTTCGCATCACCGTTTAGGTCTTCAACCAACTCGTTAATCGCATTAACCGAAGCGATAACCGCGTTGATTTCAGCAACCGTTGGGTTATTGATATCCGCAAATGGGCTTGGCGCTGCAACGAAGGCTGCGTTGTAATCAGCAATATCTGCATCAACAACTCCAGTTACACCTTGAATATCTTTCAACTGCTCGGCTGTCAGTGCAGTTGCGTTCGTATCACCATTTAAGTCTTCAACCAATTCAGCTAGTGCAACATCGCTATTCACTTCGTCGATCACTGCATTGATTTCAGCAATCGTTGGATTATTGATATCCGCGAATGGGCTTGGGGCCGCAACGAAGGCGGTATTGTAGCCTGCCATGTTGGCATCAATGATGTCTTCTAGTGCCTTGAATGGCTTTCAATTCAGTTAAGGTTAGAACCGTCGCGTTCGCATCACCGTTTAAATCTTCAACCAACTCATTGATCGCATTAACCGAAGCGATAACCGCGTTGATTTCAGCAACGGTTGGGTTATTGATATCAGCGAATGGGCTTGGTGCCGCAACGAAGGCTGCGTTGTAGTCTGCGATATCTGCATCAACAACTCCGGTTACACCTTGAATATCTTTCAGCTGCTCGGCGGTAAGAGGTGTTGCGTTGGTATCACCATTTAAGTCTTCAACCAATTCAGCCAGTGCAACATCGCTATTAACTTCGTCGATCACTGCATTGATTTCAGCAATCGTTGGATTATTGATATCTGCGAATGGGCTTGGCGCCGCAACGAAGGCGGTATTGTAACCAGACATGTTGGCATCGATGATGTCTTCTGTGACCTTGAATGGCTTTCAATTCAGTCAAGGTTAGAACGGTCGCGTTCGCATCACCGTTTAAGTCTTCAACCAACTCATTAATCGCATTAACCGACGCGATAACCGCGTTGATTTCAGCAACCGTTGGGTTATTGATGTCGGCGAATGGGCTTGGCGCTGCAACGAAGGCTGCGTTGTAATCAGCCATGTCTGGCATCGATGACGTCCTCTAATGCCTTGAATATCTTTCAGCTGCTCGGCGTTAAAGCGTGTTGCGTTCGCATCACCGTTTAGATCTTCAACCAACTCGTTGATCGCATTAACCGAAGCAATAACCGCGTTGATTTCAGCAACCGTTGGGTTATCAATATCAGTGAATGGGCTTGGTGCAGCAACGAAGGCGGTATTGTAGCCTGCCATATTGGCATCAATGATGTCTTCTAGTGCCTTGAATGGCTTTCAATTCAGTCAAGGTTAGAACGGTCGCGTTCGCATCACCGTTTAGATCTTCAACCAACTCATTGATCGCATTAACCGAAGCAATAACCGCGTTGATTTCAGCAACCGTTGGGTTATTGATATCAGCGAATGGACTTGGCGCAGCAACGAAGGCCGCGTTGTAATCGGCAATGTCCGCATCAACAACTCCGGTTACACCTTGAATATCTTTCAGCTGCTCGGCTGTCAGTGCTGTTGCGTTGGTATCACCATTTAAGTCTTCGACCAATTCAGCCAGCGCAACATCGCTATTCACGTCGTCGATCACTGCATTGATTTCAGCAATCGTTGGGTTATTGATATCCGCGAATGGGCTTGGGGCCGCAACGAAGGCGGTATTGTAACCTGCCATGTTGGCATCAATGATGTCTTCTGTGCCTTGAATAGCTTTCAATTCAGCCAAGGTTAGAACCGTGGCGTTCGCATCACCGTTTAGATCTTCAACTAACTCATTGATTGCATTAACCGAAGCGATAACCGCGTTGATTTCAGCAACGGTTGGGTTATTGATATCAGCGAATGGACTTGGCGCAGCAACGAAGGCCGCGTTATAGTCGGCCAGATCATCATCAATGACACCCACAACACCAACAATATTTTTGAGCTGAGGCAAAGTAAGACTGGTTGCGTTCGCGTTTCCGTTCAGATCTTCAACTAACTCTACCAATGATGCAGTATTTAAGTCACTAATGACCTGGTCGATAACTGCCTGAATTTCCGCAACGGTATCAACATCTACCAAATTTAAGTTTTCTATTGCTGCATTAATTTCTACTATATTTGAAGCCATCACCCCAGTAGTGGGTAAATTCGAATACGTAATTTCGGTTGGCTTAGGGTTTGTGCCATTATCAGCATAGTTTTTAACGACTTCCAGCGCAGCAGTTTCTTCTGCATCAGACACCCCGTTTGCATTAGTGTCTTCTTCTACATTTAAATAAATAGTGGCCGTATCTGAGTCACCAGAATTGTCAGTGATACTGTATGTGAAGCTATCTTGACCAAAATAGTTAAGATCAGGTGTGTACGTAATAACCGAGCCATTCAGACTAATTGAACCATCACTTGGATCTGATGTTTTAAGAAAAGTAACCGGTATATCTAAAGCAACATCATTTGCTAGAGCATCAAACGTAATAGATTCTAACGTGCTTGTATTTTCAACAATATTAATATAATCATCAATGGCAAGTGCAACCCCCGCATCTGGCACACCACCTAAGGTTGAAACAATAACCGACTGATTTGAATTTTTATTGACAGTCCAAGACATTGTGGTAATAACATCTGCTGCTGCCGACACAGTACCAGCAACAGGATGGTTCACTTTTGGTAATGCATTATCCAGTGTAGGACAAATAACCCCGCTTTTACTGTATGTTGTACTACCATCAGTAAAATCATCTTCTCTCGCCATATACACAAGCGCCCCAGCCATCGAAAGAAGCATTGATAAGCCCTTGTTCTTCGAGCTGAGCTCCGCCTTGGCTTACCCCAACATTATTTGGATTATTGTCATCTAGAGTAAACAGCTCAATGTTCCCTTGTGCCGCGTCTCCTCTTGTAAAAAACACATCATCACCATGCGCCATCAACATCTTGATCCATATACTGAATAACTTGAAGATCCCCAAGAGTTCCTGTTACCGCAGTAAAGGTGATTACATTTCTCATTTGTACCGCACCGCCCTGAATCGAGCTGTCTACGGTCCATTCGATTGTATTACCCTCAGACCCAACAAAATTGCCGCTACTAGTTACTTTATTATCAGATGCTGGGCCTACAGTAACCGGGTGCTGCTCCTGTAAGAACAGATGGATACTCCATTAACAATAATATGGAGATCATATAGATAGACTATGCCTTGAGGAGCTTGCCTCTGATGGATTTGTTACTTGAGCACCAGGACTAAGAGCAACCTGGTCTGAACTCCCTGCCGTCTTAACATCCACAGCAAAATAATTAGCGGCTGGCATCGGATAAGCCATTATTAATTTCCAAGGCATTGGCTAGGTAAGGGGTTAATAAAGAGCAATACACCAAGATATATTTAGAGACTAATAATCGTGTTTTCATGTAATTAACACCCAATTAAATGACGGCCTAAAAATAAAAACCTGAGCAAAAATTACGTGTACTTAGCTGCAACAGTTTTTATTACTCTATTAAATGGTAGTACATAAAAGTATTAACAGCCCTTTCCTGAAAGCATATCAACGGGCACTTAACAAAATTTAATGTAAGTCTCATGAAAATGGACTAGAAATGGCTCAGAGCAGAGCCTTAGAAATGAATACTTTACAGAAATCAAAGTTTTATAGATAAAAATAGAATAACAACTTAACTAGAACAGCAGACTACAAGCGAAGCGCATCCGTGCACTCTGGGGTTTGCAAGTCTCTTATCTAAAACTCAAGCCCGCCCATACTTATCCTCAAACCGCACAATATCATCCTCACCCAAATAAGACCCACTCTGCACCTCGATCATCTCCAAAGGCAGCACCCCAGGATTCTCAAGCGCATGCACCTGCCCAATCGGAATATAAGTCGACTCATTCTCAGTCACCAAAAACGTCTTCTCGCCGTTGGTTACTTTTGCCGTGCCCGATACCACAATCCAGTGCTCCGCGCGGTGATGATGCATCTGTACCGACAGTTTAGCCCCCGGCTTCACCGTAATACGCTTCACCTGATAACGCTCACCACTATCAATCGAATCGTAGATGCCCCAAGGGCGATAAACTTGACGGTGTTGGTGATGCAAATCGCTGCCCGATTTTTTAATCTTGGCCACGATGGTTTTAATATCTTGAACCTTATCTTTATTAGCAACCAATAACGCATCGGGCGTATCAACAATCACTAAATTTTCAACCCCCAGCGTCGCGATTAAGCGGCCCGAGTGGTCGTTACCTTCCGTTCCGTACACATAACAGTTTTGGCTATCTTGCAAAATAAAGTTCTCTTCATCCTGCCCCGCCATAACATTGCCCTGCTCGTCTTTATCAGCAATGTCCCATAGCGCAGACCAGCTACCCACATCATTCCAGCCAGCATCCAGTGGTGCAACAACCACCTCGCCTTTTGCAGCCAACGGTTCCATTACCGCATAATCGACCGATTCATCCGGGCAGGCTTCAAACGCGGCTTTGTCGATACGCACAAAATCTAAATCTTGCTGAGTCGAAACCATCGACTTCACACACGCATCATAAATATCGGCGCGAAAGTTTTTCAATTCTTCTAAATAACGATCAGCACGAATCAAAAACATGCCGCTATTCCACAAGTAGCCATCAGCAACGTACTGAGCAGCCGTTTCAGCATTCGGTTTCTCTACGAATTGGTTCACGGTTTTAACCGCGCCATCGGCTGAATCAGCCGCCTGAATATAGCCATACCCCGTCGCCGCTTCCGTTGGCACAATACCCAAAGTACCAAACTTACCCGCCTGCACTTGTGGCAATAAGGTTTTAACGCACTGCTGAAACGCCGCCACATCTTCAATCACATGATCAGCCGCCAATACCAACAGTACTGACTCTTTATTCGCTTCTAGTGCCTTAATCGCTGCCAGCGCAATAGCCGGAGCCGTATTACGACCCACAGGTTCAAGCAAGATAGACGGCTGAAGATTCTGCTGACGCATCTGCTCAGCCACCAAAAAACGGTGCTCTTCATTACAAATAACCATCGGCTGCGCACCTGCCGACATACCCGAAAGGCGTGCAGCAGTTTCTTGCAACATGGTTAATTTAGACGTGAGGGCAATAAACTGCTTAGGAAAAGCAGTGCGAGACAGCGGCCATAAACGTGTACCAGAGCCGCCCGCCATAATGACAGGAGTAATCATAAGAATCCTTGAATATATAATAGGCTCAGGTTAACACAAGCCTTTAACTTTTTTCCAAGCAAGGTGGGCGCAGATATCATAATGATGACCCGCTTGCTTTGCGTAAGAAAATACAGTTTTAAGTGTTGAATAGCGAACATCGGCTAAGCGAGCTAATAACCATGTTTGCTCGGCAGGCTCGACCCAATCCCAAACAAAAAATGCCAGAGTCAGAAGGCCTTCATCTAAGCCACGCTCATTAGGAGCCAGTTTAATAATGTGTTTAATACGCTGCTGAATAGCCACTTTATCGCGCAATAGCACCTCAATATCCAAGGCGCCTAGATGATAATACGGCCACGTGGGGCGAAGAATAATCGCCTGTTGCCAGTATTCGCGGCTTTTTAATTGCGCCTGCCATGAAGTTATTTCAGGCTTGCTGGTACTCATGCTATTGCCAGCGTCAGCAGTATCCACCTTCAGCTCAGCCTCCGCCAACTCAACCGCAAGAATACGATAGCGAGTTGCTTGTGCCTCGGCGACGTCAGGGTTATTACTACTTAACGATTCTGCGGCATCTAAATAACCCAATGACAAAAGCGCAGAAACCAAAGAAGTATGTAGCGATGCTAAAATCGCTAACGCCAAAAAGGCGATCACGGCCTTGTGTAAGCGAGCCCTATTAAACACGGTCTTCACGGTACTCATACGAATCATAATAACCGCTATTGCCCGCGCTATAACGATACTCTTTCTCAGTGTCCAGCTGGTTCAAAACCACCCCTAAGATACGCGCATTAGATTGATCTAAACGAGCAAGCCCCGTTTTAATCAACTTATCTTTAGTCGCATCCGCTTTAATCACATAGACCAAACCATCAGTTAGCGTCGACAGGTATAAAGCGTCACTGACCGCGCCAATCGGCGGCGAATCAATAATAATGCGATCATAGCGTTCACGTAACATCGTTAAAATCTTTTCAAAATTCTTTGAGGCCAACAACTCAAGAGGATTAGGCGGAATAACACCTGAAGGCATTACATCAATATTTAAATCTTCAATATGATGAATACTCTCATCCAGCGTCTCGGGGTAAGCAACAGCATTTGATAACCCCTTAAAACCAGTAGGCAGGCGTAACTGCTTGGCTACCGAAGGCCGTCGCATATCCGCATCAATCAGCAAAGTCTTTTCCATCTGACCATAAGCCGCTGCTAGGTTAACCGACGACGTAGTCTTACCTTCACCAGGAATAGACGAAGTAAACAGCAAGCATTTTACTGGGCTCTCTAATGACGCCAGCGTCAAGCTTGTACGCAAGGTCCGAATAGACTCTTTAAAAGCATGGTTATCACTGTGAATAAAGGCACGCACCGGGGTCTTATTAATATCCCCCCCCTCAGACTTATCCAAAGCACCCTTCAACTCTTTAACCCCAACTCGAGACAATAAAGGAACAATCCCCAATACCGAGAAACCTAATTTATGATCAATATCATCAGCATTCTTAATGGTAGAATCCAGCGCATCCAGCAAAAAGGCCAAAGCAATACCAAACATCAAGCTCACCACGAATACCAAAGCCACAATCAACTTTTTCTTAGGCTTAACCGGATGCTGAGGCACTACAGCCGAATCAACAATTCGTGCATTCGCGGTTTGCAAATCACCCGTTGCTGACGTTTCACGAATACGTTTAAAGAAGGTTTCATACAAGGCTCTATCACCTTTAACCGCCCTTACCAGCTCGCCCAAGGCAAACTCAGTACGGTTAATATCGCGCATTTTCTTTCTTAGTAATCTCAAGCGACTTTAATAACGACGCTTCTTTTGCTTTCGCCGTAGCAAAGCTATTCTCAATACCAGTCGCCAACTTCTTCATTTGCGACAGTACCGACTCTTTGACCGCATCTAGATCGGACTGCGCCGCAATCATTTTAGGGTGCTTCGCGCCGTAACGCTTAGACAGCTCAGCAACTTTCAACTCAGTATTCGACTGAGTTTCGGTTAAACGGCTAATTAACGGATCGGCCAAAATAAACTGTAAGCTGGTTAAAGACTCATAAGACAGCTCATCTAATTGCTTAATCTGGTTGTAATTACTCTCAACTTCTAAACGAATACTACGAGCATCAACCAATTTACTCGTAATTTGTCCCAACTCATCGGCAACTAGCGTACTCACCCCTTTAACATCCACTAAATTATTAGCCTCGCGAAATGCCTGCAGGTTCTTTTCCGAAATACTTAAACTCGCTTTCAACCCCCCCAATCGATCTGTTAACCACTCTGACGCTTGTTGCGTTAAGCCTACCTTAGCCTCAAGTTGAGATTCAATATAGGCATTCGCCATGGCGTTCGCCGCACTCTGGGCGAGCTCAGGTGACTCACTCATTACCGAAATTTTTACCAACTGGGTTTTGCGCACCGGCGAAATACTCACTGCCTCCCAAAACACATCGGTCGTTTTATTAATAATATCTTCTGGCGTTGGTGGCTCAGCATCACCCTCACCCAAGAGAAAGGCTTTTAACGAAAACCCTTTTTCATTGCTAGGATGAAACGGATTAAACTCGGCATAATTCACCAGTTCCAACTTCTCAACCACACGCTTAGCCATGTCACGGGATTTCAAAATCTCAAACTGCGTCAATAAATATTCAGAGTTACCGCCATTTAAGCCATACACCTCTTCAATAGAAACAATCTTAGACTCACTAGCCTCAATCAATAATGTTGAGGTAGCACTGTACTTAGCGGTTAATGAAAATACCACCAAGATCGCAATTAGCGTTGTCACAACCGACAAAGCAATAATTTTCTTCAATTGGCGACGCACAACATTCCAATAATGCCCCAGGTCTATAACCTCAACCGCCGAATCTCTACTGTTCAAATTGCTATTCATACTGCTAGTCATACCGCCTTTCATGTCCATATTAAAAGAAGCTCTGATCAATAGTGATAACATCACCGGGTTGAATAACATCAAACAGCTTAACCTGCTTTTTCTCATCATCTTCGTGGCGTTGCTGATCACCATCACCACTATCATGCACCACAAAAATCTTACTTCTTGATGCACGCTCAGTAAAACCACCGGAAATAGAAATCGCCTTATCAACCGTCAAACCAGGATGAAACGGATAACCACCCGGCTTCTTAACTTCGCCAATTACGTAAAATGGACGGTACTCTTTAATCGAGACTGTCACGCTTGGGTCTACTAAATAAGGGCCTTTTAAACCTTCAACTAACTTAACTTCAAGCTGCTTAGGGCTTAATCCCGAAACCGCCACATCACCCAATAACGGATAAGAAATCTGCCCAGACAAACCAATACGAACCTCAAGGCTTAAATCATCTTCGTCATAAACGCTAATATTAATTAAATCACCAGCACCCAAGGTATAGCCTGCAAGGCCTTCGGCATAAGAAAAGATGAAAGCGCCACAGACAAAACAAGCAGCAGGCGAGAGAAATAAGAACGAAGCATCAGGATTACCTAATCAAAAAAGCGATACAGATTAAAAGCGGTATATTAACGGGGATTAAGCCATAAAACAGCTAAAAAAAACGGCCAGCCTTGTAAAAGGACTGGCCGCTTCTATTTGTCACACAGCTAGCACACATCCAACACGCTATTAAAGTGCTAGAGACAAGCCAAGAACAACAACATCACTATTATATTCGTAATCACTGATATTAGACGTCTTATCAGTACGGCTATAATCCAACGTCACATCCATCCAAGTCATTGGCGAATAAGTACCGTTAATACCATAAGTCACAGAATCATCTTCACGACCGGCAGAATCATCAACATACGTATCACTATTAATAGACGCACTGATACCTGCAGTATAATAAGTAGAGAATTCGTGATCCCAGCTTGCAGAAGAATACGTATTAGCAATGTAGCTACCCGCATCGTTTGTTTCGTTGCTGCTCTGCGAAGAAGAAAGCACAACCGTAGAATACGTTAGTGGCTCCCAAGTCAAATCCGCTTCCCATGCAACACGCATATTAGAAGAAATGTCTTTATCGTCGAAGAAACGCGTAGAACGACCAATTTTAACTTCACCAGTAGTTGCACCCGTAATATCCCAACGCATACCCGCAAACATACGCTGCTCGTAACCTTCACGAGCTTTTGCTGTAGCGCGTATTTTCAGAATACGTAATATCGGTTTGCTTCGCTTCTAAAATAAACTCAGCATCTGGGCTAGCCGTTAACGACAAGATAGCGCCAAAGTTTACTTTATTATGATCGCGATCAAGGGTTAAATCTTTGTTATTGCTGTAACGCTTCTGGTAAGAATCAGCAAAAACTTCAATATTACCCGTTGCAGAATCTGCACCGTAAACATAGTTTACGCCACCCGTAATTTCTTCATACTCATCAGGAACAACCGCTGGTGCAGCAGAACCTTCAACCGTACCTGCACCACGAGCATCGTGTGCATCGTTATAACCAACATTACCACTAACTTCTTGGCGCGCATTAATTTCGTAGCTTACATCAGCATCAATTCGTTGATCGATATAATCATCATGCTTATCTTCGCCATAAAAGCCCTGCTCGGCACCATAGGTCGCGCTGGCTTGAGTTTTACCGAAGTCACCTTTAAAGGTAAAAGAAGGTGCAAGACGAGTGATAACATCATCAATTTCATCTTCTTTTGTACTGTAAATGTTTGAGTTGCTTTCTACAGTAAGATCAACAGCAGGTAAAAAAGTAACACCACTGCCTAGTGCAATACCCGTTGGTTCAACGGCATAAGAATTAACACTGATCAATGCCACTGCAAGTGGCGATAGCTTCCAAGCTTTCATTACAAGTCCTCTAGAACTTTTAAAACAAAACAAATAGGGAAAATAATTTGGCGCCATTGTAACAGTCAGTAAGGGTTTGTCACCCTAATAAACCAAAAAAATGGCGCAATAAATGAACATTTAAAACAGTTCTAACAACATTTAACGTTTAATTGTAACTCTAAGTAAAAAACCCAAAATATAAACGACAAAACCTATGCCGATACCTGCCATACCATAAGCCAGATCCCACCACTCAAAGCGGCGAGTCGAAACCAAAGCCTGATGCAGCTCATCCAATAATAAGCCCGATGTCAGTAGTGTACAGACAGCAAAGGCACGTAATAAAACAGACAGCAACGTAACATCGCTACTTGTTTTCACCAGCGCAAATAAAGCCAAATAAGACAAACCAATCGACAGCTTTAAATGCATTAACTTATCGCCACCAAAAAACGCTTCTAGCTGATAAATTGTCGGCAAAAACAACTCGGCGCTTTTAAAAGCACTCAGTGCAATTAAAAGACAACCATAGATAACTAAAATCAAAACCTTAAGCATTCGAATCTGAGACTGACTAATGAACATGACTCCCAAAAAACCCTTTGAATACCGTTAAAATAACGATTTTAACATCCATCAAGATTGACCAATTACGAATATATTCTAAATCGCAATCAATGCGCCCTTCCATCTTATCGAGGGTATCGGTTTCACCGCGAAAGCCGTTAATCTGAGCCCATCCCGTAATGCCCGGCTTCACCTTATGGCGCAACATGTAATAAGGAATCAGCTTGCGATACTCTTCGTTATGCGCAACCGCATGTGGACGAGGACCAACAACCGACATACGCCCCTGCAAAACATTAATAAACTGAGGCAGCTCATCTAACGACGTTTTACGAATAAACGCCCCGACTTTTGTAATGCGTGCATCACCCTTGGTGGCCTGCACCACTTTATCGCCGTTATCCATGGTCGACATACTGCGGAATTTCCAAACAAAAATACGCTTACCATCCAAACCATAACGCGCCTGCTTAAAAATAACCGGCCCAGGAGAGGTAAATTTAACCGCCGCCGCAATGAACAGCATCGGCAAACTAATCAGCATCAATACTAGGCTCGAAAACGCAATATCAAAACAGCGTTTCAATACATCGTTAAAGCCCGAAATCGGAGTTTCATAAACACTCAAGGTCTGCACACTTCCAACCGAACCCATGCGAGCGTGCAACAAATTGTACGTAAAGAAATCAGGAATTAAATGCACACTCGCCGTTGTATCACCACAGCGCTCTAATATATCAGCAATACGCTTTTGTGCCTTAAGCGGCAACGCGATAAAGATTAGATCAAACTCACCTTTTTTAGTGCGCGCAATCAACTCACGAATAGAACCCATTAATACTTCATCAGGATGATCTTCGTGCAAACGCTTGCTATCGCGATCATCAAAAAAACCCTCAAAGCGAATGCCTAAATCAGGTTTGCTCTGAATTTGGCTACGCATTTTAAGCGCACTGCTATTTAATCCTACAATCGCTGCAGTCCGAGTATTGTAGCCTTTACTACGCATTGATCTTAACAACCAACGCAGCGCCATTCGCCAAGCCGCCAAACCCAAATAAGACGCCACAATCCAACTACCCACTGCAATACGCGAAAGACTGTCACTGATTTTGGTAAAAAAAACCAATACCAAAAAAATAACCGCCGCCAATGCCCAAGCACCTGCCACCGTCGTAAGCATGCGCACGGCCGTACTCGCACGCCAAGAGCGATAAACCCCCAAAGATTCAGCGCTTAATATAAAAACGATACTCGCGATTAGCCCAGCAGTGGTATAAAGCGCACTATAAGTCACGCCGTAACATTGAGTAGAAAGATTTAAGAAGAAAAAGATGATCGATATATCGATAATTCGATAGACGAAGTTGAAGCCCCCTTGGTGAGAGCGTATCATTCCTTGATTTTGCATAGTTATTCCTTTCTCGGTATTCATTTACCAAGATATATAAGTATTAATAATAAAGTACTGCATGCAATCCATTAAAAATAACCTCTTTGAGCTACTTTAAACATGCATATCTAGCAATAAATTACCGGCGCATTATGTCACACCTCAGGTTTTTGTCCATAACAACAACCCCTAATGTATACTGTGAACAAGTAGTCAGAACAGACATTTGTAGAAAAGTAGGAACTTTACATGAACAATCCAACGATATTAGTCACAGGCGGCGCAGGCTACATCGGCTCACATACCTGCATCGAGCTTTTGAACGCAGATTACACTGTTCTAGTCATCGACAATCTAGATAATTCAAGCGAAGAATCATTAAAGCGTGTTGAAAAAATCACCGGCAAGGCCGTCAGCTTTATCAAAGGCGACGTACGCGACAAAGCCTTAATGGACCGTATCTTCAGCGAAAATACCATCGCAGCGACTATCCACTTCGCAGGCTTAAAAGCCGTTGGCGAATCATGTGCCATGCCACTTGAATACTACGACAACAATGTAAACAGCACCCTAGTACTGTGCCAAGCCATGGAAAAAGCCAACAGCAAAAATCTAGTATTTAGCTCAAGCGCAACCGTCTACGGCGACCCAGAAACACTGCCACTCACCGAAGACATGCCACTATCAGCCACCAACCCTTACGGCCGATCAAAGCTGATTATCGAAGAAATGCTAAGAGACTTACCCGAGTCAGATAAACTCAAGCAATCAAGTAATCCATGGTCAGTCGCCCTACTACGCTACTTCAACCCAGTAGGCGCACACGAAAGTGGCACCATCGGCGAAGACCCAAGCGACATTCCAAACAACCTAATGCCGTTTATAACCCAAACCGCCGTAGGCCGCCGCAAAGAACTGTCTATCTTTGGCAGCGACTACGACACAGCAGACGGCACCGGCGTACGCGACTACATACACGTCGTCGACCTAGCCCGCGGCCACTTAAAAGCCGTACAAAAACTGTTATCAAAAGACAGCATCAACGGCGTACAAGCCTACAACCTAGGCACAGGCAACGGCATAAGCGTATTACAAATGGTAAAAGCATTCGCCGAAGTGAACAGCGTCGACGTGCCTTACACATTAGTTGAACGACGCCCGGGCGATGTAGCTGCTTGTTATGCAGATGCCACCCGCGCTAAAGAAGAACTGGATTGGGAAGCAGAGTTGAGCTTAGAAGATATGGTGAAAGATAGTTGGAACTGGCAGAGCCAAAACCCTGAGGGCTATTGATTCTTTAGAGGCAGTTCACCACGGAGCACACGGAGGCGCTCCGCTTCACGGAGAAAAACTATTATGGAGAGTATTGCGACTAGTTAGATTGTTGCGATTAGTTAGATTGTGCAATCGACATTTGATAGTGTGAATCAGGCCCTTCGTAATGCTCAACAACCAAATATAACGTGCCAGTATAGCTAGCATCGTAACTCATAGATTCTTGACTACCAACCTCGTGAGATGTGCGCAACATTTGCCGATCGCTATTAAATAAATAAATATCAACGTCTGAACCTGAATGACCATCAAAATTAATTACGATCTGCTGGTCTTTTTCGACATCAAATTGATAAACATCATGAATGTCAGTCGCACCGATAGAACCTGAGATAGAAGAGCCAATACTCACTGCCTGAGCCGTCGAAACCGTATCATTATCTTCGGTTGTTTCACTAACAGACTTACCACTCGATGACGAATAACCCAAAGAGTTTTCTTCATCAGCGCCACCACACGCAGCTAACGTTAAAGCCAATGCAAGAATGATATATTTATTCATAATATTTCCATTTGTATAAACAAAGGCCCACTCCTGAGCCCTTCAATAATTAAGGATAATAATTTAATGGCCGCTCAAACACAAGAACACTAGTACTACTCAAGCGAGGGTAGTTTCTATTCAAGCAAGAGGTTTCAGAGTAAAAACCCCAAGCTTTCTTATGATTTAAATACATAGGTATGATGGTAATGCGATGCTAGTGTTGTAAATACTGTATCAACGACTCTTCACTGCCTGTTGTATAACCACTATCAAGAACACTAACCAGAAGTGTTACTAGCTTTTTATGTCGCTTGTAAAGCTGTCTACGGCACCTGCAGATTTTTCTTTAACTAATTTAATATAAATAGAAGCAACATCAACTGTTTACGTTGAATAGTTTTGTGACCTGAAAGCTTGCTCATTATTTAATATCCTTATTTATTCTAAGTAGCAATGTTCTGTTTATTCACTAATTATTGTTTAATGAAGGTGTATATATCTTCATCAACCCAATTAAATCCACTAATTATGCATCCATGCGGGTAACCAATAAGGCAAGTTTGACCTTGGATTCGGTATATGATTTTATCTTCATAAAAATCAACAACTAATCTTATATCATCCTCACCAAATGCCTAAGTCTTTCGTTAATGACAAGGTGCTGTTAGATTTCTTCGTTTTATAATTGATGAAACATTTTGAAGGTGCTCTGCCGCATATATAATAATTATTATCTTCATCACACTTTGCGACAGCAAGAATCGACCTTTCAATAGACGTTAATATCAAAGCATTCACAGCTGTCTTTACCTACTACGGTATAATTATCATCAAAGGATAGCCACGCTTTGCTCTGTTCTTCTGAAATTCCAGAATCTGTAGTTTCTAATATTCCGCTCCCCACCAAAGACTCAAATTCTGGAATACCCTCTAACTCAGTACCTAACTCATCACCAGAAAAAGTATGCGCACACCCTGTGAGAGTAATAGCAATCATAAACATTTTTAAAACTTTCATATATTCAGACACTCTATTTAACAACCCGTATCTTATGATTTATATACATAGGTATGATGGTAATGCGATGCTAGTGTTGTAAATACTGTATCAACGACTTTTCACTGCCTGTTGTATAACCACTATCAAGAACACTAACCAGAAGTGCTACTAGTTTCTTATGTCGCTTGAGAGCTTGCTCTACAGCACTGCCAGATTTTTCTTTAACTAATTTAATATAAATAGAAGCAACATCATCCGCGTCTGATGAGTAGTGATTATCTAAACGGTAAAAAACATCATAAACAACATCCATTTGAACGGGGTGCTCATCTAATATCGCTTTGGCTAATAATTCTTCTTCCATATTCATGGTTTTAAAATTCATATCACCCAATTGAATGCTAGTACAATGCTGATTAATTAAATCAACGGCAGGGTCACGCTCTTTCGTTAATGTCGGTGCATTCAGCCAAGTACGCTGAAAGTCAGCCCAGCCATTTAGAGCAGTAATTTTATTATCAGAATTATGTTCAAATGCGGTTTCGAGAACCATTGTTATGAGAGCTTTGGTTGCGTTTATGGCAACTTTACCTTCTAGGCTAAACACCAGACTTGTACTGGGATCATCTTCTGCTTCCCATTTAGTATCGTGATCAGAGTGGTTTTCTTTCTCTATTCCTGAATAACGTAATATCCCCGTTATATTGCCAGGTTGCATTGAGTGCAGATGTTTTTCTCTTATTGCGTGGCCTGCTGAAAAAGAATCTTGCAAAGCGTGACAAGCATAAGCAAGTGTTAGCCAGCTCACATGGTCAGTTTTTGCCTTGTGTTTATTGAGTGTACTTCTGACAGGAGATTTTCCTGCAATAGCGAGCTTTCCACTTCGCATGGAGTCAGAACTAAAATCATCACTTTTCAATCCGAATTCTTTAATGCGATCTGAAAGCTGATTGGCTGCTTGCAGTGCATTTGATTTAATCCAATTGGTTGCATCTACATAGGCATTAAAGTGACTTTGGCCATCAAAACTACGCATAAAATGATGGCGCTGCCCTGAATTGGTCCAATGCCCAAGTTGGATAACATCAAAGATATCCCGCGCCTGGACGCTATATCTTAGAGCCATCTGATGGAGGTTGGCAATAACTGAATGCTGTGAATTCGAATTAACTAATTCATTGACAGCTTGCTTTGTAATTTCTTTGTGACCGGTTAATTTACTCATCATTAAATTCCCTTTTTATATTAATTCGAGCTTAATATCTTCCATGTTTACTTAAATAAGCCAGCCATGAGCATTAATGCTTTATGAAAGTGTAAGTATCTAGGTCTACCCAATTAAATCCATCGATAATGCATCCATGAGGATAGGAAATAAGACATGATTCCAGTTGAATTCGATATACAACACTATCTTGATGGAAATTTACGATATGCCTCACCTCATCACTTCTATAATCATTAATGAGTGATAATGTATTGCCCGATTTATTAGTTTTAAAATCTATAACGCATTCAGAATCATCTCCACCACAAATAATATATTCTTGTGTATCTGCACAGCGAGCTATTTTTATAACTAATTCACTGGTAGATTTGAGCATCAATACTTCACAGCCTTTTCTATTAATAATAGTTTCAGTGTCGCTAACAGTTATCCAAGCTTCTGTCAGTCTTGTTTCTACCCCCACGCCAATTGTCTCTAACGTACCACTCCCTACTAAAGTCTCAAATTCAGGTATACCCTTTGATTCACTATCAGAAAAAGTATGCGCGCACCCTGTGAGAGTAATAGCAATCATAAACATTTTTAAAACTTTCATATATTCTGACACTCTATTTAACAACCCGTTTCTTATGATTTATATGCATAGGTATGATGGCAATGTATCAGAGCCATATTATTAATTTCCTTTTAATAAGCTCAATTATATACATACGTATAGGTGTAACGATCCCGCCAGCCAAAACCATCAATAATACAACCGTGTGGGTATGGAATAAGGCAAGTTTCCGCTTGTATTCGATAGATTATTTTATCAATATGAAATTCAACAAGGAATCTCACATCATCTCCTCCCTTATCCTTGGTTAGTGTGAGTGTATTGTCTGATTTATATGTTTCAAAATATTCAGTGCATTCCGCTACCGCTCTTCCACAAACCACATACTCTTTATTTTCGCCACAAGCAGCCAAGTTCAATACAGGCCCGTCTGAAGTTGTTAGTGATAATGCTTTACAGTCTTGCAGGTCAGAAACAATATAATCATTATTTAAAGACAAAGTTGCTTCATTTTTTTTATCTTCGATACTTGGCCCAGATTTATATAGTGTGCCACTCCCCACCAAAGACTCAAACTCTGGAATACCCTCTAACTCAGTTCCTAACTCAGTTCCTAATTCATCACCAGAAAAAGTATGCGCGCACCCTGTGAGAGTAATAGCAATCATAAACATTTTTAAAACTTTCATATATCCAGATACTCTCTGTTTAATAGCTCCCTATACTAAGATTCGGGCTGCAGTGAAACAATCCTACTTTCTTATGATTTAAATACATAGATATAAGTGTATTCACCCCTCCCCTCTAACACTCCCTCAAACGCCCATCAAGAACCAGGAATCAAAACCCCACACCCAAGCCCCTCAAGCAACCCCTTCAAAGCCAACTTAGCCCCATCATCCCCATGCACAATCCGCACAACCCCAGGCCGAACCCGCATCCGCTTCACAAAATTCACCAAGTCCCGCTGCCCAGCATGCGCACTATACCCACCCAACGTATAAACCCCAGCCCGAATATCCACCCGTTCACCCGCGCCAAACTCAACATACCCCAACCGCCCACTCTCTTTAAACCCAGACCCACTCTCTTTAAAAAGAGGCCCAAACCGCTGAATATCCCGCCCAGGCGTCCCCTTAGCCTGATACCCCACAAACACCACATCGGTACGCTCATCCGGCAACAACTCAATCAAATAATTCTGCATGCGCCCACCCGAACACATGCCACTGGCCGCAATCACAATCGCCGCCCGCCCAGACTCCTTAAGGTGCTGCAGCAGCTTCTCATGCTCTTGATGCGAATCCACCGTAATCAACCGCTCAAACGACAAAGGATGCCGACCACTCGCCACCTTACGCTGCGCCTCTTTATCCCAAAGCGATTTAAGCTCACGATAATGCTGAGTAAACCCCGAAGCCAACGGCGAATCGACAATCACATCAATCCCCTTAAGCCCACCCTTATGAATAATGTCTTCAATCTCGTACAGCAGTTCTTGAGTACGGCCAATAGAAAACGCAGGAATCAAAACCGTGCCTTTATTTTCAAGGCATCGCTCAAGAGTACGCTGCAACGTTTTACGACGATCATGACGGCTCTCGTGATTACGATCACCATAAGTACTTTCAATCACCAACTCATCACAACGATAAGGCGACTTAGGCGCAGGCAATAACGGCGAATAAGGCGCACCCAAATCTCCCGAAAATACCACCCGTTTTTTAGCGGTCGGTGAACGCACATCAAATTCAATATAAGCCGAACCAATAATATGCCCAGCCACTTTAAATTTTGCTTTTAAAGCACTTTCATAACCCTCAACAGCAAAACCAGCAACCTCAAAACCATCAACCGCAAACCACTCATCATAATCAACCGCCACCAACTGGCTTTTAAACCGCGCCATCACCGACCGAATAATAGAACGGTTACGCGTAACCCCCACCTTAATCGCATCCTCAATCACCAACGGCAATAATAACGCCGTCGCCCGAGTCGCATAAATAGGCCCACTAAAACCCGCCGCCAACAAATAAGGAATACGCCCAACATGATCAATATGACAATGCGTCACCAACAACGCCTTAACATCATCAATCGGAAAATCGATTTGCTTAAGATGCGCCACATCACCAGCAGAACCAGAAGACTCACGATCAAACGACTCATCCCCCTGAAACAAACCACAATCAATTAAAACAGAACGAGAACCTTCTTTAGAAAACGAAGATCCGTTAGAAAGCGAAGATTTTTTAGAAAACAAAGAACCATCAACAGAAAGCTGATGACAAGAACCGGTAACACCATTAACCGCACCGTGGTGAAAAATATCGTACATCCATGCACTCCAACCAATAAAAAAACTTAAAAATATTCTGAATTCTTGCTGTGGCGATAATCCAGAATACACACAAACAAAAGAACAAATAAAACCAACACTCGATAATAACAAATAAAAGAAACGCTTATCCTGACCAAATAAACCATCAAGAAAAGGCAGCCCAAAAATAAACAAAAAACCAATAAAAAACGCCAAAAAACACAAAGACAGCTTCTCTTTCATCCAAAAATTCCCTTTAAAAAATCATACATCCATGAACTACAATTCTTAAATTAAAAAATAATTTTAAGCAACAAACGATCTAACAAACCCACCTAAAATTAATACTTAATAACCACAATACGTTAAAATAAAGAAAGACAAACAAGCACAAGATTGTTCGCAAAAACAAATCAAAACAGGTGGCTTTATGTATCATTTAAACACCACAAAAAACCCAAACAACAACCCGTTCGCACTACATCTTGCAAACAGCTTTAACGTGAACGCCAGTGTTAACGACAGCATCAACGAGCCACCCACCGCCTACACCACAAACAGAACCCAAACAAAACCACAAACAAAACCACAAACAAAACCAGCAGCAACGACCAACTAGCCGACCAAATCACCACCCTAGCCGGACAAATCAACGCCGCCAACTACCGCTTCCTAACCCTAATAGCAGAATTCGAACAGCGCAAAGCCTGGTCAGGCTACGGCCTTAAATCTTGCGCCCACTGGCTAAACTGGAAATGCGGAATCGACATGGGAGCCGCCCGAGAAAAAGTAAGAGCCGCACTCGCCCTAACCACACCTACCCAAAACAAAAACAGCCTTCCAAAAAGGCGAACTCAGCTTCTCCAAAGTACGCGCCCTAACAAAAATCGCCACCCCAAAAAATGAATCATTCCTACTCAATATCGCCGAATACGGCACCGCACAACACATGGAAAAACTGGTAAAATCCTACCGCACCGTAGACAACAACCTAACCGCAGAAGAAGAACACAGCAACATAACGAAAACACAACAAGAATCTAAACTAGACATATCAAAAGAAGACAAGCAAAAAGAAAACCGCAGCGTAATATGCTACCAAGACAATGACGGCATGTGGATCATCCACGCAAAACTACCAGCAGAAGAAGGCAGCCTAGTCGCCAAAACACTCAAAGAACTCGGCGACAAACTGGCCGAAACAGAAATCCAGGCAGAAACCCAGCCTGAACAAAAAGACAAAACAGAACCCAAAAACGTTTCCGCGGAAACGTTTTCACTCAACCAAACAGAAGAAAAACTCACCTTCCCACAACGCAGAGCCGATGCATTAATCGCCCTATCAGAACACTACCTAGCAACCGTCCGCAACGCATCAACAAATACACCAACAAGCGCATCAACCAACTCACTCACCGCCTTAAAAAGCGCAGAACGCTGCCAACTCATCTTACACATACAAGCAGGCGACCAAATCATACATCCAGCCACACCTAGACGGCCAATGGCTACCACCCAGCACAGCACGCCGCATGGCCTGTGATGCAGGCTTACTCATAGTAGAAGAAGACGAAGCAGGCAACGTACTCAACATAGGCCGCAAATCACGCATAATACCACCCGCCATGGCACGCGCCTTAGCCATAAGAGACAACGGCTGCCAATTCCCAGGCTGCTGCGAAACCCGCTACACAGAAGGCCACCACATAAAACACTGGGCCGATGGCGGCGAAACCAAACTCGACAACCTAGTCACACTCTGCCGCTACCACCACCGCGAACTGCACAAAGGCTCGTTCTACCTAACACTCAAACCCGCAGCAACAAATACAGACACAACCACAGCAAAACAACCCCACACGCTTTGCACAACGCCTATGCTTTTCAAAAGTAGAAAAATACTGGAAAGCCCCCTTCAACCAAAAAGCCGACACAATAATAGCCAACAACCCAGCAGAATTTACCTGCGCACACTGCCAAGAATACGAACAAACAGAAGACCTAAAAGACTCACTAAAACAAGCAATAGCAAAAGACATTCATCAAACAATCAATGAAAAAACAGCAGTAACAAAATGGGCAGGCGAACAAATGGACATGAGCATGGCGATTGACGGCCTACTGAATAAAAGATAACGAAGCTAAAATATTAATATCAAAAGTAGGTCGGGGTTCAGCCCGACAAGCCCTCCGTGTAGCAAAGCGCCTCCGTGAACTCCGTGGTTAATCAGCAACTCACCCGGTCAAACACAGGCTGAAAATCAGCAGAAACCTTCAAATAAAAGGCTTTCACCTGCTCATACTTGTGCTCAATACGCTTATAAACAGAGCAAAAGCCAGACATCATTTTAGGCTCTGAAAATACAATTTCAGCATACGTATTAAAATCATTCTCTGGGGAAGTTTGAGAGTAATAAGTCAGCAACCCCTGCCTCAAAAGCTCACTATCAGCATAATAACCATCGTGCGAACTATACAATATTTTGGCTTGATCAAACCAATATTCAAAATCAGTTCCGTTGTGCGCCATAAAACCAATCATATCAAATTGATACTTTCGCATTAAAATAGAAGAAAACTCATGATGAAAGGTATGACGCACATCAGAATCACGATCTATGTTCAATGCATCAGCAACCAAAGGGAATAAATAGATATCTTGGCTATTAGGCTGAAAGAAGCCCGAAGTAAATTGCTCTCGCTCAGTCTGTATTTGACCACCAACATTAACGACATCTAAATCAGATTGAAGAATACCCTTAGGATACAACCCCATCGACGAATAGATAACCTGCAATGTATTCAAATAACGCGCATCTGATAAACCTTTTAAAATACCATCAACGCTATGAGTACCAAACCGAACCGTTTTACCTGCGATATAACTATCGACAGGCACTTCATCCATGCTTGATAACCTACGCACAGATACACCAAGCAACTTAATCGATGACTCAACATCACTAATACTTTTGCCGTAATTATTCGAACATCCAAATAAAATACAGCAAAAGAATAGATAGATTAAAGATATAACAAACTTGAACATTAAAAGTATGTCATTTATCTTTTTTGCTTCCAAACTTTGGCTTTACTCGTGAAATTAAAGCTGCAAATGTAATTGTAATCATTATTAAAAATGCATATTCACCAAATACTTGAAAGAAAAGCAGAGACAGCCATGAAATAATAAGACAACTAATTAAAAGCACCATAGTCTTAAATATTTTGTTCTTAAATATTTTACGCTCAAATACCTTATACATACTCAAAGTCCAGAGGTGAATTTTTACCTTTTAATGCAAAAATCGCAAACATATTTTGATCGAAACACTTATTAAAACAATACAAGAAAGATTTAAAAATTAATAGAACATAACAGATGAGATTTATGAAAATATTAAAATACACTAACCGAGTTGTCTTATTTGCTAATGTTTGGTTCTGTCTAGTAATTGGCTACATAGTCACCAGCCGAGAAATGTTTCAGGCAATAAGCAATGAAATATACCCAGCATCAGACAATTTAATGGGCTCACCTTTTGCCGACCTACTGGTCAGAAGCGAATCTACATTAGTACTGCTGGCTATCATTGTGTTTATGATCATTAAAGAGAAACGCCTAAAAGAACGCTACATGACTAGGTTGTGGAGCAATGCATTAATTGGACTGTTTTTGTTAGCACTATTGTGGAGCAATGCATTAATTGGAGTGGTTTTGTTAGCATCTTCGGGGTATTTATTAAGTATTTTATACCCGATGTAAATAGGATATGGATTACCTTCCCTCACGCTAATGAGGGAAGCACCCTCCGTGTAGCGAAGCGCCTCCGTGTACTCCGTGGTTAATCAGCAACTCACCCGATCAAACACAGGCTGAAAATCAGCAGAAATATTCAAATAGAACGTCTTAATAAACTCATATTTAAATTTAACCCGCTCATAAGACGAGCAAAAACGAGACATTACCTCAGGATAGGCAAAGGTCACTTCAACATAGCCATTGTAATCATTCTCAGCAGAGGTTTGAGCGTAATGAGTCAACAGACCTTCTGCTAGCAACGCATCAGAAGCGTAATAACTAGCAGGAGGATGCTTCAACAAATAGCCCTCGTCATTCCAATATTCAATATTAGAACCGTTATAGGCCATAAACCCAATCATATCGAAGCGATATTTTCGTAATAAGATAGACGATATTTCGTGGTGAATCGTACTGTGAATAGTGGTTCCATCCTCGAAACTTGGCATATCAAAGACAAGAGGAAAGAGATAAATATTCTGAGTGCCTGGGTAATAGAAACCAGCAGTATACTTATCTTCATCAGATACAATCTGACCTGCTACAAAGATAGTATCAACATCAGTGCGTAAAATATTAACGGGATATTTTACAAGCTCAGACTTAAGCAAATTCAAGAAATCATAATACCGCTGATCAGTAATCGTTCTTAGAATGCCTTCTACGGGCACAGCTTCAATCAACCCCCTGTTAACATACGAAATATTATTAACAGGAATTTCATCAATATCAGTTAAACGGCTTACATTCACACCCATCGAAACAATGGATTTCTCAGCATTAACTATGTCACTGCTTAAATTAAACTGACAAGCTTGCAAAGCGCAACTTAGTACAAGTAACGCAATAACGAATTTAATAGATTTCATAATCAATACCGAGTTAATACAATTACCAATATACCTTAAAATGCGACGCTAACAGTAGTACTACCAATTGATGCACCAGCACCTAACTGAACACCAACCTGCTGCATTCTTAGCATTGTCCAAGCCCTCCCTAACATCCCAGCCGCTAACGCAAAGCTAATTGCATCGTCAGCAACACCAAACCCAAGAGTTATAATATCCTCAACAATCGTCGCAACAACGATTACCACAGCACCAACAACCAATGCCGTAGCAACCGCATAAACCCAGTCATTATTACTAGCTTTTAAAACCACAGGTACTGTTGCAGGCATAGCATTAATTTGTCTTTCTCGCACTTCATCCTTTGATATCTCTATATCAATTTGATACTGAGATGCTAAATAAGCCTGATTACCCAACCTACCTTTTATTTCTGGAAATTTAATAGTTGCCGTATATATGGGCTGCCCTGTTATAGGATCAAAAGTAACTTTAGTACTCCAAATTTGTTGGTAAGATTCACCACTATTCAAAGTCATTTGACTTTCAAAACTAATTTGCTTAGTTTTCGGATTTAAGCCTATAGTGAAATCAGACAACAATTTATTAGCGCCAAACTCATTCTCTCGCTTTATAGATGCTTTTATATTAAGTTCATTGTTTTGCAACTCTACAAAAGGGATAGTTTTAAGAGATTGCAATGTTAACTCTGCTGAAATTTTAACTTTAGCAACCAATCCGCCAGGTAGTGCTTGTACGTATTCCTTAGAATCAATACTGTATTTAATAGGAATAGACTTCACATTTTTAACAGCTTTAGACTTGCCTTGCACAGGGGATAGCGGAACTTGATTCACTTTCTTCATAATATTGCTTGGCAACAACAACTTCTGCCCGACAAAAATCACATGAGGGTTCTTAATAGCCACTGATGGGCGCATTTTATTAGCAGCAGGCAGTCTTACAAAGGCATCATTATTATAATTCCAAATTTCCGGCCAGCGCTTTGGATCTTGTAAGTATTGCTGTGATAAATCCCAAAGAGTATCGCCAGCTTTAACAATATGTGTTGTAGGTGTCATAAGAATCCCTTCCGTTATATTAAACAGCAGAAGAATACCTCTTAAGCCCCCATTCGTGTATCAGAACAACGGCCTAATTTGACTTTTTGTAACAACAAATCACGATTCAATTCATACTCCAATAAGCGCTCAGTATAAAAACTACGCTTTAGCTAGGCGAGACCTAAGAAGCAAAAAAATCACCCCTAACCCTCCTCCGTGTAGCGAAGCGCCTCCGTGTACTCCGTGGTAAAATCATCATCCCTACAGGTAAAACCAAAAAACCCACCCTCTATTTATATCCAACACAATAATATAAACTGCCACCCGTTCTAAACCACAGAACTACAAAACACAGACCACACAACATGAAAATACTCACGACCACCACAATTATTCTACTGCTAGCAATAACAACAGGCTGCACAACATACTCAATAACCAATCCAGAGTTACTTGAACCCATACCACCGCAAAAAAATGCTGCCAGCGCTGAACTAAAAGTACTACCTCTGCATATCGACGCAACAATGAGCTGCTACTCACAGCGCGTTGTTGGAGGCATTAGAGAAACATGCTCCAACAAAAACAGAATCAACTCTGTTGTTAAGCACTTCAAAGAAAGAGGCGTTGCAGTCGTACCCGCAGAAAATGAAGACGACGCACACATTAGTATTGAAAAAGACATCTCGATTGTCTCGTTCGCTGACGCCAGCGACGCATCCCACGCCAAACTCATGAGGATGACTGGCGTTGCGAGTCGAATAAAGGCGTTATCTTTCAGAAGTAATTCCATCAGCGATGGCTCCCTTAAAATGCTTGCAGATTAAATATGACGTCAGGTTCGTCGCATTGGTTGTCGCTTCCAGTACGTCAATGAGCGCCACAGCCACTCCGCCGGACCGAATCGGAAGTGCTGAAGCCAGAGCGGACTCAACCACAGCTGAAAGCTTAAGACAGCAGCGACGAAGGCCATTTGCCATGCTCGCGGAACCTGCCCGTAGAGGCCAAATCCATAGCCGTAAAAGATGGTCGTCAGGATGATGGAATGCATCAGGTAGTTAGTGAACGCCATTCGACCGACGGCAGCGAAGCGATCCATCAAACGTTTCAACGCTCCGGATTTGACGATCAGCATGACCAGTGAAATATGCCCAAACGCGATCAGCACGACTGGCGACATAGTTAGCCTGACCACCGACTCGGAATATGTAGGTCATGTCCCACTGATGCGCCTGCAAATACCATGCGCTGTACAAAACGATGGGCAGTCCGAGGCCGTATCCAAGTAATCATCATCTTTCGATAAAACGCCGTTGACCGTTCACCCGAAAGAATGCCCAGCTTCATCAGCGCCATGCCAATCAGCATAAGGCCACCGACTCTCCAGACAGTGAAGAACAGCGTTCCCTGCGTCTGCATCATCTGCACGGTTGGCAGCGCGATGTTCGACAATGCCTTTGTAGTCACCCGTGTATGCGGCCATATCCTCGGCAACCTGCTCGTCGGGTGGCTTCATGAACATGGCCATCGCTTCCCATTGCTCAAGCGTCGCCGCCTGTTCTTCCGTCAACGTCTCACCCGCCTCCTGGATCTGCACGGATTTCGGCGCTGCTTGCCTGCAACTTGAGCATTTGACTGCCGGTCGGCGAAGCTCATGAGCATACCGAATGACAATAAACACGCAGCCAGTGATGATCAGTGCGCGCGGTGAGCGATTGCGCAGTGGATAAATCAACATTCCCATAAATGCATAGTGAAAAAGGATGTCTCCCCACCAGAGCAGGTAGCCGTGTGCTGCGCCAATAAGAAGCAACCAGAAATTTCGCCGGTACCAGATCGAGCCGTACTTGCTGCCGCGAGCATCTGCGCGCGTCATCATCATGACCAGCCCCGCTCCGAACAGCATCGAAAAGATCGTCATGAATTTCTGGTCGAAGAAAATGTGAGTGAAAAACCAGGTGCCCAGGTTGTACCACTCGGTTCCTCCGTAGGCGAGCGGGTTCTGGTACGCAACAAAGGGCATCGCGAATGCGTAGATGTTCATCACCAGGATGCCGAGCACCGCGACACCGCGAAGCGTATCGATGGCGACAAGGCGCTCCGTTTCGGTTACTGGTGCCGGATTGCTCAGACTTTCCGAATCAGTTGCCTGATCTGTCATGACAATGCCCTATTATCGAAGTAGTCCTGAACTTAGAACATCTCTTCGGGCATTGCCATCGTTGATTCAGCCCCTGATGTTGCCGCACGCAGGTAACTGGTGGCACGCGGCAGAATATGCCCGGCGTAAAAACGCGCCGTGATCAGTTTCGCCTCACTAAATCCGGAATCGGATGCCGCGACGCCGGTCTCGCTCTTAACAACGAGGGCCGCACGCGCCATTTGCCAGCCGCCGACGACGGTTCCGGCGCCCATCAGCAGATTGACGGACGCCGCGCCTGGCACATTGGGATCACCGGGTGCAGACGTCAGCAACCATTCCGTGGCGGCCTCGAGTTGATCGATCGAATCAGCCAACGTTACTTGCATGGATTGAAGATCTGCAAAACCAGCGAGATCGTCGACTGTTGATCGCATATCGACGATCAGCGCCTTCATCGCCCGGCCTTCATCGCCGAGTATCTTCCGGCCGACCAGGTCGTTCGCCTGGATCCCGGTCGTACCTTCATAAATCGGTAGAATCCTGGCGTCACGCATGAACTGCGCGGCACCCGTTTCCTCGACAAACCCCGCGCCTCCCTGGACCTGCACTCCAAGCGACGTCACCTCCTGCGCGACCTCGCTCAACCATCCTTTGACGATTGGCGTTAGCAGAGCCATACGAGTACCCGCAGCTTCGCGATCATCGTCACTTGTCCCGTAACGCTCGATATCCAATTGTGCGGCCGTGACATAGGCGGCCGCCCGCATCGCTTCTGTCTGTGCCCTCATGATCATCAACATTCGTCGTACATCCGGATGATGAATAATCGTGACGCTACCCTTTTGGCCAGGCGCGCTGCCCTGAATGCGCTCAAGCGCGAACGATCTCGCAAGCTGATAGGCCCGCTCGCTCAGGGAAATGCCCTGAATTCCAACATTGAGACGGGCGTGATTCATCATAGTGAACATGCACGCGAGACCCCTGTTCGGCTCGCCGATAAGGTATCCAACGGATCCACCGTTTTCGCCGAAGTTCATCACACAGGTCGGGCTCGCGTGAATACCAAGCTTGTGTTCAACAGACGCGGGGTAGACATCGTTTAGTTCGCCGGAGCTGCCATCGCTATTGATCAGGAATTTCGGTACGGCAAACATCGAGATTCCTCTTACGCCGTCCGGCGCATCGGGCAACCGCGCAAGCACGAGGTGCAGGATGTTCGCGGACATCGGGTTGTCACCCCAGGTGATAAATATTTTTGTCCCGATTATCCGAAAATGATCACCATCAGGAATCGCTTTCGTATTCACTGCCGCAAGGTCCGAGCCGGCCTGAGGCTCCGTCAAATTCATCGTCCCCGCCCATTCGCCACTAACGAGATTGGGAAGAAACCGGTCTTTGATATCGTCGCTACCATGCGCCTCGACAGCGACAATCGCTCCGGCGGTTAGTAACGGGCAAAGAGCGAAAGCCAGGTTGGCTGAATGCCACATCTCTACCGCAGGTGTCCCGGCGACTTCCGGCAGGCCCATGCCACCAAACTCGGCAGTCGCTGACAGCGACTGCCAGCCATTTTCTACGAATTGCTGGTAGGCATCGGCAAACCCGTCGGCAACAACCACTGCCCGATTCTCCACGCGGCAACCTTGCAGGTCACCGGAAACATTCAGTGGCGCCAGCACGTCTTTCGCGAACCTTCCAGCTTCTTCCAACACCTGGTCGATCGTGTCGGAATCGACGTCAGAAAATGCATCAAGTCGCAGGACATCAGCCAGACCAGCCAGCTCATGAATAGCAAAACGCATGTCTTTTAATGGGGGATTGTAGTCTGTCATGGTTTTTTGCTGCTCAAGTAATCAGATTGGCTAATAGTTCGAAATCGTAACACCTGGACTCATGCCATACGATTGCCGGAATCGAAAATCGAACAACCATTCTATGTTAACGCCGACCCTTCAGGCCACCGTCGAAATCGATTAATCTCCTAAAACCAGCCATTTGTGAGACGTCGATCACGACACTGGAGGGGATCAAATTGATAACGTCGAAGAGGAGCAGGCAGAGGCCGCAGAAATGCCTGCCGATACAGGGACACCCAAACTTCAGGTTAGCGTCTGATCGTGGAGGTCGATGCGAGTCAATTGAAAAACCAGGTGATCGCAATCGTCATCATTTTACTTGGCGGATGCAGCTCAAACGTGCCTCTGTCCGATAACTACGAATCACAAACACTTTCAGATCCGATCGCGGGCGAATTGGTCAACTCCGGTGGAACAACCCTATTCGTCAGCCTGAGTGACGGCTCGATCATTGCGCAGATCATTGATGTGAGTGCGGATTTCTGCTTCAAGCAAAACTCAGCAACCTCAACCATCTGCTTCACCAAGGGCGACGCGATCTTCGATACCCGAACCAATGAATTTGTCGGCTACGAGATGATCGAAGATCGCATCGAGTTAATCGCAAAATCCGACTAATTCCCGACCTGATCGCGGGGCAACGCCCCGTTTTGCCCGGCAAATGTGAAACATTGTTACATCGCGATCAATCGCACAACACCGTCCCTATACTCGCTGACTGCTAAGCAATTTAACTTTCAGGAGTCATCGAGTAATGAAGAGCAAATTTGTACGGACGCTTGCAATTTTTGCAGGTGCAATCATTGGCAGCGGCTGTTCGAGCATGGCTGCCGATAACACGCGCAGTATTGCAGGCAACAATAATACTGATTCAGTAGAGCTTCAGACCGCACAGCGCCGTGTCAGCGAGCTCGAATCACAGTTGGCCACACGCGAGCGTGCAATTAAGGACATTGAGGCACGCACCCCAAATGCCGGCTCGTCGGCCGACGCCATGTCATCTGACGCAAGCCTGTTTCCGCCAAACTCCAAACCTGGTGAGTGTTATGCACGGGTACTGATTCCGGCGACGTTCAAGAATGTGTCCGAGCAAGTGTTGACTCGTGATGCCTCTGAGCGGGTTGAAGTCATTCCCGCACGTTATGAGACAGTCGACGAGGCAGTCGTCATCAAGGAAGCTTCCACGAGGCTGGAAATCGTTCCCGCTGTTTATGGTGAAGTTCAGGAACGTGTTCTAGTGAAACCGGCATCGAAGAAGATTGTCGAGATTCCAGCAGAATACCGCACCGACACAGAGCAGGTTCTCGACAAGGCCGCGCACACCGTGTGGAAAAAAGGCCCAGCGGCGACACAGGCGTCGACAGTTCTGTCGCAGACCACTTCAGACACAGGCGAAATCATGTGCCTGGTTGAAGTACCGGCGACTTACAGGACAGTACAAAAACGTGTTCTCGTCAGCCCTGCCCGAACCCAGGAAACCGAGATCCCTGCAGAGTACAAGACTGTGACGAAAACGGTCGTCAAGCAGCCAGCAACCACCCGTGAAATCTCGGTGCCCGTGGAATACGGTACGGTGTCTATAACCAAAATCGTTACGCCAGCCAAGGTGAACAAGATCGAGATCCCAGCGTCTTATGAGACGGTGACCCGATCTACCAAAGTAAGTGATGAGAGTATGGAATGGCATCAGGTGATGTGTGAGGTCAACATGACTCAGCAGAACGTCATTGCCCTGCAACGAGCACTTGCCGACAAGGGCTTCTACGATGCCGGCATCGACGGAATCATGGGAAGCAAGACATTGAGCGCGGCACGTTCTTATGCTGCTGCGAACAATCTTCCGGCCGGCAGCAATTACGTGCCGATGGAAGTCGTCGAAAAGTTAAACCTGAGCTTGTAACCAAGTCTCGAAATGCAAAGTGAGCAGCTGCACGCAAACCGTGCAGCTGCTTTTTTTTTGGGTAGTGGCCGTTACGCTATGTCAGGCCGGGAAGAAATCGATGGGTTTCGTCGTCGTAATCGGTTCTACATCTCTTGCATCAAATTGGAACAGCATCACGCGCTGCACCAGCTTACGCTCAAGATCATCGTCTCCGAGTTCACTTGAGACAACCTCGCACGCCGTGACCTGTCCATTGGGCGCAATGGTCAGTCGCAGAACCAGCTTTCCTTCGAGGGACGGATCGGCGCGAAGCGCACGATTGTACAGCGCAAAAATTGCACCTTTGTTCTTGTCAAATACGAGTTCGATTTCTTCGCGGCTGCGCGATGCCTTGCCACTGGACCCGGTACGACGGGCGCCGCCAGCAGATTGACCAACCGCTTCGACCGGGCTCTCGATCGTGGTCGTATTGCGTGCAGCGAGTCCGGAGCCGCCCGTGTTGCGGCTCATACTCGCGGTGTTAATGCCGCCACTGGCCGTGCCAACCTTCGAGGTGATCATCGACCGCTCATTACGCTGCCGCTTCACCGACCGATGCAGACAGCGGTCGATTGTCAGCTACGGTCTCAAGAACATCGCTGTCAGCAAGTTTTGCCAGGTCTTCGGTGAATGGCAGTAACGCAGCCTGCGCCTGTTCGCGGGCAACAGCCTGCAAGTCAATTTCGGGCTCGGGAATGGGCTCTGGTTCCGGCTCGGGCTCTGGCGGCGGAGGTTCTTCGCGACCTGCTCTGGCTCAGGCTCTGCGATCGGATCCGGTTCCGGCTCCGGTTCCGGCTCGACGGGTTTCGGTGGCGGTGGCGGCGGCTTTTGTTCGAGCAATAATTTCGCAATGCGCGGTGGAATCTCTTCAATAACGTTAGGGTCTTTTTCAGGCGTCGGAATCCACGGCCACACAATGCCAAGGAACAAAGTGACGGCCATAATGATGCCGAGCAAGCGACGAAACTTCCTTTCCTGTCCGGCGTGACTTGACCACGGCAGCGTAAACTCTCTGTAAAAAGGAATGTCCAAACCTAACTCCTAATCCCTGTATTCGCCCAATGACCGCCGCTTAACGCGACGCCCTCAGGTCGTCAACTTCGTCCAGCTTTTCCGAACTCTTCTGCAACACGGCCAAAGAGATCTGTCCATAGTCAGATTGCGTGCAGGTCGCCATGACTTTTTTCAGCAGCCGATACGGAATGTCCTTGTCACCCATGATCGTCACTTCCCGTCCGGCGATATCTTCCTGCGCTTCCCGGCGCAGGACCCGGTCGTTCTGCGACAGCAAGGCCTGACGGAGCTCCGGTATGTCGTTGCCGCGAAGTGCCAAGACGTCCGCAACTTTGGCAACCGGCGATACCCTGCACAATGATGTCGTCATCACCAATGACAATCACGACCGTTTCCTTGGCCTTTTCCTCGGCAATCGATTCCGGCAGCTGCACATCTTTTGCGTTCGGCAGCACCTCCACGTCCGAGGAATTCACCAGCAGGAAGAACACAAGGATCGTAAAAATATCCATCAGTGATACAAGATTCAGCGGAGCGCCCTTGCCACGTTTGTGGTGACGTTCCATTCGTTTTGCGCGCTTGGACTTAACCATGACTCAGGCGCCTCCGAGGACCGGCGCATCGCCGATCGAAATATCGGGAAACAGGTCCTTACGAACGACACCGTCTTCCTCCACGATCTCCGCGACGCGTACCCGGTCCATTACCTGGACCAGCGTGTCATAGGGGATATCGGATTCGAGCAGTATCGATGCGTCGGTCTTGTCCGGATAACTGTCCTTGATTTCGGACAGTTTCTTACTCAAGGCTTCGTAGTCGTAGCCGTCATCGGCGTTCGGATAAATACCCAACGCACCGAGATTTCTGATCGCCAACCTCGATTTGGGCTTCCCTGACAGTAACTTCCAGTTGGAATGTCAGTTCCTGCGGGTCCGCGGGCTCGGTAGAGGAGCCTGGCAAATTCAATTCCAGAATTGCCAGTCGCGAGAACACCGCGGTAATCAGCAGGAACGGTACCAGGATTACCATCAGGTTCATGAACGCCGTGATGTTGAGTTCAGCCGTCTCAATATTGTGACGACCACCTCTGCGGCTACGAATCATTGCTAAGCTCCGGCAGGCTTCAGCTGACGCTCGGTGACGGCGTTCAGAAACTTGACGCTGGCCATTTCGAGGCTATCCACGATCTGATTCGTCTTCGTCTGCAGAAGCGCGTGAACGAGGAGCAACGGAATTGCACACATCAGGCCGAAAGCCGTCGTGTTCATCGCGACGGAAATACTGGCTGACAACAGGTCAGCTTTATCCGCCGGATTCGCGTTTGATACAGCGGTGAACGCGGAGATCAGACCGATAATCGTGCCAAGCAGACCGAGAAGCGTTGCGATGTTCGCCAGCGTTGCAAGATAGTGCGTGCGCTTTTCGAGTCGCGGCAAAACCTCCATCAGGCTTTCTTCCATCGCTTTTTCAATATCGTCACGACGACGCGCTGACTTCACGCGGTAAAGGCCATAGGTCAGAATCGATGCAATCGCAGCTTTCGACTTGCTGGTCATCGCCGCTGCTTCCTGGAAATTGCCGGCCTTCAGAAAAGGCACGATCTTCTTCCACAGTGCGCGGTTTGAAGCGCCTGACATTGTAAGATACGTCCATCGCTCGATTGCAATTGCAGTACCGAGCGCGAACACAAACAGGATCGGGTACATGAATGCACCACCTTCCTGGAAAAAACGGACAATGCCGCCTAAAACACCCATTTGATTTCTCCTCTTTCAATCAAATTTTCAATCAAAACTGTCATTGCTGATCCTGCTCTTCTTCCTCACCGTACAGGTCATCGTAATAATCGACCTGACGAATGAATTCCGATCTGTCTATCGGCGCCAGAACTTCATCAAGCAACGTGTTGACCGGTCTGTCCCATCAGGTCTCCCGGATCGGACTTTTTCCAGGGAACGATGTAAAGCACCGTCGGCAGTTCCTGGTTGCCCGTAATCTCGGTTCGTCCCAGATCCATCTCGTCCATCACACCATTTGAAACCGTGCGTCTCCTTACATCCTGCGCCAACACTGCCGTGGGCACTGCCGGATCAATATCTTCCCGCTCATCTTCTGCCGCCTCAGTCAGCACCTCTGAAGATACGCCGGGTTCCAGCTCGTCAATCTCTGCAGCCTGTGCCTCGCTCGCAGATTCCTGCGCCCGGGCTTCGATGACGCCCAGTACCAGGGTCAGGCCTAATAACACTAATGATCTCGCCAGATTCGATTGCATGCCTGCTACTCCGTCACATTTGCGGTTCTTTGTGTGGCAGTAATTCGCCTTTTTAGATCCGCAATCCACTTGCTGACCTGCTGATCCTCGCCGACCAGTTCCTGGTATCGCTCGTAGTGCTGCAGAGCAGCGTCGAGGCGTTGCAGGTACAGGTCATTCAGAACTCCCAGGTTGTAGTGGGCCAGGGCATAATCAGGGCTGACGTTGATGGCTTTCAAATAAGCGGCCTCCGCGTCCTGAAACTTGCCCTGACGCCGTAGCAACATGCCCAGCTGGTTTAGGGCTGCGGCGTGCTCGGGATCGATAATCAGCGCATCAGTCAGGCTGTTTTCGGCCGCCTGATCGTCACCGCGATCGGCAAAGATTATTGCCAGGTTCACATGTGCGCCGGGATAGCCGGGGTATTGCAACAGAAACTCCTGAAAGCGCAGTTCTGCATCAATCGTATCGCCGGACGCCATGGACGAGACGGCCTGCTCATATAAGGTCATTACTTTTGGTGGAACCTCAAGCGCCGTGTCCGGCTTTCCGCCCGGCCGCGTCTGAACCCCGTCCCTGTCTGACTCCCCGGCAGGTTTCGGCCCTGATGCACAGCCGGTCATTACCAGAATGGCCAGTGTGGTCAGCGTCGTCAGACTCTTGCTAGTAAATCGCGGTGACAACATTTTCACTCTGCTCCAGTTTTGCGTATCGACCTGGCATCAGGCTGGCCAGTTCCGCATAACTCATTTGCACCCATTCGTCCCAGACACCGTTGGCAGCTCGGGCCGCATTGGTCTCGAACAACTCAATCGCTTTTTCCTCAAACGGGAAAGTCTGTTCCTCAAGTAACAGGTCATACTGCTCCATTGCAAGTTCGTCCAGGCCCTGAGGTCGCTCCGAAGCCATCAGATCAGCACTGAATTTGCGATAGACCTCCCCAAGCCGGAACGTCGCGGCTGTCGTGACTTCCGCCACGCCGTAGGCCGCGGCATCTCCATAGACTTTCAGCACATCTTCCATCAGGGATTTCTTGAGCTCCATGCTTTCGGCCAGTGGTTGGGTAATCTTCATGACCATGAAGCTTCGACGCACCGGTTCGGCTAATTCGAGTGACGCCTTTGCAGCGAGGAACCGAGTGCGATCGGTTCGCTGTGCGCCGGCTGTTGCATCCACTCTGACCAGATCCCTCAGTATTTGTGCTCGCGTCACCTGGTCGTTGTTCGCCTCGGAAATTTCGAGCAATCGGAAACGCGCTTCAATCGATTCCGCAATCGGGTTCGGGTACCGCGCAATGATCTCCGCGAGGACCTGTTTCTCCTGCGCTACCGCCGAACTGTCCTTATAAAGGTCGGAAGCCTTCCACAATGCTTCACGACGTACGTCATCGGTGGAGCCTGGCGCATTTGCGATTCGGACGAATTCGCCAGCCGCTTGTGCGCCCTGACCTGATTCGAGATACGTTACAGCAAGTTTCTGCGTGACATCTTCTGCGAACTCACTGTCAGGATAGTCTCGCCTGAATTCTTCGAGAACCGATGACGCGCGATCCCAGGCCTGCAGATTGATCAATGCGGCGGCGGCATCGTATTCCGCCGTGACGCGAATGTCCGAATCCGGAACGGCCTGGCCAAGGCGCCTGAAGTGCGCAACTGCCGACTCAAGATCTCCGCCGTCGCGAGCCTGCTCGCCTTGTTTGTAAATTGACGAGGCAATCCTGTCCTTGATTTCCTGCTGTGCGGTGATGTCGTCGTTGGGTGTGTAAGGCCGCAGCGAATAATAGGCTTGTTCCGCCTCGACGAAATTTGCGAGATCGAATTGCGAGTGAGCAATAACGGTCCATGCCGTGCGCGCCAGCGGTCCATCAACCGGCGGTTGTTTGCCGACAACGGTCTGGCTAACCGCGATGGCCAGATCAAATTGGTTCTGATCAAACAAATCTTCGGCAATTGTCGTAAGTACGGCTCCGGACTCAGGGTGATTTGGGTAGGTATCACCAAATCGAAGTCCACTGTCCAGGTATTGCTGATGCCATACACGTCGGGCATCACCGTTCAGGGAATCTTCGTGCTGGCGGTAGGAAAGAATTGCCGCGTACGCAGATTCAGCCGAGCGTTCGTGATCAGGATACTCATACGCAGTACGCTCGTACTCAGCTGTCGCTGCGCCGAAGTCTTTGCTCTCGTAAAGGATTTCAGCAAGCAGGAAATTCGTGTTCGCGCTATCGGCCAGACCCGGGAAGAAATCCAGGTACTTGCGATACCATTTCGCCGCTTCCTGGTAATCCGCAATAGACCCTTTGCTTTGTGCTTCAGCATGATAGTACTGCGCCAGGTCGTTCAGATTGTCTTTAAGATGCGCCTCGACCGTCGCGTTTTCGTCGCGAAGATTACGATCCCAAAACGGACTGTCCATCCCGTATCTTTCGACGAATCCTTTCTTTCCCTCGAGCACCAACGTCGGAAATCCGCCACGCTTGTAAGCTTCGATAACTTCGACCTGAAGGATCGGTGCTTTGGCGTGGTATGGATCTTTGGCTACGAATGCTTCGTAAGTTTCCGCAGCATCGACGTATCTTTCTTTCTCGAGGTAGAGATCGCCGAGATTCATGTAGATCACATGGCCATAGGCAGGGTAGTCACGCGAATCCAGGAAGCTCGAAATACTCTCCGGACCCTCCATATAAGAAAAGCTGATGCTCAAAACACGGAACGTGTCTTCCACGAGTTCGCGGTCCGCACGACCGAGATCTTCAAGTCGATTCTCGCCTTCTTTCAACTCGACACCAGAAATCTTGAGATCCAGAAGATCGAAAAAAGGACTCAGGCTATCTTCATGCCAGGCCAGCTTGAATTGCGACCAGCCCAGTTTGTAAAGAGACTGTTGGTAAAATCTTGACTCACTCCCGTAGTCGACGACGCTGGAGTATGCTATTTCCGCATCGTTGTAATTCCTTCGGAGGAACAACATCTCACCACGTCGAAACTGCACTTCATCGACCAAGGGGGTATCAGGGTATTTCGCAATCAGATCATTGAGTACGCGCAACGCATCGTCGGTCTTGCCGGCAATTTCATAAGCACGGGCTAACTGATAGAGCACCGAATCATTTCGTCCATAATCCGGATACGACTCCAGGAGGGCGTGGAACAATCCAACAGCATTGTCGTAAGCGTCAAACTCGATTGAGCTGGCATTCTCCGCAAGCTGTTGCGCTTCGGTTGCCTCAAGTTCGAGATCGCCGAGCCTGCGCATTGCCTCTGCCGACAATTCTGCATCATTCGATACCAGGTCGAGGAATGCGCGGTAGTTATCGCGAGCTTTGTCTGAGCTGTCGAGAATGACGCCACCTGTACGAACTTCCACGGTCTTGCCTTCAAGACTTTCTATCGTGTCTCGTTTCTTGACCTTTTCCGCCAATACCGGCAGCGCAATCATCAGGCATCCAACGATTAATAGTGTTCTGGTTGTCATTCCGGAGATCACTGCGATGCATCTCCCATAGTCGCTGCCAGATCATAAATCGCTGCCAGCGCAAATCGTGCCTGGACAGTGTACGTATCCAATCGTTGTTTCTGAGCTTGCAGCTCATCGACGGCGACGCCTTCCATGAAGTCGTGTTGCTTGCCCATGGCTGCTTCGACCCGCGCCTTAAGCGCATCGATTTGCGGACTTAAGCCCTCAACTCGGCCATTAAAGTCAGCAAAGAGCAGTGGCTCAGTGCGCATTGTTTCATCGATCTGCCGTCTGGCACGCTGCGTTTCGACCAGCGCCTCGCCAGTCTGACGCAGGTCCCTGCGAATTCTCCAGAGCCGGTCCGTGAATTCTCGGTCGAGATTCCACTGCAACGCCCCTTTCAGGAGTTTGAGTTTATCTCGAACTTCGTCGGCTTCCGGTATGTTCGCTCGAAGCGCCGGATTGCGTTCGATGGCAGTTATCTCGCCCCACAACTCGAATTCGCGTTTTGTGGCCAACGCGAGAGAATCAGTGCTCTCCTCGATGCTCTTCAGACGCGCGTCAAAATCCAGCTTGCGACTCACCATTCCATCCAGGTCGGCTTGTCCAAGACTCTGCTGGATGCGCGGCAACCGTTGGCTATAAGCGAACTCCCGTGTACCGAGCATGTTGCGAAAAACGTCAACACTTTTTTGCCAGTCGTCGAGGTTTCGCCACAGGTAATGAAGATCCCGGTAGTTTTTGAGGCCTTCCTGGAATTTATGCGTCGCCAACAAGTGATAGAGGTAGCGCGATTCCGGGCCGTCTGGCAGTTCTTCGAGTTTCCAGTACCAGCCGGTCGTTTGATCCTGGTTCGAGTCGAGAAATTCGTTCAGCAACGCGCCACTTTGGATATTCGTAATCGCAAGGTCAATGCGATTCGTCTCTTCGTAGAACGCTTCAATCGCGTTCATATAGTGGTCGGCAGCCTGACTGACTGAATCCAACTCTGCCAATGCATAGGGAATCGCCAACATCGATTCCTGAACGGCAGAGTCAAGCAAATCGCGACCCCGAAGCTCCATCCACGGCACCAGCGCGCGCCTGAAATTCTCGTTTTCGGCATCGGCCCAGCCAACGCCAAGTAATGCCTTGTTCGAAAACGGCCCTTCGAGTCGTACACGATTCAACGGTGTTTTCGCAGCCTGCGGTTGCCCGTCCTGCAAGTACGCATATCCCAGCGCAAGATTGGATTTGTCCCGCAATGAACTCATCTCTTCGTTCAAAGGTTCGAGATCGCCAAGCTCACCCAGTAATTCTGCCGCCGCGTTGACTCGACCGCTGCGCACCAACGCAACGCCCAGATTAAATTTTGCATAGTTTGCCCAGGAGTCTTTTCGTGGCCAGTCCTGGAGGACCGCGATTGCCTTATCGTGGTGACTGTTGTCGATATGCAGCTGCGCCTGAAGCATGTGCCGTTCCGCTTCAAGAAACTTGGGCAATTCATTCCGTATGTTGTCCAGTGCGCCCTGTGACTCGGCAAGATAACCGCGCTGTTGCCAGATTTTTGCAAGAAAGAACCAGGTTCTGTCGCGAATTTCGGGCTCTACATTGTCAGCCAGCAACCGTTCAAATATTTCTGCGGCACGCGTATGGTGGCCGTAGGACAAATACAACCCACCGAGAAGCAGCTCGGACTCATCCATGTGGTTTTCGAGTTGGGTCTGTTTCTGCGCCGCCAGGAGCCTGACGATCGCTGGAAAGTACTCTTCCTGATAAAAGTAAAAAAGGACCTCACCATAATGAGCATCCATAACAACCGTTGCCTCAGGCTTGCCATCGGCAGCCAAAGCATCCGGTGGCGGCAATGCCACCGCCAGACCAAAAAACAAAGCTACTAATGTCAGGCAACGAGCGATCAACGATCACTCCCATTCCTTGATGACGAATTCCGGCTGCTGCTTTCTGACCCTGTCAGTAATCTCCAGCTCCACGTACTTCGCGCCAATTCCTTTACCGATGCTAATGGTCGCACCGCGGCGATAGTCCCTGACGTGAGGGCCTTCGCCGGTGAAAACCGCGACTAGTTCGTGATCACCAACTCTAAGATTTTCCATATGCACCCGATGGACGCCACCGCGTAGCAGCGCATCAACTTCGCGCTGGGTATAGAGGTAATTGGCAACTTCTTTTCCGTCGATTTTCAAGTTGACGGAATCAAGGTCGAAGTATTCGCCAACATCCATCGATATGAAAAACGCGACCTGTGAATTCGCTGGAAAAAGCAGTTCCTCCTCCAGAAGAAAAAGATCCCGGTTCAAATCCAGAACCTCTTTCTTCAGCGACTGCACATCCTCATCCAGGCTTCTGAACTCAGCTCTCGCCTGTGCCTCATCGACCTCAAGCGACTGAGCGTCTGCCAGTGCCGCATCCGAATCCAGTGGCGCCACTTCCTGAGCCTGCACTGCCATTGCGCTCGCAAGCCAGATTAAGCCTGTGATGCAGAAAAAACGTTTTGCTGTCACCTTCAATACTCCTGCCTGTTCGCCCGCTGCTGCACCGATACTCCGGCACTGCAAACAGGGCGAGTACTCACTCTCGTAACAGTGAGCGAATCTCAGTCAAATAAATTTCCTCGTACCCGGGTTTGTAGCCATTGTGTACGTGGCGAACATTGCCTTCACGATCGACAAGCACCGTCACCGGCATTGCCTCTACTTCATACAACTTGCTAACTTCCTTGCTCTCATCGAAAAGCACCGGAAAACTGACACCAAGCTCTTCGATCATCTGCATGGCTCGACGGGAATCGTCATCGATGTTGACACCAAGCAGCGTGAATCCAACGCGCTCATAGCGACCGTATAAGTCGTCCAGTAGCGGCATTTCCTGACGACATGGACCGCACCAGGTCGCCCAAAAATTGATCATCACAACATCGCCGCGATGCTCGCTAAGTCGGAGATTTTCGCCACCTGAACTTTTCAGCACGAAGTCGGGAGCCGCGCGTCCTTCAAGAGACGACGACGCCAGAACACTGGCCGCAAAGATCGATAAAGCTGCTCCTAGCAAAACTGTTTTTAGTCTATCCATGATCTTTTTCCTTTACCTAGGCCGGGCTGCTCATACCTGAGCAAACCGGCACCCACGATGCCTGCCCTCGGCGTATTGCCAGGGGCCAAAAATAAACGTCGATATGCCTTCGCACATAAACCCGAAAGCGCCCGAAAACCGCATAGCGGCCGGGTCCTTGTCACCGCCCAAAGATGACATTCGACGCCAGATCCAAGTGATGCATAGTGACGGCTGGCGCCCGCTGGGGCCGTGATGATTGTCACAAATGACTGGAACGGTCTGAACATAATTAACGCCACCATTTCTGCGAGGGGGTCTGTGATTTAACGAAATCTGCCAGGATTACGTTAAGTGCCTGGTCAATTATTCTAGTTCGGATGGCCGGATCCTGGCAAAACCCGCTTACCGAAGCGCACGGCCCATGAAGTCGTTTCAGGATCGTTTTCAGACCCCTAATAATAGCCCTATATTTATGAATTTAAAGGGAAAAAACGTCGCAGTTCAGCGACAGCGACCGTTGCAGAAATGCCACGCCAAAAGCAAAAAGTTGTGCCTAATCAGGGGGTCGCAAACCGTCAGAGTAGAACATCTCCCCATTTGCGTCGATGACGATTCCTTCGTAGTCAGGTAGAGCTGAAATCAGCCGCAGACCCCGATCAACGCCCATGACGAAGACCGACGTCGACAACGCGTCGGTCAATACGGCATCAGGGCCAATAATAGTCGCAGAGTGAACTTCGCCCGCCGGAGTGCCGGTCGAGGGAACGATGATGTGGTGATAGCGCTCACCATCTTCTATGAAGAACCGCTCGTAGTCTCCAGAGGTTGAAATCGCTTCATTCTCGAGTGGAATCGTGACCGCGACTTCCTCCTCGTTGCGTGGATTCTGGATGCCAATCTTCCACGGCTGCCCAAGACGGTCCCCCAACAGTCGAGTGTCGCCGCCAGCGGTGACTCTTGCATTGCGTACACCGTATCGTCGGGCGACCTCGATACCCCGCTCGACCGCATAACCTTTGGCAATGCCACCGAGATTAATACGCACGCCCGGTCTCAGAAAATTTATGGTGCCGGTGTCGCGATCGGTTTCGACGAGGCGATAATCGATCCGCTGGACTTCCTCGGCAATCACATCTTCATCTGGCCGCTTGCCTTCGCGGAAATCATAATGCTGTCCAACACTGTCATAGGTGATATCAAATGCACCATGGGTCAGAACGGATATATCCAGTGAGCGAAGAATCAGGCGAAATAGCTCATCACCGGCCGCAACGGGTCGTTCAGCAGCATCCCGGTTGATCTCCGACATACGGCTGTCTTCAATGTAAGTGCTCATCAGCTGATCGAGGCGCACGACCTCGGAAAAAATAGCGTTAACCGCCTGCTGGCCGACTTCGGGGTCGTCATGCCACAGATAGACACTGACCTCCGTGCCCATGTGCGCCTGAGCTTCGCCGATCCATTCTGCGAGCGAAGGCCTTGAAATTACTGTAATTGCAACCAAAACAACGGCTAGAGAAAAGCCGGACAAGGGTTTATCCTTGCTGCCAATACTCACCTGGGAGGTGGACTGTGTCGACATTATTGATATTCCTCGCTGCAATCGCGGCAATCGTCGTATTCCTGATTGGCATCTATAATAGCCTGATCAATCTAAGAAATCGGGTCAAGAACGCCTTTGCCCAGATTGAGGTCCAGCTCACCCGTCGGCACGACCTGATACCAAACCTTGTCGAAGCCGTCAAAGGCTACATGAAACACGAGCGTGAGACGCTTGAAGGCGTCATCAAAGCCCGTAACGCGGCTGCATCAAGTCTCGACACAGCAAAACTGGATCCGTCCAATGCGGCGGCTATGCAGCAGCTCGGAAAATCCGAGGGCGCACTCGGCTCTGCACTGGGTCGTTTGTTCGCTCTGTCGGAAGCTTATCCTGACCTGAAAGCCAATCAGAACATGCTGCAATTACAGGAAGAGCTCACCACCACCGAGAATAAGGTCGCGTTCTCACGGCAGGCTTTCAATGACGCCGTTCTCAGTTACAACAACAAAGCCGAGAACTTCCCGAATAGTATTATTGCGGGCATGTTCAATTTCGAACTGGCGAGCTTTTTCGAAATAGAGGCACCGGAAAAACGCGAAGTGCCCGAGGTCAAATTCACGTCGTAATCCGACACGATTCATTGAACACCACCTGTCAGACACCACCTGAGTCGCCGTCATGAACTTCTTTGACGCACAGGACAAGGCCAAACGCACAACGCGCTGGCTGGTCGTCGTCTACATATTGTCGACGGCGCTGATCGTTGCCGGGGTCACAATGGTCGTCGCTGCGGCACTCTTTTCGTCCGAACAGGGTGACGCCGTGAGCCCGTCCGTGCTCGGCGTAACGGCCATACTGACAACGCTGTTTATCCTGGGCGCCACTTTATACAAGACTGTAGCGTTGTCGGGTGGTGGCGGTCGCGTCGCACTTGATATGGGCGGCACCCTCGTACCGACAGATGTGACCGATCCTCTGCGCCGGAGACTGCGTAACGTGGTTGAGGAAATGTCTATCGCCTCAGGTGTGCCGGTCCCCGAGATTTACGTGATGGAGGCTGAGAGTGGCATCAACGCGTTCGCCGCAGGTTTTACTCCAGGTGACGCAGCGGTCGCTGTTACTCGGGGCACGCTCGAATTATTGAATCGTGAAGAGCTACAGGGCGTGATCGCCCATGAGTTCAGTCACATTCTGAACGGCGACATGCGGCTGAACATTCGCATGATGGGAGTGCTGTTTGGGATCATGGTTGTGGGCATCATCGGAAGATTAATGCTACGTGGCAGTTACCACAGTGGGCTCGTGTCCAGCAGACGCAGCAAGAATGCTGGCGGAATCATGATGATCGGTTTAGGTCTGACCATTCTCGGCTGGGTCGGTGTATTTTTTGCCCGGCTTATCAAGGCAGCGGTGTCAAGACAGCGCGAGTTTCTGGCGGATGCATCGGCAGTGCAGTTTACCCGGCAGAATGAGGGCATCGCGAATGCGTTGAAGAAAATCGGCGGTTACTCACAACATTCCTACATTCATCGCGCCGATCCCGAGGAAGTCAGTCACATGTTGTTTGCCGGCGGAGTGGCGAAAATGGCGTCGCTTTTTGCCACGCACCCGCCGTTGTCCGAACGTATTCTGGCGCTCGATCCCTCGTTTCGCGAGGGCGACTACCCTGCGGTCAATATCGATCCTATCGGTGAAACGAATGCCCCGGAACAAGCCTCAGGGTTTGCTGCAAGCAGGTCTGAATTCTCCGGGCATCAAAGTGCGAGGGTCGAAAGCAATATTGCCGAATCGGTTGGTCAACCGACCGCGGCGCACATCGGTTATGCCGGCCGACTTCGGCGTTCAATTCCGGAGACACTTTATGCTGCAGCACATTCGCCGACAGGAGCCTATCTCCTCACGTTGGCGCTCGTCATCGACCCGCCATATGCGGACCGACAAATCAGCATCATCGAGGGACAGCTGGGCGAAAGAAGGGCTGTGCTCGTGCGTCAATATTTTGACGACTTGCAGGGAATTGGGGCCAGTTACCGGCTGCCATTGCTTGAGATCGCATTTCCTGAGCTAAAACAAAGGCCGGCACCGAAACTAGAGTTTCTACTGGACCTGATTCGACGTCTGATCGAAATCGATGGACACATCGATCTTCGTGAGTTCTGTTATTACCGAATCCTGGTACGCCACCTGGAGCAGGCGATCGCCCCGACAGCCGGCAAGAAAGGCAATCGAGTATCGAAATCAGCGGCACGCCAGGCCGCCGTCGACATTATTCGGATCGTTGCCGACCAGGGACACGAGAACACCATCGACCGGGAGGAAGCCTTTGCCGCAGGAATCAAGGAATTCGGTGCCTGGGCGAATCTCGATCGGGCATCTGTTGCCCCCGACCAGACGGTCGCCAGACTCGATGAAGCCCTTGATATTCTTAGTAAAATCAATTCGGCTGGGCGCCAAAGCCTGATCCACGCCATGGCCGCCGCGATCGCCCATGACAACGAAGTAACCGCGACTGAGGCCGAACTGCTGCGAGCGGTTTGTGCCACCCTCGACATTCCGCTTCCACCCATCCTCCCCTCCCAATAAAAAAGCCTCAATTGCCGGTGAGTCGACGCCTTAAATCGCGTATTATATGGCCGTGAGGGCCTGGCGGCCTCAACTACTCTGTGTTTGAAACGCTGTAAGGCTTGGGCGGCCACAGCATAGCAATCGAAATTCACCTCTAGATGGGGAACAGGATCATGCGTGTGAGGCAATTTTCATTTTTTATCGTTCTGGCAATCCTTACGACAATGCCAGCCAATGCGGCAACCAAGGAAGAGCGTCGTGTTTCTGATGCTACCGATGTCGTTGATCAGTTGCTGCGCATCCCCGAGCAGTCGATTCCACCGGCGCTCTTGTCCCGTGCATACGCGGTCGCGGTCATTCCGGGCGTCATTAAGGTCGGCTTCGGCCTCGGTGTCCGACGCGGCAAAGGTGTGCTGGTTGTGAGGCAGGAAGATGGTAGTTGGAGCAACCCGGCATTTGTGACCATGACCGGTGGTAGCTTCGGCTTTCAGATCGGCGCCCAGTCGACCGATATCATCCTCGTGTTTAAGACGAGGAAAAGTATCGACGGAATCGCCAACGGCAAACTGACGCTCGGCGCCGACGCATCGATTGCGGCAGGTCCGGTTGGACGACATACTGGCGTCGCTACCGACTTAACTTTCAAATCAGAAGTTTTCTCTTACGCAAGAAGCCGTGGCCTATTTGCCGGTGTCGCGTTGGAGGGTGCTGGCGTTGCCATGGATCGTAAATCGAATGCCGCGTTCTATGGTTCAGCCAGTATTACGCCGGAACAGATCTTTGCCAGTTCTGGAAATGCCGCACCTCTGGCAGCAAATAATTTTGTTCAGGTACTGACGGCACAAACCCGTCGACTGCCGATGCGACCGGGAATGAATGCCGAAGCGGCGACCGCCAGATCGCAGCGACCGCAGCAGCAAAGAGAATCTGAAGTTCGTACTTACGGCATGAATCAGCCGGATGAAACAGAGCACTAGTTGCAGCTGAAGCTTAAGCACTTTCCTTGCAGGAATTTGTCCAACAAATACTGGCTTGGGTGCAGCTCCTGGGCCCTAATAAATATTTGCAGGCAGCAGCGATCGCTGCTGCTTTCATCTTTGTGGGCAAGATAGCCGATTTCATAATCTCGCGGGTCATCGCAAAACTCGTTAGCCGCTCACAAACTGACTTCGACGACAACGTGGTGGCCCTCCTGCACCGCCCGGTATTCATCTCTTTCGTTTTGCTGGGACTAGGGCTCGCTACTGATCGTATTCAGCTGCCGGACTCGCCGGACTTCCTGACACTCGGCATTCTCAAAACGATCGCCATCGTCGTCTGGTACAGTTTTTTTCGCAGCCTTATTCAGATTCTCCTGGCCACGTTATCAAGTGGTTCAGGTAACAAAACGCTTCATGCAAGCATGCTTCCGCTGGTCGACAATGTGCTCAAGGTTGCTGTGCTTGCGCTGGCAATTTATTTCATATTCATTGCATGGAATATCAATGTTACCGCGTGGCTCGCCTCTGCCGGTATCGTCGGTCTCGCGCTCAGTTTCGCCGCCAAAGATACGCTGTCAAACCTCTTCGCTGGCGTGTCGATTGTTGCCGATGCGCCGTATAAAAACGGCGACTTCATCATTCTCGAATCCGGTGAACGTGGCATGGTGTCGCACATCGGGCTTCGAAGTACCCGAATTCTAACGAGAGACGACATTGAGATTACGATTCCCAACGGAATCATTGGCAACTCGAAAATCATCAATGAGGCTGGTGGCCCATCAGAGAAACACCGCATCCGAATTCCGATCGGCGTCGCGTACGGCAGCGATGTAGACGAGGTCATCGCCACGCTCTCTGCTGTGGCCGACGATCACGAGGAAGTCTGCAAAATCCCGGCGCCACGAATTCGTTTTCGCCGATTCGGAGATTCGAGTCTCGACTTTGAGGTACTTTGCTGGATCGACAGGCCGGTGAATCGCGGTCGAATGATTCACGAAATGAATTGTGCAGTTTACAAGGCGTTTCAAAAGGAGGGGATCGAAATTCCGTTTCCGCAACGAGATGTTCACTTGCACACTGCAGCAGATGATTCTTCCTGACTATTACTCGTTCGATTGCTGGCGTCTTTTCAATTCTTCTCTGATCGCTTCAAGATCCGTTTCAGGTTCTGCCGGCAATTCTTCGATGGATGGCTCAGCTGGGTCAGCGGCCGGTGGAGTTTCGACTTCCATGCCCGGTGCATTGCTTTGCCCGCCTGAACCAGAGAAGTCGTTCAAATCACCCGAGGGTGCTGAAGCGCCTGAACCACCAGTCGGTTGATCAAAGACACCCAGGTATTCCTGCTCTTCCCGGCGACGCTGTGCCTCCAGCGTGCGCCTGCGTGCCTCCGCGGCGGCCTCCTGAGTTCGACGTAACGCCTGGCGCTTGCGCTCTGATTGCTTCTCAAGCTCTTCCCGGCGCGTCTTTTCCTGCGTTGCTTCAAGTCGGTTAACGGCGTCCCTGGCATTTATGCATTCGACGAGATATCTCGTTTCCGATCGGTTTTGCGCGCAGCGAACCATGGTCGCTTCGAGCAAGCGCTGATTCTCCATGAATTCAGCAACGGTAATAGCGGGCGGCTCCTCACTGCAGGCAGTGAGCAGCGCCAAACTGCAAATACAAATAATGTGATGTGACAAATTCATCGAATTTCGAATGTCATATAGACTCGGTTAGCTGTCCACTCATGGTCAGATTGCCGCATATCATAACATCGCATGTTGCAGCTTAATTGTGGTCGAGTTCGCACTTCAGACGCTGGATGCGATGGCTGGCGACCGGTTGAGGTCACAGGGAATGTACGCCGCCCACGTTCGGCGGCGAGCAATTGACCAGGGAGGTCAAAGTGAGAAAATCTTTTCTAATCATAGCGTTATCTCTCTTCGAGTGCGCCTGTACCACGCAGATGCCAGTGCGGCAGCAGGGTCATGCACTGCTTGAATTCGGCGATCTCGCCAACGAAATCTCCGTCATCTACGAAGCTGAATCGGTAACGCCCACACGTTCCAGCTCCCTAACCGGGAATCCGGTCGACTCCTCGTAGGTTCCAGGGCAGATGCGGTCGAAGCTACCGCCGACTGATATTGTTATAGTGGCGCCGTGTCAAGCCCGAACCAGTTTTCTCTCCTGAAAGAACGACGATTTCTTCCGTTCTTCCTGACCCAGTTTCTTGGCGCGTTTAACGACAATATATTCCGCAATGGGCTGATCATCCTGATCACATTTCAAAGTGTGCAGGTGTTCAGCCTCAACACCAGTCAACTGGCCAATATCGCCGGGGCGATATTCATTCTGCCGTTCTTCCTGTTTTCAGCGATCTCCGGCCAGTTTGCGGACAAGTATGAGAAGTCTCGCCTGATGCGGTTCGTCAAGAGCATTGAAATAGTGCTGATGATCCTGGCGACCATCGCGTTCGTTACCCATAGCTACTCGATACTGTTTCTGGTTTTGTTCTTAATGGGCTGCCAATCAACTCTGTTCGGGCCGGTCAAGTATGCTTATCTGCCGCAGCAATTGGCCACGAATGAACTGGTCGGCGGAAATGCGTTGGTGGAGTCGGGAACTTATCTGGCCATTATCTTCGGACTTATTGTTGGTGGCCTGTCGGTCGCAATCGATCCCGATCGTCAGTTCGTATTGTCTTCGTGCCTTTTGGGCGTCGCCGTTTTCGGTTACCTCGCAAGTCGGGCAGTCCCGAAAACTCGAGCGGTCGATCCCGGCCACAAGATTAGCTGGAATGCGTGGACCGAGACCTGGCGCATCATTGGATTCGCGCGCGAAGATCGAACTGTATTTCTCGCCATTCTGGGCATCTCATGGTTCTGGTTTTTCGGTTCAGTGGTTACCTTGCAGATACCGGCATACACGCTGGACATACTGCATGGAAACGAGGAAATCACCACGGTTCTCCTCGTTGCATTTGCCGTTGGTGTCGGCATTGGTTCGCTATTGTGTGAACGACTTTCCGGTCATCGAATCGAGCTCGGACTCGTGCCTTTTGGGACTATCGGGCTTACTGTGTTTGCGATCGACCTGTATTTTGCGCAGCCGACAGCACATGCCGTAGCGGTCGATTCTGTTGGTCAATTTCTTGCTCGTGATGGTAGCGCGCATATTCTTTTTGACATGGCCATGCTCGGCGCATTTGGTGGACTCTACAGTGTTCCCTTGTACGCATTGGTTCAACAACGCGCGAAACGCCAGCATTTATCGCGAATTATTGCTGCGACCAATATTTTCAATTCGTTTTTTATGGTTTGCGCAGCGGGTCTTGCGATCGCTTTGCTCGCCAGCGGTGTTTCGATACCGCAGCTATTTATTGCGCTCGGCATTCTCAACGCCGTGGTAGCGATATACATCTATTCACTACTACCCGAGTTCCTGATGCGCTTTGTTGCCTGGATTATCGTCAACACGCTATATCGAATTCGCACAACCGGGCGCGAAAATATTCCCGAAGATGGTCCTGCTGTCATCGTCTGCAATCATGTCAGCTTCGTTGATGCGCTGGTCATTGGGGGTTCGATTCGACGACCAGTCCGATTTGTTATGTGGTACAAAATTTTCGAATTCCCATTCATCAATTTCCTGTTCAAGAACGCGAAAGCGATACCAATAGCGTCGGCTGCCGAAGACCCGGATCTGCTAAAAAAAGCGTTTGAACAGATTGACCAGGAACTGGCGGACGGCAACGTGGTTTGTATTTTCCCGGAGGGAGGAATTACCAGCGACGGCGCAGTTCAGTCGTTCCGCCCCGGCATAGAGAAGATCATCGAACGGCGGAAGGTACCTGTAATTCCGATAGGGCTTAGCGGACTATGGGGAAGTTGGTTCAGTCGAGGTAAAGGTGGAGGGCTGAAACGCCTTCCCGGCAGGTTGTTCGCTCGTGTTGACGTGCGGATAGGCCAGGCGGTTAACGCTGACGATGCGACAGCACCCGGCCTGGAAATGATGGTCAGAACCCTTCGCGGACAAAAACGCTAACCGCCGGACCGTGCAATTTCTCTGTCCATTCGGCTAGGAGACTTGCTTTGCCACCAAAAAGTGCGGGCCCTTCCGAATAACTGAATTTGATCTCAGTCAGCCCGGAGTTAGCAGCCAGTATGAGAATTCGATCTCCCGACTCATAACCGGCCGTTCCTTCACGGCCCGCGAGAGCCGCCGATTGCTGACCAAAGACCATGCGCGAACCATTCGCCGATTTTCGCGCACGGACCGTATCAGTCCAGACAAGGCCGGTCGGCGAAACCAGCGCTCGATGTATCCAGAGCCCGGTTTTGAACAGCACGCGCGATTCATTCGGACTGAAAGTTACGTCACTCACCGTGCCCGGCAACTCAAGAATTTCCGAGCCGATTCGACTGTCACGCGGATCGAGCAATCGTACGTGATTGAGGTCATCGACGAGCACGATTTGCTCTCGCGTCGGTGCAATGTCGATGTTCCGAATCGGCCGCTGACCTTGCCAGACATTTCGCAGATGCCAGTTTCCAGTGCGATCAGCGAAGAGGTTCCGCAACGTGCCACTTTCTCCACCAAGGAATAACTGTCCATCCGCTGAGAATGCGAGGCCGGAGTGAGTTTCTCCCAGGTCGATATTGGCGAGCTCGTCACCTGTTTCAGTATCCATCAGCCATACGCGCTGGCCGCTTAGAACGGCAAGTTGCCCGGCGGACGGCGAGAACTCCATACGACCGGCGAATGCGACGGGGGACTTGCCGTAAAACGGACGCGGCAGGCCGCTGTGTGCATCCCAAACACGAATTGTGCTGTCCGCACCTGCGCTCGCGACCAGGGCGCCGTCGTCACTGAATCTCATCGACAGCACCGCATCGCGGTGGCCGAGAAAACTAATCTCGTCACTGTCGGCATCGACGTCGCGAATAGCTGTATCAATCTGTTGAAAATGTACATGCCCCGACCGATCCCCAAATGCCAATCGTTCACCGCCGGGGGCAATCGCCTTAACGACGACTGCGGAACCGCCCACACCCTCTTGCTTTGAGCTCGACTCGGTGCCGGCTGCCGCAGAGATTACCGGCAACTTCCACAACCTCGCAAAATCATTAACCCCCGCAGTAATGACCGTGCTTTCGTCGCTACTAAAGTTGAATATCTTTTGCGAGCCGGACGCCAAACCGGGATCAATAAGCGGCCCGGAGGGCACGCCGTCCGCACTTCGATAAACCTGCATTCCCTCACTCTGATTGCCCGCGAGAAATCGTGCACCAGATGCTGAAAATGCCAGGTGCCATTCGCTATTTCCGGAATCCTGAAACACCGGTTCATCGGCCTCATCGACTCGCCAAAGTGACACGCCTTGCTCATTCAAAATGACGCCGAGTGAATCACCATTGGCAGACAAGTGAATTTCGCTGGGCTGGGACTCAAGATCTATCTGCGACTTGAATTCGCCATCACGAAGATTCCAGACGCGAACTGCCCGATCGAAATCGGCGACCGCGAGATGGTTAGCTGCCGCATCAATGGTGATCAGCGCGGGAACTCCGGCGATATTCATCTCGGCAATGACTGCACCGGATTCCAACGACCACACCTCGAACACGGTATCCGTATCGGTTCTGTAAGAAACCAGCAAATGCAAACCGTCGGCGCTCAGTAGCGAATTGGTAATCGCGGTGCCAAGTTCCAGGACTGAATCACGGCGACCATCGCTTATTCGCCAGAGATTGACTGAATTCTGTGCTGAGGTGACGAGAAACCCGGCGTTCGCGCTGAATCCGATAACCTGCTCACTTGCGGGCACAGCAATCGTACGGGCGGCCTGCGCGAAGTTGAGATCCCAGAGCCTGGCGCTGTCGCTCTGTAATGCGCGGGCAATCGCATAACGCCCATCCGGACTAAACCAGAGATTCTCGGATGGGCGTTCAACAGGATCAGGTATATCCAGCCCACGCTCAAAACTCTCTACGACAACCTGTGAGTTGAGATTGAGATTCCAACCGACCAGATGGCCGGAGACGCCGGTCGCCTCATCACGCAAACTGAGACTCCAGGTTCCGTCCAGCGTTTCACCGAGCAATGGCAGCAGTTGTTCCCGCGAAACCCTGATCTCTTCGTTTGCCGCCGAGGACGTCTGTGCAAATGTAATGTCTGTCGCTCGCCCGGACGGAGCGATGAGTTTCATGCGAATGTCGTCGAGTCGCGGATGACTGACGTTGATGGTTAGACCAATCCTGCTTGCTACGCCCTCCCGGTCCACGATGACGCGACGTACAAGCGGCGTCACTTCCAACGCTGACATTGTCCAGGGCTCACGAGCCTGAATGCTGTCCCCGACGTACGACCACTGTCGGATTTCTGCATCTCGATACCACGTTAACTGCACATTCTCAGAATTAAAAACCAGCCCGTCCGCTTCGGGTGCCGGTATTGTGGCGATTAACTGCGAATAGTCGTCGCCGACCAGTGACGCGGCGCGTCGTCGTCGAGCCTGTGTCGATTCAGTCAGCGTCTCAAGAGACGCAAGCAAAGCCTCATCGCGGTGCTCATTTCTCATGGATGAATCAACCTGCCGATCCCAGAACTCTGCCGCAAGACCATTGGCAAGCGCGATGCCGTCCGGGAGCAAAGCGGCATAACGGGCGACTTCGAGAATCTGTGGCCGGCTGGTTACCTGTGTGGCGCGGCCTTCCAGGACGTAACGGTACATACGATCGGCTGTTTCGACGTGCCCGGGAAATGAACGAAGGTTCTGATAAGCATCAGAGACCGTTTCCAGTTCATACGTTGAGTTCGACATGACCTGCAAATAGGGCTTCGGCAGCAGTTGCGTGTAAGCAAACGGTATTGCCGTTAGCGCGAGTATGACCAGCGCCGCCACGGCCGGCCCACGCCAGTGCAGCGGCAGATTCTCGTTCGCCCATCGGGCAGTAAATACTGCTTCGTAGACGCGGTTACGGACCTGCAGTTCGCCTTTCTGATTGACAACCACCAGGCCAATCGCCTGTAGCTGGCGATGCAGGGGTAAGTCAGATTCATATTCAATCCTGATGCCCTTGCGAATCTGCCCATACAACGTAAGCAATGCCTCGAAGTTCTTTTTGTCATCGAGCACCGCGCGTTGCACGTGACCCAGATGTGGCTCGCTGGTTAACGCTGCTCGGCCAGCCAATTGATGTCTCGCCAGCCGATCAACATTTCCTTCGATATCAGAATCGATTTGTTCACGTGAAACGGCGCGTGCGAGTTTTTGACTGAGGTATGGCTGGCCACTTGTCCAGTAGAATATTCGATCCAGCGCAAGTTCAGCAGCGTCATGCGAGAGATTAAGCTCGGACGAAAAAACGGCGAGGTCTTCACGCCGAAAATCCTTCAGCTGGACCTCGGTTGATATCGGGAACGGTGATAACTGCTGGTCGCCGATAAGACTCTGTGGATCACAATCTCCGATGATTACGAATCCGAGTCGACTAAATTCGGGCTCCGTCACACGCGAATTATGTGCGGCGCGAATACTCGCAAGCAGGTGTTCTTTGAACGGCAGGTTCGCCACGTACTGAACCTCGTCAATGAAGACAACAATCTGTTTATCAACATTTTTCAGAACGACTTGCACATAAAACTCGACGAGCCGTTGTCGATTGCTAAGAATCGAGTGATCCTGCCACCAGGTCTGCAAATCTGTCTTGAGCCGTAGCTGCCGTAAGAGGCGATAGGCGATACTGTAGTACCAGCGCCCGGCATCTGAACCTCCATCGCGCTCTCCAATCTGCGCAAGATCCAGCACGGCCACTTTGAATCCATTGTTTTGCAGACGCGCGGCTGTCGAAGCAATCAGGCTCGTCTTGCCAGAACGATCCGGCCCGACCACGTGCGCGTAATGACCGGCGACGACGGCGTCGAACAGCAAATCGTCGGCCGGTCGACGCACGTACCCCGGCCTGACAGCGTGCAATGGCGAACCGACGTTGAAAAACTCGCCGGTCCTATCCACGCTCTTCGCCGGTTTTTTATCGGATTCTTCTGTCATGGAGTGCGCTATTCTTCGACTGGGTACCGGTTGGCACCAATGATCGTCTGCCCTCTTCCAACATTCAATGCGTGAGTACGACGATTTGCAAGCTTCTCGTTCTAAGTTATTGAAAAAAGACATTTTTGGCCGTATTGACCTGGTCGTGGGCGACACAGGCCTGATCGTTCGTCGGGATGCTGGAGCCGCCGCCGGCGCAGTCCGCTGGGTAGCCAGGAAACTGCTGGCGAGAGAGGCCAGGGCATTGGCCGTACTCGACGGAACTACCGGTATTCCGCAATTGCTGAACGTCAATCGAAACGAGCTCGATCGTACCTATATCGAGGGAGTGCCAATGCAGGACGGTAAGCCGACCGATCCTCGCTATTATCGAGCTGCAGCACACATGCTTCGACGGTTGCATCGCCAGAATGTCGTGCACAACGATCTCGCCAAGGAGCCTAACTTCCTGGTCACCGTCGATGAACGACCAGCAATTATCGATTTTCAACTTGCCTGGTTTGCGCCCCGCCGAGGGACTTTGTTTCGAATACTGGCGCGCGAGGATATTCGGCATCTGCTGAAACACAAACGAACGTATTGCGCGCAGCATCTGACCCGGCGTGAACATGACATTCTAAATCATCCGTCCATCCTGGCCCGACTATGGATGCGCACCGGGAAGCCAGTCTATTTGTTCATCACACGCAGGATACTCGGTTGGCAAGACCGTGAAGGTGCTGGCGACAGGCCATGAGGCGACAACAGTTGGTCGAGCACCGACTGGCGGTTATGATGCGCACCATAAGCCGTACAATTCATTACGAGGAACCCGAGTGACCTATTGCCACCAGCATAATCTTGTTGACCCGGACCAGGCGGGCGCCGACAGAAAATTCGGTATTCGTGTGTCCCTGCCGTCGGGCGACACGTTTTCCCGCGTTTTGGGCAGCGACTGGGAGACGCTACATTGGTACCGGAGCGAAGACGAGCGCGATAGTGCCTTCGAGAAAATGGCGGTCCGCCACGGCTATTACAGGAAAACCGACTCGCCGACCCAGGTGTTGGAGAAAATCGTACGTTAGTTAACGTCTCGGATCACCGAGGAACAGGTAGAAACTGCTATCCCCCGCCTCTGAAAGACCCGCGCCAAGAAAAAGCAAACCAAAATAGGTGTCAACGCCAGCGAACAGGCTTCCGTTGACAATCAATGAATTGGCGCTGATATCGGAACGGTTCTGCCAAACATTTCCGGCCTCGAGAGATCCACCCACGTAAACAGGCATATCCAGGAAGCCGGCGTTCGCCCCCAGCCGCCGGTAATACATCAGGCGGATAAGACCCGCGTGAGGCCCGCTGATCTCGCCGCGCTCCAGCCCGGACAGTCGCAGGAAACCACCCAGCGGAAAGAAATCCTGCACGCGATTGTCGGACTCGATGGTTGTCGCGTATTCAAAGCCAAGCCGCATCGTATTTCTGTCATCGCGACCATACGACCAGACTTTGTCGATCGATGAAACCAGGGTATCGAACTCGCTCTCAGCACCAAGCCCGGGGCGGGAAAGCAATGACTCGACGTTTATCAGTGTGCCCTCTGTTGGGATTTGCGCATCATCAAGGGTATCGACACTGAACCGCGCAAAGACTCCTCCCTCCTCGAAATCAATAGTTGGCAACATCTGGTCACCAACTTTTACGCGAGCTTCCCCGGCACCACGAAATGTACCAATACGAAATTCGCCCCAACGGCCCAGCTCCCGGCCGATGTCAAAACCAATTTCCGCTTCTGAAACGCGATAACGTGCAACGCTCAGGTCGTTTGAGAAGGCTTTCAGATTTCTTTGTTCGAGTTTCAGCCTGGGCGCGACGAAGTAACGTGAATCGAAACTCAGCGGTTGATAAAACTCCGTCTCAACCCTTGGCTCTGTTCCTATCTGCAAATCATTGCGCCACTCGGCGCCCAGCGAGTTGATGCCGGTCATCGTCAATCGAGTTGCCAGGTTGAGCGCAGTCGAACCCTCGAAGTCGTCTTCGATTGACAGTCCAAATTTGAGAAAATTCGGGCCCCAGCTTTTTGCCCGGGTTTCAAACTCGACACCGGTCTGCCCCCCCTCTGTAACAACCTGATAGCTGACATTCTCGAACGCGTTCAGTCCATAAAGTCTGCCAGCATCGTCCGCCAATTGAACCACGTCGACAACATCGCCGGGTTCGGTCGTTAGTCTCGCCTCAAGCACCCTGTCGGACAGCGGTCCGTCGTCGACGAAGCGAATAAAATCGATAATTTGCGGCTCGTAAGGTTGCGCAAACTTGCCGGCCTTGTACGCGGCGAACTGCTCCTCGGATAGCGACAGCCCGCGGAGTTCAGCTGTCTTCGCGACAGCCGCTGCCGCGCCCAATGGGATAGTTTCCGATATCTGGCTGAAATTCGTTGATCCGTATTCCCCAAGATCGGGTCGAATCAGCACGTCCCCCTCCTGCAGCGCCTCCAATTGTCGCCGCGTCTCCTTACGAATCAGGATGGTCAACATTTGTCCTGTTATTTCGAGCGCGGATTGCAGCTGCTCCGGTGGATACAACGGGAATTCAACGTCGACAGCAATGACAATGTCGACATCCATGTCTCGAACCACGCTAACCGGCACATTTCCGACAAGGCCCCCATCGACAAGCGTCTTTCCGTCGACAACGACCGGAGAAAACAGCCCCGGAGCCGACATGCTTGCGCGAGCCGCGAGCGCCAGGTCTCCGCTGGACATGACGAAGGATTCGCCCGTTTCGATGTTTGACGCTACAGCGCGGAACGGAGTAGGCAACCGATCAAAATCGTGAACATCTGACACATGGAGCAACTGTTCCCGCAGGATCAGCTGCAGTTTCTGGCCCTGGATAAGTCCTTTTGGAAGCTGGACGTCGCCGTCTTTCACGCCGAGTTCGAATTTGACCGGGAATGCGGCATCGTCCTGCTTGCGACGGAAGGATAAATCCTGCCGTTGAGTAGCGTCGATGAAGGCGTCGGCCCAGTCTATCGAAAGAACCAGCTCCTCCAGCTCATCCGGCGTTTTTCCGGATGCGTAAAGGCTGCCCACGACAGCGCCCATACTGGTGCCGGCGATGGCATCAATGGGTATTCGAAGTCTTTCCAGCTCTCTGAGGACACCGATATGCGCGGCACCGCGAGCGCCGCCGCCACCGAGCACCAGTCCGATACGAGGCCGCTCCGCCTCACTTTCGGGAGGTGCGTCTCCAGCGATAGCCATTGGTCCAGCGCTGATCAGGATAACCATCAGCAGAAAGCGAAAAATTGGCAATTTCATAAGCAACTCTTTGCGATTGAACGAATCGAACTCAGGGGGATTATAATAAGCACTGACACGCCCGCGTGAGCCGGGTTCATCAGCTGATAACAGGTGAGTTTACTAATGGCAGACCCAAAATGTCCGGATTGCGGTGAAAGTGGAATCGAGAACGTCGTATCGTCAGCGAGTCAAGAGCAGTCCAAGGAGCGCCGACCATGGTTTTATGTTGCACATTGTGACAACTGCGGCCACGTCTACGGAATATTCACCAAGCACGTGTTTGGCAAGAGTGGTCCGCAGCTAATGATCGAAAAAAGAAAATAATCAAGAGATCGCGTGAATATCGAAGGTTTCCATCTCAAGAAATGCTGGTGACATCAGGCCGCACTAGAACCCCTTGTTTTCCTTCATCCATTCTATTTCTTCAGGCGTCGAGTCACGTCCCAGGACATCATTCCGATGCGGGTAGCGTCCGAAACGGTCAATGATTGCTTTATGTTTGACTTCGTATTTCCGATTGGGCGTTTCATCAAACAGTTTCATCGCTTTTTCGTGGACTATTGCGGACTCGCTGTGCATATAGGGCATATAAAGAAAGACTCGTTGTGCCATTTCCAGCCTTTGGTCGTCACCATTTCGCACCGCTTCCTGGGCAAGGGCGAGTGCGAGAGGATCAGCGGCAAATGATGCGGGCGTGCCACGAAACATATTTCGGGAAAATTGATCCAGCACAATAATCTCGGCCAACCTTCCCTCCGGAGTGTCACGCCAGTGGGACGCTTCTCCGGAAATGACCTGGCGATACGTCACTTCGAATTCTTCCTTGATTCGAGCGTCCATCTCATCTGATTTCTTAAACCAGTCAGAAGGCTGAAGTGTACTAAACCAAAACTCGAGAACTTTTTGCATGTAAATTCATTGCCCATGTAGTTCGACCAGTGCGGCAATGACTTTACCATCGACAGGCACCGCGCACACGCTGACGTTAGCTAGTGGAATCTTGCGCTGTATTTTTGGAGCGCCGTCAACTGTCGGTCACGCTCGGCTTTGTCCCAGCCAGCCTCCCTTGCTGCAATTGACGCAATTTCATTTGCCATCGACAATCCCTGGTCAGCTTGTAGTCCGATCATCATGCGGCGATGCATGATATCGATCAGACTGACGGCCATCTCGCTGCGAATCACAAATGCAACTTCCCCGGCAAATACAGTCTTGCCGGCGTCCAGATAGGAGTCCCGAACTCTGCATTAACAATCTTCAGCAGCTCACGGGCTCGTCCGCCATAGATCCCGAGAAGCCTGGCAACGCACGCTGGTGACAGGGCTGCCGCCGTGTTGAGTTTTTCGACCGCCTGCTCAAGACCCAACGCGCCCGGGAGACCAGCGATCGGGTCTTACACCGCTGCGCATTAACTCCGGACAAGCGCACCGCAGCGTCAACGGCCTGCTCGGCCAGATTTCGATATGTCGTGAGCTTGCCACCAATAATTGATATCAGGCCACGTGCGTAATTCTTGTGTTTGAAGATAATATGCTCTACGAGTGATCGCGTCGGGTCCTTGTCGCGCTCTGGGTAATGGTGGACACCGGCACAAGAAAAGTGAATGTCCCGTCCTGGTCGAGAGCATCCGCAGCTGGAACAACCCGGTTGGTCTCATCAGCAAATAGTCCAGCTCCGCGTCACTGGGAATGACATCGGCAGGATCGCCGTCAAAACGAATGTCAGTGGTACCAATGAGAAACTGATCATTCCAGGGGATAACGAAGAACGGCCTGCCGTCTGCGTGCGCCTCAATGTAGAAAGCTGAACGCGGCGCGCCATCGAATTTTCCTACGACGATATGGCTTCCTTTCGTTCCACCCATGAATCGAGGCATCTCGCGATTCACGGTCCCGAGGACCTTGTCCACCCGAGGGCCCGCAGCGTTAATGATGACTCGCACCGATACTTCGATTTCCTCACCGCTATTGTGGTCAACAAATTGCAGACCATGCACCGCCCCTTTTCGCACATTGATGCCGATAACCGGGCAGTGGTTCCTGACATCAGCGCCCGCCTCCCTGGCGGCGAGGATGTTTTCGATTACAAGTCGTTCGGCAAACGTCACCTGCGCATCATAATATTGGGCGCCGCCAACGAGTCCCTCCTGACGAAGACCCGGTTCCTCCTTTATTAGTTCATCGCGATTCAGCATCTTGTGCCGTGGAGTCTTCTTGCCAATCGACAGCATGTCGTAAGCAATCATTCCGAGGCGAATAATGAATTTACTTCGCCGGCTTTCCTTGTAAACAGGTATGTTCAGGCGTAGCCCTGTGACCAGGTGGGGCGCGACCTCGCGCAGCCGCCGGCGTTCGTGCAGCGATTCGAAAACCAACGGGATTTCAGCGTATTCCAGGTATCTGAGGCCGCCGTGAATCAGGCGGCTCGACCAACTCGTAGTGCCGCTGCCGAAATCGCTCTTTTCCAGGAGCAGAACACGAAGCCCCCGGAGGGCCGCGTCGCGGGCGATGCCGGCACCATTGATACCACCGCCAATGACAACAACATCGTAGTCGGCAGGATCAGCGGACATCAGGGTCGCGTTTGTCCGGTTCTCGCGGACGACATACTTGTAACTGGTCAGCTGTTCGGCGCCAACCGGCCCACGTGCGTGGATTCGACCCGTAGCAATACCGATCTCCGCACCCATACCGAATTCGCCGCCATCAGCAAACTGCGTCGACGCGTTGTGCAGGAGAATCGCGCTATCGACATCAGTGAAGAACTTCTCTGCCGCTGCCGTGCTGGACGCCACAATACACTCTGTGTGCCCGGAACCATACTGGGCGATATGTTTTGTTGCCACACTTATGTTATCGACGACCCTTACTGAGATGATTGCGTCCAGGTACTCAGTTGACCAGTCTTCTTCCGTTGCTGCACCTGCCCCTGGCAGCAAGCGCTGAACGGTTTCGTCACCGCGGACTTCGCACCCGGCTTCGATTAAGGCATTGCAGACCAGCGGCACGAGATGAGGGGCTGCATCGGCATCGACGAGCAACGTTTCCGCGGCACCGCAGATGCCGGTGCGACGCAACTTGGCATTAAGGGTGATTTCGGTGGCCATATCTGCATCGGCGGAAGCGTGCAGATAAACATGGCAAATTCCCTCAAGGTGACCGATCACCGGCACACGCGCTTCCTGCTGCACCCGCTTGATCAGACTCTTGCCGCCTCGGGGAACAACAACATCAAGATACTGGCTCATCGACGACAGAAGGTAGCCCACCGCCTCACGATCCGTCGTCGGAATCAATTGGATAGCATCCGGGCTGATCCCGGTGCTCCTTAGCCCTTCGGTCAGGCATTGGTAAATAGCATGGCTCGAGTGAAAACTTTCCGATCCTCCACGGAGTATCACTGCATTGCCGGATTTCAAACAAAGGGCGGCGGCATCGGCAGTAACATTGGGTCGACTCTCATAAATAATACCAATAACGCCAAGTGGTACGCTGATTCGCTGAATGTTGAGACCGTTGGGCCGCTCCCATTCAGCAAGCACTCTGCCCAGCGGGTTGGGTAGTTGACAGACCGTCAGGAGCCCCGTGGCGATCGACTTAATCCTTTCAGGATCAAGTGCGAGCCGATCGAGCATGGCTGGGGATAAGTTCGCGGAACGAGCTGCGTCCACGTCCTTGACGTTCGCGGCAATAATTTCATCCGCGCGTTCGACGATCGCTGCCGCCGCCGCTCGCAATGCATCGTCGCGCACAATCGGCTCAACGGTCGCGAGCTCGCCTGCCGCGCGCCGCGATGCAACGCCGATGGTATCCATTAATTGCGGTATCGATTTAATATCCGTAACCGCTTTCATGTGCGTTCAAACAAAACCATATCGTCTCTGTGGACCATGACAGATCTGCCACGATAACCCAGTAAGTCCTCAATTTGGTCAGATCGGCAACCCTTGATCGCCGCAGCTTCATCGCTTGAATAGGCAGCAAGACCGCGGCCAAGCTCCGCCCCGTCATGGCTGATGAGTATCACGGCATCGCCACGACGAAACTGACCGACGACTTCGGTAAGTCCGACCGGTAGCAAACTCTTGCCATTCAATAACGCCGCGGCCGCGCCGTCATCGAGTCTGAGCGTACCACTGACTTCGAGAATACCGGCAAGCCATTGTTTGCGAGCCGCGGCCGGCGATGCCGGCGCTGGAAATATCGTGTGGCGCGCGCCGTTAATCAATGCGTGCAACGGCCGGTCTACCGCGCCGCTGGCGATGATCGTCGAACAGCCCGCATGGGTCGCAATTCGCGCCGCCTGCAGTTTGGTGTTCATCCCGCCGCTGCCGATGGCCGAACCGGAACTACCGGCCATTTTCATGTGATCATCACTGATCGACTCAACGACATCCAGATATTTTGCACCCGGGCTTGTTCGGGGATCAGCGGTGTAAAACCCATCAACATCAGACAGCAGGATGAGGCCATCCGCCATTATCGTCTGCGCCACCCTTGCAGCCAGCCTGTCGTTGTCACCGTATCGAAGTTCGTCGGTTGCCACGGTGTCATTCTCATTGACTACCGGAACCACTCCGTGCTCCAGTAATTTCTCCAATGTTCCTCTCGCATTCAGAAACCGGCGCTTCACTTCAGTATCATCCGGCGTTAGCAGAACTTGTGCGGCACTGATGCCATGACGCGACAGTGCGTCCTGGTACGCATGTACGAGCTGGGCCTGTCCAGCGGCCGCGGCAGCCTGCAACTCCTCCAGCCGGGAGCGTCGCGGATTGATCCCAAGAACCTGACTGCCGATTGCCACAGCACCGGAAGAAACGATCAAGACCTGATGACCATTTTTGCGAAGCACATCAACATCGTCGGCAAGATTATCCAGCCAGTTCCGATTAAGCTGGTTCTGTCTGTCGACCAATAACGTTGACCCGATCTTGATCACCAATCGGCGCAGATCATCAAGCACGGATTTTGACATGACAGAGAGCTACCCTGTGAGGCGATGGTGCCTGGCGAAGGAGGACAAGGTAACCTCGCCCTTCGAAACCGCAACGCTGCCACTTCTTGCGACGGCCGAAAGTTCGCCAATTCGCGACGCGGCCTCGATAAACTTGTCGATCTCAACGGGTCGGCCAGTCAGTTGAACGGTACAACTGACCTGCGTATCGTCTAGAACATCGGCGCCAAATTCTTTCGCCAGAGCGGTAACTTTCGCGTAACCACCCGTTTGTAGCTTCATTTTCAGAATCGCGAGCTCACGCTCAAAGTGCTCGCCCAGTGTCATATCGTGAATATTAACGACGTCAACAAGCTTCGCCAGCTGGGTATTGAGCTGTGCAATGGCGGCATCGGATCCGGAGATGACCAAAGTCACTCTCGACACGAATGGATCATCCGTTGGCGCCACATTGAGCGTTTCAATGTTATAGCCTCGATTGGAAAACAAGCCGGTCATTCGGGTCAGGGCACCGACTTCGTTTTGCAGGAGAACAGAAATTACATGTCGCATTGCGCGTCCGTCCGGGAAGCGGTTCTTTAGGTTCGGATGAAACCATTGCCTGGTCATTCAGGAAAGGATGTTGGCGCACTTGGTCGCGTATTGCAATGCAATAAAAATTAGTAAACACTCCCTTGAAATCCGGTACTTATATGACTTTCCAAACAGACCAGTTAAATGAAGCCTGACGCCAGCGCAGAGAAGACTCACCCGCTTGCCGGCACCCGGATGAGTGGTGCTGACATCGTTGTGCAGGTGCTGGCCGACGAGAGCGTCAACACGCTGTTTGGCTACTCCGGGGGGCAATTCTCCCAACCTATGACGCGGTTTTTCGTTTCAATGATAAGCACCGGCTGCCCGACGGCCGATCGCCAATGTCGCTCATTGTCCCCGCAAACGAGCAAGGTGCCGGTTTCATGGCCGCCGGTTATGCCCGCGCCAGTGGAGATGTTGGCGTCTATGCTTGGCCACGTTGGTTTGGCGCCATAATATGTGCACTGGTTGAGTATATGTAACTGAGCCAAGACAGACAGAACAAGGGCGTTGTTCCATAGCCATGAGGAAGCCCAAGACTGGAAACCTGTCTGCCTATGATGTGCTGGCCTGCTTAAAGAGCTATGTGCCTGTAGCATTTGAGGACTTTTGTAGTGAATATGTGATTGATACCAGCCACTTTCAGAGCATGAGCAATACAGGAAAACTGAGGAAATGTATTAAACAGAAAAAAAAAAAAAAAAAAAAAAATGTCCAAGAGATGTTTATTTGGAGACTGGCTAGCATGGATACTATTTGATTAAGGATCTCTTTGAGAGCTATGAATGACCTTTCGGTGTGCGCAGCAGATATAGGAAATGCTTTCTTGTACGGAAAACATCGGAAAAGGTAGATGTACATTATCGGCAGGACCTAGTTTGGATCCTTAAGGCTAAGCCATTGATTATACAGAAAGGATTGCATGCAATTTCTAAATATTAAGTGCTCGTATCCACGAACATTGCTCCCAACACGAAAATCTGGGAATCAAATCTTTGAAACCATATGTGGATTTTTGGATGAAACGATAGGAA
>CAWKOX010000024.1:0-9956 GCA_963851095.1 uncultured Gammaproteobacteria bacterium | reverse complement strand
TATGCGACATGACCGGTATGGAACTTGCCAACGCATCATTATTAGATGAAGGCACCGCAGCGGCAGAAGCCATGGCGATGACCAAGCGTACGGTTCGTAAAAACAAATCCAATACCTACTTTGTTGATAAAAACTGCCTGCCACAAACCATCGACGTGATTAAAACCCGCGCCGAAGCGTTTGGTTGGGACATCATTGTAGGCCCAGCAGAAGACGCAGCCGACGCTGACGTATTCGGTGCTATTTTTCAGTACCCTGGCAAAAACGGTAACGTAGAAGATTTCACCAGCATCATTACCGCGCTGCATGCAAAAGACGCACTGGCCACCGTTGCGACCGACCTTATGGCCTTGGTTGCACTGAAGACCCCCGCTGAAATGGGCGCCGACATTGTATTGGGTAACGCGCAACACTTTGGCGTTCCTATGGGCTTTGGTGGTCCACACGCTGCGTTCTTCGCCACTAAAGATAAGTACAAGCGTTCGATCCCAGGTCGCATCATTGGTGTATCGATTGATGCTCAAGGCAACCCAGCATTACGCATGGCCTTGCAAACTCGTGAACAACATATCCGTCGTGAAAAAGCGAACTCCAATATCTGTACTGCACAAGCATTATTGGCCAACCTTTCGTCTTTCTACGCGGTATATCACGGCCCACAAGGTTTAAAAACCATTGCTGGTCGCATTCACCGTTTGACCGATATTTTAGCGCTAGGTTTGAAAAAGGCTGGTGTAAAAATCACCAACGAAACGTGGTTTGATACATTAACCATCGTGACTAATGATCGCGACGCAGTGATTCAACGCGCACTAGCAGCAGAAGTTAACTTACGCCTTGATAGTGCCGTCTCTGTGGGTGTATCGCTTTGCGAAAAAACATCGGCCAACGACATTCAAGAATTGTTCAACATCTTCTTAGGTGAAGCGGCCGAAGATCTAAACTTGAACGTTTATGAATTAGACGCCGAAATTGTAGCAGCAGACTCTCACTCGATTCCTGCTGAACTCGTTCGTACAACCGAATTTCTAACACACCCAACCTTCAACTCGTACCACAGCGAACACGAAATGCTGCGCTACATGAAGAGCTTGGAAGTAAAAGATCTGGCCATGAATCATTCGATGATTACGCTAGGCTCTTGCACCATGAAATTAAACGCCACGACACAGATGATTCCTCTGTCTTGGCCTGAGTTCTCTAACATTCACCCATTCGCTCCAAAAGACCAAACCATTGGTTACGAGAAAATGATTGATGAATTAGAAGACTACCTAAAAGACATCACGGGTTTCCCAGCCGTCAGCATGCAGCCTAACTCAGGCGCACAAGGCGAATACGCTGGTCTATTAGCGATTAAAAAATACCACGAAAGCCGTGGCGAAGGTCACCGTAACGTCTGCTTGATTCCACGCTCAGCCCACGGTACTAACCCAGCGTCTGCACAAATGGCGTCAATGAAAGTTGTGGTTACTAACTGTGATGAATTGGGTAACGTAGACTTCGCAGACTTGAAAGCCAAAGCCGAAGAAATTGGCGATAACCTTTCTTGCCTAATGATCACCTACCCGTCTACCCACGGCGTATACGAAGAAGGCATCAAAGAAATTTGCGACCTTGTTCATAGCCTAGGCGGCCAAGTGTACATGGACGGCGCCAACCTAAACGCACAGGTGGGTATTACTCAACCTGCGTACCTAGGTGCTGACGTTACTCACATGAACCTACACAAAACCTTCGCTATTCCACACGGTGGCGGCGGTCCAGGTATGGGTCCTATCGGCGTAGCTGCTCACCTTGCACCATTTGTAGCTAACCACATTGTTCGCCCTATCGATAGCCCTAGCAAAGGCCAAGGCGCAGTCTCTTCTGCTCCCTACGGCTCTGCCAGCATCTTAACCATCTCGTGGATGTACATCACGTTAATGGGCGGTAAAGGCTTGCGTAAAGCGACTCAAAACGCGCTATTAAAAGCCAACTACCTAGCCAAGCGTTTGGGTGAACATTACCCAATCTTGTATTCTGGTAAAAACGGTTTAGTGGCACACGAATGTATTATTGATTTGCGTCCGTTAAAAGAACAAACCGGCATCACAGAAGTGGATATCGCTAAGCGCTTAATGGACTACGGTTTCCACGCACCGACTATGTCGTTCCCTGTTGCGGGCACGTTCATGATTGAGCCAACGGAATCGGAAAGCAAAGCAGAAATCGACCGCTTCGCAAACGCTATGATCTCGATTAAAGGCGAAATCATGGCAATTCATAACGGCGAACTAGACGCGGAAAACAACCCGCTGAAAAATGCACCGCATACAGCTGATGTTGTTACGGGTGATTGGGATCGTCCTTACTCGCAGAAGCTAGCGGCATTCCCAACTAAGAATTTGGGCGCTCACAAATTCTGGCCATCTGTTGGCCGCATTGATGATGTGTACGGCGACCGGAACTTGATTTGTTCTTGTCCGGCGATTGAGAACTACGAAGATTAAGAAATAACGTTTTTCTTAAGTTAGACTATAAAAAGGCAACCTTAGAATAGGTTGCCTTTTTTATTGATTTTCAACACACATTCTCTATTTAATTTAACTTAAACAAGGACATTTTAAGTGGCACTTTTTTTGTTACAAACTTTAAGAAACCTATCATGCTCATTCGCTATTTTATTTTCAATAACTGCACACTCTGCTGATTATTTTTTTGAAGTTGGATCTGCACTCAGCCCAGTATCTTTAGGCAACTCTAAAGATAAGCAAGAAGAGTTAATAAAAGAAAAAATATCTCCCTGGTACCCGTCTTTCACCTCAGAATTTGAGCACTCCGATTTTAATAACCGCACTCCCAACAACATTTCATTTGGTATGAAAAATAAACGTCTAGAATTTAAACTCACCTTCTTTAATTTTAACAAAACGAAATCGTCATTAACGACTTATTACCAGTATTTATACTATGCTGGCAATAATACAGTGGGACAAGGAATAGATGAAAACTCAATAGCCCGTACTAACACATCACGTTCAACTTCAGTACGCAGTTATTCAATCAACTATATAACCCCCATTACAAGCAACTTCTCCTGGAAACCAATAGTTGGAATTTTGGATTGGAGTATCACAGACAAGCATAAGACTCTGACCACGGGGCAATTTGGATCATCAAATAATACTGAATCAGATAAAAGCTCAAGCTTTAATTTTTTCTACGGCCTGGAGCTATCATATTCGATAAATGATATTTTCAGTCTAAATTTAAATGTTAATCGCTATAAATTTGGATCTAAAGTCATCCCATTTGAAGGTGTATCTCTTAGAACAACTTTTTAATAAAGTAATAGTATTGGAAAAGTTGAACATTTAACTTTTTACTCTAGGTTTAAGGTTTAACTCAATTAATAAACCATTAAGTCTCTGAAGAACTATATTACATGTTATTAATAGTGATACCTAACCTGAGCAATCAAAACCGCATCATCTTCAACCTTATAAACCAAACGATGCTCATCATTAATCCGCCGCGACCAATAGCCTGCAAGTCCATACTTTAAAGCCTCTGGCTTACCAACGCCCTCAAACGGAGTGCGCTGGATTTCCTTAATCAATGCATTAATGCGTTTAAGTACTTTTTTATCGGTTGATTGCCAATAGAGATAACCTTCCCAAGCTTTGGTTGAAAAGGTGAGTTTCATTCTTCAATCAAGGCATGCTCTGTGCCCTTACCTGCTTCTAATTCAGCGATTGATTCAAGTAGGTTACGCGCATTGGCTGGCGATCGCAGCAGGTAGGTTGTTTCTTCCATTGCCTGATAGTCCTCAAGAGACATCATCACGACAGGGGCTTCACTTTTACGAGTGATAATAATAGGTGCATGGTCGTTACAGACCTGCTCCATTGTGCTTGCTAGGTTAGCACGGGCTGATGTATAGCTAATTGCGTCCATATTCTCTCCAAATGGCTTTAAGTAACGCCAAAACGTTCATGTACATATTTCTGTACAATATAGGCTTTTAGTTTAGAGATATCAATACTTAAAGGTATTAGCTGATGTGACTTTACTACGCGTACTCACAACCATCCTTTACCTTTCCATTGCTTGGAACCTTATCCCATCTTTTTCTTTGATAGAATCCGTTTCTACAAAACCCCATTTTTTATACACAGGAACTGCATACAAAGAAGATCGCACGGTGTATTTTTCTACTGAACACCTTTCACAAATGTGCTTCCACAATTTATTCGCGACACCATTGCCTTGATAATCTTCAGATACAAACAAATGATACAGATGGCTGCTTTCTTTCATGGCAATATAACCTACAATTTCGTCATCAATACAATAAACATAATTACTATACTCAGCGCTATTTATGCGCTGTAGAAATTGTTCTTCCGTGAGGGTGCTTAATAACCAACTCGGTAAACTTTTAGTTGATAAGCTCTTAGTTAATGAATCTTGAGCCGACGATATTTTTTGCGGAAGGTAATAATGGCTCAACGATCTAACTAACGTCGCAATCTCTTTTACGTCTTCTTCGCATGCAATTCGAATGCTCATTTAGAATTCTTGCTCTTCTTCAATTTCGCTATGCACCTCATACCAGCACGCTTTCTCCGCTAACCAAATATGTTTGATTTCTTGATACTGACTACCAGCCATCGACTCATCATTCAAAGTGCCTAAGCGTAAAATAATGAAATCAGTATTATCTCGTTTAGCATAAATCTGACTGCCACAGCAGGAACAAAAATACCGAGTTTTTCCTGATGAGGACTGATAGCTTTTTAAAAATTGTGATTCATCTCTTAATAAAAAGTTTTGATCTTCAATTTTGGCCACACTCGAAAAAGCAGCACCGTGAGCTTTGCGACACTTAATACAATGGCAGTGAGCAATATCACCTACACTTTGGCTAATCTCATAGCTAATATCGCCACACAAACAACTTCCTGTAATTTTTGTCATTTTTTTAATCGTCCTTAAATCTCATTTCACTTAAGCCAATGTTCAGCCTTTGCCTTACTTTACTGATTAAAATCTTCCATCGCCAAATAATGATCAATACCTTTAATACGATCTTCACGATGATGGTTCACATAGATCACGGTGCTCTCTGACGCCTCACAAATCTTTTCAATCAGCATCAATACCCGCAAGCGATTGGCTTCATCTAAACCTAAACACGGCTCATCTAATATCAACAAGGTTGGATGTTTGACCATGGCTCGTGCAATTAATAGCATACGCTGATCGCCGTAAGAAAACTGGGTAAACGGCGTACCCTGTTTATTGTCTAAGCCTAATAATTCCAGCCACTGCATCGCAATGTTCTTTTGCTCGTCTGTTGGCGGCTGGTAAAGGCCAATACTATCGAAAAACCCTGAAATAATCGTATTTAAAGCCGATACACCAACACGATAATCCATGTGCAGCGCATTAGAGATATAACCAATGTGTTGTTTAATCTGCCATATACTTTCGCCATTGCCACGCTGATAGCCAAAGACTTCTATGTCGTTGCTATAGCATTGTGGATTATCGCCGGTAATCAGATTTAGCAAGCAGGTTTTACCTGAGCCATTGCGCCCTGTCAGCTGCCAATGCTGATGTTTTTTGATCGTCCAGTTGAGGTTTTTAAAGACCGCTTCGCCTCCATAAGCGACTTTGGCATTTTGTAGATTAACCAATACTTCGCCGCTAAAGGCTTTATCCCCATGGCTATGCTCTGCTTTTGGAATGCTTAAGGAGGTGGTTTCAATATGCAGCAATTTTAATAAATCGGTTATCTGCTCTTCCGCTGGATTCGCTAAGGTATGCTGTAGCTGTCCAGCATTCACGTAGCCATAGTGGGTTACAAATGAGGGGATATGATCTAGGCGATTGAGTATTAAAATAAAGCTAATATCGGTTCTATCTGAACTCAACGCATCAGAACTCAACGCATCAGAACTCAGAGCGTCTAAGATCTCGCGCAGTTTAGTCACAGAATGAGCATCTAGCCCTTCGAAGGGTTCATCCAATACTAATAAATCTGGCTTTGCGCTTAACGCTTTTATTAATAGAAGCTTGCGGGTTTCCCCTGTGGATAAATCTCTAAAGTGGCGGCTTAATAAACGCTCAAAATCAAAAGCCTCGATTAACTGCTGACACAGGGCTAGATCAAGCGTGTAGCCATCAAACAGATCGTCATCAAACGAATTGGCATCACCTGCTGCGTCACCGGCGGAATAAATTATATCGCGAACTAAGCTAGGCGCATCGTCCTCTTGCTCTCGTACTAGCTCTTGATTGAGTAGTTGTTTTTGGGCATCAGAAGATACGATTTCTACGTGCTTTATCGTACTGTTGCGCTCACCGGATTCACGCACCGCTTGGCCAATTAAGGTAGCGGTTAACGCGGATTTACCTGACCCGTTTTTACCCAGTAATACCCAATGCTCACCCTGGTTAACCTGCCAATTGAGGTTGCGAATCGCATAACTCCCCTTATGGGCCATATTGAGTGGATTAGAGCTTGAGTTAGCTAGATAGCCATTGAAGTCTTTAAATTGAATAGCGCGCACGGCTGACCTACTGATGTTCGTCATATGGTAAAACCGTCACCTTATGATATTTCGCTGGCGCTGTACATATTGCAAGCAGCGACTTGCGTTAAACAGCAGCTTTAAACAACAGCGTTAAGCTGGAGCTTTCTTATGCGCCATCATCAGCGCTGAACTTCTATTATCAACCCCTAGTTTGGCGTAGATATTTTTCAGGTGCCATTTTGTCGTACTCAACGCAATGCCGGACTGCTGACTGATCGCAGCGTTAGACAGGCCCGAGGATAATAGCTCAAATATTTCATTTTCTTTTTCGGTTAAACGCTGGGCGGGTTTTATAAAGTCGTTATCTTTTTCTTCGTCTGAAAATAAGCTTGAGAAAAGCTGTCTAAAAATATCTGATACGTGCAACGAATTTTCATTAAACCCATGTTGAAACAGTTTTTCTAAACCTGGCACTTCGTCAAAAATGGTTCTTGAAAAACACACCAAGCCATAGCGTTCTATTAATCGTTTTAATTGTAAGATAGCCGCATCGGATTTATTCTGGCGAAAGGCAATCATAGCTAAGTTACTGCGGGTAATGACCGCGCGTGACGGCAGATTTTGTTTTTCTAATACGACCAGTATTTCATTCAATATATCACTGGCCAGATCGAACTTGCCTTTGGCGATTAAGGCATACACACAGGCTAATGCTCGACGCTCTCGGTGCTCTTCGTAACACGCCGATAAATCATGAGTTTTTTCTTTATCCCAAACGCCCTGCTGCAGCACATCGGCCAACCCGTAACGCTTATACAGCTGCTCGGCCATATTGGCCCCGGTTTCTTGAATCGCTTGGCGCATTTTTTCATGAACCATTTGGCTATTAAAACGCTTATAGTCGCCCAGCGACAAAATGCGTTCAAGCTGATCTAATAACCGCTTAGCTTTATTTTTATTACCATAAATATGGCAAATTCTAGCGCTGTAAAAATAGGCATTCACAATCACTTCAGTCATCGCCGAGTGAGTAGTTAACGGGATCAATTCTTCCCCTAATTTTAGCGCCTCATCCAATCTGTTTTGTTCATAATCCACAACAACCATGCCGCTGGCAATATTGATCCAAGCGGGGCTTTTAGGGCCATGCTTAATGGGATTATATACCCCCACTATTAATTTAATCGCATCAATACCTCGACCTAAATAGCGATCACACAAGGTCAAAATTAAGTTGGCATAACTTAAAAAATAATCGTGTTCGATCGTGGTTAGCAGGTGTTTAGCTTTAGTAGCCAATCGAAACGCTTCATTTAAAAAGCCGTTATACATGCAGGTATACGCTTCTATTACTAAATAGAAACCCATCACATCAACCGGCGTACTGTCGGTCGTTTTGTTTTTAGGAAACTGATAATTCTGCAATTCCACATCACTTTGTAACAAAGAAATTAAAAACCGTAGAAAACGCATAGTATCAATCTCAGCTTGAGTTCTATCTTTTTGCGTAAATTGATCAAGTTGAAAACCCGCTTGATTAAACCGTCGCGAGAAAGCTTGTGCATAAATCAGATTAAGATGGTGCTGAGGGTGCTCGGCTAACTCATCATCCGACAGGTCGTTTAACGCATCGATTATTGGGCCAAACTCACCTTTCTTTATCCATTCATTGGTCGCAGTTAATAAGGTTTCAAAATAGAAGCTCGTATCATTTGATTGCCGTGCATGTTGAATGGCTAAACTCGTACGATTTTGACTCAATAAGCCCTTAGCGGCCTCTAAGTGCAATGACTGAATATAATCAGCGCCTTTTTCGATCTCTAAGCGCTGTAGCAAAAATGATTGCAGCAAGGGATGATAGCGAAACCAGTTCGCTTGATCGTGGTCTTTAGTAATTAATAACTCATGCTTTGATAACTCTTCTAGCTGAATCACTCGACCGCCAGTATTCATAGCATCACACAATGTTTGATTGAACGACGTGCAGATAGAGGTCGATAAAACAAAGTCTCTTAACTCCGGCGCTAATTTACTAATCACTTCATGCGCAAAATAATTAAGTAATTCTGGCTGCGTTCCACTAAAGCCTTCTAATGCTTTGTCACCATCTTCGGCGTACGCCAGTAACGCCAATTTAATACCGACAAACCAGCCTTCTGTTTGCGCCAATAAGGCTTGCAGCCTTAACTCATCTATTTTTGAATCGCATAATAATTGGTTAAGCGTCGATAGCTCTTCTTCGCTGAGTTTTAAATCATTACCATCAATCACCAAGACTCGTTCTTCAAGCTTGAATTTTGAAATGGATAAATCAGGGTGGTTTCGAGAAGCAAATACAAACGTAATATGCGCATGGTAGACGGCTAATTAAGCCATTAAAAATTTCCAATACTCGCTTTGACTTAATGTGATGAAAATCGTCAATGGCGATCGCAATCGGATGTGCGATTTGATCAAAGCCCTGAATAAAAATATCTATCAGGGTCTCCGCATCGGCTTCTTGGTCTGATTTAAATAATTTAAAAAACGAGGCTTCCCATAACGGGGTGATAGCACTTAAGTGTTGAAAAATATGTTCAAACAGCAAGTCGCCCTGATTAAATTTATCGGCCGCAACAAAATGAATGACCTTAAGGGCTTTCTCATCAGTACTTTTATTATACTGCCATTATCATTGCCATCATCACAAACGTCATATCGATCAATCCACTGATTAAGAGTCGTGCTTTTACCAGAGCCAGGCGCAGCAACGATTAAAACAAGCGGGTAGTTAAGCCCCTTATCAATTAATTTGTCTAAATTCAGGCGTGCGATAGCTTTCATTATTATTTTTTATTATCAGTCTGTCTTATTATTTTCCTTATACTATAGGGTGAATATTCAGCCTGTCCAACTATTTGTCATTGTGCGACACAGCGCGCCACTTTTAAATTTATGCCCAGTCCACTTCAAGAATTCATCAAGTTTTTCTAAGGAATAGCTATTATTTTTTAATATTCAATCAAATATCCCCTACCTTCCCCCTCCCTGCTTGAGCACTAGGTTTTATCGAGCTTCGCATCAATTCTCACGATTATTCACCATAAACTATTCATTATAAAATCACTTTATTTACTCTTTATCCCCACCCCTAAGGAGGGTGGTTTTTGTTGGTCAGACTTCTAATCTGCTGATGCTCTTACAAAGAAAAACAACAAAGGATCATCGTATGATAAATTCTGTTTGGGTCACTTGGCCCTCACTCGTCAAGTTTGGCACACTCGGTGTTGCAGCAGCAGCATTAACCCTTGGCCTAGAACGCACTGAATTATTGAAGAACAACATGTTCTCAACCGAAGACTTCGATAAAGCCAATGCCAACATTGTCTGCGACGAGCGTAGCCATGGTGCGCGAACGGTTGATGGCACCTGTAATATTCTAGAGAATCCTTC
>CAWKOX010000023.1:0-6395 GCA_963851095.1 uncultured Gammaproteobacteria bacterium | reverse complement strand
ATGCGACATGACCGGTATGGAACTTGCCAACGCATCATTATTAGATGAAGGCACCGCAGCGGCAGAAGCCATGGCGATGACCAAGCGTACGGTGCGTAAAAACAAATCCAATACCTACTTTGTTGATAAAAACTGCCTACCACAAACCATCGACGTGATTAAAACCCGCGCCGAAGCGTTTGGTTGGGACATCATTGTAGGCCCAGCAGAAGACGCAGCCGACGCTGACGTATTCGGTGCTATTTTTCAGTACCCTGGCAAAAACGGTAACGTAGAAGATTTCACCAGCATCATTACCGCGCTGCATGCAAAAGACGCACTGGCCACCGTTGCAACCGACCTTATGGCCTTGGTTGCACTGAAGACCCCTGCTGAAATGGGCGCCGACATTGTATTGGGTAACGCGCAACACTTTGGTGTTCCTATGGGCTTTGGTGGTCCACACGCTGCGTTCTTTGCTACTAAAGATAAGTACAAGCGCTCGATCCCGGGTCGTATCATTGGTGTATCGATTGATGCTCAAGGCAACCCAGCACTACGCATGGCGTTGCAAACTCGTGAACAACATATCCGTCGTGAAAAAGCGAACTCCAATATCTGTACAGCACAGGCATTATTGGCCAACCTTTCTTCTTTCTACGCGGTATATCACGGCCCACAAGGTTTAAAAACCATTGCTGGTCGCATTCACCGTTTGACCGATATTTTAGCGCTAGGTTTGAAAAAGGCTGGTGTAAAAATTACCAACGAAACTTGGTTTGATACATTAACCATCGTGACTAATGATCGCGACGCCGTGATTCAACGCGCACTAGCAGCAGAAGTTAACTTACGCCTTGATAGTGCCGTCTCTGTGGGTGTATCGCTTTGCGAAAAAACATCGGCCAACGACATTCAAGAATTGTTCAACATCTTCTTAGGTGAAGCGGCCGAAGATCTAAACTTGAACGTTTATGAATTAGACGCCGAAATTGTAGCAGCAGACTCTCAATCAATTCCTGCTGAACTCGTTCGTACTACCGAATTCCTAACGCACCCAACCTTCAACTCGTACCACAGCGAACACGAAATGCTGCGCTACATGAAGAGCTTGGAAGTAAAAGATCTAGCCATGAATCACTCAATGATTACGCTAGGTTCTTGCACCATGAAATTAAACGCCACGACACAGATGATTCCTCTGTCTTGGCCTGAGTTCTCTAACATTCACCCATTCGCTCCAAAAGACCAAACCATTGGTTACGAGCAAATGATTGCTGAATTAGAAGACTACCTAAAAGACATCACCGGTTTCCCAGCCGATCAGCATGCAGCCTAACTCAGGTGCACAAGGTGAATACGCCGGTCTATTAGCGATTAAAAAATACCACGAAAGCCGTGGCGAAGGTCACCGTAACGTCTGCTTGATTCCACGTTCAGCCCACGGTACTAACCCAGCGTCTGCACAAATGGCGTCAATGAAAGTTGTGGTGACTAACTGTGATGAATTGGGTAACGTAGACTTCGCAGACCTGAAAGCCAAAGCCGAAGAAATTGGCGATAACCTTTCTTGCTTAATGATCACCTACCCGTCTACCCACGGCGTATACGAAGAAGGCATCAAAGAAATTTGCGACCTTGTTCATAGCCTAGGCGGCCAAGTGTACATGGACGGCGCCAACCTAAACGCACAGGTGGGTATTACTCAACCTGCGTACCTAGGTGCTGACGTTACTCACATGAACCTACACAAAACCTTCGCTATTCCACACGGCGGCGGTGGCCCAGGTATGGGACCAATCGGCGTAGCCGCTCACCTTGCTCCGTTTGTTGCTAACCACGTGGTTCGCCCTATCGATAGCCCTAGCAAAGGCCAAGGCGCAGTCTCTTCTGCTCCCTACGGCTCTGCTAGCATCTTAACCATCTCGTGGATGTACATCACGCTAATGGGCGGTAAAGGTTTGCGTAAAGCGACTCAAAACGCCCTATTAAAAGCCAACTACCTAGCCAAGCGTTTGGGCGAACATTACCCAATCTTGTACTCGGGTAAAAACGGCCTAGTGGCTCACGAATGTATTATTGATTTGCGCCCATTAAAAGAACAAACCGGTATCACAGAAGTGGATATCGCTAAGCGCTTAATGGACTACGGTTTCCACGCACCGACTATGTCGTTCCCTGTTGCAGGCACCTTCATGATTGAGCCAACGGAATCGGAAAGCAAAGCAGAAATCGACCGCTTCGCAAACGCTATGATCTCGATTAAAGGCGAAATCATGGCCATTCATAACGGTGAACTAGACGCGGAAAACAACCCGCTGAAAAACGCACCGCATACAGCAGATGTTGTTACGGGTGATTGGGATCGTCCTTACTCTCGCAGAAGCTAGCGGCATTCCCAACTAAGAACTTAGGCGCTCACAAATTCTGGCCATCTGTTGGCCGCATTGATGACGTGTACGGCGACCGTAACTTGATTTGTTCTTGTCCTGCTATTGAGAACTATGAAGATTAAGGCCCGATGAGTTTTAATTTTTGTTAGTTTTAATACAGACAATAAAAAACCCGCGAGAGCGGGTTTTTTATTACCAGTTTTTCTATACAGTTATCACTCTAGAAGTCTGCATTCTCTAAAGTGGTTGGCTCAGGGAACGTGATATTGTTTGCGCCCTCTTCTTCAACATAAACAATGTCTAAAGTAGGGGCTAATTTCTTCATAGCCAAACAAGACCAATCACCATTTTCGATACTATCAACAACATCTTTATAAAGCGTGTAACGCTTTTTTTTTACACATATAAACCGCGTACAATATTTTCCCGTTTCTTTACAGTTATCACTCTAGAAGTCTGCATCTTCTAACATGGTTGGCTCAGGTAACTTTATATCATTTGCATTCTCTTCTTCACATATACAATGTCTAAGTGGCGCTAATTCCTTCATAGCCAAACAAGACCAATCACCATTTTCAACACTATCTACTGCAGCTTTAAACATGGCATACCGCTCTTCAACTGGAACTACATACCGAGCATAAATCCAAGCAGTTCTAGCTACACTATCGGCTTTAAGATCGCTAATATCATTGAAAATGTAAAGATCACGCTCTTCAGCCGATAATTCAGCAAGTTTGTCATCCTTAGACAATACTTCAAATGAATCACAGATTCGATTAAATTTATAGGCTGTAGTATTCACATCACTAGAGCACCCAACCAAAAGAGATAGGATTATTGACACATATACTTTATTCATAGCTACCTCGAACAAGATTGGGCTACAGATAATAGTATGTCCCATTTGGTTTTCTCCTTAATGGTTTTTCAGGTTGTATCTTTTGTAGATAATTAATAGGTGAGAAATCGGCAACAGGTATTCCTTGAGCATCTGTTATATACACCCACTGACCATTTTTGCCTTGCCACGCAGTACCTCCTTTAGCTGCCACTTTCATAGCAATAACAAAGGGCGGCTCCCAACCAAAATTTTGGACAGGCTGTATGTATAACCTAAATCTAACGTCATATTGTTGACGAATCATGTTTACTTTTTTATTTATATCGTCATCAGCTATAGATTTAAAAATACTCGTTACAATTGAAGCTGGAGCATTTAAATAACCAACCGCATAAATCCCAACATCGACACCTGTCGGCCTACTGTCACTAGCAGTATAATTCAACGCCCAAATTGCTGGTGTTACTAAATTACCCGCAACACTTTTACCAAGGCGCTCCAGCCCCATTGATGCAACAATTCCACTTGAATTTTGCATAAAATTAAAGTTTTCTTTAATTACATTAGACATAATCATTCCCTGATTTTTAGTTACTTTCTAATCTAAATCATCATAAAGCACTAAGCATTTAAGAGCCTAGTTTATTAAATTGTAGATTTTCTGATTAAGCATTTTATAAATCACGCAAATAACCTTCAATTACCCACTAGTACTAGCACTGACTAAATTTCGTTCACATGTTGTTCATTAACAATTCCCAAATTCACACCCCGTCCCATGCGATACAGTTATCACGCACTATCACTATGTGGTTTGTAGTATGTTCTCATAGAGATAAATCAATAATGATAACGAAGCTGAGCAATCAAAACCGCCCCCTCTTCGACCTTATAGACCAAACGATGCTCATCATTAATCCGACGCGACCAATAGCCTGCAAGTCCATGCTTTAAAGCCTCTGGCTTACCAACACCCTCAAACGGAGTGCGCTGGATTTCCTTAATCAATGCATTAATGCGTTTAAGTACTTTTTTATCGGTTGATTGCCAATAGAGATAACCTTCCCAAGCTTTGGTTGAAAAGGTGAGTTTCATTCTTCAATCAAGGCCTGCTCTGTGCCCTTACCTGCTTCTAATTCAGCGATTGATTCAAGTAAGTTGCGTGCATTGGCTGGCGATCGTAGCAGATAGGTGGTTTCTTCCATTGCCTGATAGTCCTCAAGAGACATCATCACGACAGGGGCTTCACTTTTACGAGTGATAATAATAGGTGCATGGTCGTTACAGACCTGCTCCATTGTGCTTGCTAGGTTAGCACGGGCTGATGTATAGCTAATTGCGTCCATATTCTCTCCAAATGGCTTTAAGTAACGCCAAAACGTTCATGTACATATTTCTGTACAATATAGGCTTTTAGTTTAGAGATATCAATACTTAAAGGTATTAGCTGATGTGACTTTACTGCGCGTACTCACAACCATCCCTTACCTTTCCATTGCTTGGAACCTTATCCCATCTTTTTCTTTGATAGAATCCGTTTCTACAAAACCCCATTTTTTATACACAGGAACTGCATACAGAGAAGATCGCACGGTGTATTTTTCTACTGAACACCTTTCACAAATGTGCTTCCACAATTTATTCGCGACACCATTGCCTTGATAAGCTTCAGATACAAACAAATGATACAGATGGCTGCTTTCTTTCATGGCAATGTAACCTACAATCTCGTCATCAATACAATAAACATAATTACTATACTCAGCGCTATTTATGCGCTGTAGAAATTGTTCTTCCGTTAGGGTGCTTAATAACCAACTTGGTAAACGATTAGTTGATGAACTCTTAGTTAATGAATCTTGAGCCGACGACATTTTTTGCGGAAGGTAATAATGGCTCAACGATCTAACTAACGTCGCGATCTCTTTTACGTCTTCTGCGTATGCAATTCGAATGCTCATTTAGAATTCTTGCTCTTCTTCAATTTCGCTATGCACCTCATACCAGCACGCTTTTTCCGCTAACCAAATATGTTTGATTTCTTGATACTGACTACCAGCCATCGACTCATCATTCAAAGTGCCTACAGCGTAAAATAATGAAATCAGTATTATCTCGTTTAGCATAAATCTGACTGCCACAGCAGGAACAAAAATACCGAGTTTTTCCTGGGGAGGACTCATAGCTTTTTAAAAATTGTGATTCATCTCTTAATAAAAAGTTTTGATCTTCAATTTTGGCCACACTCGAAAAGGCAGCACCGTGAGCTTTGCGACACTTAATACAATGGCAGTGAGCAATATCACCTACACTTTGGCTAATCTCATAGCTAATATCGCCACACAAACAACTTCCTGTAATTTTTGTCATTTTTTTAATCGTCCTTAAATCTCATTTCACTTAAGCCAATGTTCAGCCTTTGCCTTACTTTACTGATTAAAATCTTCCATAGCCAAATAATGATCAATACCTTTAATACGGTCTTCACTATGATGGTTCACGTAGATCACGGTAGTCTCTGACGCTCCACCCACTGACGCCCCACCAACAGACGCCTCACAAATTTTTTCAATCAGCATCAATACCCGCAAGCGGTTGGCTTCATCTAAACCTAAACACGGCTCATCTAATATCAACAAGGTTGGGTGTTTGACCATGGCTCGTGCAATTAAGAGCATACGCTGATCGCCGTACGAAAACTGGGTAAACGGTGTGCCTTGCTTATGGCCCAAACCTAATAATTCTAGCCACTGCATAGCAATGTTCTTTTGCTCGTCTGTTGGCGGCTGGTACAGACCAATACTATCAAAGAAGCCTGATATCACGGTATGTAAAGCAGACGCACCAACACGGTAATCCATGTGCAGCGCATTAGAGATATAACCAATGTGTTGCTTAATCTGCCATATGCTTTCGCCATTGCCGCGCTGATAGCCAAAGACTTCTATGTCGTTGCTATAGCATTGTGGATTATCGCCGGTAATCAGATTTAGCAAGCAGGTTTTACCTGAGCCATTACGCCCTGTCAGCTGCCAATGCTGATGTTTTTTTATCGTCCAGTTGAGGTTTTGAAATACTGCTTCGCCACCATAGGCGACCTTGGCATTTTTTAGATTAACCAATACTTCGCCGCTAAAGGCTTTATCCCCATGGCTATGCTCTGCTTTTGGAATGCTTAA
>CAWKOX010000022.1:0-49814 GCA_963851095.1 uncultured Gammaproteobacteria bacterium | reverse complement strand
GGCAATAGCAATGCGCATAATAGTTGTGCTTTAGATGATGCGGATTGTGATGGTATTAACGATGATATTGAGCTGACTTTAGGGTTAGACCCTACGATAAAAGATGGGTTCGATGATAGTGATGGTGATGGCTTATCGAATCGCCAAGAAGTCTTGTTAGGTTCGGATGTTTTCTTAAAAGACACCGATAACGATGGCCTAAATGACGGCTTTGAGGTGGCTTATCAACTAGAGAATGAGAGTGCTTATGATGATGCTGATGGCGATGGCTTTAGTAACCTAGAAGAGTTTTCTGCGGGTTCAGATCCTCGGGATGTGGCGGCAATGCCTACGACAACAGAAGGTGGTTTGTTATGGCATAGTACTAGCAATATTGCGGCAGATGAAATGGCAGTAGATCAAAATGGTACTGTATATAGCCGAGCGGGTGATCTCCTTAAAGCGGTCAATGAAACAGGTCAAATTATTTGGCAGCGCTCTTATGTTGGTGTTTCTCAAGGGCCGTTGTTGATGCGTAATGGTCAGTTATTGATGGTTACTCGTACAGGCTTATATATGCTTGATACTAAAACGGGAGTAGAGCAGTGGTTCTATGCGGGTAATTATTTTAAAGCCACGGTTAGTGGTGAAGGGGCGATTTACAGTATTACTTATGACGGAGAATTAGACAAAATTTCGATAGACGGAAGTCTGTTATGGTCGCACTTACCCTCCCCTAAGTTTAATAATGCTATTGCCCCAGTTATCAATAATGATGGGGTAGTGTATTTAACCACTAATTATGGTGGTAATTATGTCATGGCTATGAGCGCTTCGGGTAATGAGTTATGGCGAGCATCAACAGGAAGTTATAGTTCTAATTCAGCCTCGCACTTGGCATTGGATGATCAAGGAAATGTTGTGTTTAGTACTTCAAAAGACATTCATAAGTACGATGTGAATGGGCAGCGTATGTGGCTCCGACACCCACCTTCCGCTCCAAATCTTAAGATGGTCTCAACTATTGATAGCGAAGGTAATATTTACACAGCGCTGGGTGGTTCAGCTGTGTTGAAAATGGATTCGGCAGGTAATACTCTTTGGCAGGCCAATGTTTCTTATATTAATAGTAATGGCACGGGTCTAACCCTAGATAGTGATGGAAATCTTTGGGTACCTAAGAGTAATGAAGGTCTGATTAAAATTACTCAAGATGGTGACGTTGAAATAGTTGCAGCTACGACTCTGAGTCACCCAAAAGAAATTCGAGTATCGGAAGAACGCTTGTATGTTTCGACCAGCAACGGATTATATAGTTTATTCAGTGGCACGAATGAAAATATATTGGCTTGGTCTGGTGCTGGTGGTGGCAATAGCAATGCGCATAATAGTTGTGCTTTAGATGATGCGGATTGTGATGGTATTAACGATGATATTGAGCTGACTTTAGGGTTAGACCCTACGATAAAAGATGGGTTCGATGATAGTGATGGTGATGGCTTATCGAATCGCCAAGAAGTCTTGTTAGGTTCGGATGTTTTCTTAAAAGACACCGATAACGATGGCCTAAATGACGGCTTTGAGGTGGCTTATCAACTAGAGAATGAGAGTGCTTATAATGATGCTGATGGCGATGGCTTTAGTAACCTAGAAGAGTTTTCTGCGGGTTCGAATCCTCGGGATGTGGCGGCAATGCCTACGACAACAGAAGGTGGTTTGTTATGGCATAGTACTAGCAATATTGCGGCAGATGAAATGGCAGTAGATCAAAATGGTACTGTATATAGCCGAGCGGGTGATCTCCTTAAAGCGGTCAATGAAACAGGTCAAATTATTTGGCAGCGCTCTTATGTTGGTGTTTCTCAAGGGCCGTTGTTGATGCGTAATGGTCAGTTATTGATGGTTACTCGTACAGGCTTATATATGCTTGATACTAAAACGGGAGTAGAGCAGTGGTTCTATGCGGGTAATTATTTTAAAGCCACGGTTAGTGGTGAAGGGGCGATTTACAGTATTACTTATGACGGAGAATTAGACAAAATTTCGATGGACGGAAGTCTGTTATGGTCGCACTTACCCTCCCCTAAGTTTAATAATGCTATTGCCCCAGTTATCAATAATGATGGGGTAGTGTATTTAACCACTAATTATGGTGGTAATTATGTCATGGCTATGAGCGCTTCGGGTAATGAGTTATGGCGAGCATCAACAGGAAGTTATAGTTCTAATTCAGCCTCGCACTTGGCATTGGATGATCAAGGAAATGTTGTGTTTAGTACTTCAAAAGACATTCATAAGTACGATGTGAATGGGCAGCGTATGTGGCTCCGACACCCACCTTCCGCTCCAAATCTTAAGATGGTCTCAACTATTGATAGCGAAGGTAATATTTACACAGCGCTGGGTGGTTCAGCTGTGTTGAAAATGGATTCGGCAGGTAATACTCTTTGGCAGGCCAATGTTTCTTATATTAATAGTAATGGCACGGGTCTAACCCTAGATAGTGATGGAAATCTTTGGGTACCTAAGAGTAATGAAGGTCTGATTAAAATTACTCAAGATGGTGACGTTGAAATAGTTGCAGCTACGACTCTGAGTCACCCAAAAGAAATTCGAGTATCGGAAGAACGCTTGTATGTTTCGACAAACAACGGATTATATAGTTTATTCAGTGGCACGAATGAAAATACATTGGCTTGGTCTGGTGCTGGCGGTGGCAATAGCAATGCGCATAATAGTTGTGCTTTAGATGATGCGGATTGTGATGGCTTACCGGATAGCTATGAAATGGCTCATGGCTTAGATATGAATCTTTATAATCGCTACGGTGATCAAGATCGTGATGGGCTTGGTGATTATGCAGAATACCTAGCAGGTACCAATGTTAATGATTCAGACTCTGATAACGATAAATTATTAGATGGTTATGAAGTTCAATTCGGTATGGATCCATTGCTGGATGATGCGGCCTCTTCTGATATTGACGAAGATGGTTATTCTGATTTGTTAGAGTTTGAAGCAGGTACCGATCCAACAGACCCGTTGGCATTACCTAGCCAGGATTTAGGTGCTTTTAAATGGAGTGTTGAGCCTAGCGCCACGACAGCCCCTGTTATTGATTCTCATGGCGTACTTTATTTCGGAACTGATTATGGTCTTGTGGGTTACAGCAATAAAGGGTCTAAAATATGGTCATTAAACTTATATGGTGCTGTTATTTCGACTCCGGTATTAGGGCAACAAAATGATATCTATGTAATACGTGGAAGTTCGTTTTATTCGGTGAATAGTATTACAGGTGGTATTAAATGGTCATCAGAATTTAGTAACAATGCTCTATTATCTGCAATAGGAGGCAATGGCGATATTTACTTGCTAGAAGGGAATAATGTACATGCTTTAGATTCTGTAACAGGTGATATTACGTGGACCTATACACATACAAGAGCTTTGCAACCTGCACTTACCGTCGGTAAAAACGGTGATGTTTATATTTCGGACAATAATTATTTTTATGCTCTTTCGAGTAAAGGTTCATTACGTTGGACTAATATGACGGCGGGTTACCTCAATAAATCACCGCTTGTGACTAATGATGGAAATATTATTGCTGTTAGTACTTTTAAAAGGCGGCTCTACAGCTTATCGGAAGCCGGTGATTTACTATGGGATACTAGCTTGTATTATCCTAATGATCATGAATTAGTTTTGACCGATACTGGTAACGTATTGATTTATAATCGAGGTGATTTAAGGAGTTATTCCAGTGTTTCTGGTGACAATTTAAATCACGTTTCTGGCTGGTATTCTAGTCTTCCAACAGGGCCCATAGTTGCATCAAACGGCTTAGCGTATTCAATAGAACATAATTATTTACGTACTTACGATAATGCAGGTGCTTTGGTTGAGCAGGTTAATGCCATCGCTGCAAAATCGGGTGGCTATTCAATTAAAATGGATTCTGATGGAACCTTGTATTATTTAACGAGCAATGGTTTGAGAGCCATATACTCTAATGCTTCTGGTCTTTCGAATCTCTCGGCTTGGCCTACTCAAGGTAAAGGTAATCTCAATCGATCTAATGCAGCTTGCACAAAGGATGATAGTGATTGTGATGGCATGCCAGATAATTATGAGTCCTTATTTGGCTTGAATCCGTTGAGTGGAAAAGACACTAGTGCTGACTTGGATGATGATGGGTTTAATAATCTAGTCGAATTCAAAAATGGTACTGATCCTATCAACCCATTCAGTAATAATGATTGTTTTATTGGAGACTCTGATTGTGATGGTGTACCTGATGAGTGGGAAGACCGTTATGGGCTCGATATTTATAACCCAAATGATGCGCTGCAAGATTTGGATCTAGATGGATTCACTAATAAAAAGGAGTTTTTAGATGGAACTGACCCGACAGATCGCTTGAGTAATTCTTCATGTTATTCCAATGATAGTGATTGTGACGGTATGTTCGATCACTGGGAAGTGAAGTTTGGGTTGAACCCGTTTGATCCATCTGATGCTATTGAAGACTCTGATAATGATGGGTTTGATAATTTAGAGGAGCATAATAACGGGACTGATCCTTTGGTCTCCAAGTAAAATTACTTGTAGTCTGAAAAATAGTCATTTGGATGGAGGTAGCCAGTTTTTAGTACTTGTATTCATTTTTAAGCGATAAAAGCCTCCAGGAGTCTGATTTAGGTCATTTCAGGGGGTAGTTATTTAAATGTAAAGAGTGTGGCTATGTGATGTTAAACCTCATGTTCTGCGTTATTGGGAGCAGGAGTTTACACAATTAAAACCCATCAAACGTCGTGGTAATCGCCGCTATTATCAACGAGAAGACGTTATCCTTGTCCGTGAAATTCGCAGTTTATTATATCTAAAAGGCTATACCATCGTTGGCGCTCGGCAGAAGCTGGATGACCAATCCGGTGATGAAACCGCCGCCCATCTAGATCGTGTATTAATTAAAGATATGTTGGCTGAATTAGCTGAATTAAAAACTATTTTAGAAGACTAGTCTGAAGTAAATACAATTAAGATAAGTCTGTGATAGTAAGAAGCTTCCAATTATCAAGCACTTAGGTATAATCTGAATGTGATCGGAATGTAGCGCAGCTTGGTAGCGCACTTGTCTGGGGGATAAGTGGTCGCAGGTTCAAATCCTGCCATTCCGACCAATTTAAACCTCTCCCCACCTTTCAGTATATTCTTTGTCTTTTTCGCTAAGCCAGCACTTCAATCTAAGTCATACTCCTTTTCAAGTTTCTCACCTTATTCGACTGATTCTCACATTTTTCTTGATTGATCTTGACGGTGTGCGCGGATTATAAAGCACTTTTTAGTTGTGAAGAGAATATGGCGCTGAAGAGTATTATGTATCTATGCACCGTTTATTCAGAATTAAGTTGTTATGGGGTGAGGATGCAATAGTTGGTTTAGTTCGGTCAGCGAGTCATTTGGGTATAAAGTTACATATTCTTGCATGTATATGACGGTTTGAGGTCGCACTTTCATAAAGTGCTTTTTCAAATACGCTTCTAGTGGCAGTGGCACAAACCGCGGGGCCATTTTTAATAGCAGCTTATAAAGTCCAGGTCTTAAGAGCACTTTAAATAGCAAAGTCAGAGATGATCTCTTCAATGAGTTAGCAAAACCTTTCTTTGCGATTTGCTGAGGCAGTAACGATTGCTGTGCTGCACTAAGTTTTTGCAATAAATCAGCTGATTGACCTAAACGTTTAAACTCCCAGTTTGCTGCTTCAAGTGCACATAAAAATGTCATCAAAAAGGCAGAGGGTATTTTAGAATCATCAATGGCGCTTTTGACTGCTTTCGCAGGAATTGCTGAGTTTTTAAATAACGATAGGATATTTTTTAAACGCGTCTGCTGACTTTCTGTGCTGGCAGAAATTGGCATTGGCATCGGTGGCAAATAATACGCTGTGCCTGCAGGTTTAATATCCTGATTCACCTCATCAGTTTGATAGCTGATAAGGCTGATCATTCCTTGAAAGATCTTTTCTTTAATGATGATTTGGCTTAAATGTTCGAAGTCGGTCGCACTGGGTTGAAGCATTAATAAATCAGTATCTGTACCAGCTAACGTTTGCGCTATTTGATCGAGAGGTAATTGGCGTAACGCATTAGAGGAGATTGCCAGTGCAATAAGGTCGAAGCCTTGGGCATCGTCCCAGTGATTAATGGTTTCAAAGTTTTTGAAGTGTTGAGGCTTTAATAATTTTTTATCACTGTTCAGGTGGTAAAGTACAACCCCAGTTTCTTTTTCTTGATTAAGTTGAGCTTGGTATTTTTCTTTCACCATAAAAGTCACTTGATGACCTGTGTTGGCAAAATGATGACCATAGACCAAGCCTACAGCGCCGGCACCGACAATTAATATCTTCATTTTGTTGCTAACTCTCCGAAGATAGCTTGGATATTGCGAGGTACTAAGCGCAAACCTAAAACAGCAAGCTTATACATTAAGCCTGGAACAACATTGCCTTTGCCTTTTGCGAGTGCTTTTAAGCCTGAGCGAGCAACACTTTCGCTCGACATCATTGCAAGGCTACGCATGCCATCAATTTTTTGCCCAGCAACATCCATGAATTCTGTTGATGTGCCACCTGGGCATAATGCTGTAATGCGAACGTTGTCTTGTTTAAACTCTCTTACTAATGAATCTGCAAGATTCAATGCGTAAGCTTTAATAGCAGAATAAGTAGCGAATTGAGGTCCAGGCATAAAGCCAAGTAGTGAAGATACTAACATTACATAACCATCCTTACGCTGGCGCATGTCTTGACCAAACAAATAGGTGAGTTCTGTTAGAGTGGTTACCATCAATTGAATCATTTCTTGATGAATCGGTAATGGAATATCCAGCATGTAGCCGTGTTTCGCAAAACCTGCATTGTTGATTAATATATCGATTTGTAGGTTTTGGACTTGGCATTGATTATAAAGAGATTGGGCTGAGCCAGGAGCGGACAGGTCGATACTGATTGTTGTTACTGCTATGCCATGCTTTTGTTCCAGTTCATGTTTTAAACTCTCTAGGCGATCAGTTCTACGGGCGACAAGTACCAATGGGCAAGATAAGGCTGCAAGTTGTCTTGCGATGGTTTCGCCAATACCACTTGATGCGCCAGTGATGAGTGCAGTTTTACCTTTAAGACGGTGCATGGTTTATCCTATTTTTTATAATTCTATAGCTTTTATATTTCTATAGTTTGATATATATCGAAGTATTGGACTTTAAAATACGATTCGATAGTTGTCAAACTATTAATTCGATCGATTTCTGATTACACTGTGCACTTGATTTTATTGAAGGAAGTATTGCGAAAGTATGTCTGAGACAGAGTTTGATATTAAAACCTTTAGCCGAGTTTTTAAGGCGCTATCGAATCCGAATCGATTGCAGATCTATTTAGAAGTGGTGGCTCATCGTGATTCAGGCATAGAGGCTCCTGAAGCAGGGTGTGGTATTGCTGACTTAATAATTAAACTCAGCGTGGGGGCGCCGACTATTTCACATCATGTGAAAGAACTGGTGGATGCAAGATTAGTGACGGTAGAAAAAAAGGGTAAATTTGTTAGTTGTCATTTAAATGAAGCGATGCACGAAAAGCTTTGTCTTTTTTTTAATAAATAGAGTGTTCTCAATTTACTATTAAGCTCCTATAGTTGTGGGTATTTTCGAGTGGTATCTGGTTAGTATCCCCTCTATTGATTTTTCGTACTTTTCCTAATGTCATGGGAAGTGTTGGTCATATTTTTAGTCATCTGATCAGCTGAAATAAAAAGCCCAGCTGTATCAAAGCGAGGGCTACTTTTTATTAAAATACAGCACTTAATTGGTGGCGAGCAAAGCTTCTTCGCGATCCGTGACAACCTGATTGCGGCCATTATTTTTGGCTTTATACAGGGCGCTATCTGCACGTTCGCAAATACTGCGCATAGTATCCGATGCATACAGGCTAGCGCTGCCGATACTGCTGGTAATACTTAAGCTGCCTTTTTCATGGCTGAAAACGGCTTCTTCAATCGAGTTACGAATTCGCTCTGCAATTATATGAGCATCCGTGCTATCAGCGCTCGCCAACATGATTAGAAATTCTTCCCCTCCAAACCGGAAACAAATATCCGTTTGACGAATACAGGCGGTAATTGACTTAACGATTTGCTTTAAAACTTCATCACCCATGGCATGGCCATAAGTATCATTAACATTCTTAAAGTGATCAATGTCGAGCATGAGTACAGAAAGTGGTTGATTGTTGCGTTTTGCCAGTTCGATTTCACGCGACAGTGTTTTGTCTAGTGCAATGCGATTACCTGCGCCGGTAAGCGGGTCGCGAAATGCTGCAGCCAGGGCTTCTGTATAGCGAACAGCGTTGCGTAGGGGGTAAACCAGAGTACTGATTAGCCCTTCGATGTTTGCCAGCTCATGTTCCCGAAAGCGGGTGCTTCGGCTAAACGTTAATTCACCCATATAATCTTTATGGGTCGTTAGGCGATAGGTACAGCTGTGAATGCCTTCTTTACCATAGGTATTAAGAAGGTTTTGATTGCTGTTGCTATAGCACATGCTATCAACCAGTACGGCATGCTTCATTTCACTGAAGAAAATGTCGAGTAGTTGGTCAAGCTCTAGAGTCGTTTGCAGTCGACTGCTTAGCTTAAGTAATAGTTCAGGTTTGATGTCGGGTTTGGGCATTAAATCTGAGAATGGCGTTACTTGCTTATCTTCAGTCAATGTTGCTCTACCGCTGCTTTGCAAACGCGTAACCATACGCAACCTCTTTTACAGAATGTATTTATTCAATTGCAAAAGTAAATGCTAAAACTGTGCCAGTATTGATGTTGTTGTTATTTTCAATTAAATCAATGACTTAGGGTTAGTGCGGAAGGATCTTCGAAAAAAGATTAAAGATTGGCGGAGTTAAAAAATTGTCGCCGTCGGGTTTATGGCTTTAGTTTGAATGAAATGTGTACGATAAGTTGACGTGAATCTGGGTATCGTGCACGTCTCTGTGACAATACCCAATAAAAGCTAAAATTTAGGCGGGTTTCGGCTGAGCATCCAGTGCTTGGCCGTTGACATGCTTAGATTCATCGCTCATTAAATAGACATGAATATCCATAATCTCATCGGGCGTTTTAAGGTGTGCTGGGTTTTCTGCTGGGTAGGCATCGGCGCGCATGCTGGTGCGAGTAGCGCCTGGGTTTAAGGTGTTAACACGAATGTTACGACTCTCATAAAGCTCTTCAGATAAAATCTGCATCAAGCCCTCAATAGCGAACTTAGACACTGAGTAAGCGCCCCAAAAAGCACGGCCCTTACGGCCAACGCTAGAAGAGGTAAGAACGATGGATGCGCCATGCTCAGAGCGTTCTAGAAGGGGTGTAATCGACTTGGCTAATAAAAACTGGCCATTTACATTGATGTCCATCACTTGTTTCCAGGCAGCCCACTTATAGCCGTCAATAGGGGCTTTTTGTCCTAAAACACCGGCGTTTAGCAAGGCGCCGTCTAAGCGTCCAAATTCACGGGCGATCAGGTCAGCCAGTTCAATAAACTTCTCTTCATCATTACAGCCAAGGTCGAAAGGCAATACAGCCGCTTGTGGCAAGCCTTCTTCTTCAAAGCGGTCATAGACGGTTTCTAGCATGTCTTGTGTGCGACCAAGAAGGATAACAGTAGCGCCTTCGCGCGCGTAGGCTAGGGCAGCGTGAGCGCCGATGCCATAACTTGCGCCAGTCACTAAAATGACGCGATCTTTTAATTTTTGGGATTTTTCCGCGGCTGCTTGGCTCATCTTTCTCTCAATATTCATCTATTTAAAGTGATTGTTCGTGCGCTAGCGGCAAACAAATTCCGCTAGCGGCGATGTTTAACAAAACGGCTTGCCGTTTTGGCTATCGAATAGCGACAGCTTTCGTTTATTTTTGGCAGTACTTAATGGAGTACTTAATGTAATACTCAAACAGAGCTTAATAAATCAGTGACTTCTTGTGCAGTATTCACCAAAAAGTCAGCTCGCCAGTTTTCTGGGTTGTCATGGGCTTCTATGTAGCCATAGAGTGTTGCAATGGTGAACATGTTGGCTGCATTGCCTGCATCGATATCGCGGATATGATCACCTAGATACCAGCAGTCTTTGGCGTCGATATTTATTGTACGCGCCGCCAGAAAAAGGGGGTCTGGAAAAGGCTTAGTTCTTTCCACATCATCTGGGCAGACCAGAACAGAGCAGTGTTCTAGTATCGGCAGTTTATTGGCTAAGCGTTGTAATAATATCTCGGTATAAATACGTGGTTTATTGGTCACGATGCCCCAAGGCAAAGACCGTGCATTACACGTTTCTAATAGCTTAGTAATCCCTGGGAATAAATCACTTTTCTCACCGAGATGTAGAGTATACAAATCAAGCAGGCGCTGCCTTTGCGCTTTAATGTCGCTGTTTTTTTCATTTGCCTCGGCCGCCGTTGTGCCAGTAGGCAGTTGAGGCATGTCGAGCGCCAAACGCGTTAAAGCCCAACCACCGTTAGAAACTTGCAGGCGGATAATCTCATCCGCTAACGGTGGTAGGTTGTGCTCTTTTCTTAAGGTATTGACCGCCGGAAAAAAATCCGGTGCGGTGTCCATAAGAGTGCCGTCTAAGTCAAAGAGCAGTGCTTTTGGTTTTGGGCTATTTTTTGCCATGGATGAAAGAGCCATTAAAGCGCTTTCTCACACGCCATTAAGTAATTAACATCCACGTCGTTATCCACTAATTTATAGTTTTTAGAGATAGGGTTGTACGTCATGCCCGTCATGTGAACTTGCTTCAAATTTACTGGACGACACCAGCGCGCTAGCTCGGCAGGTTTGATGAACTTGTTGTAATCGTGAGTGCCGGTCGGTACTAGTTTCAATATATATTCAGCACCGATTACTGCCATTAAATAGCTTTTAGGATTGCGATTAATGGTCGAGAAGAAAACATGACCACCTGGTTTTACTAGCTTAGCGCAGGCGCGAACGATGGATTCAGGGTCAGGCACATGCTCTAGCATTTCTAGGCAGGTAACAATATCGAAGGATTCAGGGTTCTCATTGGCAAAATCTTCTACGGGAACACATTGATAATCCACCTCAACTCCGGATTCTAACGCGTGTAGCTTAGCGGTATCTAAATTTGCTTGGCCTAAATCAATGCCCGTCACTTTTGCGCCGCGTAAGGCCATGCCTTCACTCAAAATACCACCACCACAGCCAACGTCTAAAACTTTTTTACCGGCTAAAGATGAATGCTCTTCAATGTAGTTAGTACGAAGAGGGTTGATTTCGTGCAGCGGCTTGAATTCACTTTCCATATCCCACCAGCGCGTGGCGATCGATTCAAATTTAGCGATTTCAGCGCTATCAACATTGACATTTTTTAAATCTGACATAGTAAATTCCTTCAAGTTGTACGCTTCATTTAATATGAAGGCAGTACGAAAATCTTTTAATAAGGCAAGCATTTATCGCGCTATTCTAACTGCATTCATTTTTACTTAATAGCGTTTGTCGGCTCACGAATTGCGCTAGACCAAGCTTTGGCTTGGTTTATTAATGTTTCTTCGTTCAGTGTGTTTAATTTGCCTTCTTTTAAAAGGCATCGTCCGTTCACCCAAACATGGCTGACATGTGATGATTTTGAGCAATAAACCAAGTGTGAAATAGGATCGAAGACCGGTTGGCTTGAAAGCGAATTAAAGTCGATGGCTTGAATATCAGCGACTTTTCCTGGTAGCAAAGAGCCTGTGATATTATCGATGCCCAGTGCACGAGCACCGCCTAAAGTTGCAAGGGTTAGCGCTTCTATCGCGGGCATGGCGCGAGCATCTTGACTAACACCTTTCGCCAGTAGTGCGGCGGTTTTGACTTCGCCAAACATGTCTAGGTCATTATTACTGGCGGCGCCGTCAGTGCCGATCGCCAGCGGAATGTTCGCCGCTGATAAACGTGCGGTTGGACAAAAACCACTGGCCAGTTTTAAATTCGACTCAGGGCAATGCACGACTGATGCGCCTGTTTTTTGTAAAATCTGAATGTCGTTTTCATTGATTTGGGTCATATGAACGCAGCTGACGCGTTCGTTTAAAAAACCAATATCCATTAAGCGTTGGGTTGGGCGCTTATCGAATTTTTCTATACTTTCACTGACTTCAAAAGCGGTTTCGTGCAAATGAATCTGAACGGGCATGTCGAGTTGGTCAGCCAGTACGGTAATTTCTTTCAAGGGTTCATCAGAAACCGTGTAAGGCGCGTGAGGGCCAAAACCAATTTGTACCAGACCTTGGTCATTCATTGGGTGGTTGTTGAATCTGTCGTTGCACTCAACGGCTCTGCGGATGTATTCGTCGGAGTTCTGAGCGTAATTTGTCGGAAAATCCAAAACGGGCGCAAAACACACGGCGCGAATACCGCTGGCTAATGCTGCTTCAGCACTTTGCTGTGGATAAAAATACATATCGGCAAAAGTCGTCGTACCCGATTGAATCATTTCAGCAATGGCCAGATCCGTTCCTTGCTTCACAAAGTCTTCATCTACGTGCTGTGCTTCAGCAGGCCAGATATGTTCTTGCAGCCAATCCATAAGGGGCAGGTCATCTGCTAAACCACGAAATAACGACATCGCCGCATGACCGTGAGCATTGACCCAGCCAGGCATTAATAACTGTTGGCCGAGGTCGAGAATTTCTGTCGCGCTAATTCGGCAGCTGGATTGCGGTTCAATCGCGAGAATAATGCCATCTTTGATCAATAGGCAGTGATCGATCAATACTTGCTGATTTGTAGATTCGATCGGTACGATCCAGTGCGCATCGATGCGTAAGTCAGCATGACCTGCTAATACTGTAAGATCTTGAATGGAATTAGAATTCTTGGCTGAGCTCATGTTTGTACTCGCGTTAGTTGCTGCTTACTTTAGCTAATTTTTGCACAGTATAATCAAACTTTGATCAGGGTGAACCACCTTCCTTATGTATTCCTTCATATAGAAGCAGGAAAGAAGGGCGAAAGACTAGGTATCTTGTTGATTTGTGGTATGATTTGGCGCTGATTATAAACGCTAATAACAAGGACCGAATGAGGTTTTCGATAAAGACCATCATTCGACAGAGACAGGCCAAGAATCTATGGGTGAGTTAGCCAAAGAAGTATTGCCAATTAACATTGAAGACGAACTAAAATCGTCTTACCTTGATTACGCGATGAGCGTAATTGTTGGGCGTGCCTTGCCGGATGTACGTGACGGGTTAAAGCCTGTACACAGACGCGTTCTTCATGCGATGAATGTATTAGGCAACGATTGGAATAAAGCCTATAAAAAATCGGCCCGTGTGGTCGGTGACGTAATCGGTAAATATCACCCACACGGTGATTCTGCGGTTTACGATACAATTGTTCGTATGGCGCAAGATTTTTCCATGCGATATACGCTGGTGGACGGTCAAGGGAACTTTGGTTCGGTTGACGGTGACTCAGCCGCTGCGATGCGTTATACAGAAATTCGTATGGATAAACTCAGCCATGAGTTGCTAGCGGATATCGATAAAGAAACTGTGAACTTCGTACCTAACTACGATGGCACAGAAAAAATTCCAGAAGTAATGCCAACACGAGTCCCGAACCTATTAATTAATGGTTCCTCCGGTATTGCGGTAGGTATGGCGACGAACATTCCGCCACACAACTTAAACGAAGTGGTTTCTGCGTGTTTGGCATTAATCGATAACCCTGCAATGGATATCGATGCCTTAATGGAACACATTCCAGGCCCAGATTTTCCAACCGGTGCATTCATTAACGGTCGCGAAGGTATTATTGAAGCCTATCGTACGGGTCGTGGCCGTATTCACATGCGTGCTCGTCACCACTTTGAAGAAAACGAAAAGAGCGGCAAAGTGTCGATCGTTTTCACCGAAATTCCTTACCAGTTAAACAAAGCGCGTCTAATCGAAAAAATCGCTGAGCTGGTTAAAGAAAAGAAAATTGAAGGCATTACAGAGCTGCGTGATGAGTCTGACAAAGACGGTATGCGTATCGTCGTGGATCTTCGTCGTGGCGAGATGCCAGAAGTAACCTTGAACAATTTGTTTGCTCAAACGGCGTTACAGTCGGTCTTTGGCATTAACGTTGTTGCCTTGATGGATGGTAAGCCACAAACGCTGAACTTGAAGCAGATGCTTGAAGCCTTCGTTCGTCACCGCCGTGAAGTAGTAACACGTCGTACGATTTTTGAATTACGCAAAGCCCGTGAGCGTGGTCATATTTTAGAAGGTTTGGCGATAGCGTTAAGTAACATCGATCCAATTATTGCCTTGATTAAAAAATCACCCACCGGTGCGGAAGCGAAAGAAGCATTGATCGCAACGCCTTGGTCTCCGGGTTCGGTTACCGGTTTCTTAGAGCGTGCGGGTGAAAATGCCTGTCGCCCAGATGATTTGGGTGAAGAATTTGGTATGCACGATGGTATGTACCATCTTTCGCCACAGCAAGCGCAAGCGATTCTTGATTTACGTCTGCAAAAACTGACGGGTCTAGAGCACGAGAAGCTGATTGAAGAATATCAGTTGAAGCTTGAAGAAATTAAAGAGTACCTAGAAATTTTGGGTTCTCCGGAAAAATTGTTGCAAATTATTCGTGATGAATTAGCAACAATTAAAGAAGAATACGGTGACGAGCGTCGTACTGAAATCATTGCTAATAAGCGTGATTTGACGATGGCTGATTTGATCCCAGAAGAAGATTTAGTATTAACTATTTCTCATGGTGGTTACGCCAAGACTCAGCAGTTAGATGTGTATCAAGCGCAACGTCGTGGTGGTAAAGGTAAATCAGCAGCATCGGTTAAAGATGACGATTACGTTGAACACCTAATGATTGCCAATAGCCATGATACGGTTTTATGTTTTACCGATGCGGGTAAAGTATTCTGGTTAAAAGTCTATGACATTCCACAGGCGAGCCGTAATTCGAAGGGGCGTCCAATGGTGAATGTGGTTAATTTGGGTGACGAAGAGCGCATTACTGCGATCTTACCATTGCCTGAATTTACCGGTGAAGAATTTATCTTTATGGCGACCTCTATGGGTACTGTGAAGAAAACCAGCTTAGAGCATTTCCAACGTCCACGTTCAAGCGGTTTGATTGCGTGTGAATTGGACGAAGGGGATCACTTAATTGGTGTTGCGATTACTGACGGCACAAAAGATATCTTGCTATTAACCGACGCAGGTAAAGCGAATCGCTTTAATGAATCGGCAGTGCGCGCAATGGGCCGAACGGCTCGTGGTGTTCGAGGTATCAGAATTCAAGAAGATCAAAAAGTGATCTCGTTAGTTATTCCAGAAGAAGGCGGTAGTTTATTAACGGCGAGTGATCGCGGTTATGGCAAGCGTACTCTCATCTCAGAATTCCCAACCAAAGGCCGCGGCACTCAAGGTGTTAAAGCGATGGTTGTGAACGAGCGTAACGGTATTATTGTGGGGGCAGTGCAAGTCTTCGAAAATGACGAAGTGATGTTGATCAGTGATAAAGGCACGCTTGTGCGTACTTCAGCTGATTCAGTCTCTTGCTTGGGTCGTAATACCCAAGGCGTTCGCTTAATTAAAGTTGCTGAAAAAGAGCGCTTAATTGGTGTTGAGCGAGTATGTGAACCAGAAGACATTGATGATGGTATTGAATACCTAGCAGCAGACGGTACGCAAGTGGAAGGCGAAGAAGCCGATACACTGGTGGCTAATGATGTTATTGAGTCAGAAGGTACTGAGACTAATGACGAAGACCAAAATGCGGATGATGCTGACGAAGAATAATTCGTAAGTCGTTTCTGTGGTTGACGAATTAGTTAAAAGATAAAAGTGCTGATTATGGTGAAGATTATTCATTATTAGTCAGCGCTTTTTTCTGCTTTAAAAGCCGGCGAAATTCTCGCCTGATTTTTAACAAGAGTTGAACAAAACTGTAGTATTTGGAATTTAAAAACATGACTCGTTTATATAATTTTTGTGCAGGTCCGGCTGCATTGCCAACGGCTGTATTAACACAAGCTCAGACTGACCTATTAAATTGGCAGCAAAAAGGTTTGTCGATTATGGAGATGAGTCATCGTTCTCCTGAATTTGTCGGAATTGCTCAAAAAGCCGAGCAAGATTTACGCGACCTAATGGTTATTCCTGATAACTATAAAGTATTATTTATGCAAGGCGGCGCAAGCAGCCAGTTCACCATGATTCCGATGAATCTGTTGCGCGGTAAAAAAACGGCAGATTATATCAATACTGGCCAGTGGTCTAAAAAAGCGATTGCAGAAGCAAAGCGTTTTTGTGACGTTAATGTTGCCGCAACAACAGAAGGTAATAAATTCACCTCTGCGCCTTCTCAAGAAGAATTAAACCTGAACCCTGAAGCAGCCTATGTTCATTACACGCCTAATGAAACCATTGGCGGTGTTCAGTTTGATTACATCCCAGAAACTAACGGTGTTCCTTTAGTTGCCGACTATTCATCGGCCATCTTGTCTGAAGAAATTGATGTCTCTAAGTTTGCCATGATTTACGCAGGCGCTCAGAAAAACATCGGCCCAGCGGGTTTGTGCATCGTGATTATTCGCGAAGACTTGTTAGGACAAACCCTAGAAGGCACGCCAACCATGTTTGACTACAAGGTCATGGCCGATAACGATTCTATGTACAATACCCCACCAAGCTATGGCTGGTATTTGGCTGGTTTGGTCTTTGCTTGGTTAAAAGAGCAAGGTGGCGTAAAAGCCATGGCGGAAGTAAATCGTCGCAAAGCAGAAAAGTTATATAGCTTTATTGATACTAATGCTTTTTATGCGAATCCAGTTGCGATTAATAACCGTTCGATTATGAATGTGCCTTTTACTTTGGCAAATTCAGAGTTAGATAAAGCGTTTTTAGTAGCGAGTGAAAAAGCGGGTTTATTAAACCTAGCAGGACACCGCAGTGTTGGCGGGATGCGTGCCAGTATTTATAACGCAGTAGAAGAAAAAGCGGTTGATGCATTGATTGCCTTTATGGCCGAGTTTGCGAAAGAAAATAGCTAGGTTTGCTGAAGCAAACAACTAATAATTTTGATGAAGACGGTATCCATGACCAATAATAGTTTTACCACAGAAGCTGAAGAGTTAGGCAAGTTACGTGATGAGATTGACGCTGTTGATCAGCAGATTCAGCAGCTTGTAAATAAACGTGCTCAGTGCGCGCAGAAAGTTGCTGATGTAAAAGAGCATTTTTCTCAGCCAGGTGAATCTGTTGTTTTTTATCGCCCAGAGCGTGAAGCGCAAGTACTGCGCCGCGTAATGGAGCGAAACGAAGGGCCATTGCCTGCAGAAGGCGTTGCGCGATTGTTTCGTGAAATTATGTCGCAGTGCTTAGCACTTGAAGAGCCGATGAAAATTGCGTACTTGGGCCCAGAAGGGACTTTTACTCAACAAGCGGCGTTAAAGCATTTTGGTCATGCGGTGCAGTGTCAGAGTCAAGGTTCAATTGCGGATGTATTCCGTGAAGTGGAAGCAGGCGGCGCTAACTTTGGTGTGGTTCCGGTTGAGAACTCTACCGAAGGTGTGATTACTCATACACTAGACAGCTTTGTCGGTTCTAACTTACACATCTGTGGTGAAGTAGCGTTACGCATTCATCATCACTTCTTGCTCAAAAAAGAAGAGCAAAAGGAAGGCGCAGTAGCTAAGCCAATCAAAGTCTATTCCCATGCGCAGTCGTTGGCGCAATGTCGCCAATGGCTAGATGCAAATTGGCCGGGTATTGAGCGTATTGCTGTTAGTTCAAATGCTGAAGCGGCGCGTCGCGCTCAAGAAGAAGAGGGTGCAGCAGCGATTGCCAGTGAAGCCGCAGCCGAGCTGTATGATTTGAACATTGCGACGGCCAATATCGAAGATATGCCAGACAATACCACGCGCTTTTTAATCATTGGTAAGCAAACGACTGACATTAGTGGTGATGATAAAACATCATTATTAATTGCCAGCAAGAATAAGCCAGGCGCTTTGTATCATTTGTTAGCCCCGTTTCATGAAGAAGGCGTCAGCCTAACGCGTATCGAAACGCGTCCGTCAAAATCGGGCACATGGAATTATATGTTCTTCATCGACCTTGAAGGTCATCAAAATGAAGAGAAAGTTAAAAAAGCCATGGCACTAGTGCAGCAGCAATGTACAGATTTTAAATGCTTGGGTTCTTATCCAAAGGCCGTGCTTTAAGTAAAACTAACGAAAAGCCTTGTGGAATCATGATTAGCAATTGCTTCCACAAAACGGCGTAAATACGTCCCTGTAGCCTTAGCTAAAACATCCATGTTTTAGATATTTGTTACAGCAACAGCTAATAATGATTTATTAAGCTTTTGAGTAGATTAAAGATTATGACTAATCAAAAAGTACAAACACTTGTTGAAAAAGCACGCGCAGAAATTCAAGGTTTACGTCCTTATCAGCCAGGTAAGCCGATTGATGAGCTAGCGCGTGAGTTTGGTTTGAATCCTGCTGACATTGTAAAGCTTGCCAGTAATGAAAATCCTATCGGGCCAAGCAAAAAAGCCATTGCCGCGATGGAGCAAGAAGCACGAGAATTAACGCGTTACCCAGACGGTAATGGTTTTGATCTTAAAGAAGCGCTGTGCCAAAAACTCAGCACCGACGCATCGCCGATTAAGCACGGTAATATTACTCTCGGTAATGGCTCTAGCGACATACTGGATTTTATCGTTACCTGCTTTGTTTCCAAAGGCGACGAAGTGGTTTTCTCGCAGCATGCGTTTGCGATTTATGGTTTAGTCACCACAATTCAAGGTGGCGTGTGTAGCGTTGTTCCTGCTAAAAACTACGGCCACGATCTTGATGCAATGGCAGCAGCGATCACCGATAAAACACGCCTTGTTTTTGTCACCAATCCCAATAACCCAACCGGAACTTGGTTAACGCATACAGAAGTCTCTGACTTTATGGCGAAAGTACCGAGTGACGTTGTGGTTGTATTAGATGAAGCGTATTTCGAATACGTGAGTGAGCCTGATTATTGCGATGGCTTAACGCTATTACCAAAGTATCCAAACTTAGTAATCACGCGAACGTTTTCTAAAGCTTACGGTTTAGCATCTTTACGCGTTGGCTATGGTATTTCGGCTCCAGAAGTTGCTGATTTAATGAATCGTGTTCGTCCGCCCTTTAATGTGAATTCATTTGCATTGGCCGCTGCGGTTGCGACCTTGAATGACGAAGAATACGTAGCAGAAAGCAAAGCCGTTAACGATGCTGGTATGGCGTACTTAACTCAAGCATTTGATGAAATGGGTTTACCGTATATTCCGTCGGTAGGTAACTTCATTAGCTTTGAAATTCCAAAAGAAATCGACCAAAATCCAACGAATATTTCAGCGTCAGAAGTAAATGCTCAGTTATTAGCGAACGGTGTGATTATTCGCCCAATTGCCAATTACGAAATGCCAAGCTATTTACGTGCTTCAATCGGCACCGCGAAAGAAAATGAAACCTTTATTGCTAAGCTGAAGCAAATTTTAGCGGATGCGCGCTCTTGAGTTTTCAAAAGAAGGCGCATTTAAATATTCCCAAGGTAGCGATTATTGGCTTAGGTCTAATTGGCTGCTCTTGGGTGAAAGCATTAAAAAGCACGAAAAGCGTTGAGCAAATCTCAGGCTTTGATCGCAATATGGATTCAATGGAGCAAGCCTTGCAGGCGGGCTTGATTGACGACTTTTCTATCGATGTGTGCGATGTTGTACGCGATGCTGATTTGGTTATTATTTCGGTGCCGATTTTAGCGGTTGCCGATGTGCTAGAGCGGATTAAGTCGAGCATTGGCGATAATACCATTCTGACCGACGTCGGTAGTGTGAAAGGTAATATTTCCAAAGCCGTGACGGCGGTACTCGGCGAAGATTTCGATCGCTTTGTATTAGGTCATCCTATTGCGGGTTCCGAACGCAGTGGTGTATCGGCAGCGGATGAACAATTATTTAAAAATCACAAGATTATTTTAACGCCAGAAAAACGTACCAGTGAAAGGGCTTTGGATTTAGTCAGTGATGCTTGGGAGGTGACGGGCGGTAAAGTTGAGCTGATGACAGTTCAGCACCATGACGAAGTATTGGCTGCTACCAGTCACCTTCCTCATTTATTAGCGTACTCCTTGGTCGATACCTTGGCGAACGATGAAGAAAATAACGATATCTTTAATTACGCAGCAGGCGGTTTTCGTGATTTTACCCGCATTGCTTCTAGCAGCCCAATCATGTGGCGCGATATTTTTATCGGTAATAAAGACGAAGTATTAAAGGCGCTGGATTTATTCACCGCCGACTTGCAGCAACTGCGTGAAGTGGTTGCTAATGAAGATAAAACCCAGATGATGGGCACCTTTACCCGTGCAAAAGCTGCACGAGATCATTTTACTAAAATACTTGCTCGCAGAGCGTATGTGGATTCCATGACAAGTCAGATTGTAAATTATGTAGCAAAACCGGGTGGCAAACTTTCCGGTGAATTCCGTGTTCCTGGTGATAAATCGATTTCTCATCGCTCTATCATGCTAGGTTCTTTAGCGGAAGGCACAACAGAAGTAACCGGCTTTTTGGAAGGCGAAGACAGTTTAGCAACGCTTCAATCTTTCCGTGACATGGGCGTGGTTATCGAAGGCCCGCACCGCGGTCGCGTTACCGTTCATGGTGTGGGTTTACACGGTTTAAAAACACCTCCGAATGCTTTGTACTTGGGTAATTCGGGTACGTCGATGCGTTTATTGTCGGGCCTAATGTCTGCACAAAACTTCGATGTGGAAATGACAGGTGATGCGTCTTTATCGAAGCGCCCGATGAATCGCGTTGCTGATCCATTGCGTGAAATGGGTGCGATTATCGACTCTGCTGAAAATGGTCGTCCGCCGTTGAAGATTAACGGTAGAGAGACGATTAAAGGGGGTCAGCCATTAAAAGGTATTCACTACGTTTTACCGATGGCCAGTGCGCAAGTTAAAAGCTGTCTATTATTGGCAGGCTTATACGCTGAAGGTGAAACCACGGTAATCGAACCAGCCCCGACTCGTGATCATACCGAGCGCATGCTAAAAGGCTTCGGTTACCCGGTTGAAGTAGACGGCCCTAAAGTAACTGTTCGCCCAGGTGGAAAATTAACAGCAACGGCAATTGATGTACCGTCTGATATTTCTTCTGCGGCTTTCTTTATGGTGGCGGCGAGTATCGCCAAAGATTCTGATATCACCTTGCAGCATGTGGGCATCAATCCAACACGCGTAGGCGTTATTAATATTCTTCGCCAAATGGGCGCGAATATTGAAATGTTCAATGAGCGTGAAGTGGGTGGCGAACCGGTTGCAGATTTACGCATTCGCAGCGCCCAGCTAAAAGGTATTCAGATTCCAGAAGATCAGGTTCCATTAGCGATTGATGAATTTCCTGCGATCTTTATCGCAGCCGCCTGTGCAGAAGGCACAACGGTTTTGACCGGCGCTGAAGAATTACGCGTTAAAGAATCAGACCGCATACAAGCCATGGTTGATGGTTTGCAGATATTGGGTGTTGATGCGGTTGGTACTGAAGATGGTGCAATCATTAAAGGCTTTGGTAGCGAAGGTTCTTTTAATGGCGGCGAAGTCGACAGTGTTGATGATCACCGCATTGCAATGAGCTTTACCATTGCGTCTTTACGCGCAAATGCAGCGATCTTGGTAAAAGACTGTGCAAACGTTGGCACGTCATTCCCCGGTTTTGTTGAACTGGCTAGTGGTTGTGGAATTAACGTCTCTACCGAAGCGGGATAAATATGAGTGATATTGAAGTTAAAGATTTACCAGAAGCCAAAAATAGCGGGCCCAATCATTACCGTTGATGGTCCGTCGGGCGCTGGTAAGGGCACGCTTTGCCAAATGCTTGCTGCAAAATTGAACTGGGCACTATTAGACAGTGGCGCCTTATACAGAGTCACGGCCTTAGCGGCAAAACAGCATGGTGTTGCCCTTGATAACGAAGCAGGCTCTAGAAGCGATTGCTGCACATTTAGATGTGCAGTTTAAAGTTTCTGCTGAACAAGCTGGCGTGCAGGTTATTTTAGAAGGCGACAACGTAACATCTGACTTGCGCACCGAAGAAACCGGCGCGATTGCTTCTCAGGTAGCCGCAGTTAATGCCGTTCGTTCAGCTTTATTAGAGCGTCAGCGCGCTTTCCAGCAACAGCCTGGATTGATTGCCGATGGTCGTGATATGGGAACTGTCGTATTTCCAAATGCGGAATTGAAGGTGTACTTAACGGCCAGCGCAGAAGAGCGTGGGCAGCGTCGCTATAAGCAGTTGATAGAAAGCGGTAAAAATGCTAGTCTTGCCGGAATTATCGAAGATATTAGAGCGCGAGATGATCGCGACATGAACCGAACGGTAGCACCCTTGAAACCCGCTGACGATGCGATTGTTATTGATAGCACCAGTATGAGCATAGAAACCGTATTTGAACAGGTTCAGCAAGCAGCCCAAAAAGCAGGCTTGTTAGCCTAATATCTTTTTATAAAAGAACCTTAAAAACTCTGCACATTGTCAGGCGTACCCAGTACGGAATGTGCGGAGTTTTTTATTATGACCCTAAATATCTGACTGTTTAGGGGGTGATTAGTCTGGCCCAAACCAGTGATTGTTTCGACAAGCGCAAACTCGGGGTAGCCTACACCAAGCTTTATAGGATGTATTAATGGAAAATTTTGCTGAGTTATTTGAAGAGTCGTTACAAACTCTGGACATGAAACCAGGTTCAATCGTTACCGGTACTGTAGTAGATATCGATAGCGACTGGGTAACGGTAAACGCAGGTCTTAAATCTGAAGCCATTATTCCACGCAGCCAGTTCTTAAACGACAAAGGCGAGTTGGAAGTAGCAGTTGGCGATGAGACTCTAGTTGCTCTTGACGCAGTAGAAGATGGTTTTGGTGAAACTAAGCTATCTCGTGAAAAAGCAAAACGTGCTGAAGCTTGGAAAGAGCTTGAGAAAGCATTCGAAGAAAACGCTGTTGTTAAAGGCGTTATCAACGGTAAAGTTAAAGGCGGTTTCACGGTTGAATTGTTCAACATTCGTGCATTCCTACCTGGCTCTTTGGTTGACATCCGTCCAGTGCGCGATACTTTGCACTTGGAAGGTAAAGAATTAGATTTCAAACTAATCAAGTTAGATGCTAAGCGTAACAACGTTGTTGTTTCTCGTCGTGCTGTTCTTGAAGCTGCTAACAGCCAAGAACGCGAAGAGTTGCTAGCTAACTTGCAAGAAGGTCAGTCTGTTAAGGGTATCGTTAAGAACCTTACTGACTACGGTGCTTTCGTTGATCTAGGCGGTGTAGACGGTCTATTGCACATCACTGATATGGCTTGGAAGCGCATTAAGCACCCAAGCGAAATCGTTGCTGTTGGCGATGAAATCGACGTTAAAGTATTGAAATTCGATCGCGAGCGTAACCGTGTATCTCTAGGTCTTAAGCAATTGGGTGAAGATCCATGGGTTGAGATCAAAGCACGTTACCCAGAAAACGCAATCGTTACTGCTAAAGTAACGAACTTGACTGACTACGGTTGTTTCGCTGAGTTAGAAGAAGGCGTTGAAGGTCTAGTACACGTTTCTGAAATGGATTGGACTAACAAGAACGTACACCCATCTAAAGTTGTTCAGGTTGGTGATGATGTTCAAGTTATGGTTCTTGACATTGACGAAGAACGTCGTCGTATCTCTCTAGGTATCAAGCAGTGCACCATGAACCCATGGGAAGAGTTTGGAACTAAGTTCGAGAAAGGCGCTAAGATCTCTGGCAAAATCAAGTCAATCACTGACTTCGGTATCTTCATCGGTCTAGATGGCGGCATCGACGGTTTGGTTCACTTGTCTGACATTTCTTGGAACGATACTGGCGAAGAAGCCGTTCGTGCATACAAGAAAGGCGATGAGCTAGAAACAGTTATCTTGTCTATCGATCCTGAGCGTGAGCGCATCTCTTTGGGCGTTAAGCAGCTAGACAGCGATCCATTCGCTGAATACGCTTCTGAAAACGACAAAGGCACTTTGGTTACTGGTAAAGTAATCTCTGTAGACGCTAAAGCAGCAATCGTAGAGATCGCTGAAGGCGTTGAAGCAACTTTGAAGGCTTCTGAAATTAGCCGTGAAAAAGTTGAAGATGCTCGCAACGTATTGAAAGAAGGCGATTCTGTTGAAGCAATCATCTCTAACGTTGATCGTAAGAACCGCGTAATCAACTTGTCTATCAAGTCAAAAGACGCAGTAGCTGACAAGCAAGCAATTGCTGAACAGCGTGCTAAGTCTGAAGCTGATGTTAAGGGCCCAACTACCATTGGCGACCTTATCAAAGAACAGTTGAGCCAAAAAGGCGAATAAGTTTTAAACTTATAGTCTAAACCCTTGTTAGCAATAACAATGGGTAAAGAAAACCCCGTCTCCGCAAGGAGGTGGGGTTTTTTTATGCTTGCAAATACCCTTTGCAGGTTGTAAGTTATTGATCTAAAGACCTTTATCTGTTTCCTTCAAGGATGTCGTAATGACAAAATCAGAACTGATTGAGCGTATGTTAACAAAGCAACCCCAGCTATCGGCAAAAGACGTTGAACTGGCGGTTAAAACAATTTTAGATCACATGTCGCAATCCCTATCGACAGGCGAGCGTATCGAAATTCGTGGGTTTGGTAGCTTCTCGCTACACTACCGCTCACCGCGTATGGGCCGTAACCCAAAAACCGGTGACTCCGTCGAATTATCAGGTAAATTTGTACCACACTTCAAACCTGGTAAAGAACTGCGTGACCAAGTAAATGAAAGCCTAGGCGCCTAATGAAACTACTTAAAAATCTTTTGGTTCTGCTAATACTGATCGCTGTATTTATCTATGGGATCTTATTTGCAATCTACAATGAGCAGCACGTTGCATTAGACTTCTTGTTCTTAGACTCGCTCGCTGTACCGTTATCATTATGGTCAGGTGGGCTCGTAGGTCTTGGTATTATTATCGGACTGCTAGTCGCAGTCATGTCAAAAATGACCCAAAGCCTAGAAAATAAACGTCTAAAAAAAGAAATTAAGCAGATCAAAGCAAAGTTTGAAAAGCTTAATCACTAATGACAATGCCCATCAGTACCGACCTAGTAATGTTCTTATTGCTAGTAATTGCCATTGCTTGCGGATGGCTGCTAGGCCGCTTTCAAGGTAAGCGCTCCGCAACACTCCGCATGGGGCGCGACGTTTTACCCAGTATCGACTTCCTATTAGCAGAAAATAACGACGGTGCACTCGACCGACTGCTTGATGTAGCGGAAATCAGTGACGAAGCGGTTGACCTCTACTTAAACCTAGGCCGCATCTTTCGTGATAAAGGCCAAACCGAAAAAGCCATTCAACTTCACCAAAACCTCTTCGCACGAACCGACCTTTCAGAAGCGGCACAGCTCGATGTTGAATTAGAGCTAGCAACCGACTTTCTAAAAGCCGGGTTGCTTGATAGGGCAGAGCGTCTATTGCTCGACCTTATTCAAGAAGAAGGTCACACTCAAGGCCAAGCTTCAAGATTATTGGTTCAGCTGTACGAAGAAGAGCAAGAATGGCTATCGATTCTCGAATTACACAAAAATTCAAAACTCCAAGATCTGCCCGATATTACCAGTCGTATCGCTCAGGCTGCATGTGAATACGCCAACGAGTTATTCTCCAAAGGCAGTTTTCTAGAAAGTCACAAATACTTAAAATTAGCGCTAAAAGTAAATCCGCTCTGCGCGCGAGCCAATATTATCTTTGCACAAATAGCCGCCAGTCAGAACGAACCAACCGAAGCCATTCGCTGTTACCTAAAAGCACTAAAGCAAGATAATAATGCCATGTTGGCAGTTTTACCTGACATGGTGAAATGCTTTACCCAGCTAGAAGACTACAAAGGACTGGATAAGCAACTCGAAACTCATTGGCAAAACAATCATGCTATTGAAGTACTGGTTACCCGCGTAAAATTACTCGCCAAGCAAGGCAAGCAACAGCGTGGTATAGAGATATTATTAACCGAGCTCTTCCAGCACCCATCTAATCAGGGTTTTTTTGCCCTTGTTGAGATGGTTGTTAATGAAAAGGCCGTACTAAACTCTTCGCAGCTTATGTCAGTTTATGATATTCTTCGCCGTATAGTTGAAACAGAATATAAATACGTTTGTCGCAGTTGTGGCTTTAAAGCTATAGAGCATCATTGGCGATGTCCATCCTGTAAAGATTGGGCCAATCTCACCGCGACAACTTAACAGGCTAAATACAAGGAAGTTAGCTGCCTGAAAGACAAAAACAAGTACGATTAAACGACAAAAGTAATGACAAAAATCAGCGCTAATCAAAACACAATGCCACATGATATTTCCCCCATCGTTGTCGCGCTGGATTACCCAACACCAAAGCAAGCGCTTGAAATGGCACAGCAGCTGGACCCGACCAAATGTCGCGTTAAAGTTGGCAAAGAGCTGTTTACCGCTTCTGGCCCAGCAATCCTTGAACAATTACACAAACTTAACTTTGATGTATTTCTAGATTTAAAATTCCACGATATTCCAAATACCTGTGCAGGCGCAGTTGCGGCCGCCGCAGAACTCGGCGTTTGGATGGTAAATGTACACGCTTCAGGTGGAGAGCGCATGATGAATGCAGCTGCTGAAGCAATCGCTAATAAAAATAATAAACCTCTGCTAATAGCAGTAACCGTATTAACGTCGATGGAGCAGTCTGACCTTGCCGGAATCGGTTTAGATATCAGCCCTCAACAGCAAGTAGAGCGTTTAGCTAAACTCTCTAAGCAGTCTGGAATGGATGGGGTAGTCAGTTCAGCACAAGAAATTGAGCTGATCAAAAATATCTGTGGAACAGACTTCTTAACCATAACACCTGGTATACGCCCAGCAGGCAGTGCCTCAGGTGACCAGCGCCGTATAATGACTCCAGAAGAAGCAGTCAATATAGGCGGTGACTACCTTGTTATCGGTCGACCTATCACTCAATCAAGTAATCCTAAGGATGCATGCCTCGATATTATCAATAGTTTACAGTCTTAGATTGTAGATTCCATATAATGTCTAAATGGTATGTCGTACTTACCAAGCCAAAGCAAGAGTTAAGAGCTGAAGAGCACTTGCGTGCCCAAGGTGGAGAAGTATTCCTTCCCCGTATAGCACTTGAAAAAATGCGTAAAGGTAAAAGAGTCAATGTGATTGAGTCGCTATTTCCTGGCTACCTATTTGTTAATGTAGAAGGCTGTGAACACCTAGTTGGAAGCATTCGATCAACACGCGGCGTTAGACAATTATTACGCTTTGGTATTGAACCCATAGAAATAAGACAAGATTTAATTGATGACTTACGTTATCGATGCGGCGATGTAAACAGCTAATGGTGAAAGCCTAAGTCGTAATAGCCTTAGTGATAATAGCCAAGCGGTATTCAAAGAAGGGCAGATTGTAGAAATTACCTCTGGCCCATTTAAAGATTACCAAGCCATATTTAAACAATTTGATGGTGAGCAAAGAGCTATCATCTTATTGAATTTGTTAAGCCAGCAACAAGAATTGCTGGTTGAATTAGAACAATTGCACTCTACTTGAATTGATTAAATAGAGTGTGAAGAGTATTGAAAAGATGCGACAACGGGGAAAGTTCGCGAGAACCCTTGGGCGGTAGCGTGTCTGAAGCGCCTAGAGATTATTAGTGATTGACTAGTCTAAAGTCGCAATAGTTGTACTTGATATGAATAGAAATTGGATGATGCTTAATAGAACTCGACGATTAACATAAAGAGTTCAGCATTTGTATTAAAGTGAATTTTATCCTTAGGTTACTTAGTCAGGATAAATAAAATAATAGAGAGATAAATAATTTATGATTACATTAGAAAACTCAAAAATTGCGATCATTGGTCTTGGCTATGTTGGGTTGCCTTTAGCGGTAGAATTCGGAAAAAAGCGTCCAGTATTAGGTTTTGATATTAATCAAACGAATTTCTGAACTGAACTCTAGTATCGATTCTACCTTAGAGTGTTCAACAGAAGCTAATTAAAAGAAGCACAGTACTTAAGCTATAGTTGCTCCCTTGAAGATTTAAAAGAATGTTCTGTTTACATTGTGACAGTACCAACACCGATTAACGAGCATAAACAGCCAGATTTAACACCACTTGTAAAAGCCTCTGAAACTATTGGTAAAGTGCTTAAACAAGGCGACATAGTAATATATGAATCGACGGTTTATCCCGGCGCAACAGAAGAAGAGTGCGTACCTGTATTAGAGCGCGTATCAGGCTTAACATTTAATAAAGACTTTTTTGCCGGTTATTGCCCAGAGCGAATTAACCCAGGCGATAAAGAAACACCGTGTAACAAATATTAAAAAAGTCACTGCGGGCTCTACTCCTGAAGTAGCCGATGCTGTTGATGCGCTGTATCAACGAAATTATTACCGTAGGTACGCATAAAGCCAGCAGTATTAAAGTTGCAGAAGCTGCTAAAGTTATTGAAAATACCCAGCGTGATGTGAATATCGCAATGATTAATGAACTTGCAAAAATCTTTAATAAGCTTGGAATTGATACCGAAGAAGTATTAGAAGCAGCGGGGACTAAATGGAACTTTTTACCATTTCATCCAGGTTTAGTTGGCGGTCACTGTATTAGTGTTGATCCTTACTACTTAACTCATAAAGCTAAAGAAGTTGGTTACCAGCCAGAAGTTATTCTGTCAGGCCGTCGCATTAATGATGGCATGGGCCAATATACTGCGACTCAGCTTGTTAAAGCGGTAGCTAAGAAAAAAATTCATATTGATGATGCCAAGGTATTAATTTTGGGTTTTACCTTTAAAGGGGATTGCCCAGATGTTCGTAATACTAAAATTATCGACATGGTTAAAGAGTTAGAAAGCTTTAATATGAATGTTGATGTTTACGACCACTGGGCAAGCCCTGATGAAGTTAGGCATGAGTATGGTATTGAATTGGTTTCAGACCTAAAGCAAGATCATTACGACGCAATTGTTTTGGCTGTCGATCACAATGAATATAAAGCTTGGGGTGAAGAAAAAATAAGGGCGTTAGGTAAAGATCAACATATTCTTTATGATGTTAAATATGTGTTGCCATTTGGTGAATCTGATCTGAGGCTTTAAGGTTTTACGTGCATTTAACATAATGTAATCGAATAGTACCTTCTCAAACTTTATTATTTAGAAAATATTATATGTAATTGTAATTGTAATTGTAATTGTAATTGTAATTGTAATTGTAAGTGTGAGTGTGAGTGTGAGTGTGGATTAAGGTCTATAGACCATTGCTGAAGTAGTCAGTTGTTATGGCATTAAAAAACTAAAAGAAATAGTAAAAGATTAATGTTGTTGTTAATAGTTGCTAAGGGTAAAAATGAAAATATTAGTAACAGGTGGCGCAGGCTTTATTGGTTCTGCAGTTATACGCCATATTATTGAAAATACTCAAGACTCAGTGATTAACTTGACAAGTTAACCTATGCAGGTAACTTAGAAAGTTTAAAAGACGTCTCTACATCTGAAGATACGCTTTTGAGCAAGTTGATATTTGTAATGGCGAAGAATTAAAAAGAGTATTTGAACAGCACCAGCCAGATGCAGTAATGCACCTAGCGGCTGAAAGTCATGTAGATCGATCTATTGATGGTCCTGCAGAGTTTATGCAAACCAATATTGTTGGTACATACACACTTATTAGAAGCTGCACGTGCTTACTGGAATGAATTAGACACAGAAAGAAAACAAGCTTTCCGTTTTCATCACATATCTACAGACGAAGTCTACGGCGACTTACCCCACCCAAGTGATTTTGATAAGTAATGTAGGTCGGGGTTCAGCCCGACAAGAGGGTCAACAAAACCTCCCATTATTCACCGAACAAACCTCTTACGCCCCAAGCTCGCCTTACTCAGCAAGTAAAGCCAGCTCAGACCATTTGGTTCGTGCTTGGTTACGCACCTATGGTTTCCCAACAATCATCACCAACTGCTCAAATAACTACGGCCCATATCACTTCCCAGAAAAGTTAATACCGTTAGTTATTCTAAATGCGCTAGAAGGCAAAAACTTACCGGTATACGGTAAGGGCGATCAAATCCGTGATTGGCTATATGTAGAAGATCACGCACGTGCGCTTTATAAAGTAGTAACCGAAGGTGTAATCGGCGAAACCTACAATATTGGTGGTCACAACGAAAAGCAAAACATCGAAGTTGTTCATACCATTTGTGATTTATTAGAAGAATTAGTACCAGATAACACCAACTCAAAAGCAGCGGGTAACGAACAAGGCTTTAAAGGCCTAATTACTTACGTAACAGATCGCCCAGGTCATGACGTTCGTTATGCAATTGATGCCAGTAAAATCGAAAAAGAATTAGGCTGGAAACCAGAAGAAAGCTTTGAAACGGGAATTCGTAAAACCGTTGAATGGTATTTAACAAATAATGAATGGGTAACCCACGTACAAGATGGCAGTTACCAGCGTGAACGTTTAGGCAAGGCAATTAGGAGAGGATGCATAACATGAAAGGTATTATTTTAGCCGGTGGTTCAGGCACACGTTTATATCCAATTACCATGGGTGTATCTAAACAGTTATTGCCTATTTACGATAAACCAATGATTTTTTATCCGTTGTCAGTATTAATGCTGGCAGGTATAAGAGATATTTTATTGATCTCAACTCCAGATGATATTGCTGGTTATAAGCGCTTATTAAAAGACGGTAGCCAGTTTGGCGTAAACATAACCTATGCCGAGCAGCCATCACCAGACGGCCTAGCACAAGCCTTTATTATTGGTGAAGAGTTTATTGGCAATGACGACGTTTGTTTGGTGCTAGGCGATAACATCTTTTATGGCCAAGGTTTTACACCAAAATTACGCGAAGCAGTAAATAAAGCAAAAGAAGGTAAAGGTGCTACGGTATTTGGCTATCAAGTAAAAGACCCAGAACGTTTTGGTGTCGTTGATTTTGATGAAAACAACAAAGCACTGTCTATTGAAGAAAAGCCTGTTAAACCAAAATCACACTACGCAGTAACAGGTTTATATTTTTACGACAATCAAGTCGTAGAAATAGCTAAAAATGTAAAACCGTCTGATCGTGGCGAACTAGAAATTACCTGCGTTAATAATGCGTATCTAGAAAAGAATGAACTAAACGTAGAAGTACTAGGCCGTGGTTTTGCTTGGTTAGATACAGGTACACACGAAAGTTTATTAGAAGCTGCACAGTTTGTAGAAACAATTGAAAAGCGCCAAGGCTATAAAGTCGCTTGTTTAGAAGAAATTGCTTATAACAATGGCTGGTTAACGAAAGAACAAGTTCAAGCAGCAGGTGAGTTGATGAGTAAAAACTCTTATGGGCAATACTTGTTAGCAGTTGCTAAAGGTGAAGTATGAGTCTAGTTAATTTAATTGACCTACCAATGTTAGGCGATGACAGAGGTAAACTAGTAGCTATAGAAGAAAATAAACAAGTTCCTTTTGAAATTAAAAGAGTTTATTACATTTACGGTACAGATAGGGCTGTTGCACGTGGTTTTCATGCGCACAAGGTGCTTGAACAGGTTGCTGTCTGTGTATCGGGTAGTTGTAAAATGTTGTTGGATAATGGAGTAAGCAAAAGTACTGTAATACTCGATAACGCATCAAAAGCAGTTGAAATACCGCCAATGATTTGGCATGAAATGCATGACTTCAGTAAAGATTGTATTTTGCTGGTATTAGCAAGCGCGCTTTATGACGAAGCAGATTATATCCGTGATTATGAAGAATTTATAGGTAGTGTTTCATTATGAGTTTTATTCACACATTAGCAGACGTTGCAACTTGTATTATTGGAGAAGGGACAAAAGTTTGGCAGTTTGTAGTTGTTTTAGAAAATGCTCAAATTGGCTCAAATTGCAATATTTGTGCCCATGCGCTGATTGAAGGAGATGTAATTATCGGTGATAACGTAACTGTTAAATCAGGCGTTTTTATTTGGGATGGAACAAGGATTGAGGACAGCGTCTTTATCGGGCCAAATGCAACGTTTACAAATGATTTGATGCCACGATCTAAAAAGTATCCTGATTCATTTTCGGGAATAACTCTGAAAAGTGGATGTAGTATTGGTGCTAATGCTACTTTATTACCTGGCATAACTATTGGTAAGGGGGCGATGGTTGGTGCTGGTTCGGTTGTAGTCAAAGACGTACCAGACAATGCGGTAGTTGTTGGCAATCCTGCAAAAATAATTAGGTATATAAAATAATGATTTCTTTCCTAGATCTTAAAGAAATAAATGCTCGATACCGTGACGAATTAATAGAAGCTTGTACACGAGTTATTGATTCAGGCTGGTATATAAGCGGTAACGAATTAGAGCGATTTGAGAATAATTTTGCGAAAAATTGTGCCGTTAAATATTGTGTTGGTGTGGCTAATGGCTTAGACGCTTTAACTCTGGTGTTGAGAGCATGGAAAGAAATTGGTCGGTTACAAGATGGAGATGAAGTAATAGTTCAGGCTAATACTTATATCGCGACTGTTCTGGCAATTACAGAGAATAATTTAAAACCAGTTTTAGTTGAGCCTGATAATGATTCGTATAATTTAAATGTAAGTGCTATTGAAAATGCAATAACCTCAAAAACAAAAGTGATTTTACCGGTGCATCTTTATGGAAAGATCTCACCAATGGAAGAAATTATGGATATAGCTAGCAAATATGATTTGTTAGTACTTGAGGATTGCGCGCAATCACATGGTGCAATGATTAAGGATAAAAAGTGCGGTGGTTGGGGGAATGCTGGTGCATTTAGCTTTTACCCAGGAAAAAACCTTGGCGCATTGGGTGATGCTGGAGCTGTTACAACAGATGATCCTGATTTGGCCAAAGTTATACGCGTTTTGGCTAATTACGGTTCAGAAAAAAAGTATGAGAACTGTTATCAGGGGGTAAATAGTCGTTTAGATGAAATACAGGCAGCAATGTTAGATGTGAAATTAAAAAGGTTAGAAGCTGATACGAAACTAAGGCTAGATATTGCAAAGCGTTATGAACAATATATAAAAAATCCTAAAATACAGAAGCCAGAGTTTAATTATTATTCCAATGAGCATGTTTTTCATCTGTATGTTGTCCAGGTAGAAAATCGCGATTTATTTATGAAGTATATGCTTGAACAGGGCATTCAAACACTTATACATTATCCCATTCCTATTCATAAACAAGTAGCATTTCCCGGCCTAGAAAATTTGTCTCTACCTGTGACAGAAAAAATTCAACGGCAAGTTGTAAGCCTGCCTATTTACCAATGTATGGAAAGTTCACAGGTAGAGAAGGTTATACTTGCGTGTAATCAATACTAATATGATCTATTTAATAAATACTAACAGTTACTTAGGGGGCGGAGAGACGCTTCTTTTAAGAATGTACGAAAAGCTAATAAGCCAAGAATATCAGGTAACAGTTATTTGTCGTAAAGAAAGTTTTATCTTTGAAAGTTTATCTGAGAAGGATAATGTAAAAAGCTACGATGACGAAACCAAGTATTTGTATTGTTCTGAGGGGAAACAGACAAAATATTTGAATTTTTTGAGTTCGGTAATCCAAGATAAAGCTGTCATAGTTACGTTTTTTTTGGAAGATTTAATTACCGTAAATGAGTTTCTTTATATAAAACCTAAAGGGTATGCTAAATTATGTCATTTATTTTTACATCCGCTAGATATTTTATACGGAAGCGAATCCCTTTACTCTAAGGTTAAAAGAAATATAAGAATAACAGCGCCTAGTTATACTAATAATAAAGCACGGTCGGAGAATAAGTTCTTAGTAGACAATTTGTTGGCTAATAGATCAGCTATATTTATGAATGTGGCATGTAAGCAGTCTACAATTTCATTGGAATCACTTAATGATGTAATTCCACTCCCTGTAGTTAGTATGAAAGATGTGAAGTTTAACTATAATCCGTCCTCAAAGGTAAAGGTTGTTTGGTTAGGTCGTCTAGTTGATTTTAAAATTCCTGCAATCATATCAATGCTCGAATTCATTAGGATGAATGAAGCTTATGAATTTCATATTTATGGCGCGGGTAGCTCTGCTTTTGTAAACGATAAATTTGGTGAATTGTTAAGTTCTTCTAGAGTATTTCTACACGGTGGGGTTGCTTATCATAAATTAAATGAAGAAATGAAAAAGTATGATATTGGCTATGGAATGGGCACCTCTTTTATCGAGTTGTTATCATGCGGACTTCCTACAGTAGTAGCATTAGCTAACCCTGATTTTCTGAAATTTGATCAATCCATCTGTGCTGGTTTTGCGAGCCAATTAAATTTTGGTAATGTTGGAGATGAGCTTTATGGCGACCCATTCTTTAAAGCACCGACTATAAAAGAATGTATGGAGAAAATAAAAAATAAACCATATGAAACTTGGAAAGTAGATTATGAACATTGTGAAACTACCTTCAATCAAGAAAGAAATATTAATGCATATATCGAAAAAATTAAATCAGTTGGAAGTTACGAACCAATAAAGTACAACTGGCAACCTAACTTAATGAGAAAAATTTTATACAAGGTCTTTCAATGAAAAATTTATATATACATCCAACCGCTACAGTTAACAAGCAAGCTAGGCTTGGAGGTTTTTCTAAAGTTTGGCACTACTCGCATGTAGATAAGGGGGCAGTTGTTGGTGAAAACTGTAATCTTGGACAGAATGTATATGTTGGCCAAACGGCTGTTATTGGGAATGCTTGTAGAATTGGAAATTCTGTATCTGTATTCAGTAATGTGATACTTGAGGATTTCGTTTTTTGTGCTCCTTTTATGGTTTTTACTCATATTAGCTACCCAAGGGCGGTAGTTACTCGAAAAGATGAGTTTGTTGATACCATTGTAAGGCGCGGTTCTACGCTTGGTGCAAATTGTACTGTTGTACCAGGTATTGAGATTGGTGAGGGGGCATTTGTTGCTGCTGGTGCGATAATTACTAAAACTTGTAAAAGTTGGGCGCTAATAGTTGGTGTGCCAGGGAGACATGTTGGTTGGGTAAGTGCGTTTGGCGAAAAAATACCTCTCCCATTGAAAGGCAATGGAAGCTGGGTGTGTGAAAGAACAGGTGATAGATATGTATTGGAACATGACGTATTAAGGCGTGAAGTAAATGATAATGATATTTTGTTATATGAGCCAGGAAAGCAATTAGAAAGGATTAAATTTTAAATGGATATCAAAAAAGTAATTGAATTGTATTCGCACCTTAGTGGTCGAAGAAAAATGCAAGTGTTGTATTTGATTGTGCTTACATTGACCGCTGTTGTTGCTGAAATTTTTTCAATAGGTATCGTTATTCCATTTTTAGCTATTCTGTCGGGTGAGAATGTTAGCAGTATAAACTCACTACTTTTAAAAGTGGGTATGGAAAATATAGTAATTGATATTAGAACAATAACTTATATGTTGATATTAGCTGTTTGTTGTGCAACGTCAATAAGAATTGGTTTGATGTATTTCCAAAACAAATTGAGTCATTGGATTGCGCATGACATTGTAGCTGAGATATATGAAAAAAATCTTCAGCAAGGTTACGAGGTGTTAGTTAATAGAAATAGTAGTGAAATGATTTCAACTATGACAAGTAAAATAAAAGATCTTACAAGTCATGTGATTAACCCTTCGATCACACTGGTAAGCTATGGGTTGCTATCTACCTTAATTAGTTGCTTTATCGTGTACATTGAGCCGTTGATTTCAATTATTGTAGCAATAACATTTGGGGGGTTTTATTCAATAATTATTTTCATACTTAACCCAAAATTACGTAAGTTTGGGGTGACTATGAATGTAATGCAAAACGAAGTTCAAAAAAATTTACAAGAAAGTTTTGGGGGGCTACGAGATGTTATTTTAATGAAGTTATACTCATTTTATTATGATAAATTTTCTGAATCAGATAAAAAATTAAGAGAGGCAACATCTTCAATAATTATCCTTGCACAACTACCTAAGTTTCTAATTGAGGGTATAGCTGTTTCTATGTTGGCTATTGTTGCTTTCTACATGGTCGAATATCAAAATAATCAGTCAATAGTACCTGTTATTGGTGCTATTGCCGTCGCCTCCCAAAGGTTGCTTCCTTTAATTCAACAGACTTTTTGGAGTTACTCTCAATTAAATGGCGGTTCTGCCATCCTTCAGGATATTTTGTATTATTTAAATCAAAAGCACTTGGGAGTTCAAGTGAATGATCCGATAAAATTAAAACATAAAATATCATTTAATAAGGTGTCATTTAAATATGAAATTGCCAGTGATTTTATTTTAAATAATGTTGATATTCAAATTAATAAGGGAGATGTGGTTGGAATTATTGGAAAAACGGGTTCTGGCAAAAGTACATTTGTTGACTTATTAATAGGCTTAATACAACCTACTTCGGGTTCAATTTTAATCGATAGTGTGGAGCTAAGAAATAGAAATAGTCACGCTTGGCAAGAAAACATCTCTAGTGTTCCCCAAGATATTTATTTAGTAGATGGTTCCATTCAAGAAAATATTGCTTTAGGTAAGCCAAATTCAGAGATTAATATTGATATGGTGAAGTTGGCCTGTGAGTTAGCATGTATTTCTGAGGATATTGAAAAATTGGAAGCTGGCTATAGTACGATTGTCGGTGAGCGAGGTAGTCGACTCTCTGGTGGACAAAAACAAAGGTTGGGCATTGCGCGTGCACTTTATAAGCAGAGTGAAATAGTTGTTTTTGATGAAGGTACTAGTGCACTGGATGAGAAAACTGAAAAAGAAATTATATCTAATATTCTGTGTAGAACTAATATGACAATCATAATGATAGCTCATCGTATGAATACATTAAAAAATTGTGATTATTTGTTGCGTGTAGATAATAATAGTGTTTTTAAAGAGTATCAAAAATGAAAATAGTTCACGTGTTATCCTATTTTAAACCAGAGGCTGCTTATCAGGAAAATCTATTAACAAGAGGGCAGTATGAGATAGGCAATGATGTAACAATTATTACTAGTAATAAAGAGCCTTTATTTTCCTCTAATGCAAATGATAGGCATCATCCGTTAGGTGTTTCTGACTATTATGGCGTTAAAGTGAAAAGGATTAGGCCATTATTTGAAATTACAAATAGATTTATAATTTTTAAAAATCTTTACAGAGAGATAAAGAAAGAACAGCCTGATTTAATTTTCTTTCATGATCATGACCCAAATATATTAATTTGCTGTTTATATAAATTATTGAATAAAAACACTCGTCTTGTTACTGATGTCCATAGCGATCATAGTAATTCAATGAATAGTAAGATAGGCCCTTTTTATCACAAAGTTTATTTACGTAACTTAATAAGATTAACAAAGAGGGTGTGTGACAAAATTTTTTGTGTCTCCCCAGAGGCGATACGTTTTGCAAATGAAGTATACAAAATAGATATTGATAAACTTGAATTACTTCCTCTGCCTGGTGACTCTAATTTAAATAAAGAATATGATCAAATACGTCATGAAAAACGTAGTGAGCTAGAGGTCTGTGCTGATTCAAAGGTGCTGATACATACTGGAAAGTTACCAGAGGATAAAAAAACTAAAGAGGTATTGTTAGCATTTTCTGAAATTGAAGACCCTAATGTGCGACTTTTTATTGCTGGGAGTATTTCACAAGAATTTGCAAAAGAGTTTGATATGTTTGTAAAGGCTGATCCGAGAATTACTTATTTGGGGTGGATTAAACCATATGAGCTAAGAAAAATTTTTATTGCAGCAGACTTACTTGTTCAACCAGGGAGCCTCTCGAATACTTTTATTGATGCTATTTGTAATAAATTACCCCTATTGCTTAATGATACACCTCAAGGCCGATATATAACTAAAAATAATAATGGCTTTCTAATTAAAGATGTCAACACGGCTTCAATTAGAGAGGCTATTGAGTATGTAGTGCTCACTGACAAACTTAATGAGTTAAAGTTAAACTCTAATACAGATAATAGTATATTCGAATATAAAAATGTAGCTAGAAAGTCGTTGGAATTTATAAATGAAGACTAAAATTTTATATGTAGATTACGCCAGTAAAGGTAATTCAGGTTTTTATAGCTTTAATATTCTAAACCAAATTGAAGGTGGCCATAATGTAGATGCTTATTTACATAAAACTTTTAATTTTAAATTAACTAATAATGTTCAGCTGCATCATTATTTTGGTTTTCTCGAAAGGTTCTCTTTAAGTGGCATGCTTGGAAAATTTCTAAGCTTTATAGAGCTTTATCTCGTGTTTACACTAATACTTATTAAGGCAAAATTACTATCGCGAAATGCAAAAGTGGTTACCATAATTAATTTACATCAGTCGTTCTCTTCCTTTTTATTTCTATCTAAATATATTTCTAAATACTCCAGTTTATATCTTACTATTCATGATGCTGTTGAACTACAGCATAACTATCCAGGTGTTATTATGTGTGACAGGGATGAAATCATAGCTTGTGCTGATAACTTAATTGTCCATACAGAAGAATCTTTAGGTCTTCTAAGTAAGTATGACAAAAACATGATAAGAATACCTTTTCCACTTCCTGCTCGCAATACTAACTATTCAAAGCCTTTGAAAGAATCTACTAAAGTTAAATTTTTATTCATTGGTAATATAAGGAAAGAAAAAGGTTTAAAAAACTTGCTGTCGGCTTGGTTAAAAATTCAAGATGAGGTTCAAGATAGTGCTATGTTGACAGTTGCTGGTATGAATGCTTCTGGCTTAATCATCAATGAGGATGTGTATAAAGGCATTGATTTTAATATTGGATTTTTGGAGGATTGTGAATTTGAGTCGCTCATAAAAGAGCATGATTATGTGATTATGCCTTATGTCGGAGGCACAAATAGTGGAGTATTGGCTGAAAGTACCGCTTTGAGTACTCCTGTAATAACATCTGGGATTGATATGTTTAAAAATAATCCGCTTGTAAATACAAATTTACAATTCAATCTTCCTGATGAGCTTAATGGTTTTATTTTGACTATTATTAATAAACATGAGCTAGCTTACAAGGATTACTTGTTCTTTATAGATGAGCTATACCTAACTTATGTTAATGATTTTCGTTTGAAAGTTAATTCTCTATACTGTGAAATGAATGGTTTAACTGTCCCATGAGTCATTCATTTGGTAAGGTTTTTTATCAAAACTTAGTTGTAATAATATACCTTCTAATTTCTATCTTTATTTATAGTGTTGTGTTGCCATATGTAAATTATATGTGGAAAAGAGAGGTGGGGTTCTCAATTGAAGAGGTAGTTATTAATTTTATACTTACGTTGATAATCTTTAATTTCATAATGAACTTATCCCATATATTTAAATGTTCATATTTGATATTGTTTGTTTTTATATTTATACCGATCGTATCAGTTTCTACAGTCATATTGATAGATCAGATTTATATCTACTATCTTTTCACGTTTTTTTTCATTGCTATACTTAATGTTATTATCATTGAACGTTTTCCATTATCTATCGTATCGTTCGGTGTATTTAATCATGCTAGATTCAAATACTTAATATTTCTATTAGGAATTTTTGGGATTTTATTTATTATATTGAAAAACTTCAATCAGATTAATACCAGTTTTTTTTACCTTGTTGGAAATGTTTATGATATTCGCGAGAGTAATCCTATGACTCTTTTGGAATCTTACATTTCACGTTTTCTAGTTAGTATTGTGATTCCAATATTGTTATTTTATTGTATTGTTGAAAAGAATAAATTATATATTCTATTCACTATGTTATTGTCTTTTACTCTTTTTAGTATATTTGCTCTAAAAATACAGCTGCTTTATTTTTTTCTTTATTCATTTGTTTTTTATTTGGTTTGGCGTAGAAAGTTATCATATTTTAGTGTTTTCATTATATTTTCATTATCTATTATCGCTATATCATTTTTTCTTGGTGTTCTAGGTATGAATTTATTGGATAGATTTTTGTATCTTCCAGCATTGTTAAATTTATTGTATTTAGACTTTTTTACTTATAATGAGCTTAATATGTTTCAGTTCTCCAAGTTGGAGGCTATTTTTGGTGGTTCAAGTTATACTGATACATTAGGGTATATTGTAGATGGCTACTATTTTGGTGGGGGGATGAATGCTAATACAGGTTTAATAGGATCTATGTATGCTGAGCTCGGTTTTATTGGTGGTGTTCTTTCTCTATTGATATTGAATGTCTTTCTCTATATTTTTCGTTTAATTGATTCTTATTTAAATGGTATAGGAGTAGTTTTAACGGTATCGCTTACTTTTGAAGTAATGAATGCTCCCATTACTAATGTTTTACTTAGTAATGGTTTTATACTTGTATTTTTACTTCCTTTCTTTCTTAAAGCTGAAGCTAAAGGTCACAATAAATTATGATTTTCTAAGGATTGGCTAATTGTGTTGAGGAGCATTACTTTATTGATTTCAAATCTTATTTTTGATTAAAGCTTAGTACGCTGGCCATTATTTATCGTGATATGTATAATCTTTTTGAATGTTATTTATTATAATAAATTCAGTAAAAGTTATGTCTCTAGCAGGCTATGTTTATAATCCATTTTACTGTTGTTTTAGATTAAAGGATTGGGATGTTTAAAAATAAGAAGCTATTAATCACTGGAGGTACTGGTTCGTTCGGAAATGCAGTACTTAAACGCTTTCTAGAGTCAGATATCGCAGAAATTCGTATTTTCTCACGTGATGAGAAAGAAACAAGATGATATGCGTAAGCGTTTTTCTAATCCAAAGCTAAAGTTCTACATCGGTGATGTGCGCGATTATCAAAGTATTTTAAATGCAACGCGTGGAGTCGATTATATTTTTCACGCGGCTGCTTTAAAGCAAGTACCTTCTTGTGAATTTCATCCAATGGAAGCTGTTAAAACAAACGTATTAGGTACAGAAAACGTACTTGAAGCAGCGATTCAGAACGAAGTAAAACGCGTTGTGTGTTTAAGTACAGATAAAGCTGTTTACCCTATTAATGCAATGGGTATTTCTAAAGCCATGATGGAAAAAGTCATGGTTGCTAAGTCGCGTAATGTTGATGAAACCAAAACCGTTATTTGTGGTACTCGTTACGGTAACGTAATGGCATCTCGTGGTTCTGTAATTCCGTTATTTGTCGAGCAAATACGTGCAGATAAGCCATTAACTATTACTGATCCAAACATGACTCGTTTCATGATGACATTGGCTGATGCGGTTGATCTTGTTTTATATGCATTTGAGCATGGTAATAACGGTGATCTTGTTTGTTCAGAAAGCACCTGGCGCGACTGTCGAAGTGTTAGCTAAAGCGTTAACCCAAATTGTTGGAAAGCCTGAGCATGAAATCAATATTATTGGTACTCGTCATGGCGAAAAGCTTTATGAAGCTTTATTAAGTCGTGAAGAAATGGTATGTGCTGAAGATCTTGGTGATTATTATCGTGTACCACCAGATCTACGTGACCTTGAACTATGGCAAGTATGTTGAGCAAGGTGAAGAAGAGATTTCTGTAACCGAAGACTATAACTCTCATAATACTCAGCGTTTAGATGTTGAAGGTATGAAAGAGCTTTTAATGAAGTTAACCTTTATGCCTGCGATTGCGCGTGGTGAAAATATCGCGGCTGAGGAATAATCATGAAAGTTCTTAATTACTGGCGCTAATGGTTTTGTAGGTAAGAACCTGCAACTTCATTTATCAGAGCGTTCTGATGTTGAAGTTAGTTGCTTTACTCGTGAACATAATCTGTCTGATCTTTCAAGTCATTAGTTTTAGATGCCGACATCGTATTTCATCTTGCAGGTGTTAACCGCCCGCAAGATCCTGCTGAATTTAAGCAAGGGAATGCCGATCTAACAGCATCTTTATGTAAAGCGCTGCAAGATAGCTGGTAAGAATATACCTGTTGTTTACAGTTCTTCTATTCAGGCTGCTGCTGAAAACCCTTATGGTGATAGTAAGCGTGCTGCTGAAGATGAACTGTTAGATCATGCGGAAAAGAATGGTTCACCTGTATTTATTTATCGTCTGCCTAATGTATTTGGTAAATGGGCTCGCCCAAACTATAACTCTGCCGTTGCGACTTTTTGTCACAATATTTCACAGGGTCTACCTATTCAAGTTAATGACCCAGCTGCAAAAATTAACCTTGTTTACATTGATGATGTGATTGCTTCTTTCTTACAAGTTATCGATAACAGCTGATGGCCAGTTGGTTGGTTCAGATCTCGTAAAAGATGGATTTGTAGAAATAGAGCAGCAATACCATATTAGTGTTGGTGAATTGGCTGATCAAATACAGTCTTTTAAAGACAGCCGCGATACGCTTATTACTGAAAATGTTGGCTCTGGTTTAGTTCGGGCTCTCTATTCAACGTATGTTAGTTACCTAGAGCCTAAGCAGTTTAGTTATCAAGTCCCTAAGTACGGTGATGAACGTGGTGTGTTTGTCGAAATGCTTAAAACTAAAGATGCTGGTCAATTTTCTTTCTTCACTGCACACCCTGGTATTACACGTGGTGGGCATTATCATCATTCCAAAACAGAGAAGTTTTTAGTTATTAAAGGCAAGGCTTGCTTCCGTTTTCGCCATATGTTTACCGGTGAGTTCTACGAGTTACACACTACGGGTGAGCAACCTGAAATTGTTGAAACAGTCACTGGTTGGACACACGATATTACCAATGTCGGTGATGATGAAATGGTCGTTATGTTATGGGCCAATGAAATATTTGATCGTGAAAATCCAGATACCTACGCCAAGCCTGTTGGTACAGAAGCTTAAGAATTACGGTCACTATTTTACGGATACATTTTTATGTCTAGTTAAGAAAATGAAAGTTGCTACGGTTGTAGGAACACGCCCTGAAATTATTCGTTTATCACGAGTAATGGCTAAGCTAGATGAGCACTGTGAGCATATATTAATTCATACTGGTCAAAACTATGACTTTGAATTAAATGAAATATTTTTCCAGGATTTAGGCATTCGTAAGCCAGATCATTTTTTAAATGCTGCTGGTGCTAGTGGTGCTGAGACGATCGGTAATGTGATTATTGCTGTCGATAAAGTATTAGCAGACGTTAAGCCAGATGCTTTGTTGGTTTTGGGTGATACTAATAGTTGTATGGCTGTTATTCCTGCTAAGCGTCGCAAGATTCCAACCTTCCATATGGAAGCCGGTAATCGTTGTTTTGATATGCGTGTACCAGAAGAAATTAACCGTAGAATTGTTGACCATACTGCTGATATTAATTTAACTTACAGCACCATTGCCCGTGATTATTTACTACGTGAAGGTTTGTCTCCAGATATGGTTATTAAGACTGGCAGCCCGATGTTTGAGGTGTTGAATTATTATCGTGAAGGTATCGATAATTCAGATGTACTTGAATCAGTTAGGATTAGAAGCGGGTAAATTCTTTATTGTGAGTGCTCACCGTGAAGAAAATATTGATTCAGACAAAAACTTCTACAAGTTGGTTGATGTATTGAATACCGTAGCTGAACACTATGGTTACCCTGTGATTGTCTCAACTCACCCAAGAACGCAAAAGCGTGTTGATGCTTGGGAATTGAAGTTTCATGAAAATGTGCGCTTGTTAAAGCCGCTTGGTTTTAAAGATTACAACAAGCTTCAGCTTTCTTCTAAAGCTGCTTTATCAGATAGCGGTACGATTAATGAAGAATCGTCAATCTTAAACTTCCCAGCACTTAATCTTCGCGAAGCACATGAGCGCCCAGAAGGGATGGAAGAAGCGTCTGTAATGATGGTTGGTTTAGAAGCTGATCGCGTTATGCAGGCGCTGCAAGTATTAGAGAGTCAGCTAAGTGGTGAAGAGCGTAACTTAAGACTGGTTGCAGATTACAGTATGCCTAATGTTTCCGATAAGGTTGTGCGTATTGTGCATAGTTATCGTGATTATGTAATGCGTACGGTTTGGAAGCAGTATTAATGCGAATACTGGTTGTCTCTCAATATTTTTGGCCTGAAAATTTTCGAATTAATGATTTATGCTCGGAAATGGTATCTAAAGGTCATTCGGTTACAGTGCTTACTGGTGAACCAAACTATCCTTCTGGTATTAAAGATAAGAATTATTTAGAGGATAAAAAAAAATATAGTGAGTTTCAAGGTTGTAAGGTAGTTCGTGTACCCTTAGTTGCACGAGGTGAGGGTAAGCTAAGACTAATTTTAAATTATATTAGCTATTTTTTCTTTGCTTCTACATTAGGTCTTTGGCGTTTAAGAAAACAAAAATTTGATGTCGTTTTTGTTTGTCAGTTATCACCCGTTACTTCAGCTATACCAGCTATTCTTTATCGGAAAATCTATGGTACTCCCGTTGTGATGTGGGTGTTAGATTTATGGCCTGATTCATTAAAAGCTGTAGGGATTGTTAAATCAGACAAGGTACTTTCGATTATAAATAGGCTTGTCCAGTTTATTTATAATCGTTGTGATCTAATACTTGGCCAGTCTAAGAGTTTTGTTTCCGAAATTCCGAAAAATAGTACTAGGGTAAAAGTAGATTACTTTCCTAGCTGGGCTGAAGATGTATTTGATCACAAAGTTGATTCTAGTTCAGTTAATTTATCAGGCGGCAGTACTTTCGATATACTATTTGCGGGGAATGTTGGGGAAGCACAAGACTTTCCTAACCTTTTGAATGCTATGAGTATTTTAAAGGATAAGGACGTTAAAATTAGAGTTCATATTGTTGGTGATGGCCGTTATCTTGAATCTCTTAAAGAGCAAATATTCCAAAATGATTTGGCTGACTATATAAAACTTTTGGGGCGCTTTCCACTAGATGATATGCCGAAGTTCTTTTCATCTGCAGATGCTCTTTTTGTATCACTTAAGAATAGTCCAACTTTTTCAATGACAATTCCTGGTAAAGTTCAATCATATATGATGGCAGGAAAACCTATACTTGCTTCTCTGTCTGGGGATGGTGCAGATGTGATTTTACAGTCGTCATGTGGCTTGGTATCAGCTCCTGGTGACTATCAATCATTAGCTGAAAATATTGAATCAATGATAAATCTCGATGCTAAAGAATTAGAATTAATGGGCGACAATGGTAAAAATTATGCTGATAAGTACTTTAATCGTTCATTACTTATGACCAATTTAGTTGATTGTTTTGAACAGGTCTCAATTGGTAGAAATGGTAATGAAAATTGATTCTATTAACTGGTAGCACAGGCTTTATAGGAAATGCACTATCGCATCGCTTATCAGATAGCGGTAAGAAATTTATTACTTTATCCAAGAAAACTTCAAATAATACCGGTAAAGGTGCAACACATCATAACCTTGATATTAATGATGATTGTGAATGGGTTGATGTATTATCGGAAGTCGAAACGGTTATTCATGCTGCAGGAAAAGCCCATGTTAATATAAATTCTAATAATAAGCAGGAATTTATAGAGACTAATCTAACTTCAACACTAAAATTTGCTAGAGAAGCTGCAGCTTTAGGTGTTCATCGTTTTATATATTTAAGCACAATAAATATTAACGGCATTTCTAGTGATAATTTTGTTACTGAGCTTGATCCCGAGGCGCCAACTGATTTTGCAGCAGAGTTAAAGCTTGAAGTAGAATTAGCTTTAATGGACATTAGTAGTAAAACAGGTATGAAAATTGTTATTGTTCGATGCCCTTTGGTTTACGGTGCTGGTGCTAAAGCTAATTTCTTAAATCTTTTGAAATTATCAAACACAGGTTTACCGCTACCATTTGGGTTGGTGAATAATAAGCGCAGTATGGTTTATGTCGAAAATTTGGTCGATTTTATCGTTAAGTGTATTGATAATCCTGTTGCTGCAAATCAGACCTTTCTTATTTCAGATAATCACGATTTATCGTTAAGTGGTCTACTCAATTTAATTCGTACCAGTATGAATAAGCCCGCTAGACTTATTCCTGTGCCTGTATTTTTATTTAAATTAGCTGGCTTAATTTTTAGAAAGCAAGATGTAGTAGATAGGCTTGTCGGTGATTTACAAGTTGATTCTAGCAAAGCTAGGTCTTTATTGGATTGGAAGCCTCCCTATTCGGTTGAGCAAGGTATTCAATCGACGGTTGATTCATTTTTAGAAAATTACAAACAGGATAAAAAGTAAATGCTACGTGTTTTTGACTTTACATTTTCATTGCTGGGCTTAGTGTTTGGCTCCCCAGTATTGTTAATTATTTATATTATCGGACTTTTTGATACTGGTTCGCCTGTATTTAAGCAAGAGCGAGTAGGGCGCAATAAAAAGCCTTTTACCCTTGTTAAGTTTAGAACCATGTCGGTTGATACCGCATCTGTTGCTAGTCACTTAGCCAGTACGGCTTCTATTACTAAAATGGGTGGTTTTTTACGTAAAACCAAATTGGATGAGTTACCTCAGCTTTGGAATGTATTAAAAGGTGAAATGAGCTTGGTTGGCCCACGCCCTGGTTTATTTAATCAAGCAGAGTTAACCGCTGCGCGTGAAAGTGAAGGTGTTTTTGATGTTCGCCCAGGCATTACAGGATTGGCACAGGTGAATGATATCGATATGTCTACGCCAGAGTCTACTTGCTAAAACTGATGCCAAAATGATCAAAGATATGACATTAAAAAATTATTTTAAATACATATTTCAAACTGTTTTGGGTGCTGGTGCTGGTGATAGGGTTAGCTAACTTAGAGCTTTAGATTGTATAAAAAAGGTTGAATGAAAATGGCGCTATTGAGCGCCATTTTTTTGTGTCTGATTTAGAACCCAGTCTGGAATCTCACCTTGTTTGTTGAATGCTGCAGGTGCTTCTAATAGCAGGTCGATAACATCTTCAACTTTAAACTCATGGCATGCTTTATCTAAGCGGTTGAGCAGGTTATGAGTTTCTGGCCAGCTTAAGTGTACTTCGTTTGCTGTCATGATTCTTGGGTGCTCTGTTCCTTCAACGTCATCGCCTACTAACAGCTCTTCGTACAGTTTCTCACCTGGGCGAAGTCCTGAATATTCAATTTCAATATCACCACCTGGATTTTGACTGTGCTTTTCACTTAAGCCAGATAAGTGAATCATTTTACGAGCAAGGTCCGTGATCTTCACCGGTTCACCCATGTCTAAAACAAATACATCACCGCCTTTCCCCATGGAGCCTGCTTGAATAACAAGTAGAGCGGCTTCTGGTATAGTCATAAAGTAGCGAATGATATCTGGGTGCGTTACGGTGATAGGGCCACTGTTTTGGATTTGTCTATGAAATAGCGGAACCACAGAACCAGAGCTGCCCAATACATTACCAAAGCGAACCATGGTAAAGCGAGTATCTTGTTGGCGCTGTGCAAGTGCTTGTAGTACTAGCTCGGCTACCCGTTTAGAAGTCCCCATAACGTTAGTTGGGACGAACGGCTTTATCGGTACTGATTAGTACAAAGTTTTTAACATGCGCTTTAATTGCCGCTTCTGCGCAGTACCAAGTGCCGAAGACATTATTGCGTACACCTTCGACGACATTGTGTTCTACCATTGGCACATGTTTGTAGGCAGCAGCGTGGTATACGGTATTAACCTTGAAGGTTTCGAATACTGTTTTTAATCTGTTTTCTTTTTGAACAGAGCCAAGAATTGAGATTACTTCTAGTTCAAGGCCTTGTTCTTGTTTGATTTGATTAAGTTCTTGTTCAATGGAATATAGGCTAAATTCATTCAGTTCGATTAATATGAGTTTTTCAGGCTTTTGCAATAAAACTTGTCGGCAAATTTCAGAGCCAATCGATCCACCGGCGCCTGTTACTGCTACAACTTTATCTGTAATGCACTGCTGTATCAGGTTGCCTTTAGGTGGGACAGTATCACGCCCTAATAAGTCTTCAATGTCTACTTTTTTAACTTCTTCTATTTTGGCTTTGCCACTAACAATATCGTTTACCGATGGAGTTGTTAGTACTTCGATTTTTTTGCTGGCAAGCTGCTCTAATAATCGTTTACGAGTTGAGCTCGATGCACTGCCAAGCGCCAGTAAAACTTTTTGGCGGCTACCGCCTTCAAGTAGCTCATCTAGTTTGGATGCTGGGAAAACTTTTAAACCATGAATAACTGTTTTTTGTTTTTTAATATTGTCATCAATAAATGCGCAAGGGCGATAGGTATCGCTGTTCATTAATGAACTCGCTAACGCGATGCCTTGGTTACCTGCTCCATAAATCAATACGGGCTCTGTACCTGTTTTACCCATTTGGCTAACAATTGCGCGAATAAATAAGCGAGGTGCGCCGATCAGTATTAATACACTGAATAGATAAATAATAACCGCTGATCTAGGCAATGGAGCTTGAAGTAAAAAAGAACTGGTCGCGAGTGTTAGTGCAGATAGAGCAGCTTCCAATCATTAATGCACCGAATGCTTTTTCTGCCATAAAACGCACAACCGCGCGATATAAGCCTAGCTTAATAAATATGGCGATTGATGCAACGGTTGTAATGGCGATGCTTGTAATTACTGAGTTTGGAGTATCAGGGAATAGTGTGCCATGGCGAAGTGCCAGTGCCAGATATATCGAAATTGGAATTGCTAATAAGTCATAACCGACTGATATGAGTCGTTTGCTTTTTCTAGGGGCGTTTAAGATATAGGAGATCATTGCCTGTCCTTAGACTTACTGCTTTGTTATATAGAGTGTAACTTTATGTAGAATGATATTTTAAAGTAGGATCAACGAGAAAGGAAGGATAAAAATGGCTCCCTGAGCTGGACTTGAACCAGCGACCAATAGATTAACAGTCTACTGCTCTACCAACTGAGCTATCAGGGAACTTCGTTGAGTGCGTGCATTATGCTGATGTGTTGGGTGGGTGTCAAGGGTGTTTGTGAAAAATTTAAGAAATGTTGTTGATTTATATGGTTTTTTTAAAAGATATTTTCAGGGCGGGTATTAGCCTAAAGGCCAACCTACAGTTCATCGCGATACGATTCAATGTGGGTCGCCCTTTAGGGTGACAATTTGTCGGACTGAACCCCAACCTACATTTACGCCAATGCTTTTGCTAAACGTGCAATCGCCGTTTCTAGATTTTCCATGCTGGTCGCATAAGAAAGACGCATGTGGCCTGGGGTGCCAAATGCAGAACCTGGTACTAAGGCTACTTCGGCTTCGATTAGCATTTTTTCGGCAAATTCTACGTCGGTAGTGCAGCCTGTTGCTTCCATAGCGCCTTTAAAGCTTGGGAAAGCATAAAAGGTGCCGTCACTTTCTATGCATTCAACGCCTGGAAGTTCGTTTAGTGCTTTCACTACGTAGTCGTGACGTACTTTAAACGCACTTAGCATTTCTTGTACACAATCTTGGCTGCCATTAAGTGCGGCTTCGGCTGCGTATTGGGAAATAGACGTTGGGTTAGACGTACTTTGCGATTGAATTTTCTTCATCGCTTTAACTAAGGCTTCTGGGCCTGCAACGTAGCCAATGCGCCAGCCTGTCATGCTGTAAGCTTTTGATACACCGTTCATTTACGACGGTGCGATCGTACAGCTCTGGGCATACCGTTAGAATGTTGTGGAATCCGCCTTCGGCCCAAAGAATGTGCTCGTACATGTCGTCAGTGGCGACAAGCACGTTCGGGAAC
>CAWKOX010000021.1:0-23413 GCA_963851095.1 uncultured Gammaproteobacteria bacterium | reverse complement strand
GATACCGAACCTGAGCAATCAAAACCGCCCCATCTTCAACCTTATAAACCAAACGATGCTCATCATTAATCCGCCGCGACCAATAGCCTGCAAGTCCATGCTTTAAAGCCTCTGGCTTACCAACGCCCTCAAACGGAGTGCGCTGGATTTCCTTAATCAATGCATTAATGCGTTTAAGTAATTTTTTATCGGTTGATTGCCAATAGAGATAACCTTCCCAAGCTTTGGTTGAAAAGGTGAGCTTCATTCTTCAATCAAGGCATGCTCTGTGCCCTTACCTGCTTCTAATTCAGCGATTGATTCAAGTAAGTTGCGTGCATTGGCTGGCGATCGTAGCAGATAGGTGGTTTCTTCCATTGCCTGATAGTCCTCAAGAGACATCATCACGACAGGGGCTTCACTTTTACGAGTGATAATAATAGGTGCATGGTCGTTACAGACCTGCTCCATTGTGCTTGCTAGGTTAGCACGGGCTGATGTATAGCTAATTGCGTCCATATTCTCTCCAAATGGCTTTAAGTAACGCCAAAACGTTCATGTACATATTTCTGTACAATATAGGCTTTTAGTTTAGAGATATCAATACTTAAAGGTATTAGCTGATGTGACTTTACTGCGCGTACTCACAACCATCCCTTACCTTTCCATTGCTTGGAACCTTATCCCATCTTTTTCTTTGATAGAATCCGTTTCTACAAAACCCCATTTTTTATACACAGGAACTGCATACAAAGAAGATCGCACGGTGTATTTTTCTACTGAACACCTTTCACAAATGTGCTTCCACAATTTATTCGCGACACCATTGCCTTGATAAGCTTCAGATACAAACAAATGATACAGATGGCTGCTTTCTTTCATGGCAATGTAACCTACAATCTCGTCATCAATACAATAAACATAATTACTATACTCAGCGCTATTTATGCGCTGTAGAAATTGTTCTTCCGTTAGGGTGCTTAATAACCAACTTGGTAAGCGATTAGTTGATAAACTCTTAGTTAATGAATCTTGAGCCGACGACATTTTTTGCGGAAGGTAATAATGGCTCAACGATCTAACTAACGTCGCGATCTCTTTTACTTCTTCTGCGTATGCAATTCGAATACTCATTTAGAATTCTTGCTCTTCTTCAATTTCGCTATGCACCTCATACCAGCACGCTTTTTCCGCTAACCAAATATGTTTAGATTCTTGGTATTCACTACCAGCCATCGACTCATCATTCAAAGTGCCTAAGCGTAAAATAATGAAATCAGTATTATCTCGTTTAGCATAAATCTGACTGCCACAGCAGGAACAAAAATACCGAGTTTTTCCTGGGGAGGACTCATAGCTTTTTAAAAATTGTGATTCATCTCTTAATAAAAAGTTTTGATCTTCAATTTTGGCCACACTCGAAAAGGCAGCACCGTGAGCTTTGCGACACTTAATACAATGGCAGTGAGCAATATCACCTACACTCTGGCTAATCTCATAGCTAATATCGCCACACAAACAACTTCCTGTAATTTTTGTCATTTTTTTAATCGTCCTTAAATCTCATTTCACTTAAGCCAATGTTCAGCCTTTGCCTTACTTTACTGATTAAAATCTTCCATCGCCAAATAATGATCAATACCTTTAATACGATCTTCACGATGATGATTCACGTAGATCACTGTACTCCCTGATACCCCACCAACAGATGCCTCACAAATCTTTTCTATCAGCATCAATACCCGCAAACGGTTGGCTTCGTCTAAACCTAAGCAAGGTTCATCTAATATCAACAAAGTTGGATGTTTGACCATAGCTCGTGCAATTAATAGCATACGTTGGTCGCCGTACGAAAACTGGGTAAACGGCGTACCCTGTTTATTGTCTAAGCCTAATAATTCTAGCCACTGCATCGCAATGTTCTTTTGCTCGTCTGTTGGCGGCTGGTACAGACCAATACTATCAAAGAAGCCTGAAATAATCGTATTTAAAGCCGATACACCAACACGGTAATCCATGTGCAGCGCATTAGAGATATAACCAATGTGTTGCTTAATCTGCCATATACTTTCGCCATTGCCACGCTGATAGCCAAAGACTTCTATGTCGTTGCTATAGCATTGTGGATTATCGCCGGTAATCAGATTTAGCAAGCAGGTTTTACCTGAGCCATTACGCCCTGTCAGCTGCCAATGCTGATGTTTTTTGATCGTCCAGTTGAGGTTTTGAAATACCGCTTCGCCACCATAAGCGACCTTGGCATTTTTTAGATTAACCAAGACTTCGCCGCTAAAGGCTTTATCCCCATGGCTATGCTCTGCTTTTGGAATGCTTAAGGAGGTGGTTTCAATATGCAGCAATTTTAATAAATCGGTTATCTGCTCTTCCGCTGGATTCGCTAAGGTATGCTGTAGCTGTCCATCGTTCACGTAGCCATAGTGGGTTACAAATGAGGGGATATGATCTAGGCGATTGAGTACTAAAATAAAGCTAATATCGGTTCTATCTGAACTCAACGCATCAGAACTCAGAGCGTCTAAGATCTCGCGCAGTTTAGTCACAGAATGAGCATCTAACCCTTCGAAGGGTTCATCCAATACCAATAAATCTGGCTTTGCACTTAACGCTTTTATTAATAGAAGCTTGCGGGTTTCCCCTGTGGATAAATCTCTAAAGTGGCGGCTTAATAAACGCTCAAAATCAAAAGCCTCGATTAACTGCTGACACAGGGCTAGATCAAGCGTGTTGCCATCAAACGAATCGACATCGTCTGCTGCGTCACTGGCGGAATAAAGTATATCGCGAACTAAGCTAGGCGCATCGTCCTCTTGCTCTCGTACTAGCTCTTGATTGAGTAGTTGTTTTTGGGCATCAGAAGATACGATTTCTACGTGTTTTATCGTACTGTTGCGCTCACCGGATTCACGCACCGCTTGGCCAATTAAGGTAGCGGTTAACGCGGATTTACCTGACCCGTTTTTACCCAGTAATACCCAATGCTCACCCTGGTTAACCTGCCAATTGAGGTTGCGAATCGCATAACTCCCCTTATGGGCCATATTGAGTGGATTAGAGCTTGAGTTAGCTAGATAGCCATTGAAGTCTTTAAATTGAATAGCGCGCACGGCTGACCTACTGATGTTCGTCATATGGTAAAACCGTCACCTTATGATATTTCGCTGGCGCTGTACATATTGCAAGCAGCGACTTGCGTTAAACAGCAGCTTTAAACAACAGCGTTAAGCTGGAGCTTTCTTATGCGCCATCATCAGCGCAGAGCTTCTATTTTCTACCCCTAGTTTGGCGTAGATATTTTTCAGATGCCATTTTGTCGTACTCAGCGCAATGCCGGACTGCTGACTGATCGCAGCGTTAGACAGGCCCGAAGATAATAGCTCAAATATCTCGTTTTCTTTTTCGGTTAAGCGCTGGGCGGGCTTAATAAAATCTTTATCTTTTTCTTCGTCTGAAAATAAGCTCGAGAAAAGCTGTCTAAAAATATCTGATACGTGCAACGAATTTTCATTAAACCCATGTTGAAACAGTTTTTCTAAACCTGGCACTTCGTCAAAAATGGTTCTTGAAAAACACACCAAGCCATAGCGTTCTATTAATCGTTTTAATTGTAAGATAGCCGCATCGGATTTATTCTGGCGAAAGGCAATCATAGCTAAGTTACTGCGGGTAATGACCGCGCGTGACGGCAGATTTTGTTTTTCTAATACGACCAGTATTTCATTCAATATATCACTGGCCAGATCGAACTTGCCTTTGGCGATTAAGGCATACACACAGGCTAATGCTCGACGCTCTCGGTGCTCTTCGTAACACGCCGATAAATCATGAGTTTTTTCTTTATCCCAAACGCCCTGCTGCAGCACATCGGCCAACCCGTAACGCTTATACAGCTGCTCGGCCATATTGGCCCCGGTTTCTTGAATCGCTTGGCGCATTTTTTCATGAACCATTTGGCTATTAAAACGCTTATAGTCGCCCAGCGACAAAATGCGTTCAAGCTGATCTAATAACCGCTTAGCTTTATTTTTATTACCATAAATATGGCAAATTCTAGCGCTGTAAAAATAGGCATTCACAATCACTTCAGTCATCGCCGAGTGAGTAGTTAACGGGATCAATTCTTCCCCTAATTTTAGCGCCTCATCCAATCTGTTTTGTTCATAATCCACAACAACCATGCCGCTGGCAATATTGATCCAAGCGGGGCTTTTAGGGCCATGCTTAATGGGATTATATACCCCCACTATTAATTTAATCGCATCAATACCTCGACCTAAATAGCGATCACACAAGGTCAAAATTAAGTTGGCATAACTTAAAAAATAATCGTGTTCGATCGTGGTTAACAGGTGCTTGGCTTTAGTAGCCAATCGAAACGCTTCATTTAAAAAGCCGTTATACATGCAGGTATACGCTTCTATTACTAAATAGAAACCCATCACATCAACCGGCGTACTGTCGGTCGTTTTGTTTTTAGGAAACTGATAATTCTGCAATTCCACATCACTTTGTAACAAAGAAATTAAAAATCGTAGAAAACGCATAGTATCAATCTCAGCTTGGGTTCTATCTTTTTGCGTAAATTGATCAAGTTGAAAACCCGCTTGATTAAACCGTCGCGAGAAAGCTTGTGCATAAATCAGATTAAGATGGTGCTGAGGGTGCTCGGCTAACTCATCATCCGACAGATCGTTTAACGCATCGATTATTGGGCCAAACTCACCTTTCTTTATCCATTCATTGGTCGCAGTTAATAAGGTTTCAAAATAGAAGCTCGTATCATTTGATTGCCGGGCATGTTGAATGGCTAAACTCGTACGATTTTGACTCAATAAGCCCTTAGCGGCCTCTAAGTGCAATGACTGAATATAATCAGCGCCTTTTTCGATCTCTAAGCGCTGTAGCAAAAATGATTGCAGCAAGGGATGATAGCGAAACCAGTTCGCTTGATCGTGGTCTTTAGTAATTAATAACTCATGCTTTGATAACTCTTCTAGCTGAATCACTCGACCGCCAGTATTCATAGCATCACACAATGTTTGATTGAACGACGTGCAGATAGAGGTCAATAAAACAAAGTCTCTTAACTCTGGCGCTAATTTATTAATCACTTCATGCGCAAAATAATTGAGTAATTCAGGCTGCGTTCCACTAAAGCCTTCTAATGCTTTATCACCATCTTCGGCGTACGCCAGTAACGCCAGTTTAATACCAACAAACCAGCCTTCTGTTTGCGCCAGCAAGGCTTGCAGCCTTAATTCATCTATTTTTGAATCGCATAATAATTGGTTAAGCGTCGAAAGCTCTTCTTCGCTGAGTTTTAAATCATTACCATCAATCACCAAGACTCGTTCTTCAAGTTTAAATTTTGAAATGGATAAATCAGGGTGGTTTCGAGAAGCAAATACAAACGTAATGTGCGCAGGTAAACGGCTAATTAAGCCATTAAAAATTTCTAAAATTCGCTTAGACTTAATGTGATGAAAATCGTCAATGGCGATCGCAATCGGATGAGCTATTTGATCAAAGCCCTGAATAAAAATATCAATCAGTGTCGCCGCATCGGCTTCTTGGTCTGATTTAAAGAGTTTAAAAAAAGAGGCTTCCCATAATGGTGTGATAGCACTTAGCTGCTGAAAAATATGCTCAAACAACAAGTCGCCTTGATTAAACTTATCGGCCGCAACAAAGTGAATGACCTTAAGTGCTTTCTCATCAGTACTTTTATCATCACTGCCATTATCATTTCTATCATCACCAATAGCATAACGATCAACCCACTGATTAAGAGACGTGGTTTTACCTGAGCCAGGCGCAGCAACGATTAATACAAGCGGGTAGTTAAGCCCCTTATCAATTAATTTATCTAAATTCAGGCGAGCAATAGCTTTCATTATTATTTTTTATTATCAGTCTGTCTTATTATTTTCCTTATACTATAGGGTGAATATTCAGCCTGTCCAACTATTTGTCATTGTGCGACACAGCGCGCCACTTTTAACGTTATGCCCATTCCATTTTAAGAATTCATCAAGTTTTTCTAAGGAATAGCTATTATTTTTTAATATTCAATCAAACACCCCCTACCTTCCCCCTCCCTGCTTTAGTACTAGGTTTTATCGAGCTTCGCATCAATTCTCACGATTATTCACCATAAACTATTCATTATAAAATCACTTTATTTACTCTTTATCCCCACCCCTAAGGAGGGTGGTTTTTGTTGGTCAGACTTCTAATCTGCTGATGCTCTTACAAAGAAAAACAACAAAGGATCATCGTATGATAAATTCTGTTTGGGTCACTTGGCCCTCACTCGTCAAGTTTGGCACACTCGGTGTTGCAGCAGCAGCATTAACCCTTGGCCTAGAACGCACTGAATTATTGAAGAACAACATGTTCTCAACCGAAGACTTCGATAAAGCCAATGCCAACATTGTCTGCGACGAGCGTAGCCATGGTGCGCGAACGGTTGATGGCACCTGTAATATTCTAGAGAATCCTTCAGAGGGTTCTGTAAACCGCCGCTTTGGTCGTAACGTAGAGTTGCAAGCCGCTTATGGTGAAACCGAAGCCGATACCCTATTAACCCCTAACCCTCGTGAGATCAGTAATGTCTTGATGTCGCGCGATCAAATTAAACCCGCCACCAGCATCAACTTCATTGCCGCAGCCTGGATCCAGTTCATGACCCATGACTGGTTTGACCACGGTGCAAATGCAACGGGCAACCCCATCGAATTCAATCTTCCCGACGGTGATCCTTTAGGTTCGGGCACCATGTCTGTTCAGCGTACGGCCCCCGATCCAGATCGTGATGCCGTTGCAGACGCGCACTTACCACCCACTTACCGTAACGTGAATACCCACTGGTGGGATGGCTCGCAGCTTTATGGCAGCGACCAAGCAACCAACGACAAGATTCGTTCTTTTACTGATGGTAAACTCAAGGTTGAAGATAACGGCACCTTGCCCCGTGATTTTTGGAGTGGCGTATCGGTCACTGGTTTTGATAATAACTGGTGGGTAGGTTTGAGCATGCTGCACCAAGTGTTCACTCTAGAACACAACGCCATTGCCGATGAACTGAAGCTGAATAACCCCAACGCCACAGATGAATGGATCTACGACAAAGCCCGCTTAGTCAACGCCGCTTTAATGGCTAAAATCCATACCGTTGAATGGACCCCCGCATTACTAGCCAACCCTGTGCTTGAGCTGTCAATGGAATCAAACTGGTGGGGTATTACCCGCGACCGCGAAACCCGCGATACGATTCAAGCGGCAATGGATGATTTGAAAGGCCCTAGTTCTTGGATCGCCAACACCGTTGCGTTATTCGACCCAGCCAAAGCCGCTGAACTCAGTAAGCCAGGTGCTATCGATCATGTTTTAGGCGGTTTAGTCGGCCAAAGCGCGCCCAACAACTACGACGTTCCTTATGTATTAACCGAAGAGTTTGTATCGGTTTACCGTATGCATCCTCTTATGCGCGATACCGTTGATATCTACGACATCGGCTCAAACATCGTCGCCAATCAAATTCCGATTGAAGATGCTCGTGATGGCGATGCAGAAAACATTATGGATACCGAAGGTGGCGAACGTCTATGGTACTCATTTGGTATTACTAACCCAGGTTCTTTAACCCTTAACAACTACCCAGATTTCTTGCGTAATCTATCCATGCCATTAATTGGTGATATTGATATCGCGGCTATCGACATCATCCGAGATCGTGAGCGTGGAACCCCACGTTATAACGAATTCCGTCGTCAGATTGGCCTAAAAGAAATCAACAAGTTTGAAGACCTAACCACAGACCCAACCACCCTAGCGGCACTGAAGCGCGTTTATAATAACGATGTTGAACAAATCGATGCCCTTGTAGGACAGCTGGCAGAAACCGTTCGCCCAGAAGGCTTCGCGTTTGGTGAAACTGCTTTCCAGATCTTCATCTTAAACGCGTCACGTCGCCTAATGACTGACCGCTTCTTCACCACGGATTACACCGCAGAAACCTATACGCAAGCAGGGATTGATTGGGTAGAAGAAAATACCATGGTCGATGTGATCAAGCGTCACTTCCCACAGCTTGGGTTTAGCCTAACCGGTGTTGAAAATGCCTTTAAACCTTGGGATCTTAAAATCCCTGCGGATTACGACAACTGGGCCGCTTGCGATAAAGAAGCACTGCTATGGACCAATGGCGCACAGCGTACCGTCTATGAAGATGGCGAAAGACCAGAACTTGAGCCGGTTAACATTGGTGGCCTAATCAACTCAATCCTTTGGGATAAAGTGAAGAAGAAGCAAGACGTCGCACCACTAGGCTATGAAAAACCGATTCATGCGTTTGGCTCTCTAGCGAAGGTAGCCTTTGAACCTGCAGCCGGACACCCATTCACAGGTCTATTCAAAGGGTCTGAGTGTGGTCTACTGCGTTTATCGGTTACCGGTGATCCAAGCGACCGTGGCTTTGCCCCAGGTTTAGCATGGAAAGTATTTGTTGATGGTAAAGATTCACGTAACGTTTCTGCGCTTTATACACTCTCTGGCCAAGGCGATAACCATGACTTCTTCGCGAACGAATTGTCTCAGTACGTTGATAAAGAAGTAAACGAAACCCTCGGCACAACGGCGTTATTCTCGCTAGTAACGAGTAAGCCAAATACCATGTCGGTTAGCCAAATGGCACAAGTCACGCCAGACGGTGCTAGCGTAGCCAATGTGGTTTCGCCAACGCAGGTGTACTTTGTACCAAGAGATGAAGTGAAAGGCATGTTCTCGTCAGCACCTCACGACTTCCGTGATGACATCAACAGCCTACCTGCCGGTACGCCCATTTATGATGTGTACGCAACGGATAAGAAAGTGCGCACCTCGATCTTCAGCTACTTCCAAAAGAAGTACGCCAAGCAAAGACGTGATAGCGCGGTTAAAGTCGGAACGATTCGTATGAACTCTGAATTTAACAGCTCGTCGTTCGGTGATGGTGGCGTCTTCTTTAGACACCAGCGTGTCGAAGAACAATAATCTTATTTAAGATTCAGTCAGCGTAAAATAAAAATCCCCGGCGGTTTTCACCGTCGGGGATTTTTTATTCTAACGCCTCTTTTTATTTCGAAACAATGAGCGCATCAACAACTTGCGATAACGTATTCGCCGTCATCAGCTTTTTATTCGAAAACATCTGCAATGTTTGCGGGCTGCTAATACTATCTTTTTGCAATAATACCGTCGGATAGCCCGTGCCTCCCAAGCGTCTAAAAAAATCATCGTCGCGCTTATTGTCTTCTGGGGTAATTTTTACCTTCACCACATTGCGTAATACTTTTGCGCCTTGTGACGTATTAATCAGACCCTTTTCTAACTCACGACAATAGCTACACCAGTCGGCTTGGAAATATAAAAAGATCGGTGCATTGTATTTTTTCTGCACGCGCAACGCCCTTTTATAACCCGCATGCCCATAATACCACTGGCTACTGTTATAGGCTTTTTGCAACGGCTCATACTCAAATGGCTTCTCTTCTGCAGCCATCGAATTTGTTTCTCCCAGTGTGACCTTGCCACCCTCACAAGGCTGATCGGTAAAAACGAGCTTGCCGTTTACCTTGCACTTATAGATTTCTGCAAACGAAGCCGCGGGTAATAAAGCACATACGCACAGTATGCTGGATAGAATTGTTTTCATTGCCCTTTCTATTTTTAAGCAGTCTATCTTTAAGCAGTCCATTTTAAAGCCATCCATTCTTAAGTCGTCCATTTCAAAAGAGTCCATTTTTAACAGTGCACTAATTTTACACTAAAAACCCTTACCTCAATATTCTAATGCTCCCCCTAGTCACGATCACAGTCTAATTACTTATTTTCAACTCAATACCGCTAAGTAAATAGTAGTAATTTATAAATAAACAAAGCAAAATCAACCACTTAATAAAGATAACAACCCGCGCCAACATCTAGTTAATAGATCAAAGCTAATAGATCAAAGCCAATAGACAAAAGTTAGTAGACAACCATCGATGAAAAAACACCCTATTATAAAATACTCAATACTGCCGCTATTGCTAATCGCCAGTATCCATAGCGTTTATGCCGCCACTCCTAGTTCATTTAGAGCCGCTAAAAAACAAGCCGTTCAAATATACCAAGGCCACAATACCAGCTTCTATTGCGGCTGCGATATCACCTGGAAAGGCAAAAAAGGCGCTGGAAAACCCGACCATGCAAGCTGTGGCTACCAAGTTCGAAAACAACAAAAGCGCGCCGCGCGTACAGAATGGGAGCACGTTGTACCCGCTTGGACCTTTGGCCACCAGCTGCAATGCTGGCAAGAAGGACGCCGTAAAAACTGCAGCAAAAACAGCCCGCAGTTTAAAACCATGGAGTCGGACCTACACAACCTCGTACCGGCCATTGGCGAAGTTAACGGCGACCGCTCTAACTTTCGTTTCAGCGATTGGAATGGCAAGCCCTACCAATATGGTAGCTGCCCGATGATCGTCGATTTCAAACAACGCAGCGTACAACCTCCCGAACAAAGCCGAGGCGCCATTGCACGAACCTACCTCTACATGAGCCAGCGTTACGACATGTCATTATCAAGAGCGCAATATAACTTGATGCAAGCGTGGAATAATCGTCACCCTGTTAGCCCTTGGGAATGCGAACGCGACCGACGAATAGAAAAAGTACAAGGCTGGAGCAATCACTTTGTGAGTGATCAATGTCTATAGAAAATTAAAGGATAATAGAAAATTAAAGGACTATTAAAAATCAAAGTGCAATGCGGCGAGAGTGCCAATACGCACTTTGCCAATAGGGGTTATCTAAGCGCGATAGCATAACCCCGCGAGAACTGGAGGTATGAATAAACTGCTTTTTACCCACATAAATACCAATATGACGCTGATTATAACCCGTCATAAAAAACACCAAATCCCCCGGCACCAAATCAGCCTGATCAATCACCTGACCTTTTAATACTTGCGATTGAGTCGTACGAGGAATTCGAATACCAAATTCCTCCGCAAAGGTTAAATAAATAAACCCCGAACAATCTACGCCCTGCTTCGTTAAACCACCAAACTGATACGGCACACCTTTCCACTCAGACAACTGAGCCAAAAGCTGTTGACGCACCAAGGCATGATTCCCCATATCGAACCCTTCAGCCGAAGTCTGAATAACCGGCGCACTGCTGGGCACAGGCACATTTTGAGAGCCCAGCGAACTGCAACCAACCAGACCAAGCAGGCCTACCGCAGTGACAGCCAGTAATAATGAATGAATCAACTCTTTCATAGAGCCTCTATTATTGAATGCTTAATAACTAGTCCTCAGCGCAGTGTAACCCTTCTCAAACAATTGGCAAAAAAAATGGCCCCGAAGGGCCATTTAAATAACGCTCAAATAACGTTATAAACATACTAAGACTAACAAGCTGTGTTAGTGAGCAATTATCAGGTTAGAAACAACGCCAACACCATCGTCACTGCCATCTGCAATATCTTTAACTAGTGAAGGATCGCCAGCAACACCAGCAGAAACCCAAAGCTCACGACCAGTACCAGTATCAGTCACGCCAGCCGATCCTGTAGACGTACCAGAATCTGCAGAAAAGATTACTTTATTAGAATCGCCTAACAAACCAAGAACAATAGGATCAGCATCATCAGCAGACGTACTGTTCAAATCTTCCAACAAATCAATTTTACCCGTAGCATAATTAATTGCCCAAAGCTCTTTGCCAGCCTGCTCGCTATCAACTTCAAACACGATCCCTTTTGCAAATTTCATTGCTTTTGTCTGATCATTACTAGAACCGATAGATTTGATAATGCTCTGATCAGAAGTCAATGCTGTTATCTTTGTACCATACTCAACCAGATTCACATCACCCGTTTTATCAACAGCCGCTAAACTAAAAGGGCTTGAAGAATTATATTTAAAATACAATTTATCTTTGCCTGCAAAAACAAGACTAGTAGAGCGCTGAAGTCTGCTGTTACTAAATGCTTTGATAGTAGTGCTTGATAGATTCAAATTAGTAAGGCCAGTTTGAGATAATTCATAAATATCCCAAGGAGAATATTGTTCATACACCATTACAGTGCCATCATCCAAAATTGCAGTTTTAGCCGTATTCAAATCATCACTGTCTTCAACTAACGCAATGCTCGAAAGCTCATCTGACATAGAGTAAATAGCATCTTCCATTGCAAAATAGGTTTTACCGCCCATGGCAAACACATGATTTAAATCGCCTTCAACAGCAACAGTAGACGGAGTAGCCACAGCCATCGCTTTAATCATAGAATTCGAAGTCGTTGTTTCTAAAGCCTCAAGTTTATGCGCTGTCGCTAAAGTAGTATTTAAACGGTGAAGTGCGTATTCATAGCTAGGCCCTACACTTGCCATACCTACTTTTTCTATACCTTTTAATTTAGTTTCATTTCCTGGGCGGAAGCCAATATTAAAAAACAACGTCGTGCCATCAGTTGCAATCGTGCCGGCATGTTGAATTAGTCGTGTGCTTGAAGAATAAGCTAAACCACTACTCAAATCAGATAAATCAGCAACGGCTGTCGCTTCATTGCCATTCACTTCATAAACCTTCTGGTTATCACCCATGAAGTACACTTTACCACCAGCCAGAACATAAGGACGCTGATGTTCACCAAGTGTTGAAGTACCATGTTCAATAGGAAGCTGAGTCGCTTCATCAACAATAGCAACCGTATTAGCAGCTGTGCCATCGCTAACCCACGCATTGTTATCACCGTTACTTTCTGAAGCAATAAAGAAAATACGCTTATTAAGCACGTCTTGGCCTAAGGCCTTGTCGTAAGTCACATCTTCATTCAATACAACCGTACCAGCATCTTTACCATTACTGACCCAAAGCTCAGAACTGCCATCAGGAATCGCATTAAAAACAACTTTATTTAAAGACGTCTCTCCAGTAAGTATGTCCTGCTTAGCTTTACTGCTACTACTTCCGCCACCACAAGCAGCAAGAGAACATGCTAGAATCATGACGGATAAGCTTTTAATTTTTAAGTTGTTCATACCTAACTACCTGCTGATTAATACTTTAAAAAACCACTATACGATACAGAATAATTAAAGTGTTCACCCTAATGGGTGATTGATTGATGAATAGATAGGCACTATTTAGCTTAGCGCGGCGGTTATGCTTTAATGTTAGCCAGAGATCGATATTTATAACTAAGGAACAACCATGCTAAAGCTATTCGCCCCACTATTTGTCCCACTATTCACGACTGTACTTGCGACAATCAGCATCACGGCCTGCGTAGACAATAACAATACCTCTAGCCAAACAGCCGAGCCGACCACTGAATCAACCGCTGAGAGCGAAGCCGCCAAGAAAGCCAACCTGATAAAAGCAACCAAGGCCGCGATTGTGATAGAGGGCTATGATAGCGATATGAATATTAAGCCTCATCAAGTAACCCCTGCTCATAACGGCTCGATGAAAAGTGATCATGAAAGATAGCCTGATTTATTGATAGCCTGATTGATTTATTGATAGAAGAATACGATGTTCTGCGATAATATTTTAGACTGCTAAATCAGCACTACATCAGCCTTGGTATGAGACCCACACCATGCAATACAATCCAGATCCTGCCATCAACGCCATCGACTCAGAACTTCATTCCTTAGTCAGCAAGATCAATATTTTAGATGCGGTAAAACCCCTGAATTTTTTAGAAGAAAAAGAAACCTTCTTCGCCAATAATTTTTCCAGCAGCCCTTCATTCATCTACAAAACCAATAACATCGACACCTTTGCACTGAAACGAAAGCTCTACAATCTGCCGTTAGAAAACATCAAAGACGAAGATCTTTATACCCTCTACCAAGCGGTCATTGATTCTTATGCCGACAAGGTCGATCAATACAAATCAATCGGTACTAACGAGTTTCTATACGACTCATTGCGCTATTACGGTGAGCCCAGCGAAAAAGACGTTCAAAACGCTCAGTTTATTTTGCACCTGCCACCCAACCCCAATGACAAAGTAGGAGAGCGAGTCGATGCTCAAGGCATCATCAAAATTTTAGCGGCAATGGTAGAACAAGAAAATTACACCTGGGAAATGAAGCTAGACGAAACCATGGTCGCCAACGCCTTGGTATCGGGCACAACTGTACGCATCAATAGCAACGCCAAGTTATACGAAACCGACGCCCATGCCTTAGCGCATCACGAACTTGGCGTACACCTAGCCACGTCATTAAATGGCCGCATGCAGCCACTGCAAATCTTATCGCTGGGCTGCCCCGTCAGTACTACGACCCAAGAAGGCATGGCGATTTTAAGTGAATTTTTATCGGGCAACCTAACCCTACAGCGTTTAAAAACCTTAGCCTTGCGCGTAATCGCGGTTAAATCGTTAATAGAAGATAAAAACTTCCGCACCACCTTCTTGATTCTAAAAGAAACCTACAACGTCAGCGACGATCTGGCCTATACCATCACCGCCCGAGTTTACCGAGGTGGCGGCTATACCAAAGATTATCTGTACCTAAGAGGCTTTAGCGCCATATTAAGCGCTTACGAACACGAAAAAGATTTTAACAACTTGCTGGCAGGCAAAACCTCGTTAGAATTTTTGCCACTGATAACGCGCTTAATCGATAAAGGCTTGTTAATAGCCCCCCACTTCATTACTCCGGCCTTTAAAAATCCGGTACAAAGTGATGCGGTGAATACGTTTATTACGCACGCCATACGGTAATAATCAGCTCACCGATCCACTTGGTAACCGCAGTGTTCTCATCAATGCCGTCATAAATATTCTTCGGCAAAGCCTGCTTTAGATCATTTGCATTCAGATTCTCGCCATTCAGTAGAGCATCACACGCCAAACGCCGCGCCGCATCCGGCAACAACCAACGGCCATCTAAATTAGAGTCAGAATTAGAGTCAGAATTAACATGCAATACCAACTGACAACGCTCATGCCCTTTAAGGCTCAGCCCCTTAAAATCCAGCCCGTTATCTTTAGCATCCAAACAACTAAAACCCTCAGCCATTGCCAGCAAAGCATCCGCACGACGCTGGGGGAACGTGAGCGGCTCCTGCTCTAACTGCGGTTCATCCTTCAACAACCGCTCGGGTAATAACTCAGCATCATCTAAATCCTCTTTTTTATAACCAGAAAACGTTTCAGCTGAAACGTTTTTATAATTCTAATATTCCAGACAACACCATGAATATTAAATGCATGCCTGTAAACAAACTTAATAAGTTAATTGTCCCCAATTGTCCCCATGCAGACTTGTATAGTTAATTTGTACCGAATAAACCCCAGCGGGGGCGGTACACAATATAAATAATATGAGGACATAAACATGTCAAAGAAAACACAAATGACTACAGCCGCAGCTGCACGCATCCAAGCTACAGGTGCTAAAACAGGTAATGGCCAAACGACAAAAGGCTCTTTTGCAGCACGAGCTCAATCAGCTGCTGCAAAGAACACTGGAAATGGTAAGGGGAAATAACATGCCAGATAATTCAGATATGTGCCAAGAAGAATTAGACCAATGGTCTGATATCAACAACCCTAACAATGAAGCAGACATGGATGACTGGGCCAATTCTCACAATCCGAATAACGATGACTATATAGGTGATCAATAATGACTAATGCATCAGCGCCTCGTCCACCTAACGGACCAAGCACCACAGGGAAACCATCCGGTGGCGGTCGCGGTAACAACCGACCGAAGTAAGTCGATATAAAAAGGGCTGCCAATTGGCAGCCCTTTCTTCATTACTTTAAAGCCTTGAAAGAAGACACTAATAAGCTTTCGAAATCGGTATTCTCAAAAGTATTTTCTTTTCTAGATAACCTAACCTTTTGAGAAGATTTAAACTCAGGTTGTTTTTCTAAAATATCATTCATAATATTCAATTCAAACTTTGCCATTGATTTACGACTGAAACGTTTACGGTATTTTTCAACCAAACTGCTAACTTCATCATCCGTCAAATTATATTCTTCGCCAGCAGCAATTTCACAGAACCGTCGAATAGAAATACCAACATCATTCAACACATCTAAAAAATTTTGGATCTGTTCAGTCGAGGCAGCATTATTACTCATAAATTAACATCCACGGGCAGCAGACCTGACATCATGTGAGAATGCTTCTAGTACCTCATCGGGTTCATTCCTATCACGGCCTACACCTAAATTATTTACTGATTTCCTTACTGCACAAGAGCACATATCTATTCGATCAGAATGTTCTTTAGCATTAACCATTCCTGAATAAGCACTTATACAAGTATCCATCAATTTATATTCAGCTGCATAAGGTAACCTAGAATCCTCTATCTTATTGTCCAAAACAACACCTCCTATAGCACCCGCCACTATAAGATAAGCAGCTGACTTTGCTAGGAGCTTCTTTTGGTTAAACACCATCCCCTTAAAAGACTCATTACAACTACTACAACTAACACCATCTTCTGTTTTGATCTTTGTGTTCTTATCACACTCAGGGCAGGTCAACTCTAAGTGATCTTTATTTATTTTTTCAAACATATTCATTTCTATCTAGTTATGATGATGGAATTCATTAAGGTGTGATTAACCGAATGTTAAATTCAATTGAGTTAATAGAGCCTCAATAAATTGGCACGTAATAACGATAAATGGAGGTTCGTAAATATAATGTACAACTAGAGTATTAAACGGCGCTTCTCGCCAGAGGTCATTTTGCGAACACAACCGCTCAAACTGAGTACTATCTTTGCCAAAATCCATTTCCACTTTAAAACGTGCTTCTTCCCTAGCAATCAAGAAAGAGGCTGAGGAAGGCTAATTAATGCTAGTTTACTCTTTAGTTGAGTTTTTTGTCACCTGCATACCTTCCAATGCAGAGAAGACCTTCCAGCTACCCGCTTTAGTTGACCCTATGCGTTGTAGCATCTTTTTTTCTTGTAATTTCTTTAAGTGATACTTAATACCATCCTCAGTAATTATCGAAAAGCCTTGCCTCACCTAAAAGATACCCGTTAATGTGAATTGCATTAGCCTAACATCGACTGCTAGGCCGTAACTCAAATCACACCGACAAAAGAATACTAGGATCTTTAATAGCAACCTTACACAAAACCAATGCGCTGCCTGCAGGTTTAAAACGCCCTTGCTCCCAATCTCTTAAAGTAGCCACAGGAGTATTAATAAGCTTGGCAAACTTTGCTTGCGACAATTGCAGACTTGAACGAGCTTTTTGAAGCAACAGCTGCTCGGGAGTATATTGACGAGCAATATTACCCGCCTTCATTTCAGAAAGCGATTCACGTAAGCCTTCTATCGACTCACCCGCATCATCTTCGATCGCTTGTGCAATGCGTTCAATATTCATATTAGTGCACCTCCTCTCATATGAACACTATACGGGTACCCCGTACAATAACAAACTAACAGAAAGACCTTCGATGTGACATTCCTACCCCAATAACCGCTCAGTATAAAAATTCGCCTTACTAGACGTCACCAACAACTTCTCACGCGCACGGGTCATCACCACATACAACAACCGCACTTCTTCCGCATAATTCTTCTCATCATCCTTCAACGTACCCAAGCCCGCTAAAATAACCGCTTTAAACACCAACCCCTTACTACTCTGGCGGGGTATTGAAGAACATTACTTAACGAAACAACCAACTCTAATCACCCAACAAACTCTAACTTCAAATATTCCGAAAGCTCATAATCAAGCCCAGCAATAATATTCATAGGCTTCTCACCTTCGTGCGACAAATATTCCATTGGCCCCACGCTATTTTGTGTCTGCCAATGAAAGGTTTCATCATCCTCAAAATAATCATGGTATTGATGCTCAGTAATTTTACCCTGATTATTCAGTGTCACTAAAATGAACTGATCGTCACTGCCCGCTGGGCATACATGACCCGATTTCCAAGCGCCAGTATTAAATTCTAAACCGAATAGAGGTGGAATTTCTTCACGCATAAACGATTGATGCAGATACAAATCCATAGGATCAATAACATCCTTCAACCGCGCAAACGTAGCCATGTCTTCAGTAGCCATCATAGGTTCATAATCAGGGTTCTGAGCGATTAACTCATACTGGCCTTGGCCAAGCTTATTCACCGACCGTAATAGGTATTGGTCATCACCACTGGTATCTTGGCGTTCAATGGCAACAATCTGGTTACTGATGCTGCCTGCGTTATTAGACGTAATATGTTCAAGCAATAAATAATCACCATCTTGAATGGGATGTTTACCTCCATTCATAGAGTTACCAACAGCGCGAGCAATGAAGTGCTTCGCAGGATCTAGCGTGCCGTATTTTTCTGGCAAGGCGATCTGTTCAATTTCTTCTGTTTCATGGCTACTGGTACGGAAGTGGCCACAGGCGATTTTTAAGTCACTGAAATAAGGAATTGAATTAGCGGCTTCTGGTAAACCATTGACAGGGCTTGATTCACCCTCAATCACTTTATTGGTTAAGCGCTGTTCATATTGCAAGAATCGATAATTCACCAGCTCTTGCACCATCACGTTAAACGCATCCAGTTCTTCTGGGGCAATAGCGGTTAAATAAGTAAGCTTCTCTTCTTCTATTTTAAAATAGGCTTTATCAGCGGCACTCTTTCCCCCTGTTTAGCCACAAACTCTCACCACTGGCCGTACTCGCCGCGTATAGTATCAATATTGCCACCCGCATGATAAAACGCGCCCATACTCGGCTTATAGCCAAACGATGCTTTTAACGATTCATACAGCTCTACTTGTGATTCAATGCGCGTGGCGGTGAGCTGTTGCATAAAATTAATGGCAACAGGGTCGTAATTAATAAAGCAGCCTTCTGGCAGCTCTAATGATTTATCGCTCGCGCTTTTAATGAAGTCTTTTTTATTGGCATTCGCCTGCCTGCCATTATTTTGAAACAACAAATCAGCCAAAATGTGTAACAAATCAAACTACTTTAAAAATAGTACTGTACAATGCATAAATCAGCGACAAGAAAATCAATACTATATTATTAGAAATTATCAAAACTTAATAAATGGAATTATTATGAATCTTAAAATATCCGCATCCGTCGGTAAAAATGGCCAGAACACGGCTAATGATGTTCGGCTTATCAAAGCCTTACTCAACACATATTTCCGATCAAAAAATAAGACTATTCTAACAGTAGATAGCAGTGTCAATGATGACTTTTATAATCGAATTGGTGAATTCCAAAAAGAGAATCAAGGGACCTCTAATCCAGATCAACTTGTTAGCGCCAATGCAAAGACATTTAAAGCACTAGTAAGCCATCTAAAATCTAAATTCACGATTAAATCAATAACAAAACCAGCAAGGGGCGAAATAACTTGGAGTGTAGAAGGTCAAGAGGGAGGCCGTTTTCACAGCCGTATACTTCATGTACCAAGCGCGATTTCAGGTCTTACTATTGGCCGTGGCTACGATATGAAATTTCGCTCTTCAGGCTCTATTAAAACAGACCTTATTAAAGCAGGTGTAGATGTCAATTCCGCTAATAAAATTAGTACCGCGGCTAGTTTGATCGGTAGCAAAGCAAAAGAGTACATAATTACTAACGATCTTCTAGATTTCGAGATAACTCCAGCGGCACAACTCGCTTTATTTAATAAAGACTATATATCCTATGAAAAAACAACAATACGGTTATGTAATAAATCAGATGTAACAGCTAAATATGGAACAACCAACTGGAGCACGTTGCATAATAGTATTAAGGAAATCCTTATTGATTTAACCTATAGAGGTGACTTCAAAGGAAGAGAGCGTGAATTTTTACAGCGTCATGTTGCTAATAATGATTTTTCTTCATTTAAAGCAGAACTTCTAAATTTACAAAGATGGCCAAATGTCCCCTCCCAGCGCTTTGCACTTAGGAAGAAGTTTTTAGAAAATGCAGCAGAAAACACATATGCCCTAAACATGTGCTCAGCATAAAAATAAAGAGATAACATTATGAAATTCAATCGACTGCTTTTATTATTAATATCCTTTTTCACCACTTCAGCCCTAGCAGATATCCCCCCGACCATGTCGCCATTAATAAGGGAGTCAAAGTCTGAATTTACAGGGACCGTATTATTTCGCTACACAAGATTCAATACCGAATCGGAATACCCTTGTATGCGCTTTGAAACTATCGATCCTACGAATGATAAATTGCTGGAGACAAAGGACTACTGTGAAATTACATTACCATTTTTTAATAACTTAAAAGTCAATACAAGGACAGATGTTCAATCAGTTGACTATACCAATTTCAAGTTAACCGATAATACCTTTACCTTCGAGATTGATTTAATAACAGCGATGCCGGGTGCGCCTTCATTTCTTCTAAATTGCTCATTAACACTGGATAATGATGAAATATCTGAAGTTGCCTGTACACGTAAAGACGATACTTTTTAGCAATAGCTGCATACAACCAGCGTTACCAGCCATAGCCTTTCTATCTACAGCAAGGTTATGACTACCTAACTACCCCAATAAACTCAGCTTTCAAATATTCCGACAGCTCATAATCAAGCTTAGTCACCACACTCATAGGCTTTTCACCTTCGTGCGACACATATTCCATCGGCCCACAGTAATAAAACGGTGCCGCCTTCTTAGCTTCCAGCTTATTCTTACGCACAAACAAATGCAGCTTACTGCCGTTGGCTTTATGATTAATCAATCTCTGACCCCTACCTCCATCTGGTCCTACGCTATTTTGACGTCTGCCAATGAAAGGTTTCACCATCCTCAAAATAATCATGGTATTGATGCTCAGCTAATTTTACCCTGTTTATTCAATGTCACTAAAATAAACTGATCGTCACTGCCCGCTAGGGCATACATGCCCGATTTCCAAGCGCCAGTATTAAATTCTAAACCGAATAGAGGTGGAATATCTTCACGCATAAACGATTGATGCAGATACAAATCCATAGGATCAATAACATCTTTCAAACGCGCAAACGTAGCCATATCTTCAGTGGCCATCATAGGTTCATAATCAGGGTTCTGTGCGACTAGCTCATACTGACCTTGGCCAAGCTTATTAACCGAGCGTAATAGGTATTGATCATCACCACTGGTATCTTGGCGTTCAATGGCAACAATCTGGTTACTGATGCTGCCTGCGTTATTAGACGTAATATGCTCAAGCAATAAATAATCACCATCATGAATGGGGTGTTTACCCCCATTCATAGAGTTACCCATTGCGCGAGCAATGAAGTGCTTCGCAGGATCTAGCGTGCCGTATTTTTCTGGCAAGGCGATCTGTTCAATTTCTTCTGTTTCATGGCTACTGGTTCGGAAGTGGCCACAGGCGATTTTTAAGTCACTGAAATAAGGAATTGAATTAGCCGCTTCTGGTAAAACATTTACAGGGCTTGATTCACCCTCAATCACTTTATTGGTTAAGCGCTGTTCATATTGCAAGAAGCTATAATTCACCAGCTCTTGCACCATCACGTTAAACGCATCCAGTTCTTCAGGTGCAATAGCGGTTAAATAAGTAAGCTTCTCTTCCTCTATTTTAAAATACGCTTTATCAGCTGCCTCTTTCCTCCTTGAGCCCTGCTGCCACCAATCCAAGCATTAACGGGGTTATTCAACCAGTAGGTATGCCATGTTTTTAATTGCTTAGCATCGAGTTCTTCTAGGCTTTGATACTTCTCTGGCAGATCAACCAACAAACGATGGCGGCGCTTAAAGATTCCAAAGCTATTTTGGGCAATCGCCAACGTATTCGCAGGGGCTTTAAAACCATCATTTTCTAATAACGATTCCAACAGTATTAATTTAAAAGACTTATCCAGCTTCGTCACTTCCACTTCACATAAAAACGCTTTGTGCGAGGTTAAGCAGGCTAACTCGCTATCAGAAAGATCCCCCTGCTTAGCCACAAACTCCCACCACTGGCCATGTTCTCTGCGAACGGTATCAATGCTGCCACCCGCATGATAAAACGCGCCCATACTCGGTTTATAGCCAAACGATGCTTTTAACGATTCATACAGCTCTACTTGTGAATCAATACGCGTGGCGGTGAGCTGTTGCATAAAATCAATGGCAACAGGGTCGTAATTAATAAAGCAGCCTTCGGGTAATACCAACGATCCATCATTCGCATCGTTGATGAAGTCTTTTTTATTGGCATTCGTTGGGCCGATTTTAAATAGCGCTTCGGGCTTATTAAAGAAGCTGTGGTGATTACCAATGAAGTCCACGATGATTAACTTATCTTTGCCCTCGCAACGTCTTAGGCCACGGCCTAGCTGCTGCATAAAGATAATTTTAGATTCCGTCGGCCTTAGCATTAACACCGTATCGATCGAGGGTAAATCTACCCCTTCGTTAAACAGGTCTACCGAGAAGACAACATCAAGGGTGCCCGCCTCTAGCTGAGACAAGGCATCATTACGGCGAATAGCCGATTCACTGTGTACCGATACCGCCTTAATACCGTGTTTAACAAAGTACTCAGCCATAAAGTCGGCGTGCTTCTTTGAAATACAAAACGCCAGTGTTCTGGTTTGTTTGTGTTCTTGCCAGTGCTTTAGCGCATGTTTCGCACGGGCCTGTGTGGCTAACTGATTAACCAGTTCTTTTTCATCAAACTTATTATTACGCCAGCTAATCTCTTGGTAGTTAACCGTAGTATCGCCAATACCGTAATAATGAAACGGTGCCAAAATGCCCTGAGTAATGCCTTCAAATAAATCACTGCGATACACCAAGTTATCATCACATAACGAAAGAATATCCGACTGATCGGTGCGATCTGGGGTGGCGGTTAACCCTAATAAATAGCGCGGGGTAAAATGCGATAGCAGCTGTTGATAAGTTCTGGCAGACGCATGGTGAAATTCATCCACCACAATGTAATCAAAGTGGTCGGCACCAAAGCGATCCAAATGATGCTGCAAACCTAAGGTCTGAATAGAGGCAAACAACATATCCACATTCAGCTCTTTGTGCTTACCCGTATAACGGCCTACTTTGGCGGTAGGGTGAATACGCACAAACGTCGATTCTGCCTGATAAAGAATTTCTTCACGGTGGGCCACAAACAAAATACGCTTGGCATTGATCTGCTTACTATCAAACGCCGATAACCACGTTTTACCCATACCCGTGGCCAGTACCACTAAGCCACGGCGATTACCTTCTTCTCTAGATTGTTCTAACTTGGCTAATGCTTCAACTTGAATATCGTTAGGGTTTGCTGGCTGCTCTTGCTCATCGGCACCCGGGATAACCGAAGCCGTGCGTTGTTTAGAGTTGTCATAAATAACTTGGTAACGTTCAACCCAACTGTGCTCAAGTTCAATACTTTGTTT
>CAWKOX010000020.1:0-150761 GCA_963851095.1 uncultured Gammaproteobacteria bacterium | reverse complement strand
TGCGCGAGCATTTAGTTTAGATTCTGGTAAGCGGCTTACAGGTTCAAACCCTGGTAATATTTCACGTTCAAGTAACTCTCCAATCACTCGTTCAATGGCAAATAACTCTTTCGCTTCATCTGCGCATACCAATGATACGGCATGACCCTCAGCGCCAGCACGGCCTGTACGACCGATACGGTGAACATAATCCTCTGGAACGTTTGGTAAATCAAAGTTCACTACCTGTGGTAGTTGTTCAATATCAATACCACGAGCAGCAATATCTGTTGCAACTAAAATACGAACTTCACCGGCTTTAAAATCGGCTAATGCACGAGTACGCGCGCCTTGGCTTTTATTGCCATGGATCGCAGCAGCCGTGATACCGCGGCCTTCTAAAAATTTAGTGAGCTTATTGGCGCCGTGTTTAGTGCGACTAAAGACCAATGCTTGCTTCCAATCACCATCTTCGATGAGTTTGGCCAGTGCTGCAGGCTTTTGTTTTTTATCAACAGGGTAAATCCATTGCTTTACCAACTTAGTGGTAACGTTTGGCGGAGCAACAGAAATTTCTACTGGGTTATTCACTAAGCCTTTGGCTAATGCGCGAATGTCATTAGAGAAGGTGGCAGAGAATAATAAATTCTGACGATTTTTCGGCAGTGCTTTGATGATTTTTTTAATGTCGTGGATAAAGCCCATATCCAACATGCGATCCGCTTCGTCTAATACCAAAAATTCTAATTGCGCGAATTTAACGGCGCCTTGGTTCATTAGATCGAGCAAGCGACCGGGTGTTGCAACCAATACATCAGCACCTTTACGCATGCGCATCATTTGTGGGTTGGCTTTTACACCACCAAAAATTACGCAAGAAGTCAGGTGTGTATTCTTTGAATACTTATCGACGTTGTCTGCAACCTGCGCAGCCAGTTCGCGAGTGGGGGTTAATACCAAAGCGCGAACTTGATTATTTTGTACGCGTGGTCCTTTGGAAAGCATTTCTAAAATAGGCAAAGTAAAGCCTGCAGTTTTGCCTGTGCCTGTTTGCGCGGCTGCCATTATGTCTTTACCTTCCAGCACGGCAGGGATCGCTGCGGCCTGAATCGGTGACGGTACGGTATAGCCTTGTGCGACTACAGCTTCAAGAATTGCTGGGGAAAGGCCCAGATCGGCAAAACTCATAGAAAACTCACTTGATTTAGCGGGGGTGCAGCTTACAGCATAGCGGGTTTTAGAGCTACGACTGCTTTTGCGATATGAGCGTCAGTAATTAATCGTACGTAACTAAATTGTCATAAAACATAATTAATATGCGCGTTGTTAATATAACAACTAATAATTACATAATAATGCCCACCACTTACAACGGCTTGGGCGACGTCAAAATACAAAGGTTATACTTATGCGTTCATTGATTAAATTGTCTTCAGCGATCATTACCGCCAGCTTATTAAGCGCGTGTGGTGCTGACAGCTCTAGTTCTGATTCTAACAGCCGTACTAATGGAGCTTCTTCATCAGGAAAGATCAAAAATATCATTATGATGATTGGTGATGGTATGGGTCCACAGCAAGTGGGTTTGCTGCAAGATTTTGCAGCACATTCTAAGACTGATATTTATAAAAATCGTGAAACCGCTTTAGAGTTATTTGCCAATAGTGGGCAAGTGGCGTTTTCGAGTACCACACCGGTAGGTGGTTTGGTTGTTGATTCGGCATGTTCTGCGACTCAGCTAGCGACAGGCAAGCCTGCGTTAAGTGAAGTAGTTGGTTTGGATATCGAAGGTAATAGTACTGAAACTATCTTAGAAATGGCGAAAGCGGCAGGTAAATCGACAGGGTTAATTTCTGATACGCGTATTACTCATGCAACCCCAGCCGCTTTTGCATCGCATCAAGCTCATCGTTCGATGGAGAACGAAATTGCTGTCGATATGTTAGAGAATAATGTTGATGTCATGTTGGGGGGTGGTTTACGTTATTGGATCCCACAAGGTTCAAACAGCACCAGTACAGAGTTAGTTAATTTAATTAATGAGCCTACAGTTAAGATCAAGTCCAAGCGAACGGATGATCGTAATCTACTGACTCAAGCTCAAACGGCCGGTTATGAATTAGCGTTCAATGCTGATCAGTTAGACGCGGTTGAAGGTGGTAAAGTGTTAGGCTTATTTAGCTACAGTGCAATGTTGGATGGTATTTCTTACACAGCGTGTAAAAAAGCGGATAGCTGCGTTCAGCCTAGCCTAGCGGATATGACGACAAAAGCTTTGGATATCTTATCGAAAGATGATGATGGCTTTTTCTTGATGATCGAAGGTGGTCAGATTGACTGGGCCGCTCACAATAATGATGCTGGCGACATGTTGCATCAGCTATTAAAGTTTGATGAATCTATTCAAGCGGTTTATGACTGGGTTGCAGATCGCAATGATACTTTAGTTCTGATTACTGCTGACCATGAAACGGGCGGTTTTAGCTTCTCTTATAGCCGTAAAGATATTCCTGCGGCAGATCCAACGATTGTCGGTGATGCGTTTGTTGAATCAAACCGTGACTACAAGCCTAATTTCAACTTCGCTAACCCAGATTTACTCGATAAGCTTTATGCACAGAAAAAAGATTTTTATAACATCTGGTATCAAGCGGGCGGTGATTTAGGTGATGTCGAGCCGACGTCTGTTGATTTGTTAAATGCAATCAATGGCAATACGGAATTTACCATCACTCAGGCCGACGCTGATCGTATTCTTGAGCATGAAGTGAATGAATATCAGGAAGCCGATCATAAATACCTAGCCGCCACAGAATTCCCTAAGGTTGATGACTTTGAAGAGTTCTATGTTTATGGCGAAGAGGTGCATTTAAACCTGATTGGTCGTGCTCTGGCTAAGCATCAGAATACTGTCTGGTCTACGGGTACTCATACTCATACGCCAGTGCAGGTTATTGCTTGGGGACCCAAAGAAGCACAGCAGCGATTCAATGGTTTAATGAATCATGTTGAAGTGGGCGCGCAATTAATCGAAGCCATGAAAAACTAATAACGTACTAAGCTGTATGTCTGTTGTGTATAGCAAAAGGCGGCCGATATAGGCCGCCTTCGAGCGCAAAATATTTTAAGTTCGCACAATTAGGGCTGCCAATTTCTAAGCAGTTCTTGAATGGCTTGGCCACGATGACTCAAAGCATTCTTTATTTCTTTACTAAGCTCTGCTGAGCTGCAATTTTCGGTGGGCACAAAAAATACTGGGTCATAACCAAAACCTTCATCACCACTCGGCGCTGTTAAAATTCTCCCTTCCCAGTGGCCTTGGAAGACTTGCGGGGTTGGGTCATATTCGTGACGCATGTATACCAAGACACATTGAAAGCGCGCGCTGCGTTTTTCTTGAGGTACGTCTTTTAATGCCTCTAATAATTTTAGGTAGTTCTCTTTATCACTGGCATCAGAGCCCGCATAGCGCGCACTGTATATGCCAGGAGCGCCTTGAAGTGCATCGACTTCTAAGCCCGAATCATCGGCCAGTGCAGGTAGCCCTGAAAATTTACAGGCGTTACGTGCTTTTAAAATCGCATTCTCAACGAAGCTTAAACCGGTTTCGTCTGCTTCTAGGGTATCAAACTCATTCTGTGGAATGACCTGGATATTTTTATCTGCAAACAGTTGTGAAAACTCACGTAATTTTCCTTGGTTTCCACTAGCCAGAACGAGCTTTTCAATCATAGGGTAAGAGTCTTTTTCTAATTAGTTGGTATTCGGAGCTTAGTCTTCTTCGTAGAAGCGCTGGCTGAATTTTACGTCAAAATTCTTTTGCTTGGCGTTACTCGGTACAATATCAAGATCGAAGTTATACATGTCGCCATCATCAAAACGAAAGGTGCTGATGTAATAAATCGCCTTGCCTTCCTGTACACGGCGAAATTCTATATCACGACTTTGGCCGATCAGATTACGAATTTTTCCGCTGACGGTGGCATTAAGTGCCGCAGGTAGCTCGTCATTTGCTGTTTTTTGCAAGACAGAGATGTTCAAAAATCCTAGTGCACGAGAGCGTGGAATATCATAAATCTTAGCGACTTCCGGCGTTAAGAAGCTACTGCTGAGGCCCATGTAATGCACTTCGTATTCACCAAATACCTGCTTCTGCTCTGCGCTGCTCTGCATAGAGAACAGCCCTAATGCTAGGGTGCTTAACAGGAAGATCGAGCGAGTAAAAAGAGATGTACTTTTAAATCCAAGCATAATGCAGCCTCCTAGCGGCTAATATGGTAAATCGCAGTTTCACCGAGCATTGATGGCCATAATCGCATGCTCCAATGTTCGTTATGCTGATCATCGACCACTCTTTTGTTCAGTATGCGAATGCCTTTATTGTGGCAGAGTTGTTCAAAGTCTTTAAAGGTACACAGGTGGATATTCGGAGTATCGAACCAGTTGTAAGGCAGCGACTCCGACATTGGCATGCGGCCTTTCAATAATAAGTATAGGCGTGTTCGCCAATAACCAAAGTTCGGAAAGGTCACAATGGCTTGATTGCCAATGCGTAGCATTTCATCGACTAAGACATCAGGGCTTTGTACGGCTTGTAATGCCTGTGCCATGATGACCGTATCGATGCTGCTGTCTTTAAAATTGCCTAAGCCCGCATCTAGATTTTGTTCAATGACGTTGATGCCGTTTTTAATGCAATGAGTGATCTTTTCGGGATTAATTTCTAAGCCATAACCTCGTACGCCTTTTTCGGCTTTTAAGTAGCTTAATAATTCGCCTTGACCACAGCCTAAGTCGAGCACTTCGCTGTTTGGCTTAACCCATTGCTGAATAATGGTTAGGTCTGGTCGTAAGTCTGTTAATGCTTGGCTCATGAGGATTCTCCTGTCGTACTCGCGCCTGAGCGGGCAGGAATATCGGCTTCTACTCGTTCCATGTATGCACTAAAGACATCAAGGTAGCGAGGAATAGGCAATAAGAATGCATCATGCCCGTTATCGGAGGCAATGCAGGCGTAGCTGACGTCTTTGTCGGCCTGAATGAGTGCGTTAACGATCTCTTCAGAGCGGTCAGGGGCAAAGCGCCAGTCGGTCGTGAACGAGACAACAAAGAACTTGCACTGAGCTTGGCTCAAGCATTTTACTAAATCGCCGTCGTGATCAATGGTTGGGTCAAAATAATCCAACGCTTTGGTCATTAGCATGTAGGTATTGGCATCAAACTGGGTGCTGAACTTTTGACCCTGATAGTGCAAATAGCTTTCTACTTGGAATTCAGGGTTGAAGCTAAAGCTGAGTTCGTCGCTTTTTAGGTCTCGATCGAACTTCTTTTCCATGGCATCGCCTGACATATAGGTCAGGTGTCCTAGCATACGAGCTTGAGACAAGCCGGCTTTAGGAACCACACCATGATCCATATAACGACCGTTGTGGAAGTCTGGGTCTTTGGAGATGGCTTGGCGAGCAACTTCATTGAAGGCAATGTTTTGTGCTGATAGCTTAGGTGCTGAAGCGATCACCAGTGCATGGCGTAGGCGTTCTGGATATTGAATCGACCAGCGCAATACTTGCATGCCACCTAAAGAGCCACCGACAACCGCGGCCCATTGCTGAATATTTAAAAAATCAGCTAAGACGTTTTTGGCTTCGAACCCAGTCACGTACGGCAACAATCGGAAAATCTGGGCCGTAGGCTTTGCCTGTTTCTGGGTTAATGCTGGTTGGGCCGGTAGAGCCAGAGCAGCCGCCTAAGTTATTTAAGCTGACTACAAAGAACGTATTGGTATCAATGGCTTTGCCAGGGCCAATACAGGTGTCCCACCAACCTGGGCGTTTATCGTCCATGCTATGGTAGCCTGCGGCATGATGATCACCACTTAGTGCATGGCAAATGAGAATAGCATTGCTGGCATCGGCATTGAGTTCACCGTAGGTTTCGTAAATCAATTCGTAAGATTCAAGAACTCGGCCACTGCGTAGTGTTAATGGTTCATCAAAACGCTGAACGATTGGACTTATGATACCGACGCTATCGGCTGGAATGTGCTCTGGCATGACTGCTCGTTGTCCTAGAAAATCCGAATACTGCTCAAATACTGTTGAAGATAAGGTAGTTAAGACAGCTTAATAGGGGGATTATAGCGATAAATGTGTGAACATTCAGGGACTATCTGCACCTGAGTGCGCAACTCAATCTGTGACAGAAGGTTAGCGCTACGTTAAACCTCTGCCAGTTTATCTAGCTTGCTCATATTAAGCAGGCTAGATAATGTGAAATCTTAACCTTAAATACCCATGATTAGGCCAGCCGGCATACCGCTTGCTCCTGCCATCCCTCTCACTACTAGTACTTCCAATACTTGAATGGTTAAAAACATGATGATAGGTGACAGGTCTAGCCCACCCATGTCAGGCATGATTTTACGAATAGGCTTCATTGCAGGTTCAAGAATTTGGCTAATCAAAATGAGCGCAGGGTTGTATGAGCCCGGAGCGATCCATGAAGCGATGACGGTAATTAATAATCCCCAGAAATAGATTTTCAAGAACAGGCTAAGCACACCAATAATGGCCCAGATAGCGACTTGAAGTGGCGGTTGAATACCATTTAATAAGAGGATTAAGACAATCGCGACAGCCTGAACGAATAAGGCTAATACAAGGGACGCGAGATCAATACCGCCCAAGCCTGGAATTACTTTTCGCAAAGGAATCAACAGAGGGTTTGTCGCCTTTACAATAAACTGAGAGACCGGGTTGTAGAAGTCTGCTCGCACTAGTTGCAGTAAAAAACGCAATACCACGACCAATAAATACAGGCCCGCTAGAGTATTAATTACTAACATGCCCGCTTGGGTAAGGGGGGTCATATACATCTCCGAAAACGGTATAGAAATAGGATTATAAAATTAGTTGATCGTAAGGCTATTAAGATAGAGCCGATAGGGATAATTTTCTACCCCTATGCGGCCTTACAAGTGACTTTCTATACAAATACTTACTTTTCGCTTGGCATCTCTTCGCCTAGCATCAGCGCAAGTTCGCCAGAACGACGATTGGCCGCACTTAAGGCTGCTTTTACGATGTCACGCAGGTGGGCACCTTCGAAGGTATTAATGGCTTCTTCAGTAGTTCCGCCAGGTGACGTCACTCGACGGCGTAACTCGGCGACATCGACATCACTTTCTTTGGCCATTTGAGCCGCGCCAATGGCTGTTTGAATGGTGAGTTCACTTGCCGTTTCACGGCTTAAGCCTAATTCAATACCCGCATCGATCATCGCTTCCATTAACAAGAAGTAATAAGCCGGACCGCTGCCAGACACGGCGGTAACGGCGTCAATTTCTGCTTCGCTTTGAACCCACTGAACGATACCCGCGGCTTTCAATACGGTTTCGGCCAAGTTCTTTTGTACAATAGAGGTTTGTTCGTTGGCGAACAGACCGGTGGCCCCTAGCTGAATCAGAGAAGGCGTATTCGGCATGCAGCGAACAATGGCTTGGTCTTTACCTAACCATTGCTGCAATGAGTACAAGTTAATGCCTGCCGCAATCGAGACGAATAATGGCTGCTTTGAAGATTGTTCGGCGGCTTTGGCAACAATCAGTGCAACGTCTTTCATGACTTGAGGCTTTACGGCCAAAACAACGATGTCGGCATCGGCTAAAGCAGGTGTGCAGTCGGCAAAGGTATTGATGCCGTATTGTGTTGTGAGTTGTTCGCGCTGTGCTTCATTCGGATCACTCACGCTAATAGAATTTGCCGCATGGCCTTGGGCGATAAGGCCGCCAATTAGGCTAGTGGCCATGTTGCCACCGCCGATAAAACAAATATTGCTCATGGAAATTCCTTTAAAATGTTCTGTATTCTTAAATGGATCTAATCACGACTGCCAAAAATATCGGTACCAATTCTGACTTGGCTGCTGCCGTGCTTTACGGCCAGTGCTAAATCATTCGACATACCCATGGATAATACTGTGCATTGTGGATGATTGTTAGCAAGTTGCTGCAAAAGTTGCTGCATCTCGTCAAATTGTGCGGCGAGCTTGTTTTCGTCTTGAGTCGCTTCGGGAATGCACATTAATCCGCGTAATGATAATTGCGGTAGTTGCTCTATGAATGCGGCCAGCTTTTCGACCTGTTCAGGTGCGATACCACTCTTTTGCTCTTCGCGGCTGATATTTATTTGAATGAGAACATTTAGGGCCGGAGCAGAGGTGGGGCGTTGATCATTTAGGCGCTGAGCAATTTTTTCTCTATCAAGGGTTTCTACCCATTGAAAGTGCTCGGCGATCACTCGGGTTTTATTCGACTGAATCGGCCCGATAAAGTGCCACTCGATATCGGCGAGATGCGCTAGCTGGGTTATTTTTTCGACAGCATCTTGTAGATAATTCTCGCCGAAAGATCGTTGACCCAGTTGATACAAAACTTCAACCATTTGGGCCGGTTTTGTTTTGCTAACAGCAAGAAGTTTTACGGCTTCGGAAGAACGGTGCGTCTGTTCACAAGCCGAGGAAATATGCGCTCTAACGGTCTGATATCGTTGCTCTAGTGTAGACATTCTTGATAACTGCTTTAGGATTATAGGGATGTTATACGTTACAGTGGCGGATCATTCTCTATACTGAATTTTAGGTGTCCACAAAACGACATATTTAAGTATAAGCGAAATCCCGGTTTAGGTTGAGGAACAAGTATGGATATTACTGAGTTATTGGCATTTAGTGCTAAGCAAGGCGCTTCGGATTTACATCTATCAGCAGAAATGCCACCAATGATTCGAGTTGATGGTGATGTTCGCCGTATTAACTTGCCGGCGCTGGACCATAAAGAAGTACATTCTTTGGTCTACGAGATCATGAATGATAAGCAGCGTAAGGATTTCGAAGAGTTTTTAGAGACCGATTTCTCGTTTGAAGTGCCGGGTGTGGCGCGTTTCCGTGTAAACGCCTTTAATCATAACCGTGGTGCAGGTGCTGTATTTCGTACCATTCCTTCCAAAATTCTGAGTATGGATGACTTGGGGATGGGTCAGATCTTTAAAGATTTGGCGATGACGCCTCGTGGACTTGTTCTAGTGACAGGACCAACAGGTTCGGGTAAATCAACCACACTGGCGGCGATGGTTGATTATATTAACGATACCAAATATGACCATATCTTAACCGTAGAAGACCCTATCGAATTCGTACACGAATCTAAAAAAAGTCTTGTGAACCAACGTGAAGTACACCGAGATACCTTAGGTTTTAACGAAGCCTTACGCTCGGCATTACGTGAAGATCCCGATGTTATTTTGGTGGGCGAAATGCGAGATTTAGAAACCATTCGCTTGGCTCTATCGGCGGCAGAGACTGGTCACGTTGTATTTGGAACCTTGCACACCAGTTCTGCGGCGAAGACCATTGACCGTATTGTGGATGTATTCCCTGCGGAAGAAAAATCAATGGTTCGTTCGATGCTGTCAGAATCATTACAAGGCGTTGTCTCACAGACGCTGCTGAAGAAAACCGGTGGTGGTCGAATTGCCGCTCATGAAATTATGATTGGCACCCCCGCCATTCGTAACCTCATTCGTGAAGCAAAGATCGCTCAAATGTATTCGGCTATTCAAACGGGGGGCGCGCTGGGTATGCAAACGATGGATCAGTGCTTGCAAACCATGTTGAGTAAAGGTCTGATTACGAGAGAAGTTGCTCGTGATAAGGCGAAGATGCCAGAAAACTTTTAATTAGTGAAAAGTTACTTAAATGAATACCTGAGTATTATTAGGCATTCCTTAGAAAACATTTATAAACTTATATTTAGATATTCAATGCGCTTGGAGTAATAGCTCATGTCGATGGAAAAATTCTTGCGGGTCATGGTGGACAAAGGTGCCTCTGACTTATTTATTACCGCGGGAGTACCAGCTTCTATTAAGGTACATGGCCGAATCATGCCCTTAACTAAAAGCCCTTTAGCGGCTGAGCAAAGCCGAGATATCGTCTTGGGCTTAATGAACAAGCGCCAGCGTGATGAGTTTGATGAGCATAAAGAATGTAATTTTGCGATTAGCGCCACAGGCATTGGCCGATTTCGCGCCAGTGCTTTTTATCAGCGAAACGTTATTGGTATGGTTCTGCGTCGCATCGAAACGATTATTCCGTCGGTTGATGAACTGGGATTGCCCGATGTTGTTAAAGATTTAGCGATGGCCAAGCGGGGGTTGATCTTATTCGTAGGGGCAACGGGGGCGGGTAAGTCGACGTCTTTAGCCGCAATGATTGGACATCGTAACGGCAACAGTAAAGGTCATATTCTTAGCGTTGAAGATCCGATTGAATTTATTCATCAGCATCAGGGCTGTATTGTCACGCAGCGTGAAGTGGGGATGGACACTGAAAGTTTTGAAGTGGGACTAAAGAATGCTCTACGACAGGCACCGGATGTGATTATGATTGGTGAGGTGCGAAGCTCGGACGTTATGTCGCATGCGGTGACCTTCGCCGAAACGGGTCACCTAGCTCTTGCAACGCTGCACGCGAACAACGCGAACCAGGCACTTGATCGCGTTCTTCATTTTTTCCCACCTGAGCGTCACCATCAAATTTGGATGGATTTATCGCTTAACCTGCGCGCGATTGTCGCCCAGCAATTAATCCCTACTCCTGATGGCAAAGGCCGTCGAGCAGTGGTGGAGGTGTTAATTAATACGCCGTTAGTTTCAGACATTATTCGTAAAGGCGAAGTCCATGACTTGAAAGCTTTAATGAGTCGCCCTAATGATGAAGGGATGCAAACCTTTGATCAGGCTTTGTATGCACTCTATGAGTCTGGTGAAATCACTTACGAAGACGCCATTTCCCACGCAGACTCACCCAATGATCTACGCTTAATGATTAAACTAGGTTCAGAAACCGATTCTGATCAGCTTGGTGATGCTTCTAAAGGGCTTACTTTACAAGATTAATTGCACGATATGAGCATTCGCTAAGCAATCCCCTTAACATCACCCTGTTGGGACGATTAATAATATGAGTAGTATGTAGATTGCAGTCTTTTAAAAGAGGGTTAACAGCGTTGACTTATGGTTCTGCACGATATGTGTGGATGCCCATATTCATGCTTGTATTTCTGGCTGTCGCTATAAAAAGTGATGCTTTGCTTTTTCATACGCTGGTTGAATTATTTGCGGTGACGGTTGCGATTATTAGTGCCATTGTTGCTTGGCATACTTACGCTCTCGCAAAAAATCAGTTTCTATTGTTATTAGGATGTGGCTATTTATTTATAGGCGGGCTGGATTTAGCCCATATGCTTAGCTTTGAGGGTATGCCTTTTGTCGAAAACGATGCGGGCAATATCAGTCTGCAGTTCTGGATTAGCGCACGACTTTTTGAATCCGTTTTATTGTTGCTAGCGCCCTTCTTTATTCATACCAAATACCGTTCTAGCAATTTAATCATGGTGATGACAAGTATCACCTTATTGATGTTTCTTGCTATATACCAAAATTGGCTGCCCGCTTTTTTTATTGAGGGTGAGGGCTTAACCTCGATTAAGATATTCTTAGAATATACAATCATTCTCTTATTGTTGGGGTCATTAGTTACATTTAGACGTGTTAAAAAAGACGTTGAACCCAGCAGTTTTATCTTTATCAATCTCTCGATTATCTTAACTATTTTTGCCGAATACTCATTAACCTTGTACAGCGAATTTAATGACTCAATGCTCACTCTCGGGCATATATTGAAGTTGCTATCGTTTTGGGCAATCTATTTGGTGCTTATTGAGTCTAGCTTGCGCCGCCCATTTTTGAGTCTTGCACGGGCGGCGAATACTTATGATGCGGTACCGGATGAAACCATTGTGGTTGATCGAAAAGGCTATGTTCGCCAGGTTAATGAAGCGTTTCGTCTTAACTTAAAAGATAACGCAGAAGCATTGGGCCGCGCCTGTCATGAGCTGCAGCATGATCCCGCTGTATCAGAGGATGATTGCCAAATTTGCCGCTGTATTCATGCTGGAAAAAGTCTAACCAATAGTGTGTTTTTTGTCGAGAGAGACCAGCAGTGGTTTGAAGTGACGCTTTCTCAGATAGGGCATGGCGATGAGTCGGTGGGCATGGTTCATGTTCGTAGAAATATTACCGCCGAGAAAGAAGCCCAGACGCGATCAGAAATTTTTAACCGTTTATATACAGTGCTGAGTTATACCAATAAAGCGATCGCTAGAGCCACTTCGCGCCAAATGATGTTTGATGATATTTGTAATATTGCAGTGCAATATGGCGGATTTAAGATGTCTTGGATTGGATTGATCGATGGCGAGTATATTAAGCCTGAGGCTCATTCGGGGAATGGCTTGGAATATCTGCAGGGAATGGAGATTCGGATAGACGATTCGGCACTCTCTCGTGGCCCTGTCGGTAAAGCGGCAAAAATGGGTCAGGTGCAGTGCGTTAATAAAACCAAGCAAGACCCAGACTTCTCACCTTGGAGTAATGCCGCAGAGGAACGAGGCTATGAAGCCATTGCTGCCGTGCCTTTAAGCATTAATGGCAGGATATTGGGTGTTTATGCTATTTATTCAGAAGTCGCGGACGCCTTTGATGAAAAAATGCTGGCGCTATTGGAGACTCTGGGTCGAGATGTCGGTGTTGCTATGCTGCACCTGCAAGAGAGAAAAGAGCGCGAGCAGGTCGAGGCTAAAATTCATCAGCTATCTCAAGTAGTTGAGCAGAATGCGCATGCCATTTTAATTACGGATATCAATTTTAAGATTGAATATACCAATCGAGCATTCTCGGTCTTAACGGGCTATTCTCGGGATGAGCTTATCAATAAAACTCCGGCGATATTGCATAGCCGTTACGCGAATAATAATACCTATAAAGATATCATTAGCGCTCTTAGGTCAGGGCGAAAGTGGAGCGGTCAAGTACGAAGCCAGCGTAAAAATGGTTCCTTGTATTGGGCCTTGCAATCTATTATCCCTATTAAGGGTGATGACGGCAGAACCACTCACTATGTATCGACATCAGAAGATAATACCAGCTTACACGATGCTCAGCAGACGATTGAGCAGTTGGCTTTTTATGATCCGTTGACCAATCTACCCAACCGAAGATTATTAACTGACCGTTTACAGCAGGCGCTTGAGCGTTCACAGCGTAACTTTGGCGAGAAGGTTGCGGTATTGGTTTTTGACCTAGACAATTTTAAAACGGTTAATGATTCTCTTGGTCATAACTATGGAGATGATTTATTAAAGCACGTTGCCCAGATTTTTCAGGCTCAGGTTCGTTCTGAAGATACGGTTTCGCGCCAAGGTGGTGATGAATTCACAATTGTCTTATCGGGTATGAAAAAAGTAGAAAAAGTCGCCGATATTGCGAATACGCTTTTGCATAAACTTTCTAACCCTATCAACGTATCTGGGCATCAGGTTGTTATTGGTGCAAGTATCGGTATTGCGATTTATCCAAATGATGGTGATAGTCATGAGGAATTATTGCGCAATGCCGACATGGCGATGTATCACGCGAAAGATGAAGGGAAGAATAATTTCCAATTCTTTATGCCGTCCATGAACAAGCAAGCTCATAATCGATTGGTGCTTGAAAATAAATTACGCAACGCGATCGAGCAGGATCATTTTCAGTTGTTTTATCAGCCCCAGCTTGATTTAAAGACGGGCGAAGTCATTGGTACAGAGGCATTGATTCGCTGGTTTGATCCTGAGCAAGGTATGATTTCTCCTGCTGAGTTCATCCCCTTAGCTGAAGATACTGGCTTAATTGGCCAGATCGGAGATTGGGTGGTTGAAGCAGCCTGTCGCGATATGAAGGCTTTGCAAGATAAAGGCTTCCCCGCGGTAAAAGTCGCAATTAACGTGTCTGCCTTTCAGTTCCGTCATGGCAAGCATTTAACCGAAGTGATTCGTCAGTCGCTTGAAAAATACAACTACCCTGCCAAGTTATTTTCTTTGGAGTTGACTGAAAGTATCTTGATTGACGATATCTCTGAAACGCTTAATATTCTTAAGAGTATGCGTGACTTAGGGATCACGTTGGCCATTGATGACTTTGGTACAGGCTATTCATCGCTGAGTTATTTGAAGCAGTTTCCTATCGATATTTTAAAGATAGACCAGTCATTTATTCGAGACATCACAACCGATGCGAGCGATAAAGCGATAGTGAGTGCAATTATTGCGATGGCCAAACAGTTGGAAATAGAGGTGTTAGCGGAAGGTGTAGAGACGGAGGAGCATCAAACGTTTTTACAAAGCCAAGGTTGTGATTATGTACAAGGATATTTATATTGTCGGCCTCTTCCTGCCAATGAGCTTTTTGAGCGTTGGCAGAAAAAAGAACTTACTTTTGGGTAAGCTCTTTTCATTCTAGGCAGCAATTATGTGATTAGGCGCGATAGACTTCGCGACCAGCACTAAAGGTAAGTTTAACCTCGCCTTTTAATGGTTCGCCTAATACAGGGCTATTCTTGCCCGAAGATAATAGCGAATCAACGCTGTAACAGATGTTGGCATCTTGCTTAACGACGACTAAATTTGCGAGTTGTTCTTGCTGTAATCCTGCTTTTAAACCTAGAATCTTGGCCGGTAAGATAGAGCTCGCATTCACGACTGCGCTAAGATCTAACTCGCCTTTGTTGACCAGTGTTAACATCATCGAAAGCCAGGTATCTAAAACACTCATACCAGGTTCAGCGGCAGCGAAAGGTGCCTTTTTCGCGGCAATGTCTTGCGCTTGGTGATTAGAGCAGATAGCCAACACTCCATCATTAACCCCGGCTAGTAGTGCTTGTCGATCTTTCTCACTGCGCAGAGGTGGTTGAACGTTGAAGGTACTATCAAAACCGTCAACATCTTCATCCGTAAACATGAGGTTGGCAATGGCGACATCAGCACTTACCGGTAAGCCTTGTGCTTGTGCAGCACGAATCATTGATACTGAACGACCACAGCTGAGTTGGCTGAAGTGAGAGCGGCAACCGGTTAGTTCAACTAATAGTAACTGTTGTGCTAGAGCGGCTGTTTCGGCCACTTCGGCAATGCCTGTTAGGCCTAGGCGGTTTGCGGTTGGCCCTTCATGCATTATGCCGTTTGCACTTAAGTCGCAATCCTCTGCAGTCAGCATAACCAGCATATCGTGTGTCGTGGCGTACTCCATTATGCGGCGTAAAACTAAGGCATTTTTAATCGGTGCACGGGCGTTGGATAGCGCGATGCATCCAGCCTGTTTCAGGCTGTGCATATTAGCCAGTTGATCCCCTGCGAGTTTTTGAGTGAGCGCACCTATCGGCAATAAGCGGCTGCTATTCGCCTTAGCGGATGCTTGCTGCAGTAAGCTCACATTGGCGGGCGTATCAATTAACTGGCGGCTGTTTGGTTGAGCACAAAGATGGGTAACTCCACCCTTGGCGGCGGCAATTGTTTCACTGGCAATGCTGTGAACATGTGCACTTAAGTCAATTAAGCCTGGAATAACCAACGCTTTTTCTGCATTAAATTCCGGATTGGTTGAAATTGACTGACCTGCTGTAGTTATGTCGATAATAAAACCGTATTCAATCACAATGTCACTGAGCTGATTTAAGCCCAGGCTTGGATCGAGCACTTGAGCATGGGTTAACGTTAAAGTGCTCATACAGTTGCTCCTGAAATTGGTGTTTTAGTATCGTCGTGATCATTCTTCTTATTGCTCAGTGCTTGTTGCTCGGCCACTTGGCCACTCATCGCCATGGCCATCACCGCCATACGTACAGCAATACCGTAGCTGACTTGGTTTAAAATCACTGATTGCTTGCCATCAGCAACGGCTGAATCAATTTCCACACCACGATTGATTGGGCCAGGGTGCATGACGATGGCATCTGGTTTGGCGAGGGCTAATTTAGCTTCTGTTAAACCGTACAGCTTAAAATACTCGCCTTCACTTGGAAGCAATGCATCTGACATACGCTCTTTCTGTAGGCGTAACATAATGACAACATCGACATCGGCTAGGCCTTTTTCCATGTCGCAGTAGATGCTTGCGCCAAGGTCTTTCATTTCTTTAGGCACTAAGGTTGCTGGGCCAATCACTCGTACTTCTTTAGCGCCGAGGGTCTTAAGTGCGTGTATCTGAGAGCGAGCAACTCGAGAGTGAAGAATGTCACCCACGATGGCAACGGTTTGCCCTTCAATTTTGCCTTTGTGACGGCGAATGGTCAGCATATCCAGCATGGCTTGCGTAGGGTGCGCATGACGGCCATCGCCGGCATTGATAATGGCAACGCCTGGGGTGACTTGTTCGGCAATGAAGTGAGCAGCACCGCTATCGGCATGACGAACGACGAACATATCGCTATACATAGCTTCAAGATTCCACAAGGTATCCATCAAGGTTTCACCCTTGGAGGTCGCAGAGCGAGCAATGTCTAGATTTAGAATATCGGCACTTAAACGCTTGGCCGCTAGTTCAAACGTGGAGCGTGTGCGGGTCGAGTTTTCAAAGAATAAATTGACGACGGTCTTACCGCGTAGCAGAGGAACTTTTTTAACCGCTCTTTCTTGAGTACTTATAAAGGAGTCCGCTAGGTCTAAAATCTCTGTGAGCAGCTCTTTGCTTAATCCTTCTGTGGTTAAGAAGTGTTTCAGGCGGCCGTCAGCAGTAAGCTGAACTTGGGTTGGATCAGAATGTCGGGTCATAATTAATAACTCATAATTTCTAGAGCTTCAGTTGAAGCGTAATGACTAACGGTTAACCAAGGGTCAGTGCTAATGGATCTGGGCCGGATAATTTAATCTTTTGTCCTGCGACCAGTTCAATTTCTGCGCCGACAATATCTGCTTGAATAGGAAGTTGGCGCTGGCCAATATCCAATAAACACACCAGTTGAATGCTGGTTGGGCGGCCATAGTCAAAAATCTCGTTCATGGCGGCGCGTATTGTACGGCCACTCATTAAGATATCGTCGACTAAAATAATATCGCGGTCTTCGATTGAGTCAGGTAAATCGGAGCCTTTTGCGTGAGCGCTTAAACCGCGCTCGTCAAAGTCATCACGATAGAAACTTATGTCTAAGATGCCCAGTTCAGGCAATGCCAGCTCTTTCTGTAAGCGTTGTGCTAACCAAGCGCCGCCGGTGCGAATTCCGATGATTAACGGTTGCTGTAGGTTTTTACTCGCAATGAACTGTTTAACATCAAGAGCCAGTTGTTGGTACAGAGCTTCTGCATCGGGTAGGTCGGAGGCTGACGTATTCATGCTTCTAATTCCTTATTCGCTTTCATTTTGCTCAGAGTGATATTGAGTAAAAAAGCTTTCTAAAATGAGTTGTGCTGCGATGCCGTCGACGGAGTTTTCACCAAAATTACGATTGCCGCCCATTTCAATGACGATCCCTTTTGCTTCGTAGCTCGTAAGGCGCTCGTCATGAGTGAAGGAGGGACGGTGAAAACGGCCCTCTAAGCGGTTGGCAAATTTGTTCGCGCGACGGCTTAGGTCGCTTGGGGTGCCATCCATATTTAATGGCAGACCGGTTAAAAATGCTTGAGGCTTCCATTCTTCAATGATTTTCTCTAACGCTTCCCAGTTAGGAATGCCGTCTCGGGCTTTGATTGGGTCGATCGGAGTGGCTTTGCCGGTAATGCGTTGACCGACAGCGATACCAATACGTTGAGTACCAAAATCGAAGGCCATCCAATGATCATAAACTTGTGCCATTATGCGTGACCTGCATCTGAGCTAAGAAAGCCTTCATTAATACCCAGTAGCTGAAGCGCTGCTTGGTACATTTTGTCGGTTGGGGTATTAAAAATAATGTCAGTATTGGCCGCGACGGTTATCCATGAGTTATCGAGCAGCTCTTCTTCTAGCTGTCCGGCGTCCCATCCGGCATAACCTAAAGCGACTTTATACTGAGATGGGCCAGTGCCTTGAGCTAAAGAGGTTAAAATGTCTTTGGAGGTACTAACATGGATTTCGTCGGTAACAGCCAGTGTTGAGCGCCAATCACCTTTTTCTAGGTGAAGAATGAATCCATGATCTTGATGAACCGGGCCGCCTAATAATACTGGATGATCATGGCTGTGATCACCCTCAATCTCTAGTTGTTCAAGCACTTCGTAAAGATTCAATTCTGTTGGCTGGTTCAATACAATTCCCATTGCACCATTACCGTCATGGTTGCATATATAGGTAATGGTATGTTCAAAAGGTGAGCCTTTTAATGCAGGCATCGCAATCAGAAAGTGGTCTTTTAAACTGCTGAATTCTGGAGTGTCGGCCATTAGTTTACGTCCGTCATGTAGCGGTTGCCTTTAAACTTCCAAGTGCGAATGATTTCGAGCAAATCTATATTTTGTTTCATTTCTTCTGTAAAGGGTGCGAAAGGTGCTGAGCGTCGAACAATACGAATAGCCGCATCATCGAGAACTTTTTTCCCGGACGATTCTAATACTGTGAGTTTGTTGATTGTGCCATCTGGATGAATTGAAACCAGTAAGCGTAAAGAGCAATCATTGAAGCAACTCTCGGCTTCGCGGGGGTAATTAATTCGACCCGTATTTTCGATTTTTCGACGCCAACTATTAACGTAGTAAGCATCATTGGCTTTCATGGTTGAAGCTGCGGTAAGACGCTGGATTCGAGGTGATTTTGCGTAAATTTGTCTTTGGGTGTCGAGCTTGGCTTCTAGGCTCGCAATTTCTAAGCTGCGTTCTAATAAAGACTTGCGTGGGCCATCAGGAATGTCGGTAGGCTTAACCGCATCTTGTTTGGGTGTGACTTGAGTTTTAAAACGAGACTTGCTGGTTGTAGCAACCAATGCGGATTGCTCTGGCTTAACTTGTGGTGCACTGGCTTGTTGCTCTAATGGCGAGGTTTCTTGAATGCTGTTGGCATTAAAATCGGCGTCGACATCCGTTGTCAACATTTTCGCTTCATCTAATGTGCCACTTCCTTGCTGGTTTTCTTGGGCAAGAAAGTCGGCTTTCTCAGGAGTTTGTTCACTTTTATAGTTCGCCAGCGTTACCTCTAAAGTATGCGATGTTTGCGTTCTATCGGTGGCGGTAAAGCTGATGCCCAATATGAGGGCCGCATGCAACAAGGCAGCCAAAAAACCAGTAAAGGTTAAGCGGTCAGCGCTGGTAACTGTAGCAGAGCTACTCATGGGCGGTCTCACATTGCAGTAATTAAAGGTGCCCTAGTTTAACAGCGCACTTTCTGTAGTAAACAGGTGATTAACTGGTCGGCTACATCAATACCCGAATCGCGACTTATTTCACGTACGCAGGTTGGGCTGGTAACGTTAATTTCAGTCACGTAATCACCAATGACGTCAAGGCCAACAAAGTATAAGCCCTTCTCTTTTAAGATAGGACCAATTTTATCGGCAATCGCCTTCTCTTTGTCTGTTAGCGCCATGGTGATGCCAGAACCGCCAGCGGCTAAGTTGCCACGAGTTTCACCTTTAGCTGGAATGCGAGCCAATGTGAATGGCACGGCTTCGCCATCAATGATAAGAATGCGTTTATCGCCTTGAGTGATTTCAGGAATGAAACGCTGCGCCATTATTTGCTGCTGGCCATGACTGGTCAGGGTTTCAATAATAACACTGATATTTGGGTCGCCTTCTTTTAAACGGAAAATTGAAGAGCCGCCCATTCCATCTAGTGGCTTAAAGATTACATCGCCATGTTCAGCGTGGAAGGCTTTTAATAGATCAGGTCGACGAGTTACTGTGGTTGGGCTCATAAGATCGGCAAATTCGGTTGCGAATACCTTCTCGTTACAATCTCGCAAGCTTTGAGGTTTATTGGCGATGATGACGCCCTGCTGCTCAGCACGCTCTAATATATAGGTGCTGTAAATGAATTCGCTATCAAATGGAGGGTCTTTTCGCATTAGTATAAGCTGTAGATCGCTCAAGGGGCGATCGACGGCTGCTTCTTTTTCAAACCAGTTTTCTGGATCCATGGCCACCTTGATTGGCGCCATTCGTCCATATGCCACACCATTTTGAATCGACAGATCCTCTTGTTGCATATAGAAAAGTTCGCAATCATGCTGTTGTGCAGCAAACATCAAGGCGAGAGAGGTATCTTTGTGAAAAGATATTTGTTCAATAGGATCCATTACGATGCCGACTTTAATGCTCATGACTGCTCCAGATAAGAGAAAACGAATGTATTGTGGGCATTTTACCCTAAGTATTGAGACTTGCAGTGGAATTAATTGTTTCGATCAGTTCTAACTTTTACGCGTTAGCGTTGTGAAGGTCTACAATTGTATGTTACAAAGGTTGTAATCAGCGTCCCTCGCACTTCGAGACCGCTATATCTAACAAAAAAATTCATTTGGATGGTTGAAGGCTCTTATATGGACGATAACTTTGATAACCTGAAAGTTATGGTTATTGACGATAGTAAAACTATTCGTCGTACCGCCGAAACCCTATTAAAAAAGGTCGGTTGTGAAGTAATAACTGCAACTGATGGTTTTGATGCGTTGGCAAAAATCGCAGATACGCACCCAAACATCATCTTCGTCGACATTATGATGCCGCGTTTAGATGGTTATCAGACATGTGCGTTAATTAAAAATAATTCTAAATATAAAGATACGCCGGTTATTATGCTTTCGAGTAAAGATGGGCTTTTTGATAAAGCCAAAGGACGTATTGTTGGTTCTGACCAATATTTAACCAAACCATTTAGTAAAGATGAGTTGCTAGGTGCAATTCGTAACTTTGTTAAATAGTTTGTCGATAGCAGTATTAATTTAGAGGTAATTTGAGAATGGCGCGCGTACTTGTAGTTGACGATTCTCCAACGGAAACGCATTCGTTTAAAACGATGCTTGAACAGCACGGTCATGAAGTCTTAACGGCTGAAAATGGTGCTGATGGCGTAGCGCTTGCTCGTCAAGAAAAACCTGATGTCGTATTAATGGATATTGTTATGCCTGGCCTTAATGGTTTTCAGGCAACACGACAGTTGACGAAAGATCCGAGTACTCAACATATTCCTGTCATTATTGTTACAACAAAAGATCAAGAAACTGATCGAGTATGGGGCAGACGTCAAGGCGCTAAAGGCTACCTTGTTAAGCCTGTTCCTGCTGCTCGATTAATGGAAGAAATTAAAATGGTCATGGCTGGTTAATATGTCACCTTTTGCTCTGCTAGTAGAGATCGCTAAAAAAAGTCGGAATAACGCGAGTGAGTTGCCGCAAAAAACAGAAGCGGTAACTTATTGGCGTGGTATCGGTTTTATGTTGGCAGGGCAAAGGTTCGTAGCCCCAATGGGGGAGGTTGATGAAATATTGCAAACTCCTCGTGTGACTAAAGTTCCTGGTGTTAGAAACTGGATGTTAGGTGTTTCTAATATTCGTGGGCGCTTGGTGCCTATTTTAGATTTGGCCGGATTGCTAGATGTTCCGTCCAAAACTAACTGGAAGACTCGACGAGTTCTCGTCGTAGGAGAAGGCCAGCAACAACACGGCTTATTGGTTGATGCGGTGCTTGGTATGCAGCAATTTCCTTCTCACTTAGTCAATAATCAAATGAATATTGAAGCTAATTACGCGCCTTATGTGCGTGGTTGCTTTGAACGTGATGGGTCTAATTGGCCCATCTTTAGTTTTACAGACCTGGTTCAAGCAGATGAATTTCTGCATGTGGCCGTTTAATAAAATAGTTTGTTGCGGTTCAGTCTATGGATTGCACTGAGCCCTTAATAATAACAAACGTGCAAATAAGTACGGAGATAGCAGAATGAGTAAAGAAACGGGAAGCGTTTGGTCCACAGTATTTGGAAACCCACGAGCAGGTTTCTTTACAGTGATGCTGATTGTTTCAATCCTTGCGTTCTTGGGTGTGACAGTCTTTGTGAACACTAAAGCAAACCAAGATAAAGAATACATTAGTCACGCGGGTGAGTTGCGAGTACTTTCGCAAGAATTGGCAAAGAACGCCGTGGAAGCTGCTGGCGGTAAAGGCCCTGCCTTCTCTTTGTTGCGTAATGCACGTGATAACTTCCAAACTCGTTGGGGTTATTTGAATGAGGGTAATGCAGATACTGGATTACCTCCTGCAGAAATTGCAACCATGACAAACGTACAGGGTATTTGGAACAAGGTTTCGAATAACGCTGATCAGATTGTACAAGCTCAAAATATTATCCTTTCGTTGCACGAAGTTGCGGCAACATTGGCAGAAACAATTCCACAGCTTCAGGTCGAGTACGATGAAATTGTAGAAATCTTATTGGATAGTGGCGCACCTGCAGATCAGGTTGCTGTTGCACAGCGTCAATCTTGGTTAGCAGAACGTATTGTACGCTCGGTTAACAAAGTATTGGGTGGTGGTGAAGATGCGGTAATGGCTGCTGATGCTTTTGGTCGAGATGCCTCTCTTTTCGGGCGCGTACTTAACGGTATGATCGAAGGTAACGTTGCGATGAACCTTAGCCAAGTAACTGACGAAGAAGCTATCTTTGCATCTGGCCGAAATTGCTGAGTTGTTCGAGTTCGTATCGGGGTCGGTTGATGAAATTCTTGAAACGTCTCCTGAACTATTCCAAGTTCGTGAAGCATCGGATGCTATTTTTGCTGATTCTCAATTGCTACTTAATGAAACATCTTCTTTGACGAATGCGTTTCAATCGAATACTGAAGGTCTTGGTAAGTTACAACTTGTTGCCTACCTATCGGCATTATTCGCAGTAATCTCTATTGTTGGGTTAGGTGTTGTTTCTTACCGTGATACTCGTAAGGATTTATCTGAAACCGCTGATCAAAACGAGCAAAACCAAATCGCTATTTTACGTCTTCTAGATGAAATTGCCGATCTGGCCGATGGTGACTTAACCACGCAGGCGACGGTAACAGAAGACTTTACCGGTGCGATTGCAGACTCCATTAACTACGCAATCGATCAGATGCGCTCGTTGGTATCGGCGATTAACGAAACAGCGGTACAGGTATCCTCCGCTGCTCAAGAAACACAAGCAACGGCGATGCATCTTGCCGAAGCATCTGAGCACCAAGCACAAGAAATTGCTGGGGCTTCTGCGGCTATTAATGAAATGGCGGTGTCCATTGACCAAGTATCGGCAAACGCCTCTGAATCATCTGCGGTAGCAGAGCGATCGGTTGCGATCGCCAATAAAGGTGCTGAGGTTGTACAGGCAACGATTCACGGTATGGATAATATTCGTGAACAGATTCAAGAAACGTCTAAGCGTATTAAGCGTTTGGGTGAATCTTCGCAGGAAATTGGGGATATCGTATCCTTGATTACCGATATTGCTGACCAAACAAATATTCTATCGTTGAACGCTGCAATTCAGGCATCTATGGCCGGTGACGCAGGTCGAGGCTTCGCGGTTGTTGCCGATGAAGTACAGCGACTAGCAGAGCGTTCTGCCGCAGCAACCAAGCAGATTGAAGCGCTGGTGAAAACGATTCAGAACGATACGAACGAAGCGGTTATCTCGATGGAAACCACAACCTCGGAAGTAGTACGAGGCGCACGCCTTGCACAAGACGCCGGTGTTGCACTGGAAGAAATTGAAAACGTATCGAAAAACTTGGCTGACTTGATTCAGAACATCTCCAACGCAGCACGCCAACAAGCATCTTCTGCGGGTCATATTTCGAATACGATGAACGTTATTCAAGAGATTACTTCGCAAACGTCTGCAGGTACAACTGCGACGGCTAAGTCGATTGGTAACCTTGCCGACATGGCTAACAAGTTACGTGAATCGGTTGCTGGCTTTAAGCTTCCTGAGAGCGAGCAAACTCTGTAGGTAGAAGATGAGCAATCCATCAGATTTCTTTTCTAGTAAGCGCTCCGGCTTTGGCATGATGCCTGACATGGAGGAAGAGCAATTTCTGCTTTGGCAGAATTTGCTTGAGGAGCGCACGGGTATGTGTCTTGCGCCTCAGCGGAAGTCTTTTTTGCAAACGAGCTTGGGCATTCGTATGCGTGAGTTAGGTTGTGATGACTATGAAGACTATTACCAGAGAGTAACAACAGGTTCCGGTGGTGCGATTGAGTGGTCAGTGCTTTCTGATCGTTTAACTGTTCAGGAAACGCGATTTTTTCGTGATCCTGATGCTATGAGTTTTGTTAAAGGCCATTTGATAGAAATGGCTAAAACAGCACCCATTAATCGTTCTTTTGAAATACTGAGTATGGGCTGTTCTTCCGGCGAAGAAGTTTATAGTTTGGCTATGATTGCAGATGAATGCTTAACCCATCAGGGTTTTAAATTCTCGGTAACCGGAACAGATTTATCGACGGTAGTATTGCGCAAGGCTAGGCAAGGTAAATATTCTATTCGTAAGCTTGAAACACTTCCTGCTTCTTACCGCCAACGCTACTGCATCGCTGTTGAAAATAACGAATATCAGGTTGTTTCAGCGTTACGAGATCGCACCTGTTTTTCGCAAGTAAACGCTTTAAATTTAGACGCTTTTCCTGTTTCAGGGTTGAGTGTCATCTATTGCCAAAATTTATTGATCTATTTTCGTCGGTGGCGTCGTCGTGAAATCCTGAATGCTTTAGCTGATCGCTTAGTTGAAGGTGGGATTTTAGTAACAGGTTTAGGTGAAATGGTAGATTGGCAACATCCAAATTTAGTTCAGGTTGATAGCAACAAATTATCAATCTATGTGAGACGTGATAATAATAATATGGGAGGCCGCTAGGCGATGAGCCACGACTACATCGCCCTGGAATGGGTCAAAGGCGAGATTGAAGAGACCCTTCAGCAGGCGCAACAAGCATTAGAAGCCTACGTAGAAAATACGCAGGATCGCACTCGTCTCAAATTTTGTTTGAGCTATCTGCATCAAGTGCACGGCACTCTGCAAATGGTCGAATTTTACGGCGCCGCATTATTAGCAGAAGAAATGGAAGCTTTAGCCAAGGTATTGGCCGAAGGGGATGTTGCTAATGAAGGTGACGTACTTGAGGTATTAATGCAGGCGATTCTTCAATTGCCAAGCTACCTTGAGCATATCAAAGTAGGTCGTCGAGACCTGCCTGTTGTGTTATTACCTATTCTTAATGAACTGCGTGCTGCTCGTGGCGAAAGCTTAATGTCAGAAACAGCATTATTTGCACCAAGTATTGCTGCTGCTACGGCATTAACGCCTGAAGAATTAAATAAATTCAAAGATCCTGGCTTTGCACCCTGGCTTAAAAAATTACGCCAAATGCAGCAAGCTGCGATCTTACATATTTTACGCGGTGAACAAGAAGCCTTAGCCTTAGATTATTTGCAGAAAGTATTCTCTCGCCTAGAGCGATCTCTTGGTAAAACCCCGCAAGGCCTTATATGGCTACCAGCATTAGCATTTGTTGAATATTTAAAAATTGAAGAATCGGTTCCTAAAAGTGCAAAACAGCTTTTACGTGAACTGGATGCCTTATTGAAAAGTATTCAAGAAGATGGCATTGAAGTACTAAATATACCTGCGCCCGCCGAACTGCTTAAAAATATATTGTATTACGTGGCAAAATCATCTCTAGAAGAGGGTGCTATTTCAGCGGTTAAAACAAAGTTTAATTTAGCTGCTTCATTGCCAAGTGAACAAGAATTACAAGATCAGCGCAATGCATTATCGGGGCCCGATAAAAAGACGGTTGGCAGTGTTGTAGGTGCCTTAGTTGAAGAAATTGTCGAATTAAAAGAAAAGTTTGATCATCTTGTTCGCAGCGATGATAACCGCCAAGAAGCCTTGGCTTCACTGGTTCCGTTCTTCAAGCAAATTACCGACACGATGGGTATGCTGGGTCTAGGCATGCCACGTCGAGTGCTGCAAGAACAGCAAAGTATTGTGACTCGCTTGCTGGATGCCGGCGCTGCAGAAGATAGTGAGCTGATGGATATTGCGGGTGCTTTACTTTATGTAGAAGCGACTTTGAATGGCATGCAGCAAGAAGGAACACTTGTTGAGGCAAGCCCTGAGACTGTCTCTATTAGTAATGCTCAAAAAGCGGTATTGCACGAAACGCGTAATGTTTTAGAGCAAGTCAAAGATGCGGTTGTTGAATATATCGCAAAGCAGTGGGATACCTCTGAGTTAGAAGAAGCCCCACATTGGTTGAGATCAATCGAAGGCTCGATCAACATGATTCCGCTACCGCGGGTAGCAAAAATACTGGAAGGCATAGCCGATTTTGTTGAGCAGCAGCTAATTGCTGAAGGTTTAAAAGCTCAGTGGAGTGTAATGGATAACTTCGCTGATATTTTGACCAGCGTTGAGTATTACATTGAGCGGTATAGTAATAGCCCGCAAGAAGCTGACGAGAGTTTATTGCAGCGTGCAGAAACTGCGTTATCCAACCTGCCAACATCTAGCGCTGTTGAAGATAATGCAGAGACCAGCTCAAATGCTGATGATTTTGGTTCCGTGCTTGATAGCATTGATTTAGCTTCAGATGATTCAATCAGTTCTGAAGTCGATTTGGCATCGATATTAGATGACATTGCAGATCCTGTTAATGCAGAAGAAGTTGTAGATCCAATCGATCTAGAAAACGATGTTATAGAAACGCTTGTTGCTGAAGACATTGTTGAAGTTGAAGATGTAGCTGAAGCTGAAGCTGAAGCTGAAGTTGAAGACGTAGCCGTAGCTGAAGTTGAAGACGTAGCTGAAGTTGAAGCCGTAGCTGAAGTTGAAGCCGTAGCTGAAGTTGAAGACGTAGCTGAAGTTGAAGAAGATGATCTTATTGATGATGAAATCATTGAGATTTTCTTAGAAGAAGCCGAAGAGGTTTTAGAAACTCTAGAAGAGTTTTGGCCAGAATATCGTGCCGATAAATCCAATACTGATGCACAATCAACTGTTCGAAGAGCGTTCCATACTCTAAAAGGTAGTGGCCGCATGGTAAAGGCTGCGGTAATTGGAGAGTTAGCCTGGTCGATTGAGAATATGCTTAATCGAGTGATTGATGAAACAGTCGTACTGGGTGATAACGCGTGCGCATTAATTGATCAAGTTATTGTTCATATTCCAGAGCTTATTGAAAATTTCCGTACGCGTACAGCAGTGATTGTCGATACGGATAGCCTGATGCATTATGCGAATGCACTCTCTCAGGGCGAGGCCGTTAATGATTTTGCTGACGAATTCTCACCTTCTAATACAGCAAGTGAGCTCGCAGAGCCTGATGTTGATGTCGCGTTAGTAGAAGAAATCGAGCCTGTTGAACTCGTAGAAGAAATAGCGTCTGTTAAGTTAATAGAAGAAATTGAACAGGTTGAGGATGCGCCGGCCGAAGAAGTAGATGTGCTCGAAGAAATTGAGCTTGAAAATATTGAGCCAGTAATTGAACTTGAAGAGCCTGAAGAAAATTTAATAGATGATGCTTTATTAGAGATCTTTATTGCTGAGGTAACATCACACCTCGAAGCAGTTCATGATTTCATAGATGAATCACTGACATCAGAATTTAATAATGAGCTTTCTGATCAATTGCAGCGCGCTTTGCATACCTTAAAAGGTAGTGCACATATGGCTGGTGTTGATTCTATTGCGTCAGTAGCCTCCCCACTAGAGAAACTACTAAAAGAGCTGTGTGCTTATCAAATTAAGAATACTCCTGGATTGGTGAGCCTGCTTGCAGAAGGTTGTGAGCTTATTAAGCTTGGAATCAAACAGCTTGAAGCGCATTCAACTGCACCACTGCTTCACGAAGCAGAGTTCTTAGTAAAAGTATCTGAGCTAGAAGAACTGCTATTAGCCCCTGTTTATTCTGAGGATCGTGAACAAGCTCTGCCTGATCCTTACCAGTTAACTCAGTTTTTAGCACAAGGCATGGATGTTTTATTAGATGCTGATGAAATAGTTAAGCAATGGGTCGGCGAGCCGAAAGATACAACTGCACTCACTCAGCTGAGTGAAGAATTAGTAACACTGATTGATAGTGCAGATCGTGCAGAAATAGCTGAAGTAAGCGAGCTAGCCAGTGCTTTGTATGATTTGTATCAGGATATACTTGAGTCGAACGAAATAACAGATGCGTCAATGCTTGAATATTGCTTATTAGCAGCGCATGAAAGCTTATTGAACATGATGGATTACCTAGCCGCAGGCCAGAGTTTGACGGCCGATAATGAAGTATTGGCTCGCGTTAAAACGACTCAGATTGAATTGTCGAATCGCAATAACTTGATCAAAGAAGCTCAGGTTGAAGACATTAAGATCGAAGAAGTTCAAGTCGAAGAAGGGCCATTAGACGAGGCTATAAAGGATATTGCCGAAGAAAACATTGAATTGATTAGTGAAGACACTAGTGAATTAAGCAATGATTTTGAGGTACTTGAAGAGCTTCCGACTGATCGACCTATCATAGAAGTTGGCCAATCAGACGATGACGTTGATGCTGAGCTATTAGAGATCTTCTTAGAAGAAGCTCAAGAGATTATGGAGGCAGCAGGTGTTGCCTTGCAGCGCTGGCAAGCAGATCCTGATAACTTAAGGGATGTCGCGGAGCTACAACGTGAGCTCCATACCTTGAAGGGTGGCGCTCGAATGGCAGAGATGACAGATGTTGCTGATCTTTGCCATGAACTGGAGTCCATCTATGAAGGTCTTCACGATGGTCGTGTTCAATCACGCGATGGTTTAATACCTTTATTAAGTAGTTATCACGATATATTAGATGACATGCTGGATCATATTAAGAACGGACAGCCCGTCGATCTAGATCCACAAGTCGTTGTAAGAATACATGCGGTAGCCAAAGGTGCTGATCCTTTAACCGTTAGTACGCTCGTAGATAATGATATGTCTGCTGACGCTGTCACCAATGAAGTGAGCAACATACACTCATTATCGGAAGACATTTCACCGATTGCAGATACGACTAACTTTGTTGATAACGAAGTTGTTTCGTTAGATATTGATGAAAGTGACCGTGAAATACTCGAAATTTTCCTTGAAGAAGCGCAAGAGCTGCAACAAGAGCTAGATACTATTCTACAAGAATGGCAATTGGCTCCAGAAAACCTACGCGCGACAGAAGAAATTCAACGTGTGATGCATACCTTAAAAGGTGGTGCGCGCATGGGTGGGTTGACTGACGTTGGTGACCTTGCTCATGAATTCGAAGCGTGGATGATTAAAGCTCAGCAAGGCGAAGTGAATGTTGATGACGCTTTCTTTAGTGAAGTATTTCAAAAACAAGATAGCCTGGCGGCGTGCATTGAGGCTGTGGCTCGATCACTATCCGAGCCAGCAGCCAATCAGCCAATCGATAAACCGCTAGCAACGGATATCACTGATGAGCTTAGTGCCGTTAAAGTACAAACGGATGATCTAACTGTAGAAGTTCGCCCGAGTGAGTTGATTGAGCCTGACGAATCCGTTGAAAGCAATATCGTACCCTTTAAGCGCAATGAAGATGTGCCTGAAGAAGAAGGCAAAACGACGGTTGCGATTACGGCAAAACCGTTAACACAGCTAGACCAAGAAGCCCAAAACAAACCTCAGCAAGGGCGTCGTGGGCCGCAAGAAATGGTGAAGGTTTCTGCCAATTTGCTCGATAGTCTCGTGAATCTTGCAGGTGAAACATCTATCTCGCGTGGTCGATTAGAGCAGCAAGTAACGGATTTCTCGTATTCATTAGAAGAGATGGATTCAACGCTTGAACGTTTGCGCGATCAGTTGCGTCGTCTGGATATCGAAACAGAAGCGCAAGTATTATTTCGCCAAGAGCGTCAAACCCCTAGTTATGAAGATTTTGATCCACTAGAAATGGATCGCTATTCTCAAATGCAGCAATTGGCGCGTTCTTTAGTCGAGTCGGCTTCCGACTTATTGGATATTCGAGAATCATTAACCAATAAAACCCGAGACGCTGAAACCTTATTATTGCAGCAAAGCCGAGTAAATACCGAGCTGCAAGAAGGATTGATGCAGACTCGCATGGTACCTTTCCAACGCCTTGTGCCGCGCTTACGTCGTATCGTTCGTCAGGTAGGTCAGGAGCTCGATAAGCAAGTTGAATTTAAAGTATTCAATGCTGATGGTGAAATGGACCGTACAATTCTTGAGCGCTTAATCTCACCACTAGAGCATATGCTGCGTAACGCAGTTGACCATGGTATCGAAACGAAGAGTGAGCGAGCTAAAACAAGCAAATCAGCACTCGGTAGTGTTGAGCTGAGTATTTCACGCGAAGGCGGTGATGTACTGGTTATCTTAAAAGATGATGGTCATGGTATTAATATTGATGCCGTTCGTGAGAAAGCCATTGAGCGTGGCTTGATGACAGCCGATAGCAAGTTAACGGATATAGAAATCATGCAGTTTATTTTGCATGCAGGTTTCTCAACCGCTCAAGCTGTCACGCAAATCTCAGGCCGCGGTGTCGGTATGGATGTTGTAAATAGCGAGATCAAACAGATGGGTGGAACGCTATTTATTAATTCAATACCTGGGCAAGGAACAGAATTCCAAGTTCGATTGCCGTTCACTGTATCGGTTAACCGAGCATTAATGGTAAGAGTGGGTGATGATTTATACGCCGTACCGTTAGATAGTATTCAAGGTATTGTACGAGTATCAACCGATCAGTTAGAAGCTTTGTACCAGCAACCATTGGCTGAGCGTTCGTTTGAATATGGTGGCGCTGATCATCGCTTAGAATACCTTGGTAATATGCTAGGTACGGATGCCCAGCCAAAATTAGCAGGGCAGAAAATGCCAACACCTGTGCTGCTGATTAAAGGCGAAACGCCTTACGCATTACAAGTAGATACGTTACTGGGCAGCCGCGAAATTGTGGTAAAAACGCTGGGTAACCAATTTAGTAGCGTAATGGGTGTTTCGGGTGGAACAATCTTGGGTGATGGTAGTGTTGTTATTATTCTAGATCTACCTGCGATGATTCGTAGCCAAAGCAACCTTGAATATCAACAAGCCATGGCATTGGATGCGATTGAAGCTGAAAAGCGTCATGAGCAGGAAGTAACCGCGAAGAGAATTCTTGTAGTCGATGATTCGGTAACCGTAAGAAAGGTAACGACTCGTTTGCTAGAGCGTAATGGCTTTGAAGTATTTACCGCGAAAGACGGGGTAGATGCGATTACGACATTACAAGATCACGTCCCAGACCTGATGTTGTTGGATATTGAGATGCCTCGGATGGATGGTTTCGAAGTAGCTTCGATCGTCAGACATGACTCTCGCTTGCAGCACGTACCTATTATCATGATCACCTCTCGTACCGGTGATAAGCACCGTAATAGAGCATTCTCTATCGGTGTCAATGAATATTTAGGTAAGCCGTTCCAGGAAGATATCTTACTTTCGAATATTGAAAAACTTCTAGCAGGTGATGCGGAGAACTAGTATGCATCACGCTAAAGCTGGGGCAAGTGTCGGCATCATTGTCGATAATTTGCTTCAGCAGCACCTGTTAAAAACAGCCTTAATGCATTTCGGTTTTAAGGTCATACTCACTATAGATCCAAGCAGAATAAACGATAATCCTGAATTAACCTCTGAGGTTGATGCATGGGTTGTGGATATTCTTGACGAAGAAGCTGAACACCATTGGCTTGATGATTTATTTGATGGTGATATTCCCGTGCTATTTGGCATGGGCGTTGCGCCTGAAAGAACCAGCGAGCACTACCCTCGCTGGGAAAAGCGGCTTTTTTCAAAGATGAAAGATTTACTATCAGGCGACCCGCTCGCGATGGCCGATGAATCAGAACTGATTGAGCTTGAGTCAGCCATAGCGGGTAGCGATCCACTGCCGTTGCCAGCATTATTTAAAGATCTAGAAATGGGATTACCTGCTGAGCATGTATGGGTATTAGGTGCCAGCTTAGGCGGGCCTGATGCGGTGAAAGAGTTTTTAGATAGCCTTCCAAAAGGATTGCCTGCTGGTTTTATATATGCTCAGCACATTGATTCACGTTTTCAGCAAACGCTGATACAGACACTCGGGCGTCATGCCGGTATTACCATGGTACCTTATCAAGAGGGCGCTCAAATTAAGACTGGGGAGGTTATGCTAGCCCCTGTCGAGCACGAATTTAGTTTTGATTATGAAGGTCGTGCCGTTAGCAAAAATGCAGCCTGGCCAGGCCCTTATGGACCCTCTATTGATCAAGTGATGTTAAATGTCGCGCAGCATTTTGGTAAACGTGCTCGCTATATTTTGTTTAGCGGGATGGGCAATGATGGGGCTGAAGCCGCAGTAAAAATAAGTCAGCAAGATTCAACTATTTGGGCTCAAAATAGTGAAAGCTGCGCAAACAGCTCAATGCCAGATAGTATAGTGGCTACTGGCCATGTTTCTTATATAGGCAGCCCGAGACAATTAGCCTCGCAGCTGGTAAATTATCTTCAAACACAATGGATGAAGTAGTCATGAGTGCAGAATTAGTAACCAAAGATGGCGTAAATAAAGTATCAAGTTTGTTGATTCCATTGCATGACAAGCAACTGCTTTTACCTAACGTAACTGTTGCCGAAATTATTCCGTTTCGAGCCCCTACCGCTCTCGCCGAACAGTCGGGTTGGTTATTAGGTCAATTAGAATGGCGAAATATTGATATTCCTGTTATTTCATACGAGGCGCTTAGCGGTGGTGCATTACCGCCGACAGAAGGTGCACGTTTGGCAGTAGTAAATGGCACAGGGGCAAAAAGTAGCTTGCCCTTTTATGCGATTTTAATTCAAGGGATTCCAAAGCTTACACACGTCAAGGAAGATGATATTGTTAAGGTAGATGCTATGCATTCTGGACCTTATGATCAGGTGGCTGTCAGCGTATATGATGAGCAAGCCATGATCCCAAATTTAGAAATGATAGAAAATGAATTATTAAAGTATATTGGATAATTATATGAAACGCTTAATCTCCAAAGTAGTCATCATATTCTCTTTTTTCACACTGTGTTCAGCGGCAACAGCAGCTGAACAGGAAGATGTTAATCTTGCGAAAGAAATTATATTGTTGGAAGCGAATAGCTATCGAGTCGTCACAGAGTTTAATGTGTACGGTATACAAAAAGATAAAAAGTCGGAACAGCGCTTATTCGATGTATTAGCAATTGGCGATGAGTTGAGCGCATTATTTATCGAGCAATCGAGTGAATTAGACGTAAGTTGGTCTAAATATCGCAGCTTTGCTTGGACAAAGCATAAACGCGCTGATGGTGATACTTATGTTTTCAATGATATGCGTATTTTACATAAAGAGCTGTTAACCGCCATTGAGTCGGTAAAAAAACAAGTTAACAGTGATCTATTGCCCGCTAAAGATCTTTATAGGGTTAACAGTGTATTGTTGATTGAACAACTTGCTTCTGAATATTTAGAATTATCTGCTGCAACCTTTGGTACGTTTGGTTTTGCGGGTAGTGAGCAAGCGATCCAAATTGAAGCGCGCAGTAAAGATTTTGAGCGAACCATTGAAGAGCTTAAAAAACAGTATACCGATGATGCTGCTAAAACAAGATTGATCAACAAAATTGCGTTACGTTGGAAGTTCATTAAGACCACTTTATTAGCCTACAACGAACGCTCGGCACCTTTTGCTGTTGCGAGAACGGTTGGCTATATTCGTAAGCAGTTGGCTGCAATTTAGTTTGAGGGTGAAGATATAAAAGAGTCTTTCCAAAATGCAACGTATCGGCTGCAAGTTGAGTTTGAATGATAAAAATAATTGAAAATTATATTAATAAGAAAACACTACGTAAGAAATATAGTTTTGGTCTGCACAAGATTGAGCAATTATCCAAACAAAGCCAGTTGTTAATCGAGGAATTTTCCAGCATAGGTAAAGCTAGGGTATTGAGTAAGAATTGTTCTATTGGCGCACATTCTTATATTCGAAGTGGGTGCATCGACAATGTAGAGAGCATTGGAAGATATTGCTCATTTGGATTGAATGTCTATTTAGGACAAGACCCGAAAAAACACCCTCTATCTTGGGCTGCTACCCATAATGGCTTGACGGGTTATAATCACATTAGTAAAGGGCTAGTTATTGGTAATGACGTTTGGATTGGAGATGGCGCTACGGTGATGTCTGGTTTAACGATAGGAACTGGTGCTGTGATTGGGGCGGGGGCAATAGTGACTAAAAATGTTCAGCCTTATCAAATAGTTGTGGGGATACCTTCCAAGTTAATCAAATATAGATTCGAAGGAGAGGCCCAGAAGGCGCTAATAAAGAGTGAATGGTGGAAAAAATCACACAAGTCGCTTAAGAAATTAGATTTTTCCAATGTGGAAATATTTTTGAGTCAAGTCTATATGATCAACGCTGAAGCAGAATATAATAAAGTTATTATAAAGCATAGAAAGTTAGAGACAGTCTAAAAAAGCACTCTATTTTTATAAAGATCATCTATGTTATGGGGCACACATTGAAACAACATTTAGTACAAGAAAACGTATTGGATTTTTTTGTTCTTGAGACTGAATTACAATATCTAGCGTTCATCGCGATAAAAAAAATTGGAAATAGAGAGTTTTCATTAGTATTTACCACGTCAAAACGGGTATACGACCGACTTTGTAGTGATGGCATTGCCTGTGATTTGATAAATAAAAGTTCTCATGGCTGGCTAGGAAGATTAGTAAGAATTCGATCTAATTTAGTACTGTATAAAAAGAGAGTTGAAGAGCTAGATTGTACATTCTCTGATATCATCCTTCACTTCCCTCGTATAGATAATATTCATAATAATATTGTCATTAACTATTTAAGGCATCATTTTCAAGAGGCTAAAGTAAGCGTTAGGCTAATACCTGACGGAGCTATTAATATTTTCAGTAGCAACCTTTCGGCTGCAAAAATCGAAAAGCAGAAACGCTGGATTAACAATATAGGCTTTAAGCTAACAAAAGGTCTTGAGTACTATCCTTATAGTGGTGATGAATTAGGAGCAGATGCTGACATCGTTGATAGAATTTATTGTTTTGAAGGCGTTCAAACAGGCTACCCTACTCATAAGTTGTATATGATCAATTTACCGATTTTTTGTGATAACAATAAGAAATCAGGGAACTCTGTCTTGGTAATTGGTCAAAATTTTTTGCAGCTAAATACCGCTTCACGAGAGTATGTAGAAAGAGTCTCTGAGACTATTTATGGATTAGTAAGCAAGATTTCCTCGGGGCAAGCGGATTACGCACCTCATCCACGATCAAGTTTTAATGAATTTGGACGGGCAGAGTATGATTACGTTGAAAATGATTATTTGTGCATAGAAGAAAAAATTGCTAAGGGGGGTTATAAGCATATTATATCTTGCTATAGCTCTGCATTAATCAATAGCAAGATCATGTTTGGGGATAATATAACAACCTATTCAATTGGACTAGATTGTTTTCCATTCAAAAGCTCATCTCAACGAGAGAAACTCATAAGTGCATACAAAAGCTTAGGGATAGAACTTATAAAATTAGGCTTGTAGCAGTACAGATAACACTGCCTTCTTCTAAATTTCTAGTATTGATATTGAGAGCGCTATTGTTACAAGTAATAGAGTAAGGTTTTAACATCAGAGAATTTCTTGTTAGAACCTTCCGCTATTATTTAAGCTTAGTTTTAGACTCAAGATACGTTTTATAATTCAATGATAAACCCAATAAAATTGCCAATAATGTGAGATGTTTGTCGGCCATATATCGTTGAAATAGAAGATCAACGGTGAGGCTATAAGTCAAAAAAGTTAGTATGGTTGCAGGTATTGTAACCCTAGCGATTAAAGGTAATGACCATGCATAATACGCTATTGCGAAAAAGAATAGTAATATGCTGCCAAGCCCTAGCCATCCTATTGTTGCAATTGCGTTAAAATAAAAGCTGTGCGCTTGAAAATTATAACCTTTTCCATTTCTGGGAGTTATGTCACATTCTCTCTCTGGATCAATTGTCGCTTGGCCAAACTGGTGTGGACCCTTACCCAGCAGAGGGTTTTCTTGATTGAAACACCATGCAGCTTGCCACATATCAAATCGCTGCCCTGCAGAGGTTATAGTATTCTGATGTTCTATATAACTATTTACGTTGTTATAAGACGCAATCAGTCGTTGTGCTATATTTGTCTGGCTAAAGATTGCACCTGCAACTAAAAGAACAAGGATTAATACTAAACTCTGTTTTTTGTTTAGGAAATAAAACGACAGTACAGAGAGCGGAATAAAAACTAAAAAGCTACCCCGTGTACCTGAGCGGTAGCTGGCATATAAATAACCCGTAGCTGCTAGCACTAGAAGAAATTTGACGGCTTTATTTTTTTCGAAGAATAGTAAGCAAGTAGAAACCACAAACAATAGCATTGCACCGTTGCCAAAGGTCACCGCATTTTCATCGCCCTGTACGCGTGTATGCGTAGAATTAAATGCAATCCAAGAATAAGCCACTCCCCCTAGAAATAGCGCTAGAGCCATATGTCTGAAGGTTAGTTTAGAATATTGGATAGCAATAACTGTCAGTGGAAAGAGTAAAAGCCTACCATCTGGCTCAATAGGTTTGACTGTGGCATTAAAATACGGAGAGTTTAACCAAGAGGCTAAGCTAATAAAAAAGCACACAGCGCCTAATGCATAAATTTTAAGCTCCTGCTTCGCTATCATATTATTCTTAATGGCAAGTGGTAAAAACCCTAGACCAATAATCCAGAGAATAGTCGCTGCATTGACGACGATGTGACGTTCAATGGGTTGAGCGATAAAGAATATAGAGGCAGTTAAAAAAACTAATACTGTTAAGCACCACTGTAAATTATCTTTTTTTATAATGTTCTTAATATTCATGATCAAGTATTGCCAAGTCCATTTGGGGTTGTATTTCAGGACTGTTAAATTGGCAGAGTCCTATTTGAAGGTGTATGTAGTTAAACGTTAAACTAACAATCCTTTAAGCTTTTTTTCTTCTTCGATTGTTAGATCTAGAGAAAACTCATCACAAAAGCGGCTTAGTGAATGATTAAACTTCTTTCTGAAGCGAGATGCTGAGGAGTATTTCTTTATCTGGGTATCAATCCAAATACTCTCGCCAGATTCATTAATATGAAAGTTACGTAGGCTAAGGTCGCTATACACCAGTTGATGGCTTTTTAGCTGATGAAGATCTTGAATGGTACGCGCTAGAAAACATTGCCTAGCCTCAGGGCTCAATGCTTCAAAGATTATGTTGCCTGGAATAAATGACGCAGGCACTTCTTCCATCGCATAGAAACTTGAAAAATATCGTTTACTGAAAATATTAGAGAATATTCCGTAGTAAAGAATGTTTGGAACAGCTAAGCCAAGTCTTTGCATTTCAAAGTTACTCATAACTTCTTCTTTGGCTCTATGTTTCCCTAAAAATAATTTATGGTATTCTGACCAATTACGTACTTTTAGGCATTTCAGAATACTACCATCATCAAGCTTTGAGACAACGGATGAGCCCGTTTCAAAAATGGTGTGGCCCTTGACCTCTGTCGTTACATCGCCATATAAAATAATGCCCGCCGGATGATTGCCAGTATCTAAATGCATGACAACCCTGTATTCATGAGAGAGAAATTTCATAATTGCTCTAAACATGGTTATAAGCCGAATATTCGCAGTTATAAACAATGCGATTGTTAATTAGATGTTTCAAAGCGTTCTAGTTTCCTATCTAACCCTTGCCATGCTTTATCAATGGACTTATTTATCAAACTTTGAAGTCTGATAGTGAGCGGGTTGAAATTTGAGTTACTAACGCCATCAATAATAAATAAATTGATGCCATCTTGAGTTTGTTGACAGCTGATGTTTGAAGGGCTGATATCTCTAACACATATTTTATTGATCATTAAATATTGTTTTAGGTTAGAGATAAGGGGACGAACTTGCGCCATAGAGCATTCGTTTGATTCTAAACTTTGTAATAATGTTTTAGAGACCTTGCCATCGTTATCTCTAATTAACTCAAAGCTATAACCTAAGCCTTTATTTGTTTTAATTTTACCTAAAAATGTAGATATTTTAGATAAGTCAGTTTGCTTTCTTTTTAAAAAATTAAAATAGCGCATCTCACGAAGAGATTGCTTATCGGTAGTGATCGATATTTTAATGCACAGATTAAATACCGATGGGTGCTCGTAGCAAATACGGTCGCGCCCCTTACCAATGATTAAGTTGTCTGATAACTCGATGACATCCTGCATTTTAATTAATGACCTTAGATTATCGAATAATGAATGTGGCGATGTTTAAATTCAGCATTATTTAGTAGCCCACTCTTTCTTAATCCAAGGGGCTTTTCTCCACATTTCGTAAGATGTTTCTGCAACATCATGAGGGTCGGGCTTACCATGAAAGTATACAATTTTGGCTTCTTTAGGTGGAACGGCTTCGCCTTTGGGTAGAAAGAAGCCCTTTGAACGTAAGAATCGACCTAAAGCCCCATAAGAGTTTTTATTGCGGGCGTTACATTCTTTCTTAAATGAAACGACCCAATTCTCTGGCCATAGTTTTGCATCGTTAACAACTTCAGAAATCCAGTCTTGATCGCCGTGCATTCTAGAGATGATGCTTTCTTTATCCGCTAGAAATTCTTCCCAGACATGTGGCTGGCTGCCAAGTTCTAATTTGAATACCGAGCTGTTGTAGATTAAGCCTGGCTTCAAATCACGAATGATCATAAAGTCATTTTTATTTGTTTCAAAAAGCGGATCAATGTTATTGATGATGACAACGTCAAGATCAAGAAACATGGCCTGCCCAGACAGCCCATAAAAATCAGTTTTAAATAGCTGTAGCTTGTACCACCAACCTTTAAGACCTTCCTCAATTTCTAAATCTAAAACATTCACTTCTGGATATAGACCGCTTGAGTCATCGGTAATGCAATAAAACTCAAAGGGAATGGTGAGGTGGTTATTGATCATGCGATATAAACGGTTAACGTATTCCGCAGGGTATTTCGTGCCCCATTTAAGGCAAATGATTTTTACGGTATCTTTCATCGGGTCTTAGCCAGCATCATCAAATAAGGGGTTAAAATAAGGCAATATTAGCATTTTTAATATTTTTAAGGAATTTACGTGTATTACACTTTCTTAATATTGACATTCAATGCGCGGAATAACGTATTAAAGGCTGGGTTACCTTCACCCGTATAAATAGAGGTAACTTCTAATTCAGGCCTTAGCCAGCGTGCAATGAGTAAGGTTGAAGATAAATCACCAACTATGTGTGTCTTCTTGGGTAGCAAAGGCAGTATGGCTTCGAAACTAATACCTGCAGGAATTAGCTCAACGCCATCAGTGACGAGATTTAATGCATCAGGGCTGCTATTTCTAGGATGATATTTTGCTGCAACTTGAAGACCTTGTTCTTTAAGATCTTTTATTTGGGCTAGTATTTGGTCTCTGTAGTTAGCATTATTAGAAAATAATGATTCATGAGGTAGGGTAAACAGTGCATCTAAATGGCTTAGTTTAGTGCTATCAAAGCCATAGAATTCTAGAATACGGGTCGAAAGTTGCATCATTGAGCTGGATGTAAATGCATTACTATCAAGCTGTTTGATAACCTTATTTCTTAGACGCTGGTCAATTAAATCTGGGAAAGCCACATGAACGGTGCTGATCCAGGCAGACTCACCCACCGTAAGTGGATTTTTCCACCAAAGACCGTAACTTAGTTTCTTTAACCCGTTGTCGATAATAGCATCGCTGAAGCTTGATGACGCTTTGCGGCCGACATAGGTAAACGTCCCTTCATCCATGTAGTGGCCTTCAGTGTGTAACCCCAAGGCCTCTGTAATATGCATAGAGAATTGAAATTCGATGCGTCTATCATTGCCAACAAAAATATTGCTAGGTTTTAAATCGGAGATGATTGTTTCAAGATCTTTAAATAGCTGTTTACGCTTTTTCAGTTTATTAATTGTGCCTTTAAAGCGCCCTGGAAGTAGTTTGATACTGGCAAAAGGCGACAACTCCCAATCGTTAACAATCGAATACAGAGGATATTCTTTGTCTTCGGGCTGATCGATAAAGATCAAATGAGCGCTTTCATTCTGGCGGCCAGCAGCAATAGAAGCGGCTGCATATAAGTGAAGAATGGTTGAGGCGAAATAGACAGAATGAGAGGTCATAGCACTTAGGTATTGGTCATATAGCAATGAATTAAACGACAATAGTACACCTAAATGCTACGGATGTATTACTTGATATTATTCCAAATAGACAAGCTAGGCTCAGCCTGATTCATGGTATAGAAGTGAATCCCTGGCGCGCCTTGATCCAACAGCTTTTGACTTAAATTAGAAACAACCTCTTCGCCAAACTTCAGAATACTTTCACTATCATCACCATAAGCCTCTAGTTGCTTACGAATCCAGCGTGGAATCTCAGCGCCACAGGCGTCTGAGAAACGAGCAAGTTTTGAATAGTTTGTGATCGGCATAATGCCCGGAATGATCGGAATTTCGATGCCCATGGCTTGTACACGGTCAACGAAGTGGAAGTAGCTATCCGCGTTAAAGAAATACTGAGTAATCGCGCTATCGGCTCCGGCTTTTACTTTACGTTCGAAGTTCTTTAAGTCGTCTTCGAAGCTCGGTGCTTGCGGGTGCATCTCAGGATAAGCAGCGACTTCTAAGGTGAAGTGGTCACCGGTTTCTTGGCGGATAAATTCAACCAGTTCGTTGGCGTAGCGTAGTTCACTATTGGCCATCCCGGCACCAGAAGGTAGGTCGCCACGTAAGGTCACAATACGCTTAATACCCATTTCTTTATAGTCGAGCAATATGTCACGCAAGTCTGCTTTACTATCGCCTACACAAGAGAGGTGCGGTGCTGCGGCAATGCCTGATTCTTGTATAGATTGTACGATAGAGCGAGTGCGATCTCGTGTAGAGCCGCCAGCACCGTAGGTGACAGAGATAAATTCAGGGTTTTCTTGGGCTAAACGGTCGCGTACTTTTAATAACTTTTCCGTACCCGCATCGGTTTGAGTGGGGAAAAATTCAAAACTAATTTTGGTCATAACAGCTCCTTTTGTCGTATTGACGGCAAAAAAAAGACAGAGCGACGAATCGACCTGCCTTAATATCAAAATGTTTAGAATCTATTTAGGCATAGACTCTACGCCACTAACTATTAGTACTTATAAGCTATTAGTACTTATAAGACTCAGGCTTGTAAGGACCTTCAACAGGAACGTTGATGTAGTCAGCTTGCTCTTGAGTCAGCGTAGTCAATACACCACCAAAACCGGCAACCATATCCGCAGCAACTTCTTCGTCTAGCTTCTTAGGCAATACTTTAACGTAGATGTTTTCAGCTTTTTCAGCTTCTGGAAGGTCAGCAAACTTAGCATCCCAAAGGTACATCTGAGCCAATACTTGGTTAGCAAAAGAGCCATCCATGATGCGGCTTGGGTGACCTGTTGCGTTACCTAGGTTAACCAAACGGCCTTCCGAAAGAAGGATCAAGTGATCGTTGCCTTCGCCACGAATTACTTTATGAACCTGTGGTTTAACTTCTAACCATTCCCAGTTCTCACGCATGAACGCGGTATCGATTTCGTTATCGAAGTGACCAATGTTACTCACAACTGCGCCAGACTTAAGTGCCTGTAGCATGTTCTTATCACATACGTTGGCGTTACCTGTAGTCGTAACAATCAAATCTGTCTTAGAAAGAAGATCTTTGTTGATGCCTTCCAAGGTGCCAGTATTGATACCGTCGATGTAAGGAGAAACTACTTCAAAGCCGTCCATGCACGCTTGCATTGCACAGATAGGATCGATTTCAGAAACACGAACAATCATGCCTTCTTGGTTTAGCGATTGAGCAGAACCTTTACCAACATCACCGTAACCGATAACCAAGGCTTTCTTACCCGCAAGAAGGTGGTCAGTACCACGCTTGATGGCATCGTTTAAAGAATGACGACAGCCGTACTTGTTATCGTTCTTAGATTTAGTTACTGCATCGTTTACGTTGATGGCTGGAACTTTAAGTTCGCCTTTTTCCATCATCTCGAGAAGACGGTGAACACCGGTAGTCGTTTCTTCAGAAATACCGTTGATCGTCGCTAACATCTGTGGGTATTTGTTATGAACCATTTCAGTCAAGTCACCACCATCATCAAGAATGATGTTGGCATCCCAAACTTTATCAGAACCGGTTTCGGCCAAAATAGTCTGTTCAATACACCACAAGAACTCTTCGTCTGTTTCGCCTTTCCAAGCAAAAACAGGAACGCCAGCAGCAGCAACAGCAGCGGCAGCGTGATCTTGTGTAGAGAAGATGTTGCAAGAAGACCAGCGAACTTCAGCGCCAAGGTCGACTAACGTTTCAATTAAAACAGCGGTCTGAATAGTCATGTGGATACAACCCATGATCTTAGCGCCCGCTAAAGGTTGTGCTTCTCTGTATTTAGCACGCAACGCCATCAATGCTGGCATTTCGCCTTCAGCGATATCAATTTCCATACGGCCCCAATCAGCATCCGCTTTGAATGCTTCTGGGGTTTTTGCTGCAACACTATAATCTGTAAAAGTTGTCATATTTTCTCTCTTAAATTCTTTCAAAATTTCTTTAATTAAATCTTTAATTAAACGTTTGCTGCAGCTTTCAGTGCATCAATCTTGTCAGTACGTTCCCAAGTGAAGGCAGTAAAAGTCTTAGACTTGTTCTCACCGTTCTCTTTATATTCGTACGTATGTTCAAATGGCTCGCGACCAAAGTGACCATAAGCCGCGGTGATCTGATACATAGGATTCAATAATTCTAACTGGTTCTGAATCGCATATGGGCGTAAGTCGAATACTTCACGAATCACTTTCGCCAATTCAATATCAGAGATTTTTCCCGTGCCGAAGGTATTTACAGAAATCGACGTCGGTTCAGCAACACCAATCGCGTAAGAAACTTGAATCTCACAGCGCTCAGCTAATTCAGCGGCAACGATATTTTTAGCGACATAGCGCCCCATGTAAGCCGCAGAGCGGTCTACTTTTGAAGGATCTTTGCCCGAGAAAGCACCACCGCCGTGGCGAGCCATACCACCGTAAGTATCAACAATGATCTTACGACCGGTAAGACCTGCATCCCCCACAGGACCACCAATAACAAAGTTACCGGTTGGGTTGATGTGGTAAAGCGTATCTTCGGTTAACCATTCTGCAGGTAATACCGGCTTAATGATGTGCTCTAGAACTTCTTTACGAAGATCTTCAAGGCTGATTTCTGGATTGTGCTGGGTCGAAAGAACCACCGCATCAACAACCGGGTGCTCACCTTCGTAGTTGATCGTAACCTGAGACTTTGCATCAGGGCGCAACCAAGGGAGAGTGCCATTACGACGCAATTCAGATTGGCGTTGAACCAATAGATGTGCGTAATAAACAGGTGCAGGCATTAACGATTCAGTTTCGTTTGTCGCATAACCAAACATTAAACCTTGGTCGCCGGCGCCTTGATCTTCAGGTTTAGCACGGTCAACACCTTGGTTAATATCAACAGATTGCTTACCAATACCATTAAGAACGGCACAAGTAGCACCGTCAAAACCAACATCAGAACTGTTATAGCCAATGCCTGTGATCACATCACGAACGATGTCTTCAAGATCAACATAGCAAGACGTTGTTACTTCGCCAGCAACAACCGCCATGCCGGTTTTTACTAGTGTTTCTACAGCAACACGCGCATGCGGGTCGCGGGCAATAATGGCATCCAGAACCGCATCAGAAATCTGATCGGCTACTTTGTCTGGATGTCCTTCTGAAACGGACTCAGAAGTAAAAATCGAATATTCGCTCATGTGTGTCTCCTATTTTCTATAGTAGCTGAGGCTTCATGCCACAGCGCGACGGAATGTTCTGAATTGGATTTGGAATCCATTTCGTAAAGCTAAAAACTCTGTTTGCTCCTCGCATAGCTGAGCTTCTTTGGCCCAGCTTGTTAAATCTTCAGGAGCAAACCCTAACCACAGGTCACCACAAGATTCACGTGCCCAAGTTTGATCATGGGCGCACAAATCGGTAATTAATAAACAACCACCTGGCTTCAATAATTGAGCGCTGTGGTTAAAAATTTCTTTAGGGGCTGGCACATGATGCAGCACCATATTGCAGGTGACTAAATCGGCCTGCACGTTTTGGTTTAATGCAAGCTGGCAATCGCCATGCACTAATTCAATGTTCTTTAGATCTTGTTCAGTTACTTTCAGATTGGCTTTTGTCAGCATGGCTTCTGATACATCAAAGCCGATGACTTGCTGAAAACGCTGACTTAATACGCTAAGCAAGTACCCTTCACCCGGGCCAATTTCTAGTGCCGTAGTAGTTTGCTGTAAATTGAGCGTAGCCACTAAATCTTCTAAGGTTTCACCATACTGTTCATGAGAGGCAATTAAGTCCTGCTTTTCATGAAATTCACTCGCGTGCTTAGTAAAAAACTCTTGTGAGTTCTTTGCTCGTTCTTGATATAAGCCTTGTAAGCGCTCAGTGATTATTTCAGAGGGCGCTATTTTATCTAAGGTACGGAATAAAACCTGAGTTAGATCAAACCAAGCAGGATTAGAACGACCAAAAGCCACATTTAACAGTGATCGCCGATAAAAAATTGAATTGCCTTCGCGTCTAGTCGTCACCAAACCTGCTTTAGCCAAAATTTTTAAATGATGGCTCATGCTACTTTGTTTTATCTCAAACAACTCACATAACTCTAAAACCCCGAAAGAACCTTCACCTAAAATACGTAAAACATTCAGGCGTAATGGATCAGCGCTGGCTTTGGTATGAGCCGCTAAGGCATCAATATCCGACGCGGTATCTGAGGATAGGTTTAATGCGGTTGTATCTAACATGGAGGCAGTTTAACAGAAAATAAATCTATATCAATTTATTTTGATATAGATTTAACCTTAGTTGGCTAACTCAGAATAGAATCTACCTAAATAAGGTAGCAAGTAAGGCAAGAAACACCCCTTATATCGCTCCACTTTCTCGCACCAACCTTGCCCCAACTGACCATTTAAGCGACAATAGCGCGCCTTTTTATTTGTCTGATACTTCTGTTCTCTTCTACTGAGAACATTCACTGCAAAATCAGCAGATCAGGCGCTGAATGCTAGTCTTAGAAACTAGCATCGTACTTAATTTTAAAACCGTAATAGCCGGAGAGTCATTTCATGACATCACGTACAGAGCTTGCCAATGCAATTCGTGCACTGAGTATGGACGCCGTCCAAAAAGCTAAATCAGGTCACCCAGGCGCGCCAATGGGAATGGCTGATATCGCTGAAGTTCTATGGAATGACTTCTTAAAGCACAACCCAGAGAACCCAGATTGGGCTGATCGCGACCGTTTCATTTTGTCGAATGGTCACGGCTCTATGCTGATCTACTCGCTTTTACATCTTTCGGGTTATGACCTTTCTATTGATGATCTTAAAAATTTCCGTCAGATGGATTCTAAAACTCCGGGCCACCCAGAGTATGGTTATGCGCCAGGTATCGAAACAACGACTGGCCCATTAGGCCAAGGTATCGCCAACGGTGTGGGTATGGCCGTTGCTGAGAAGGTTTTGGCCGCTCAGTTCAATAAGCCGGGTCACGATGTTGTTGATCACAATACCTACGTATTCATGGGCGATGGCTGCATGATGGAAGGTATCTCCCACGAAGCCTGTTCTTTGGCGGGTACGTTAGGTCTAGGTAAGCTGATTGCTTTCTACGACGATAACGGCATTTCAATCGATGGTGAAGTTGAAGGTTGGTTCACCGACGATACCGTTCAACGCTTCCAGTCTTATGGCTGGCAGGTTATTCCGAAAGTAAATGGCCACGATCCAGAAGAGATCAAAGCGGCGATTGAAAACGCCAAAGAAAATACTGATCAACCCACCTTGATTTGCTGCAAAACCATCATCGGTTTTGGTTCGCCAAATAAAGAAGGTAAAGAAGATTGTCACGGTGCCCCACTAGGTGACGACGAAATTGCATTAACGCGCGAGCGTTTAGGCTGGAAGCACGGTTCTTTCGAAATTCCAGAAAATGTTTATAACGGCTGGGATGCACGCATCTCTGGTGTTGAAAAAGAAAGCAGCTGGAACGATAAATTCGCTGCTTATACAGCTGAGTTCCCTGAACTAGCCGCTGAATATAAGCGTCGTATGGCCGGTGATCTACCTGCTGATTTCTCTGCGCAAGCCGATGCTTACATCGCTGAGTGCCAAGAGAAAGGCGAAACCATTGCTAGCCGTAAAGCGTCGCAAAATACCTTAAATGCGTTTGGTCCTAAGCTTCCTGAATTCTTGGGCGGTTCTGCTGACCTTGCGGGTTCTAACTTGACCTTATGGGAAGGCTGTAAAGGCGTGAGTGCAGACGATGCGTCGGGCAACTACATGTTCTACGGTGTTCGTGAATTCGCTATGAGCGCGATGATGAACGGTGTGGCTTTGCACAAAGGTTTTGTTCCTTACGGCGCAACGTTCTTAATGTTCATGGAATACGCGCGTAACGCGGTTCGTATGGCAGCATTAATGAAGCAGCGCGCTATTTTCGTTTATACCCACGATTCTATCGGTTTGGGTGAAGATGGCCCAACGCACCAGCCCGTTGAGCAGGTTGCGAGCTTACGTAATACACCAAACATGCACGCATGGCGTCCATGTGATGCGGTTGAGTCGGCTGTTTGTTGGAAGTCTGCAATTGAGCGCACTGATGGCCCAAGTTCTTTGATCTTCTCTCGTCAGGGTTTACCACACCAAGATCGTACAGCCGCTCAGGTTGCTGATATCGCTAAGGGTGCTTACATCCTGAAAGATTCAGTTGGCACTCCTGAAGCTATCTTGATTGCTACCGGTTCTGAAGTGGGTCTAGCAATGGACGCAGCGAAAGAGCTAGAAGCAAAAGGCAAAAACGTTCGTGTTGTCTCTATGCCTTGTGCTGAAATCTTCTGTGCACAAGATGCGGCTTACATCGAATCTGTATTGCCAGCGTCTGTTACTGCACGTGTTGCAGTTGAAGCCTTGCACAAAGATTACTGGTACAAGTTTGTTGGCCTTAACGGCGCCATCGTGGGTATGGATACTTTCGGTGAATCGGCTCCAATCAAAGACTTGATGAACCACTTCGGCTTTACTGTTGAGAAGGTTGTTGCTGCGGTTGAAGGCGTACTTTAAGTACGTCTTTGGTTAACGTACTAACAGGGTTTAATTAAATAATGCGCATAGCAATTAATGGGTTTGGTCGGATAGGGCGCAGTATTTTACGCGCGCTGTACGAACGCAATTTGCAAGACCAGCTGCAAGTCGTCGCCATTAATGAGCTAGCCGATATCGCATCGGTTAGCTATATGCTGCGTTATGACAGCACTCATGGTCGTTTTCCTGGTACCGTGGCCTTAAAAGAAAACGACCAAGGAATTGCCAATGGTATCATCGTTAACGGTGATGAAATTCAAGTATTTCATGAACCTGAAGTTTCTAGCCTACCTTGGCAAGCCCTAGATATTGACCTAGTACTCGAATGTACTGGCGTTGTTATGGATAGCGAGCATGCTGAGTTGCATCTTGTACAAGGCGCTAAGCGCGTGTTGATATCGCATCCGGCTGAGTCGGGTGTTGATGCAACGGTGATACAGGGTTTCAATCAGCAAACCTTACACGCTGATAACAAAGTTATTTCAAATGGTTCTTGTTCTACCAATTGTTTAATTCCGGTATTGCAGCTGGTGGATACGGCCTTCGGAATTGAGCGAGGCATGACCACAACGATACATTCAGCAATGAATGACCAGCCAGTCATTGATGCCTATCACTCAGATTTGAGAAGAACACGCGCTGCGGTGCAAAGTATTATTCCGGTAGAGACTGGATTAGCGATAGGTATTACTCGATTAATGCCTGAGCTAGCAGGAAAATTTGAAAGCATTCATGTGCGTGTACCGACGATCAATGTCTCGGTATTAGATGTGACATTGCAGCTTAAACAGAATGTCACAGTAGAGCAGGTGAATTCGCTATTAAAACAGGCGGCAGAGACTGAGTTGGCAGGTATTTTAGCCTTCACTCAAGAGCCTCATGCGTCTGTCGATTTTAACCATGACCCACATTCTGGTGTTGTGGACGGAACCCAGACCCGCATAAGCGGCGGTTCATTGGTGAAACTAATGATTTGGTTCGATAACGAATGGGGTTTTGCAAACCGTATGTTAGATACGGCGTTGCAGTTAGAGAATATTTAGCTTTTAAAGATTTAAAGAATTGGACGAGACATTATGACTGTAATCAAGATGACTGACCTGGCCGCTGCTGGTGAACTTAAAGGCAAGCGTGTATTAATCCGTGAAGACCTAAACGTACCGGTTAAAGAGGGTAAGGTAAGTTCTGATGCGCGTATTCGTGCGTCATTGCCAACCATTCAACTAGCGCTTGAAGCAGGCGCTAAAGTGATTGTTATGTCTCACCTAGGTCGTCCTACGGAAGGCGAGTTCGAGGAAAAATTCTCTATGGCGCCAGTCGCTGATCATTTAGCGGGCATGTTAGGTCGTCCGGTTGAATTGGTTAAAGACTTCAAGCAAGAGCTGAATATCGCCGAAGGTGAATTGGTTCTATTAGAAAATGTTCGCTTCAATAAAGGCGAAAAGAAAGACGAAGATCAGCTAGCCCAAGCCTATGCTGAGCTTTGTGATGTGTTTGTTATGGATGCGTTTGGTACTGCTCACCGCGCTCAAGCCTCTACACATGGTATTGCTAAGTTCGCACCGGTTGCTTGTGCGGGCCCATTATTGGCGGCTGAATTAGAAGCACTGGGTAAAGCACTGGATAACCCAGAGCGTCCATTGGTAGCTATCGTTGGTGGTTCTAAAGTTTCGACTAAATTAGAAGTACTAGAAAGCCTATCGGATATTTGTGATCAAATCATTGTAGGTGGTGGTATCGCCAATACCTTCTTGGCGGCAGCAGGTAAGCCAGTCGGTAAGTCTTTGTATGAAGAAGACCTAGTACCACAGGCTAAAGCCTTGATGGAAAAAGTATCGATTCCAGTTCCGACTGATGTTGTTTGTGCGAAAGAGTTTGCCGAAACAGCAGAAGCGACTTTAAAAGACGCTAGTGAAGTGACCGCCGATGATATGATTTTTGATATCGGCCCTGATTCTGCCAAAGCATTGGCTGAGCAGCTTAAAGAAGCAAAAACGATTATCTGGAATGGCCCAGTAGGCGTATTCGAATTTGATCAGTTTGGCGAAGGCACTAAAGCATTGGCATTAGCCATTGCTGAGTCTGAAGGTTTCTCTATTGCTGGTGGTGGTGATACATTGGCTGCAGTGGATAAATACGATATTGCCGATAAAGTTTCTTACATCTCAACCGGTGGTGGTGCTTTCTTGGAATTTGTAGAAGGCAAAGTTTTACCAGCCGTAGCAATGCTGGAGTCACGCGCTAAGTAAGCGCAGTGGTTGCACAAATTAGTAGACCTGCGGTTGTTTTTATAAGCCGCAGAAGCCGCTAGAATGGCGGCAAGAAGATTCAAAAAATTAAAATTTTAAAAGGGTAATTCTCATGGCACTTATTTCCATGCGCCAAATGTTGGATCACGCCGCCGAGTTCGGTTATGGCGTTCCAGCTTTTAACGTAAACAACCTAGAGCAAATGCGTGCCATCATGCAAGCCGCTGATCTAACGGATTCTCCAGTGATCGTGCAAGCGTCTGCGGGTGCTCGTTCTTATGCAGGTGCACCTTTCTTGCGTCACCTGATTCTAGCGGCAATTGAAGAATTCCCTCACATTCCTGTGTGTATGCACCAGGATCACGGTGCTTCGCCGACTGTTTGTCAGCGTTCTATCCAGCTGGGCTTTAGTTCAGTCATGATGGATGGATCTTTAGGTGAAGACGGTAAGACCCCGATGAGCTACGAGTACAACGTAGACGTGACTAAACGTGTTGTCGATATGGCGCACAGCTGTGGTGTATCGGTTGAGGGGGAACTGGGTGTATTAGGTTCTCTTGAAACTGGCCAGGCCGGCGAAGAAGACGGCGTTGGCGCTGAAGGTACGTTGAGCATGGATCAAATGCTGACCGACCCTGAAGAAGCGGCTGATTTTGTGAAGCGCACTCAGTGTGATGCATTGGCCATCGCTTGTGGTACTTCTCATGGTGCTTATAAATTTACCCGTCCACCAACGGATGACATTCTTGCAGTAGACCGCATTAAAGAAATCCATAAGCGTATCCCTGATACTCACTTGGTTATGCACGGTTCCTCTTCTGTTCCACAGGAATGGTTGGCGATCATCAATGAATTCGGTGGCGAAATTCCTGAAACTTACGGTGTGCCGGTTGAGCAGATCGTTGAAGGTATTAAGCACGGCGTTCGTAAAGTGAACATCGATACGGATTTACGTTTAGCGTCTACGGGTGCAATCCGCAAATTCTTGGCTGAAAATCCATCTGAATTCGATCCACGTAAATACTTCAAAGCGTCTGTTAAAGCGATGCAGGATATTTGTGTTGCGCGTTATGAAGCGTTTGGTACAGCGGGTAATGCACATAAAATGAAAGCACTATCATTGGATGCGATGTTTGATCGTTACCAGTCTGGTGAGTTGGATCCAAAGATTAAATAATCTTTGAGATGCATAAAAAAAGCCCAAGTTAAGAAATTAACTTGGGCTTTTTTGTTATATGGCTGACAATAAAATGATACTCATTCAACGATAACCTTATAGGGTCATAGGCATGATGAAAAAAATAATAATACTGATGTTAGCTGTCGCTGTGACGGCGTGTTCTAACTTGCAGGGCTTTGTTAAAGATAATTTAAAAGAGCCTGAGGTGACCTATAAAAGCATTTCTATGGGTGAGCTAACCCAAGACAAGATAGAGCTAAAACCAACGTTCAGTATCGCCAATAAGAACAGTTACTCTATTCCGGTTGATGGCTTAAAATATGAGCTTTCTTTTAACCAAAAATCCATGCTAAAAGGTGCGACCGATAAGGTCGGTAATCTGCCTGCTAACCAGTCTAAAGATGTAACCTTGGGCATTGATCTAACGAAAGAAACGTTAACCTCATTCAAAGACCTTTTGCTGAAAAAAGGGCGCATTGATTATGTGATTAAAGGCGAAGTCGAGGTGATGGGCTTAAGCTTTCCTTTTGAAAAATCTTCGACGCTTTATAAGCCCACGATCAGCTTGGGCAAGCTTGAAATAAAAAGTTCCAGTTTTAAGCAAGTCGACATGATAGTGAATCTAATAGTAAAAAATGGCAATGATTTTACCCTGCCACTAGATAGGTTGAGCTATACGGTTAAAACCGGAAATCAGCAATTGGTTGCAGGTGATCTGAAAGATCAACAGATCCAACAGGGCACGAATACTCTTCAGGTTCCTGTTTCGATTCAATTAGGTCAATTGTTCTCTAGCATGTTCAGCTTATTACAAAATCCTCAATTGCCATTAAGCTTCAGTTTTAATGCGGGCGGCTTCGAAAATTCAGTAGAGCAGACATTGGATCTACGCACCTTATTGGGGCGCTAAAGGCTGGTGAGCTCAAGATAGGTGTATCAAATAATGTAACGTTGAGATATTGCAGAAGGCCCAAGTTTAACTTGGGCTTTTTTATGCTTGGTCGACAATAAAATTGATCAACAAGTCCTGCTATGCGAGTTACCTAGGAAAGTAAGTCATCTCATGGCCTGCTTGCCAGGGCTTATGCTTATCCATAATCGAAAGAAATAATTCAGATGCTAACCATTCATTGAGCCACTCAATTAACTTTGGATAAGGGCTTTGCTCAAACCATTGCTTGTCCACATGAGCAAACTGACGAACAAAAGGGAAGATAGCAATATCCGCTAGACTCGGCTCGACCGTGAAAAGGTATTGATTCTGCTCTAATAGCGTCTCCAATTTAGCTAAAAATATCTCACCTTTCTCTCTATAGTGCTGTTCACTTTCTTCGTAACGATCCGCATATTTATAGCGATCGAGTGCCCATTTAAACGAACCATCATTTTCATCAATGAGCGCATCGATGTCTAATTGCAGGTGAAACGGCAAGTATTGATTTTGAAAATTATCAGAAGAATGATTAAGCGCCCACAGCATGATATCTCGGCTTTCGTCGATCACTGGGTTACTTGTGAGTTGTTCCCCGGATAAAAGAAGAACGGGCACGGTTGCTTTTGGACTGATTGCCAATAACTCGGACGGTTTATTTTTTAATACCACCTCTCTCAATTCTAGACTGAGCTTCGGTAAAAATACCGTGCACGCTAATCGTGCACGCATGGCATATGGGCAGCGTCGAAAAGAGTACAGGGTTCCCATTATAGGCCCTGGTGGTGGCTGTTGATGAGGCAAGGAGTCTGGCATGGCTTAGATCTGATTAATTAAATTAAGTATTCGGGACATTAAGACTAACGAGCAGGCAAAAAAAATCCCAGCCTGAAATAAATCATACTGGGATTTTTCTATAGCGCTATAAAAGCTGAGCTTAAATTAAGCTTCTTTTTTAGGCTTGTTACGCTTACGTTCGTTTTCAGTAAGGAACTTCTTACGTAGACGAATGCTAACAGGTGTTACTTCAACCAATTCATCATCTTCGATGAATTCAAGTGCTTGCTCTAGCGTATGCTTAACAGGAGGTGTTAGGTTAATTGCTTCATCCGTACCAGAAGCACGTACGTTAGTAAGCTGCTTACCCTTAGTTGGGTTAACCGCTAGATCGTTATCGCGGCTGTGTAGACCCACGATTTGCCCTTCATAAACTTCAGCGGCTGGCTCCATGAACATGCGTCCACGATCTTGCAAGCTGAATAAAGAGAAACCAAGAACCTTACCCGTAACCATAGAAACCATCACGCCATTATGGCGAGTAGAGCCTAGGCTCTTGTGAACAGGGCCGTAATGGTCAAATACGTTAGTTAAGATACCAGAACCAGAAGTCATGGTTAGGAAGTCAGAGCGGAAACCGATCAAGCCACGTGCTGGCATGATGAACTCAAGACGTGTACGACCTTTGCCATCGGGAACCATGTTGGTCATTTCAGCTTTACGGTTACCCATCTCTTCCATGATCGAGCCAGAATGCTCTTCTTCGATGTCGATCATTACTTGTTCGTATGGTTCTTGCAGCTCGCCATCAACCATTTTTTGAACAACTTCAGGCTTACCAATCGCCATTTCGAAGCCTTCGCGACGCATGGTTTCGATCAATACAGAAAGGTGTAATTCACCACGGCCTGATACTTTAAATTTCTCTGGGCTATCACCTGGTTCAACGCGCAAGGCAACGTTGTGGATCAATTCTTTTTCTAGGCGGTCTTTAATATTACGCGAAGTAACGAACTTACCTTCTTTACCGGCAAACGGAGAGTTGTTTACCTGGAAAGTCATGCTTACTGTTGGCTCATCAACGCTCAAAGGAGGCATTGCTTCAACATTGTTCATATCACACAAAGTATCAGAGATGTTTAGTTTATCGATACCTGAGATACAAACGATGTCGCCTGCTTGTGCGTCATTTGTAGAAACACGATCTAGACCCTTAAAGCCTTTCACTTCTTGAACGCGTGCTTTACGAGTATTGCCTTCCGCATCAATAACTTGAACGTCAGTGCCTGGCTTCAGCTTACCGCGAGTGATGCGGCCAACACCGATAACACCTACGAAGCTATCGTAATCTAATGCAGAGATTTGCATCTGCAAAGGACCTTCAGCATCTACTTTAGGCGCTTCAACGTGATCAACAATCATCTGGAACAATGGCGTCATATCTTCGGCCATATCTTCTGGATCTGTACCGGCAATACCATTGATTGCAGAAGCATAGATGATTGGGAAATCTAGCTGCTCATCTGTTCCGCCTAGACGGTCGAAAAGATCGAAAACTTGGTCTGCAACCCACTCAGGACGAGAACCAGGACGGTCAACCTTGTTGATAACAACGATTGGACGTAAACCACGTTCGAATGCTTTCTGTGTTACGAAGCGGGTTTGTGGCATTGGGCCATCGATAGCATCAACGATTAGACATACAGAGTCTACCATCGACATTACACGTTCTACTTCACCACCGAAGTCGGCGTGTCCAGGTGTATCGATGATGTTAATGCGGTAGTCGTTCCACTCAATTGCAGTATTTTTTGCAAGAATGGTAATACCACGTTCTTTTTCTTGGTCGTTCGAGTCCATGACTCGTTCGCCGGCTTGGTTACGCTCAAGTGTACCTGATTGCTCAAGTAACTTGTCTACCAAGGTGGTTTTACCATGGTCAACGTGGGCAATGATGGCGATATTACGTAAGTTCTCGATCACAATAGGGATCCTGAGTTATGGCCCGACAGGCTGAGCAAAAACGCTCGTCTGGGTAGGCTTGGCTATAAAAGGCGGCGATTATACATTAGGTGGGCACAGAATGTTGGTAAAATTAAAGGAAATTGGGTGAATTTCGTACAAATAGCTGTAAAAAATACGAAAGCCCTCTTTTTGTGCTAATAAAGTTTTATCTTGGGGCATAGATGAACCTATAATGAGGCAATCCACAGTGTGTTTCATGTAAATTCGCAACTGTGCACCATTATGGTTCTAAATTATCTTTAGCGCTCCATTGTGGTGCGTTATTTGTCGATTGTATCAGGCTTAAGCCTTTAAACTCTCGACCTAGTGGTGGTTTTATCAAATGGCACAGTAGTTGCTATTTGAATACTAAACTTGGTGGTGGCCCCAATTGTGTGGACCACTGATTAGACAAAAAAACATCTGGAGACTAAAGATGTCTGTAAATACTTTGAACTTGATCAAAGAGAACGACGTTAAGTGGGTTGACTTACGTTTCACCGATACAAAAGGTAAAGAGCATCACGTTTCTATTCCTTCTAGCTATGTTGACGAAGAATTTTTTGAAGTAGGCCAAATGTTTGATGGCTCTTCAATTTCTGGCTGGAAAGGCATTAACGAATCAGACATGATTCTTCTTCCAGATGACGAAACGTCTTTCCTTGACCCGTTCACTGAAGATTCTACTTTGATCTTGCGTTGTGACATCATTGAGCCTGCTACGATGCAAGGTTATGATCGCGATCCACGTTCTGTTGCTAAGCGTGCTGAAGCCTTCTTACAAACGACTGGTTTAGGTGATACAGCGTTCTTCGGTCCAGAACCAGAATTCTTCGTATTTGATGATATTCGTTGGGGCTCAGACATGTCTGGCAACTTCTATAAGATCAATTCTGAAGAAGCTGCATGGAACACTGGCGCTAAAATCGAAGGTGGCAACATGGGTCACCGTCCTACCGTTAAAGGTGGCTACTTCCCTGTTCCTCCAGTAGATAGCTCGCATGATATGCGTGCTGCTATGTGTAACCTAATGATGTCTATTGGTCTTGATGTTGAAGTACATCACCACGAAGTAGCAACAGCTAACCAAAACGAAATCGGTGTTAAATTCAACACGTTGGTTAAGAAAGCTGATGAAGTTCAGATGTACAAATACGTTGTTCATAACGTTGCTGCAGCATATGGCAAAACAGCTACTTTCATGCCTAAGCCAGTTATCGGTGATAACGGTTCTGGTATGCACGTTCACCAGTCTTTCTGGAAAGATGGCGAAAACCAATTCGCGGGTGATGGCTACGCAGGATTGAGCGAAATGGCTCTTTACTACGTTGGCGGTATCATCAAACACGCTAAAGCATTGAATGCTTTCACTAACCCTTCAACAAACTCTTACAAGCGTTTGATTCCAGGTTTTGAAGCACCCGTAATGCTTGCGTACTCTGCACGTAACCGTTCTGCCTCGATTCGTATTCCTTATGTTGCGTCTCCAAAAGGCAAGCGTATTGAAGCGCGTTTCCCTGATCCAATGGCTAACCCATACCTAGCATTCGCTGCTATGTTGATGGCGGGTATCGACGGTATCAAAAACAAGATTCACCCTGGCGATGCTGCGGATAAAGATTTGTATGACTTGCCAGCTGAAGAAGCTGCTGCAATTCCACAAGTTGCTGGAAGCTTACGTGAAGCGATCGATAATCTTAAAGAAGATATGGATTTCTTGACTCAAGGTGGTGTTTTCACTGAAGACATGATCGAAGCTTACATCGAATTGGCGATGCAAGACGTTTACCGTGTTGAACAAACTACTCACCCAGTAGAATTCGACATGTACTACTCTCTATAAGTTCTAGGCAGCTAAAGCCTTTTACTAAAGAGTAAGAAAAACCGTTACTTGGCAACAAGTAACGGTTTTTTTGCTTCTAATGTCGCTGTAATCTTGGGTCAGACTTGCTACTCTTAAGATAGATAACAAATTTCATAAAGAGATATGATCCTTGAAAGAAATTAATTGGGATTCAGCCGAATTACAGCATGCGTTAAAACCGCTTGATTGGCAGTGCTTGCCTGAAATATCTCCCGCTCAAAAGCGTTATCTTCATTATTACAATATCGATTTCTCAGCACGCTATGACGGCATTAAGCATCACATCGGTTCTTTTTCTGCTGCAGGTTATCAGCTGGCAGGGCAGGCTTTCTTCCATGATAATGTTAAAAGTACGGCTAAAGGCACGGCTATTATCATGCATGGCTACTACGACCATGTTGGTATTTATGGCAGCTTGATCGAGTTTTGTCTGCAGCAAGGTTGGAATGTCTTTGTCTTGGACTTGCCTGGGCATGGTTTATCTACAGGAGACCGCGCTGCAATCACCGACTTTGCCGAATATGACCAAGTATTTTGTGAAGCGATGGCGCAAACCCAGTTATTGCAAAAGCATACCGCTACCGAGAGTCAGCCATTGCACGTCTTTGGCCAAAGTACCGGCGGGGCGATTATTATCAACTATGTGCTGACCCGAAATATTCAGCAGCAGAATTCACCTTTTGCCAGCATCAACTTGTTAGCGCCTTTAGTGCGACCATGCAGTTGGGCAAGTGCTAAAATCCTTCATACACTACTTAGCCCGTTCGTTAAGCAAATTAAGCGCACCTTTGCGATGAATTCGAATGATATTGAGTTCTTACGATTTATTGCTGAAAAAGATCCTTTGCAGCCTTTAGCGCTTTCTGTTCTTTGGGTGAGCGCCTTAAAAAAATGGGTGACTATGATTGAAGCGAGCGACTCAACTGACCTCGCGATCAACATAGTACAAGGTGATCAGGATGAGACGGTTCATTGGCAATACAACATGCCATTGCTATTAGAGAAATTTCCCCAGAGAAATCTATTGATGGTTGAAGGTGGGCGACACCATGTTGTGAATGAAGAAATAACCAAGCGCCAGCAGATTTATCAATGGTTGCAGCAAGCAATCAACGACTAATGCTAGCTTGATAAGTTCTAGATTTACAAATAATTAGGTTTATAAAGACAGAGCACGATGAGCGCCAAGCGTTACTCATGTCAAAATGAGAAAGTAGATTCAAGAACGTGTTCCGGCACCATTTGGATTTAGCAATAAATAATTGGGATATTACAAATACGGCATGAAGCACATCCAAGTTAGGGTTTTATTTTTTTGTGTATTGGTTATGCAGCTATCGGGTTGTGCGACATACGGCAGTGGCGTTGATAAAGCCCTGCAGTCTGCGCAAAAAGGACAATACCTAGAAGCTGAACAAAATATGGCTGCTGCTTTAACCCCTACAGGTGTTGATCGTCTTCTTTATCATATGGAGCTGGCCGTATTAAAACATCTGCAAGGGCAGTACCTTGAAAGTAATAATCTACTAGATAAAGCTGAAAGAATCGCAGAAGATCTCGAAGTTAGCAGTCTGAGTAATACTTTTGCGGCTTTTATGAGCAACCCTCGCAATGGCGATTATGCGGGGGCAGATTTTGAAAAAGTATTTATTAACTATTATAAAACGTTGAATTACATGGCGTTGAGTAATGCTGCAACGACAAAAAACGCTCGTTTAGATGCCATAGAAAATGCTCGCATTGAATCTCGCCGTTTGGGCATTCGTCTTAATGTGCTCAATTCTAGTAAAGGAACTTATGCAGAAAAGAAAGATGAAGATGAACAGGTATTTTCTCAGATACTGAATGTCTTTAGTCGTCTACAAGGCAACCTCATCGATACCGGTAAACTTGAATATCGTGATGATGCGATGGCGCATTATTTGACGGGTATTACTTATGAAACCAATGGTGAATATGATAACGCTCGCATTAGTTATCAGAAATCGGCTACTTCTTATGAACAAGGCTATGCCAAGCAATTTGAATTAGGCACAGGCATGACGACTCAGGCATGGTTCGATACAGTACGAATGATGAGAAAGGCCGGAGGCTATGAGAGTGAGTGGCCAAGACTCGCAAAAAAGAAACTCTCTACGATGCAGCGCAAACAGCTTAAAGAATACGATGATAGAGCTCAGCTTGTGGTGATTGAGCATGTCGGGATTGTGCCGCAGCGCAAAGAAATGAATGTGCTGCTCAGTGCGGATGCGGGTAATCGTTCATTAATCTTAAGACCTTATTTTAGCTCGGTTAAAAGCCAGCGAGAAAAGTTAGCGTGGTTTTATTTGGTCTATGCCGATAAAAGTTTAGCGAACTTAATGGTGCATTATAGAAATAATGATTTTATGAACTTCATCTTAAATGACTTTCAAAAAACAATTTACCTCGCCGGAGCATGGAATCTAGCGTCAGAGCTAGGTTTTGTCGAAGCCATCGGCACAGGGCTGCGAATAACCGTTCCTTATTACTCGCCACTTAACGATAAGCCAGGAAACTCTTTTGTGAGAGTCGCGGGCGAACAATATGTTATGGAGCCAGCGGCTAACCCTGCCGCAATGGGGCTGAATGAGCAGCTTTTAAATGCCAATAACGACATCAGGCTCGCATTATCCCGGGGCATCTTTAAAGCGTTAACAACGCAAAAAGCGGCAGAGCTTGCAGGCGGCCAATTGGGAGGTTTTTTAGCGGCAGTCGGCAAGGTTGCTAGTCAACTATCCGATGCGGCAGAAACACGAAATTGGTTGATGCTGCCCTATGAAGTGCGCATTACCCGCATTCCGTTAGATGCCGGCAGCTATGACGTCGAAATAAACTCCGAGGTGAATAGGGGGAAACCTTTTATCACCCAAAAACAACGTATTATTTTGCAAGAAAGTGAAATTCAGGTGGTCGGAGTTAGATCGATGCCAAAACAAAGCGCTGCGGTAGAAGGTCAGTCAGGAAATAAAGCAAGAAAGGCATTTGCTTTAACTGATTAATAATTTAACGTAGCGGCAGTTAGTATTTAATTAAGAGCTAAAAGGAAATATTCATGATCAAGACAATGAAATTATTATTAATCGCAACAGTTGCTGTCGCAGTTGTTGGGTGCGCGGGAACTCGAGTGAGTCGCGTCGATAACGATCAGGAAATTGCACTATCAGATCGTTGGAATGATAAAGATTCACAGTTAGTCGCAGAAGAGATGATTACCGATATGCTGTCTTTTCCGTGGGCACGTGATTTCGAGATGAAAAATAGTGCTCGCCCAACGGTTATTATTCAGCGAATTGCTAATAAATCACACGAACATGTTGCGATTGATACATTTGTGAATGATATAAAACGCTCCATTATTCGCTCTGGGCGAGCGGACTTTGTTGCTGGCGGTGAAGAGCGCCAAGCGATTCGTACAGAGCGCCAAGATCAAGAGCTTAATGCCGCAAAAGGCAAAGAACAGGGGCAAGAACAAGCTGCTGATTTTGCACTTTCTGGCAGTTTGAATTCAATCGTTGATCAAGTAGGCGGTGACCGCGTTACATTTTATCAGGTCGATATGAAGTTGATTGATATGGCCAATAACCGTGAAGTCTGGAATGGTCAAAAGAAAATTAAGAAGCTGCAAGAAAAAGGCGGTTTTGGATTCTAAATGAAATCGTCACTAAAGCTGTTAACCAGCGTCATAATCGTCTCTAGCCTAGCGGCTTGTTCTGCAACGTCGACTAAAACTGGCTTAGACATTAGGCGTGCCGATAACCAAGCTTCTTTGGAAGTACCCGACTGGGTCAATAACCCGCCACAGCGAACTGGCTTCGCGTATGGCACGGGTTCTAGTGATTTATGGGGTGATAAGGCGGATGCGGCGCGACGTGCCGGGGAAGCCGCGCGGGTGAATCTAGTGAGCCAGCTGCGCGTAACAGTGAGTAGTGATTTTACCAATCGAGTTGAAGAACGAACGGCAACGGGGAAGCAAACCGAGCTGGTACGTACCGTACAAAATACGGTTCGCAGTAAGGTACCTGCAGTTGAACTCGATGAAGTGAAAGTAACGGATACCTATTTTGAACGTAAATTTGCCTATGCTTTAGCCGAATTAGACCGAGTAAAAGCAGCCAGTCGATTACGAGCACAGATTGCACACCTCGAAGAGCAGGTTGTCGCTTTGGATGCGAAGCCCCGATCAGGAACAACCTTGCAGCAATTAAGAACAGTATTGCCTGCTTTGTCCTTGTTTGCTCAACGAGATCGTTTAGCTGACCAACTGGCCCTCGTAGGAACGCAGCGCCAGAAGCCAGCACTCAGCAATGAGCTGCAAACGATACAAAGTACTATCTATGATCTATTTAATCAGTTACACGTGCGAATCAGTATGACCGATGAGGGTGCGCAAGAAATTGCGGCAGGCGTCATGGAAGCATTGACCGAGCAAGGGATGCGCATTAGTCAGCAAGGACGGTATGATTTGATGATTCAAGTCTCTGCCACGTTACGACCGGTTGCTAAAAACGGCGCTCACTTTGTATTTGCTGATAGTCGAGTGACGATAAAAGATGATAATGACCGGATACTGAGTACGTTCAGTAAACAGGCGAAAGGAGCATCGGGTTATGCGAATCTCGCTAAGGCAAAAGCAGAAAAAAATGTGGCGAATATGCTGGCACAAGAGTTAGCGGCTGCGTTAGTTGATCGTATTAATTAAATGATCGATATTAAGGGGAGTTATAAACAGGCTCTTGCCTTCCAAACCTCTGGGGTAGTTCTATGTCCACAGCAATAGAAAGTCATAATAGCTTGGAACAGAATAAAAAATTAGTTGAGCAGTTTATTACCCTGACTTGGCAGCAGGGTCGTTTTAATCTGGCTAAAAACATGGTTCGTCGAGATTTTAAATATCATGTGAGTTTGCTTAATCAAACGTTAGAATATGATATGGCTGCAAAGGTTATGCAGAGTATACGCGACTCGATGGAAGACTTTGAGGTGATGCGAGAAGACATTATTGCTGAAGGGGATCGAGTGGTTACACAATCTTCTTTTTACGGCACGTTAGTAAAGCCCATGTTAGGATTCCAACCTAGCGCCAACGTTGTTACGTTCTCAGCGGTCTCTTTTTGGGAGATAAAAAAAGGGCTTATTTTAAGCTCAAATACCCTACTTGATACCGCAGAGCTTATTCGTCAGATGAATCACGATAGCAATAGTTTGACGATTGATATAGAGGAGCTTAATGCTCGTTAGTGTTTATATTATTCGTTTCTGGATCACCAGATTGTACAAAAGACCCATTCAGGACAAATGTGAAGCAATCGCTATATCGTTCTATTGGCACTTGAAAAAGCCTTTGGAATAATGATAATGGCACTTAAGTATTATGGCAGCATGAAAATAATAAAATAAGCGTCTAATACCAGACCCGCATTCAAGCAATTTAAAAGAAAGCGAGCGTTATAACTCTGCGTCTTTATCTCACCTTTATCGTGAGTAATCTTAGAATGCATCATAATAAAAAATATCTGGCTGGCATTAGCAGAAAGATAGATGATCTGTCTAATTGGGGAAAAAATGAACAGTAAACCGGATACCTTAGTTTTATTGGCATGTTTGGTTGCGCTTGGTGCTTTATTAACAGGGTTTATGGCTCCCGATGTGGCTCAAACCGGAATGATTGTTAGCGAAAACCTGATCCGCTAAACAGAGATTATACCTTCCAGTTGAATATCCCAGCTTTCTAATGGCAATTCATCCACTTGCTGACAACGATGCGCCAAGCCAAATAGTTTTGGTTTGATGCTTGATTGCCGGCAAAATTCAAAACTACGATCGTAAAATCCCCCCCCCATACCTAATCGATTACCATCACTATCAAAAGCGACTAGGGGTAAAGCAACCGCCTGCAAAAACTTTGTCTTTATACGCTTATTAAATCTAGGGTCGGGTTCGGCAATGCCAAAACGATTATGGCGCATGCGGCTATTCGGCTTATATTCCACAAACCACAAAAAACCTTTTCTGATTGGATCTAAGACAGGCAAATAAACACGTTGGCCATGCTTCCATGCTTGCTTGATTGCAAGATCAGTATTCACTTCGCCATCATTGGGCAAGTAAATCGCAAGAGATTTTGCGTATTTAAAACTAGGCTGTTGATTAAAATGCTTTTTAAGCGCGATTGCTGCGTGATGTTGTTGAGATCGCGTTAAGTTATTACGAGCCGCGCGCATTTTTTTGCGCAATAGACGTTTGTCTTGCTGGCGCTCTAAATGCTGGCTAGAGAAAAGGTTTACAGAAGAAATAAAGAGGAGCTCCCCATTGTGCCGCTGTCAAGAATAAAGGCCTTGAACCCAAGGTTCAAGGGTGGTGGGCTAGGCACTATATTAGGTTTTCCGACAGGCGGACATACGCACAATAATACGATAACCCTCCAGGGTATTAAGCATCGGCTCGAGGTCTTTATAGACTGGCAAACACCCTAGGGAGCAATATCAGTATAACAATTTTAATTTCAAAAGCGTGTTAAAAAGTAAAATTATTTGTTGCTTCAAATTACAGTTCAAGTTGAACATCAGCCATTAGCGCTTCTTCAAGGCGCTCATCCATGCGCCCAATCTCTTCTGATACTAGAGCTTGCTGGCGTTGCAGTTGTTGTAATTGATGCGCAATATTTAATGCGGCAATTACAGCAATGCGATCGGTACCCAGAACCTTGCCAGAAGTATTGCTGGCATTTCTGATCTCACGCATTTTATCATCTAGCAACTTAGCTGCGCAGGTTAGCTCATCTTGGCTGTCTGCAGGGCAGTTAACCCGAAACTCTCGCTCTAAAATTGAAACCGTTAGAGTATTGGTTGTATTAGCCACTATTTCGCTCCAAGAGTTGCAAACGCTCAATCATTTCGTTGACTTTGCGACGCGCAATGTCATTTTGCTGCATTAATTTACCTCGTTCGGCTTGCCAACGGGCCTCTGATATTTTCATAGCAGTCGCTTGTTGCCGCAATTCAGTATTCACTAAAATGAGTTTATCCATATTACGTTGTAAGCTGGTTAGATCGAGTTCTTTCATGTGTCAGTATCTTTATATTACTTTGATCGTAAAAGAGTAGAGAAACCGAGGCATTAGAGGGGATTAATGCGCCCATCTTTCATGCTAAACTCTACGCAATACTTTTATTTATAAATAAGATACCTCATGCAGAAGAATATATCGATTCCCTTTCATCAATTTGCTAATGCCATGGTAGCAATTAATGCTCTTGGTTCACCTTCTGGTCTTCACGGCTGGTTGACGGGTTACTTGAGTACTGGTGCTCGCTTAGCCGATGCCCAGTGGCAGGTAGAAGCCGAAAACTATTTAGAAACCCCAGAAGCCTTACCAAAACCGGTACAAAGTTTGATGACGGTTTTTTATGGTTGGGTTTTACACGGGCTAGAAAGTGAAAGTATGAATTTCACGTTATTCTTGCCAGAAAGCGATGATGCCGAACTCAGCCAGCAAGTCGATGCCATGGCGCAGTGGTGTAAAGGCTTTCTTGATGGATTTGGTGCGGCCGGAAAAATCAGTGGCAAACTGGATGACGAGACCAAAGAAGTTTTGCAGCACTTTGATGCGTTTAGCCAGGTTGAGCTCACCGCAGATGATAGCCCAGAAGATAGTGAAGACTTACTTCACGAGCTGATCGAACATGCACGAGTTGCAGCATTGACGGTATTTTTAGCGTTCAACGAACCTGAAGCTGGCGAACCTAAAATAATCGATGATAATGACTCTTCAGCCAATCAGTTGCATTGATCGATTGAACAAACTAAATCGACTCATGTGATAGCCTAATTTGATAGAGAAAGTTCGTAAAGGAAACTCAATGAAACTTGCTCAAACAGAATATAGCCAACGTCGTCAGCAGCTAATGGCTCAGATGACGGAAAACAGTATCGCGATTGTTCCTACAGCGGTTGAAACCGTGCGTAATCGCGATGTTGAACACCCGTTCCGTCAAGACAGTGATTTTTATTACTTGTCGGGCTTTCCCGAGGCGAACGCCTGCTTGGTGCTGATTCCAGGCCGCGAGCAAGGTGAATACATTTTATTCTGTGAAGACAAAGATCCTGCGCTCGAAATCTGGACAGGTCGCCGTACGGGCCCCGAAGGTGCAGCACGTGATTTCTTTGCGGACGAAGCGTATCCGATCGAGGCCTTAGAATCGGTGATGCCGGGTTTGCTGGAAGGTAAAAGCCGCATCTATACCGAAATGGGGGCTAATAGCCAGTTCGATAGTCAATTATTGCATTGGGTTAATAAAGTTAAAGCCATGGTGCGCAAAGGCGCTGAAGTACCGCATGAGTTTTCGGTACTTGGTCATTTGTTACATGAAATGCGATTGATCAAATCCCCTGCTGAAATAGGCATTATGCAAAAGGCTGCCGATATTTCTGCAGCGGCTCATTGTCGAGCGATGAAAAATGCCAAACCGGGTTGTTTTGAATATCAGCTAGAAGCCGACATCATGCATGAATTTATGCGCGAAGGTAGTCGCTGGCCAGCCTATCCTTCCATTGTGGGGGGCGGTGAAAATGCCTGTATTTTGCATTACACCAATAACGATATGATGATTGAAAATGGCAGCCTTATTTTAATTGATGCGGGTTGTGAACTGGATTATTACGCCGCGGATATTACCCGTACCTTCCCAGTGAACGGTAAGTTTAGCCCCGAACAAAAAGCCTTATATGAGCTGGTATTAAGCGCTCAGCTGGCGGCAATTGAGCAAGTGAAACCCGGTAATAGCTGGAATGCCGGTCATGAAGCCGCCGTTGAAGTATTAGTGACAGGCTTAGTGGAACTTGGCTTATTGAAAGGTGATGTTCAGCAGTTGATTGAAGACGAAAGCTATCGTGAATTTTACATGCATCGCACTGGCCACTGGCTAGGAATGGATGTGCATGATGTGGGCGAATATCGCATCAACAAAGAATGGCGTCCTTTAAAACCGGGTATGGTTTTAACCGTAGAGCCTGGTTTATACGTTGCCCCAGATTGCGAAGACGTTGATGTTCGCTGGCGCGGCATTGGCATCCGAATTGAAGATGATGTCGTAGTAACCGAAGATGGCTGCCATATTCTCAGTCATAAAGTCCCCAAGACTGTGGCTGAAATTGAAGCCTTAATGAACAACTAGCGAGCGATGGCAGTAGTATGACGGCTTCTAAAGCAGCAAAATTTGATGTGGTTATTATCGGCGCGGGCATGGCAGGACTCAGCCTTATTCATTTGCTCGCCGCCAGTATTGAGCAAGGGTTAAACGTTGCGCTGGTAGAACGCTTTGAATTACCTGCATTAGACGCAGCCTCTTCAGCAAGCGAGCAGCCGCCAAGCTTTGATGGCCGTGCGACGGCCTTGTCTTATGGCACCCAAAAAATATTCAGTCAGCTGAATATCTGGCCAAAAATAGACGCGGCCGCCTGTGCCATTCATAACATCCAAGTCTCTGATCAAGGTCGCTTTGGTCAAACGCATATCAAAAATACGGATGCTAATGTGGATGCTTTAGGTTACATCATTCGCAACCGCGCCTTGGGGCAAGGATTGATGTCCAATTTGCCGCAACAGATTACTGTTTTTGCGCCGCAATCAGTTTCTGCAATTTCCATCACCGATAATCAACAAGCCAGCCTAACATTAGCCAGTGGTGAGGTATTAAATGCCGAGCTGGTTGTGATGGCAGATGGTGGGCGTTCAGACTTGGCGAAACAGCTGGGAATTGAACAACAACAGCAAAGCTACAATACCCATGCCCTAGTGACCTCTGTGCGCATTGATCGTAGCCACGAACATTGGGCCTACGAACGTTTTACTGAAGCGGGCCCGATTGCTTTATTACCTTTGGGTAATGACGAATTTGCCGTGGTGTGGACCTTAGCAAACGATGTGATTGCAGAGTATCTGGCCGCCGATGACACCACCTTGATTGCTCGTTTGCAACAGGCCTTCGGCTATCGCGCAGGCCGTATTACTGCAATGGGTGAGCGAGCCAGCTATCCACTGGCGCTAGTCAAAGCGCAAGAGCAAATCCGTCCTCATATCGTCCTATTGGGTAATGCTGCTCACAGTTTACACCCCGTTGCAGGCCAAGGTTTTAATCTTGCTTTGCGCGATGCCGCGGCGTTAGCAGAGCAGGTTAATCACGCGTATGTCGATAAGCAGCCGATTGGGCAGTGGCCGATGGTTGAACGTTATTATCAGCAACAAAAAATCGACCAACGCAATACCATTTTGGGTAGTGACTTATTACCGCGTTTATTCAGTCAAAAGAATAAAGCACTACGATGCAGCCGAGATGCGGGCTTATTAGGTTTAGCCCTGTCACCGACTGCGCGTAAATTATTTGCTCGCCAAGCAATGGGTCTTGGTCAGCCAGCGGCAAAGGTCGCACAGTCTCGAACAGAGATGGAACCGTTATCATGAGTAATTCAGAACAAGGCTATCAAGTTCAAGACTATCAAGTAGTCATCGTCGGTGGTGGTATGGTGGGTACAGCACTCGCCGCAGGCTTGGCCAATACGGATATATCCGTTGCACTCATCGAGCCAAACGAAGCGCAGCAACCTTCTGCCGAAGATGTTAGCTGTTTCGATTTTGATACGCGAGTGAGCGCCATTACAGCTCAAAGTGAAGCCTTATTAAACTCGCTAGGAGTTTGGCCGTTAATAGCCCAAGCACGTAAGTCACCGTATCAAGGAATGACGGTATGGGATGCGGATGGCACCGGTGAAGTGAATTTTAATGCGAACGAACTTCATGTTCCTTGCTTGGGTACCATCGTTGAGAATCGAGAAGTCGTATGGGCGCTGCAACAGGTTGCTGAGCAAGCTGATAATATCGATATCATTCGTGAAACAGTGACGCACATTGATAATCAAGATGAGCACGGTTTAACCCCCGTTTTCTTATCTTCTGGAAAAATGCTCAAACCCGAGTTATTGGTCGGTGCAGATGGGGCTTTATCTCGGGTTAAGCAATGGGGTGAATTTGCTAATTGTGAATGGGATTATGAACATCAAGCGTTAGTCGCAACGATTGAGTTAGAGCAATCTCACCAAGCAACAGCCTGGCAGCGCTTTCGTCCAGAAGGCCCTCTGGCACTCTTACCACTAGCGGGTAGTCACGATCGCATGTGTTCTATTGTTTGGTCGACAAACGATGAAGAATGTCAGCAGTTATTAAGTTTAAATGACGAAGACTTTTGCTCTCAATTGGGTTTAGCGTTTGAGCATCGCTTGGGTAAGGTCTTGAATGTTGGACCTCGCTTCGCGTTTCCATTGCGTCAGCGTCATGCTAAAAACTACGTGGTGCCAGGTATTGCGCTGGTGGGCGATGCGGCTCATACCATTCATCCACTGGCGGGCCAAGGGGTGAATTTAGGCTTTAAAGATGTTGCCGCCTTGAGTGAAGAAATACTACGCGTGCATAGGTTAGGCTTGCCACTGGGAGAACTGTCTAGCTTGCAGCGCTATCAGCGACGTCGCCAAGCGGATAACTTACTTATGATGGCCGCAATGGAAGGCTTCAAACGTTTATTCTCGGCCGAGCAGCCAATCATTCGATTACTTCGAAATCAAGGCATGCGTTTGTTTAATCAGGCGTCTGCCATTAAGCAGCATGTGGTGATGCAAGCAATGGGTTTGAAATAGCGGTTTTAATCTAAATTAGGCAGGACAACCTGTAAAGAGCCTGCACCTCGACTTAGATTGGAAAGCAGGGTGATAACATCTTGCTTACATTGATCTAAGTTAGTCGCGGCTGCTTCCGCGGCCGCAGTGCTAAGACGGCCAATGCAGGCGGTGCTTTGCTGTAACGAATCTGCAAAATTCTCTGCAATACTCATATTACTTTGCTGCATCAAAAAGAATAAGCTCGCTTCCTGTAACTCCGGCTCAGTTGGCATAAACCACTGTTCGATTGCGGCTATTAGAGCGGTTAAATCTTGATGGCTACTCTGGCTGAATTCAGAACTCATTAAGCTAAAGCGTTTCTCTAACAACTCTATTTTGATTAATTCTTGGGCTGCAATAAAGGCGGCTTGTAGAATATCTTCATCACTACTTTGCTGTAATAGCTGAGCGTAATAGCCACTGCTTGGCTCCCAGCGACGTTGAATTCGGTGAAGGTCTTTTTGTAATAACTCACTGAGCAGCTGAGTATATTGACGACGGCGGTTGTGGTTCTGAGGCTTAAAAGCCTGAGTTCCTGATGTTGTACTGATGTCGTCGCTTTTAGCTACTTCAGTAATAGCGTCGCTATCGTTACTAGGAATGGGGGCAGTATTATCTTGCGGAAAAAAATCAGGTGCTTGGCGCTTCCCAGTATGTCCCCACAGCATAAATTCGATAGCATGATAACCAAGGCTCGCATTGGTCGGATCAGTAAAGCCGTGCTGAGCGCGAATGCTCTCTTCATTAATGTCTAAGGTTAGATCGTTGACGATTCCGCTATACGGATAGCCTTCAATATAATCAATATAGCCGCCTTCAATTGGCCAGCTGTCGAGCTGCATTAATAGCTGTTTATAGTCTATTTTTTGGCTGTACCAATCAGGTGGATCTTGAATAGGAAGGTATGAAAAAATCAGGCTATTTAAGAATCGATCATAAGCCAAGCGCCATGCCGCTTGAATCTCAGTATGGTTAACTGGGTTTGGATGGTACATGAACGATGCAAGCTTGCTATCGAAGGATTGAGCCGCCTGAGTCGCATCTGATAAACGGGTATAGGCAACAATCCCAACCTGAGCCGTGAAGGCGCTAATATCAATTTTCTCTGGCGTATTCTCATTGCTCGGTGCTGCTACTTTCTCTTTAGGGCTGCAAGCACACAACAAAACGAAACTGATTATTAAGGCCAAACGGGTCACAGGTAACTCCTTGGTTTTGTTAGTACTTAAGCACAACAACTTAAATAGATCTCTAGTTTAAGCACTTTAAAAAAGACTATGCATTTCGGAGGCTAATAATCGGCCAGCCATTACGCGTCGCGGTTGCAGTTAATATCTCATCAGAGTCTACCGCCACAGGGTGATCGACTAAATTCAATAATGGAAGGTCATTATGAGAATCACTATAAAAGAAAGCGCCGTCTAGGTTGAGATCTTTTTCTGCCAACCACATCTCTAAACGCGTGACCTTGCCTTGGTGGAAGCTAGGAATTCCGGTGATGCGGCCGGTGTAATTGCCCTCAATCACTTCTGGCTCAGGGGCAATGAGGTCTTCAAAACCTAGCAAGGTAGCAATCGGACGTGTAATAAAGGCATTAGTGGCAGTGATAATCAGTAAATTATCACCTGCTTGTCGGTGCTTGGTAATGAGGTCTAATGCTTTTTGAGTAATCAGCGGTTTGATACGGTCTTTCACAAACTCATCACGCAGAGCGAGCATGGTCGCAAGAGGATTTTCGGTCAATGGCTTTAAAACAAATGTTAGGTATTCCTGAATATCTAAAGCACCGGCTTTATATTGTTCGTAGAAATAGTCGTTTTGCTTTTCATAGTGGCTAGGATCAACAATCTTCTTGTCGACTAAAAACTGGCCCCAAGTATGATCACTATCGCCTGATAAAAGAGTATGGTCTAAATCAAAAATCGCCAATGCCACCGTAAAAGCCCTCAATATAAATGTCAGTGTTTATTCTAATGGCTCGGGGGCTGGCTGTCGTCTCTTTAATGAACTTGGTGACAGAACGGTTGAGATATAACCAAGCAGCTATTAAATGGGTACGATATTCAGGTATTACTTGACCTTTGGTTCAAAATACGCAAATTTGGTGGCATTAGATTTTATCAGGATGGCATTGTGATTGATGAGGACGGCTACCGTCCCAATGTAGGTATTATCCTGTGCAATAAACAGGGTGACGTACTTTGGGCTCGGAGAATTGGTCAAGATGCCTGGCAGTTTCCTCAGGGAGGTATAAAAGAGTTTGAATCCCCTGAAGATGCGCTTTATCGAGAGCTAGCGGAAGAAGTTGGCTTACAGAAGCAAGATGTTGAAGTGCTGGGCAGTACACGAGGTTGGTTGCGTTATCGTTTGCCAAGGCGAATGATTCGTTATAACAGTAAGCCCGTGTGCGTTGGTCAAAAACAAAAGTGGTATTTATTGCAACTGGTCAGTGGTGAAGAGCAAATCAATGTCGATGCAACCGAAAAACCAGAATTTGATGGTTGGTGTTGGTCGAGTTACTGGTTTCCTTTAGGACAAGTTGTTTCTTTTAAACGAGATGTTTATCGGCGGGCATTAAAAGAGTTATCGCCGAAAATTATTCGGCTGCAAAAACAAACAGAGCAAGCACTTACGCGATAAAAATGAACACTTAACAGCGGTAATATAAAGAGATGTTGGACACACTCAGAAGCATTGTGCAGGAAGTCAGCGCAGCAACAGACTTAAGTGACGCACTTAAGGTTGTCGTAACGCGTATTCGTAATGCTATGCATACAGAAGTGAGTTCGGTATATCTTTATGATTCAGAGGCTAAGCGCTATTCTTTAATGGCGACCAAAGGCTTGAATCAAGATGCCGTTGGTAAGGTAAGTTTGGGTTCTTCTCAAGGCTTAGTGGGCTTAGTAGGGTCGCGTGAAGAGCTGATCAATACGGAAGACGCTCCAGGTCATCCGCGTTATCACTACCTGTCAGAAACGGGGGAAGAGAAGTATCATTCTTTCCTCGGTGTACCGATTATTCACCATCGACGCTTAATGGGTGTGCTGGTTGTTCAGCAACAACAGCGCCGAAAATTCGATGAAAGTGAAGAAGCATTTCTCGTCACCATGTCGGCCCAATTAGCCGGAGTTATTGCCCATGCAGAGGCAACGGGTAATATTGCCGCGGCCGCGAAAGCGACGCAAACGCCCATAGAAGCTCGTTTTAGTGGCGTACCAGGAGCACCGGGTGTGGCGATTGGTACCGCTGTTGTAATCTATCCCGCAGCTGATTTGGCCAGTGTGCCCGATAAGCTGGCCGAAGACATAGAGCAAGAAATAGAGCGCTTTGAAACCGCGCTGATTGCCGTACGACGAGACATTCGTTCCGTCGGTCAAAAATTATCCAATGAATTAAGGCCTGAAGAAATGGCCTTGTTCGATGTTTATCTGAATATGCTAGATGACCGTGCTTTAGGGGCAGAGGTGATCATCAAGATCCGAGAAGGTTCTTGGGCACAAGGCGCATTGCGTCAAGTTGTGCAGCAATATATTGGACACTTTGAATTAATGGATGATGTGTATTTACGTGAACGCGCATCTGATATTCGTGATCTTGGCGTACGCATTCTAGCCTATTTACAAGAGTCTGAAGGCTTAGGCGAAATCACCGAGTATCACGAAAATACTATTCTCGTCAGTGAAGAATTAACCCCAGCTATGTTGGGGGAAATTCCAACCGATAAACTCAAAGGCTTAGTCTCTGTTAAAGGCTCTTCCAATTCGCACGTTGCCATTTTGGCAAGAGCGATGGGGATTCCTACAATTATGGGTGTGGTGGATGTGCCGTATGCTCAGCTCGATGGGCTTGAGCTGGTGGTTGATGGGTATCGTGGCCGTATTTATTCGCAGCCTTCAAATCAATTACGTAAGCAATACCAGCGCATTTATCTTGAAGAACAGGCGCTTAATAACGATTTAGAAGGTTTACGTGATAAGCCCGCAGTCACTCTAGACGGATACCGTGTACCTTTATGGGTTAATACGGGTTTAATCACGGATGCTGTGCGTAGCCGGGATCGTGGGGCAGAAGGTGTGGGTTTATATCGCACCGAAGTGCCCTTTATGATGAAGGATCGCTTTCCGAGTGAAAGTGAGCAAACAGAAATTTATCGCCAACAGCTCGAGACGTTTGCCCCTAATCCTGTGACCATGCGTACTCTGGATATTGGGGGTGATAAATCACTGCCGTACTTTCCTATCAAAGAAGATAATCCTTTCTTAGGCTGGCGTGGCATACGAGTCACACTTGATCACCCCGAGCTCTTTTTATTACAAGTGAAGGCGATGCTACGAGCCAGTATTGGCTTAAATAATCTGCGTATTATGCTGCCTATGATTACCAGCGTTGGCGAAGTCGATGAAGCATTGCACTTAATCTACCGTGCTCATGCCGAGGTAGAAGAAGCCGGGCATAAGGTTGAAATGCCGCAAATTGGGGTGATGATTGAAGTGCCAGCGTCGGTTTATCAGATTAGTGATTTAGGCCAGCGGGTCGATTTTTTATCGGTAGGCAGTAATGATTTAACCCAGTATTTATTGGCCGTCGACCGGAATAACCCTAGGGTGGCCGATCTTTATAATTCATTTCATCCAGCGGTATTAACCGCTCTGAATAAAATTGCTCAAGATGCTAAGGCGATCAATAAGCCCATCAGTATTTGTGGGGAGTTAGCGGGTAACCCAGCAGGAGCCGTCATCTTGATGGCGATGGGTTATGAGATGCTATCGATGAACGCTTCAAATTTACCGAAGGTTAAATCGGTAATTCGAGGTGTCACTCAAGAGTGGGCAAAAGAGTTGTTAGCGGAAGTGATGCAATTAGAAAATGCTCAGGTCATTACCGCAACCATTGAACTCGCACTAGAGAAAGTTGGGCTAGGGCGAATGATTGGCCCTGGCCGTAATTAATCGCACTGGCTGATTTCTTCAGCCAGCTTCAAGTGCTCATCGCATGCTCTGTACATAATGGCGAACATGCGAACCTTCTTGTCCATTTTCTAGCCAGCTGGTTTCTTCAATCATTAGGCTGCTTTTACCCATAATAAGACCAGTGCTACAGCGCGTACCATAATTGGGTGTGATGATTTTTTCACTCGATAAAATGCGCTCCATCGCGAGACCGATTCCGGTATCAGGCAAAGCGGAATCTGCGGCGATTTCGGTTGACGATAATAGCTGACACAAGTCCGTGCTTTTAACGTTAGCGGGATCTTTAGTCGACTCAGTGAGCCAAGACGCTAATTTGAGTTTGGCACTTTTCAGTTTGGGCCAAGGGGAATCCAATAATCCATTACTTAAACCGTAAAGACCAGGGGCTAAAATTTCAGCAGGCTTACCGGATGCATTCGAGTAATAACCGAGCTGATGGGCATCGGCAACCAATAAATTATAGCCCGCATAAAGTGCGGCCTCTTTTTCTAAACCTTGTAAGTAGTCTAAGGCTGACCTCTCTGAGGTCAGAAAGTCGATAACAAGCTTGCCTCTAGAAATGGGGTTCTCTGGACCAGAAATGCGCATGTCGCGATGATTTGTTAGCGCAGCAAAACGTCCATTCTTGTGAATACCCAGCCAGCTACCACCTTGGCTTAAATCTTTGCCTGCATAAACCCCTTCTTCGTCTAACCAGGCATGTAATGGCTGTGTTGGTCGGTGCAAAAACTCATCACGATTGGCAGTGAGGATTAAGCGTTGATCGTGATCGGGCTGCCATTGAAACGTTATTAAACACATAGTTGCTCGAGTTTAGAATGTAATGCCAAAGAAGTTGTCGAAAATATAGTACAGCAGTTTATCTCAGCTTCGGCCATAATGTCGGCCCTTTGTGACAATAGCATGAGCTGGCAACAGCATTATGTTGAAATAGGCATAGCGTTGAAATAGGCATAGCGTTGATTATAGAAAAAAGGTTGAAATCAGAATGACATTTTTAGTGTATTTATTAGTAGGGTCTGCAGCGGGTTTGTTAGCGGGTCTATTTGGAATTGGCGGCGGCTTAGTGATAGTGCCTGTACTGATTATTACGTTTGGCTTAATGGGTATTAGCGATCAGGTGTTAACGCACATGGCGCTAGCAACGTCGTTGACCACCATTATTTTTACCTCCTTGAGTTCGGTTAAAGAGCACCACGCTCATGGTGCGGTTGATTGGTTGTTCGTTCGTTGGATAGGCAGTGGCATTATTATGGGCACGGCGCTGGGTGTTTTCTTGTTAGCCGATGTGGCGGGTGAAACCTTGCAGGTGGCGATCGGTATCTTTGCCTTACTGATGGCCGCCAAGATGGCGTTTGATCTTAATCCAGAATCAACGCGACAGGTGCCAGGAAAAACTGGTTTGATTGCTTCGGGCAGCCTTATCGGTTTTGGTTCTGCTTGGTTTGGCATTGGCGGTGGATCTTTTACCGTGCCGTTTTTAACATGGATCAATGTGCCAATGAAGCGCGCCGTCGCGACAGCCGCTGCCTGCGGATTGCCCATTGCGATGACAGGAGCGGTGAGTAATGTCTATACCGGCTGGGGGCATGCTGAACTACCAGAGTGGACCACGGGTTTTGTATATTGGCCGGCTGTATTGGGCATCGCTTTAACCAGTGTGCCGTGTGCCAAAATTGGCGCGAAGTTGGCGCATAAGTTAGATGCAAAACTACTCAAACGCGGTTTTGCTCTGCTGTTATTAATCGTCGGTTTAAAATTTCTGTTCGTTTAAAATTATTGAACAGTATAGAAGCGTATTATATGTGTCAGATTCTACTGTAGATTCGACGGCATTCGAGTACAATCGAGGCGCTAAATTAAGGAAGCTATAGATGTTAACGTATCCAGATATTGATCCAGTCGCCCTGTCCATCGGGCCTATTGCGGGTTATGGGCCGCTTGAAATTCATTGGTATGGTTTGATGTACCTGATTGGTTTTGCGGCAGCGATGCTGTTAGCCAATTATCGCGCTAAGCAGCCGGGCTCTAATTGGAATAAAGATCAGGTGAGTGACTTGATCTTTTACGGCGCAATGGGGGTGATACTCGGTGGTCGTGCAGGGTATGTTTTATTTTATAACTTTGGTCAGTTCCTTGATAACCCCGTTTGGTTATTTCAGATTTGGACTGGTGGTATGTCATTCCATGGTGGTCTGTTAGGCGTATTAATTGCGCTGTGGTTGTTTGGCCGCAAATATAATAAGAGCTTCTTTGAAGTGGCTGATTTCACCGCGCCTATCGTACCGATTGGGTTGATGACGGGCCGTATTGGTAACTTTATTGGCGGTGAGCTCTGGGGGAGAGTGACGGATGGTCCATGGGGAATGATCTTCCCGGGTGGTGGTCCTGATCCTCGCCACCCATCGCAGTTATACCAAGCAGCGTTAGAAGGCTTGGCTTTATTTATTATTGTATGGTGGTTCTCTAGTCGACCTAGACCACAAAAAGCCGTCGGCGCAGTCTTTATGATTGGCTATGGTTGCTTCCGTTTTATTGTCGAGTTTGTGCGCCAGCCAGATTCACATATCGGTTTTGATTTGTTTGGTTGGATGAGCCGTGGTCAGTTGCTTTCTATACCGATGGTCTTGTTTGGTATCGCCTTGTTGTGGTGGTCTTATAAGCAGCAAGATCAGGCCATTGCGACGCCAGCAAAAAGTAAGTAATCCTTCAGCTCTATAAAGGTTGAGTTGAAATAAGAATTTGAGGTTAGTTGAATGAAGCAATATCTAGAATTATGTCAGCGCATTGTTGATCACGGTGAGTGGGTTGAAAATAAGCGTACCGGTACACGCTGCTTAACAGTGATTAATGCTGATTTAGAATACGATGTTGCCAATAATCAATTCCCTCTGATTACTACCCGTAAAAGCTTTTATAAATCGGCCATCGCCGAATTATTGGGCTATTTACGTGGCTACGATAATGCCGCTCAGTTTCGTGAAATTGGCTGTAATACCTGGAATGCCAACGCGAACGAAAACCAAGCATGGCTCGATAATCCTCATCGCAAAGGTGAAGACGATATGGGGCGAGTTTATGGGGTGCAGGGGCGTTCTTGGATGCGCCCAGATGGCTCTCAGCTCGACCAGCTAAAAAAGGTGATCGATAACCTGTCTAAAGGAATTGATGATCGCAGTGAAATCGTCACTTTTTATAATCCGGGTGAATTCGAAATGGGTTGTTTGCGCCCTTGTATGCATACTCATACGTTCTCACTATTAGGCGATACCTTGTACCTTACAAGTTACCAGCGCTCGTGTGACGTGCCGTTAGGTCTGAATTTTAACCAAGTTCAGGTGTATGTTTTTCTTGCGCTGGTGGCCCAAATTACGGGTCATAAGCCCGGTAAGGCGTACCATAAAATTGTCAACGCTCACATTTATGAGAACCAGCTTGAGTTGATGAAAGACGTACAGCTAAAGCGTGAGCCTTTCCCATCCCCTCAGTTACGTATTAACCCTGAAATCAAAACGTTAAACGACATTGAAAAGTGGGTGAGTGCGGATGACTTTGAAGTCGTTGGCTATCAATGTCATGAATCGATAAAATACCCGTTTTCTGTTTAAATCGAATAATGAATGTAATTAATTATTCATCCTGCCTTTAAAGAAAAAATTAGGGTCTATACTCAATCTTAACTGAAGCAGTATAGATCCAAAATGACGACCAATAGCTCCTCTACTTCAATTGAAATGCCATCATCTTGGTTACTTCATTATTTTAATGCAGAGCCTTATGATCAGACGATCAGTGCGCTACCTTGTTTACAGGAGGCACACTTATGCCTGAATGCCGATGACATTCGGAAAACTTGGTATACCCATAAGCTGAAAGCCATCATTTTATTGGTTGAGAAGCACGATACGTTATTAGAGGACTGGGTCTGTCGTCTAATGATGGCCTTGCCCGAAGCTCCGCTATTTATTATTTCTGTTAAAAGTTACACCTTAGATGAGGTCAAACTTTTAGAGTTGGGTATTCAAGATATCTGGTCGCTAGAAGAATTACCGGAAGCACTACTCCCTCGAATTATGCACCATGGCATTATTCGTAAGCAGGTAGAATATCAAACCCGCCACCTTGCACATTATGATGCGCTAACCGGTATTGCCAATCGTACCCTTTTTCAGGACCGATTAGACCATTCACTGCAGCATGCTCGCCGTGAAGGCCATCTTGTGAGCTTACTGGTTCTAGACTTGGATCGCTTTTCTGCGGTTAATGAGCATTATGGGTATGACGTTGGCGACCAGCTATTAAAAAAATTCTCGCGCCGATTAAGTGAAATTATCAGACGCTCCGATACGGTTGCGCGTTTAAATGGCAATAATTTTGCGGTCTTATTAGAACATGTAGACAATGAACAGACGATTACTCAGGTCGCCGAAAAGCTCTGTAAAGAATTTAACGATCCTTATTTTCTTGCGGGGCATGAAATATTTTGCAGCATAAGTATAGGTATCGAGGTAGCGAGTCGCGTTGCTTTTGATAGTTCTTTATTACTTGGCCATGCTGAGCTGGCACTTCGCCAAGCCAAACAAGGTGGTCGTAATGACTTCCGTTTCTTTCGTGCTGAAATGAGTCCACCCGATATGGTTCGGGCCAGCTTAGAAAGTGCATTGCATCACGCACTCGAGCGTGAAGAGCTTAGCTTGCAGTATCAGCCGCAGATTAGGGTCAGTAATAAGCAGTTTATAGGTACCGAGGTACTTTTGCGTTGGCATCATGAAACCCTTGGTAATATTTCTCCTGTTGTTTTTATTCCCGTGCTTGAAGAAACAGGGCTTATTAATAAAGTCGGTGAATGGGTGCTAGCGTCAGCTTGCCGACAGCACAATGAATGGATTCAAAATGGGGCTTTACCTTGCGATGCCAAGCTATCGGTTAATTTATCACCGCGCCAATTCAGGCAGAAAGGTCTTGCTGACCGCATCCTTCAAATTCTTGATATTACTGGTTTAAAGCCACAGTTGCTGACCCTAGAAATCACTGAAGGTGTGCTGATGGATAATCTACAGCAAGGGATCAATATACTAGGCCGTCTAAGGGAAATTGGGGTTTCGATTGCGATTGATGATTTTGGTACGGGCTATTCATCTTTGGCGTATTTAAAAGATTTACCGATTGATTATCTTAAAATTGATCGAGTATTTGTAAAAGATATTGTTAGTGATAAAAACGATGCTGCGATTGCTAATTCTATAATTGCCCTGGCCCATAACTTGGGCATGGAAGTGATTGCTGAAGGCGTAGAAGACCATAATGTTCTGGGAATATTACAGGCCTTTGGCTGCGATCATTATCAAGGGTTTTACTTCTCTCGTCCGCTTGATCCGGAAGAAATCCCTGGAGTTGCGCTGCAAATTTCAGCAGATTAGTCTTTTAGGTTCACACGTTCAAGCCACACAAGTATGATGAGGGAAACGCAAGTAAAAGGTTCCTTCATGAAATGTGCACTCATTGTTGCAATGGCTGAAAATCAGACCATCGGCATCGACAATACTCTTCCTTGGCATTTACCCAACGACCTGAAATATTTTAAGCAGGTCACCATGGCGAAGCCGATTATTATGGGCCGTAAAACTTACGAATCCATCGGCCGTCCATTACCTGGGCGCACCAATATCGTTATCACGCGACAAAGCGATTACCAAGCTGAAGGCATCGTTGTGGTTAACAGTTTGCAGCAAGCGCTGGATAAAGCCGAAAGTATAAGTGCTGATGCCGGACATGACGAAGTAATGGTCATTGGCGGAGCTGAAATCTATCAGCAAGCGCTTTTACAAGCCGATCGTTTGTACATTACCCATGTTTACGCCGATGTTAAAGGCGATGCTTTTTTCCCAACCGTAAGCTGGAATGAGTGGCAAGAAGTCCAACGCGAAGATCATAAAGCCGACCCTGTTGGCGAAGCGCAGAAAAATCCATACGACTACAGCTTTGTTGTTTATGACCGCCGCTAAAAGCTTGGTGAAAAAAACCTTAGACTTTCATATTTACGCGGGTGCAGAAGCCCTTGTACATATTCAGCAGCAAGGGTTGCAGCGCGATGAGATTAGCATGCTACTCGGCGCTTCTAGTGGACCAAAATGGTTGGTATTGCATGGCTTTGATCAGTATTTGTTAAAGACGATGCAAGGGCGAGAGCACGCTCTAGATTTGCTGGGCACGTCAGCGGGTGCTTGGCGCATGGCCTGTTACGCGCAGCAAGATTCTTTTGCCGCGCTGCAGCGTTTAACCGATGCTTATATTGAACAAAGCTATTCAGAAAAACCAACGGGGGATGAAATATTAGCCTCCTGCCGCAACATGGTTAATCGTATGTTGGGTGCAATTGGCACTGATGAAATATTAAAACATCCGACCTCACGACTGCACCTAATTACGACTCAATGCCATGGTTTAGCCGCAAAACAGTCACGACTTTGGCAAGGGCTAGGTCTGGTGATAGCGGCTTTAGGAAATGTAATTAGCCGTAAAACTCTGGGTCTGCAATTCACTCGTATTGTTATGCACCACCCCCAGCAACAGCCGCCACTCAACAGCATTAAAGATTTGCCTAGTCGTTATCAGACATTAGAAAGAAATCGTTTAGCCGACAGTATTTTATCAACGGGCTGCATTCCCGTTCTCACCAAAGGTGTAAAAGATATTGCGGGTAAAGGGATTTACCAAGATGGCGGCATCACGGATTATGGTTTTGATTTGCCGTTAAAGCCTAAGCAAGGCTTTGTGCTGTATCCACACTTCTCACACATACCAGCACCTGGCTGGTTTGATAAATCGCTTAAGTGGCGCGCCCCCAAGCATGACAATTATTCACGTACGATTCTGTTAGTCCCAAAGCAAAGCTTTGTGGAACGCCTTCCTCATGGAAAGATTCCGGATCGTAATGATTTTGTGAATTTAAAAGACGAAGAGCGGAAGGAATATTGGCGCAAGGTAGTTGCAGAGAGTGAAATTTTTACTCAGCAGTTAACGCAACTGCAGCCTAAAGATTGGGCCGATTACGTTGAACCGTTACCCTGGTAAGAGGCTGAGATTACAGCCTTTTATTATCAGCGCTATTCCTAAAATAAATGATTAATGCGTGGTTACTGCTTTGTCAGACTAATATTCCGCGGCTAAACGACTATCTAACTCAGCGATTTTTGCCTTCATTAAATTATGGCATTCAAGCGCTAGACGTTCAGCATCTTTCTCGCTTAAACCTTCTGTTGAAATAGGCTCTAAAAATTCTATTAGCCCAGGCTTAGGAGCCCAGTCGCTCAAAGTAACATTTTTAGTTGAGCTAACGCACAGTGGAACAATAGGAACCCCCGCTTTAATGGCGGTTAAAAAAGCGCCTTTCTTAAACGGCAACAAACCTTTGCCACGGCTACGAGTTCCTTCAGGCATAATGAAAATCGAACGATTCAGGCGGGTGATTTTTTCCGCCATCTGATCAACGACTGCATGCGCTTTATCTTTATCACCACGGTTAATAAAAATATTACCGGCTAACCAAAATGCTGCCCCAAAAACAGGCACCCAAGCCAGCTCTTTTTTGCCAACACCTGAACAATTCTTTGGCCAGATTTTAGCAAAGTAAAAGGTGTCCAATAAATCTTGGTGATTAGCAATATATACGACAGGGTAATCGATTTTAGGGTTGTTTAATGGAATGACTTTTAAATTCATCATCCAGTACGTAGGGTATAAAAATTTCAATGCCGTACGGGTATTGTTTGGGTGAAAAGGACGGATACATGAATAAGCTACGGCCATAAAACTAAATAATACAAAGTAAAGGGAAACAGAGACCAAACGAACGTAGTACAGCATAGAAAATCACACGTTTATAATTGAGCAGGAGTTAAATGAGCAAATAGTATACTCATCTAACTCCCTTGGCGTAACTGAAAATTTACTTAAATTGACAGTGTAGGGTCATGACTTAATGGCGGATAAGGGTAAATGTTTGATTTGCCCCTATTTCTGCAGAGGCTGCACTGAGGCCTGCATTGCCGCCAAAGTCAGCGCGCAAATACTTACCATTATCTGCTTGGATCGCGAGTGTGTTATTACCCAGTTTAACTAAGGTAAATACAGCGGCATCCGTTACTGAATCTGCTGTGGCTTTAAGCGTGCCCACTAAGTAAGAATCTAACGCCACATAGTGACCATCAAATGCTCGAATAGCGACTTTATCATTGCCCTGATCTTCAAAAGTGAAACTTTCCCAGGTGCCAACATAATCAGATCCGGCAGATATAAAGCTATTACCACCACTCATGCTACGCATGTAATGACCATTGGCTGTTTTGAAATGCACGACATCGCCCATAAATGGGAAGGCTGAGCGCTGTGGCTGCACTGCAGAAGGATAAGTAAAAATACCTCGTGCCGCATAATGATCAGAAATATCCCACTCGCCCCAAAGTGCATCTTTCGTGCTGCGCGGTGCAAGAATTTCTTGCTCAGCAAGAGTAGGTTGCAAATGATCATTAGCTACTAACGTGTAATCTAGGTATTCAGAATAGGCGGCTTCAGCCCAGGTATTTGTTTGCCCGTCGTAAGTCAGATTGTGGCCTGTATTGGTAGGCTCCGTGGCTGCCAATACCGCTTCTAAGTAATCACGATCTTCTGGTAAGCCAATTTTATTAACATTGAAATCCCCCGCCATAATTACTGCCTCATCGGCAGGAATATTCAGGCTACGAATGTATTCGCCCATTTCGTTTAGCTGGCCTAAGCGTGCTGAACGGTTAGCATCATCATCGGATGATTGCGTATGGGTGGCGAATAGGTGATAAGGATTGCCTTGCTTGTTAATACGCGCGTGAATAACGCCGCGAGTCGCCGCACATTGAATACCGTTGCAAGGATTGTATGTGAAGTGATCTTCAAGCACGAAAGGCCAGCGCGATAAAATGCGAGTGCCTGATTTCATAATTTTACCCGCTTTAAAAATCTCAGCGCTTTGGTAAGGGTATTCAGCACGCAGTTTTTTTAGTAAAGATGCAGTAGCGATATCATCGAATACTTCGGTCAAAACTAATGCATCGTAGCCTGCCATGATGGCGGGCATTTCATCTAAGCGGGTGCCTACTTTTTTAGAGCCAAAAATGGTTGTTGCCCAAATGTTGTAGCTCAAAACATTAAACTGATTCGCGCGACCTAAAGCAGGTTTCTTATCATCTTCTTGTAGCACATAAGTGAGCTGGCCACCGTCGCTTAGATTACTGGCATTAAATGCCAAGGTATTACTATCGCCTGCCAGCTGGGTTGTATAGCGTTGGATCTCGCTATTATCTTGTGGGGCAATATTAAGATCATTGGTATGAGCACCAAATGTTAAGTCGGTGCCTTCCGTTTGCTGGCTAAGATTAATTTGATAGTCGTTATTAGAAAGTCGAATGTTAAGCGCGCTTGAGTCTCCTGTCTGTCGACTTAGCTTAGCCAAGGTCGCAGTCGCTAACGGTGCAACTTGATAAGCTTGCTGAACGGCACTGGCATCGCCTGACAATTCGACCTGCAAGGTGTCGAGGGTACTGTTAGTAAAGACAATGTCGGTTTCTAATACGCTGGGTGCTTTTGACATAGCAACAGCACTTCCCGCAATTAACGACAGTGCTAATGCCGACAGCATCTGCATAGAATATTTATTATTGATCATGTTTTTTCCTAAGGTGAAGATGGGATTATTATGGTTTTCGTTTCCCATTCTTGGAGCTGATTCTAGCGAAATTCAGCAAAGATTGTTACTTGCTAGCGATGTGAATTGAACCTTGGGTGAGAAAGGTGTGCGAAATGTGAACTAAGCCTACAAGGCAGTTATCCCAAAATTGTGTATCAATTTATTAGCTATGTGATTAAGTTGTTAGTTATTTGTGGGTAATATGAGAGTAAGACTGAATAAAAGAATTATTTAGAATTGTGAATAAAATCAAACAATTAGAAGAGGTACTTCTCCACAGTTTCTGGGGATAACTACACGCATAACTTCGATATAAGTCATTCAAACGTTTGTTTTAACGCGGCTGTGCTCAATTCGTTGCTTTTTTACACAGCTAGAAAAAGCGGGAAGGAGGAGTGGGGCTAGAGAGAAGCTGGAGAGATTCTAAGCCGGAAGATGTCCGACTTTTACCAGAATCACAGTATCTTCTTCGACATACGGATTATGTTTGCTTAAGTGCGGGCTACGCAACCAGCTGCCCGCGGGATAGCGGCCATGATCATCGATGAACTCGCCACTGATGACCAAAATTTCTTCGCCACCAAAATGAGTATGGGGTTGAAACTTCTCGCCTGCTGGCCAAAACACTAATGCACTTGATTCACTCATCACTTTATTACTGAATTGATGCAGAGGAATGACCTTTAGGTTTCCATTGCCAGGCTGCCATTCGGTATTACGCGTATCGATGCGAACCTGTTTAGTATCATCAACTTGAAATTGATGTAGCTTCACAAACAAGGTGCAGCCTTCTTTACTAAAAGGCGCGTGCTCAAAGCCTTCAGGATTACGAATGTAAGTGCCCGCAGGGTAGTCTCCGGTTTCATCAGAAAAGACGCCCTTTAAGACAAAAATTTCTTCGCCTAACGGATGAGGGTGAGAAGAAAAGCTTGCCCCTGCGTCATACCTTACAATGCTGGTTGCGTGGCCTTGCTCCGCGTCTTCGCGCGCTAAGCGTTTACGCCAAACACCTTTCATTGGACTGGGTTGCCACTCTTCTAGCTTACTATCAATAAAAACGCGTTTTTTGAAATCTAGATTGAGCATAGAAAAAACTTATTCAAGAATGTGAATGATGGTTTTATCTTAGTTATAAAACGGCTTGCTGAATAGCTCGTGAAAATGGAACTCAGTATTTTAGTCATCGTAGTTAGCAATACAGCAGATATCTTTGTTAATACCTACTGTATTGAACAGACTGGTTAGCCCCGAACGAATTGAACAAAGACAACAACCAGAAAGTAACCCGCGGTATAGGCAACAAATAACTGCGGGAAAAATTTCAAATAACGCATAAACGTTAGTTCAGGAATCTTACTCATTGCAATCACCCCCGCTGCTGAACCAATCGCCAGTAACGCACCACCAACGCCTACCGAAAAGGTTAACGCAAGCCATTCGTTACCAGCCATATCAATGCCTGATTTTAGAATCGCTGAGGTTAATGGCACGTTATCAAATAGCGCCGAAGTGATACCGACCACGTAGTTAGCGATGAGCGTAGGAGTTTGCTTATAAGCTTCTAAGAATAACTCTAAGACTCCAATTTCTTTGAGCATACCTACCAACAGTAATACGCCTAAGAAGAAGAGTAAGGTATCAAATTCAATTTTACGTACATAGTCCAAAATCGGTTCGTCTCGATCTAATACTCTCGCCACCATAAACATGACGCTTAAACCAAATAGGAAAGATAAAACGGGTGGGATTGAAAAGAGAACGTTGCCAAAAATAACGCCAATAATTGTGAAAAAGAACAGCGCAGAGATCACGGTATCAACCGACGATAACGTGTGTTTTTGGGTTATCACGTCAATGCGGCCGTTCATACCGAATGACATTAAAATGCATAAAAGAATGACGGAGGTAAAGGCAGGTAATACCAGCATGAGTAAATCAGAAATACTGACCTTGTCAGCTAAGAAGATCATCAAGGTTGTGACGTCACCGGTGATTAATGAAACACCTCCCGCATTCACCCCATAAATAACAACGATGGCGTACTTGATCAGTTTATCGCGATCAATGTTTAAGCCTAGCAAGATCGTTAAACTGACTAAGGTCGCGGTGATGTTATCGGCCAAGGAAGAAAAGATAAAAGAAAAAGTACCAATGAAAAACAATAGGCCTTTTTCACTGAGCTGCTTGGGCAGTAAAAAGCCGGCAATAATTTCAATAACGCCTTTCTCTGATAAATACGCCACAAAGGTCATGGCCGAGAATAAGAATAACCAGAGCGTTGCAATATCTAATAAGTTTTCATTGAGCGCTTCCGAAGCGGCTTCGGTATGCCCAGAACCACTGGAAGAAATAAAATACACAATCCACGCCAGCGTTCCCCAAAACAAAGTCGACTTGGCTTTATTCACCTTAATCAGATCTTCAGCGATTATGGATAAAAAGCCAATGGATACAATGATGATTAATAGAATTGAAACAGTACTCATATTGATGATCTCAAATAAAAAGTCATAAAAAAAACAGCAAAAAAAACCTGCGACGCTGTAATACGAGGCAGGTTTAGATTATTTTTTTCTGGTATTCAGAAAGGCTACTTCAGCCATTGTTAAACGCTTTCCAGCCAGCCGTATTTATCTTCGGCCTTGCCCCATTGAATATCATTCAATGCTTGGCGCAACTTATTGGTTGTTTCACCAGGCTCACCGGAACCTACTGTAAACTCTTCACCGTTATGAATTAAGGTGCCAACAGGGGTTAAAACAGCGGCAGTGCCAGAAAGCGCGGCTTCGGTGCCAGGCTTTTTAGCGCGTTCTAACAATTCGGTTACGGTGAAATCGCGTTCGGTGACGGTCATTCCTGAATCGCGGGCGATGGTTAAAATAGAATCGCGGGTAATGCCGTGCAAGAAAGAACTGTCTAACGCTTTGGTGATGATCTCGTTGCCATCAATCAAAATAAAGTTAGCCGCGCCGGTTTCTTGAACGTCGCCGTTAGGGCAAAACAAAATTTGGTCGGCATCACATTCTTTACGTGCTCGCAGGATGGGTCCTAATGCGCTGGCGTAGTTGCCGCCACTTTTGATCATGCCCATATGAGGCGCGCAACGCATGCCGTCTTCTTCTAGCAATAAGCGCAATGGCTTAGCGCCACTCTTGAAATAATCGCCTACTGGAGAAGTCAAAATGTACATCAGTGAAGACTCAGAAGGGGCGGCAGCTTTACCAACCGCCGCTTCAGTGCCGATGTGCGTCGGGCGAATGTACATAGAGCCAGGAGGGCTAGGTACTTCGTCGGCATATAAAGCAACGCTGTCTTTAATCATTTGAGCCAGCTGTGCTTTATCAATTTTAGGCAGATAAAGCAGCTCGCTGCTTTGTGACATGCGCTCAATATTGGCATCCATACGGAAAACATTAACGCTGCCATCTTCGTGCTTAAATGCCTTCAAACCTTCAAAGCATGTGCTTGAGTAATGTAAGACATGCGCGCCAGGATGAAGCTCTAATTTGTCGGATGGAACGATGCGTGACGCTGTCCAAGAATTATTATCGAAAGATGCCAATGCCATTTTCGGCATGAAAACTGTTCCAAATGCGGCCATTTCTATTCCTAACGTTAGCTACGGAAACCCGCGTAGGGTTTCCTGATTCAATATTGTATCAAATGCTTATCAACGATCTGCAGTGGTCGCGAGCCAAGATGTCCAAAGTGAGACGACATTGTTGATTTTAATATCAAAGCCTAATTGAACCAATTCTTCTTGGGTCATTAGTAAATCTTGTTTTTGCAGTGCGCGTTTATGGGTTTCAACGCGATAGGCCAGGTAGGTTTCCTGGAGGGTCTGACAGTCTTGTGAACTCATCAGGCCACATTGAACAAAGGCATCTAATAACCGCATATTGTCGGTTACGTGCGTCAGTTCTGGGTGTTGGTGAGCCCAAGCGAGCACACCGTATTGCACCATAAATTCGATATCAACAATGCCACCGGCATCTTGCTTTAGCTGAAAACGCACATCGGTAGTATTTTTCGAGCCCAGATTATCCCTCATTTTTTGACGCATGGCTTGTACTTCTTCACTCAAGATTGCCTTTTCTCGTGTGGCGGTGAGAATTTGCTCACGAATCTGTTCAAATTTGGCTTGTACGGCATCGCTGCCCGAAACTTTACGAGCACGAATCAAGGCTTGGTGTTCCCAAGTCCAAGCATTTTCTTGTTGGTACTTCTCGAATCCCGCAAGAGACGTAGCGATCATGCCGGACTCGCCCGAAGGACGCAGACGCATATCGATTTCATACAATTCCCCGGCACGGGTTTGGGTGCTAAGAATGTGAATCATGCGCTGGCCCATGCGGGTATAAAAGACGCCGTTATCCAGTTCGCGAGTCCCCGAGGTCGATTTTCCTTTGGCAGTATCGTAGAGAAAAACCAAATCGAGATCGGAGCCATAGCTCAGTTCTAAACCGCCCATTTTGCCATAGCCCACCACTATAAATTCGGGCTCTAGTACTTCTTCATTATTGGCATCTCTTGGGTAGCCATGTTTGGCGACGACTTGTTGCCAGGCTAGCTGGCTGACTTTATCGAGTAATACTTCGGCTAAGTTCGTGAGGTAATCACTCACTTTCATTAAGGTTAGAGTACCTTGTACTTCGTTGGCGGCAGCGCGCAATTTGTGGGCATTGGCAAAGTGACGCAGTTGATCCATTTGCTGTTCAAGATCATCTTCGTCGATGCGTAATAATCTAAGATGCAATTCGGTCGCCAAGTCTTGTTTAGTGACAGGGCTATAAAACTGTTGTGGGTTTAATAATTCATCTAAAAGAATCGGTGCTTGGGCAATGTAGTCTGCAACCCAAGGGCTGATCGAGCAAAGTTTGACTAGATGCTTCAGTGCTTCTGGGTTTTCACTCAATAGCACCAGATAAACCGTGCGTCGAACGATGGCACTGATAATAGGAAGAATGCGTTCTAAGGTATCAACGGGGTTTTCGCTATTCCAAACCTTCTTCAATAATAGAGGCATCAATGTATCAAGGCGTTCACGACCAATGGCCTGCATCGACTTAACCGCCCTAGATTCTCGGAACTTGGTAATCAGTTCAAGAACCACATCGCTTTGCGCGCAGGGGAATTGCTGTAAAAACTCGTGTTCAAATTCTTGGTTATTTTGGCTGCCATCACTTTCTGGGTCTTCAGCAAAGTTGCCATGCCATAAATCTTGCCACGCTTCTTTCTCGATCGTGCTATTGGCATGTTCTTCGTTATCATCTTGATCTTCTTCAGTCGGTGCAACGATCTGAGCGAAGTGATGACTTACTTTTTCTCTTTGTTCATTCAGCTCGTTTAAAAATTTATCCCAAGTTACGAAGCCCATCGCAAATGCCATGCGGGTTTGCGCTTGATGCGATTGCTGATAATCATCGTTGGGTAGCAACTGAGTTTGTTCGTCGTTTAGTGCTTGAATAACATGCTCTGCATCGCGCAAAAATAAATAGGCTTGGCGCAGCTCTTGGCAAGCTTGCTGCGGCAGGTAGCCTTCACCTTCTAATATATTAAGAATGATTAATAGTTCACGCGCTTGTAACTCTTTTTCTTGACCGCCGCGAATCAGTTGGAAAGCTTGCACCACAAATTCAATTTCACGAATGCCACCAGAACCGAGTTTTACATTGGTTTGTAAACCGCGACGACGCACTTCGGTGCTGATCATCGCTTTCATTGAACGTAATGATTCAAAGGCCGAAAAATCGACGTACTGGCGATAGATAAAAGGACGTAGAATCGATAGCAGCTCTTTGCCTTCTTTACTCTCTTCACCATTAACGATACGGGCTTTCACCATGGCGTAACGTTCCCAGTCACGCCCTTGGTCTTGATAATATTCTTCGATGGAAGGAAAGTTCATCACCAGCGGCCCGCTTTCACCATAGGGGCGTAAGCGCATATCGGTCCGAAAAACAAAACCATCAATGGTGGTATTGTCGAGGGCTTGAATCAGTTTTTGGCCAACCTTGATAAAGAATTCTTGGTTGGATAACTCACGTCGGTTGCGTGCATTTTCGGGCAAAGAAAGGTTGCCCGTGGTCATGCCTGATTCTGGATAAGCAAAGATCAAATCAATGTCAGAGCTGAGGTTCAGTTCGTGTGCCCCGAGCTTACCCATGCCTAAAACTAATAGTCGCTGTTCTGTTTTGCTGTTTTTACCGATAGGCTGGCCATGCTTTTCGGCCAACATGGCATGGACATTATTTAACCCTTGAGTAATACACACATCCGCCATGTCTGACAGCATACGCGTTGTATCCATGGTTTTTGCCAGACGTAATAAGTCGCGCCAGATAATATGCATTTGAGTACGGCGACGGAAAATACGCAGTGCTTTAAAAAGCTGTTCTTCCGTCGGTAGTAAGTTAGCGCTTGGGTCTGGAGAAGGGTCGCTTTGATTAAAACGGCCGCCGATTAAACTGAGTAATTCAGCTTCTAACTGGCGGATGCTTAATGGCTGATATATTTTTTCAGACTGAATTTGTTGGAAAAAATAATCTGCTTCAATGGCAATGTTATCGGCAACAAAAGCACTGATACTACAGACCTTTTTCAGATCATTTTGCTGGTCAGGTGTTAGCGAATCTACTAGCTGCTGCCAATTTAGGCCTCTGAATTCACACTCTGTCGCAATCTTATCTTGGCTTGTCAGCCAGTAGTCATTGAGTTGTTCTGGAAATGAAAGCGTCGTCATGCTCATACAGCGTCCTAATGTGGTATTCCGATGGGGTATTCGTCGGATAAATGATGTCACTGAGTATGAAGATTAGTGTAGTGGAAAATAGGGCTGGGGAGTAGGGGGTGAAGTCATTGACTTGCATGCCATGACTTCGATTAGAGTTGGCTTATTTTTGAGTTTCTGGAGCCGCTTCGAAAGGATGTATAATTACGGAGACTTCGGCATCAATATAGACTTCGTTATTGAGATCTTCATTACCTGTTAGCTTAGCTGTGAAGGAAATGCCGGAGGAATTGTTTTGGGTATTCTCTGTGTCCAGAGAAAAACTAGCTAAGCATTCAATCTCAGTTTCTAGGCAATGATGATCAATAGATTTATAAAACCCCCGTCGTTGCACGCCAATAACTTTGTTATATTGAGTGTTTGTAGCAGTACCTTCATAGACTTCGAAACTGTGTGAATAACTACCATGCTGTTGGAAATATAAGGTTTTCTGTGTATCGATTTCTTTGCCAGCACTACTTATTGATAAGTTATGTTCTTGAAATCCAATGCAAGCAGGATCATAAAACTCAGTCTCTCCATCTGAATCTGAATAGAGAGTACCTGAAAAATCTAAGTCATCAGATAAGGAAAAATTAGATTCATCACTTACTTTTACAGCAAAAAATTCAATCACTTCTCTGCTTTCCGAGCTGGTGGGGCTAGCTCTCCAACCGTGACCATACATTTTTTGACTATTTAAGTAATAGACAGAAATGCGACCAGTAGGGCCATATTCATCAGCACCATTTAAATTGAATAGTTGTGTGTAACCAGTATCCGTGATTTCGTAAATATAAGTATCAAAGTCTTCACTGAATCTACTGTAGGTGCAGTCACTGAAGCGAATAAATATAATCATCCTTTTTGGGAATGGAGCTTAATTCATTCGCAATAATTTCTTTTTTAAAACTTACTGTTTCCCCATCACCGTTGGTATATTCAGAATTCTCTGTCGTCACCCGATAAACCATCCAGATGCCAGACTGATCTTCTTGGCTGAGGTTAGGATTAACTTTTGGTAAATGCTCAGGAAAGATAATCTCAGCGGGGGGCGTATTGTCAGGGCTGCTAGAATTACCACCACCGCATGCGGTAAGTAATAACAAAGTGAGTAAAGTAAGGGGAGTTCTAATAATATCCATAAAATAACTATCCATATAACGAATAGCTATTCTAAATTAATCATTAGTGAAGTCCAATTATTATACAGTTTATAGAATACTCTCTATCGGCATGACAGCACTACGTGCACCATCTTTTTCTAATGCTGAATGCAGGTCATCGACTAAAGAATTTGTCGCTTCGAGTACGGTATGCCAGTACGCTTCTCGATCTTCGTTGGATAAATTTTGAAAATCTTTTCTATCGGGAATCTTTCCGTAGGGTAGCTTCGCAATAAATTCTTCTGAAGGAGCGAGCATCACGACGTTATCATAATTTTCTGCTTTAACTTTACGCCAAGGAATGCCTTTATCTAACCAGCCAGGCGTTATTTTAGGGAAAAAATGTGGATATAACACGAGGCCATCGTCTGCATTAAAAGGGCCGGAGAAATGGTAATCAACTAAGCCTCCATCCCAATACCAGCGATCTTTGCCACCCGGAATTTTTGCAGGAGACATCACCATAGGAATTGCGCCAGAAGCGACCAGTGCATTCGATAAAATATCGGCATTTAATTCAATTGTTTCAGGTTTAATAAAATAAGGCGCAGTGCTTTTTTTAGGACTGATAATGACTCTAGGGTATAAAGCTTCAACAATTTTTTCTGACGCTAGAGTTACCCACTGCGGCGGTCAGTAATCCAAAACCTTGTGCCAGCTTTGAGTGGCCGTTTAATAATTTACGATTTCTCACGGCCACAATGTGCAATTTTCTTTGTGGATTGGAAACAATGTATTGGGCGCGTTCTGAGGAGAATAATTTAGCCAGTACTTTATCGATGTAGGCCGTTATTTCTTCTGGCTTCAAAGCATCACTATAGCGCTGATTAAGGTAGAGCTGTTCAAATTCTTTGAAGATGGCTAGCGGATCTTGCTGTGCATAGCAGGCCATACGCCATGATCCAATACTAGAACCTAATAATGAAACTGGGTGAGTTATTTTAGGTAAAAAATGTTCGCTTAAGTATTGGTCTAACCGACTTAGCATCAACCATTTAGGGCCGCCACTTGCCCCTACCATTAACTTAATACGTTCTGGTCTTAGTCCGTGTTTTTGTATTTCAGCGTAGGCTTTTTTACCCGCTAATATTTGTAAACTCATTATTTATTCTCGAAATATTCAGCGCAATGTGTGACTGTCGTTATATAGCATTTGACTATTAGTTTTCTACTGTTTTCTTCACTATTGATTCAATACTATGAGTTTCTATATAGTGCCAAAGTTGCTGATAAAATGTAATCATCGAACAAGGATTTAAGCCTCTAATTCGCATAAATACACTGTTGCGAAAATAGACAGAAACTTTCGTACTATAATATTTCTGAGTCTCAGTAGGCTCATAGAGTTAAACAACAGATTGTAATCTTCCGATATTATCTTGAATGAAATCTAAAAATAATTTTGTTTTTCTTGGCATCATTCGAGTGGGATATAAAACAGAAACGGTGAGTGCTTCTAAAGGATGGGGCGTCGTCACTTGTTGTAAAGCGCCTAAACGTAAATGTCGATCGGCAATATATTGCGGTAGCTTGATCATGCCCAGTCCACGAATGGCGCCAATTAAACGCATCTCTGAACTGTTCATATTTAAGCGACCATTAACAGGAATGCTGACGGTATCTGCTAGCCTTGATGGTTTTTTTCTTGCGGCCCCATTTTCCTTTTTATCGCGCTTTATAAACTGCCAAGTGTTTTCATTATTTTCTCGAATGACCGAGTAGTGGGTCAGATCATTGAGTTCGCTAATACTAATCTTAGCCGCGCAATGTGGGCTGCAATAAATGCCTTGTGGCAAGCTCATTAACTCGCGAGCAATTAAATCGGATGCGGGTAGGGGCCTGTCGTGAACCGACGATTGATAAATCATAATCTCGGCTATTATTCGGCAGCTCTCCACTATAGTGGTTGATCGTGAGGCAAATCTCTTTGTAGAGGCTCATAAACTCTATCGTCAGCTGCCCGATTTGCTGAGTAAAAAACTCTTGTGGTAGCAATATTTTAAGAGAGCCTCTGGGTTCGCTTCGCCAGCCTTCCATGAACTGAGAAACATCCTCTAAGCTTTCCATCAGTGGCGCTGCTTGGTTGTAGAGCAGTTGCCCTGCTTCGGTGGCCGCTAGGTTACGCGGTCTACGGTCTAATAAGCGAATATTAAACTCGGTCTCTAGTTCAGTCAGGTGTCTGGATAAACTGGATTTGGGCATCCCTAGCTCTTTTGCAGCCTGGGTAACGGAGCCTGCTTGTAGAGTTTTGACGAACAGCTTGAGATTATCGAGTTTCATACTTATTCAAATACCTTTAGATATCCATTGGCTTGTTCCAAATATGGAACTTATGTTTCTGATTATAGTGGCTAGTTCTATATCTGAGGTCAACTACACTGTACTCAGCTTAACAAAACACCCAACGAATATAAGATAAATGAGGTAACAATATGTCTGACTTAGTTCCTATGATTAATGCGGCTCAATTTGAATCCGATGTAGAAGGTGGTTCTGGCGTTGTTTTAGTTGATTTTTATGCCGACTGGTGCGGGCCTTGTAAAATGATTGCGCCGGTTTTAGAGCAATTAGCAGAAGAGTTTGAAGGTAAGCTGTCTATCGTTAAAATCAACGCAGATGAAGAAGCGGATGTACTGGCAAAGTATGCCGTACGTGGGCTTCCGACTATGATGGTATTTAAAGACGGCCAATCTGTCGATGTGACCGTCGGTGCTCAGCCGTATCCTGCGATTAAAGCGATGCTAGAGAAGCATTTGTAGTGAGCGCATAGGCTGCAAATCCAGCCCAGCTGATAACGAGTAAAACCCAAGGAAGGTAGCGGCTAATAGCGCTACCTTTTCTTGTTTTGCTCTTTTTGCTGATTGGCTTGTGCAAGTGCGATTTCTTCTGCTTTTTGTTTTGCTTTTAATTCTAGTTTTCTGTGCTTATCCGCATCTCTTGCTTTGGCTTTTTGCTGTTTTTTATATTCAGCAATACCTTTCTCAATGCCTTGGCTAATAATCTTGGTCTGCTCTTTTCTCTGACCTGGCTTTTGAATGCCCTTGGCTATATTCAACGCCTCTTGTTTAGTCTGTTCTGATCGTGATTTAGGCATGTGCTTTCTGCTTTTTAAAAGAGTTAAATACCGTCATTAAACCCACTAGGATGCCGCCACTCACTATACCCACTAAGCCACCGGCGAACATCGGCAATAAGGTTGTTACGACAGCATTATTAATACTCTCGATTAGCTGATGAAGATAACTTTCTGCACCAGGAATGCCGTGCATTAAAATACCACCGCCCACTAAGAACATGGCAATTGTGCCAACGATGGTTAAGGTTTTCATGAGTCGAGGTGCAAAGGCGAGTAAGCCTTGCCCAATGACATTCTTAACTTTATCAATCATTGATTGCTGATTATCGGACGATTTAATTAAGTAGAGACCTGCATCATCAATTTTCACGATGGCTGCAACAAAGCCATATACTCCGATGGTAAAAGCGAAGGCAAGCAGGGAAAGAACGGTCAGCTGGGTGATAAAGGTTTCACCTTGAACGATGCCTAATACGATGACGATAATTTCAGCGGACAATACAAAATCGGTACGAATAGCGCCTTTAATTTTCTTTTTTTCAAAATCGACCAAGTTGACTTCAGGTTTTAATAAACTTTGTTTAAGTGATTCTTTGTTCGCAAGATGATCTTCTTTATGAAGAAATTTATGTGCAATTTTCTCGAAGCCTTCGTAGCATAAATAGGCACCGCCGATCATTAACAAAATCATAACCGCCCAAGGTGCGATTGCGCTGATTAAAAGCGCCGCAGGGACTAGAATAAGTTTGTTCAGTAATGATCCTTTTGCTACAGCCCATATTACTGGTAATTCACGGTCGGCTTTTACTCCAGAGACTTGTTCAGCATTTAATGCAAGGTCATCGCCTAAGACCCCTGCTGTTTTCTTTGCGGCGACTTTTGATAATATTGCGACGTCATCCAATACACTGGCGATATCATCGAGGAGCATTAATAAACTACTACCGGCCATGGTGGTTCCTTTTGTGATGTTTGATTATCTTTGAATTATTTACTAAATCAGAGAATGGATGACAGTATATACTTTTTTTAGGCCTTCTCGGCTATCAATTATTTAGCCTTTTTTGTAGTGCATTTGAATAAGCGGATATAGCGGGAACCAAGCTGGTGACCATTGCGCTTACTAAAATGATTAGAAGCAGATACAAAATATTATTATCAAAAATATGTGTACTGATCGATAAGCTAAAATTTTCGGCGAAAAACCCACGAGACAAGAGTATGGATAAAGATAATAGTAATAAGGCAAATACTGAGCTCGCAAGTGTTATCAATAACGCTTCAGTTTGAATTAATAAAAACAAGAATGAGGGCGGTGCCCCTAATGATCGCATGATGGCAATCTCTCGTTGTCTTTCTCGGATAGAGGTTAATAACATGGCACTTAATCCTAATAATGACGCGAGTAATACTAAGATCGATACGAGTATTAGGGTGTTTTCCATGATGGCTGATATTTGCCACAGTTGAGATAGTGCGACGCCTGGTAGAATGGCGGATAAGGGTTCAGGTTGGTAATTAGTAATGTCACGTTGTATATGGAAGGTGGCCATTTTTGATGTTAAACCGACCATGAAGGCGGTAATGCTTGTTGGTGTAAGGTCATGGGGTTCTGTGCCATGGGGAGTTTTAAGGTGTACCGCTTCGATACCCTGTAAGCTCACATGTACGGTTCGATCGACAGGCGTGCCAGTCGGCTGAAGTATGCCAACAATACGAAAAGGTTTGTCATCATGTTGGCTAAAGCTAGTGCTGGCCATGCCGTGTGCCAGTATGATTTGAGTTCCTAATTGATAGTTTAATTTTCGGGCGACTTCTGCTCCCAAAACCACATCAAATACATTGAAGAAGGCTTTTCCTTGGGCAAACGTTAGGGCTTGTTTTTGGCCATAATGAAAGTGTTTGAAGTAATCGGTCGTCGTTCCCATAACGCGATAACCTTTATGAGAATCACCGAGTGATATCGGTATCGTCCAAGCGACTTTTGGGTTGGTTGATATGTCTTGATAGCTTGGCCAGCTGATGTTGTTGGTCGCATTACCTAAGCGAAATACGGAATAGAGTAGCAGGTTGATATCGCCCGTTCGGGCACCGACTATTAGATCAATGCCTGATACCGTATTGCTAAAACTGGATTTTGCTTGTTGGCGAATATGCTCAATACCTAACAATACAAAAATACTGACCGTGATTGCCAGAAACGTCATTATGACGGCTCCTTTGCGACTTAATAAGCTGCGCCAAGCTAGGCGGATAAACATGAGAGATCACCTTTGGCTATATTAATATCTTGCAAAGCAACGGTTTTCGAAAAATATTGGGTGAGTGATTGGTCATGGCTAACGAAAATCAGCGTTATATTATGCTGCGTTACTGTTTCCATTAGCATTGTCATAAAGGCATCGCGACTCTGGCTATCCAGTGCCGAGGTGGGTTCGTCTACTATTAATAATTCTGGGATATTAATTAACGAGCGGGCAATTGCTACACGCTGCTGCTGTCCTGTGCTAAGAGCCGAGGCGGGTTGATTATGCAATGCGTCTTTGATTCCCAATGTGTGTAGCAGTTCCTTAGCTCGATGGTCACCTTTTTTGCGAAAGGGGGCGTTGGCGAAGCGCTTAGCGAGGCGAATGTTATCCAGTGCCGATAGGTAGTGAATAAGATTAAACTGTTGAAAAACGAGGCCGATATGATTGGCCCTAAATTTATCTCTTTGGCGCTCTGACATAAGATGAAGTGATTGGTCGAGTATTTTAATGCAGCCCTCTGTTGAGGTTAAAATACCCGATAAAAGATTGAGTAACGTAGTTTTTCCTGAACCAGAGGGGCCATGAAGAAAAATTTGCTCACCTGCTGCAACTGACCACTCAGGTATTTCTATAATAGACTCATGATTTTTATTGTTATAAGAGAATCGTAAGTTGTGTATTGATACCATCACCTAGGCTCACCTCTTGCCGTTTAATGCTGACTTAGTTCTTGTGATGTTATATCATAACGGTTGATGATTAAGCTAATTCCAAGCGATAGATTGTAAACATTTCATTGCAAATACTACGAGGATTCTACTTGTTACTATTTACGAATATCCCACTCCGTTATCCTACGGTATTTATGTTGTTATGTATGGTGATCATGACAAGCTATGCCTTTAAATCAAGCGCTGATGAGAGTTTTTTTTCGTCTATTACTAGCGATATCGTTACTGAATATAAAGCGATTACCGAATCGTTCTCTGAGCAGCCGGAGGTGAATTATCGCACCATTGAATGGACAGAATTAATGCCGAAAGACGATTTGGAGGCGATTCTGAATCAACCAGATTATATTGATGACATTGTTGATGGCTCACCAGAAGATCAACTTAGCAATCGTGTTAAGAGTGCTATTGTGACGGCTAGCGATAAGCGTTACCAACAGGCACTCGTATCGACGCGTGTGATTGAGGCATTCAATAATCAGCCTGTACGAATTGCTGGTTTTATTGTGCCGCTAGAGTTTGATGGGGAGCAAACAGTCACTCAGTTTTTTTTCGTTCCTTATTTTGGTGCTTGCATTCATATGCCTCCGCCACCTCCGAATCAGCTTATTTATGTATCGTATCCTCAGGGTTTAAAATTGAATGCGCTTTACGACCCCTTTTGGATTACCGGGGTAATTAAAACCTCATTGGTTGAAAACGATATGGCCACGGCTGCTTATTCCATTACCGTTAATTCCATATCGCTTTATGTGCCTGACTAATATTTATATTTTTTGAGTTTTTTATAATTAACTATATAAGGCAATCTAATAATTTTTGTTCAAGATTATCGAATGCCGAATTAACAAGATCGATGCATTCAATGCGACTATCAAATGTTTCATCAACTTCAATTTTTGTGAGTACGGTATCTGCTTGGTTATAGGCAATAATACCTTGGTCGGTAATGAAGACGGCCTTGATCCGTTCGACATTAAGACCTGTTAATAATGTCTGTAATTTATTTCGATTGAAGGTAAATGTATTTTTGAATATCCAGCCTTGACTGTAAAACCCTTCTCCTTTATTCGTGATGCTAACGTAACCACAAGAAGGAAGTACGGGATCGCTATCAAATGGCTGGTCTGTTTCTTTGGGTAGCGCTGGGTGATTATCTGCCTTATAAGATGACACGGGGATTAACCACTCTTGTTGAATGCTTCCCATACATGTTTTGTAGATTGATTGATGGTTTTGTGACTGTTTACTTTTTACATAATCTAGCAGTGTAGGGAAATCGTTGGGCTGATATTGGTCAGACTTGTTGGCGATTATGACATCAGCAACTTCTAATTGTTGATTAAAGGATGGGTGAGTGATGTAGCGCTCAGTTTGAATCTTTCGTGCATCCACCAAGGTAAGAGTCGCTCGAAGATCAATAATGCTACGATAATGTTCACTGCTCAGTATGTCGAGTACTTCTTTAGGGTGGCCCAGTCCAGTCGGTTCAATGATTAAGCGATGGGGTTTTGCGTGGGCGATTAACATATTCAGTGCAATGTGCATGGATAGGCCAGCAGCGCAGCACATACAGCCCCCAGGAACTTCTTTAATAAAAATACCTTGCTCTACCCTGTCTTTTCCATGGAGTAAGCTGCCGTCGATTCCAACTTCGCCAAATTCATTGACGAGTACTGCCCAGCGTTCGTCTTTAGGCTTTTGTTTAAGCAAATTTAAAATAGCCGTTGTTTTGCCAACTCCCAAAAACCCTGTAATGACATTGGTAGGGATCGCTTTAAATGTAGACATGTGAATATGTATCCTTTAGATATTTTACGTTTCTATCGCACTTGATGAATGGCATTGATGGTCTGTCGCTTTACAGTTTTTGCAGAGGGCGCTATTTCTAATATGTCCAAAGGCTATGACGGCTGCTCCTATTACGGACGCAATTTTTTCTCCTGATTCTCCAAGAAAATCATGACCAAAAAATGCCGTTAGAATTAAGATCGTGAGGCCGAGCAAGCCAAATATCATCACGCTAAGGTTTTTGTGCTGTCGGCAGCCCATTGTTAATGCGATAAGGCTGGTAGGAATTACGGCAACCAGTAGCCATTGATGGAACATCTCGTCAGCCAATACATTTAAGCTCAACGCAGGTAGCAGGGTTAGGATAATAGGAAGTAAGAGGCAATGAACGGTGCAAAGCGTTGATAGTCCTATGGCGATTTTGTCCATGTTCATTGATGTAGATTTCACGTTTTTTCCTTTGGTCGTATGAGTGATTAAATTTTGGCTTATCGAAAGGTAATGTCATTGTGCTTATGGTTTAGAGTGTTTTCACCTTGCTGGTTATGAATAATCCATTGAACGTGCAGGGACGTAATATTTGGAAAGACATCGAGAAGAAGAACTCGAGCTGAGTGAAGGTTGTTTGGTTCTTCACAAAGGTATAAATAAGTAGCTTCTATATCCTTATGAGAGTTGGTGTGAGGGTCGTTGTCTTGTCCATGAGTTTCGTGATGTTTATGTTCGCTTGCTTTTAAAATATTTGAAAAATCTACAGCTTGTTCTTTTAACTGGCATTTCCCGTCATTCAAAATGAAAAGGGCATTAGGGTTTTTTAAATGAACACGAGTGTTTTCGACCATCGCCTGATCTTCGGAATTGTGTATGGCATGCTCAAAGCCCAGTAGATTCATCGCCGGAGAATTCAGCTCTACTAACAACTTGCTGCCATCCATTATAATATGCAATTCCGCCTCCCCATGAATATGTGGGCTCAGAGACTCGCGACCAAACGCTGATACACTTATGATAAATATCAAGGCCACTCTTTGTAGATTCAGAAAAAATTGTTGCATAAAACAAGTACCTGATTTTCGTATTCGTCGTTGAATAATGTGTAAGTATTGCGACTCAAGCGAAATCCAAAGTTAATAGAAGGCGCTTCTGTCCATCGCTGTTCTTGGGTGAACGGTGAATTAATCCTTTATCTTCATTACCTTGCCAGCGTCCGCCCTTTAGTAATGCTACGTCGGCAGTATGCATAGATTGAATATGGCAGGGCTGTTTCAATAAACCTGATTCTTCATCACTTAATCCATTATTACCCGCGCCAAGTTTACTTCGATCAGCAAACTCATTAGGCACCCATTCGGTTGCAGGGCCTGCGTAAGTCGTGATTAAGCGAGAGGGAATTTGATCAACATGAAATCTTGGACACATTGGGGTGTCGATTACTTTTAAGCGTAGCCCGATGGCATCTTGGTCGAACAAGCAGGCGAACATATCAGTGAGTAATGTGATGTCTTCAAGTAATGCTTCACGATTTTCAAATTGTGGCATGTGCAACGCTAGCTTTTGGGCTACATCGTGAGTCGAAGAAGAAAACTGAAGTTGGCTGAATGTATTCAATGCAAGCAACGCATTAATCGATGTATTAAGGGCATCTGTATGGTTTCGTTGCCAGATTGCAAGGTGGATATCTGGTTCATAAAAAGATGTCCAAATTTGCGGATCAGAAGATGTCGCTAGGCCGTACTTATTCTGGATTGATGCTGTGCTGATATTCGTTATTGCTTGGTGGTCTAGTGTATTTGATAGGCTGCTTGCAGGGGTCATCGCGATTTTCCAATAGAAAAAATGAAAGAATTCATCATCTGTTAATAAGCAAACATTGAGTGCGGTGATGATAGGATGATTAGTGAATTAATTGTTATGTTATACTATAACATAAAAGCTGTAAATAAGCTTATCGATAGAATCATTCAGATCCATTAAGGGTTCTTAATCTTTGACGTTATAAAGCATGGCCTGACGAATTAGGTTGCCTTTCGATATATTAAACTTGGAAATTTTAGCTAAGCGATCTTCAGGCCCTAGCAGCGCCACAACAATTTCTGATTCACTTAATCCTTGTGCCATCAGTGCTTGTGATTGCCGACACATGTTTAACAAGTTATCTCGCTTCTCTTTTAATGCCTGTTTTCCTTGTTTAACAATACCTCGGTGTGGGCAGAATAGAATCTCGAAATCTAATTCAATCAGGGTTTCTAAACTGGTAATGAGTTGCTGTAAATTTTCATCAGAACGTAAGTATTTAAGTGATTTTGAAATATACATATCACCACTAAATAAGTATTTCTGCTTGGGAAGAAACAAACAGGTTAGATCTTTTGCGTGCCCCGGTGTGGGAATGGCTATTACTTCCGCTTGACTAGGTGTGCCTTCATTGATTATCAGTGTCTCGGGCAGAGTCTGAGTTTGAACCTTTAAAGGACTTCCCCAGATCAGCTTTTGTAATAACGGGGTTGGGTAGCCTTTGGCTAATTTCTCTTGCCCGAGTAATGGAGCATAAGGCAGTAAATTTTTTAATTTACTAATGCGGTTGGCATTACCACTATGGTCTTCATGATGGTGTGTGATTAATAGTGCATGAATATCTAGCGGCTTTAATACTCGCCTGATGGTTGGCCATTGGTTACTAGGCCCTGCATCAATCAAGGTGCCACCGATTCGGTAAATAATAAACGTGGTATTGATGCCAAAATCAAAGCGCCCAGTACGAAATCCATAAACGCTATGAGGGCCTTTTTTATATTCATACGTATTGCGAACAGTCATCGAACAAGCCCATTGTTATTATTAAAATCAACTCGATGTTAGCAGATATATCAATATCTGACTCAGTTTAGTGGTAATCAGATCGTGCTGATGACTGGCCGATGGGGTGAACAATAGGTACAATCTATTCAACTTAAGCAATTAGAAAGAATGATTACGATGGGCAGAGCGTATCAGAACCGTAAATTGTCGATGGCTAAAACGGCTTCGGCAAAAACCAAAGTTTATTCCAGATATGGCCGTGAAATCTATGTTTGCGCAAAAGCAGGGGGCGCAGATCCAACGGCTAACTTATCACTACGTGGAATGATTGAGCGTGCAAAGAAAGACCAAGTTCCTTCTCACGTTATTGATAAAGCTCTGGCAAAAGCGACTTCGGGTGTTGGCGAAAACTATGTACCGGCATTGTATGAAGGTATGGGCCCTGGTGGCGTTATGGTACTTATCGGTTGTTTAACCGATAACGGTAACCGTACTTTTGGTGATATTCGTGGTGTTTTCACTAAGAATAAAGTGAAAGTAGGCAGCCAAGGTTCTGTGTTACATATGTTTGATCATCGTGCGATGTTTGTATTCGCAGGGGATGATGAAGATGTCGCATTGGAAGCATTGATGGAAGCAGATGTTGATGTCAGTGACATCGATTGCGAAGATGGCATGGTGACAGTATTAACCCCGCCTAATGAGTTCTTTAAAACGAAAACTGCATTAACGGCCATGAATCCAGATATCGATTTTGAAGTGCAAGAAATTACCTACTTGCCTCAAATGGAGCATCCTATCGCGGGTGACGATGCGGCAGCCTTTGAGCGTTTTTCTGATATGTTGAATGAACTAGAAGATGTTCAAGAGATCTATCATAACGGTACATTTGAAGAGTGATTGGCTGCTACTGTGCTGGCTTATAAAGCATTAAAGCTCACGATATCCAAGCTCTCAGCCGTAAAGCTTTCAGTCGTAAAGCTAGTGATCTTAAAAATACAGGGAGGATTGAGTTACTCCCTGTATGTTCCTCTTCTTCCTTTATTACCCATCATTCTTCGACAGGGTAAATCAGTAAAAGCCAATACCCTACGACTTCCCGAAGCGAGTGGCCCGCGCGATAGCGAGGTGACTAATCAGGCTTCTTCTTTAAATTCGACTGCGACTCTAAACAAGAAATCACTGCTTCATGTGGGTGAAAGTACGGTGGCAGGGGTTGGTGTGGTTGAGTTTCAGCAAGGATTGACGGCTCATGTCATTCGTTATTTAACTGCCCCTGATAGCCCTTGGGCATGGCAAGCAATGGGTCAAAATGGCGCTACAATTGCCGAGCTGAATAAACAATTAAAAACGGAAGTACTGAAAAATGACCCAAGCGTTATTCTATTAACCATGGGGGTTAATGATACAACTGCAATGACTCGACGAGGGTCATGGGTGAAGAATTTAAAGCATTGCATTGATACGATTGAACAGCGCCGTTTGAATGTTGAAAGCGAAGGTGCTCCGGTTAACGTCTGTTTTACGCAAGTGCCTCCGATGCATTTATTTCCGGCATTACCTTTTCCACTCAATTTATTCTTGGGGTTGCGAGCTTGGCAGTTGGATAATAGTCTACGTCAATTATGTGTGCAGCAAGATTGGACGCACTTAAAAATTGAAATGCCGCTCGAAAAAGAGTGGATGGCGACGGATGGTTATCACCCTAATGCCGAAGGCTATAAGCGTTGGGCCGAGAAAATTGCCGCGTTACTTCGTCCATAATATTAGCACCTGCAAGTTTGATAAAAGTATATTAGTCTAGCAGCACATGTTTAATTATTATTGGGTACTAAAATGAAAAAATGTTATGTCACTTTCGTTATTCCCGCTCTGCTATTAATGGCGGGTTGTGCTGGCCAAGCGCCTCGCGATTTAGGGCTGGTCAATGCTTCAGAATTACGCCCTTGTCCCGATAAACCTAATTGCATACAAACCTATCAGCTTAACGACAAAGAACACTTTCAATTGCCGTTAGGAGTTAAAGCCGATCAAGCAGAAACAGCAACGGCTATTCGTTCCGCTATTGCGGACACTGGTGGGACCGTTATTACAGAAAAATCGTTGATGCCAAGTGGTCTGTATTTACATGCGGAGTATGAAAGTAATTGGCTTAAATTTGTGGATGATGTAGAAATTCTCATTACAGAAAGTACTCTTCATATTCGTTCTGCTTCACGATTAGGTCATTCTGACTTAGGCGTAAATAAAAAACGTTACGAAGCAATAAAGAAGGCTTATGAGAAATAAATAATGAGTATAAATATGGATCAATGGCAGCAGTCGGGCAACTTTCTTATCTATAGAAGGTTCGGTATTGATTATCGTATTTTCTATCGAGACAGCGCTCAACGTTCTTTACAAGAGATGAGTAAGCCCACGTTATTATTGATTCATGGCTTTCCCACCGCGAGTATCGATTGGCAACATATTTGGCCAGAGCTCAGTGCACATTTTCGTTTAGTGACATTGGATATGATGGGTTTTGGTTTTTCTGATAAACCACTCGAATACCCATATAGTATTCACGATCAAGCCGATATTTTTCAAACATTATTGAATGAACTCGATATTCATGATTATCACATACTGGCCCATGACTATGGAGATACGGTCGCGCAAGAATTATTAGCGCGCCAGCATGAAAGAACAAAGCAAGAAGCAGTACCCTTGGCAATCACGGGAAAGATTCACAGTATTATTTTATTAAACGGTGGTTTATTTCCGGAAACACATCGACCGGTTTTGATGCAAAAATTATTAATCAGTCCACTAGGTTCTTGGTTAATAAAACTGTATACGTTTAAGAAATTCAAAAAAACATTTTCTGATATTTGTGAAAAAACTGTTGCGGAAGAAGAGCTCAGCATTTATTGGCAGTTATTGAATTATAATAATGGCTCTCGAGTGATGCCCAAACTTATTCGCTATATGCAAGAGCGAAAACACTATCGTCAACGCTGGGTTGGTGCACTAGAAAATAGCCGTATTCCTTTACGTTTAATTAATGGCACAGCAGATCCAATATCTGGTTTGCATATGGTTGAACGTTACCGCCAATTAATTAACAACCCTGATGTCGTGCTGCTTAATGATGTGGGTCACTACCCACAGGTTGAGTCGCCGCAGGAAGTGATCGCTGCGGCGTTAACATTTTGGAAGACGCATCGGATTGTCAATGAATAGCAATCGTTTACCAAGGCGTTTTCACTCCTAGATTATTTGCTACGGCGAGAGATGAGCGTACGCCGGCTTCTAATAACGGAATACCATCGCCCAGGTAAGATCCACAAAACCAAATGCGATTATTATCTTTCTGCATCGATTTTTTAATCTCTTGAATATGGTTTAACGATTCAAAACTAATGATGGGGCGCTCGAAGGTAACGCTGGCTAATACAGTATCAGGATTGATGGTTTGTGTTGGGTGCCATGTTTGAAAAACAGGCAAGCAATCTTTAACCGTTGGCATTGATTTATTTAAACATACAGTCGCCATTGGGCGTTGATGATTAGGATTCACCGAATAACAGACAGGTGAGATTTGATGCCAAGGGCGAGGGTAAATACTGCTGTCGCGATGAACAACCATATTACTCGTAGCAAAATCGATTTGTTGAAAGTGATGAGCCAGTGCTGGCTGGTCTTTCGCAATCATAGGGCCAGCATGTTGAGGTTGTGTTGCCACAACAATCTGATCAAAAATAAATTCTTCTCCAGATTCTAAGGCGATATCTACCGCTGTGCCGGAAGATGTAATATTAGTAATTTGGCAATGGCTTTTGACTTCGTAACCTTGGGTGATTTTTGCCACAATATCGGCAACACCATGCGTCGCTTTCCATACGCCTTCATTTGCTACGCCGCAGGTAAGGTAACCAATAATTATATGAGCAGGATATTGCTTAATATTGTCATAATTACAGGTGCAAATCGTAGCAAGCATTGGCATTAATACACCATCGACAAAAGAGCGATTTGTGGAAGGCCATGATTCTAGAAACTCGCCAAAGGTCAGTAACTTGATTTCTTCTATGTCTACTTTTTTAATGTCGCGAAAGAATTTTATCGCGGCCATGCCCTGTTGAAAATTGGTACGTGATAAGCGCTTGGGGCTGTTTAAAAATGAGAATCGATATTTACCCACGTTGTAGTTTTTATAATGAAAAACATCACCGCCAGTATGGGTGAAAAATGCCCCTGCATGATCGGTTCTTTCAATCTCGATGCCTAAGGTCTGATAAAGCTTGAACAATTCATGGTAATAACCTGCCGTGATAATTCTAAGCGGGATGTCTATTTCTACACGCTTACCTTGATTACCTACATCAACCGCATAAGCGCCCATGCCTGGTTTGGCATGGCGTTCGAATAATGTAACTTGATATTTATCTTTCAGCAACCACGCCGCTGACAAGCCTGCAATGCCACTACCGATTACTGCTAAGGTTGGTTTGACCATTATCTACTCTATACCGATATTAATTGATTAAATACTATCACTAATTAGCGTGAGATACCGAGAGTATCAACAGTACATATGTACAGACGGCGTGGGTTAATATCATGTTATAGTTTATTTATGTTATAAGAATCTTGTCGATCATCTGAAGGAATACACTTGAGCAAGTTCACACGTTTTATTCGCCATCAGCAGCGAGTTCGTCATGCTGTCTATCAAACGGATAAAACCATTAAGCGGGCGGTCATGCGTACCGCCGCTATTATGCTTGTGTTAATAAGCATTCATGCAGGCTTAATGGTTTATTTAGAAGGTATGACGTTGTGGCAGGGGATTTGGTTAACTCTAACAACCCTTACAACGGTAGGGTTTGGTGACTTATCTCCGGCAACGCCCTATGGGCAAGCTGCCACCATTGGGTTGATCTATTTTTGTGGCATTACGCTAATGACATTTTTAATCAGCGATTATGTCGATTTTCGTATCGCCCGCAGAGAAAAAATTCGCACAGGACATTGGAATTGGAATATGGAAGAACACATCTTAATCATCAACGCGCCTAAATATAATCGCGAGCACTACTTTATTCGGTTGATCACACAAATTCGTGAAAATTCTGATTATGAAAATATTCCTGTCCAGCTGTTAAATACCGATTTTACATCGGGCCTGCCTGACTCACTGCGTGAATTAGGCGCTGTGCATGTTAATGGCACGCCAAGTAATCCTGCTGATTTAGAACGTGCTGGCGCAGAACGGGCTAAGCACATCGTTGTTTTAGCACGCAATGAATATGTTAGCGATAGTGATAGCTTTACCTTCGATGTTGCTCATCGCCTGAATGAGCTACACACGTGTCATAAAACCATTATTGAATGTGTGGTGGATGAAAACCGACCACGAATGAAAGCGCTCGGTGTGAAATCGGTATTAAGACCGATTCGTTCGTACCCAGAAATTATTGTGCGCTCGATGGATGCTCCAGGATCAGAAGTAATCATTGAGGATATGTTTACTCGTGCTAACGACCACCCTCATCGCTACCCAGTATGGCTTGAAGGTGAGCCGTGGGCTGATGTTGTAAATGCTTTGATTCAAGCCAACTTAGGTACCGCATTAGGCTATGTGACCAAAGACGGTAATGTGGTTGCCCATCCAAAAGGGGATGAGCATGTTCATGCGCAGTCTTTAATTGTGCTGGTGAAAACAGAATTTCAGCCGGCAGAAAAAGCGGTTACAGAAGCGCTAGTTGATTACTTTCAAGGCCAAATATCTGCGAGTCGAGCGGCTGCAGAAGAAGTCGCCGAAGAGAAAGCGGAAGCTCTGAAAGAAGAAGCGCGTTCTGCTAGTCAGACTTCTGATGTCGATGACACAGCCAGTGATGACGAAGAGTTTGGTGTAACAGACAATGATGAGCCGGACACAGACGACACGCCTAAACGCTAAGCTGACACGGGCTTTTAATATCCGATATAATGGATCTCTTTTATAGCCCGTTTGTAATACTCGCTTTATTGATAGCTTTTATAGGTAGCCATTGTGACTCAGTTTCGTCCGTGTATCGATCTTCATCAAGGTCAGGTTAAACAAATTGTAGGTGGCAGCTTGAATGATCAAGGTGCTGATACTAACTTTATTAGTCAGTATGACGCTGCTTATTATGCTCAACTTTATCGCCAGCATAATCTACAAGGTGGGCACGTTATTGCGCTTGGCCCTGGTAATAAGGAAGAAGCGTTAAAAGCATTAGCGGCCTGGCCAAATGCATTACAGTTTGGTGGCGGTGTTAACCAAGACAATGCTGCTGAGTTCTTACAAGCCGGTGCGAGCCACGTGATTGTGACCTCCTATTTATTTGAAGGTGGACAATTCTCTTGGCAGCGTTTAGAAGCTTTAAAAGCTGAAACGGGTAAAAGTCGCTTGGTATTAGACCTTAGTTGTCGCCGAACAGACGTGGGCTGGAATATTGCTACCGATCGCTGGCAGACCGTCACAGAAACGGCGGTTGATGGCCAAACATTATCTGAGCTAGCCAGTCATTGTGATGAGTTTTTGATTCATGCTGCAGACGTAGAAGGCTTACAGGCCGGTATCGATGAAGAGCTGGTAACGTTATTAGGCCAGCACGCCTCCATTCCTGTGACCTATGCCGGTGGCGCTCGCTCTTTACAAGATTTGAAGCGAGTAGATGAACTGTCTGGTGGCAAGGTCGATCTCACGATTGGCAGTGCTTTAGATATCTTTGGTGGTAAAGGCATTACCCTAGAAGAGTGTCTTACCTGGAATCGCCGCTAGTATACGTATAGTGCTATGTCGCTTAAATATACAAATAAACTGAATCTAAACGCTTTAGCCAGCTTTACTTTGATTAGGGCTTTGTGCAAACTAGTACCAAAGTGTTATTTTATAACGTATCAAGCCCATTTGTTTGATCAAAGCAGTACGTCTTACTCAAAGTAGGTTGTTTTTGTGACCACAAAATTTACATTCACGCGTTGGCTGCGTTTTAAGCAGCTACCTATGATGCTCAGTGTCTTACTGATTACTGTGGCTGCGTTGCAAGGCTTACATGAGCAATTGGCCCATGATGCTTTGAGCACGGATACGCACTGTGAATTTTGCTTATTAAACCAAAGCGCAGACGGGGGCATACTTCCTCCTGCGATCAGCTTACTTAATCCGCGATTTAATCAGCCTTTTATCGTATCAGTACTGCTGCAATCATCTTTTAATCGAGATTACTCGCCACCAACCCGCGCGCCACCACTTACTTTCTTAGCTTAATCTTTATTCGTTATTACACCCAATCGACCGATATAAAATATATAAATGCTGCTTAATGTGCGTTATGTGAAGCGTTCATGTGTGAGCATTTATGTGCAAAGAGAAAGTATTTCAATGAAAAATTCGTTAATTCAGCCGCGTCTAAGTCGCGTTATGGCGATGCTACTTGCATCATCCGCCTTCACCGTTCAGGCAGACTCTGCTCAAGACAAGAGCGAAAGTCAGCGCGATAAAAGCATTCAACTTGATAAGGTCGTAATCAGTGCGCATAGCTTTGATCAAGGCCAAGATGAAATGGCACAGCCCGCAACACTGCTGACAGACGAAGACCTAAACAGACAACGTGCAACCAGCCTAGGTGAAACCCTATCAGCACAGCCCGGCATTCATAACTCAAGTTATGGTTCGTCTGTGGGTCGTCCTGTCGTTCGTGGTATGTCGGGTGCGCGGGTTAAAGTTTTACAAGATGGTATTGATACTTTAGATGCGTCAACGATTAGCCCAGATCATGGAGTGAATGCCGATGCTCAGAGCGCAACGAAAATTGAAGTTCTACGCGGCCCTGCGACTCTAATGTACGGCAGTGGTGCTTTTGGCGGTGTGGTGAATGTAGTCGATGAACGTATTCCAACGGGATTAGCCCAGCCAGCAACCAATATTCGAGTACAGTATGACACGGTAAATAAAGGAAAAACGGCGGCGATGAACCACTCGGATTCTGTCGATTTATCTTCAGGTAACGAAGTGCATTGGCGTGTATCGGCCAGCCACTTTCGCAGTGACGAATATGAACTGCCTGAATTAGCTGAACATGACGAGCACGAGGAAGGGGAAACTGAAGAGGCGCATGACGAGCATGATACTGAAGAGACATTAGGTAATTCCGATACGTCTTACAGTAATAATCTTACGTTTGGCTCGAGTTATGTTTTTCCGTCTGGCTACGTGGGTATTGCGCTGAGTGAAAGTAAAAGTGAATACGGTTTGCCAGGTCATGTGCATGAAGAAGAGCATGTAGAAGGCGAAACAGCTGAAGAACATGAACACCACGAAAGTGAGGGCGCTCGTATTGAGATGCGTCAGCGTCGAATTGATTTAGACAGTCGTGTTGATCAACCAATAGAAGGAATAGATTCGGTTAAATTCCGCATAGGCTTTAATGACTATCGCCACGATGAAATTGAAGATGGGGTTATAGGCACTAAATTTCGCCGCAAAGGATTTGAAGGGCGCAGTGAAGTATTACTTGCTCCAGTAGACGGTCTTTTTCAAACTAAGCTTTCTCAAGCAGTAGGCATTCAGTTCTCGCAAGATACTTTTAAAGCGGTGGGCGAAGAGGCCGTGGTTCCCAAAACAGACAGCTCGCTTGTCGGTGTATTTTGGTTAGGAAAAACCAAAGTCTCTGATTGGGGGATAGAGCTGGGCGCACGTTTAGAGCAGGCTAAGCTATCACCTAATAAGCCAGACAGCATTAATCCCATTTGTGAAGTCGAAGGCTTGAGCGCTGAACAGTATAAGAACAAAGATTTTGATACTCATAGCTTATCATTAGGCTTAGTACGTGATCTTAACTTTGCAGGTTCACAGGGGTGGCAGCTAGTGAGCTCGTTGACTTCAGCCCAGCGTGCGCCAGCAACCCAAGAACTGTTTTCTTGTGGTGCTCATGCGGCTACTCAGACTTTTGATGTGGGTAACCCTAATTTAAAAGTTGAAGAAGCTTTGAATATAGAAGTTGGCGTGCGTAAAACTAAGGGCCAATTAACAACCGCATTAAACCTGTATCAAAACAACATTTCAGACTTTATCTATGCCCAAAATGCCAACCGTGAAGTTGATGGTTTTGGCCAGTACAACGTTGTTCAGCAAGATGCGACTTTTGTCGGGGGCGAATTAGATGTGGCTTTCCAATTAATAGAGGGTTTAACATTAACGGGCATGGCCGACCGAGTAAGGGCGAATGATCTGCCACGTATTCCGGCCGATCGTATTGGTTTGGGTTTTGAAGCGTCTAGCATGGCGTTATTTTCAACCCAATCTGACTGGATGCTATTTGGACAGTGGCAGCAAATTCAAAAGCAAGATCAAGTCGCTGAGAATGAAGAAGTAAGTTTAGGCTATGACTTACTAAGCTTAGGCGTAACGTATCAGGCAATGCTTGCCAAAAATGAGTATCGTATTGATTTAAAAGCGAATAATTTACTCGATGAAGAGATCAGGCAGCATACTTCTTTCGTAAAAGAGCAAGCCCCGCAACCTGGTAGGAATGTCAGTTTAGCGCTTAGCTTAAAGTTCTAGAGCGCTCATCTTTTAAGAGTAATCGTAGTAAAAGACCCATCAGAGCTTCCTTTTTGTTATATAAAAGGAAGCCAACTCAACAATATCGTCATAAACCCTCCAGCTTACTTAGACTCATCTATACTCAATGAACGTAGAATTATTTTCAGGGTATTAGAATGAATTTTCTAAGTAATATTAGCATTAAGAATAAACACTCACTTATCTTATGTTGCGTCATCATTGGATTGGTACTGACCACCGTGGTTAGCGTTTATGAGTTCGGTCGCATCGGACAGTTAAATAATATATTACTGATTAAAGAAGAATTGAATAGTGACGTATTAACCTTGAGGAAGCACGAGAAAGACTTCTTTACCCGTAAAAATGAAAAGTACAGTGAGAAATTTACTGACTCTGCCATGGCAATGAAAACCAGTATTCTTCAATTAAGTGATGCTTTGACTGCTCAAAACTTAGAGACCGCGCAAGCTGAAAAGTTGTTACAACTTATTAATGATTACGAAAAAATTTTTAATCAGATCGTCACTCTTCAATTAGAGATTGGGCTTGATTCAGAAAGTGGACTGTATGGTACATTACGCTCTGCCGTTCATGATATTGAGACATTATCAGAAGAAGCGGGGCAACATGAAATATTAGTTCATTTACTCATGTTAAGACGTAATGAAAAAGATTTTATGTTACGCCGAGATATGAAATACCTAACAAAATTTGAGCAAAATTATACAAAATTCACCAATGCTTTAGATGAGTATGAGCCTTATACCATTGAAGAAATGACCGATAAAATTAGTCGGTACCGCGAAGATTTCAAAAGCCTAGTGGATAACGAAATGACGCTGGGGCTAGATGAAAGGTCAGGTTTATTGGCTGAGCTGAGAGCAACCGTTCATTCAACAGAAGAATCTTTTGATACATTAACCGAATTTGTAAATTCAGAAATCACTAAGACAACAACGTTAGTCTATATAAATCTTACAGTCATAATTACCGTTATATTCTCATTACTGTCAGGGTTGATGATAATAATATCACGCGCAATTTATCGCCCCGTTCAGTCTATTACTGAAAAAATTCATATTATTGCTGATGACTTAGATTTAACAAAGTTAGTGAATCATATATCTCATGATGAAGTAGGAGCGTTATCGCGTTCTTTTGATGCGTTAATTTCTAGCTTGCGAGATACCGTGAACCAAGTCAAAGATGGGTCGATCCAAGTTGCGCAAGCGTCGGAAGAAATGTCGAGCATCACTAAAGAGGTGGGAGATGCGAGCGAGCAGCAGCAGCAAGAAATAGAACAGGCTGTGACCGCGATTAATGAAATGACTGCGACGATACAAAGCATTGCTGAAAATGCAGATACCGCCGCTTCTGCGGTGAATGATGTCACCATTGAAATCGGTCGAGGAAAAACGGTAACCGATGATGCTCGAGTTGAAATTGAGCGTTTAAATAACGAAGTGGAAGGCGCTGCTCAAGCCATTGAAGAATTACAAAAAAACAGTGAAAGCATCGGAGATATTTTATCCACAATTAGCGCAATTGCTGAACAAACAAACCTACTTGCATTAAACGCTGCAATTGAAGCAGCCCGAGCGGGTGAACAGGGACGAGGCTTTGCTGTGGTAGCCGATGAGGTGAGAACACTTGCAAGTCGTACTCAAGAATCTACTGAATCAATACGCGAGAATATTAACCAATTCCAGAAGGGAACTGCGGATGTTGTTGAGACCGTTACTCGCTCTCGAGAGAGAGCAAAGTCGGGTATCGAAAAGGTGTCGCAATCCAGCAAAATTTTAGATTCAATCTACGATAATATTTCAAATATTAATGATATGAATACCCAAGTAGCGACAGCGGCGAAAGAACAGGGCTGTGCTTCGGAAGAAATAAATCGCAATGTTGTTCGAATTAATGAACTGGCTCATGTGTGTCATGAACAGGCAAATCAAGCTGCCCAAGCGAGTGGTGAGTTAGCTAAGTTAGGGTCTGAGCTACAAGGTACTGTTCAGCGCTTCAAAGTTTAAACATTAAGGATTTAGACGCTAGGTTGTTAATCTTTGTTAGCTTATTTATTTACAGGAATAAGGTTAATAAAAATTAGTTAATTTACACTTTATGCTTTGATATACGAGTATATTGCAGAGACATTATCAATGAAGAATAAAGTCCTTATTGTTGAAGATAGTCCAATTATTCTAAAGATACTGAAACACCTTGCTCAGCAATCACTGGAGCTTGAACCTTTTTTTGCATCTTCCATGAAGGAAGCAAAATTACTCTATAACGAGCATAAAGAAACATTATTTGCAGGCATTATTGATCTGGTATTACCTGATGCAACGAATGGTGAGTTAGTTGAATTTTTATTGGAAGAAAGATTTCCTGTCATCGTACTTACCGGAAGCTATCAAGAAGAACGTCGAGAAGAGTTAGTGAAGCTAGGCGTTGTAGACTATGTGGTAAAAGAGACACGATACTCGTATCGATATGCGATTAATATGGTTAATCGACTCTATAAAAATCAGAGCATTCAAGTGTTGGTTGTTGAAGATTCTAAACAGTATCGAAAACACATCACACGTTTATTAATTGCGCATAAATACCAAGTGCTAGAAGCTGAAAACGGTATTGAAGCGATGGCACAATTAGAAATATATCCGCATATAAAAATGGTAATTACTGATTACAACATGCCTGAGATGGATGGTTTTGAGTTAGTACAGGCGATACGTCGACAGTATGAAAAATTTGATATGATTATTATAGGATTGTCGGGGGAAGATGGCGGTTTTTTATCGATTAAATTTATTAAAAACGGGGCTGATGACTTCCTGAATAAACCTTTTCAGCAAGAAGAATTCTATTGTCGAATAACGAACAATATCGAAGCGTTAGAACAGTTAAATAAAATTCAGAATTTGGCCAATCGCGATTATTTAACCTCGCTCTACAATAGGCGATATTTTTGTGAAGCAGGCGATAAGCTATTGAAACAAGCGATAAATAGTCAGACTGAATTGTCGTTGGCTATTATCGATATCGACAGCTTTAAGTTTATAAATGAAGAGTATGGACATGAGGCAGGAGATGAAGTGCTGAAGATATTTTCTAGAGAATTAGAAAGTATGCTTGGCAGATTTTTGGTATCTCGATTGGGAGGGGTAGAGTTTTGTGTACTTATACCTGGGCTGAGTAATGGGCAAGCGATTCAGGTGATAGATAGTTTTAAACAACACTTAGCCGCAAAACTTATCGATGTGAATGAAGAAGAATTTATACGTTTAGCGTTTAGTGCCGGCATCACTAATATAAAATATGAAACACTTAATGAATTGATGAATCAGGCTGGTGAATACTTATTACGTGCAAAAGACGCGGGTCGAAACATGGTGGTGGGGGATGATTGATAATCATCCCAGATTCTAAAATTCAGATTAGTAGAGCTTCCCTAAAAGTAAGCCCTACTAACGGGATGATTAATCTGTTGTTTTAGGCTCTTCAATAGTTGTGGGAGCCTCAATGACTCCTGGTGCTTCAACAACTCCTGGTGTCTCAACAACTTCTGGAGTCTCAACAACTTCTGGAGTCTCAACAACTACTGGAGTCTCAACAACTACTGGAGTCTCAACAACTACTGGAGTCTCAACAACTTCTGGTGTCTCAACAACTTCTGGTGTCTCAACAACTTCTGAAATATCAGTATCTAAGGCTTTAATAGCAACGTCTGTGGACGTTTCGTTAGTTACCTTTTGATAGGATAATTGTTTTTCTAGCTCAGCAATTCGCTTTTGTAACGGAACAATTAAACGGCTAGCTTGAGTTTCAGCATTTTGTGCTAATGCAGTCGCTTGGTCTTTCAAAGCCATGTGGCGAACGTCTTGAGCTTTTAATGTCACGCCGATCTGGGCTAATAGCGATTCAAATCTTAATACTGCTTCTTCTGCTTTTTCATGATTAAGTTTTAATAATTGTTCTGCATCGCGAGCAACATAAAGTGCATGTTGAGCTGACCTTAATGCAGCAAGCCCTTTTTCACTTACTAATTCCCGGTTTGAGTATTGAAGGCGAATTTCTTCTTCGGTTTTCTCAACCAGTGTTTCTGCCACTAAGAATGTCTTAGGTGCAAACTTATCTGCATCTTCATCTTCGGCTTTATCTAGAGTTTCTTGAGCTGGTTGCCAATGAATCTCAAGTAATGTATCGAGCTCGAGTTGGTTTAGGTCTTTGAGAACTGATTCGATTTCAGAAGGCGTGATATCTTTTTCACCCTCTTCAATTTTGGTAATTAAGTCTTTAATATCTTCTAGGCTATCTTCAAATTCATCAGGTAAAACTCGGGGACTGTTCAATTGTTCCAGTATGAGTTTCTGTTGAAGAAGAGGCTTTAATATAACTTCAACTTTTTGCTTATTATTATTGGCAAACTGCAATAAGGTAATAACTTTTGCAGAGGCAATAATACTTTCGCTCTGTAACCCCTTTAACTCAGCAATGCGCGCAGCCGCTAGAGCTTCATTGGCTTGAATCATATGCAGTGGTGCATAGAAATTCATATCTGCATTAAGTGCAGCTTCGTATTTTACTTCAGCTTCCATCAGGGCTTTTTCGGAGTCGCCTTCAAACTCAGAGGCTTTTTCTAATGCGGAGAGGTCATAGTTTTCATTCTGAGCAAGGCGTTTGCTGGCGCAACCTGTAGTCAGTATGCTTGTAAATAAGACGGTTAACAAAAGTGGACGCAGCATAATCGTTCCTTGGGAGAACAAAGGTATTTAACATTAGCGTAAATACCTTTGTGGGTTTTATTGAAGAATTAATCCAATAAGCTTAAATCACGAACAGCACCTTTATCGGCACTTGTCGCAAACTTAGCGTAGATTTTCAACGCGCTGCTCACTTTACGAGGGCGATCTTCAACGGGCTTCCAGCCTTTAGCATCTTGTGCCGTGCGGCGAGACGCAAGCTCTTCATCCGTTAGCTGTACATTGATGCTGCGGCTTGGAATATCAATGATGATCTCATCACCTTCTTCTAATAAGCCAATAGCGCCACCAGAAGCGGCTTCTGGAGAACAGTGACCAATGGATAGGCCAGAAGTACCACCAGAGAAACGACCATCGGTTAGCAAGGCACAGGCAGCCCCTAAACCTTTAGATTTCAGGTAAGACGTTGGGTATAGCATTTCTTGCATACCTGGGCCGCCTTTAGGACCTTCGTAGCGAATGATAACAATATCGCCTTCTTTCACTTCGTCAGCCAAGATGCCGGCAACTGCGCTATCTTGAGATTCAAAAATCTTCGCTTTACCGTGGAAAACGTGGATTGATTCATCAACCCCCGCAGTTTTTACAACGCAGCCGTCTAAGGCAATGTTTCCGTATAAAACGGCTAAACCACCTTCTGTAGAGTAGGCATTGGCAAGGTTACGAATACAGCCATTTTCACGGTCACCATCAACGGTTGGGTAACGAGTACTTTGGCTAAACGCGGTTTGTGTTGGAATACCTGCAGGACCCGCACGGTAAAATTCGATTACTTCTGGAGATGGATTACGCATAATATCCCACGTATCCAAAGCTTCGCTCATGCTTTTGCTGTGTACTGTTGGTAAGTCGTTGTGCAATAAGCCTGCACGATCAATTTCACCTAAAATACCGAAGATACCGCCAGCGCGGTGAACGTCTTCCATATGATAAAGCGGCGAGTTTGGCGCAACTTTACACAGTTGTGGAACTTTACGTGAAAGACGGTCGATGTCTTTCAGATCAAAGTCCATTTCAGCTTCTTGCGCCGCAGCCAATAAGTGAAGAATGGTATTGGTAGAACCCCCCATCACGATGTCTAGGGTCATTGCGTTTTCAAACGCTTTGAAGTTGGCGATTGAACGTGGCAGTACCGAGTAATCATCTTCTTCGTAATAACGCTTAGCGTTTTCAACGATCTGGCGACCAGCCTTCAAGAAAAGCTGTTCGCGGTCAGAGTGAGTTGCCAAAGTAGAGCCGTTACCTGGCAAAGCCAAACCTAAAGCTTCCATCAAACAGTTCATTGAGTTAGCGGTGAACATACCTGAGCAAGAGCCACAAGTAGGACAAGCGCTACGTTCGAATTCGGCTACTTTCTCATCAGATGCTTCGTCATCAGCCGCAATAACCATTGCGTCAACTAGATCTAGCTTATGCTCAGAAAGCTTGGTTTTACCCGCTTCCATTGGGCCGCCGGATACGAAGATTACAGGGATGTTTAAGCGTAATGACGCTAATAGCATTCCCGGTGTGATTTTGTCGCAGTTAGAAATACAAACAATGGCATCGGCGCAGTGAGCGTTAACCATGTATTCAACAGAATCAGCAATTAGTTCACGGCTTGGCAAGCTATAAAGCATACCGTCGTGACCCATTGCGATACCGTCATCAACGGCAATGGTATTGAATTCTTTGGCTACGCCACCGGCTTTTTCGATTTCACGAGCAACTAATTGGCCCATGTCTTTAAGGTGTACGTGCCCTGGTACAAATTGGGTAAAGCTGTTGGCGATTGCAATGATTGGCTTGGAAAAATCATCGTCTTTCATACCTGTGGCGCGCCATAGAGCACGAGCGCCCGCCATATTACGGCCGGCAGTGGAGGTTTTGCTGCGATATACTGGCATTTTTAAAGTCTCACTTGTCGAGAGCCGTTAAAATTGGCTCAAATCAATAATAAGGGTAAAGCGGTTTGCAAGAATTGTAGCAGAGTTGCGCTTTGTAATCAGTACAAAGCGCAGGGAAGACTACTCGTTATCATCCGAGAAATTGTAAGCCATGCCAGTTTGTGGCGCTTGTACGTAGTAGCCTTGAATGAAATGGGTGCCTAATTGCCATAGTGAGGCAACGGCTGTCGCAGACTCAACTAATGGCACAATGGTTTTTATGTCTTGTTCATGCAATTCCGCTAAGACTTCTTTTAGGGTTGCCAAAGATTCTGGTTTATTAAGCTCATGCGTAAATGAACCGTCCACTTTCACGTAATCGAGGCTTAAGTGCTTTAATGTCTGGAACGGCTTTAAGGCACAACCAAAGCGGGATAGAGAGCATGAGTAACCGTTCTCTTTAAGGTTGGCGGTAAATTCTTGGGCTTGGGTTAAAAACTTGGTGGCATCTTCTTCATGAAACTGAAAAATGACTGAGTCTTTATCGAGCTTGGCTGCTTTAAGCGCCACGCCAATCCAGCTTGTTAACGTTTTATCCATCAATGATGCAGCGGTCAAATTAACGAATAAACGGGTATTCATATTCTGCTGTCGGTGTTCACTTAGCAGTTTGGTTGAATGCAGTATTACCCAGCGATCAATCTTACGCTTGAGGTCTTCACTAATAATAAAACCATTCAAGAAATCCCCTGCGGAAACTTCTTGACCATTGCTTTGGGGCATACGTAGTAGAGTTTCGTAATGCTCTTGCTCATCACCTTTTAAGTTGATTAATGGCTGAAATAACAAATTAAATGAGTTTGTTTTTAGCGTTTCTAGAACCTGTTGCTCAATACCATCTTCGCTATTATCAGGGGCCGCTTCTTCAGCAACAAACAGGTGAACTCCATTCCCTCTTTCATGACCTTGATCATTACGAACGGCATCAGAAGCTTGATGGGCACGCTGTAATATTTCTCCCGGCTCACTGCAGCTATCGTTAATTAACGCAACGCCAATGCTGGCAGTGATGGTGACTGTTTGAGAGTGAGCATCGATGACTAAGTGCTCTATGCCACCTCGAAATTCTTCTGCTGTTGCGAGTGCTTGCTCAGCATTAATGTCAGGTCTGATCCAAGCAAATACATCTTCACCTACGCGAGCTAATGTATCTTCTTTGTTTATTGCTGATTTTAAGTAATTGGCGACACTGCAAAGTACGCTATCGGAGTTGTTTATGCCGACTTTAGATTTTATTTTGCCGTAATTATCTATGTTGATGTATATAGCAGCACTGGTATTGCCTTTTAAAACCGCGCGATCAACCGCTGTTTCTAGTTGTTCAATGTAATACGGTTTGTTGTGAAGGCCTGTTAATAGATCACGGCTGCTGATTTCTTTTAGTTTTGCTTCTAGGTCGGCATTGCCCGAAAGGGCACGGATAACAATTTGGGTGCACGGCTCGTCAGCATAAGTTCCCGCAGACAGAGACATGGTTAGCGGAAATTGAGTGTCATCGGTTTTCAAACCGCTGTAATTCAGGTCAACATTACCGCCGGTTGTTAAGAAACTTTTTAATGATTGCTTTAGATTTTCTTGGTCGCTACTGGCAACCATATCCATAACAGGCATGCCTTCAAGATCATCCACAGAATGGTAACCAAATAGGTCTAAGTAAGCTTGGTTGGCATAAATATGCATACCGTCATGAATGTAGGTGATGGCATCTTTAGAGCTTTCTAATAAAGATTGGCAGCGCTTTTCTGCATCACGCAATTTAACCTGAGTCGTTCGTAGGGTTCTGCGGCTATTGAGATTGGATAATTCACGTTGAATCACTAATGATAGTAAATTACTTTCATCTTCAGGCACCACATCGCAAGCTCCAAGTTTCAGATAAAACTCGAGCTGCATTGGGTCAACATCTTCAGCAAGGATGATCACAGGCAGATCTTTATCGAGACGTTTTATTTGCTTGAATAACTCTTTCGGCTCAATGTCTTGAGCTTTAGGTTCCGCTAATACCAAATCCCAAGATTTTTCTTGAATTTGAGCATTAAAATCATCCAGTGAGGAAACCATGTGAGCGCGAGTCGCACGACCTGAGTTGCGTAATAGGCTAACTAAGTCTTCAGCGTCGCTTTGTTTGTGAGTCAATAGCAATAAATGGAGCGTATCTCGACTACTAGCAAAATGCATGTAATGAAACTCTTGTACAGTGAATGCTGATTATAAGGTGGGTGGACTTAAATGACAGGTAAAAAGTGTAAAATAAGTCACATTTTGACACTGTGTGTCACAACTTATTCCATAAGGAGTCAAAGTCATCATCTTTTAGTTCACTATCCTGATGCAGAGTTTGAGCAGTAGGTTTAATACCACTGTCTCTGAACTGGAATTGACTGAAGCTATTGGTTGAAATAATGCGTTTAACCAATTGATATCGGCCGTGATTATCTAGGTGCATAAGGTGCACTTTATTACCGGTACGAAAAGGCATACGCGGTAAAATAAGTGTCGCCGGCTGGGCAATCGCTTTAATCCCAGGTAAGAGCAGAGAACGCATATAATCGCCGTTATTGCCTGTTTTTTGTAGAAGTTGTGCAGCACCCGCTTCGGCTTTAGGTGCTAATAATTCGATGCCTAGCTGGGTTCCTGATTTTCCTAAATGACGTATCCATCGAATAGCGGCAATAGCCCAGTGTTGAACGCCTGCCTCTTGGATACCAAGGATTTCCCCTGCTTGAATGCTCGCGGGCAACTCTCCTAACCATTGCAGACAATAACCGCCTGGGCTGGTATTAATTAAGCTAACTTCATGAGCGGGGTACTTAATGGTGGTATCGAGTTCATCTTCTTGTTTATGCTTATTTATGAAATCTATCGTATCAAGATTCATATTGCTGTTTTCAGGTATAGCAGAACCACCAGCATCAAAAGCGCCATCCCAAACATCGCCGCTAGAGCGCTTGCCAGTATCTATATCGGCCCCAGGGCGTTTTTCAGTTTCTAAAGGACGCAGCTCAGCTTTGACTTTTTCGAAATCTTTTTTGCCCGCCACATAATAATGAGTGGCACTTAGACCAATACACAGACGTAAGTTGCCATCTGTCGGCATTCTGCGGAACGAGCGTTGCCAATGAATCCCCCAGGCTTGAATGGCATGGGTTAGTAAATTGTCCGTCATTTTACCAGGAACGGTGATATTCGAAGTGCCTTGAGGATTCGCCGCATAAGAGGTCAAATCTTCAACTAAGCCCGAAGTATTCAAACTGTAAAAGAGGGGTTTTTGCTCATCGCGTAAATGTTGACGATATTGAGCTACACGGTCTCGGTGCAGATTAATAATGAACAATGCAGATTCATCATCACTGTCGGTGATGTAGACCCTATGAGCCCAAAGCTCTGTTGCATCGTACAGTTGAATAAGATCTTGTTGGCGCAAATTATTTGGTTTAGCGGTGCCTAATAAATGTGCACGGATAAAGGCTGCGCTGATATCGCTGGTACTGAGGTAGCGGTTTTGGGTGTCGTTAACTTTAAAATTTTCTAAATCGCGAAGTTTAGCCAAGAAAAATAGCTGATTAATTTCAGACCATGCATGTTCTGGAGGGTGACAATATAGTTGGAACGCTCTCAAGATCGTGCTGGTGGTATCCGTGATCGCCCTATGAATAGAGGTCGTTACTATTTTTGAGGGTTTGTCACTGGGAGACAATGTAGCGATGCTATCAACCACGACGAGTTTATAGCCTGTGGCGAGGTGAGCTTGTAACGACTGGCTCAGGTTAGCAATTTTTAACTGTCGTTCGTTTAGCGATACTGAGGTTTGTAAAAAATGTTTTGCGAGCAATGTGCCTATTGAGTAAATATAAGGGCGCATGACCTCGAGTAATTTGAAGCGTAATAAAGGTTGAGCGTGTAATTGATTCAACTCACGAATGGCTTGATATAACTGCCTTGCCGCTTCCCCAGTATTGGCCATGGGAAGATTCTTCGCCCAATTCGTAATCCCATCGACATTTGCCTGGCAAAAAGACAACTGTTGCTGAGTCGGGCTGGGTACGTGTAGTTTTATCGGTGTTCTATTGCTTTCCATGCCTTTTTTATTACCACTAATGCAAATTAACCATGTCTATAGTCTTAATTATAGCGGATGTTTTATTATCCATACTAAAACCACCACAGACTAACCTGTTTATTTCTGTCTCGCCACTATTTGCTTACTCTAGGATATCAATACTAGTGGGGTTTTGCTCCCTTTGCCAGATTCTTCCTTAACGAGCTTTGGCACTAAGTATCCCGACAGTTTCAATAATAGTTGTTGATGTAATACCAGAGCGTCTTCTTCACTAACGTTAAAGTGATGGGCGCCCGTCACTTTATCCAATAAATGTAAATAATAGGGCAGAATGCCAGCCGCAAATAAGGCTTTACTTAAGTCTATTTGAGTCTCTAGATTATCGTTTATATCACGCAGTAAGACCGCCTGATTTAATAAGGTAATACCAGCACGCCTTAACGAGTCTAACCCCTTGATTAATATAGGATCTAGCTCTTGGCTGTGATTAATGTGCAGCACTATCGCACAACTAAACCGGCATGAATGTAAAATATTGATTAATGTAGTGGTAATACGTTGTGGAATGACCACAGGTAGGCGTGTATGGATACGCAGACGTTGCAAGTGAGGGATTGCCTCAGCCTGCTGAATGAATTTTTTGAGCTGTTGATCGCTTAACATCAGCGGATCACCGCCGCTTAGAATAAGCTCTTCAATGGTGGGGTCTTGGCTGACGTAATCTAGAATACCTTGCCAATCATTCTTGCCAATTCGGTTTTCACTGTAAGCAAAGTGACGTCGAAAACAGTAACGGCAATTAATAGCACAGCCCGTGCTGAGTAATACTAGGACGCGGCCATGATATTTGTGAATAATCCCTTTTTGCAAATTGCTGTGTTTTTCCGCAAGTGGATCATTAATAAAGCCTTCGGCTGCTTCCAGCTCTTCTCGCTGAGGAAGTACCTGTAATAACAGAGGGTCTTGGGCATTGCCATGTTCCATTTTATCGATAAAAGGCTGAGGCACTAATAAGGGAAAATCAAGACAAGCCTGCTGGCGTAGCGTGAGCTCTGAGACTGGAATGTCGAGCTGTTGGAGAAGTGTTTCAACCTTCTTGGTTGCCCCTGCGAGCACCTGATTCCAGCTATCGGATTCTGGAGACTGACTAATATCGGTTAAAGATTCGATCACTAACGGGGTTTCGGTTATCATAGTTCTTTTTTCTGGGGCAGGTTTGCTGAACCCCATCAATATTCTGTCGAGGTCACATGGCTAATTATTCTACCAGCGAATTCAAATCAGGTCTTAAAGTAATGCTGGATGGCGATCCTTGTGCCATCGTAGAAAACGAATATGTTAAACCGGGTAAGGGCCAAGCCTTTAGCCGTGTTAAATTGAAAAACCTGAAGAACGGTCGCACATGGGAGCGTACCTTCAAATCTGGCGAGAAGCTAGAAGGTGCCGACGTAATGGACGTCGAAATGGAATACCTATACACCGATGGTGAATTCTGGCACTTCATGATGACTGACGGTTCTTTTGAACAGTTGGGCGCATCCGAAGAAGCGATCAGTGAAAATAAAAACTGGTTGAAAGAGCAGTTGGTTTATGAGGTAACGTTATTTAACGGTGAAATTTTAAGTATCACCGCCCCTAACTTCATCGATCTTGAAGTGACCGAGACTGACCCAGGTCTTAAAGGTGATACCGCTCAAGGTGGTTCAAAGCCAGCAACGCTAGAAACGGGCGCGGTAGTCAGTGTTCCTTTATTCATCGTGATTGGTGAACTGCTACGCATTGATACGCGCGTAGGTGAATATGTGAGTCGCGCGAAGTAAATCGTGTACGCTGCTACTTGCTGGTAGCGACAAGTTGGCTGCGAACAAAAGGAAGCTTTAGGCTTCCTTTTTTTATGTTCAAAATAGATGAAAACCCGCCATTAGAAATCCGTAAAAAGAGAAGTTTTATGTCCCAGTCCCTTCACTGGCAGCCGAGTGCCTCGATCAAAGCCTTGCATGCGCGGGCCGCATTGAATCGAACGGTACGTGAATTTTTTATAGAAATTGATGTACTCGAAGTTGAGTTGCCCATTCTAAATCGGGCGCCTGTCGCTGATATGAACATCGTGCCGATTGAGGTTCAAGCAACCGATGCGATGCCAAAGCTGTATTTACATACATCCCCAGAATATTCGATGAAACGATTATTGTGTGCGGGCAGTGGTGATATTTATTCATTGGGCAAAGTATTTCGGTCAGGGGAAGCAGGTGGTCGTCATAATCCAGAATTCACCATGCTTGAATGGTATCGCATTGATATGGACCATCAGGCATTGATGCATGAAGTGGCTGATTTATTAACCGAGCTCTTTCAGGATACCTGCATTACATTGGATAATGCTCCACAGTTTATCAGCTATCAGCAAGCAGTTATTCAATACGCAGGTCTCGATCCTATGGCCGCGAGTGACGAGCAAATTAAACAGCTCGGTATTGAATTGGCGGGGGCTGACTTAGCCTTAAATCGAGACGGGTGGCTTGATATGATTATGAGCCATAAGGTCGAAAAAAAATTACCTAAGAATCAATTAGTCTTTATTTATAACTATCCTGCGAGCCAAGCGGCGCTATCTAAGTTAAATCATGATGAGCAAGGCCAGTTAATTTCAGAGCGCTTTGAAGTCTATTTGAATGGGTTAGAGCTTGCTAATGGGTATCACGAACTGACCGATGGCGAAGAACAAAGAGCTCGCTTTGAAAAAGAATTAGTTGCAACCGGTCGGCCTATTGATGAGCAATTATTAGCCGCGATGACGGATACTGAAGCAGGTTTACCCGATTGTGCGGGTGTGGCGATGGGACTTGATCGTATTTTAATGTTGCAGCTGGGTACTCAGAAAATTTCAGATGTTATTAGTTTTTCCGCGCAGCATTGTTAACTGTCGCTAAAGTGTTAGTGCGCTTTAAGGTATTGCGTGATGATTGACGCATCACACAGAGACGCAACAGCTGAAGCCAAGCAGGCTTTTCGTTATAATAGGACGAATATTAGAAGCGAGCAGGAAAGACCTGTCGCGCATCAGAATTAGACACTTTCTTTTAATGGGAAACGATACACCATAATGAGCCTTTCTAAAGTTACTATCGGCCTTACGAACCCCAAAAGCCCAACCAATGTTGGCGCTATTTTTAGAGCGGCTGGTTGTTTTCAAGCAGACAGCATTCTCTATACTGGCAGTCGTTATGATCGTGGCGCCGCTTATTGTACCGATACCCAAAACTTGAGCAAAAGTATTCCTTTAACCGGCGTTGAATGCCTATTAGAAAGTGCGCCTGAAAACGCTAAAATTGTAGTGATAGAACTGGCGGAGAATGCCATTTCGCTAGCGGACTTTGAGCATCCAGAAAATGCCTTTTATGTCTTTGGGCCAGAAGATGGTTCGGTAAAACAAAAGGTTGTCAATAAAGCCGATAGTGTTGTGTATATTCCAACAGTAGGTAGTTTGAATCTTGCCGCGACAGTGAATGTTGTATTGTATGATCGTCTTGCAAAATCAGCGCGCGGAACTGGGGGCAACGAGTTGATACGTGGAAGCCGAGATATGAATAACAGGCTGAAAGTTAAGATTAACGCTAAAAGCGAATAATCAAAACGGAGTGAGTGACTCTAACTCACTCGCCTGAATACCTTTCAATAATTTTCCTAAAATATCCGCGCCGGTAATAATGCGTGGCTCTGCGCCCCAAATTAAGACAGCATCATAACCGATAGCGGCATAAAGCAATAATAACGGATTGCCTCTTCATCTGCGAGTAGTCGACTCAGCGAGAAGAAGGCTAGATTCAAACCAGAAAACATAGCGGGCTGTGATATACAAAATTATATTGCTTATCTTCCTGCTAAGTATCAATAATGTAATTATTTAAAATCTTCACGACTATGGCGTTCGGCGACCTGGTCTTCTGGTTCGCCCCACGTACGATTGACTTTTTTACCACGCTGTACTGCAGGACGATCAGCAATCATCTTAGCCCAGCGAACAACATTCTTATAGGTGTGTACCTGCAAAAACTCTGCGGCATCATACAGCTCACCTAATACCAATAGTCCATACCAAGGCCAAATAGCCATATCGGCGATGGTATAGTCTTCACCGCTAATATAAGTATTATTCGCTAGTTGCTTGTCTAACACATCAAGTTGACGTTTCACTTCCATAGTATAGCGATTGATAGGGTATTCGAATTTTTCCGGTGCATACGCATAAAAGTGACCAAAACCACCGCCTAAGAAGGGAGCGCTGCCCATTTGCCAAAACAACCAAGATAATACTTCTGCTTTCTCTGCGCCTTGTGGCAGAAAGCTATTAAATTTTTCTGCTAGATGCATCAGGATTGCGCCGGACTCAAAAATTCGGAGTGGCTGTTCTTTTGCGCTGCCGTCGATGTGGGTCGCTGAATTATCAATCAAGGCCGGAATTTTAGAGTTAGGGTTAATCTCGACAAAGCCCGAACCGAATTGATCACCCTCCATAATATTAATGGGGTAGGCGTCATATTCCGCTTCATTAATGCCCTTCTCCAATAATTCCTCAAACATGATGCTGACTTTAACGCCATTAGGAGTCGCTAAAGAATGCAGTTGAAAGGGATGTTTCCCTGCAGGTAGAGCTTTTTCGTGGGTAGCGCCAGACACTGGGCGGTTAATATTAGAAAACTGGCCGCCAGATTCTGCTGGGGCTTGCCATACTTTTGCGGGAACATATTGAGATGAACTGCTCATAATCTTTAATCCTATGGGGCTGACGAATACCAAGTGATTTAGACAGCCTAGCTTAGAACTTGTGGGCTTGAACAGTAGGCGTACTGGATTAAACTATTTCATGGGTGGAACATATCTTTTAAAACATCGGCCTATCGACTGTAGAGCATATCAAAAGCACAGGTATTAGCTTTTTCCATACTTTGCTAAATAGCGATCCAAGGCATTAGCAAAGGTCTGTTTGTCTTTAGCGTTCATCGCCGCTTGACCCCCGCTGTGTTCACCAGAGCTGCGCATGGTATCCATAAAATCGCGCATATTCAGTTTTTGCTTAATATTGGTTTTATCGAAAATATCACCACGAGCGGTAATAACATGAGCGCCCTTGTCGATAATTTCTGCCGCTAATGGGATATCGGACGTAATGGCAAGATCATCTTTAGCAATCTTAGAAACAATATAGTCGTCGGCTACATCAAAACCAGACTCTACTTGAATACTGCTAATCCACTTTGAAGGTGGGACTTTAATGTAGTGGTTGGCCACTAAAATGAGTTCAATCTCAATTCTATTAGCTGCTTTAAATAACGTTTCTTTAATTGGGTTGGGGCACGCGTCTGCGTCAACCCAGATGGTATGTTTGCTCATGATGTTTGATATCTAAATGATGGCTTAAAAGGTTAAGAATGCGACGTCACGGTTTATTCTGGCTTACCAGAAAGCTCTTCCAATAAATGCAGGCTTTCTTCAGCAAAACCAGTACCAGCTTCGACATAGTAGTTGAATACGTTATCAACCCCAATTTCTAATAGCATCTCGCGCTCATCTTCATAGCGGGCAATGGCGGCAATACGGCCTTTATAGTCTGAGAGTTTTAACAGTTTAGTAATATCGCTGATGTCTGTCACTGAGGGCATTGCCAGCATGATGAGTTTAATGTGCCACAGCTCGCGAGTTTCCCAAAAGTCTGCATCCTCTGCATCCCCTAAGATAATATGGCGACCTTCATCGCGGTGGCTGCGTACTTTATCGATATCAGATTCTACCCCCCAGACTTTATCATTCAGTTGTGCGTGAAGAACATCGTAAGAACTTCGTCCGACTCGCCCCATGCCAATAATTAAAACCTCTGCGCTTTTCATCTGCTCTTGATAGATAGGTGTTGGCTGCTGGCGTTCAAAATACTTTACCCAATTACGGGCGTATGCATAAGCCGTATGAGCGTAGTCGTAGAAGATACTGGTGAATACAAATGAGATACTCACGGCCAGAGCAATAATCACCAACCAGTCTTTATCAAGCCAGCCATTCTGTACGCATAAAGCAGTGACGATGAGACCAAATTCACTGTAGTTGGTTAATACCATGCTTCCTAAAAACATATTACGACTGGCGATACCAAGCGCCGCAAGGATATGGAAGAGTAAAATACCTTTGATAATGAGCAGAAAGCTAATCACTGCTAATGCAGGAATCATTTCAAGGGTAGGTAATGCGGTGAAGCCAATCGATAGAAAGAACCCAATAAGAAAGATATCTTTAAAGCTTAAAAGTGATTTTGCTAATTCTGCAGACTTGATATGAGGACTTAACAATAAACCAATAATAAGCGCACCTAAGTCACCTTTCATATTGAGCATTTGGAACAGCTCATAGCCACCCATCGCCAGAAAAAAACCAATCAAAGGCAACAGCTCACCGTGACCCGCTTGATTGAGAATACGGCCTAAAAGAGGGCGAGCTGGCCAAAGTAAGATTAAGGCAAAGGCATATAGCGAAGGAATTTTACCCGTTGCGATTACCAAAAATGCAACTGCGACAATATCTTGCATCACTAAAATACCCACCGCGAGTTTGCCGTGGCGGGCCTTCATTTCATTCTTTTCTTCCAGCAGCTTAACAATACAGACGGTGCTGCTAAAACTCAGAGCAAAACTGACGAGGGCCAGAGCAGGCCAGTCTAGATCAACAAGATAGTTAATGCCAAGCAGCGCAATGCCCTTTAATAATAGCGTGGCTAACAGCACCCAGCTGAGCATATGCAAACTCGTGCTAGCCCAAACGGAGGTTTTTAATAGCGTATGAAAATTCACCTTTAGGCCAATCGTGAACAGCATTAAGGTGATGCCGATATTAGCTAAGGTTTGTAGGTTTTCATGAGGCTCAACGCCATAAGCATGTAAGCCAAAGCCAGCGGCTAAATAACCGATAAGAGGAGGTAAGTTGATTTGCTTGGCAGCATATCCGCAAACAAACGCAATAAGAACCCAGAGGAAATCCATTAACAAAAACTCGATTAGGTGTAAAAGTAATGACCGAAATTATAGCGCAGTGTAGCACGTTCGCAGAATCCCTTGAGCATGAACGTTACCGCTTCTTAAAATCGATAGCGACTGGCTTGCTGAGTTTGCCTTAACCTTTAAAGTAGTGGGTCGTTATGACAGTTACTGGTTAACCAATCTTGTGCTACTTTTAAAATTGATTAAGAACGCTCAGATGCAAAGCTGTTTATAGCCCTGTATTATGCGCGGCACTAAATAAAGTACTATCACGCTAATTAACACAGAATAGACATATGACGAATCCTGCTAAGCCCAATACCCATCGCCTATTGCAACAGTCTCATACCAATATGCCCATGGGCGTTGCCGATAGTTATCGCTATTGGGGTGAGGATAATACGGTTTTTGTTAAAACCAGTGAAGGCTGCACGATCACAGATGCCGACGACCAGAAGTTTGTTGATTTTCGTTTGGCCTATGGTCCTATTATTTTGGGCTACCGTGATACTCGCATTGACCAGGAAGTAATTAAGGCAATCACTGAGCGAGGAACTATTTCTGGTTTTTCTACCGATCTGGATTCTGAGGTTATCGAACTCGTTAAGCAGATGTGCCCTAATATTGAAAAGATGCGTTTTGCAAATTCAGGAACAGAAGCGGTCATTGGTGCAGTACGAACAGCGCGTGGTTTTACCGGCCGCAATAAGATTGTTGTTGTCGAAGGTGGTTTCCATGGTTTGTACGATGAAATGATGTGGAAATCTGATGTTGATAATTGGGATGCCGATTCGGGCCAAGATCCTGAAATCGCTTCGTTTGGTGTTGGTATTCCTGAAGCCAGTCGTGAGCATTTAGAAACCGTGCCATTAAACAGCTTCGACGCCATTGATGCGGTATTCGCTCGCGTGGGGGATGATATTGCTGCAATTGTAATTGAGCCTATTTTAGGCAATTGTGGCAGCATCGCTTCTAGCCAAGAATACATGCAAAAGTTACGTGATATGTGTGATGCCAATGGCACCTTGTTAATCATGGACGAAGTTAAAACAGGTTTCCGAGTTGCTAAAGGGGGCGCGCAGGAGTTATACGGAATTAAGGCTGACCTTACGACTTATGCCAAGGCTATGGGGAATGGTTACCCTGTGGCGGCGTTTGGTGGCCGTGCAGATGTGATGGATATTATTAGCTTTAATAAAAAAGGCGTGACACATGGCGGCACCTATACGGCCAACATGATCGCGTTGAGTGCGGCTAAAGCCACGCTTACCATCCTGAACGAAACAGATGCTTATGCGACGATCAATAAGACCGGTGCAGAGATTCAACAGGTATTGAGTCGCGTATTTACGAAACATGGTATTGAACATCGCTTTGCCGGCCCTGATTCGATGTTTGGCATTCACTTTGGTGACATAGTGCCGAGTAACTATCGAGATTGGAAACAAACGGACAGTGAGCTGTATACGGAGTTTGCAATGAACCTCATTAAGCATGGCATTATGCTTGAGCCTGATTCACGCGAACCTTGGTTTATTTGTGAAGCACACAAAGAGGTTGATTTAGCTTGGTTGGAAGCGATTGCTGATCAATCTATGGCTGAGGCGATTGCAGCTAAGTAATCTAATGGAGTCAGGCTGGTGGCGTAGAGCTAAACCTCATCGCCACTGCTTATTGCCATTGCTTATCGAAGAAAGGGATCGTAAATTTAAAACTCGATGATTATTTTTGTTGATCAATTATCTGTTGATTCATTGCAGTAATACGACGAGCTAAGTTCTCGATCAAATTAACGGCCGCTTTAGGTTGGGCTTCGATCAAGTTGACGAATTCATTTTGTGGAACGGCCATAATCGTACATGCAGAGCGAGCGATCACCGTTGCCGAGCGTCTTTCACCCGTAAAAACAGCCATGGCACCAAATACTTCATCTTCGCCAATCTCTCCGACTTTTACACCATCAGCAAAGACATCGGCTTCGCCGCTAATGATGGTATACACATGCTCAGCAATATCACCTTCTTGGATGATAATGTCACCAGGCTGGCAGTTTTGAAAACCCGCAACCGTTTTCTTTTGCTGTTTATTTAATTGCGCCAAGTGATTCAGCATTAAGCTGTTTTGGCACATTAAGAAATGGCTCCAGTAATGCTGACGGCGTTTATCACTGTATACGTGGCGTAAGAATGTATCGCGATCAATGACCTGAACTTCAACGAATTCATCGGCGCGAATGGTTGTGCAAGGAAGATTGAATCCGCGAGATAGGCCAACAAGGTCGCCTTCATCAAAACTAAGAACTGTTTCGCCCTGAGCCGTTAGATGCATCATGCCATCGGTGATTAAGAAGAGCTGGTGGCCATCAAAATGCTGGTAAAGGTCATCAATGTTTTCAAGCTGAATTGGATCTTGATCTAACGGAAAGCCTTCAAACAAACCTTTTAAAAGCTGCTGCATACGTGCATAGACAGGTTCCATAGCTTCAAGGGGTTTGCCCGGTAGGTACATATAGATCTCCAATGATGATAAATGATCGTTATTATTCAACTACTTCGATAATAACCCTATTCTGAAGATTGAATCTAACTTTTATTGCAAATATGTCGCAATCGAGTCCCCATAGTGACAGATAATTGTATTTCTGTGGGTGATATCTCAAAAGGAAAGAAGCAACCGCTAATTTTAGCCCCTGCGAATGACGCACCATTCAGATTGCAGTCTCTGAAATCAATCCCACGCAGATCTGCCCCACGGAAGTAGGCATTCTCTAAATTGACCCCTGCAACGTTCAAGTTGCGCAGATCTAAGCCTTTGAAATCGCAGCCCTCTAAGTTGCAGGTTTGTCCTTCAGATCTTGCTTGATTGAAGGCACTAACATTATCACTTCTTAATAATTGATAGAGCGGGTCATCACTGATTATCGGGGCATTCATTGCTATATCCTTCAAGCTTGCTACATTGCGACGTATTGATACTTTAGTATAGACCCTAAAACAGAATGTCACTGATGAGCGCAAGCAAACAAAAAGGCTTTTTATTAACCAGCCGCTGGTATGAAGGCGAAGAGAATACTGAACTGGAGTTTTGGTTTGCCAGTGATGCAGGGCCATTGTGTGTGTTGATTGAGCAGCCCTCTGTCTGTTTTATTCCAGTAGATGAGCAAGATAAGGTTCAAAAATTGGCGCGGGCCGAAGGTATTCCGTTAACCTGTCGTGAAGTGCAACTGTGTTCATTTAGCTTGAAGCCTGTAATTGCCTGTTATCTAAGACAAAGTGATATTTACCGTTTTAACTACCTTTTAAGTGACTGGGATATTAAGGTTTGGGAATATGACCTCAGGCCTACCGATCGGTATTTAATGGAGCGGTTTGTTCGGGGTGGAGCTGAAATAGAAGGGCAGTGGCAATCTTGTGATGGTTATTTACTCTGTCAGCATGGCCGCATAAAGCCTAATCAGGCAGCGGTAGAATCAGCGGCCTTGACGGTTTTGTCCGTCGATATTGAAACCACCTTCCCTAAAGAGGGTAAGCACGATCGACTCTTTTCCATTGCCTGTCATGGCGACGCTATTATCAATGGACAGCGTGAAACGGTTAATCATATCTGGATGGTCGGCGCTGAAACTAGTCCTGCCGCAAAGCACTGTGAGTACGTAGCGGATGAAGCAGTCCTGCTAAAACGTTTTTTCTCTGAGATGCAGCGATTAGATCCCGATGTCATCATCGGCTGGAACTTCATTCAATTCGATATGGATTTCATCCAGCGCAAATGCGATGAGCTTGGTCTATCTTTTACCCTAGGGCGCAACCAGCAAGAAGTCAGTTGGCGTCATGATCAAAGTAATACCAATAGAAGCTATGTACATGTGCCCGGTCGATGCATTATTGATGGCATTGAAATGCTGCGCCAAGCTCAGTATCAGTTTGATAGCTTTGCTTTAAACTCAGTCGCCGAAGAATTACTCGATCGACATAAACTGATTAGCGGTGAAGCAAAAATATATGAGGGTTATGATCATGAAATTGAATACTTATTTGATCATGATAAACCGGCATTAGCGGCCTACAACTTAGAAGACTGTATTTTAGTGGCGGATATTTTTCATCATACTGAATTAATGGATTTTGCTATTCAGCGCTCAAGCCTCACGGGATTGCTGCTCGATCGAATGGGGGGCTCCGTTGCCGCGTTTGAAAACCTATATCTGCCGTTATTGCATCGCAATGGCTATGTGGCCCCAAACTACGGGGAAGGCTATTCAGATATCAAAAGCCCCGGTGGCTTTGTCATGGATTCGCGCCCAGGTTTGTATGACAGTATTTTGGTACTGGATTTTAAAAGCCTGTACCCGTCGATTATGCGAACGTTTAAAATTGACCCGATGGGATTAATCGAAGGCTTGAAAGTTGGCCAAGACCCGCTACAAGATCAGCAAAAAAACCAAACAATAGCGGGGTTTAATGGCGGCTATTTTGATCGCGAGAAACATTGCCTGCCTGATTTAATTACTATGTTAGGCGAACAACGGGATCAAGCAAAAAAAGTCAATAATCATCACCTAGCCCAAGCGATCAAAATCATCATGAGTTCTTTTTATGGTGTCTTAGGCAGTGACGGCTGTCGTTTCTTTGATATGCGTTTATCCAGTTCAATCACCCAGCGCAGCCATGAAATTATTCAACGCTCAGCACAGTGGATTGAAAGCCAAGGCTTTGATGTGATTTATGGTGATACCGATTCAGTTTTCGTTTGGCTAAAAGAAAAACACACACAGCAGCAAGCCGATGACATGGGCAAACAACTCAGCGGTGCGTTAAATAGCTGGTGGCAAGAAACCATACAGCAAGAGCATCAGCTAGAGAGCTTGTTAGAAATTGAATATGAAACGCATTATCAGCGCTTTTTTATGCCGTCGATACGAGGGGCTGAGACCGGCAGTAAAAAGCGCTATGCTGGCACAGTACAAAAAACATTAGCAACAGGCGAGGTTACAGTCGAGACTGTTTTTAAAGGCTTAGAAGCGGTTCGTAGTGATTGGACACCGCTTGCGCGCGAATTTCAGCGACAACTTTTTCAACGCATATTTTCACAGCAAAGTTTTCAACAATGGATGAAAGATGAAATTGCTGAATTGATGGCAGGAAAAAAATCTCAGCAACTTATTTATCGCAAGCGCTTACGTCAGCCGCTGAGTGAGTATCAACGCAACATTCCACCTCATGCGAAAGCGGCCGCCGTTTTAGAACTATGGCGCAAGCAACAAGGGTTGCCGCTGCTGTATCAGCATCGTGGTGGTTGGATTCAGTATTTAATGACGACCAGTGGGCCGCAACCGATTGAAGTCTTTAATCATGCTCAAGGAGCATTACAGATTGATTATCAGCATTATTTAGAAAAACAGCTAGCTCCCGTATGCGATGGTTTATTACAACTTTACGATACTAGCTTTGCTGAAATATGTGGGCAGCAGTTGAGTTTGTTTTAGTGATCATATGAAAAATGCCAATGAATAGAAGAAAGTCTGATTTGGAACAGTGCCAGGCTTGTGAAGCTCCGTATACTCAAATACAAGGTTAAAAGGAATATTCTATGAGCAATAAATGGTACATAATTTCGCTGGCAGTGATCATGCTATCAATCCCTGTGTTTACCATCTTCTATGCATAACATAGAAGATGTTGGACAAGGGGTTATGTTAGTCTCCATCACTAAAGTTGAGGCCTAAATTAATATTAAGGGCATCTGGAATATCGCGTTTAAAATTGCCGTCCAATGTTTTCGCCGCCGCGACGGTATCAACGGTATTCATAGTCTCTAATGCCGTTCTAAGGGTTGAAATATTCTCATTGAGTATGGCTACTGTTTGCTCGAATCGATTATTAGCCATAATTTGATTCAGACTGATGGTCGTATTCGTTGTTCCGTTTAGAAGTTCTTCAATATTCGTGACTGAGCTGCCAATAGCTGCCCATACTGAAGAGGAAATTTGGCTAACATCTGTCGTAATATCTCTTAGTCCTAAATAATCAAAATACTCTTGTACCGAAACGGTAATTTCTTTAATTGCAGACTCTACAGCCTCATCTTCTAAAACTGAATCGAGCTGGTTATTAATAATGAGATCACGGTAACTCTTATTTGTATCGCGGTAATTTGTTGTCCAGCCTTGTTGGATACTGTCAGCTCGTCGTAATAATTCATTAGCATATCCTGTTAACAACTGACATTTTCGAGGGTTAGATTGATATTCTGTAATGATGTCAGCTTTAATTTTTGATTGATTAGCCGCATCTTCAAAAAGGGATACTTCTAATGCTAAGAGACCCACAAACTGAAAAGTAGAAGAAGAGAAAGTGGCAGCATTAATAGTGCTTGTATCCGCTAATAAACTATCAATCTTGGTGCGAACGCTGGCGGTATAATTTGTACCACGTAATCGATAGCCATCAATATAGGTATAGGTCGGTAATAATAAGCTGTTTACCATAGGGCCAAAACGATAAGGAAGTAGCTGGAACCAAGCAAGGTTGGTTTCAATCCATTGATTCTGTAATGCGGCTAAATTAGTTTCTGTTAGGTTGTTGGTGCTGCAAAAGTGAGCGCTATCGCTGACCAGAATTCCTGCTTGTTGTTGAAAGCTATTTGCTGCTGGAATAATTGTATTGTCGATGATCTGTGTTGCAGCAACATTGAGTTCACTATCCCCTGTTTTCAATGTTGAGTCAGTACCGCCACAGGCGGATAACAGAATGGCTGTCGCTAAAGCGGAGCATTTTGTTAAGTGGGTACTACTGCGAATAAATTTGAACATGTTATGAACCTAAAATTATGTCGTTAAGCATGATGAGATAGTACTGAAATCATATGGTTATCCCAGCTGTGCTGCGGGAAGTTAAGACTTTTATCTTTATCAACCTTCAAAGTAGCCGCATTTATCTGGCGAATTTTACCTGTTGAACTGGATAAAACGAAATATTTATTATCCTGACTGATCGCTAAACCACAGACATCATTAAAGGCGTGGTAACTCTGCAAAGACAGGTCATCTAGGTGCCAGAATAATACGAGGTCACCTTTAGGGCTAGTAAAGGCAGCAGTTCGACTTGGGTTATGAATTTTAACGCTGCCCATGTAATCGTTTAATTTCACTGTCAGTGCTTCGGGGGCAGTAAGTACTTTAATTTCTTGCCCCGCTTGGTGGACAGCCGCTAATGGCGTTAAATGATTGTCGCTCATTGCTTGACGCTGAACTTGTAGAGCAATCGCGACAGTACCATCTTCTGCAACGTCTAAGTGGCGAATGCTCGCTTTAGTTTCAGCAACGAAATGCTCACTGATAAGCGCTCCCGTATCACTATTGATGTAGCTTAAAGTAGAGCGCATGGTGTCATAGTTCAGAACTTTACGCCCAGAGTCGGGATGCGTTAACAAACCTCCATTGGCCACCACTAGTGTTATACCATCAGGCATCATGGCAATTTCATGAGGGCCAATACCATAGCTATCAAATTCATTAATTAGCGCTAAGCTGTTGCCATCACGTACTGTGATTTTTCCTTGACCTGTACTTATTTCTGATTCTACACAGTAGAGTCTTTTTCCATCTAAACTGTAACAGCCGTGTCCATGCATATGACGGTTTTTTGCACTGGTAAAAGAGCTGTCTATTGTTCCTGTCGTGCTATTAAAGCGAATACCCTGAGTACCGGGGCGACGAGAGAACATGATTATTTGTTCGGTTAATATCGGGTTTTGACATAAACCATGGCCTCGAAAACTACTCAATAATTGATCGCTTGATGTGCGTTTAGGATTAACCCAGCCTAAGCCATACTGTGTTTTATTTCGGCCTTGTGCTGAGATAAAAATCTCGTTGTTTTGTACGTTATCCTGATTAAACCAGCTTAAATCAAACGCACTATGACTCAATATGGGTGCCGATCCCCCTAAGCTGATTAAGCTTCGAGAAAATGCACGACGTGATACTTGGAATTTGGTCTTTAAAAATTTCATTTTATAGCGACTTCATTTTATAAAGAGTTCACAAATTTAATCAGAGTTTCTCGCTCGGTTTTACCGAGCTGAATAAAGCGAGCTTTTGTCAGTGTCGCTTCACCACCATGCCATAATATCGCTTCTTCTACGGTACGTGCACGGCCATCATGTAATAAAGCATTACTACCATTCACTTGTTGTAATAAGCCTATTCCCCATAAAGGCGCCGTACGCCACTCACTCTCTGTGGCGAGAAAATCTGGACGGCCATCGGCCAAATCAGGCCCCATATCATGCAATAGTAAATCGGTATAAGGCCAAATTATTTGGTTTGATAAGTGTGGAGCTTCTTTGCTGCTTTGCGTTTTAAATCTAGGTTGGTGACATTGGTTACAGCCTGTTTGATAAAATAATTCGCGGCCTTTTTTCACAATGACATCTAAACTATTACGACGAACTACGGGTGCTAAATCACGATTGAAATTTGTAGTGAGTGTGAGCAGTTCTTCTGATAGTTCGACATTACCATGTTCTTTCGTATTACCATTTATAATTGAATTACAGCTGGGTTGTTGCGCACTGCAAGGCTGGTTCGGAAATAGTGGATTACTAATTCCGAGATCATTTTTAAAAGCCCCCGCAACAATCATTTTAAGTGTTGGCTTATTGGCTTTTAATCCAAAGCGGCCAATTGCTGTTGCTTGTTTTTCTATATCCCAAACTTTATTCAAACGGCCAGAAATTCCGTCGTTATTCGTATCGTCCTCATCACTGAGAGCGTGTAAATCGTTCTCGTCAATAAGCTCTAATAACCCCATACCATGAATAGCAGGTGCAACTCGAATACTATAGAGAGTATCCTCACCAAGAGGCCCATAACCCAAGTCAGTCAATTTTAATCGAGGTTTGCGCAATTCAACTTGATGCAGGTCGGGATAAGTAAAGGTCTGTGTATCCCAGTGAATATAAACATAAGCTTCAGGTGCTACATCGTGTTTAAGTGTGCCTGGCTTTTGTGAATGACGTAACTGATGCGCTAGAGATACAGATTGCCCTTGAATCTGATCGCCGTAAACAGGGTGTGGAATTACACCTTCAATTTGCAGCAACTTATGGTCGGAACCAGGCTTGCTGACGCGAATTAATGTGCTGCTTATAGGATTGGTATTATTGCTTGGTATAAAGCCTTTACCGCCTTTTACATGGCAAGATAAGCATGTGCGTGCATTATATATTGGGCCAAGGCCATCACGAGCCGTTGTGACGGTGGGGGCTTTCACCCACGGCTGATTGGCTAAAGCTTTGCCCGCATGAAAAGCAGGTTTTAACTGATCGTTTAGATTTTCTGCCGGTAATTGGAAGCTGACAAAGGGCTTGTATGAGACAGTAGTATCACCACCGGGATTATTTTCTTCTACTGTTAATTTCGGAGCAATACGCGTTATATAATCTTTGTTTGTTGCTTGTTCACAGCCTAATAAAAATAGAAAACTGCTGATTAAAAATACGTATGTTTTCATTTATTACCTACGGTTTTAACGTATGAATCATTTGAATATTCATTTCCTTAAAATAGCAGAAAGCCGAGCAGAGCTCGGCTTTCTGAATCAATAAAAATCCGTCTTTATTGATAACGACTGAATATTAGCATTCACTCGTTGGATCTTGAGTATTACAATCGGAAGCATCGTCCTCAACAACTGTGCCAAAGCCTAGCTGATTAGCAGCATCTTGAATTGCACGAGACTGAGCATTCAAGGATATAATCGTTTTAGCAACTGGATTAGAGTCTGTTTTGTTTACATCCATAATTAATACATCAAAAGGCTTACCGCCAGTACGGGCAGAAGTATCGATTGCGGTGTAATTAATTTCGGTTGTTGCCAGTGCAGCAGCAGCTGTCGTTGCAATACCTGATAGACCAACCTCTGTTAGATAATCTTCAATGCCATAACCATCAACGGCTGTTAGGCCTGGGCTTACAATGTCAGCAGTCGCTGGATCGAGATCGTGATCGTAACCGGTATAAGTCCCTGTGAAACTGTTAGAAACACCTTCAGCATTCAACCAAATATCACGGTGTGTATTATCAGAGAAACAAGAATGTTCATCTTCTTGAGAGTTAGAAGAGAAAGCAATCTGCATGCGCTCACCGGCTAGTTCACCTTCAGAAAGAGTGCCCATACCTGTAAGAATCTCAGTTAATTTCTTCTTGGCATCAGCTGCGTCAGCAATGGTCGTGAATGTTGCACGGTAGTTGGTATCTGAACCCGTAGCCCATTCAGCTTGAACCGCTTCAAGGTCTTCAATTAACTTATCAACCACAACTTCAAGGTAAGCGTGACGACGAGCAGCAGTATCGCCAGCAGCAGTAGAGACGAAATCAGCTAGAGGGCGCTGGCCGCCTGTTGAACCGCTATTGATTGCTTCATCACGATCGCTACCATCGGTCGTGCGTGGATCAGGTGTTGGTTCAGCAACGATGGCTTGTTTAGCTGCGACCATCTGGTTAGCAGGGGCTTTTAAATCTTGACCCCATAATAAAAATTCGATGGCGTGGTAGCCTGTAATCACGTCATGCTCATCTTCTGCAGATAAAGTATTCGCAAGTAAATTTTCATCAATGGTGACGTTCACATTACCAATAATGTTATTAGCTTGAGCGGCTTGTGCTTGAGCGGCTGTAATGGCCCCACCACCATTGATACCAGCATCGTTGCCGGTAATACCAACTTGGTCATCGCCAAAGTCAGTGGTATTGGTTTCAACATAATCGATTAAGGCTTCACCTAGAGGCCAAGCGTTTAAGTCGCCTTCAACATCTAAAGAATCTACTGGGCTATTACGGAAGCGATACACTTCTGTTTGGCCATATGGTTCACGAGAAATTAACCAAGCTTTTTTAGCCGCCGCTAATGTTTCGGCCGTTGGATCATCTTTTAATGCTGTTAACGCTACTTTAAGCGCTTTAGCCGTTACAACAGAGTCGGTATAGGCAGCATAAGCAATTTCAGCATTTGTATTTAACACTAGCTGTGCTTTTTCTACATTAATTGCTGGAGCAGGAGTGTCGTTATTACTGTCATTGTCGCCACCACAGGCTATTAATAATGAAGCTGAAGTAATACAAGCAGCGAGCTTAAGAAATTTCATGGTGCTAGACCCTATATGATGGAAATTATTTTTAGTTGGCAAAGTATTACTGAGCAACATTTGAGCGACAAGGTAATACAAATGACAATGATTTGCAATAAGATTAACATATGATAAAGATGACATATGACAATAAGTCTCATTACTAATGCGGAATAAATAGAGTAATATACGCACTAATTTTGAGTATTGTATTAAAGGTATTAATGGCTATGAAAAAGGCAGTGGCTGGTCTAGTTTTATCAGGTTTTGTTTCAATACTAGTCGTTGGTTGTGGCGGGTCATCAAGTTCTTCACATGAAGAACAGCCTAAAGAGACGGTGATAGCAGCATGCAGGGATTTTATAGGGACTGATGCAGAGGCAATTACAAATATCAAAATGAAGGCGGTATTAGGTAAGCAGCTATTCCATGATAAAAACTTATCGCTTGAAATGAATCAATCTTGTGCCTCTTGTCATAATCCTGGTCGAGGGTTTATTGATGATAGGGTGAATGATGCTAGCCGAGATGGCATTGCCCCGGCAGGATCTTTAGGCGACAACCTTGTTTCAATAGGTGATCGTAATGCGCCAACGGCTGCCTATGCAGCATTTAGCCCTCACTTTAAATGTGGCACACGTTCTCGTGTCGCAAGCCAGAAAACAAGTGGGATTGCTGATTATGAAGGATTCTTAGGCGGTCAATTTTGGGATGGACGAGAACCTAATTTAAAAGGTCAGGCGGGAGGTCCACCCATTAATCCAGGTGAAATGAACATGCCAAGCAAAGCGGCCGTTGTTGCACGTTTGAAAACCAATTATCAAGAAAAATTCCAAGAATTATACTCTGTCGATATCTTTGATAATGATGATGCGGTTTATGCTGCGATGTCAGAAAGTATTGCTGCTTTTGAAACATCGGATAAAGAAGAATTTTATCCTTTTGATTCTAAGTACGATCGCTCTTTAAGTGGTGATTACACATTTTCACCGTCGTCGAAAGCAAGTCTAGGCAAAGCGAGATTTTTCTCGTCGGATTTAACCTGTGCGGCGTGCCATCAATTACATGAAATTGGTGATAAAGGTGAAATCTTTACCAGCTTCGAATATCACAATATTGGCGTGCCCGTGAATACCTATTTACGCTCATTCAATGACGTTACCAAATTGGATGAAGGCTTGTTAAATAATCCAGCAGTCACAGCACAAACGGAAAAGGGGAAGTTTAAGGTGCCGACATTACGTAATGTCGCAGTGACCGCGCCCTATATGCACAACGGCATTTTTAATGAGCTTGAAACGGTGATTCATTTTTATCAACATGCGAAAGAGAAGGCGCTGAATATAAAAAATGATACCTTGATCGAAGCGATTAATAATCCGGAAACAGGGCTGAAGTGGGGAGACGCAGAGATTGCTGATAATGTTGAACATGATTTACTCGGTGCAAATGACATCAACCTGAATGATAGAGAGGTAGAGGCGATGGTTTGCTTTTTAATGTCCTTAACTGATGCTCGCTATGAAACCTTGTTAGATCCTAATAAAGTTCAGAACTGCGGCTTATAGCTTCTCGATAGAGTAGCGTATTGACGATTATTAATACGCTACTTTCTTTTATTGCGACTCTTATTAAAAATAAGTCTCATTTGTGTTTAAATACTGACCTCAAAATTTTCTGCTGGAATTATTTATTTTGAATCATTTACCTGCTATTTCTGCGCTTTCTTTTGTCATGGCGATCATGGGCCAGTCGACGGTCTCTTTTGCTGAAGAAGAGACTCTCGAACTGAATAATGTTTATATTACCGGCGGTAAAGACGAAGTACTTCAAAAGCCAGGTTCTGCAACCCTGATTGATGATGTCGCTTTAGAAGCCTTTGAATATACCGACATTCACCGCGTATTAAATGCCGTGCCGGGTGTAAACCTGCAGGAAGAAGATGGTTATGGCTTGCGCCCGAATATCGGCTTGCGCGGTACTTCGCCAGAGCGCAGTAAAAAAATCACGGTAATGGAAGACGGCATTCTGTCTGGCCCCGCCCCTTATTCAGCCCCAGCGGCGTATTATTTCCCTAATATTTCTCGCATGAGTGCGGTGGAAGTTTTTAAAGGCCCATCGGCAATTCAATATGGCCCAGCAACGGTTGGTGGTGCGATTAACTTGGTGAGTCGTGAGATTCCTTATGATTCACAAGGCGAGTTAGATGTTCAGTACGGCAGTGATAACTTTCAACGCTATAACGTCTTTCAAGGCCAGCAAATCGAGAACTTCGGTTACTTAATTGAAGGCCTGCGAGTCAGTGCGGATGGTTTTAAAGACCTTGATGGCAGTAACGATAATACCGGCTTTGTACGTAACGACGTGAATTTGAAAACCAGCTGGCAGAGTATGGGTGAAGTAAGTCAGCTGTTTATGTTGAAGTTAGGTTATGCCGATGAAAATTCTGATGAAACCTATTTAGGTTTGGCGCGTGATGATTTTGAACGTGATCCTTACCGTCGTTATTCCGCATCGCAGTTAGACAATATGACATGGGATCATCAGCAGTATCAATTTACCCATGTAATAGAGTTTGGTAATTCAACCTTGACCACCGATGTGTATCGTAATGAATTTGATCGTGATTGGTTCAGATTAAGTGGGTTTAATAATAACGATGGTGATTTCACTTTGGTGAATATCTTAGCCAATCACACCGATGCCCAGTATCAGCCTTATTATGATGTCTTAACCGGCGCAGCCAGCTCGGGTTCTTTGCAGCAATTACGCATTGGTAATAATGGTCGCACATTCTTCTCACAGGGTATTCAAACCCGCTTAAATCAAGAGCTGACATTACTGGGTTTATCTCATTCGCTAGAAGTGGGCATTCGAATTCATCAAGATCAGGTGAAGCGTCTTCATACGGAACAAAATTTTAATACCTTAGCCGGTGGTGAATTACAGGCAGTAAGTGGCAGCTTTAAAACCACTGCGCGTAATCAAAACGATGCGTTAGCGTTGGCGGTTTATATTCAAGATGAAATTACCATTGATGATACTGTCGTTAGCTTAGGGCTGCGTCACGAAAGTATAGATGCATCGAAAACAATTTATGGCTCTATCACCGGTATCGAAGAAAGCAAAAATACCTTAAAACAATCCGTATTCTTACCAGGCTTAGGCGTGTATTCGCAGCTAACGGACGAACTGGGTATTTTGGCGGGGGTCTATAAAGGCTTTACCGCCGCGACGGCCAGTGCAGCCGGAGAGACTAAGCCAGAAGAAAGCACGAACTTTGAACTAGGCTCGCGCTTTTCTGGCAGTTTTGCCTTGGGAGGCCAAGCTGAAATTATTGCTTTCTTAAATGATTACACAGAGTTCAGCGGCACCTGCAGCTTCTCTCAAGGTGGGTGTGACAGTAGCCAAACCGGTGAGCAGACTAACGCCGGCAGCGCTCAGGTTTATGGTATAGAAGCGAGCTGGAATAAAGAACTGGTGTTATCAGGTTTTACCTTGCCAGCGTTAATCAGTTATACCTTCAGTCACGGTGAGTTTGGTGATCAGTTTGTTGATGCGACGGGGGCATTTGGTGAAAAAGGACAAGTAATAGAAGAAGGATATCGGATTGGTTATTTACCCGAGCATCGTTTAAATGCTCAGCTAGGTTTGGCAAAAGGTGACTGGCGTTTGAATGCCTCGGTCTTATACCAAAGTGATATGCGTAATATTCCTGGAGAAGGTCGTATTGATAAAGGAGATTTAATTGAAGCACATACCGTAGCTGGATTTAAGTGCATCGTATGACGTGCTATTAAATCTTCAGCTGTATTCGACAATCGATAACGTATTGGATGAACAATACGTTGCAGGTGTTAAACCTTATGGTTTTCGCCCAGGTAAGCCTCGGTCGTTGAATGTAGGGGCGAAATATCAGTTTTAACCGCTCTATTCTCAATGTCTGTTCTTCATATTGGTTATAAATGCCGCTTTAATTAGCAGCGCTACTCTTTTACTGAGGCTGATCTTTTACTGAGACTTACGGCTCAGTAAAAGATATCTTCCATAAAGATGAATAAATACGATACCCTTCTATTGATCAAGCAGTCCAGAATCTATCAGTTTAGAAAGTTAGCAGTCTAGCTTATCGATACGTTAAGATAATTCCTTCTTATAAAAAAATACGTTATGAAAACCAATTCGTTATGAAAGTACAAAAGATTGCCATCTTCGCCGATGTCCAAAATATTTATTATACGACTCGTGATGTGTATGGGCGCTCATTTAACTATCGCAAGCTATGGCAGAAAATAGCCAAGCAGGGCGATATCGTTTCGGCTTTCGCCTACGCGATTCATAAAGGGGATGATCAGCAAATCAAGTTTCAAGATGCGCTTAAACACATTGGTTTTGATGTGAAGCTCAAACCCTATATTCAGCGTATGGACGGTAGTGCAAAAGGAGACTGGGACGTCGGTATCGCGATTGACGTGATGGAAGCCGCTGCATCAGGTGATGTTGATACGATTATTTTGCTATCGGGTGATGGCGATTTTGATCTGCTTTTGAAGAAGGTTAGCCAAACCTATGGTATGGCCACTGAAGTTTTTGGCGTATCGAAACTAACCGCAGGTTCGCTTATTGAGGCAGCCGATCAATATCATCCTATCAGCCAAGACCTTTTGATGTAGGCATACCGCCTCAATATCATTTTATAAATTTCAACTTCTGCAGAATTTTAGTCGGAAGTGGCTATACTTCAAATAGCATGTACAAAAAACGTACTAAAGCAGAGCATAAAGAATAGACAATAGTAACAGGTGCTATGAGATTGATTAGAGACTTACTGACTGTATTGACCCTTATAACCACACCCTTTTTACTATCTGGCTGTGAGTTGTATAAAGAACGCTATGACCTTCAAGGTAAGGCTGGTGGTATTGCCGATGCCATGGAGCATTGCCGTGCGTTAATGGAATTTAATTTACACGAAGGAACGTATATCTATTTCGATGCCGCTTCGAGCCGAGAAACTACTGAATTCTTTGAGATATTCCTATATTTACAGGATAGTACCCAAGAGGGGTTTGCTCATTGTCAGGTGAATAAGCAAGGCCTTATTACGGGATATGCAGTGCGAGATTTCGCAGAAGAAGCCAATTCTTTTGCAGACTAGTTAAGCCTCTCAGATAATGGTTTTAGAAAGCAAAAAATGCCGCTCTCGAATTCGACAGCGGCATTTTTTATGTGCACGTATAGCGTTGGCTATAGTACTGTTTTTAGCGGCTCATGTTGCTCGGCTTCTAAGCGTGGCCCAAACTGGCTAACTACTTGAGAAGACGCGGCACTGGCCAAACGACCCGCTGCTGCAAAGTCGTAGCCATGAGTTAGGGCATACATAAACGCACCAGCAAACATATCACCGGCACCGTTAGAATCTACCGCCGTAGTTTTATTTGCTGCAATCTCGTGCATTGTTTCGCCGTCAAAAGCGATCGCGCCTTTGCTACCCAAGGTAATGGCAAACGTTTTTGCCTGAGTCTTAATGAAGCTGATTGCGTCTTCTAAGTTGTCAGTACCGGCAAATAACTGAGCTTCTTCTTCGTTGCAGAATAAAAGATCAACGCCGTCGCCGATCATTTCTTTAATGCCATCTTTAAAGAACTGAACCATCGCAGGGTCTGAGAAGGTCAATGCGGTTTTGATGCCATTCTTTTCGGCCAGTTTACGGACTGCAATGGCCGCAGCGCGAGAAAGATCAGACGTTACCAAATACCCTTCGATATAGGCGTATTCAGAATCGAGTAATGCAGTTTCGTCGATGTGTTTTTGTTCTAGATTGGTTGTAATACCTAAATAAGTATTCATCGTGCGTTCAGCATCAGGGGTGACCATAACCAAACATTTACCCGTCACACCGGCATCACGGTCTGCGCCTAGATTTGTATCTACGCCAGCCGCAGCCATATCTTGCATGTAAAAATCACCTGCTTCGTCATTGGCAACGTTGCAGCTATAAAAGGTTTTTGCACCAAAGTAACTTGCACCAATGATCGTATTGGCGGCGCTGCCACCACAGGCACGTTTTTTAAGACCAAAGCGATCATTCAATACCGCTAGACGTTCAGCCAACTGGTCTTCTTCGATTAAGGTCATCATGCCTTTTTCGATGTTTAGGTCGGTAAAGAAGCTGTCTTCTACTTCAAATTCTTTATCAACCAGTGCGTTGCCGATGCCATAAATGTGGTACTTAGCCATGTGTCATATCTCTATAAATTGGAATGATGAGTATTTGTTGGCTGCAGTTTAACAGAACTCGGGCGTATCACTAACTCAGTCTGTGTTAGCATAAGCGCCATATGACGACAGCTAAAAAGCCAACTAGGGCGAACAAATCTAGTATTAAAAAAACGGCACCTAAAAAAACGGCCGCTAACAAAAAGAAGCCAACCTCTAGGCCGACGAATAAAAGCCTTCGCAGCTGGAAGCAGCAAGTATGGTCTTGGCTCTGGCGCTTATCCATTCTTTTTATCTTGGCGCTTGGGGTATGGCTAGTCTATCTAGATGCTCAGGTACGCTCTCAATTTGACGGTAATAAATGGACGCTACCTGCCAAGGTCTATGCGCGCCCCTTATCGCTATACCCCGGTTTATTATTATCCTCCGATCAACTCAAAGCCGAATTGCAGTGGAATGATTACAAAGCGGTTAGCCATGTCGTGATCCCTGGAACCTATGGCCGAGAAGGGCGTGATTGGATTATTTATCGCCGCGCATTTTCGTTTGGAGATCGCAACGAAAATGCAGTAAAGATCCGTGTGTCGTTTGCTGATGGTCGTGTTGATCAGCTATTGGTGTCTGGCCAGCCTGAAGGGCTGGTGCGCATTGAGCCTCAGTATATTGGTGGGATCTTTCCTGCGCATAATGAAGATCGTGAATTAATTGCCTTGCAAGATGTGCCGCCCGCGTTAGTCGCAGCACTCATTGCAGTAGAAGACCGTGGTTATCTTGATCATTACGGTATTTCTATTCGCGGCATCTTGCGGGCGATGAAGGCCAATATCGCCGCTGGCAGAACCGTACAAGGTGGATCAACCTTGACTCAGCAACTGGTTAAAAACTTTTTTCTTACCAATGAACGCTCTTTACGCCGTAAGGTAAAAGAAGCTTTTATGGCTCTATTATTAGAGCTGCATTACAGCAAAGAAGAAATTTTGCAGGCGTATTTAAACGAGGTGTATCTAGGGCAGGCCGGCCGTCGTTCGATTCATGGTATTGCGTTAGCAAGTCGCTTTTATTTTGCCAAAAATGTTCAACAGCTTGATCTATCAGAAGTCGCATTATTGGTCGGTATGATCAAAGGACCATCTTATTACAATCCCTTTAAACGTCCTGAAAATGCGCGTTCAAGACGGGATGTGGTGCTGAATGTGATGGCCGAGTTAAATATCATTTCAGCCGCTGAGCGAATTAATGCACAAGGGCAGCCGGTGTTAGTGGCTAAGTCTGGAAGAGCTGGCCAGCGTGAATACCCTGCTTTTATTCAGTTGGTGAAGCGCCAATTACAAACAGATTATCGCTTAGAGGATTTACAGAATACTGGCCTTAGAATTTTCACCACCCTTGACCCTTGGCTTCAACACGCAACAGAAACCTCGGTTCAGCAGCATGTCGCTAAGCTAGAAAAGCGCGCCGGATTTAGTAAGCCGACGTTAGAAGCCGCCGCCGTCGTTACGAGCGTAGATGGCGCTGAAGTGCGGGCTATTGTGGGCTCTCGCCGAGTACAATTCTTTGGTTTTAACCGAGCGCTAGATGCTCAACGTTCGATTGGTTCTTTGGCCAAACCCGCTGTTTATCTTACGGCGTTAACCTCGGGACGATATAATTGGTCGAGCATTGTTGATGATAAGGCCGTGCGTGTTGCGGGCCAAGATGGCAGCTTATGGCAGCCACAGAATTATGACAAAAAAGACCATGGTAAAGTATTTATGGTTGACGCGATGGCGCGCTCTTTGAACCAAGCGACGGCACGTTTGGGTATGAAGGTCGGCATTGGTCAGGTGGTCGATACGTTTGAACGCTTAGGCGTAGAGAGAACGATACCCCCTTATCCTTCCATCTTATTAGGATCGTTATCGATGTCTCCGTTGGAAGTTACGCAAATGTTTCAAACCTATGCGTCAGGTGGATTTGCCATGAAGCCGAGAGTCATTCAGACATTAACGACCAGCGATAATAAGGTATTAACGTCTTATGCAGTGGAAGGTCGGCAGGCGTTCTCGCCAGAAACGATGGAGATTCTGCGTTATGGATTGCAGCAAGTGGTTGTACAAGGAACAGGAAAGCGCTTAGCGCAAGCCTTTAATACGACGAAGATTGCGGCAAAGACAGGCACCAGTGATGACCAACGAGATGCTTGGTTTGCAGGCTTTGATGATCGTCATCTTGGGGTTGTCTGGTTAGGTCGAGACGATAATGACCCAATGCCTTTTACCGGCGCGAGTGGTGCTTTACCTATTTGGCAGAGTATCTTTGCACAGTCAGGTATTGAGCCATTAACACCGCTGGTCGATCTAGATTGGGCGTGGGTAAATGCTTATGGCCAGCCTGTTTTTGAAGACTGCGGAGGGGTTAGAAAAATGCCATTTAAATCTGGGTCTTTAACAGGACGTGAGATATCCTGTAGTGATAATAAGGGCGCACCTGGCGTGCAAATTGATTCCGCAGAAAAAGAAAAACAAGGGGGTGGTTCGTGGTTCGATTGGTTGTTTTAGTTTTATTTTTCGGCTTATTAACAGCCTGCAGCAGTTTACCTAATAGCGCAAAGCACGACCCAAGAAACCAGCAGAGCTACGAAGTTGAAGGTAGTCAAGAAGCTTTAGAACGCTCTGAGCAAAATGATATTGTAAGGTTGGATGACGGTAATCATCATCCGGCGGTACAGGTATTATTAACTCAGGCAGAGCAGGCTCGCCAGAAGGGTAATAACCAGCAGGCGTTATCGTACCTTGATCGTGCGCGTCAAATTCAGCCGCGTAATTCGGCAATATTTTATCGTCAGGCTTGGTTAAATTATCAGCTAGGAGAATTACAGCAAGCGCAGCAATTGTTGCAGCGTGCACAGGTATTTTTACGTGGCTCGAGCGCCAGTTATGATATTTTGCAGCGCCGTATTCAAACACTGCAAAATAGAGTGGATGCTAAAAACGGACTTTAATAGCAGATTAATTACTGGTACGAAAGTGAGTTAAAATTCCTCTTAGATCTGATGACATCGTGATGAGCTTTTCGCCATCACGAGCAGCCTCTGCAGCACGTTCATTAGTTTCTTGGCTGACATCGCGAATGCTGGTGATGTTATTATTAACTTCGCCGACGACGTGATGTTGTGCAGAAACTGCTTGGGCTATCTGCTGATTCAGCTTATGGATGGTCTCCACAGCGTCTTTCATTATTAACAATTTTTCTTTTGTTTCTTCAGTTTGCTGCACGCTTGATTCAGCACCTTGCTTACTGGTGTCCATAGCGTTCACTGCATCATGACTGCCTTTTTGCAATTTCTCGATCATATGTTGAATTTCTTCGGTACTTTGCTGAGTGCGTGAGGCTAATGTACGAACTTCGTCGGCGACTACGGCAAACCCTCGGCCCTGCTCTCCCGCTCTTGCGGCTTCAATGGCGGCATTCAGTGCAAGTAGATTAGTTTGCTCGGCAATGCCTCGAATCACGGTTAATACTGAGCCAATATTATTGCTTTCTTCGTCGAGGTTTTTAATGACGTTATGGGCACGGTCGATATTCAGAGCAAGATCTTTAATGGTATTTTGCGCCCGGTCGATTCTTTCTTCACTATCTTTTGCCGCCAGATCAGCATCGCTAGCGGCGTTTGCAGCATCGGTTGCGTACTGATTGACTTCTTGCATGGCCGTGCTCATTCCATGAGTGGCGCTGGCAATCATATCGGTTTCTTGTTGCTGCTGCTTAGCTCCGCTGGCCATAGCTTGTGTGCTTTTATTGACAGAATCTCCGGTAGAGTTTAAATGTCCTGCAATTACGCTAACGTTATTAACTAACTTATCTAGCTCGCCAAAGAAGTTGTTAAAGCCGTGGCTAAATTGGCCCTTGGCATTGGTGACTCGATAGCGTAAATCGATTTCACCCTTTTTGTTAATATGGCTACCAATCTCATTAAGTTCTTCTGTTTGCGTGAACTCGATCTCGGCTTTTCGGCAAAGATAGATAATCAGCCCTGCTTCTGCAATAACATAAGCGGCATGAATCATTACGATACTGAAGGTATTACGATTTTCGAAGACGTAAATACTGCTGTCAGATTGCTGTAGATAGCTGAATACCAAGTGATGGGTCGCAATTGTGAGGGCAGCGGCGAGCACAGGACGCCAATCGCGGAAATAGAGCAGCATGGCAAGGCTGACGAAGACGCCAAAGTGAATTTCTAGCATGCCATGAGCCTGCTGAATATTCAGGGCCGAAAAGATCATTAAGGAAATACCGAAGGCGATGCGAGTTGCCGCGCTGGTGGCCTGGGTACTTGCCAGTAGCGTAGGAATCAACGCTGCTGGCAAGCCTACGATAAGGGCTTCCATCCAGGTGTCATACCAACTGGCAAGTATTAAGGAAAATACGAATAATCCCCAAACAACCAGAGTAAAAAAACGATTGGCCTGTTGATAAAATATGATACGAGAATGACTCATTAAGAGCTCCTAAGATAAAATTTAACAACATGTTCAGTTACGATGTCATTGGTTATTATCTTAGATTAGCTCAAGTCATTAGATTTGCTGCATTAAGCTTGGCTTGTTTGTTGGAGAAATAATCCACGATTTATCGCGGCCAACAATAATCCTAACGCCAGCTCCATGGGCCATTTTTCGGCTAATTCGGCTGCTATAGGATTGCCTGTTAGGCTGTGTAAAATAATGATTAAACTGCCTAGGGTTGCAACTGAGAGCGTAAGGTTGGCTTGCTTAATACAAACCCCTGCGGCTTTATTTAATAATAATTTGGCGATCGCTAAACTACTGATCACTGCACTAGCGACTAACAGGTAGCTTAAGTTTTGCGTTTGTTGGCAAAGCCAATAAATACCACAAA
>CAWKOX010000019.1:0-4456 GCA_963851095.1 uncultured Gammaproteobacteria bacterium | reverse complement strand
AAACATCCGCCTGCCATGGCCGCGGCGGCAGCAATGATGGCAGAAGCTCGGGGCGTTAGGAAGGTGCGTAAGACACCGGGGCAACACCGCGCAGCGGCTGCTTGCAGCAACGATCCTCGCGGAACATCCGGCCCGATCCGGCATTCATGTCTCGAAGCATCAGGAGACAGAAACATGCGTACGATATCGGGACTATTCGACACTCGTGATCAAGCCGAAGCAGCCGTGGATGCGCTGGGCGAAGCAGGCATCGGCAGCGAGAATATCAGCTTGGTCCGCCCCCGCCACGACGAAGACGATGACGGGCTGGAAGGCGCAGCCGTTGGCGCAACGGTCGGCGGCGTGCTTGGCTCACTGGCTGCTTTCGCCATTCCTGGCATCGGCCCGGTGGTCGGTGCGGGCTGGCTTGCCACGGCACTGACCGGTGCTGCCGCTGGCGGGCTGATCGGGGCTCTGGCTGATGCAGGCATCGACGAGGAAGACGCCCACGTTTACGCCGAGGGCATCAGGAGGGGCAACACCCTGGTGACCGCGCGTGTCGAGGACGCTCAGGTGGACGCGGCCACAGCGATACTCGGCCAGTCTGGCTCCGTGGACGTCAGCAGCCGACGCGAAGAGTTCGTGAGATCAGGGTGGGATCGCTTCGATGAGAACGGTGACCCCTGGCTGGACGAGCGCATGCATGCGTCTTCCCTGCAGGTTCCGCCTGTTCGATAGAGCCGTAAAGCTTTTGCAAAGGAGTACCTCAGATGAAACAGGACAAGAGCAAAGCGGCAAGCAAGCCGAATGACAAGAAGCCGACCGACGCTTCAGAGCAGGTTGATCGCCCGGGGTTCGACCTCGGTGGTTCGACCGGAAAGACGCGGGCCGGTCGCGGTCTCGGCCTGGGGACCGACGCGAAAGAAGATCCTCAAGGGCAGCACCTGCCTCGCAAGTGACGCGGCCGCGAACGGGGCATACGCCTTGCACGAGGGAGATGCAGCAGGGCGTCGCCTTTCCTATTACGCCGTCGGTTACGTTGTTCGTACATGGTGAAGGGTTTCGGGCGCCGGCGGGCGTACGAAAGCCTCTCATGCAGGAACCCGCGGGCCACAGTCGATGGCTATGGGGATTTCGAACGGCGGCCGATTTCGGCGACGGCGCGACCACCGATGGGAAGCGCGTAGGTGGATGCGGACATGCCGCTTCCTTGCTCCTTCGCCCAAGACGCCAGATCGTCGGGCCGATGCTTGCATACGTTTCGGGTCAACGTGGATTTCATGGCCGCTGACCGCGGCACCTCAGCCGCGCCATTTCGAGTTCGACTGCTCTCCAGAACGCTCCAATCATACGGTTCTGCTCGATCTGAGAAAACTTCAGCCTGCCAAGGTCTCCAGTCAAGGCGTCACTGATCTGGCTGCGATAGGCGTTGGCATGCCGCCTGGTTTTCTTCTTCAGCAACTTGGCAGCAACGTCGTGAATTTTGGCCTTCTGACGAGCGAGCGGGAAGCTGAACATCTCGCACTCGGGTGGTTGCCAGATGACGAGGGAGTTATCAGAGCCCATAACGACCCCCTCCCCGAGATATATAAGATGGTTCCCTTTCTACTACTGGGCCGAGGGTAGGAAAGGGAACCGATCGAGCCGGTACTGCGGCAGGAAAGGGAACCGACGCCTGGCAGGAAAGGGAACTGGGGACCTGTTTAGGATTGTGCTTCACGCAGCCGCCCTCCTCGTCGCCTGCACCGCCAACTTTTCATCTCCTCGGTATGCTTTGAGCAAAGCTTGGACGCGTTCTTTAGGCACCGATTTCCACTCGTCGGAGGGGGCTTTGCCCTTAACAGGCAGGTAGGTAATCAGATAAGCGTTCGGAGGCCGGATGTCGGAACCCTCGGCTTCGTCATACCTCACTGCCATCAGTCCAAGAGCTACGCCCAGTTGCTGTGTCCTCCGGATCGACTTCCGGGAGATGCCATGTTCCACGAACTGCCTGTAGCTAACGAACAACTCGCCGTTGTTGAAACCACCGTGGCGCATGTGTTCTATCTCCAGCCGTTCAAGCATGACCTTGAGCGGCCGCGGCGCGCCTACCCATGACGGGCTCAGGTAAAGTTCAAGCCGATGAGGAACCCAGCACTTCAGCCATTCCCTTTTCCCGCTCATGCCGAGGCCTTTGAGACTGCGAGGTTCTGAGCGTCGGCAGTGACCTGTTCACCATCGAGCTCCTTGGGCCCGAGGCCCTCCTTGGGCCCGAGGCACCTGCGATCGACATCCGCAACCGCTGTGATAAGATTGTTGATGTTCACGTCCGTTCCTTTCCCAGGATCGATAGAACCAAGGCTCGGCGAGGCTCTACCCTCGACCGAGCCTTTACTTTTGCGAGTGATGACTTGATTAAATCCGGTTCGGCAGCGTCTCGAGGATCGAGATCGAAGTGGATTTGATGTCGCCTGCCTTCTCATGACACACGCGGATCAAGACGTTGCGGGCCCGGAAGTACCCTCGACCGATCCAGCGCGCTCCAGCATAGGTTTCAGAAGAACTGGCGCGGTATTGAAGGACCCACTGGATTCCGTCCTTGCAGAGGACCACACGCCAGCGGTTGTTGAGCTCAGCAACGAGCGCAAGATGGGCGCCGTCACTCACGCGATGGCTGTGGATGGCGGTCATGCCGGCGCCCTCCCCGCCGTTGACCGAAGCCCAAGCCTTTCGGCCAAGGGCGCAACGGGCACCCTCTTCTTCTTGCCGACATTCACCGTGAGAAAATCTCCCCGCCGCGCAGCCTCGTATGAGCCATTGCGGCTCAGTCCGAAAAACACAGAGCCCGCCTCGGGAACCGAGATAGTAGCCATCGATAGTGCTTCATCAAGCGTCACTGTTTGCTCCATTTCGTGCGATACGTGCGCACGATATCATCTTTTAACTTGCGCGCAACTGTTTTGTGTGCACGTTTTGCACGAAATGGAGGATAGAAAGAATGGCGAGACCGACACTCGGCAAGAGTGAGACCGAGCGCTTGCACGTAAAAATCACCGCGGACGAAATTGCCGCGATAGATGATTGGCGCTACGCAAACCGAATCCCGTCTCGGTCAGAAGCCGTTCGGCGTTTGATGCAAATGGGCCTGCGCGTGGACGCAGAGGTGGACCACGTCGCTACAATCGCTGATAAAGTCTACGGACTGCTGGTGCGGCGCGGCAATGTGGTTGCCGAACCCCTTATGCAGGCAGGACCTAACTGGAAGTTGTCCAGCAAGTTGGCGATGGGGTTAATCAGCGACCTGGCGGAACCCGCTACTGAGCTGATGTTAAGGACGCTTCACCTTGCGCGTCAAATGAAGGCCCTTCGATCGATGGACGGGGATCTTGCTGCCATAGCCAGGTGTGTCGAAGAATCCCGGCGTGCCTCTGAAGACGATGTGAGAGAGCTGCAAATCGGATTTCGTGAGGCCGAAGAACAGCCAAAATGAAAGGTCACGTTAAACAGCGCAGCCCCGGAAAATGGGCCATTGTCCTCGATCTCTACGATGAGAAGGGCACGCGACGCCGTAAGTGGCACACTTTCGAGACGACATCGAAGCGCAAAGCCGAAGAAGAATGCGCCCGATTGATCACGGCCATGAAATCCGGCAACTACGTCGAGCCCACGAAGCAGACTGCAACCGAGTTCTTCGAAGAATGGCTTAATTTCATCAAGCCGTCGGTCGCACCGAAAACCCATGAGCGATACGCTGAGATATTGCAGAAGGGCGTGGCGCCTTTGCTGGGTGACGTGACCCTCGCCAAGCTAAAAACCGACCGGATCGACGCAGTATGGAGCAAAGCTCTCTCAGCAGGCCGCAGGGATGGTCAGGGCGGGCTTTCGCCGCGAACGGTCCACCACATGCGTCGGGTGCTGATCAAAGCGCTCAACCAAGCCGTGACGTGGGATAGGCTTGCGAAGAATCCTGCCACCGCCACAACGCCGCCGAAGGTTGAGCGGACGAAGATGCTGGCCTACGACGCGAGCCAGACGGCCACGCTTCTCGACACGATCCGCAGTACCCGCATGTTCATCCCTACCCTGCTTGCCGTCATGTGCGGTCTCCGGCGTGGCGAGATACTAGCGTTGCGCTGGCGCCACGTGGATCTCGGAGACAACCTGCGCCAGTTGGCGGTCCGGGAGAGCGCGGAGCAGACCTCCGAAGGCGTCCGATACAAGGAGCCGAAGTCCGGCCGTGCCCGCACTGTTTCACTGTCATCAACAGTTGTCACCGAGATGAAGGCACATAGAGCGAGGCAGGCCGAGGAACAGCTTCGCTTTGGTATCAGGCCCGACGAGGACAGCTTTGTCGTCGCTCAGGTCGACGGCCAGCCGATCCAGCCGCGCTCGCTCACCCATGAGTGGGTGCGGATCCTCGGCAAGACTACCCTGCCCCGCATCCGGTTCCACGACCTGCGACACACCCATGCCTCGCAGATGCTGTCGGCCGGCGTTC
>CAWKOX010000018.1:0-7654 GCA_963851095.1 uncultured Gammaproteobacteria bacterium | reverse complement strand
TGTTATGTCGTCTACTGGTTCGGTTGGTATTGCTGACCAATTATTAGGCGCTATGGCCGGTGAACTCTTGGCTGAAGACCTTCGTATGGCTCAGCAAGCTCTAGGCGAGATCACCGGTGAATTCACCGCAGATGATCTGCTAGGCAATATCTTTGGTAGCTTCTGTATTGGTAAGTAGTATCTGCCTATTTAAAGTGTTTCACTAAAGCCTGCAAAACATCAGCCGACATCTATAGTTATATCATCGTGATGTAATTTGTGAGGTCGGCCGTGCATTCTGTTTTATCTACCCCCCTTATTTTTTTAAAAAAAGTGTCTCAATACTTAGGTATTCTGACGACTTTATTTTTGCTATCAGCCTGCCTGCCAGAAGAAAAAGAAGAAGATACCAATCCAATTAATAGCAGCGGCATCGAAGTTGATGACGCTTCTTTAGGGTTAAATGGCTTTTGGATTGGCGGTTTTAATCAAACTGAAACTCTAAAATTACTTATTTATAATGGTGATGTTTTTGGTATCGATGCTGATAAAGCATTCTTTGGAACTGTTGATTCAACGGCAGAATCTTCCTTTCAATTTACTCTGCTTGGTTATTCTTTAAGTTACTTAGATACTGTTAATGAGGAATATGCCTCAGACGGAGGGGCGATTAGTTACACCATAGATGGGCGATTATTCAATTTTTCAGAGTTAGAGATAGCGGCATCTTTTGATACCAATGACGCTCCATTTGGTGAATTCAATGTGATAAATGATAAGAGCTATAGCAGTAATTCTTCTTTATCGAGCTTAGTCGGTATGTGGACGACCGCTAAATATCAATTACGAATTGATAGAGAAGGGGGTTTTATCATTTTAGATACCTCAGACAGTGGCTGTGTTTCTAATGGACGAATCAGTCTGCTAGATAATACCAACTCGTTAATGGTATTGAATATTAGCCGTGATAAATGCGAAGAGTTTAATGGTAATGCTTCCGGCTATGCGGCTATTAACCTTGATGGTGAACTCGAGTTCTATAGCAAATTAGGCAACTCCTTATTATTCATGACGTTTGCAGCCCCCGCTTCCACGGGAGGAACAACTACGACCGAAACTACAGAAGAAGAAGTAGCAGTGGAGTAAAAAAACAGTTTTATACACAAAATGGCTGTATAAGTCTAAAAAACAGAAAGTTCTGTGTATAACACTGTGAGTTACCTGTAATAACTTATCTTATATCTCGGTATTAGTACTTAATAAAGTACTGTATAAGTTTATCTTTTTAATTTTATCCACATCTATCCACAGATTTATACCTTCTATAAACCCTTGATACATATAGCTTTAAAAGATTTATTAGGCCCTTTTGATAACTTTAATCACATAACGAAAATTGAATGTGAATAATTTAATCAAATAACTGAACAAAATTTAACCAAATAGTATTTCTATCCACTGCCTTTGAATTTAAAATCAGGTATAATGCGCGCCATTTTTAAGATTCTACGATTGCAGCATAATACCTGTAACCACCGTGGAATCAGCTTTGTGCTCGATTGAGCCCGTTTGAGGTTGTACTTGTGGATTATCCGGTTCGTTATGATGTAATTGTTGTTGGTGGTGGTCATGCGGGAACAGAGGCTGCACTTGCGTCTGCTCGTATGGGGGCAAAAACTCTCTTGCTTACCCACAATACCGATACCATTGGCGTTATGTCTTGCAACCCTGCCATTGGTGGGATTGGTAAAAGCCATTTAGTGAAAGAAATTGATGCCCTAGATGGCGCGATGGCCCGTGCTACCGATAAAGGCGGAATTCAGTTCCGTACTTTGAATGCACGTAAAGGCCCAGCGGTGCGTGCAACCCGTGCGCAAGCCGACCGTCAGTTATACCGCGGTGCGATTCGCGACATTGTAGAAAACCAAGATAACCTCGATATTTTCCAAGCATCTTGCGATGATTTAATCATGCAGGGCGAAAAAGCGGCCGGTGTTATTACCAATACCAATATGCGCATTCATGCGACGACGGTTGTATTAACTACAGGCACTTTCTTAGGTGGCACAATTCATATTGGTATGGAAAACCACAAGGGCGGTCGTGCTGGAGATCCACCTTCCATTGCACTTAGCTCACCGTTTACGTGAAATGCCATTCAATGTGGGCCGTTTAAAAACCGGTACTCCTGCTCGAATCGATGCGCGTTCTGTTGATTTCTCTGTGATGCAGGTTCAGCCAGGTGATTTACCGTTACCGGTAATGTCATTTATGGGGAACGTGAACGAACACCCAGAGCAAGTGAACTGCTACATCACTCATACCAATGAGCGTACCCACGATATTATTCGAGCGAATCTAGATCGCTCGCCCATGTATGCTGGTGTGATTGAAGGCATTGGCCCACGTTATTGCCCGTCGATTGAAGATAAGGTAATGCGTTTTGCTGATAAAAACAGCCACCAGATTTTTGTCGAACCAGAAGGCTTACGCACACACGAGCTATACCCAAATGGTATTTCTACCAGCTTGCCGTTTGATGTTCAGTTAGACCTTATCCACAGTATGGTTGGTTTCGAAAAAGCTCACATTACCCGCCCTGGTTATGCGATTGAATACGATTATTTCAATCCACAAGATTTGAAGCACAACTTAGAAACCAAATTTGTTCCTAACTTGTTCTTCGCTGGCCAAATTAACGGCACTACAGGCTATGAAGAAGCCGGTGCGCAAGGTCTATTAGCCGGAGCAAACGCTGCTTTACGTGCGTTTGAGAAAGAAGCATGGAGCCCACGTCGTGATGAAGCTTACATCGGCGTATTAGTCGATGACCTAATCACCATGGGTACTAAAGAACCCTACCGTATGTTCACTAGCCGTGCGGAATACCGTTTGATTTTGCGTGAAGATAATGCCGATTTACGTTTAACCGAAATTGGTCGCAACATCGGCTTGGTCGGTGATGAGCGTTGGGCGGCTTTCTGTGAAAAGAAAGAAGGCATAGAAAAAGAAAACCAACGTTTAGCGACCACCTGGGTACAACCAAAAACACCGGAAGGTGATGCGGTTAATGCCATGATCGAAAGCCCATTAATGCGTGAATACAGCTTAAAAGATCTGCTAAAACGTCCGGGTTTAAACTATGCCGATGTTGCCAGTATTAAAGGCGAACCAGTAAGCAATCAGCAAGTGGCTGAGCAAGTTGAGATTCAAGCAAAATACGATGGTTATATCTCGCGTCAGAAAGATGAAATCGAACAGATGCGACGCTATGAGGAAACGCCTTTGCCTGAGAACTTTGATTACACGGTAATTGGTGGTCTATCGAATGAAGTGATTCAGAAGCTCGATACCATGAAACCTGAAACTTTAGGCTCAGCTTCGCGCATTCAGGGCGTAACCCCTGCAGCGATTAGCCAGATCTTAGTTCACATGAAAAAGCTAAAACTTGCGCGTAAGAGCGCTTAGCGTATGACAGAAAAAACAGTGTTGGAAGGCTCGCCAGAGCCAACTGAGCGTATGAAAATGCGCTCAGGCCAACCTTTTAATAGCCTTGATATCGAATTGAGGCTATTGCGTGAAAAAGCCCGCCTTGCCTGCGGAAAATATAATGCTCATCCGAGTAAAGGCAATTTCAAACACATCAGTCGTTTATTCAATAAGTTATCCACAGTGGTGATTGAGCCGGGCTTCCAATGTGATTACGGGGGCCAGATCTCCTTAGGCAAAAACTTCTACGCCAACTTCAACTGCGTCTTTTTAGACAGTGCCGACATCATTATTGGTAATGACGTGATGCTAGGGCCAGGTGTGCACATCTATACCGTTGATCATCCGCGCGATGCGAAAGCTCGCAGAGCAGGAGGCTGTATTGCCAAACCTGTGGTCATTGGTGATGGCGTATGGATAGGTGGTGGGGCTAAGATCTTGCCTGGGGTGACTATCGGCGAGAATGCCATTATTGGCGCCAATGCTGTTGTGGCTAAGGATGTGGCTGCTAACAGTCGCTATTTGGGTGAATCGCTTTTATCTTAGGCTTTTCTTCTTTTATGTTAGAATCCCCCCATCTTTAAAATCACAGATTCAGATTCGGCACATTATGGCTAACTACTCTTCAGCAATTTCCACTGGCGCGACCCAAATGGGCGTATCTATTAGCGACCAGAAGCTTGAACTCTTGGTGCAATACTTAGAATTATTCATCAAGTGGAACAAAGCCTATAACTTGTCAGCGATCCGTGATCCTGAGCAAATGATTCCACTGCATCTCTTAGACAGCTTGATCGTACATTCTTATATACAGGCCGTTGATAACATCATTGATGTCGGTACTGGCCCTGGTTTACCCGGTATTGTGCTGGCGATTATGAACCCAGAAAAGAAATTTACTTTGTTAGACAGTAACGGTAAAAAGACCCGTTTTCTTTTTCAAGCGAAGTTGGCTTTAAAACTGGATAACGTCACCATTATCAACGAACGCGTGGAAGCCTATCAACCAGAGCAAGGTTTCGATATGATCGTATCCCGCGCTTTTGCTTCAATTACCGATATGACGTATTGGTGCACGCATTTGTTAGCAAAAGATGGCATATTCCTCGCGATGAAAGGTATTTATCCAACGGAAGAGTTTGCCGCCGTTGCTGATAAGTATGAGCTAATTGAAAGTCACGAATTAAATGTTCCTGGGGTAGACGCAGAGCGTCATCTATTAGCCTTTAAACCAAAATAATTTTTTAAACCCTGATTGTCTGGGTCGCAGGATAGCGAAATGAGCAAAATTATAGTCGTTGCGAATCAAAAAGGTGGTGTTGGTAAAACCACGACAGCCGTAAATTTGTCTGCTTCACTCGCAGCTACCAAGCGCAAAGTACTCATGGTCGACCTTGATCCGCAAGGCAATGCGACCATGGGAAGCGGCATCGATAAACACGAGTTAGAACAATCATTGTATGAAGTTCTAACGGGCAAGTGTTCTATAAAAGATGCGATCGTCACTTCAGAAGAAGCTGGCTACGATGTTCTACCGACTAATGCTAACTTAACGGCAGCAGAAGTTGAGTTGATGGACCTGCCGCAGCGAGAAACTCGACTGCGTTCAGCTTTAGCGGAAGTAAGCGCTAACTACGACTACGTCATCATTGATTGTCCTCCATCATTAAGCATGCTTACGATTAACGCGATGGTAGCGGCTGATGGTGTTCTTATCCCAATGCAATGCGAGTATTATGCGCTGGAAGGTTTGTCTGCATTGATGCAGACCATTGAGAAAATTAAGTCGAACCTTAATAAAGAATTACAGATCGAAGGCATACTGCGCACCATGTATGACCCTCGTAATAGTTTAACGACAGACGTCTCTACACAGTTGATCACGCACTTTGGAGATAAAGTCTATAGCACGGTAATCCCTCGTAATGTGCGTTTAGCAGAAGCCCCAAGTTATGGTTTACCCGCTTTGGCTTATGATAAGAACTCACGAGGCGCAATGGCTTATTTGGCCTTAGCGGGTGAGATCAACCGACGTACAAAAACAAAGAAATCAAAAACTTAAGCTCCTGACGAATTGGAAATACGCATGTCAAAGAAACGTGGCCTAGGTCGTGGCCTCGATGCATTATTAGGTGATGCATTAGCGCACAATAAAACTGCAACGGACGCAGCGGGTACTTCAGAAGTACAGGAAGTGAGTATTAAGCCCAGCGAGACAAGCGCTGCTATTCCTGAGAATGGTATTAAGCACTTACCGGTAGAGTTTATTCAGCCAGGTCAGTATCAGCCGCGTAAAGATATGCATCAAGAGGCCTTAGAAGAACTGGCCGCTTCGATTAAAGCACAAGGCTTAATGCAGCCTATCGTTATTCGTCCATTGTCTAGTAACGTGGCAGGAAAGGATGAGCGCTATGAAATTATCGCTGGTGAGCGCCGCTGGCGTGCAACTCAGTTGGCAGGCCTTGATACCGTACCTGTCATCATTCGCGATGTACCTGATGACGCAGCGATCGCAATGGCATTGATCGAAAACATCCAGCGCGAAAATTTAAACTCGATGGAAGAAGCGCAAGCCCTTCATCGGTTGCAGCATGAGTTTGAGTTGACCCAGCAAGAAGTTGGCGATGCTGTGGGTAAGTCTCGCGCAACCGTCGCCAATTTGCTGCGTTTGATGCAGCTTAATGATGATGTCAAAATTATGCTTGAGCGTGGCGATATCGAAATGGGGCATGCAAAGGCCCTATTAGGCTTGCAAGATCAAAAGCAAAGTGAAGCTGCGCGCCATGTTATTGCCAAGGATATGACCGTTCGTCAAACCGAAGCTTATGTGCGCAATCAGCAAGATGAATCAAAGTTTGGTGATCAGACAAAAGAAAAAGCTCGTCCCAATCCTGACATTCAAAGGCTAGAACGTACACTGGGTGAGCGTTTAGGTGCCAACGTGGCCATACAGCATTCTGCTAAAGGTAAAGGCAAGTTAGTGATTAATTACAGTAACTTAGATGAGCTGGATGGTATTTTAGCGCACATACAATAAGTCAGAATTACTAATAGATCTTAACTAGACACTACTAGACAATTAAATCAGTCCATTTTTCGACTTTAGGTTGAAGATTAGGCTGCGAATCAATATAATCCATGCGCCTAAAATAGTAGGCACAAGAGAGGTCTTCAGTGACATCGATAACTAGACCTCCTGCTTACCGCATCATTGTGATGCAGTTTGGCTTAAGTTTTATTTTGGCATTATTAGCCATGATACATAGCTTTGAAGCCGGTTATTCCGCATTACTAGGTGGTTTAGCCAGCGCCATACCAAATAGTTATTTGATATGGCGTTCGTTTAGATATCGCGGTGCACGTTCAGTAAGTCAGGTCGTGCAATCGTTTTATCAAGGTGAAAGCGGGAAATTTATGCTGACCATTGCGATGTTTGCAGTGATATTTTCCCAAGTAGATCCCTTGATTCCCTGGGCATTGTTCGGGGTATTCATCATTGTGCAGTTTAGTCACGTGATGATGGCAAGAATTGCGAAGCTCTGATGAGTTCATTCTAACGATTGAATTGATCAGAGCTTTTTAACATTTTTTTAAACTTATGATTGAGAGTGAAAGATGGCAACTGATGCGACAGGTTACATCAAGCACCACCTTACCAATCTGACATACGGCGAGTTACCAGCAGGTTACGAGCGTTTGGATGAAAACGGTAAAGTGGTAGAAGAATTGACTGAAGCAACTTGGACGCTAGCACATAGCGGACAAGAAGCGGTAGATATGGGCTTTTGGGCATTCAATGTGGATTCCCTGGCTTGGTCAATTGGCTTGGCAATTGTGTTGATGTTTATTTTTGGCCGCGCGGCTAAAAAAGCAACAACGGGCGTACCAACAGGTATGCAAAACTTTGTAGAAGTGATTATTGGCTTCATTGATAACACAGTGAAAGAAACGTTTCATGGTAAAAATCCAATCGTTGCACCACTTGCACTGACTGTATTTACTTGGGTATTCATGATGAACCTTATGGATTTGATTCCAGTAGACATTATTCCTAAGTTATTTGAATTATCTTGGGTTGCAGCAGGCGGCGATGCGCATCAAGCGTATATGAAAATCGTACCTTCTACAGATCCTAACATTACAGCTGGCCTAGCTATTTCAGTATTTGCTTTGATGATCTTCTATG
>CAWKOX010000017.1:0-19602 GCA_963851095.1 uncultured Gammaproteobacteria bacterium | reverse complement strand
TTTACTTTTGAGCCAAAGAATATATTGAGTAAGAAAACATTTATCCCCTGTCCTGACATTACTGCCGCTAAGTTGCCCCAAGTATTCCAAAGCGTGTAACTCATCATTATCTTAAACTGTGGCCAATCCCACGCAACTTTATACTTAACTCGCTCAAATGATTTTATATAATAAATTATATAAATAATGAAAATAACAAATGCGACAACAAACATACAAAAACCATACATTATCAGTTTATCATTATCACTAAACTGAAGCATAACCACCGCAAGTAATTTCAATACTACATCGAACATACTAACAACAGCAAAAACCCCCATACGCTCATGTGCCATTATTAACGCTGTGAATGGCACCATTAAAATACTCAAGCCAAAAGAAATCACTGAAAAGTGATATACCCACACTGCAGCATTTACTCGATTTACAGGTATGGTAAGTTGCGAATAAACAAAGTAGAGCCCAAGTGTTTCAGCAATAATAACTACTAAAAAAGCCAAAATTACATGAATATTAACACTAGTTGAAAACACCTCACTTAAACGTCGGCCCCCTTCACCTAATTCAAACGAAAAATAGCGCTGCGTTGCAATTGTCATAGCACCTTGAAGGAAGCCAAGTAGAAGTACAAAACCAGCAACTACATAATAAATCCCATAATCCTCAGTGCCTAGAACATCAAGAACAACCCTTGATGTATATAAAGTAACACTCATTGCAAATAGCATGCGGACAAATAACATCCCTGTATTCCTAATCATTATTTTATGATTAACAGCCAGCATTTAAATTAACTCCAAGATAATTTATAAGCATGTTTCGTCAACAGAATTGGATTTAAGATACCATTAAGCGATAACACCACGACTATCAATAACAACCTTAGCCGCAAACTGCCCTGCATCCGCTGCTTTAAATTGCTTATGATCTACAAGCACAACCACTACATTTGCTTTTTCTAAGTGCGTTTTCTAATGTGCTTAATTGCTACTTCTGCTTTGATAAGCGTGTTCGGCATTTCTGATTCGTTAATGTTTGGCTCTACCGCAATAATTTCGCCGATGTTTCTTTTCGCTAATTCTTCTACAATTTGTAATGCTGGGCTTTCGCGTAAGTCGTCGATATCGGCTTTAAAGGCTAAACCTAAGCATGCAATTACAGGCTTTTTAAACTGGTCTGCTGCTTCTGTTATTTTATCGATCACGTAGAACGGTTTTGCGTCGTTGGTTAAACGTGCCTGTTTAATGATTTTGGCTTCTTCTGGGCAGCTATCAACAATAAACCATGGGTCTACGGCAATGCAGTGGCCGCCTACACCTGGGCCTGGGCTTAAAATATTGACGCGTGGGTGGCGATTCGCCAGTTTAATTAATTCCCACACGTTGATTTTTAGCTTGTCGCAAATTACTGAAAGCTCATTGGCGAAGGCAATGTTTACATCGCGAAATGAGTTTTCGGTTAGCTTTGCCATTTCTGCGGTGCGTGCGTTAGTGATTACGCATTCGCCACGAACAAACGTATTATAAAGTTCTACGGCGCGTTCGCTGCAGGCTTTTGACATGCCGCCAATTACGCGATCGTTTGATACCAGTTCTTGTAAAACATAACCGGGTAATACGCGTTCTGGGCAATGCGCTACTTTAATGTCGGCGCTATCGCCTTTGTCTTGCGGGAACGATAAGTCTGGGCGAGCTTCGGCCAACCAAGCGGCTAGTTTTTCGGTTGCGCCTACCGGTGATGTAGATTCTAAAATCACCAAGTTGCCTTTTTCTAATACTGGGGCAATGGCTAATGCCGCTGACTTTATGTAATCAAGGTTTGGCTTGTGCGATACGTCACCATTGGTATCTGTGCCGTGATGAAACGGTGTTGGCACCGCTACCATAAAGGCTTCTGCTGGCTCTGGTGTTGTGGTTGCTCGAAGATTGCCTGTAGACACTACGCCACGTACAACAATATCTAGGTCTGGCTCTACAATGTGAATCTCGCCAGCGTTAATGGTATCGACGGCTTTTTGATTTACGTCTACGCCAATTACGTTAATGCCGCGTGATGCTATTACTGCGGCTGTTGGTAGGCCGATGTAACCTAAGCCGATAACACTAACAGTTTTAAAAGAAGTTTCTGGTTTCATGATTTATTGTCCGTTAGTGTCTATTGATCAGTAATTGTATTGTTCATTGTTTGCTTTAAAAATTCAGCAATGCGCTGACTGGCTTTGCCGTCGCCGTATGGGTTGTGTGCAAACGACATGGCTTTGTACGCTTCGTCATTATCGAGCAGTTCTATTACGGCTTGCTTAATAGTATTGGCATCTGTGCCAACCAGTTTTACAGTGCCCGCTTCTACTGCTTCTGGGCGTTCGGTCGTATCGCGCATTACTAATACAGGCTTACCTAATGATGGCGCTTCTTCTTGTACGCCACCCGAGTCGGTTAAGATGATGTGCGACTGATTCATTAAATAGACGAAGGGTAGGTAATCTTGTGGTGCTATTAAATGTACGTTGTTCATTTCGCCTAATATGTCATTTACAGGCTTTTGCACATTAGGGTTTAGGTGTACTGGGTAAACAATTTGTACGTCGTCGCGCTGGGCGAGTTCTTTTAATGACTTACAAATATTTAAAAAGCCATCGCCAAAGTTTTCGCGGCGGTGCCCTGTTACTAAAATCATTTTTTTAGACGGGTCTATAAAGTCGAACTTCGTTTTTAGTGCGCTAGAAATTGCTTCGTCTTTCTCTACTTTATTAACGACCCATTGTAAGGCGTCAATCACGGTATTGCCTGTGACTAAAATAGTGTCTGGGTTGGTCTTTTCGGCCAATAGATTTTTTTCTGATACTTCAGTCGGTGCAAAGTGGTAATTAGCCACCAACCCTGTCACACGGCGGTTGAATTCTTCTGGCCAGGGTGAATAGATATCACCGGTGCGAAGCCCTGCTTCTACGTGGGCAATTTTGATTTGCTGATAAAAAGCGGCTAACGAGGCTGTAAAGGTCGTTGATGTATCGCCGTGTACCATGACTAGGTCTGGCTTTTGTGCTTGAAAGACTTCTTCTAAACCCACTAAGGCGCGTGATGTTAAGCCCCCTAGTGATTGCCCTGGGCGCATTAAATCTAAATCGAAGTCGGGTTTTATTTCAAAAAGCTCTAGCACTTGGTCTAGCATTTCGCGATGCTGTGCAGTTACGCAGACTTGTACATTGAATTCTGGGTGTGATTTCAGTGCCATTACAACAGGCACCATTTTAATGGCCTCGGGGCGAGTTCCAAAAACAACCATGATTTTCATTCAACGTATCCTTGCGAAGTGTTAGCTTTTTTGCAAACGGCAAGGGAGTGGCCAGTCTTAATGACTGGTAGAAGCTAATCCCTAGCGGCGAGCAATTGCACCTTTATATCTGTTATCCAGTGCAGCCTTAAATTTAGCGCGCACAATACCTGATATAGGCCATAAAACCAACCAGTCTCGTCCATTTTGCTTAGAATTCACCTGTCATTGTCGGTTATTAAAAGACAGTCACTGGATTTTTGTCTATTTATCGACTATTACCCTTATTTTACGTTTGGGCGCTTGTTTGCTGGGGGTTTGCTGTATAAAATGGCGAAATTAATAAACCCAATTGATTTTACCGATAACGGATTATGACTATGCGTAACTTATTTGCAGGGATTCTTCTTGCAGCGGCCCTTCCGGCTTCAGCTTCTATTTCTTCTGAATTGGCTGCTGGCGATGCTTCTGCTTCCGACATTATTAATAACGCGATGGCTGCGTGTGGTGGTAGTGGTTCTTGCCAGGCATTGGCTATTGAAGATGCCGTTGCTGCGGGTGTAGACATTACTACGGTTATTAACCTTGCGATTGCTGCTGGCGCTGATGCTAAAGCGGCTGTTGCGGCGGCTTCTGCTGCTGGCCTTAAGGCTGGTAAAAGCGTAGATACAGTATTAGCTGCGGCACTTGCCGCTGATGGCGTTCCTGCAGAAACGGCACTGGGTGGTGTTACTGCAGGTGCTGCTGAATCGGGTTCTTCTGTTGCCGAAGCTCAAGATGCGGTTGCTAAAGCGGCTACGTCTTTAAACGTTGACCCTCAAGTGATCGCTGCTGGTGTTACCGGTACTCCTACTGCACCAACTGCAGGTGGTAACAACTCTGGCAACAATGCAGGTAACAATACTGGCAATAACTCTGGTAATGATTCACGTCAGGCTCCACCACTGCTAACGCCTAATCCAAACATCAGCCCATCTGAGCGTTAATCGCTTAGTTAGTCGGCTAGTTGTGCTAAAAAAGCCCGATTCGTTCGGGCTTTTTTTTGGCTGTCGTTAAACCGTTGGTTTGTTTTCTTTATTGAGTCTGCACTTGAATATGTCGCGTTTTATCTTTCCTAGTTATTTGGCCTTGTTGTTTTGCTTACCTTTGCCGTTTGCGGGGGTGATCCCTTGGGGCTGGGGCTTTTTTGCGGGCTTGTCCTGTGGTTTGTTGCTGGCTCAGTTTTATTTAAATTCTCAAGCTTCTGTGCGCTCTGGCGGTGCTCGATCTAGCAGATGCTAGCAGTCGTGATTTTATGGGGATTCCGGCTTTCAGTTACCCGGTTCTTTTGCCTTTGTGTTTTGTTGCGGTGTTTATTGGGCTGCAGTGGAATATAGGGCGTATTAGTGCTTATGTCATTTCGTTGTATTCTGTTAATACGACTGATATTGGTATTGCTATTTTGGGCTCTACCCCGCTAGACCCTACGACCGATATTAACGGTTCTGTCTTACTTTCTTATTTATCGTCTATGGCGCGTCATGATCTGTATTTGGATTTTTTACAGACGGTTGGTTTGTGCAGTTTTTTTGCCTTAACACTGATGCTGCTGAATTCTCGGGCGCGTATTACCACGGCGATTTGGGCGGTGATTTTGGCCGGTGGCTTTCAGGCGGTTTATGGTTCGTTGATGGTTATGAGTGGTTTAGAGCTGGGGTTCTTTTCTAAAAAAATTGCGTATTTGGGTAAAGCGACCGGTACGTTTGTAAACCGTAATCACTTGGCAGGCTATTTAGAGATGTCGCTGGCGCTGGGTATTGGCTTTTTATTGGCATCGTCGACCCGTTATTACGGTGATTGGCAACAGCGTTTGCGCCAGTTTATTGAGATGTTATTAAGCCCTAAGGTGATTATGCGCCTTACATTGGCGATTATGGTGATTGGCCTGGTAATGACCCGTTCGCGCATGGGTAACTCGGCGTTTTTTGCCAGTTTGATGATCGCCGGAGGCTTGGCGTTATTGCTAATGAAGAATAAGTCTCGCTCGACCACGATTTTGTTATCGAGCTTGCTGATTATTGATATTGCCATTGTCGGGATGTTTTTTGGGGTCGAGAAAGTCGCCGAGCGCTTGCAAGGTTCCAGCATAGAGAAAGAGAGCCGCGATGAGGTGAGCCGTGATACCTTTAATATGTGGTTAGATAATCCTATTTTGGGTACGGGGGCTGGCAGTTATAAGTATGCTTACCCTGGCTATAAGTCGGATGATGTTAAGGCCACTCAACTTTATGATCATGCGCATAATGATTACGCTCAGTTTTTGGCGGAGTTTGGCATTATTGCGTTTTTGGCGTTAGCGGCTGCGGTTTTGATTGCGCTGTTTTGGTCGATTCAGGCGATGCGAATGCGGCGTAATAGTTTACAGCAAGGCTTGGGGTTTTCGGCCTGCATGGGGATTATTGCAATTTTGATTCATTCGTCGGTCGATTTTAATCTACAGATTCCTGCCAATGCGTTTATGTTTGTATTTTTGTTAGCGATCGCGTGTATTGCACGCTGGAGTAAGTTGCGATGATAGCCTTGTTTAATACCCCGCACAGCCAGCTGGTGAGGTTTGAGAAAAATGCCCACGGTACTGATTATATTGTGGGTGATATTCATGGCCATTATGAACGTTTGATGAGCCAGTTGGGTGAGTTGAATTTTGATTTTGCCTGCGACCGCTTGTTTTGCGTGGGTGATTTGATTGACCGTGGCCCAGACTCTGCCAAGGTGCTGGCGATGCTGGCCGAGCCTTGGTTCTTTTCGTTATTGGGTAATCATGAGTATTTTATGCTGAGTGGTTTAATGCACAATAACAGTAAGCATAAGATGTTGTGGCTACAAAACGGCGGTGAGTGGATTGCCAGTTCAGACCCTAGCCAATGGCCTATATGGTTTGAGGCATTATCGAATCTGCCGATTGCGATGCAGCTAGAAGGCCAAGACGGTAAGCAGTATGGCTTGTTGCACGCTGATTTTCCTAGTGATGACTGGTCGCACTACCCTGACTTTGACCAAGAGGAGTTAGAGACGTGTCTTTGGTCGCGCCGTAATTATTCTAAACGCAGCAGTCATTCGGTGTCGGGCATTGATTATTTGGTGCATGGGCATAACTCGACCGGCAATGTGGTGGATGGTGAGAGTGAGGCGGTGCAGATGGGCAATCGCTTGTATATTGAGCCTGGGGCTTATAAAGGCGCTCGATTTGTTTTGCTTGCTATTTAAGGGGCTAGAGTAGCAAATAACAGGCATAAAAAAACCGAATCATAATTGCTTATGTTCGGTTGATTTATCTTAGTGTCTCCCGTTCTTCTCAAAAGAAGGAAGATGGTATCCCCAAGGGGATTCGAACCCCTGTTACCGCCGTGAAAGGGCGGTGTCCTAGGCCTCTAGACGATGGGGACACTAAGACAATACGTTTTGAAATTGGTGGAGCCTAGCGGGATCGAACCGCTGACCTCAACACTGCCAGTGTTGCGCTCTCCCAGCTGAGCTAAGGCCCCGTCTCAAAACGTGGGCGTATAATATGCTTGAGTTGTTTTACTGTCAACAATTTTTCTTTGTTTTTTCAAAGAGTTAGAAGTTTAAGCGAAGCTAGTTGCTTGTGCACTGTCGACCTGAAGGACGAACAATGTCGGGCTACATCGATCAGGTAAGGAAATAGTGCTGGTTGCCCTTTCAGGGTACAACCGTAATCCAGTCTTTTTGTCGCCTAAAGCCTCGACCTACATTTAAGCTTATCAACTAAAGCCGCTTCTACCGCCGCTTCGTGCCCACGGTAAGCCTTTTCCATTTTCTTCAGTTTCTTCTTCCCTACTCCACCCAATACATTAATCGCGTGGCGTAAGCGTGCGCGGCTCATGTCTGGGCCTAGCAATGCCATGGTATCGAGTACTGAGATGGTTTCGCTTGTACCGGCGATGGCGATGAACAATGGATTCAAGAAGTCTTTCGGCTTGATTTCCATGTTTTTAGCCAAGGCGAACATGCGCTTTTGGATTTGATCACGATCCCAGTGGCGAATTGCTTCTAGCTGCCAAAGTGCGAACTGGAGTATTTCTACTTGCTGTTCTTGCTCTAGGTTTTTGTGGGTGAAGCTTTCTTCTGTTAGTACGGTCATGCCGCCTAAGAAGTGCCCTGCTAGACCGACCACATCAGCAAACGTTTCTACGCGAGGCTGGATGTGTGGAATGATGGGCAGTAAGCGTTCTTTATCTAAACCCCAGTCAGCGAATTTTTGTGCGAAGGTTTCGCTATCAAGGTCACGCAACCATAGGCCGTTTAACCAGCTCAGTTTTTCGGTATCGAAAATTGGGCCGCCCAGTGATACACGCTGAATGTCGAAGTTGTCGAACATTTCTTGGCGAGTGAATTTTTCGCTTTCGTCTGGCATTGACCAGCCCATACGACCCAGGTAGTTCAATAGCGCTTCTGGCATGTAGCCCATGCGCTGGTAGAACAAGATGGAGGTTGGGTTTTTGCGCTTGCTTAACTTGCTCTTGTCGGCGTTGCGTAATAGAGGCATGTGGCAAAGTGCTGGCATGTCCCAACCGAAGAATTCATATAATAGCTTGTGCTTAGGCGCTGAGTTGATCCATTCTTCACCACGAATTACGTGAGTGATTTTCATTAGGTGATCATCAACCACGTTGGCTAGGTGGTAGGTTGGCATACCGTCTGATTTCAGTAGAATTTGAGCATCAACGATTTTCCAATCCATCTCAATCGTGCCGCGAAGCATGTCATCGACTGGGCAGATGCCTTCTTCTGGTACGTTCATGCGTACTACAAATTCGTCGCCATTGGCTTCGCGTTTAGCAACTTCTTCGTCGGATAGCTTTAGATCGCTTGGCTTTAAGCGCACGACCTAGATCTGCGATGCCTTCACGTAATTCTGTTAGCTCTTCGCTGGTGCGGTAACAACGGAATGCGTGACCTTTTTCGATGAGCTGCTCGGCGTATTGAGCGTAGTCGTTTTTGCGTTCGCTTTGACGGTAAGGGCCGTATTCGCCACCTACGTCTGGGCCTTCATCCCACTCAAGACCCAACCAGCGCATGCTGTCTAGAATCGCTTTTTCAGATTCAGGCGTACTGCGGCTTTGATCGGTATCTTCAATACGCAGAATGAATTTACCGCCATGCTTGCGAGCAAACGCAAGGTTAAACAAGGCAATGTAAGCGGTGCCTACGTGTGGATCGCCAGTTGGAGATGGCGCGACGCGAGTACGTACGGTCATGAGATGTCTCTAATTCGGTTAAACGTGGGTAATTTGCCGCGTATTATAAAGCACAAAGGTATTTTAGCGAATACTAAAACGCGTAAGATCACGGGATGCTTGGTATTCAAAAGGGCTTCTGCGATAATGGCGGTCCTTTTTAAACGCCTGTAATTGATCTGTCTATGACTTCTGAATCGTCTGCTGAACCGTCTACTGAACTGACCTCGGAGTCGCCATCCAATCTACCTTCTACAACGGTAGATTACTCATCAACGTACTCGGCGGCTAAAGACGTAGACCCGAAAGACTTAGCCGAGCTGATTAATTTTTTGCCCTGCGAAACCCCAGACCAATGGGTTGAAGTCGCACTGCAGCGCCAAGATATACTTTTGATTAATCATGCTTATTTAGAAAAGTGCGCGGCTAGAACCGCATTGAACTTGATGTTCGCCTACCCCGACAAGCCAGAGCTTCAACGCAAAATGTCACGCTTAGCCCGTGAAGAGCTAGTGCATTTTGAACAGGTAATTAAGATTATTAATAAGCGTGGCATGACGTACCGCGGCTTGAAACCATCACGCTACGCAGGCCTATTAAATAAAGAAGTGCGTAAAGCATCTGACGAAAAACTGATTGATTATTTGATCATAGGCGCGCTCATTGAAGCCCGCTCATGCGAACGCTTCGCAAAACTGGCCCCGCATTTAGATGCTGAACTGGCTAAGTTTTACACCTCGCTCTTAAGATCAGAAGCGCGTCACTATAAAGATTATCTAACCCTGGCCCAGAGCTACAGTAAGACACCCATTGATGATCGTATTGCATTCTTTCAAGAGATAGAACGAGAAGCGATTGTATCTGAGGATGACCAGTTTCGCTTCCACAGTGGCGTGCCTTCGGATTATCTGAAGCGCGGCTAAGGCTGGACTGCCTTCCCCCTACTATTGAGACAGCCATCTTAAAAGGCCTTGCTAATAGCTATCTAGACAGTCAGTTTAGTTTTTGAGACAGCTACTTGGACAGTCACTCCAGCTACTTGGACAGTCACTCTAGTATTTTACTGATTTTAGTGAGGTTATTTTTCACAGCACGTTGGATTTTTAAGTTTCGAGCCTATTTATCAGTAATTTCAACAAATAGACCGCTTTTCCTGAATTTCGAGCGCAGTTATGCCATAACAATTGTTATTCTTATTTTAAGTATTAACGTGCTTAATGAAACATGAGTTTACAAGTCGCCAATCCTGGCGGGCGTTGATATTTTAGATGATCGCAAGCTATTCTAAGACTGCTCTCCCCTCCTACAAACGAACTAAATCTATCTTCAAAATTTGACGCCATATCCAGCCATTGTTCTTCACCAATATTTAATCTATCTAAGATTTTTTCGGCGTTTAAACTAATGACTCCTCGCTTATCATTTCGCAATATTTTGCCCGTGCAATCAACCAATTCTAAATAGTCAGTCAGCTTCATCTGTATGCCTAATGGCTGCCCCATTTTTGAATTGCCGACAAATGGATGAAGTGACTTTTCCTGTTGATTTTTCTGATTGGGTTTTGTACAGGCTTTGGCTGTTTTGCAGCGTTTATTAATCGAAGTATGCTTTGATTTCTCTGGTGTTGCAGCCATTTTTGACCGCACCGGGTTAAGATCAACATAAGCCATACAGGCTATTAATGCCGCTTCATCGAGCAGCGCTTGTGATTTAAAACGCCCCTCCCAAAATCGTCCGGTACACTCATCTTCGGCATTAGCTTCCCGTGCAATGGCTTCATTTAAAATCCGCATAAACCAGCTAATATCTTGCAGCCTAAGTCGCCATTTGTTGATTACTTCTTGGAAAACCTGCATTTCGGATTTGGTTAATGGCTCTTCTTTTTTAAGGTATTTCTGTGAGAGTAATGTGCCATTAAACAGCTGATGCCAGCGCTCTACAATTTCGTAATCTGTCCAACTCTTAGCCCGAGCCGTATTGATATGCAATACCACGTGATAATGATTATTCATGATTGAGTACGCAGCAATATCAAGTGCAAAAATCTTTGGCAGCTCAAGTAATCTATTTTCTAGCCAAGCTCGCCTGTGCTCGTAGCTTTGCCCTGTCATAGTATCGATACCGCAGAGAAACGCCCGCCTCACACATCGCGCAACACAATGATAATAAGGAGTACTTTCGACTGAGATTAGCGTCTTTCTGGGCTTTGGCATCACATTCACCAGGTAATATTAGATTGTATTTTAAACAGTAGTAGATGATTTTCGCTTTTCAAATGGGAATGATTCGATGACAGTTTATTTAATGATTTGTTATTAATAGTGAGGATGTTGAAAGACTTTACAGTGGCTGTCCTATTTAGGAACTCTAGATTTTAGGATGACTGTCCAGATAGCAAGACGGGTTGATTGTGATGGGTGTCTTATTAAGAAAGAGCCCTTTTCAGGGCTTTGTTTACATGGTGTGGGTTAGGCGGTCGGATTGCAGTGCGCCTGCTAGGTAGGTTTCGATTTTGTCTTTGGCCATTGATTCTTCACCGGTGAACTGTACGCCTATGCCGGTTACTTTGTTTCCTTGGGAGCCTTTTGGGGTTAGCCAAATCACTTTGCCTGCTACTGGAATCTTTTCGGGTTCTTCCATTAGTTTTAGTAGCATGAAGACTTCTTCGCCTAGCTGGTATTGTTTATTCGTTGGGATGAATAATCCACCGCCTTGTATGAACGGCATGTAGGCTGCGTATAAAACAGATTTATCTTTAATGGTGAGGGATAAAATACCACTTTTAGGATTCATGCTGGCCTCTTAAGACGATGACGTCTATGTCGATTATCTTTGTGTCGACTATCTTTGAGTCGATAATGTCTGTGTCGATGGTGTCTGTGTAAATGACTGCTGCCAGTCGAGTAACAGTGACTCTATCAGTAATGATGCATTGTAGTTGCCCTGCCCTGAGGCTAGGCGACCTGCAATTTCTTGTAATTTATTTTGTAAGGTTAACAGCTTTAGCTTGGATACGGTAGCTACTAGCTGGCCGATCCATTCGCTTTGTTGTGGGTGGCTGATTTGTGTTGCGTCTGCCCCCATTCCTAGCTTCATGATATCTAAGCTTAGTCCGGCCCACCAGTTTATGGTGTCGGATAATTCATATTTGGTAAGGGCTTTGCTAATGTCTTGCAGTTGTTGCTGCCCTGATAACCATTTTTGCATCAAGGTTATGTAGGTTGCGTCTTGTTCTAACAGCCCTTCGCGTAACCAGCGCTCTGCTTTTAATGGCCCACCGCCACATTGGCGTAGTGCGAGCGCTAGGTCTTCTGCGGTTGCATTCGGTAGACGCTGAGTTAACCAGGCGAGTGCTTGTTCTGTTTTGGGTGGGTGCAGGTTGATTCTTTGGGTTCGGCTGCGAATCGTAGGCAGTACTGTGCCTAGTCGTTCGGCCATTAATAATAAGTACGATTCCCCTGACGGCTCTTCTAATGTTTTTAATAGCGCATTAGAGGCGTTGGGGTTCATGGCTTCTAACGGATAAACTTGTACGACTTGGCAAGCGGATATCTGCGGGGTTTTTGATAAGAAGTCATTAAGCTGTCGAACGTTGTCGATTTTTATTTGTTTACCTTTGGCTTCTTGGTCGCAAATAAAATAATCGGGATGACTGCCGGCGTTCATTAATTTACAGCTGTGGCATTGATTACAACTGTCGTTGTTTTTGGCCGTTTTTTTATCGGCGGCTTGGCATAATAAAAACTTCGCCATTTTAAACGCGAGTGGGCGTCGACCAGTGCCTTCGTTGCCTAATAATAATGAGGCGTGTGGCAGCCCTACTCCGTGATAGCGTTCGATTAGGTCGTTCCACAGTTCTTGATTCCATGGAATGTCTTGCAGCAATACTTGTCGTGCGTCTTTACCTTGCTGGGCAAGTTCTGCTTCGTCGACGGCCATTATTTAGGCTCCGGCTTTTGTTGTTCTAGCGCTTGTTTTAAATCAGCCTGCACCGCTGTCAGTGGTTGTGCAGCGTTTATAATATGCACTCTGTTTGGCGATGCTTTGGCGATTGCTAAAAATCCTTCTCGTACTCGGGTGAAGAAGTCTAACTGCTCTACTTCGAAGCGATCGGCTGGGCCGCGTGCTTTTGCTCTGCCCATACCGATGTCGATGGGTGCATCTAATAAGAAGGTTTTATCCGGCTCGATGCCCATTTGTGCAATGACTTTTAATTGCTTAATGGTATCGAGTTCTAAACCGCGACCATAACCTTGGTAGGCGATGGTTGAGTCAGTGAAGCGATCGCACAGCACCCAACATCCACGTTCTAATGCGGGTTTTACAAACGCTTCGATGTGTTGCGCGCGGGCGGCGAAGACTAATAATAATTCGGTGATGTCGCTCATGCGTTCTTTATGCGGTTTTTTTAATAACGCGTCACGAATAATTTCTGCGATTTCGGTTCCGCCAGGTTCGCGGGTGACTACGACGTCTATACCCTGCTGTTCTAGTAGCTGGCGGCAGTATTCAATATTGGTCGACTTGCCAACGCCTTCGCCACCTTCGAAGGTGATGAATTGCGCGGGCATGGTTTTTTTATGACTCATGGTATCTTCTATTTTTTAACAGCATTTATTTCGCTGCAGGCGCAGAGCGGTAATCTTTACTGCGTCGATAAATTTGGTATTCGTGCACGGCTTTATTGTGCTCGGCGAGTGATGTTGAAAAATAATGGCTGCCATCACCCTTGGCGACAAAGTATAAACTATCGCCGTTATCTGGATTTAATGCGGCGTTAATGGCTGCTCGACCCGCCAGTGCAATTGGCGTTGGCGGTAGGCCTTTTGTGCGGTAGGTATTATAAGGATTTGAGCGGTCGCGCAAATGTTTCTTTTTCAAATTACCTTGGTAATCTTCCCCTAGGCCATAAATAACCGTGGGGTCGGTTTCTAGGCGCATGTTTTTTTCTAGGCGTCGTACAAATACACCTGCAATTTCTGGGCGCTCGCTGGCTTGGCCTGTTTCTTTTTCGACGATGGATGCCATCACTAAGGCTTCGTAAGCGGTTTTATAAGGCAGCTGTTTAATTTGCTGTTTGGCGAGCTTGTTTTGGTAGTCTTGCCATTCTTCATTCAGTACCGATTGCATTCTTGCATGCGCTTGCTTAAGGATGGAAGAAACAGAATCGCCATGATGGTAAACGTAAGTATCTGGATATACCCAGCCTTCGGCTAAGGTTTCTAGCTGAAGTGTTTTTTGAATATTAGCGGTGGTGAGCGGTTGAATATCTTGAATCAGTTTTGGGGCTTGTTCTAATCTTGGCAAAATATCGATTAAGCGTGTGCCTTCAATAAAGCTGACTTTGTAGGTTTTACTCGCCCCTTGCGTTAATAAACTCAGCACCTGATAAACCCGTGTGCCTGCGGGTAATTCGAACTCACCTGGTTTTAAGTCTTTTGCATTATTTAAAATACGCGCCTGTAATAATAATACTTTCGCATGCGGCAGCCAGCCTTGAGATTGCCAGTTGTACGCTAACTGAGACAGTGTTTGGCCTTTTTCTATTTCTACGACGATGCCTTGCTGATTATTTGCTTCGTTATCTTTCACACTATTTCCAACAGCGTTTATGGGCTGTTGTAATGCGTAAATAATAACGGCTACGAATGAGATACCACTCAGTAGAATAAGCAGAAATAATTTTTTAAGCATGCGAAGGCGGGTCTCTTTATTGACTTATTGTTTTGATAAATTGTAGCACTCGCTCAGTTTTGTATAAACTGGCGATTAAATTCTGTGGCCAACGTCTCAATGATGTTATTTTGCGCAATGGCTTGGCCGTCTATTTGGGTGACGGGCTGAATGCCCATTAAGCTGTTGGTTAAAAATACGGCGTCGGCGGTTAATAGCTGATCGAGCTTGGCATCTTTTTCTATAATGACGCTTTTCGTCACAGCGTTTGAATTTTGTGTGTTTTGGTCGATCACCCAGCGCCTTACACAGCCGTCTATACCTTCTTGACTGAGGTCGGGGGTAAATAGTTGACCAGACTTTAGCCAGAAGATATTCGACATGGTGCCCTCAACCACATCACCGTCTAGGTTAAACATGATGCCTTCGTCGAAATCATCTTGTTCATTCCATTCTGAGCGCGCGAGCACTTGGTCTAACCGATTTAAATGCTTTAACCCTGCCAATCTTGGCTGTCGCGAAAGTGCATGGCGACATAAGGTTAATTTAAATTCGTTTTTAGTTTCACGCACGGGTAAGTCAGTTACGGTTAACCACCAGTTTAATGAGACTTGCGGTGGAATTTTATAGCCTCTTGGGCCTTCTCCACGACTGATGACAAGTTTTGCGCAGGCGCTTTTAAGGTTACCCAAATGCTCGCGAATAAAACCTTGCCATTGTGCAAAAAAATCATCGAGCGGTAAGCTTAAAATTTGCTGCGCATTTTTGAGTCGTTGCTGGTGGTATTGCCACATTGGAATGTCACCATCTACGATGCGCAGCGTTTCGAAAACACCATCACCATACTGCAATGCTCGGTCATGAATGCTAAGACATTTATGTGCACTGCCTGTCTTTGCATTGCCTGCCTCTTCACTGCTTGGCTGAAGAATTCCATTGGCGAAAAACATTTCCATCTGAAACTGGCTTACCTTTCTATTATGATGGCTATTTAAAACTTTTACACTTTTTTGAACAGCAAAGATCCGTTAGTGCCACCAAAACCGAATGAGTTTGAGATCGCCGCGTCGATGTTCATTTTACGCGCAACATTCGGCACATAATCTAAATCGCAACCTTCACCTGGCTCGTCTAGATTGATCGTCGGTGGCGCAATGCTATCGGTAATAGCTTTAATGGTGAAGATGGCTTCTACTGCGCCTGCTGCACCTAATAAATGACCCGTCATGGATTTACTGGAGGATACGGCGACGTTTGCGGCGTGCTCGCCAAACAATCCACGAACCGCCGACGTTTCGGCAATATCACCTGCATCGGTTGAGGTACCGTGAGCGTTGATGTACTGAATTTGTTCTGCTTTCATGCCGGCATCGTTTAATGCGTTTTGCATCGCCGCTTGAGCACCACTGCCATTTTCGGGTGGGCTGGTAATGTGATGAGCGTCGTCGCTCATGCCAAATCCGGCGAGTTCTGCATAGATGGTTGCGCCACGTTTTTTGGCGTGTTCGTATTCTTCGAGTACTAATATGCCTGCGCCATCTCCGAGTACAAATCCGTCACGGTCTTTGTCCCAAGGGCGGCTGGCTTTTTCGGGTTCATCGTTGCGGGTCGACATGGCGCGAGCAGCCGCAAAACCACCGACCCCTGCTGGGCAGGTTGCCATTTCTGCGCCGCCAACAATCATGATGTCGGCATCGCCATAAGCAATGGTGCGTGCGCCATAACCGATGTTATGTGTACCGGTTGTGCACGCGGTGGCGATGGCGAAGTTCGGGCCTTGCAGTCCGTATTTAATGGCGATGTTACCTGCAGCCATATTGACGACGGTTGCAGGAATAAAGAACGGTGAAACTCGGCGAGGGCCTTTTTTGTCGATATCTAGGCAGGTTTGTTCGATGGTGCTGATACCACCAATACCAGAACCTACAGCAACGCCAATTCGAGCAGGGTCGATTGCCTTGCTTTCTTTATTGGTATCGAGCTTTGCATCTTTCATGGCTTGGTAACTAGCCGCGAGTGCATATTGGATAAAGATGTCGATCTTGCGCGCGTCTTTGCTTGTTAGGTCATACTGGGTGACATCAAAGTTTTTTATTTGACCGGAGATTTGGGTAGCAAAGGCTTCGCTATCAAATGATTCGATTTTGCCTATGCCACTTTTACCAGCCACGAGTGACTGCCAGCTATCTTCCACGGTATTACCCAGCGGACTAATCATACCTAAACCTGTGACAACGATACGACGCGAGTTCATAGATCCCCGATCCTTCTAAGTTTTTTAGTTCGTGTTTAATATCTTTTTTCGTTAAGCGTAAGCATAACAATTGTTAGGCATTTTAACTGCTTAATTTTGTTTCTTCTTAATAATAAAAAAGCCGCAATCTTAACAGAGGCGGCTTTTTTAAAGTATCGATATACTAAGTAATTGCGAGATTAAAGGTGCGCAATAATATAGTCGATAGCTTCTTGAACACTGGTCAATTTCTCAGCATCTTCATCTGGAATTTCAGTTTCAAATTCTTCTTCAAGTGCCATTACTAATTCAACAGTATCTAAAGAGTCAGCACCTAAATCATTTACGAAAGATGAAGTTGATTTAACTTCTTCTTCTTTAACACCCAATTGTTCGATGACGATTTTCTTTACGCGTTCTTCAATATTACTCATTTTATACTTCCTAAGTTCATTAACCCATGTTCATGCCACCATTCACATGAATGGTTTGGCCTGTAATATATGCTGCATCGTCGCTTGCTAAAAAAGCAACGCTGCCTGCAATTTCGTGTGTCTCACCCATACGTTTCATAGGTATGGTCGCTAGGATGGCTTCTTTTTGATTTTCTGGCAAGCCATCTGTCATATCTGTTGCAATAAAACCTGGGGCAATTGCATTGACGGTAATGTTTCGACTGGCTATTTCTTGTGCTAAAGAACGTGTTAAACCTTCTAACCCGGCTTTTGCTGCTGAATAATTAACCTGCCCAGCATTACCTGTTGTACCTATGATTGAGCTGATGTTAATAATGCGGCCTTCGCGCGCTTTTATCAACGGCTTAATTAAGCTTTTGCATACTCGATAGACCCCTGAAAGATTGGTATTGATCACATCCAGCCATTCTTCGTCTTTCATGCGCATGAAAAGATTGTCGCGAGTAATTCCAGCGTTATTCACAATAACATACGGAGTTCCATGCTGAGCAAGAAATTCAGCAATAGCCGCAGTAACCTGTGCAGAGTCTGAAATATCCAATACGAAAGCATCGTGCTCGTCGCCGAGAATTTTAAGCGATTCTTTTAATGCGGCCGCGCCAGATTCTGAAGTTGCAGTGCCGACGACTTTGTAGCCTCGCGCAATCAGTGATTCTGCAATGCCTTTACCAATTCCTCGGCTCGCCCCTGTGACTAACGCAAGTCTTTTCTCTGACATTATCCTTCGCCTTTTATTGCGTTGAGTAATTTTTCAAAACTCGCGCTATCACCGCTAGAGTATGTTGTTAATTCTTTATTAATGCGTTTGTTTAAACCGCTAATCACTTTACCTGGACCTACTTCGATGGCCAGCTCTGCACCTGCACATGACGCCTCTACCGCACCAATCCAATTAACTGGGCTATAGAGCTGCTCTACGAGGCGCTGCTGCATATCGGCAACCGAGCTCACGGCATTATTGGCATTGTGATATACGTCGAATGTGGGCGCTGACCATTTAACATTGGCTAAGGCTTCTAAGAAAGGTTCTGCCGCTTGCTTCATTAATGAAGAATGAAACGGTCCACTGACTTGCAGCGGAAGTGCGCGCTTAGCACCAGCTTCTTTGGCGACGATACACGCTTGCTTGATACCTGCTGCCGTACCCGCAATAACGATTTGACCGGGGGCATTGAAGTTGGCAGGTTCAACAATACCTGCTGAACTGGCTTCGCTACAAACAGCTTGAATTTGCTCGCTGTCTAGGCCAAGAATCGCAGCCATGCCACCTTCTCCGGCGGGGACTGCTGTATCCATTAACTCGCCACGTTTTTTAACTAAGCGCACCGCATCTTCTAGCGATAATATGCCCGCGGCGTAAAGTGCTGAATATTCACCTACTGAGTGCCCTGCTGCGGCAACAACATTAATTGCATCGCCGACTTCTTGCTGAATAATACGCCAAATAGCGGCACTGGCTGTCACTAAGATAGGCTGAGTATTGTAAGTAAGGTTTAATTCTTCTGCGGGGCCATTTTGAACCAGCGACCAAAGGTCTTGGTTAATAGCCTTTGACGCTTGTTCGAAGGTTTCTTTAACAATCGGATACTGTTCTGCTAAGTCGGCAAGCATACCTAGCTGTTGTGCACCCTGGCCGGGGAAATATAAAACGACCTGTTTCATAGATGTCTCTCAAAAAATTCTGTTATCTGTTTTAACCGGCGACTGTATTCGGTGATGATCGCAGGGCACTTATTATGAGGGAAAAATTATTACAGTAAAGTGAACCCCAAGCACGAGTGCGATGAATTATTCTACTTGATCACATTTTTATGATTATTTTGTTCACTTAACAACCTACTAGGATGAAAGCTCGTCCATTTCTTCATTCAGCCGTTGAGCGGTTCCACGCTCTATTTCAGTTAATGTGTAGCGTATTGAGTGATAGAAAGCCTCTTCGTCGGACTTGCCGTGGCTTTTAATGACCAGCCCATTAATGCCTAATAACAAAGCTCCACTGTGTAATACCGGGTCGAGTTGACGTTTAAATCGAGCAATCACTGGATTGGTAAAAAACGCCAGCGCCTTGCCAAATAAACTCGACTGCAGTATTAAATCAAACTGCTGCGAAACGTGCAGCAAAAGCCCTTCGCTGGTTTTTAAGGCGATATTACCATGAAAACCATCACAGACTACGATGTCTAGCTGACCTTGGTACAGCTCATCAGCTTCGACAAAGCCGACGTATTCAATGCCGTCTATTCTTGAAATCATCTGGCCAGCCAATTGAATTTCTTCCGTACCTTTACATGCTTCTTTACCGATATTTAATAAACCCAACTTGGGGGTTTTAACGCCCTGCGCTTTACGCCAAGCCGCCGATAAGATGGCAAATTGATACAGGCCATCAGCCCCTACGTCGATATTTGCTCCTAGATCTAGCATCAGCAAAGGTTTGCCTGCTGTAGGAAGGTCTCGGGCCATCGCGGGTCGGTCTATCGCAATCAAGGTCGATAAGGTATAGCGGGATAACGCCAGTAGCGCTCCGGTATTACCACAACTGACACACGCTTGAGTTTCATTATTGGCAATGCTTTTAAGTGCGAGTGCCATGGTCGATTTTTGTTTGCGGCGTAACGCATGAGACGGTTTATCTGTCATGTCGACAGATTGCTCGCAATAATGAATGCTAAAACGGGATTGAATATCAGAGAAGTCAGAATTTCTA
>CAWKOX010000016.1:0-12391 GCA_963851095.1 uncultured Gammaproteobacteria bacterium | reverse complement strand
ATATTCCACAGTATCTTCCTTGTAAGCAACTACCAACCCACTCCCATTTGTGACCATTTTGTGACCAACCACATTATTCCGGCCCATTAATTTCAGAATATGCATTTAGTCTAAAAACGACTGCTGTCCTTTTATCGTTGAATAAAGATTTTTTCAGAATAAACCGTTTTGGAAGCTAAATTCAGCACCGTCATTCCTATCACTCCTCTCATTAGCTCAGCCCTAGCCTGATCCCTAATTTTTGCCATTAAAAATAATAACCTAGGTTTACCGCCAATAACCAAGCATTAGAACGCTCTACAATTGGGCTATTAATGATCTCTGCTGAATAACGTTCATTAGTAACGACCGTCTGAAATAACCAGTGTTGAGTAGGGTGATAATCAACGGTTACTCCCAAACCATAACGCCAACCAGCACTTGGCTTATAAGCATCGGCCATTACAGTATCTTGGTCTTCACTGAAATAATGCTCCACTAACTTTGCATTCATCCAACTAGCATAAATATTAGGATACCAAGTCAAATGGGAGTGCCTTACAGAGTACAGCCAGCTCAAGGTTGATTCATTTCCTCCATGCACGTCACTAATATCTTGCATCGCAGAGAGTGTATAAATGCCTGACTGACGATATAAGCTAAAACTGCCTTTGATATTAAATCCATCATTAACAGCATCACTACCTCCTTTCCGTTGCTTACTTAGTTCATCTCCTGATAATGAAACCGCAGCCCCATAATCGTAAGTCGTTAAAAATTGATAGCCTAACTCCATATCTCGAATAAAAAAGTTTTTATATTGCAAAGCAATAAACGGCGACCAAGTATTCTCTACTTCCTCACTCACATAAGGTGTCTCATACACAAAGCTGCTTATTCCAGCACTGGTAAAGTCTTGGCCATAAGTTACCGATGCTTGAGAATGAAAAGCGGCTATTAATAAAAAAACAAATATTAAGGCCTTCACTTATCCGAATCCTTATGCTCCTTTGGTTTCCAGCCTGGCGTTAAAAAGACATAGCCTAAACGTTGCTTAATGCCTGTCGCGCTGCGTAAGTCTTTAAACAAATTAGTAAATTCAAAAAATTGCACTGTTAATGGATTTTTCGAAGGCAGTGTTACCCCTATCCCATACCACGGAAGTTTTTCTTCTTTAGCAAAAGTACCAAATAATCGATCCCATACTATTAAGATGCCGCCAAAGTTTTTATCAATATATTCCGCATTTGAACCATGGTGAACACGATGATGAGAAGGCGTATTAAATACCCACTCTACTGGCCCCAACTTACCAATCATTTCGTTATGAATCCAAAATTGATAAGCTTGAATTAATATCTCAGCTGCAAATATATAAATAGGGTTAAACCCTAATAGTAATAAAGGCAAATGAAAGGTCGCTGAAATAACGGGATCAAATATGCTAAAGCGAAATGCTGTTGCTGTATTAAATACCTTAGAACTATGATGCACAGAATGTGCTAACCAAAATAGCCTGACTTTATGCATGCAGAAGTGCTCTACGTAATATACAAAATCAGCCATGACTAATACCAATAAGAAAGTTGCCCCAGTTTCTGGCATCTTCCATGGAATATAGGCATGTATCGTAAAGTAACTATAAACTGCAGCCGAAAAAACAAAAACCTCAGTAAAATAGTAAGGCACTTGGGTAAAAAGGCTTGATAGAGTTTCTAAAAAACGTTCACCATTCATTCGGCGACTAACACCTTCATCGAGTAACTCGATCGTAATAAATAGCAACGCAAAAACGAGCGTCCAATCATAAATATCAATCGACATCTGCTGTAAATAATCTGACATAGAATAGAGTTCATTCATAACTATTATCTCCTCTAGGATTTAAGAAGGCTTTCTGCGAGATTACATTAAAATCGCTCATCCAACTGGAAGACTTCGAAATCGAGTTCATAGACCAGTTTTATGGGCAGCTGCTCATAGTTCTGCCAACTATCCAAAACACTCTTTCTTGGTAGCATAAGGCCCGCTTCAAGGGTCAATATTTCATAATCTGAATCACTAACTGGATCATTCACTTTAAACCCCAATAGAACATCCACGGTATTCTTCGTAGGATCATAGTTTCTATAAACCTGATACACCGTTTTATCTGTTATAAGGCCTTTAGATGACAGCATAACGCTGTCGTCAAAAAGTAATAACCAAAAAGCAGACATCTGATTTTCAATTATTTGATTAAGGTTTAATTCAAATTTTTTCACTAAAACACTAACTTCGGGCTGTTCAACTAGCCCTAGTATTTTCTTAGTATCAAAACTTTCATTGTTTTTATTATCTAGATCAGAAGAATGATACTCAGCGACCTGAGAAAGAATCTGACTATTAAAATTCGCACTGCTATCTGCGTTAGAATCAGCAGTGCCTTCACTCAAGTAACTCCAAATCACCATCGACATGAAAATAAACATGCCGATTACGCCAACAATATATAACCAGCGCAAAAATACATTATGTTTTGGTAATATCATAAGGGTCACCTCATTCATAAATAAAGCACGATGCTGCGACAACGCCCCATAGGATAATTGAAAACCAATACAAGCCAGGCTCGCTGTCGCACTCAATCTCACGGTGCAGATAAACTACACCACTAAATAAGTCATACAGCAGCCATACAATCAACCCAATGCCTAGCCACACAACCCAAGAGACTTCCATCAAATTTATACCCATAATATTCATAGGTTCACCTCGTCACCGTTCAATACACCGTCTAAATCACTATCCAACGCAAATCGTTTACCCGTTCCAGGTACTAAACAAGTAAAGGTCAATATGTTCTCTGCCGCTACCAGCAAACTACGTATGTCAGCCTTATTCAGCCCAGCATCCGTTTGTTTATCACCATTGAAGACCTTATCCACAGGGTTATATAAAAATCCCTTCTGCTGCCCTGCAATCAATCCGGTTGCAATCAAGTCACACTCATTTACTGCGCCACCTAAAATTTTAGAAACAAAAGGACTTTGCGCACGCTCAGTCAATAATTCAAAACGCTGCCAGGCAGAATCACTTGAGTCACGTTGCAGAGTAATTTGCTGACCAACAATCGGCGCAATATCATTATCAAACTCCATTAAATAATCGACTAAACCTTGGCGCACGATATCGTCAGGAATCCCTACTCGACCACTATTGAAAGCACAGCCATGTGCACTACTAATACCTTCAGGGCAAGGCTCTTCGCCATTATCAAATACCCCGCCTTTTAAGAAATTAAATAATAAATCTGTTGCGCCATCATGTAGAAAACCAAAGCCTCGAATTTGCTCTCCTTGATGTTCAGCGGTATGGCTCGGTAAAAAACCATTACGATCAGGTAAGCCAAACATACCAACACGGGTATATAAATTTCTTAACTGCGGAACTTTAAACATTTGAATTTCACCACCATGAGCGGCTTCACCCCGGGTACCATAAAATCCTTTTGCATGATCAACCCCATGACAACCCTCACAATTAACACCGTCGGTTTCTGGGCCATTTCTACCAGAGTCTTGATCTAAACCATCTGAACGTCGATCACCATGAAAAAAGTTACGACCAACAACCGCTGGGGCAGATAATGAATTATCTAAATTACGCACAGGGTTAGGCGGAAGCTGAATGTTCAACATGAAATCAGCAAAGCTATCAATATCTTGTTCTAGCTGAATCACCTCCGCAGATTTATTACTGGCCTCTACCGTTGCAGGTAAATCAATATCCATACCGAGCAAACCTTCAAAAGCAACAATGAAGTTTTTAAACGATGTTTTCTCATTCAGTGTTTTTTCAGTATCGGTTCCAAAATAGCCTTGTGAACGGTCTCCTCGCCAATGCATATGTCCGTGTGTACTCATACCCCTTAATGTCTGAGTGAACATCGGCCCCTTCATTGAAGCAAATGTACGGCGATTGCCATCACCATTAATAATTTTCAATGCTTGGCAACTTTCTTCATTAGGGCCAACAAAATCACAACCGAGTTCAGAGAATTTAAACGTAGGAATAGGCTGAGGATTTCTACCATTCGATGCATCAGGATTACCCAAATTCCAACTTAATTGATCGGTATCTGCAAACACATGACAACTGGCACAAGAGGCTTCACCATTTGAGGAAGAACGATTTGCGTCGTATAACAAAGCTCGGCCAGCAATCACTTTTTGTGGTTCAGGTGTGGGCATATTTAAACGTTGCAATTCGTTACCACTGTTTAAATCACTCACGACCAAACTGTTATCAAAACGGGTATAGGTTAATAGCTGATGATTAGTTTCGTTTAATAAAATCCCCACTGGGCCACCAGAGATAGAAATGAAGTTCTGCGATAAATCTTGTGGACGAAACTCACTGCCGGCATTATCCCAAAAAGAATTTTCTTCTAATTGCTCGGTTGCATACACTGCCACCTTATTTGAACCTAACGCTGCGACGTACACCTTATTACCATCAGCACTAAAAGCCATTTGCAACGGCGTTGCAATCGTATGCGGTTTAATACTCGCAGGGGCTTTTAATTGATCATAATTGATATGACGATTTAAAGGCCGTATCGACATCGTATCGGCATTAGTATCAATGACAGTAATTTGTGAGCGCGCGATATTTCCCTGCACAGTAGAGCCGCCGACCTGGCCTGGTCCCTCAAAACGCACTGCATTATTCGCTTCCGTATTTGAAACATACAACTTGCCATTCTTAGGGTTAATAGCCATGTTAAATAACGTTGTGCCCACGCTGCGATAGACAGCTGTTTCATTTAAACTAGTACTATCAATCGCAAACACATCTTTATCGGCTAAGGTAAAACGAATACCGTTACTGAAATTACGACCTTTGGTATCTTGCCACTGCCCCGAATTCGAATCGTACTTAACAATCATCGAAGACCAAGGCTGAGGAATACCATCACGATTTACACCCGGCGATGTTCGCCCACCCGGTAACTGTCCATTTGCTAAACCATTGGGCGATGTTTCTGTATCTAATACCTGGCACGGCTTATTACCAAAATTGTCGTCTTCAAATCCTTGGCACATCACACTTTCATGCACCGCCGTTGTTTGGTTACCTGAATTTAATACCGCGGCATACACGGTTTCTTGATTCGCGGTTACCGCTAACGCGCGCGGAGTATCACCAAATAATTCAATAATTTTTAAGGGTTTGCCTCCAATTTCATTGCCTGAGTTTACACCGGTATTAGCAACATCAAATACCCAGATATCCGCACGTTTAATTCCTGCAGTATGCAACTGTGGCGAACCCGCTCCTGGAACACCTTGCAAAGATTCATGAGTTCTATGCTGGCCTCTATGTGCCGTGGTAATAAACGCCTTGTCTTTAGCAAAAACAATATCTCTTGGCTCATCACCTACTAATAATGTTTTCGCCACATAAGGCTGTGCTCGATCAAACTTCACAATACTAATAGAATCAGATAAATGATTTACCACCCACGCTTCTTGCGCATCACCTTGGCCACGCACCGCAATCGCAACGGGCTCAATACCGACAGGAATTGATAAAGAACGTGCAAGCTTTCCAGCATCATCGTAGTTATAAATATCCAAACTGTGATTTGGAATATTAGTAATCAAGACCGATTGTTTATCGGCAGAATAAGCCAACGGACGAACAGCCCCAGATTCAAAACCGACATAGCTTGGATTAGCAATACCCAATGGTGGAGTCGGCAATGTGATAACAGGGGGCGTAATACCGGGCCTATCAGGTGTGTCTTTCGACTTTTCACTTGGACTAGTACAGGCTAATATGAACATCGATGCCATACCTGCAAGCAATAATTTCTTTTCGATAGGCATAACGATGCCCTCCCTAATTATTTTTATAAAAAAGGTTAAATGTAATTTTTTAAAAAAATGAGAATGATGAACGAACCCGCTTTTAAAAAGCTAGCGGTCGTCTACTTAGCTATCATCTAAGAAAATAGCGGCCTCTTCGGCTTGATAGAAATTATTCGGCTCTGTTGCAAATAATCGATTGGCTAAAAATTGATGAAAGTCGACGACAATACGTTCCATCTCTACCAGCTTCCCACCTGAACTTAATTGCGACGTCATACCTGTCTGAACGGATTCACAAATATCTTTGTCTTCTTTAAAAAATGCATCCGTAAAGGCCTTTACCGAACGATCGTCATAACCCTTTATCGACTCGGCAATTCCGCCCGAACGAATTTGGCAGTTATGTTCATCAATGGGTAATACCTGAAGCCAATCAAATGATTCATACGTTAGAATTCCTACAAACGAGGGAGGTAAAGAAACCAATACATAATGATCAAAGGCTTCAGGCTGCTTTCCCGCTAACCATTGCATTATCTTATTATTAGTCTTCGCCATTTTTCCACCCGTTAGCGTCCACTCAGAACAACCAGCAATATAATAAGCATCCCGTGTTGGTGTTGTTTTCTCAAGCGTATTTTCATGCACTTGAAACAGATGATAACTTTCCATCGCATTTTCTATTGCGAGCTTCCAGTTTGCGCGCCAATGTTCAACGGCCCCACTTCTGCCTGCAATAAAACGATCTAGATTGAACAAAGATAAATATTCATCTATCCCCTGCAAACGTTGTGATAACGGCTGTGGATTTTCAGCTAAATTAATAAACAACAGTCCATGCCAGCCCTGTAAATGAAACTCAGGCAAACAGTGCGATTTTTTATCCACCGTCACTTTACCGACTAACGGCGCCGCTTTAAGTGCACCATCGGTTTCATACGCCCAAGCATGATAAGGGCATACAATGTATTTATCACTCTTACCATTGTTACCTAACTGTCCGAAGCCCAAGGGGAATAGCGGCGTACCACGATGACGACAATTATTAGATAAGGCCCGTAGTTGGCCATCTTTTCCACGCATCAACATGAGCGCTTCACCCGCCAACTGAAAAGCAAAATAGTCACCCGAATTAGGTAGCTCTTGCTCACAACATACAAAGACCCATTCTTGGCGAAACAGCTGCTCGGCTTCCATATTCCATACATCTGCATGCGAATAAGCAGCAAAAGGTAGGCTGTGTGCCTCCTCAAGAGCTGCAGCAGCGGTATCACGATAACTATCCAGAATATTCTTCATATCTAATCCAGTATCTAAATAAGATGAATCAAAAGCTAATTTAAGCTTAGTCGAGTTCAAAAAAGTCCCAACCAGTTATGAGACACAGGTGTATCATAACTTTCAAGATCTTATGATACAATAGCGTCTCATAAAATATTTAAGACTTTACTGTCATGAAACACAAAGACGCCCGCGCCGCCCGCTCTCGAGAAGCATTGATTAATTCAGCCATAACCCTCCTAATCATGAACCCGAAAGCCAGCTTAAAAGAGGTAGCTGAATACGCTGGAGTAGGTCGAGCCACTTTATATCGACACTTTGAAACCCGAGAACAGCTTATACAAGAAATTGCCCAAGAGTCTCTGGACATGACCGATGCCGTTATGGAGCCAATAAAGCAGAAAAAGCTAACGGCAAAATTAACCTTAGAAAAGATGTTCCACGCGCTAATGCCCATGGCAGATCGCTACCATTTTTTATTATCGCTATGGTCAATCGCAGAAGGTGATGAGCTAGTAATGGCCACCTATCAGCGGCAGCTAGAAGAGTTATATACCATCATTGAACAAGCTCGCTTAGAAGGGCTTGTTCGCCCAGAGCTTAGTAATGACTGGATCATGGTCACGATCGACACCATGATTTATTCAGGGTGGTGGTTGATCTCAGAAGGGAAATGCACGGCACAACAAGCGGCAAACCAGGCAATAATTACCTTATTTGGAGGCATCGCTAACGCTGAAAGTTAATCGAAAAACAACAATAGGCGTAAGTGTCGATACTAAATTTAAAAGTACTAATATCAAGGACGGCGACTAAACACCACAGCTACAAAGGGCTAACCCAGCATTTTTTCTAAGCAACCTGGTACTTCTTTATAGACCTCGTTACGATCAACCGGCGGATAACCCTGTTTTGCTAGCAACATGATCAAGTCCACCTTCATGGTCGATTTAATATCATCGCGGTTATTCCAATCGGCGTATTGAATAACGCCTTCGAATTCTTCTTTCACCGCTTGTGCGAGTGCTATTAGCGTGTCTTCCTCAAGAATGCACATGGCGTAATCGGCTAATTTATTAATGGCTCTCTGTATCAGCTGCTGGCGATGCCTGTGTTCGAGTATTGGATAATTCAGATTTTGATACAAGCGCATTATCATACCCACACTGAATTTTAAGAAAAAGCCGTTCTAACTCTGGAAAAATATCACCCTATCCTTTTGATTTTATAGGCAAAGGGTAAATGCTTATTGCTGAGTAGGCCTATTCGCCACGAGCATATTGGTTAGCCTGCATTAGTTGTATTTTTGGTTATCTTTGTCTACTTTATATAAGACTGGTTCTCATATAAGTATTCTTTATAGATACAACTTCTGATGAGATAAATAAACCGATTGTTCATTCATTCCATCACTGCCATAGCTTGAAAGAAGCGGATTCGGAGAGTGCATGTTTTCAAGTGATGAGTCACTGCATAAAATTTTGGTGGTTGATGACGATATCAGTCAAATTACCTTTCTACACGACGCCTTAAAAGATATTGGCCACGTGCTTTTTGCACAGGAAGGCTTATCCGCTTTAGAAATCGCGCGTAATACTCAACCTGACGTTATATTACTGGATATCGAGATGCCTGGTCTCGATGGCCTTCAGGTTTTGGCCAAGTTAAAAGAGCATGACTCCACACGCGATATCCCCGTGATTTTTATCACGTCACATAATTCAGTTGAAGAACAGTTGGTGTGCCTTAAAGCAGGTGCGGTTGATTTTTTATCTAAACCACTGCATCCGTTGGTCGTCGCTGCGCGCGTTCAAACGCATTTAACCTTGCGCGCAAGAGAGCGCGACGTAGTGCAAGTGCTTCGCCATGCCAAGGTTGCCCTCGACGCGATTGGTGATGCGGTGATTACTACCGATAAAGACTGCCGCATTACCTTTTTGAACCCTGCTGCTGAGTTGATGATTGGTGTTTTGCTTAAAGAGGTAAAAGGCCAGCTCATTGAAACGGTTATGCCTTTAAGAATTGCCGATGAGAGCCCTGTACACGTTAATCCTGTCCGTATCGCGATTGAAGAAAACCGCATTGTGGGTATGGCAATAAACTGTCAGATGAGAAAACAAACGAGCCAATGGGTTGGCATTGAAAATAGTGCCGCTCCATTAGTTTCAGATTCTGGGCATGTTATTGGTGGCGTTATTGTTTTTTCTGACATTAATAAGGCTCGCATTTTAGACCTAAAAATGTCACATACTCTGCAATATGATCAATTAACACACCTCCCCAACCGCTTCTTATTTATGGAGCGCCTCACGGTTCAGCTTGACCATAGCCAAAATTCCGATAAAAAGTTGGGCTTAATTTTACTTGATGTTGACCGCTTTAAGTTAATGAATGAAGAGTTTGGTTTTGAATTTGGCGATGTGCTGCTAAAAAACATTGCCCAAAAAGTCAAAGAACAATTGCAAAATAATGAAATTTTAAGCCGTCATAATGCCGATGAGTTTATGATTTTGGTACCTGAATTAGAAAACCCAAAGAGCCTTGCAAACTTGGCGCTGAAGATTCAAGAATCAGTCATGAAACTGACGGAGCAACATGCGGGCATTGATAATTTTTCAATTAGCATGGGGCTTAGTATCTATCCTGATGATGCTGACAATATCGAGTCATTATTGCTTCATGCCGATGCCGCTTTACAAAGAGCTAAAAAAGAAATACCTGATGAGAACTATTGCTTTTATTCTAAAGAAATGGAGTCTGTTTTTTTAACTCGCCGCCAGCGCTACAAGCAAATTAAAGCGGCGATTACTGACCAAGGCGTTATTGCTTTATACCAACCGATTATTGATTCGCATAGTGGTGATATTTTTGCTGTAGAAGCACTTATGCGAATTGAGGATGATAAGGGTGAACTTATTCCTCCCATTGAATTCATTCCTCTTGCAGAAGAGACTCGCTTAATCATTCCTCTTGGCGAGCAGATGATACGATATTGTTTTGCACAACTTAGGCAGTGGTGTGACAAAGGGTTGGATATTCGTATGTGCATTAATATTTCTCCCGTTCAATTCATGGATCCTTCTTTCATTGGCTTTCTGCTGAACGCGATTGATCAATACAAGCTAGACCCTAAAATGATTGAGCTTGAAATAACCGAGAGCTTAATGCTGCAAAATCTGGATCAAATAACAAAGGATCTTAACCAGCTCAGAGCGCTTGGTTTTACCATATCCATTGATGATTTTGGTACAGGGTTTTCTTGTTTAAGTTACTTAAAAGATTTACCTGTGGATGTATTGAAAATTGATAAGGCCTTTGTTTCTCAACTTGATATTGATGAACCTGATGAGATATTAGTACGGACCATTATTACGCTTGTGCAAAGTATGAAATTACAAACTATTGCCGAAGGTGTTGAAACAATCAATCAGGCCCATCGTTTAAAAGAGCTGGGCGTTACCTTTCTGCAAGGCTACTATTTATCTAAACCCGTCCCCGCAATTGATATCAAAAGTAGTTATCAAATATGAGTGCTGAAGACACTAAAAAAGCAAATATAATCAGTTATTGGCTGCCATTACTTAGCGGTATTATTCTAACACTGGCGATTACTTGGGGCCTTAATTACCACAATGAATACGAGATTAAGTCATACACAAATGACATCGCCAACAAGACTGAAGCACTTATCAATCAGCGTTTTCGGCATTTTGAATACGGTCTACGCGGTGTACGTGGGGCCATGTCAGCGGTAGGAATCAATAAGATCAATCGTGAGCAGTTTGAAGAATACAGTAATAACCGAAATATTGAGCAAGAGTTTCCGGGCGCATTGGGGTTTGGTTATATACGTCGAGTCCCTATTAGCAAAGAAAGCGAATTTATTGAAGAAACACGCATAACACTAGGATTGCCTGATTTCAGCATCCGCACATTAACAGCCCATGACAAAGATCGCTTTATTATTCAGCATATTTATCCCCTCGATAAAAACAGACAAGCACTGGGGCTTGATATTGGATCTGAATCAAATAGACGAGCGGCGGCCTTAGCAGCCGCCCGCAATGATTCACCCTATTTAACAGCCCCTATTACTTTAGTTCAGGCAAACAACAAAACACGTAAAGGTGCATTGGTATTACTCCCCGTCTACCCAGCAGGTGTGAATTTAGCCACAATTGACTCTAGAGAAAATCATGTCTTAGGTTGGTCATATGCCCCCTTAGTTATCGATGACGTTTTAGCCAACTTAGAATCTGAAATAGACAACGCGCAGATAACGTTAACCAATACCGCAGACAACGAACCCTTCTATTTTTCTAAGCGCCCTCAAAAGGATCATACTCAGTACTACCAAACAACGCGCAACATTTATGTGTTGGGTCAAAACTGGCAACTTCTATTGTCACCTTCAAAAAAGATGATTAATCAAATTAAACCTTGGAATGTCAGTTGGATTTTACTGTTTGGCTTAATACTCACATTTTGTATTTTATTCATCAATAATTCGTTACGTGCTAAAAATGTACCAGAAGATATTGACACACTGCCTCATCAATTCAGCATTCAGAGCGTTCTCGTTTTTTTAAAAAGTGCGCAATTCAAGCAGTCAGTGCCTTTTACACTGATCCTTTTCGGATTCATATTATTTTTTGCATCTTGGTTGATCGCTCAAAATGTCTTGCAAAAGGTCAGTGATAATCTCTCAGCCACCAAAGATTTCGCGATTACCGCGCTTGAAGATGAGGCTACAAAATACCGTCGTGATGTATTATTTCTTGCCAGCACCCCCGTTATTAATTCTTTAATTACAGCTAACAATAATCAATCTTCCACTACTCAAAATAAAGCCATTATCGACCTATTGAATGAAAGGCTCGCCAATATCTTTAAGGCGTATATGCTTTCTAAAACCGATGTGCATCAGGTGCGCTTTATTCGTGCTGATGCTGCGTGGCAAGAGCATGTGAAAGTACAGCGTAATGGCGAAGAATTAAAAGCCTTTGATACTGGGCAATTACAGACTAAGAAAAATGAGCCTTATATTGAAACAACACTTCAAGTGAGCTTGGGCGGTGTATTTACCTCAGACATGAATTTAAATCGTGAACTAGACAAAGTGGAGAGGCCCTATCGTCCTATTTGGCGTTTCTCTACGCCACTTTTTAATCCTGACGGCAGCCCATTTGGTATCATTATTATTAATGTTAATGCACAAAATGTTTTAACTCACACGACAAATAATATTGCCGAGAATAATCAGCTTTACATTACGA